>CAVZCK010000024.1:0-126413 GCA_963773735.1 uncultured Alphaproteobacteria bacterium | reverse complement strand
AGAGCGGTTGTTAATCGCTTTCTTGTCTAATCAGTCCGGCGCGGCCTGTGACGTCCGGAACTGTTTCGATGTGATGCGGCTCGTCTGGCGGGCCAGCCTGCCCATCGCCGTCTGCGGTGCAGCGATCACGCTCCAACCGACCGGCGATAGGCAATATCGAGACCTGGTGGGGAAGAGATCGATCGGAAAGCCATGATGCATGTTGGCTTTTGGACTGAGCTTGCCGCGGGGCTTATCCGGATTGGCGCCTTGGCGCGAAGGCTATTTCGCAGCCGGCGTGGCAGCGTCGCGATCATGATGGGCGCCCTGCTCGCCGTCTTGGTGGGCATGGTGGCGCTCGGCACCGAGATAACGTTCGTCCTTTACAAGCAGCGTCAGATGCAGTCGGCCGCGGACACGGCCGCGCTTAGCGCCGCGACAGCGCTTTCGAAGGGTTATCCGGCCGACTTTACGGTGGAGGGGCGCGCGATAAGCGCGGCAAGCGGGTTCAAAGACGGGGACGACGGCGCGAGCGTCACGGTGCATACGCGGCCGGCAAGCGGTCCCCATGCCGGAGATGCGAGCGCGGTCGAGGTGGTCATCGCGCAGCCGCAGACGCTGACCCTGGTCGGCCTATCACTCCCCTTTAATGTCAGTGCACGCGCGGTGGCAATGAAAGGGGCCGGCGGCGACTGCGTGCTGCAACTCTACGGCGGCAACACGACCGGCGTTACCATCAGCAACGGTGCGACGGTCAATCTCGAGCAATGCGGCATGGGAGTCGATGCCACCGGAACGGCATCGCTGTCGATGAGCGGAGGAGCCGTTCTCAACACCCTGTCGGTTTCGGCGAGCGGCGGCATCTCCGTCACCAATGGGGCGGTGATCCACGCCACCAACGGCACCAAGTCAAATCAACCGGCCGTCGCCGATCCCTATGCCAGCGTTGCGCTCCCGACTTATTCCGGATGCAGCTACAACAACAAATCATACGGGCACAGCAACAGCGGTATGCAATACATTTCGCCCGGCGTGTACTGCAAGGGCCTGGCATTCACCAACGACGCCATGGTGACGATGAACCCTGGCGTCTACATCATCGATCGGGGAAGCTTCAACGTCGGCGGCGCGGTGCAACTGACCGGCACGGGCGTCACCATCGTGCTGACCAAGAGCACGGGGAGCAGCTATGCCACCATCACAATCGGCAATGGCGCACAAGTCACCCTTACCGCGCCGACCAGCGGCGCGTTGGCCGGTCTCGTCTTCTTTGGTGATCGGAACGCACCTTTGAGCAACAGCAGCAATTTCGGCGGCGGAGCCAACTTCAACATCACCGGATCGATCTACCTTCCATCCCAGACTGTGACCTTCAACAACGGCATCTCGAACCCCTCCGGCTGCACTCAACTCATCGCCGGAAAGATCCAGTTTTCCGGAGGCGCGCAATTCAAGAACAATTGCGACAGCGCCGGCGCCCGCCCGATTGGCGGCGGCACGGCAAGCCAACTTGTCGAATAGTAAGGAGCGCAGGATGGCTGCTTGGAAGATATGGTCCAGACAACCATACCGAAACCGCGATGTGGCGGGCTCGGCCGCCATCGAGTTCGGGCTGTTCGTCCCCCTCCTTGCCTTACTTCTCACCGGCGTCGTCGAGATCGGCTTTGCGATGTACGGTTCGATGCAGGTGTACAATGCCGTGGAAGCTGGGGCGCTCTACGCCGCAAAGAATGGCTGGGACTCCGCGAAGATCGCCAATGCTGTCGTCAACTCGACCGGCGTCAGCGGCATCACCGCAACGCCCGCGCCTTCGCAATTTTGCGGCTGCCCCACAACCACCGGCATAACCCCGAAGGCGTGCGGATTGACATGCGCGGGCGGGATTACGCCGAGCCAATATATCCGGGTCAATGCGACCCTCACCCGCACCAGCATCTTTTCCGATACCAGCCTGGGGTTGCCGGCGACGCTCACCGCGCAATCGACACTCAGGCAGAATTAGCGCGAATGCGAAAAGTGGGAACCAGTTTTCGGAAAAATCGGGCGGCGGAGCGATTCCATGTGCGCCAGCGCTGCTCTCGCTCATTCGCGCGCGCGCCAGGCCGGTTTGCATTCGGTCAGCATGGCACGGCCGCGATCGAATACGCCATCATCCTTCCAGTGCTGCTGCTGTTCCTGCTGGGCATCATGGACACCGGCCGTCTGCTCTGGACCTACAGTACGCTCTATCGGGCGACCGAGGCGGCTGCCCGATGTGCAGCCGTCAACAAAACGGCATGCGTTACCGCGAGCCAAATCCAGAACGACGCCGTAGCCGAGGCTTGGGAGTCTGACGATCGCACCGTCGGATTTTACGGTTTCAACCCCGTCTTGCGGCGTGCAAGTCCGCGGAACCTTCGATTTCGCATTCACCGTTCCGGGGCTCAGCCCGGTGACGCTAAAGGCAACGGCATGCTACCCGCCGCAATGAGCGCGTCCTCGTTCAATCGATTCCGATTAAACGCAGGTCGATCTCGGCTTGCTCACCCTAATGCCACAGCCGAACGCAGATCGGTCCGCCACCACAACCCGTGCTTGAGTTGTCGTGTCGAATCAACCATGTTCCGCTAAAGACTCAACTTTTGGTTGTATTCATCGAATTTGCGTGACTGCGGGCAGTCCCTGCTCGGGTGAGATCCGGCAGCTGGCTGCGGGTTTTGCTGCACCCGAACTATGGCTGATGGCGTCACGATTTTGTTTAGAACGGCGAGCCACGCCGCAAGAGAGCGATGCTCTCATTCGGCTTCCACGAAGGTCGGACGTTGTCGAGATATCAAAAGCAATTGCTGAGCTGCATTTTGGCTGTCTTCACCGCAGCAATCGGTGTCGTATTGCCAGAGATCCGCTCGGCCAAGTCGCAGGCCTATAACGCATCTGAAGATGAACTCGTCGATCTTCATCAAATAAGCTTGACGCTGCACAAATCGAGAACGTTCAAGCTGCATAAAGCATTTTCATCAGCGGTTGTTGGATCTCCTGACATTGCCGATGTCTTGCCGATATCGGACAAGGTGCTTTACGTCCAGGGGAAAAAGGTCGGAACGACCAATATATCTGTATTCGATAAAGATAAGCAATTGGTCGGGGTGCTTGATGTCGAAGTTACGATCGACATCCAAAATATCGCGCAAAAGATCCGCGCAAGCACGGAAAGCTCCGGAATCCGCATATCCAGCAACCATGAACAAGTCATTCTGTCCGGCGAGGCAAAAAACGCCGCGGATGCCGAGCGGGCGGTTTCCATCGCGCAAGGGATCATGAAAGGGCTGCTGCCCAAAAGTCCTGCCGAAAGTACTGTCGTCAACTTGATGCGGATTGCCCCATCGCAGCAAGTGCTGCTCAAGGTCCGCTACCTCGAAGCAAGCCGCGATGCCGGGCGAGATCTCGGGATCAAT
The DNA here is from genome assembly GCA_963773735.1 of uncultured Alphaproteobacteria bacterium. Taxonomy (GTDB): domain Bacteria; phylum Pseudomonadota; class Alphaproteobacteria; order Rhizobiales; family Rhodomicrobiaceae; genus CAVZCK01. The sequence continues at coordinate 123,000 of CAVZCK010000024.1, read as the reverse complement.
TGGTTCGTCGCCAATCGGAACGGAACGCGAGGCTTCAACACAGGCCTGGGCACGCCTACCCAAGTGGGTCAGAGCCCCGACCGCTACGCCGGGCGGACTTCCCCTCTTCCAGGCTCTTGGGACCTTTGCCGGAACATGCGTCCTCCTTGCCGTTCGGCGTCGCCCTCGCCAATCTCGCCAACAGTGGCGCGAACGTCGATGTGCTCATCACCGCACTGGAAACAAAGGGCCTTGCGCGCGAGCTGGCCGAGCCCGACCTTGTCGCGCTTTCCGGCGATACGGCGAGCTTCCTTGCGGGCGGGGAAATCCCCGTGCCGGTCGTGCAGCCCTCATCAGGTGGAACCACAAACATCACCGTGGAGTATAAGCCCTTCGGTGTCCAGTTGACGTTCGTTCCGACGGTTCTCGCCAATGGAATTATCAATCTGCGTATGACGCCATCGGTCAGCCAGCTGGACTACACGAACGCGATCCGGAACGAAGGCTTTCTGATACCGGCGCTGACCAAGCGAGAGGCACGCACGACGATCGAACTGCGTGACGGGCAGAGCTTCGCGATCGCCGGCCTCCTGCAGTCGGAGGGCCTGCGCAATATCTCACAAATGCCGTGGATCGGATCGGTGCCGATTCTTGGCACCCTCTTTCGCAGTGCGGCCTACCAGGAGAAAGAGACCGATCTCGTGGTGATCGTGACGCCGCATCTTGTTGCGCCGGCCGCGCCTGGGCAGCGCCTCGCCACGCCGCTGGACCAGAGTTTACCGAGCAACGATGTCGACTTCTTTCTGCGTGGAGAAGCAGAAGTTCCGAAGAAATATAGTGAATATGTCACGTCAGGCGGAGGGCTGGCGGGGCCATATGGCCACATGATTTTCCTCGATGACAAATGAACGCGCGACCTGATTGTGAGGCGGGATACGAATGATAAGACGATCTACCGTCATTATTCTGGCGATGATAATGGCGTGCGGCAATGCGCGGGCAGGTGACGATTGCTTTTGCGACGCCATGACGCCGTATCGTCAAAGAATTGATGGTGTCACAGTCGGCGCGGGCGACGCCAAAGAGGTGAACGCGGCCACGCAGATCATCGATCCCTGGCCGCCTTATGCTGCGAACCGGCGAATTCCCGGAGATGGCAAGCGCATGGTCGGCGCCGTCGAGCGCTATCGGGATGTGCGCAAGCTGGGCGAGACGCCGCCGACCCTGACGAGTCCCATTGGATCGTCCACTGGCACCGGCGCGTCGGCCGGTTCCGGCGGGTCGTCCGCCGGCACCGGCGCGTCGACCGGCCAATGAGAAGACGCGGCGAGCTTGGGGCGATGAGCATCAGACGCTCTGCATTGCGGTATGTCTCGCGATATGCAGCCGGCCGCCTGAAAGCGCGCGCCGCCGGATCTGGTATGCTGCGCCTATTTTCAGTTTTGGCCGTGGGTTGGGTGGCAATTTCGCTTTCGGGATGTGCCAGCCCCGGTGATTCGTGGAGTACGGAAACGACGTCGAGCGTGCAAGAACCCGCGGACGCGAAATATTATGCGTCCGACGAACCGTATAAGCTGGGGGTGGAACATTTCAACCGCGGCAATTACGGATTGGCGGAGCGGTATTTTCGCGACGCGGTCGAAAAAGCGCCCAGAGACGTGGCTGCGTGGGTTGGGCTTGCGGCAAGCTATGACCGGATCCGGCGTTTTGATCTGGCGGATCGCGCCTATTCTCAAGCGATCAGGCTTTCCGGAGAAACGACGCAGATTCTCAATAACCAGGGCTATTCGTATATGCTGCGCGGCGACTTGATTGCGGCTCGGACCAAATTCGTAAAAGCGAGCCAGCGCGACCCGAATAATCCGACGATCCTCAATAACCTTAGGCTTCTGGACGGCAGCTATCGGTATATTCAGCGCTCACCCTAGCTAATTGTTGCTGCGCGCCCTGCGGGAGGCGGAATGCCGCGTCAGGCAGCCACAAGCCGCTCCAGTCCTTGAGAAGCTGCGTTATCTCCGAAGCGGGTCTTGGCTGGCTGAAGAGATAGCCCTGCGCTTCGCTGCATCCTTGCAACCGCAGCAATTCGAGCTGTTCGGTGGTCTCAACACCCTCCGCCGTTGCCGTGATCCCAAGACTACTACTGAGGCTGGTCACCGCGCGAACGATCGCCATGCAATCGTCTCGCTTGGCCAGGTCGTGAATGAACGATCGATCTATCTTGATTTTGTCGAATGGGAAGCTTCTCAGATAACTCAGGGACGAATAGCCCGTACCGAAGTCATCCATGGAGATCTTGACGCCGAGGTCCTTGAACTGATGCAGTGCGGCCAGGGTTGGCTCGGTCTCATATAACAACACGGATTCCGTAATTTCGAGCTGCAGGCGGCTGGGGGCCAATTGAGAGTCCGCAAGCGCCAGCTTAACCGCCGCCACCAGGTTGCTGGACCTGAACTGGACCGGCGAAAGGTTAACAGCGACGCCGATGTGGGCCGGCCAGGTGGACGCCTCCCGGCAGGCCTCATGAACGACCCACTCGCCAATGGGAACAATGAGGCCGATTTCCTCGCAAAGAGAGATGAACTCGACGGGCGGCACAAGTCCGCGCTTGGGGTGGCGCCAGCGTAACAGCGCCTCGCAACCGGTGATCTGACCGTCCTCGATATTGACGAGCGGCTGGTAGTAAAGCTCGAACTCGTGCGCGGCCAGGGCTGTGCGCAAGTCGAGTTCGAGCGCTCGCCTCGCCTGCATGCGGGCATCCATCTCCGGCTCGAAGAAGCGGTACATATTGCGGCCATCGGCCTTCGCACGGTATAGCGCCAGATCGGCATTCTTGAGCAGTTGCTCGGAGTTGCGTCCATCGCAGGGCGAATTTGCGATGCCGATGCTGACGGTGATTGCCACATGATGCGCGTCTAGTTCCAGGGGCACACTGACGGCATCGATGACACGCTGTGCCAGAGCAGAGGCATCCGTTTGGGGGTCTTCGACGTGCTGAATGATCGCAAATTCGTCGCCGCCGAGACGCGATATCGTATCAACCTCGCGAACGCATGACAGAAGTCGCTGACTGATCGTCCGCAGGAGAGCGTCGCCGATCGTGTGGCCCAGCGTGTCGTTGACAGCTTTGAAATTGTCCAGGTCCAAACAGTGCACCGCCACGTGGCCGCCGCGCGCGACCCGAACGAGCCCGTCTTCCATTCTCTCGCGAAACAGAACGCGATTTGGCAAGCTGGTGAGGGCATCATACCGTGCCATGTGCGCGATCTTGGCGTCGATCTGCTGACGCTCCGTCACATCTTCATGGGTCGAGACCCATCCGCCGCCCTTCATAGGTTGTCTCAGGATGTGGATGGCGCGCCCATTGTGGAATTCGACAACGGTGTCGGAACGAAGAACCTCGGAATTCGCGGCGACACGACGCGCTACAAATGTTTGCGCGTCTCCATAATAGCTCCCGACAGCAAGTCGTTCCTGAAGAACCTCCGGTAAGGACATGCCTGGCCGGATGTGATCATGGCTGATCCCGTAGGTCTGCGCATACTTCTTGTTGCAAAGAATCAAGCGCTGATCGCGGTCATACATGCACAGCCCCTGTGACATGTTCGTGAGCGCCGTCTCCAGCCTATCTGCCTGTTTGGCAATTTCCGCTTCCGAGCGCGCAATGAGTTGCCGGCGGGCTTCGCCCAACTGCGCGATCGTGGAATTGAACGACCGCGCCAGCACTCCGATTTCATCCCCGTATCTGATCAGGGAGCGGTCGGTAATCGCGATCAAGGCGCCTTCAGCGCCAATGGCTCTTATATGCCCGATGAGACGGCCGATTGGGCCGATGATCCTGTGGATTAAGAACAGGGCTGCCATCAGCGCGAGCAATGCTGTGAGTGTCACGACCGCGATGACCGCGTTGCGACCGCGCGTGACCAGGTTTGCGGTCTGCTGCTCTGCGGCAGCGTTGCGCGAGCGGACTGCGCTCGCGACATCCGTCAGTAGATTGGCATAGGAAAGGTCTATTTCGTCCAACCTATTCATGCTCTCCGCCTGATGCGTGTCGGCAATCAGCAATTCCTGTTTTTTGGCGATGAGTTGATCGGTGCCGAAAAACTGGGTGTCGATCTTTTTGAAGGACGCGTCGAGATCGGCCATCAGGGCCGCCTGATCGGCCGCACGCATGCGCGTCGCCAGCTTTTGCCGGATTGCAGAAGCGGTCTTGAGGACGCGCTGCGTGTCTCGCCGGATGGCGATAAGACCTTGGTCGCTTGCAATCGAACCAACCGACTTTGCGAGATGCTCCAGCTTCGCCGTTGCCTCCATCAGCTTGTAAGTATAATTAAGGCCGACGAAATCACCATCGACAGTATCCATGAAGAGGTCGTTCATTCGATCGAGTGTGGTTTCGCCTGTCTGGACCTGAATTTTCGCAAGCTCTTCGTTTTTGATGATTTGCGCCTCGAACTGCTCGGCGATGCGGCGGAGGAGCTGATCTGTCGTAGCGATAAGCTGACTGACATTGGTATACTGCTCTGATATGACATCTTCTGCGCTTTTCTTGTCTTGACGGGCGTGGATCATCTCCTGGAGAAGCTGGTCATGGTCCTGGGTGGTCTTCGTGACTATGCCGAAATCCAAATCAAGGCCCGCGCCAGCGGCCAAATGCTTCATCCTGCTGAGATGGCCGCGCGCCGCGGCGTCAAGTTCTGCCAGCGTTTCCAGCGTCCCCTTTGCATCGTCGTCACTAGCGCCATCCAACACCGCCGAATGCATGCGCTCGTGGGTATTGATCAGTGCCATCGTCTCTTCCAGAAGAGGCGATGTCACGCCGGAGAGAACGGAAACTGAGCCTGCGATCCGCCCAAGGAAGAGCAGCCCCAAAGCTCCGCAAATGCCGGCCATGATCGCTAGAGCGGCGAAAGCGATGGCGAGCTTCTGGCGCAGCGCCATCGAGCCGACCATGTTGCGAAGTCTGATGCGGATCCGTCTGACGGCCCGACGTCCAAGCGCCATCTTCGCCTGCACAAAACGCGAAAGTTCCTTTTGCAGAGCGGTCATGCCATTCGCTTTCACGCAGGTCGGACTCTTGTCCTCGATCCAGCCCTGGCCGGGCGGTTACTGGCTAGCCGGTTTTGGCCCGCGAAATACCTGGATGCGATTATTTGCGGTATCGGCAACGTAGATGAGGCCGGTCTTCTTATCGATGGCGATGCCGTGCAGATTGCCGAATTCGCCATCGCCATTCCCTTTTCTTCCCCACATAGTCAGGAATTGGCCGTCTCGATCAAAGACCTGGACGCGGTCATTTCCGACTTCAGTCACGTAAACATTGCTTTCGGCATCGAAGGCGATCCCCGCGGGCGACTTGAGTTCGCCGCGACCACTGCCTGAATGGCCCAAACTTCTGATGAACTTGCCGTCGGGATCGAAGACCTGCACACGATCGTTCTTCAGGTCGGTCACATAGAGATTCCCGTCGCTGCCAAACCTGGCGGCTTCCGGGTCGTTTAGCTCTCCCGGGCCGCTACCAGACTTGCCGAAATCGAAAAGGAACTTGCCGGACAGGTCGAAGACGATGACGCGATCATTGCCGCCATCGGCCAGATAGATGCGGCTGCCCCTTATATCCATGTATTCCGCGCGCTTGGTCTGTCCCTTCTCCGTGCCATATCCGCCGAACGTCAGTTGCCAATCGAAATTCGGGCTGTATTTCTTGATGAAGCCGGTGATGTAATCGGCAATGAAGATGTTGCCGTCGGGGTCAGCTGCGATTCCCTCCGGTTTGTCGAGGCTGCCGTCTTCATCGCCTTCGCCGCCGAAGCGCGCCAGGAATTTGCCGGTCTCCTTGTCGAAGGCTTGCACCCATCCGTTGCTTGCGTCAGTTGCGAGCAAATGACCGTCTCTGGAAAAGGCGATGTCTTCGACATATTGGAACTGTCCCGCTTCGCTGCCTCCAGACCCGATGTTCATGACGTGCTCGACGGCCCGCTCAGCGGTTAGGCCGGGGCCAGCGACGGCGTATAGGAATAGGGCTTGCATCCAGGCCAATGCGCGGAACGCAATATTCTTAATCCGCATCCGCTTCCTCCTCAAATGTCGCCTGAGTGTTTTGGTAATTCTAGCCAATAGATTTGATTCAATTCGAGATTGTGAATTGAACGACTGAATTTGCTATTAAGTTAATACTGAAATCAATTTGATTCTGTTGGGAACTATTTGCTCGGAATCATTTGCCGTGGCCGAAAATATCCATCAATCTCAGCACGGCCGGCCCGCCCACGATCAAAAATATCGTCGGCATAATCAGCAGCATCACGGGTATCGTGAGAAGCGCGGGCAGCCGGTTCGCACGCTCTTCCAATTGCATAAGCTGCTCATTGCGCATTTCACTCGCAGCCGACCGCAATGCCTGCGCGAGTGGGGAGCCAAGGCGCAGACTCTGAGCCAGAGTGCCGACGACCGAGCGCGCGGTCGCCGTGTCGATGCGCTCGGCGAGGTTCGAGAGCGCTTGATCGCGGCTCGGCAGAATCCTGATCTCAGCCCATGTGAACGCCAGCTCGTCGGAAAGAGCGGCTTGCGAGACTCTGAGTTCGCGGGAGACATGTTGCAGCCCAGCATCAAGAGAAAGGCCGGCTTCGACACATATTGCGAGTAATTCGAGTGCGTCGGGTAATCCTGAACTGACCGCTTTGCGATGCTGTTGCAGTGCTCGCTTGATCACCATAATCGGCAAAAACCATCCGCATATCGCAGCGGCAATCGCGATACCGATCGTGACTGACTGGGACGCCGTCGAAATGAAGAGCAGCGCCGCCACGGCAGCACTCGCGGCCAAGGTGAGCCTTATGACAGTGAAATAAATAGGAGCCCGATCGGCGGGCATGCCGAATCTCGAAAAACTGCGAATAATTTGCCGGGTTTCTGCTTCTGAAAGGCCGTAACCGGCAATATCGCGCTGGCGTTCGTCCGGCGCGTTCCGCAAGTCAGCGTCCTTTGCCGCGCCAGTCCAAGGCAGGACCAACGCGACACGCCGTGCCAGTGCCTCGGCGCGCGCGCGAATCCCGGCGGCGATCAGCAGAACGCCGCCGGCAACAAGGGCAATTATGCCGAACAGCGGCATCAGATCCTGGACCGCAGTGACATTGCCAAATGGAGAATGCATGGTCGGGGCCTTAAACGTCGGTGACGCTGCGCATCATATGCCGCATCGTCAGCATAGAGAGCAGCAAGCCGCCGCCGGCAATGCCGAGGATCACCTGCCCGCGCGGATCGTAGAACAGCGGGCTAAGATAGCCGGGCTGAATGATCAGGAGCGCACCGGTCGTCAAAAATGGCAATGCGCCGAGCACATATGCGGACAGGCGAATCTCCGCGGTGACCGCCTTGGCCCTAAGACGCGTGGCGCGGCGCCTGCGTATGATTTGGGAAAGAGCATCGAGGGTGAATACGAGATTGCCGCCTGTCGCATGCTGTAGTGCCACGGCGACCGCGAAGAACCGGAAATCCGGCAGAGTGATTTGCTGGCTGCTCGCATCCAGGGCTTCTCCGAGCGGGATGCCGATCTTCATCTGATCCGCGATCGTGGTAAAGACAGTGCCGACCGGCGGGGCCGCCTCGTTACCCACGGCCAGCATCGCCGATGTGGCCGGTATGCCGGCGCGGAGCATCCGGCCGACACCGTCGACCGCGTCGGGAAACATATCCGCAAACTTACGCTCGGCGCTCCTTTGTTCCCGCATCAGAATGGTACGCGGCAGCAGAAATGAGGCCAGTATGCACGCGGGGAGGGTAAACCAGGCTGAGAGCCCAAGTGCACGATCAACCAGAAGCCACATGATTGTGGCCGACACGATCGCAGAAATTATCAGGACCAGCGAGCCGGTCTTCATTGCCCAGCGATGAACGACGCCGAAGGCGAATATGCTCCGGAAATGCGCATCCAGTTCCTTCGCTCTGGCTTGCAGCCTCGCGACGGACGAGTCATTGGCCGCCCTCGTCTGAGCGATCGGGGTAATCAGCTTGACGCGCTGCTCGACTTCCAAGCGCGCCCGCCGCGTATCCATCAACGCGGCAGCCAACGCCATTGCGCCGGCAAATAATAGGCTAATTCCTATCAATATGGGGAGAACCATGTCCTAAAGGTCCGTTGTCTTGTGAACGTCAAGCGCCTCAAGAAACGCGGTTCCCAAGCCGAAATACTCTAAACGTGAAAGAAAGTGCGGTCGGCCCGGCGTCGGTTCGAAGACCCCTCTGAGGCTGCCATCCGGGTTCTCGCCTTCATATTCGAACTTGAACAAGCTGCCGAGGACGATCACGTCCTCTTCAAGCCCGAGAACCTCGACGACCTCGGTAATCCGGCGCACACCGTCGCGCATGCGCTCGATTTGCACCACAAGGTCTATCGCGCGGCCAATCTGGCTGCGAATAGCCCGTATCGGCAGGTTCACGTTGGCCATCAAGATCATATTTTCGATCCGCGCCAGCGCATCACGCGCGGAATTGGAATGGATCGTCGACATCGAGCCGTCATGGCCCGTGTTCATCGCCTGCATCATGTCGAAGGCCTCCGGCCCGCGGACCTCGCCGACGATGATCCGATCCGGGCGCATTCGAAGCGCATTACGCACCAGCGCCCGCTGGTCGATTTGGCCGCGGCCCTCGATATTGCTGGGCCGGGTTTCCAGCGGGATGACGTGATCCTGCTGGAGCCTGAGTTCGGCGGCGTCCTCGATGGTGATGATGCGCTCGCGCGGATCGATCGTGCGCGAGAGAGCATTGAGCAAGGTCGTCTTACCGGAGCCTGTGCCGCCGGATATGATGATGTTCAAGCGGCAACGCGCCGCAATTTCGAGCGCGCGTGCGAGTTGCGGAGAAGCCGTGCCCACCGTGACCAAATGGCCAAATTCGAATATCGTCTTCGAGAATTTGCGGATCGATATGCAGGGCCCTTTAAGGCTCAGCGGCGGAATAACAACATTGACCCGGCTGCCATCCGCCAGGCGAGCATCCAACATTGGACTGGATTCATCGATGCTTCGCCCAACGGAGGACGCGATGCGCTGCGCGACGTGCAGGACGTGAGCGTTATGGCGGAACTGCAGATTTGTCAGCTCGAGCTTGCCGCGCCGCTCCACATAGATCATGCGCGGTCCGTTCACGAGAATATCGGATACGGTTGGATCTTGCAGAAGCGGCTCGATTGGTCCGAGGCCGATCATCTCATCGACGATCTCGCGAGCGAGCGCATCTTGCTCATTCTGGTTGAGAAGAAGCTTCCTCTCATTAGCGATCTCGGCCACCAGCTTGTCGACGAAGCCGGTCAATTCCGCTTTCGTCATCCGTACCGCGGCGACAGGCTCGACACGAAAAAGGACCTGATCGCGGATGAAATCGGTGGGCTTTTTTGGCGATATCGCCGCGGTTTCGGTGCGTACGGCCGCACCGGCTGCCTTCACGGGGCCGATTCGATTTGCCGCCGCCGCAGCCGCGTCCTCTTTCGCAGTTTTTCTGCCAAAGGAAAGCATCTATCCAAATATCCGGCTGAGGATTGAGCCCTGCTCGTCCATCGGCTCTCCAGTCAGATTTTGGAGCAGCCGCATCAGCCCCCGCTTGAACACGGTGCATTTCTGCATGGCCTTGATTCCGTATGTTGATGCCTCTGCCATCTCACGATCATAGGGAATGATGATATCCGGGGCACCTCCGCAGCCCTTTATGAAATCCGCATCCGGCAAGCCGCCGTGGGCTGCAGTTTGGTTGAGAATGTGCAATGTGCTGCGCTCGGGGCTATCCGGCCCGAGATGTTCACGCCAGCGCGCGACGTCACGCGCGGCTGCCAGACTGGCATTGCTGACCAGCAAGCAGGTGCTTGGTAGATGGATGAGCCGGGTCATCCGGATTGCGATGCTCGACGGCAAATCGACGATGACGAAGCGATACCGGACGAGCGGCTTCTCCAAGAGCGCCAGAATTGCGTCTTCTGTCGGTATGATGGGCACGCTGAGCGTATCGAGAGATGCTAAGAGGTCGAGGCGTTCGGTCACATGCTTTACCCCGCGCTCAAGATAAAGCTGGTCGACGCGCTCAGGATGTTCGAACGCCTCGCGCAGCGCATTGTTCGGCGCGGCGTCCAGTTGCAGCGCGGCATCCCCGCCTTGCATGTCGAGATCGAGCAGCATGGTGTGGCGGCGCCGTGTCTCCGCCAAGTACCAGGCTATATTGGTTGCGATCGTGGTCGCGCCGACGCCCCCGCGCGCGCCGAGGATGAAGATCAGCTTGCCGGTATTTAAGCGTGGCTGGTCGCGCTGGGGGGTTAAGATTCCATGACACGCGCGGGTAAACAGATCTCGCACCACGGGCTTCAAGAAATACTCGCTGATGCCCATCTTCTTGAGATCGCGATAAAGCACGATGTCGTTGCGATCGCCGATCACCACGACGTAGATATCGGGCTCGCAGACTTCGGCGAGCTCACGGATGCTGCCTATCGGATCGTCGACGCCGCTCACGTCCACAATCAGAAGCTGCGGCGATCTTGCCTTCGCGAAAGTCGCGACCGCGGTATCGACGTTGCCCGGCGTGAACTGGACATTTTCTATGCCGAGAGTGCTGAGCGATTGGCGGATGATCCCTTCGGAATCCTGGTCGGACACGAAGACCCCTGCGGCGGGGGCGCCTGCTCGAACCGAGCTGATATTCGCATTTGCGGGAGCGATGAGAATTTCGGTCATTGTGTGTTTCCGCGGTCAGGTCACGCTCACAGGTGACATCAATTAGACACGACAGGCGGCCGACGAATCCGAGCCTTCGAGCGTGCTTCCGGGCGCCTTGCGCGGGAGTTCCCCGAGGGCAGGCGAAACGTCCGAGGCCCATGTCGGCCGCCCACGATGATCTTCGGCGATTTGATCGCTAGTCGCTTCGAGGGGCCGCACCGAAAGCTGAAGCGTGCCGAGCTGCGTCGCCACGACCAGCATCTCCGCCTGATGCTCGTCCACCTCCAGCGTCACGGTCTTTGGCACGCGCGGCTCCGCGCCGGGAATGACGAGTGCGGGCGTAGTCGGGTTGGCCGGCGTGCTAAGCACCTGATCAACCGCGATGACCCGCAGATTGCGAAGGACGGTCTCGCCTACATATTTGCGCCCGCTGATCGCTACCGGCATCGCCAAGGCTCTGCGTCAAGATCACGTCGACGCGGTCACCAGGCAGGACCAGGCCCGCAACGCTTTGCGGTGCGTTCACCGGAATCGAAATGGCCCGGCTGCCCGGCGTGAGCACCGCGGCGAGGAATCGCCGATCATTGGCCATGACGAAGCCGCCGGCAACGAACGCTTCGCTGTCAGCGAAATCGCGCCGCGTGATCGCACCCAAGAAATCGCTTTCCGAAATCTGGCCACGCTGCAGATTCCCTGGGCGAAGTTCACCGGGCGCGATTTCTTTCCAGCGGATATCCGACGATCGCAGCAATGTACCCGAAGAGATTGGATGGGCGGCTGCCAAGACCGCCAAGCGGGTTGTGGCAGGCGTCTCCGGTACATTTCGCCTGCCGGATTCAACGGTCGAACTCCCCGTCCGGTTGAACCAGATGATGGACAGCGCAAGGCCGGCAACCACGAAGAGAACGCCTAGAGCAACGAGGACATTGCGGAAAAACATTGAGCAAGCTCTCTTATGAGGTAGCTGGCGACACCGCCAGACACGGCCAGCGCATAGGGCATAGGCTCACCGGCGATGATCCGAGCGCGTTCATTCCTGACCAACCGAGCGAGCCCGCTGCCTGAATGGCCGATTTCCGCCCTATCGCTTTGCGGCACAGGCACTCGCTTGAGCGCATGACGCGCCGTGAGATAGAGGCAGCCGAGCACGCCACCGGCTATGGCGATCTGGCTCAGCAGCAGTCCAATTTGCGCAGGCGGAACGAGGAGCGTTGCAGCGCTGATGAGCTTTACGTCGCCGCCTCCGATCAATTCATAATGGGCAAAAAGGCCAAGTCCGAAGAAGACCAGAGCCGCTGCCAGAAGATTGATCCAGGCTTCTTCAGGTCTTGACCCCAGGCTGAGCGCCAGGCCGCTGGCGGCGACCAGAACCACCAATTCATTTGGAATGATGCGGTGCTTCAGGTCGGCCGCGGCGCTGATGAGCAGCGCAAAGAGACCGACCGCCCACGGAATCGCGTGCATGATAGGATGGCCCACATCTCCTGATCGTTTCGCGGCACACAGCCAAGCTTCAGCCGATCGCGGCTAGCGCCCCGATCGGCTTGGCGCGCGGCGGTTTCCGCGCCCGTCGGGCAGGACCACAACCGCTATCCCGGCCAATATACCGGCCTCAAATGGCACTCTTCCTATGCCGGCGATTTAGCCGCCGGAGACCGGCGCGACCTTCGTCGCGATTTCGTTGAAGACGCTGTTTAGGTTCGTCCCAATGAGCGTGACCGCCGCAATGATAACCAGACTGATCAACGCGGCGAGGATGCCATACTCGATGGCGGTGACGCCACGCTCCGAGTTCGATCTTAAGCCAGCGCGCTGCCGATTTGGAAAGATTGAATAGGTAATACATAGCTCCTCCGAGCGACGCTTTTACGATGTTGAAGGGGCGATCATTACAGCAATAGATTGCTTTCATGTTGATACATGTATTTTGATTTTAGTTTTATTTTAGCGAATCCGGATGGAACTTCTCTATCTGCCGGATTTTGGCTTTTTTCCTGCAAACGTGATCCGCATAGCTTCAAAAATACTATGCTGGGTTGCGCCGCTTGATCGATTCAGGCGATCCGGAGCTCTGGCTTGAGGAATTCGACTGCGAAGGCGCTCACCAAGGACGCAGGCGCCTCGGCAAGACACCGCCGCAGACTTTCCTTAGCGCAAAGCCCAGCTCTCGTTTTGGCTCCGTTTCGCTCGAATCCTGGCAAAATGACGTCCCGGGACGCGATCTGGCGGTTTCGGCTCGGGCGTTCCACCGAGATTCGTCCGGTCCTGAGCAAGCCGCACCATCCGCCCCCATTCATCGCGGCGCGACAGCTTGCTTATTGGCGTCAAGCCGTGCTCAACGAGTTCGAGCTTTTCACGCAACGTCTCGATTGCCGGCTTCGCGACGGAATTCACCCCAGGAATCGCAAGAACGGCCTGGAAGCTGTTTTCGAGAGCGGGCCGGACTGCCGTCACGAGCGCAGCCAACGCGGTTTTGGCCTCCGAGGGCAGATGCCGCGAAAGCTCAACAATCCTTTCGAACTCCGACGTCGCCGCCTCAAGCTTGGGCAGAGCGGTTTTGGCCGAGGCCTCGTCGGTGATTCCTTCGAGTGTGGATTTCACGCCGTTCAATGCGGTGCGCGTCGCGGATGTCAGGTTGGTGGCGGCGGCCGAAATTTCCTGGGTCGGCTGATCGGCAGACATTTGCGTTTGCTCGACCTTGCGCGGCACCTCAGGGGTTGCAGCTTGATTCACCTGCGTATTAAGGCCGTGATCATCTTTGATTCTGCTGTTGAATAGCCACCAGGAGATCGCTCCGAGAGCTATCAGCGGTATGAGCCAGACCAGCCAGCTGCGCTGCGGCGAAGATGCTTCAGGGCGGCCGGGGGTGGAAGAAGCCGCCCATGCCGATGTCGGAGCGGACGGCTGGATCTTCTCCGGAGCAAAGGGAAATCCGGTTGCTTGAAGCAGCCCCTGAAAGCCGGCCGGCATCGCGGCTGCGAAATTATCTTTCTGCGATGTCAGAAGTCTCGCAAGGCCATTTGCATCAAGCCCTGCTTCCGCCGTTTGTTTGCCGAGCAACCCAAGGACAATCGATCCCAGGAGTCCGACAATCGAGGAACTTGAGGACTGTCCAAGTCCCGCAAATCGAGCAAGCGCGCCCGCAAGCGCCGAAACCGAGGCGTTGCCGAGAAGCGAGCCGAGGCTGCGGATGCCGCCATCGACGAGGTCTTGCTGCTTGGCGGTGCCTATCGTGGCAGCCAGAGAATTGAGGATGGCCGGGTTTTGCTGGCCAATTGCGTCGGTGAGCTTGCGCGCACCTTCGTTGCTGGAAGCAATGTTGGCGAAGCTGCTCAGTAGAGCAGGAATTGCTGCACCGCAGGCCTTGCCAACAACGCTGGTGTCGGCACCCACTTCGGCAGCTATTCCGTCCAGTAGATCGGGGCGTAAATATTGTGAAGCGAGCGAGATCAAGTTGCTACTCATCACGTACCGTCCTTTGACTGATCTAACACCCGATGCGTGACTTCTCGCGAACGCCACGCGCCTTATGAGTTTTCGTCGCCCCAACGTCTTTTAGGTGAATATCTATAGCGTTGCCTGACGGATCTGTCTGTCGTGCAGGCGACAACTCGCGACCCGGTTCGTGACCGTCGACCGATCGGCCAAGACTTGCACATCGGCAAGTCAGCAAAGGGAAGCCTCCATGCACGAACGGCAAAGTCGGCCCGGTGTGCATCGACGATTGGGGGTTCGCCGCTTTCGATCTTTTGAGATCCTCGCCCGAGCTATGTCGGTCGGTCATCGATGAGAGGATTCGGTTTTGCCGGTCTTTCAAGCGACTTGAGATTGGCGAGCCTTATTATTCCCCCCGTTCACCTCGACGCCATATGGCTTCGGCGGATAACGATACGGTCAATGGGGATGATGGTAACGATTCCATCTGCGGCGAAACCGTCGACGATGGCCTCTATGGCGTACCGGCGACCATATCGACGACGGCGCTGGCGACGTCCCGCCGCTTAGCTCGTCTGCCATCCTTGCATTCAATATTTTGATTTTTCTAATTCGTCATATCTCTTTCAGCGCCATTAGCATTCAAGCAAATCGTAAAAAATTGAAAACACCAGCAAAAAAAGCGGTGACCAGTTGGTGCCCACATATAATCGAACGCGTTTCCCAGCAGGCCCACTTAAAATTACGCAAAGAAAATCGCGCAACGAACAAGGAAAAGCCCTTGAATACTGTATTGAAAGAGGCTGAATTAGCCCGGGTGTGTCTGGAGTAGCGGCCGCCGATCGGCGGTGGTGATTGGGGTACGGGGAAAGGTCCGATGAGGAGAAGGGTCCGGCTAGTTGTAGCCATCTGCGCCTTGGCGTTCACATTTGCCTCCGCATTTCTGAAAAGTCCGGTCGGCGCACAAACGCAGGCGAGCGGCGCGGTGACAGTCTTCACCGACGGGCTTGCTTATCCGGATGGCGTGATTTCGAAGGCATTGGCGGAATTGTCGGCCGAATTCGACAAGTCCGGCAAGCTGCGCCTCCTGTCGATTATGGGCAATGCCGGCGCGGCGAATGTGCGCGATCTGCTGCGTTTCCGCGGCGCGGATTTCGCAATCCTCAATAGCGATGTTTTCGCCTCCCCGGAGGTCTCCAAAACCTATTCGGAAGCGCGCGAGAAGCTTCGTTACGTGACAAAACTTCGGACCCAGAAGGCCGTGCTGCTCGCCCGCCGCGAAATCGATGCCGTGGACCAGCTCGCCGGGAAGAAAGTGGCCGTTATCGGCCCCGAGACGGTAACCGGCCTGACGGCGCGCACCGTGTTCGCATTGCTCGGCGTGAAAGCCGAGGTCACGGCATTTGATGGCGCCGGCGCCGGGAACCAGCTTGGCGACGCGGCCGCGATCTTCTTCTTCAACACCGATGCAAAGCGGCTGCCCGCAAGCGTCGATCCCTCCGGCGAATTCCGCCCCATAGCGATCCCGATGAACGCCGCGCTGGCAAAATTTTATCGCCCGGCTCAAATCCAGCCGGGCGAGCTGACGGGCACTTCCGGGAAGGGTAGTGTGGCGACGATCGAGACGGATACGATCCTGGCCGCGTTCAACTGGGTGCCGCAACACGCCCGTTATCTCGATGTGACCGCCTTCATCGACAGCCTCTTCGCCGCGCTGCCACGGCTTCGCAGCGATCGGCCCGCCTCGATCTGGAATGAAACCGATCCGCGCGCGCCGGTGCTCGGCTGGCGACAATATGGCCATGCGGCGGCAGCCGCCAAATCGGTGCCGGCACCGGCGGCCACTCCCGTGGCGGCGGCCGCTTCATTTGCGTCCCGCATCGAGGGTTCGGCTGGCGAACCGCGGCTGACGCTCTCGATCGTGTCCCAGCCGCCACTGACGGATGAGCATTCCAGCGGCGGCGGCCTGCTCACCGAACTGGCAAGAGCCGCGCTGGCGCGCACGGAGTGGCCTCATGCCGGCAATGTTGAGGTTCAGTGGGACAAAGATAGGGCAAGCCAGGTTCACAGCGTGCTCGTCGAGAAGAGGGCGGATCTCGCTTTGCCCTGGTCAAAACCGAGCTGCGAAGATCCAGGGCTTCTCACTGGCGAGTCGGCGGCCTTTTGCGACGGCGCATTGGCATCCGAACCGATCTTCAAAGCTCTTGTCGTCTTCTTCACCAGGTCTGAGAGCGACTTCGATCCGACCTCTGAAGAACGCTTGATCGGGCGCACCGTCTGTGTGCCCGCCAATCGAGACGTCGGACCTCTCACCGAGAAGGCTAAACAGTTGGTGCGCGATGGCAGGCTGAAGCTTGTGCGGCCGCAGTCGATGATCGACTGTCTCAATCTCGTCGAGCGCGGAGACGCCGATGCCCTGCTCGTCAATGAACTGGAGGGCAAGCTTGCAATCTCGCATTTGGGGCTGTCGCGCACCTTCCGCATGGTTGAAAACGCCGGCTCGGCTCAGGACGTTCGCATTATCGTCGCGAAGGATTACCCGAAAGCCGAAGAGCTGCTGGGCGCCTTGAACAAAGGCATCGCCAAGCTGAAGTCGGAGGATCTGTATTCCCAGATCGTCATGAAGCACGTTCTGCCTCTCAATCGGTCTGCCACGACGCAATGATCCGACGCGCCCGTCAAGTCGGCATATCGAGACGCATCAATTCGAGGCTTTGGAGTGCCTTTCCGATAATTTTGCCAATGAATGTTTGCGCTTTGCGCAAGCGATTGAGACGCAGGTCGAGCAATAGCCTTCCAAGCTTACGGTGAAGCTCCGCGGCGCCGCTCTTGCGCCAAGTCTCCCGATCCGTTACGGCGCCTTCACTGTCGAACGCCAGCTGTGCTTCTAAAGATGAAAGGAGAGCGAAATCCTGGAAATCGGAGCGCGCCACATTTTCGAGACGTGCCAAGACTTTGGCGGCTTGATTATCCCTTAGGCGATCCTTGTTGGTTACCGCTAGCAGCCCATACTTTCGCGCATGCAACGGCAGTCGCCGCCAGGCCGCGCTTTCACTCTCCTTCCACGCCTGCGTGCTGAAGGTGCACCAGACCGCTGCGTCGATCCGATGTCTGGCAATATCGACGCCGTCATAGTCCAGCAGCGGATCAAAGAAGCCGGGGAAGTCGACGATCTCGCAGGCGCGCAAAGGAGCGAGCGGCAACTCGATCTGCACGCGGGTCATTGCGTCCGGCGGCCGGGCATCGGCACTCAAGCGAAACATCTGGCCGCCATCCAACACTGCCATCGCCGAAGGCTCGCGGCCATAGCGGATGAGTGTCGGCACTCGTGTATTGGAGAGCTGCAGCGTCGGGAGCACGGCGACACCGAGCAGAAAATTCGTCAGCGTCGACTTGCCGGAATTGGACTCACCGATGACGGCGAGCCGCAACGGCCGGCGCAGAACCGCTTCAGTGCGGCGCATGGCGCGGATCGTCGGCGCCAAGATAGGCAAACCGGTTGCAGCGGCCGTAAATTCCCGTCGCAGATCGCCGAGCTTATCCGCAAAACGCTCCGAGGCGTTCTGACCGCGTTGAAAAGATCTGCCAATAATTTCAACTGCGTGACCCATGGTTACTTTGTGGAGTTGGCGATGGAGACGAATCAAGACACGTTCAAAAGAAAATCAGCATAACACGTAAGCTTAAGGCTGTTTTTCCCATTGGCATGAAGTTCTGTCGGGCGTTAAAAGATGGAAGCTGTTATTGCTGGCTTCAGGCAATTGCGGCGGTCGCAATCGGGCGGCGCCCACATGCGGAACGCATATGATTCGTTGAGCTTGCATTCGAGCATTTGACGTTTTTGAGCTGTATGATCATTGAGTTTCGTGAGAGGCGTTCCTGCTATGAGGAGAGGAATTTCGGCGATACTCAGTTCGATTTTCCAAGAGAAACGAAAACGCCCGGAGAGCTTCCAACTTCCAGAAATCGAACTGTCCGCGAATGGACATAGCGCGGGGATTTACTCGCCTAATTTCCACACCTTGATTTTTGAAAGTGTTTTGTCCCGCCAAAAGACGGTCGATGCGGATCGCAGCGCCGCGCTGAATGACCGTAAATCAAAGACCGGCGCCGCTTCAATTGCGAAGCAAATCGAGGTTGGCGAAGACTTGAGACTCGCGAAAGAGGCGATCTCAAAATCGGCTCGGACGCTTGCGCCGCTTTCTGATGCTGTAACTGCCGAATATGTCGGTCGCCTTTTGGAAATGGCCGAAGCGCAACATTGTCAGATTGCGTTCATCGGGCAGATGAATGCGGGAAAAAGCACTCTGATCAATGCTCTTATAGGCGTCCCCGATCTCCTGCCGTCAGAAATCACCCCCTGGACCACTGTTGTTACGAATCTTTACTTCGGAATCCCGAACAAGCCGACCAGCGGTGCCGTGTTCGAATTCTTCAACGATGCGGAGTGGCGTCAGCTTTCCGAAGGCAGCGGCCGCGTGAGAGCTCTAACGGAGCGGCTGATCCCGGACTTCCCCTGGGAGAGTTTCCATCAGCAGGTCGACAATATGCGGGAATGCGCTGAGCGGAGGCTCGGCCATCGCTATTCTGAATTGCTCGGAAAGCAGCATGCCTTCAATTCTTTGACGGACGGCCTTCTTGAAAAATATGTCGCCGCCGAATCGCCTCTTGGCGACGAAGATAAGTCCTCGTCCGGCGAATTTTCGATGATCACGAAGGCGGCTCATATTTACTTCGATCTTGCAAGTTTTTTCTATCCGACTGTGCTTATCGATACGCCTGGTATCAACGACCCATTTCTTGTTCGGGATGAGATCACCCGGCAAAACCTTGAACGGGCGAATATTTTTGTCATCGTTGTCACCGCACGCCAACCGCTGTCGAACGCCGATCTCAATCTGCTGCGGATACTCCGTGGCCTGAGGAAGGAAAACCTCATAATTTTCGTGAATAAGATCGATGAGATCGAGGATTTCGATAAGCATGCCGAGACCATCGCCGGACGTATCAAGGCGCTGCTTAAGCGCGAGTTTCCCGATACCGATATACCGATCATTATAGGATGTGCCGAGTGGGCTGTGACGGCGCTGGGCCAGGATACCGACGGGCAGCGTAAGCTGGCGCGCTCGCACAACTTTCCTAGGTCATCGGCATTGTCAACCGCGGACGGCACCAAGAGCTTCTGGCTCTCTGATCCATCGGCGGAAGCGACGATAATTGCTGAAACCATCTTGATGCGCTCCGCTATTCCCGACCTTGCCATTGCCATTTCGAACATGCTCCATGGGGGTTCGATTGCCGGTAGCCTGCGGCATGCGGCGTCCGCTCTATCGGCTTTGTCAAAAAACGGTCTTGCCCGAGCCGAGACGAATGCCGAACTGATTAGAGGGCTTATCAGCGCCAGACCAGCTTGGCTGCGCCGCCGCGACACAAACGGGGGCCGCACTTAGGAAGAATCTCGATGACGCCGCCGCAGTTTGGTCGTCGGCCAATGACGCAATCGACCAAATACAGGCACGATATATAAGTATTATTGAGAATACAAAGCGTAATTTGGCAAAAATACTACAAGATAAGGTAAAATTGAGTTTGTCTTCTTCCGAGGATCACCCGGCAAATCGGCGTGATTTGTCATCTGCCGCGGGGCGCTCTCCCATGGTGATAGGATTGCGCAGCGACGTCGAAGCGGAATTTTCCCGACAATTTCAGGACCTGCTATCGCAAATCAACCGCGTCACGCACTCCGCCGAACAGAGTCTACTGGAAAAAATCGATTTTGCGGCCGACGCATTGGACATGCACATCGAATATCCTCATTTGCCCGCGCTGAAGTGTTCACCATCGCTTGCGGCGCTCGGCGAACCGATAGCGACTGAGTTGGGCGGACCGGCTTACGCGGCGTCATCCTGGCCCAAGCTGTCATCTTCGGAGCACAACCACCAGCTTCTAAGCCTGATCAAAGCCGAGTTCGATGCAATTGCTGAAAAGCTGGCGCAATCCGCTCAGGAAGAATTGGAACGAACGACGTCGTTCATCTTAGACCATTTCCGTTCGAATGTTTCGCATCCTCTAAAGCTCATTATCGAACAGCGGCGGATGCTAATCGCCGAATGCTGCAGCAATGGGGACGCAAGCGATGTAGAGATGGGGGAGCGGCGACGCGAAAGCCTGGAAAATCAGCTCAAACAAATGGAATCCGATGCGAGCGCCTACGACAGCGTTTCTGCGGCCCTCGCGTCAATCAAGATTGGCGAAAAAGAGTAGATATTCGCGATCATTGAGCCGCATCCCGCTTCAATGCATTGCCTTGATAATGCGCTCAAACCGGTCGGGCTCCAGGACAAGACCCCTCTTGGCCGCAATATCTCGCCAAGTTCGATACCAGCGTTCTGCCTCGCCAGGGTCGGCGGCAGCGTCAGCGTTCGGGATCAAGCGCAGGTAATTCGGATCGTAAGATCGCGCAAGAATGAGCGCGGCTTCTGGCGACTTATCCGCCAAGTCGGTCGAACTCCGCCGGGCTTCACTAACGCGGCCGGCGTCCAGGAGGTTCTCGGCCTTCGTCGTGGCCAGCAATGCATCTCCCATGATTTGGATTGCCTGCCGTTCTTGTGGTCCGGTCCTCAGCTCGGTCGTTTCTTCCCGCTTGCGACTTGGCTCCACGTTAGGTCGCAAAAATACCCAGCTTGCCAGCCCAATCACGCCAATGGCCGTCAACATCGCAATGGCGATCGATGTCGAACGCAACTTGGCGGGAGTCTCCTCGACTAACTGCTTCGCTCTGTCGGAAAAGCGACCGATCGCACGGGCTTCATCGGGTTTTGCGGCAGCGATGCCGTCCGTAGACAATTCACTAACGCCAGTTTCGTCAATCGGTTCGGACGCGATGCGCTGAATACGCCGCAGTGTGAGTTTAATCTCGTCGAGTTCTTTTTGGTTCATCCGCCGCACTCCAGTTCACTCGGACTGCGTCCAACTGCAGGCAAAGCGTGCAAGCACACATTATTAGAGTAGGTTTCTGGCGCGTAGTCTGACGAGCTTGCCCCCAGTGAGATCAGGTCATTCAAATTAGGGGCCGCCGCTCATAAGCCAGCGTTTCGGTCAAGCGTACGCCAGGTCGAACGCTGGCGACAAGAGCCTTTCCGGCGCAGCTGGGCAATAGCCGAGCAATGAACATGGCTGGCGGTATCGCAGCACCGCGTCGGCATTGTGGCCGATGATGATCGGCAGCGCCCGCATCGGTGCCGAGGCCGCTGGTCAGGTCGCTGCCCTCAAGCGATAGGTCGCTGAGCTCTACGCCGAAAGCAGATACGCGGAGGCACCCGCAAGGGCGGAGCGGGCGGTGACTGCATTTTTTTGACTTTTAGAAACACTTGTCCCTACCCCGCCGCTTCTAATCATGGCGGAAATATGGTAAAACTTTTAATCTAAATTGACCTAACATCGCGAAGGACACTGTAATGCTTCGACGGCTTTGCCTCGGGACAATGTTTGCTGTCTGCCTTATGACATTGAATGCGCAGGCGGAAACCTTCCGTTATGCCTACCGGGTCGACCCGGCATCCCTCGATCCCCAGGCCATCGCCGAAACCTTCACCCTCTCCTGGCTGGGCCAGATTTACGAGCCGCTGGTCGGGCGCGGCAAAAAACTGGAACTGGTGCCGGCGCTCGCGGTCAAATGGGAGCAGCCGGATAAGGTGACCTGGCGCTTCCACCTGCGCCCGAATGTCAAATTCCAGGGCGGCGAGCCGTTCACGGCAGACGACGTCGTCTTCACCATCAAGCGGGTGAAGATGGAAGGCTCCGATATGGCCTACACGGTCAATTCGGTGAAGGAGGTCAGGAAGATTGACGACCTCACGGTCGACTTCGTCCTGGACAAGCCGAACCCGATTCTGCCCAACGAGATGACCTCGACCTATATGATGAGCAAGAGCTGGGCGGAGGCGCATGACGCCGCCAAGCCGGCCAGCGTCAAGGGCAAGGTCGAGAATTTCGCCTCGACCAACGCCAACGGCACCGGGCCGTTCAAGATCAAGTTGCGCCAGGCCGGGGTCCGCACCGTGCTCGAGGCCTTCGACGGCTGGTGGGGCAATAGCGCGAAGGAGCACAATCTCACCGAGGTAGTCTTCACCCCGATCCAGGCGGACGCCACGCGCGTCGCCGCGCTGCTCTCGGGTGAAGTGGATATGGTCTATCCGGTGCCGCAGCAGGACGTGGCGCGGATCAAATCCGGCGGCAAGTTCGACGTGCTGCAAGGCTCCGAATTGCGGACCATGTTCCTCAATATGGACCAGAAGCGCGACGAGTTGCTCGACAGCAATATCAAGGGCAAGAATCCGCTGAAGGACCTGCGTGTCCGCAAGGCGATCTACCAGGCCATCGACATCGAGGCGATCAAGGACCGCATCATGGGCGGCTCGTCCCACATTGCGGGGATCATGGTCGCGCCCGGCATCACCGGCTACGATGCGAAGCTGGATAAGCGCTATCCTTTCGACCTCAAAGCGTCGAAAAAGCTCCTCGCAGAAGCCGGATATAAGGACGGCTTCGAGATGGGCATGGATTGCCCGAATGATCGCTACGTCAATGACGAGAAGATCTGTCAGGCCATTGTCAGCATGCTGGCCCGGGCTGGGATCAAGGTCAATCTGCTGGCGCAGACGCGCACAAAGTATTTCGAAAAAATTCTCAGCCGCAATACGACGTTCTCTTTATTGGGCTGGCAGCCGCTCAGCTACGATGCGCATTCGACATTTCAAGAGACCACGCATACGCCGGTCGGCAAAAGCGGCACTTATAATGTCGGCAATTATTCCAACCCGAAGATCGATGAATTGACGGAAGCGATCGAAACGGAGGCCGATCCCGCAAAGCGGCAGGCGCTGATATCGCAAGCCTTGTCCATCGAAAAGGCGGATATCGCTCATATCCCTCTGCATCAGGCCGCATTGTCCTGGGGCGTGAGGAAAGGCGTCTCGCTCGTCCAGCGCGCCGATGACGACCTTGAGCTGAAATGGGTGAAGGTGACGAAATAGGGTGCCGAACTCGGCCAAGCGGAGGCAAGCCAATCCCAGTGTCCCCCCGGAAACGCCGCAGGCGTTGTCCGGGGTCTATTTGCCTTTCCGCAATTTCATGGCGCGCTGGGAGGCGAATGGGCCCCGGCTCTCACGGCCGGGGCGACGCCGAGTGGACGCGGCAAATGCTGTTTCCCCGGCGTGACCAGGCACGGAGGGAGCGATGAGCTTTCTGCTGTCGCGCCTCGCCCACACGGTCATCGTGCTGCTGGCCACCGCCTTCATCAGCTTCGTGATCATCCGCTATGTCGGCGACCCGGTGAACAACATGGTCGGCCAGGCCGCGACGCTTGATGATCGCGAAGCGATGCGCCGCGCGCTGGGGCTTAACGATCCGGCCGTGGTGCAGTTCTGGCGGTTCATCGGCAATGTCCTATCGGGCAATCTCGGCGTCTCCTACCGCTATAGCGAGCCGGTCGCCAAGCTTCTGCTGGAGCGCGCGCCGGCATCGCTCGAACTCAGCCTCTGCGCCATGTTGATGGCTGCGGGACTCGGCGTCCCGCTGGGGGTCTGGACCGCCATCAACAGAGGCAGCGTCCTGACGCGCATCCTGCTGACGCTCTCGGTCGTCGGCGTGGCGTTGCCGACATTCCTCGTCGGCATCATCCTGATCCTCGTTTTCTCTGTCCAACTCGGCTGGCTGCCGGCATTCGGGCGCGGCGATGTCACCGACCTCGGCGGCTGGACGACCGGCCTTCTGACGGTGAGCGGTCTCAAAGCCTTGATCCTCCCCAGCTTAACGCTCGGGCTGTTCCAGATGACGCTCATCATGCGTCTCGTCCGGGCGGAAATCAGCGAGGTGTTGCGCTCCAGCTTCATCAAATTTGCCATCGCGCGCGGTCTGCCCCGGCGCTCGATCTACTACCGGCACGCGCTCGGCAATGCGCTCTTGCCCGTCATGACCATCGTCGCGCTGCAATTCGGCAATCTCTTCGCCTTCTCGATCATCGTGGAGACGGTGTTTCAATGGCCGGGCCTCGGCCTTCTTGTCATCCAGGCGATCCAATTCGCGGACGTGCCGGTGCTGTCGGCCTATCTCGTGCTGGTTTCGGGGATCTTCGCGCTCATCAATCTGACCGTGGACATCCTTTCCCCCATCGTCGACCCAGAGACTCCGCATTGCCGGGCGTCAGGGGCGCACAGCATGAGGGATGCACGCCGAATGCCGCCGTCGCTCTGGAGCCGCGTATTGCAAAACGGCGTGGCACAGGAACTCTTCCAATCGCATATTGCCGCCTGGTCCGCCCTCATCGTCCTGTGCCTCTTCATCGCCGCCATCGGCGCTCCGGTGCTCGCGCCGTTCGACGCCTTCGATCCCGGCAGTGCCAATGTCGCCGACGCGCGCCTGCCTCCGGGCTCCACGCGGCATCTTCGGCAATTTCTATCTTCTCGGCACCGACCCGCAGGGCCGCGACCTTCTCTCAGCTATGATGTATGGCCTTAGAACATCGCTGGCGGTCGGCTTCGGCAGCGTCGCGCTGGCGGCGCTGATCGGTGTTTCGTTCGGCCTTTTGAGCGGCTATTTCGGCGGAATCATTGATGCCGTCGTGATGCGTATTGCCGATATTCAGCTCAGCCTGCCCCCGATTCTCATCGCCCTTCTCGTCGACGGCGTGACGCTCACGGTGCTGGACCGCTCTCTGCACGACCTCCTTGCGATCCCGACTCTGATCTTCGCCATCTCCACCTCGCTGTGGGTGCAATTCGCGCGCACGGTGCGTGCCCAGGTGCAGGTGGAGAAAAACAAGGACTATATCCTCGCCGCGCAAATTACCGGCGTGCGCACCGCCCGCATTCTCACCGGGCACATCCTGCCGAACGTCATGGCGCCGGTGCTTGTTATCGCGACCGTGAACCTCGCCGTCGCCATCCTCGTCGAATCCACGCTCAGTTTTCTTGGCGTCGGCGTGCCGTCCACGCAGCCCTCTCTCGGCACTTTGATTCGCATCGGCAACGAGTTCCTGTTTTCAGGGGATTGGTGGATGTCGATCCTGCCGGGCGGTTTGCTGGTCGTGGTCGCATTGTCCATCAACCTGTTAGGCGACTGGCTTCGCGACCGTCTCAACCCGACAATGCGGACGGTGTGATGCCGCTGCTCTCGGTGCAAAACCTAAGCGTCCGTTTGAGCACGCGCCAAGGCGAGGTGACCGTCATCGACGATCTGTCGTTCGAGGTCGACGCCGGCGAGGTGCTGGGCGTGGTCGGCGAGTCCGGCGCCGGCAAATCTTTGACTGGCATGGCGATTTTGCGCCTCATCGATCCGCCGCTCTTCCAGTCTGGCGGCGAAATCCGCTTCGATGGCCGCCGCATCGATACGCTTTCCCCCGGCGATCTCGACGCCATGCGCGGCAAGGATATCGCCGCTGTGTTTCAGGAGTTGATGACCAGTCTCAACCCGATCATGACCGTCGGCCGGCAGCTCGTTGAGACCATTCTCGCGCATCTGCCTTTGTCGCGGCGCCAAGCGGAGGAGCGCGCGGCGCAGCTCCTCGCCGAGGTCGGCATTCCGGGCCCGCGCGAGCGGCTGGGCGCCTATCCGCATCAGCTTTCCGGCGGGATGCGGCAGCGCGTCGTCCTCGCCCTTGCCTTTGCGTCCGAGCCGAGGCTGATCATCGCCGACGAGCCCACTACAGCGCTCGATGTGTCGCTGCAGGCCCAGATCGTCAGCCTGCTGAAGGCCATGGCCGAGGAGAGGGGCGCGGCCATCATCTTCATAACGCATGATATCGGTCTGATCGCCCAAACGGCCGATCGCGTCGCCGTGCTCTATGCGGGACGCATCGCCGAAATCGGCGCCACATCGGACGTCCTCCAATCGCCGCAGCATCCGTATACCAAAGGTCTGATCGCCGCGATCCCACGCATGAACCGGCCTTTGCAGCAGCTTTTCCAGATCGAGGGAACCATGCCCGGCCCGGCGGACCGCCCGGCGGGCTGCGCCTTTCATCCGCGCTGCCCCGTCGCCATTGCGCGCTGTCCTTATCAGCAGCCGCCATTCTTCCTCCGCGATCGTTCCCGCGCGGCATGCTGGCTTCTTGACCCGGCGGCGGCGTCGATCGACGGAATGCCGCAAAATGTCTAATGTCGCGGAATCCGTTCTGAAAGTCGAGGGGCTGACCAAGGACCTTTGCGCTTGGCGGGTCTTTTCTGCTCCGGCGTTTTGCCGGGGGCCAGCGGATCGTCCACGCCGTTACGGATGTGAGCTTCGCCATTCCGCGCGGCGAGACTTTTGCGCTGATCGGCGAGTCCGGCGCCGGCAAATCGACCATCGCGCTGTGCGTCGCCGGGGTGCTGGCGCCGACCGCCGGCCGCGTCATGATCTTGGGCCAAGATCTCGCCGCGACGCGGACGCGCGAGGCATCCATCTGCATACGCCGCAATCTGCAAATGGTGTTCCAGGACCCTTATGCGAGCCTCAACCCCCGCTGGCGGGCTTTCGACAGCATTGCCGAACCGCTGCGAACGCATGGTCTGGGAAGCGGCAAAGGCGCCGTCAAGAGCCGCGTCTTCGAGATGCTGCGGCTCGTGGGGCTTGCGCTCGAAGACGGCAGGAAATTCCCGCATGAGTTTTCCGGCGGCCAGCGCCAACGCATCTCGATCGCGCGCGCTCTTGCCGCCGAGCCCGCCTTCATCATCGCCGACGAGCCGACCTCAGCGCTCGATGTCTCCGTGCAGGCGCAGATCCTCAATCTGATGCGGGATCTGCAGGCGCGCCTCGGGCTGACCTATCTGTTCATCTCGCATAATCTGGCGGTGGTCTCGAACATGGCGAACACGACCGGCGTGCTCTATCTCGGGCGGCTCGTCGAGATTGGGCCGACCGCGCAGCTCCTGGCGCGCCCGCTGCATCCCTATACGAAGCTGCTTGTCGATGCGGTGCCCGATATCGCCGCAACGGCCCGGCAGCGGACCATGCCGAAAGGCGATGTGCCGGACCCGGCCGATGTGCCGGCAGGCTGCCCGTTCCATCCGCGCTGTCCGCTTGCCGTCGAGCGCTGCAAGGTCGAGCGGCCTCTCCTGCGCGGCTTTGACGGCGTGCAGGTCGCCTGCCACCGCGCGGAGGATATGCAGACCGCCTCAAAGGACGCCGCTGTGTTTGCATCCGCCGCCTCTGAAATGGCCGTTTAACCGCTGTCGATCATGGGCGCAAAAGCTATCCCTTCAATCGCGCCGGGTAGGTGTCCGCCGGGATCGGCAGATGTCTGGCAGCGCTGGTAAATCCGTTCATAGGGCGCGGCAAGCCGCGCCACATCCTGTTCTGAGGCGGCCAAGGCGTGAGCGATGCGGGCGTGCACATCCTGAATTTCGGCGATCAATTCCTCTTCGTTGACGCGTGTGAGGCGTCCACCCGCTTGGATGATCTCGCCGTCCACCATGACCATGTCGACATCGGCTTTCGTGGCGCCATAAACGAGCTGGTTGACGGCGTCGTTGAGTGGCGTGAAGGCGATGCTGTCGAGGCGATAGGCGACGAGATCGGCAATGCGCCCCTTTTCCACGGCGCCAAGCTCGCCGTCACGCCCCAAGGCTTTCGCCCCGCCGAGCGTGGCGGCGCGCAGCGCCTCCTTTGCGCCCGTCCAGGCAGGGGTAATCGCCGCGCAGCTTCTGCACCAGCGCGCCGTCGCAAAGCGCATTCTGCATGTCGACGCTGTCGATCGAGCCGCAGCCATCGGTCCCCATGCTGACATTCACGCCGGCGTCGAGCAACGCGCGCAGCGGCGCCACGCCCGAGCCGAGCTTCAGATTGGATGACGGGTTGTACTGCACCGAGGCGCCCGTCTGCGCCAGGATGCCGATTTCGGCGGGGCTCAGCCACACGCCATGGATGATCTGCGTCTTGGGTTTGAGAAAACCGAGGCGGTTCAGATATTCGACCATGGTCGAGCCGTACCAGAGCTGGCCGGTAACGAGCTGAAGCCGGGTTTCCTGCACATGGATCATCAGCGGCAGATCGAAATCGTCGGCGAGCCTGCGGACACGGCGCAAGAAATCCTCGGTGCAGCGCTGCGGCGCCGATGGCGTGGCATATAGGCGACGCGGACAGTCTGCGGATGGCGGGTCCGGGCCAGGTCTGCGGCAAAGTTCAGCAGGATGTCCGGTGACGTTACGGGTACGGCGTCCAGTTCAGCGAGAAGCTCTGGCGCGAACTCTTCGTCCACAAACGGAAGCGCACGAAAAAAAGGCTTGTCGAACAGCGTGATCCCGACATTGGCACGGATGCCAATATCCTCATAGGCCTGGAAAGCTGCCTCGATGTGCTCGGGGAGAAGGCGCGGGCTCGCATTCAAGTCGTCGCAAAGCGTGGTCGTACCGCTCTTCACGGCCTCGATCGCCCCGACCATTGTGCGCAGATAGACATCGCGCGGGCTGAGGTCGATGGGCTTCAGGGGCCGCACATAATTCATCCAAAGCTCGAGCGGAAGATTATCCTTGCGGCCCTTGTAATATCCTTCGTGGCTGTGGTGGTGCCCGTTGATCAGCCCCGGTGCGATAAGCCTGCGGCTCATGTCGATGAGTTCGCCGTCCGCCGGAGCCGCGCCATGCGGCCGGATATCGGCAATCATCCGGCCTTCGATGACGATATCGACCGGGCCATCGCTGAGCGCGTGGCCTTCCCCGAGAAGAGCGCGGCAGTTGGAAAGCACCTTTCGCATGCCCACGCGCTCCTCGCGGAATTGACACAGATCTACTGGCTCGCGCTCTTGCCGGTGAGCGGCTGATATTTCGACACCACGACGAGCCGCAGGCCTTTTTTCGTCAGCATGTTGCCGGATCGTGCGCCAGCATGCTGCGTCGGGCTGAAGGACAGAGGCGTCTGAATGCCGCTGTCGAACTTGTTGAGCTTCTCTAGCTCCTTGATAAAACCTTCCCGCGTTACGTTCCGGCCAAGGTGTTTGAGCGCTTCCGCCACGGCCAGGGCTCCGGTCATTCCCTGAAATGTCATCATGTCCAGCACTTCGTTGGGATAGTATTTCGCCGCGATCTTGGCATATTTGGACAATTTCCGGGATGTCAGAAGATCTGTAAACGGATAGAAGAAATAGACGTCCTTCATGGCTTCGGGGATGCCGATGCGCTTATCCGTTTCCTCGAAAGACGAGCTTTCGGTCGAAACGAAGGTGGTCTTCAGACCTTCCTTATAGGCATCACGGAGCAGGGATGAAATCTCCGCGGGATAGAGGCTGACGAGAACGACGTCCGGCGCCTTGCTCTTGAGCAGCTTCACCTGCTCGGTCGTGTCGGTGGTGCCCGTTTTCAGGGTGATGGATTCGACCGGCTCGATGCCCAATGCCTTCAGCTTTGCGAGCGCATCGCGGATTTTCGAGTTCGGCCCTTCGTCCGGCTGCGTGACCAGCGCAATCCTTTTCGCCCCAGGCTTGGTCAGAGCAAAATTCACCAGCGTCTCGCCGATCGTCTTGGAGGTCGGCGCCGGCTGAAAGATATTGCGCACGAGCGGCGTCGAGATCGCGGCGGACGCCGAGGCAATGTTCATATAGGGCACCTTGGCGTATTTCTCGATCTCGGGCCGGGCCTTCATCACGGCTGATGAGCACCAGCCGCCATGCAGCATGAAGACCTTGTCCTGATCGACGAGCTTTTTGACGGCAGCGATGGTCTTGTCCCCATCGCAGGCATCATCCTCGATCACCAGATCGAGTTTGCGTCCGTTGATGCCGCCGTGTGCGTTGATATCCTTGTAGATTGCGATCGGGCCATAAAATCCCTTGGCGAAAGAGGCGTTCGAGCCGGTGAGCGGTCCGAACATGCCGATCTTGATGCTATCCTTTGTGACGCCGGTTCTGTCCGCAGCCTGCACGTCCTGTGCCGCGCTCACGAGTGCGATAAGGAAAAACGCAATAGTCCATCGCCGTCCCATGCTTGCTCTCCACAAATACAAAACTGACTACCTAAGTGTCTCCACTGGATGATTCCCAACTCTTTGAATTGTCTGTAAATTCTGTTTAGTTGATCGCGACGACCTCATGAAGTCATCGCGTAACTTCGGCACACAAGTCACCGTCTCCGCGGGGGTGTCGGAGTATTCAGGGATTCGAAATCAGACCGTCACACGTTATCTTGTTTTGGATTTTCTGGAAATACAATTTTAAAGTTCGCGTTCCCGAACAAAGGAACCCAGATACCTCCATGGCGTTGTTGACGTATTATTGATCCGTTATGCTAGATACTGAGTTATCTATGCAAATCAGCTTGCGTAAGCGGCCACTTCCAAGGGGCAATGCTTGGCGACGCTGCGCGCGCGGCGACCGTGCCCTCAACGATTCGCACTGGCATTTGCCGCCTTGTTGCAACAGGGCGCCACTCGTAATCGCGCATAAGCGGCCATGAGCTGGTTCCCAATCTCGCCGGCCTTGGTCATATAGGATTCAAGGATCGAGGAGCTGCAAACGCGCCAGGCAACGATGTCATCCGATGTCAACTCCTCGACCTTCATCCCCTTTTCGGCCGCATAGCGGTATGCATCGGCTTCGATCCGGGCGAAGCGGTCCCAGATCTTCTTTTCCACCTTGCCCGCTTCTTCCGCGAGGACCTGCTGCTGCTCCTTGGTCAGGCTCTGCCAGACCTCATCGTTGATAATGACGGCATAAAGGATTTCCGACAGCCGGATGCGCGTGACGAAATGCGTTCTCCGCCAGAGTTCCTGTTCTTTGACGCTGGAGATATTGGTTAAATTGGCGTCCACCAGATTCGTGTCGAACGCCTCGGCCTGCTTGGAGTTGGCGATAACGTGAGGCGTGCCGCCGCAAAGCTTGATGAAATCGGCGGTCAGATCATCGTAGGCGCGTATATTCTGGTTCGTCATTGAATTCGGATTGAGCATCGGCTCGCTCTTGGACAGAAGCACTGGTGAGCCATAGCGCTGCCACCATAAGACACGCGCTCCGGTCTGGCTCAGGATCTCGTTGTCGATAATCGTGCGGATCTCACTGCCTGGCTGGGCAGCGGCGCGAATGATCTCATCAAAATTGAACAGAAAGGGCTGCAGGAAAACGCCGGCGGCCGGAACCTCGTTCGCATATTGTCCAAGCGGCGCCAGCCCCATCTCGATAGCGCCCGAGCCGACGGCATTCGGCACCTGATAGTCGTTATAAAATTGGCTTTGATCGAAGATATTCACCATAACGGCGCCCTTCGTCCGCGCCTCCACCCCGTTCTTGAATTCAACCAAGCTCTGATTGAGGGGATTGCTGAGCGAGTTCCTGCAGCGACACTCTAAGCAGCACAGATTCCGCGTGGACTGCCCTGGCCGACGGAGCGGCAAGCAGCATTGCAAGCAGTATCAACGCAAACAGCCTCATCATATCTTCTCCGCCGCTCCGGACAGGGCTGCCGGTCATAAAGCGTTGTTCGGTGTCCAAATCTCAGAAAGCCTCATCGTCTTATGCGGATGCCCGATGATGCCTGCGCTCATCAGCCCTCCGGCTGGTCCCGCCGGCGTTCATGGTCGGGCCGTCTTCCTGCCGTCGCCCTTCGGTTTCGGCGTCTCCGGCTTCGACTGCAATGAGGCGTCGGGCTTTCTGTCAGAAGCGACTGGCGTCGGCTTGCCTCCCGCCGGCGGCGTTTGACCCTGACTGTTCCAGAACTGCTCCAGATGCTTGGTGACGATTGCGTCATACGCGCCCGTCTCCTTCAATCTCGCCAATGAGCTGTTGACGTAATAAAGGATCGTGCGCGCGTGAGGATGAGTCTTGGCGATGATCACATGCAAGGTTTCGATGTTCAGCGGCCGGCTCGTCGCGTGGACGCGGTCGGCCATGCCCATCGCCATCGCCACCGCCTGGCCTGTGAGCTCCGGAACCACCACTCCGTCGACCGTTCCCGCGTCAAGAAGACGGAAACATTCATCAATCGTCTGTGGCTGCATGAGGGTGATTGTCCCATTTTTCACCCAATTGCGACCGCCCTTGTCGAGATCGTAGGTCGACCAGCCTTTCGTAAGGCAAAGCGTCTTGCCGACAATCTGTTCGTCCTTCTCGAGATTGGAGGCGGAGTCATTTCGCACAAAGAGCACGGTGACGCTCTCGTAGAACGGATCGGAGAAAAAGAATTTCTGGCAGCGATACTGGCTGGCGCGGTCAAGTGCCGCCAGATTGCTGCAATCGGGCTTGGTCCAGGGGATGCCGGCATCGAGCGCGCGCGTGATCAGGAGCGGATTGAGATGGGCCGCCCAGTCATTGACCCAGGAGATCTGGAAGTCGAAGCCGCCCTTCGCCTGATCCTTGATCAGATTCTATGGATGACTGCAGGAGATCGATCAGCAGTCCGCCTTCAGGCAGATCGCGTCCGGTGAATGGCGCGTAGCCGTCTGCCGTCAGAAAATCGATACGTCGCAGCATCGAGGAAAGTTGGAACGGCGCCTGGTCAGTCGTCGCGCCTGGTGCCGGGGCGGCTTCGACCGCCGCTGGGGCTGCGGGCTTGGTCTGCTGCGGCCCGATGCAGGGGATCTTGATCGCCAGCCCCGGCACCAGGAGAGTTGTATTATCGCCGAGCCGATCCTGATTGGCGTAGTAAATGATACTCCACTGGCTGACGTTGCCATAGACGGTGCGGGCGATGTCGGCGAGCGTATCACCTTGCTTCAGCACGTAATCCGTGCCGCAGGTTTGAGCTCCCGATCGCGCCGGGGCGAGGAATGCGGTGACCGCTATCGCAACGGCGAACAGCCTCTTCACTATCCCCCGAGATCTTGCCGTCATGGTCCGTCGCCTCTACCCGTTTCAGGTCTGTCGCAATATCTAACGATCTGAAACAATCAAAGCTTATGCTTTCCGGCGCATCCATAACGGAGTAATTAACGCCAGAAATTATCGTGTCATCATACAATTATCTCATACTCCAATCTCTTTTTTGACAAACTATATGGCCATTAGACTTATCCTTCCAGTTAATATTCCTGATTTTTATTCACATTTTCAAAGTTGAATTTATCAACTCTGGGTTGAAAGTACCGGAATTTGTAACGTTTTATTGTTAATAGCCAAATTATGGCGAATAAAAGGCGGCAGCAAGGCTAAAGATTGCTTGGAGAAAAAGAGTTTATGGTGAGGTTTGTGGGTTGGCGCTCAACCCCGTTCGGCTGCTACGGCGCACCGATCGCCGCCATCGTCGGACTTAGCAGCACGAGGTGCGCCGACGGCCATCCGGGGGATTTCGGTGCCCGGAATCTTTCCGGCCGCGATAACCTCGTGGTCAGCATTCTGAGGGCGTAACGCTCGTCGCCATTCCGGACCAACATGGATGGCCTCTCGGCGCGAGCCATTGCCAGTCAGGTGCTAAAGGTACCCGGTCCCCATCTCCTCGGCGAAGCGCGCAGGCGGTCCCTCCCAAACGATGCGCGCATGCTCCAGAACATAAACACGGTCGGCGTGTGGCAGCGCGAAAGTGACGTTCTGCTCGCCAAGCAGCACCGTGATCGCTGCGGTCTCGCGCAAGAGCGCCAACGCCTTGGAAATGTGTTCGAGGATCACCGGCGCCAGCCCGAGCGTCGGCTCATCGAGGATCAAGAACTTCGGTTTCGTCATCAGCGCCCGCGCTATGGTCAGCATCTGTTGCTCGCCGCCTGACAATGTCGAGGCGTTCTGCTTTTGGCGTTCACTCAAAATCGGGAAAAGATCGAACAGCCAGCTCCGGCGCTCCTCGCTTTCGCCCCTGGACAGACGCTGCCCGCCAAGATCGAGGTTCTCCCGGACGGTTAGATCGCCGAACAGCTCGCGCGTTTCCGGACATTGCACGATGCCGCCGCGTGCAATGGCCGCCGCCGACTTGCCGCGCAGGGGAGTATTCGCCCAGAGTATGTCTCCAGAATGAGGAACAAAGCCCGATATCGCGTTGAAGAGGGTGGTTTTGCCGGCGCCATTGATGCCGATTACGGAGACAAACTCGCCTTCATGGACATGGAGAGAGACGCACTCCAGCGCCTGAGCCTTTCCATAGAAGACGCTGACGTCCTTCACTTGCAGTAGGGGCGTTGCGTCCTTGAACGAAGCCTCAGGCCGCGCATGCGTTTCGATGCTGCCGCCCAGATAGACGCGGCGGACGGTCGCGTCCTTCATCACTTCATCGGCCGTCCCTTCAGCGATACGCTCTCCAAGATAGAGGGCGATCACCCGGTCCGCCAGCGTAGCAACGCTTTTCACATTATGGTCGATCAGCAGCACCGCGCGCCCCTCCGCCCGGAACTGGCGTATCAGATCGGCGAAGGCGGCCATCTCGCCTTGTGTCAGACCGGCGAAGGGCTCGTCCACCAGCACGACGCGCGGATCGCGCGCGATCGCCTTGGCAAGCTCCAGCTTGCGCAGGTCGGCGAAGGGCAGCGTGCTCGGCCTGCGTTCGAGGACGCCGCTCAGGCCAACGCTGTCGGCGATTGCCCGCGCCCGGTCGTCCACTTCAGGGTCGGCGAACAGGCTGATCAGACTGTCCGGCAGCAGCGCGAGCTTGATGTTTTCGAACACGGTCTGGCGCTGCAGCGGGCGCGAATGCTGGAAGACGAGGCCGACGCCCTTGCGCGCGATCTTGTGCGAGGGCAGCCCGGCGATCTCCTCGCCGTCGAGCACGATCGAGCCGGCGCTCGGCCGCTCGATCCCCATGATCAGCTTCATGACCGTTGACTTGCCAGACCCGTTCGGCCCGATCAGTCCGAGGATCTCGCCGCGCCTCAGCTCAAAATCCAGCCCGTTAACGGCGACGAGGCCGCCGAACCGCTTGGTGAGGCCCGTCACATTCAGGCAGGTCGCCGTATTCGCCCTCATGCCCGCTCCCGCCTTGCGATCATGCCGAAGAAGCCGTTGGGGAAGAACAGCACGACGAAAAGGGCCGTGATCGAGACGATCAGCGTCGCCAGCTCGCCCGTCGGGCGCAGCGCCTCGCTCATGCCGATCAGGAAGATCGAGCCGATGGCAGCGCCGATGATGGTGCGCCGTCCGCCGAGCACGGCGGCGATGATGATCTGCACGCCGACAGCGATGTCGATCAGTGTGCTGACCGAGGCGGTGCCCATGTAGAAGACCAGGAGCGCGCCGCCGAGCCCGGAGAAAAGGGCGCTGATCAGAAATGCCACCAGCTTGTGCTTGGCGACGTTGAAGCCGAGCGCGCCGGCCTGGATCTTGTCCTGGCCGCTCGCCTGCAGGATGAGTCCGACCGGCGAGCGCGACAGGGTGTAGAGGATCGCTCCGCTGATCACCATGAAGCCGAGCGCGATCCAGTAATTGACGGATGCATCGATGCTGATGACGTCCGGCACCATCAGGCCGATCTCGCCGCCGGTCAGATCGGCAAAGACGACGATGAGATTTTGCAAAATCAGCACGGCGACCACCGTCGTCAGGCTGAAATAGGGGCCGCTGACCCGAAGCGCCGGCAGCGCGAGCACGAGCCCGGCGATCATGGCGGCGAGGGTGCCGAGCGCGATGCAGACCCAGATCGGCAGGCCGAAGCGGTTGTCGACGATCCCGGCCGTATACGCGCCGAGGCCGAGCAGGAAGGTGGGGCCGAAATTCACCTCATTGGCGAAACCGAAGAGCAGGTCCCAGGCCATGGAGAACACGCCGAAATAATAGGCGACCGTCAAAAGCCCCAGAATGTAGCCCGAAACCCAAAGTGGCAGCGCGGTCGCCACGGTAACGGCAATGGCGACGAACCAGAATAACGGCGATGAGAAGAGACGGTTCAGCACCTCACCGCCTCCCCAGGAGACCGTGCGGCCGCACATACATCACCGCGACGAGCAGAAGCAGCGACGGGATGAAGCGATACGCCGGCGAGATGAGATAGGCGGTGAGCGTCTCGATATAGCCGACGACATAAGCCGCGATCAGCGAGCCGGTGACGCTGCCGAGGCCGCCCAGCACGACGATGGAGAAGGCGCTGCCGGTGAGCGGGCCGACGCTATAGGAGCTGACGCCGAGGAACATGCCGAGCAGGACGCCGGCGAGCCCGGCGAGCACGCCATAGATCACCCACACGGCGATATAGATCCAGGACAGCTCGATGCCGAGCAGCGTCACGCCGCGCGCATTCATCGAGGCGGCGAGCACGGCCTTGCCCGCCCGCGTACGGTTGACCAGCAGCCAGAGCAGCGCGATCGCCAGCCAGCAGACGACGGCGGTGAAAATTTCGTTGGCGGGCGTTCTGACGCCGAAAATGTCGACGACGCCCTCGACGATGGGTAGCACCGTCTTGGCGTTGCTGGTGAAGAAATAGGCGATCAGCTCCTGAATGATGATGCCCCAGAGCAGCGTTGCCGTGAGGATGAAAATCTCGCGCTCCTCATTGCGGATTGCGCGCGACCGCTGCACCGGCTGGACGATGAAGCCATAGGTGATCAATGCCAGGGCGACGCAGACGGCTATGCCGAACGCTGCGCCTGCATAGGGGTTCAGGCCGAGTTCGGCGCCGGCGGCCCAGGCGGCGACGGCGGCGGCGACCATCAACGCGCCGTGGGAGAGATTGAGGACGCCGGAAACGCCGAAGATGAGGGTAAACCCCGTTGCGCCCAGTGCATAAAGGGCGCTGACGGCGAATCCGTCGATCAGGATCTGCAGGGTCAGCAAATCACGCCTCCCTCTCACTCTCCGGATAGGCCCCGTGCCCCGCGTGCGGCCTCATCTCTCCGATGAGAAACGTTGGTGAAAAGCCGGCCCGAGTTTTGGCGTCGTCCCGGGCGGCCGAAGGCCGGACCGGGATCCGCTCGCATCTCGCCCAGGACTGCGGCAGGTCGAAAGGCGAATAGGCCCCGGCTCGCTGGCCGGGGCGACGATAAAAAGGTCTACGAGAAGCTTTGGAGGCGCCGTTCGCAGACGTCCCCAAGCAGAAAGGTCGGGGCGAAGCGTCAGGCGGAGCCGTGCTTGTCGATCGTCCGTAACCCCGCGTCCCAACGCTCTCCTTCTGAGAGGGCGTACGGTCGTAACGGCCGTAGGGCAGAATTCGAATGGCGGTTTGCGATCTGTGGCGCATCTATCGCCTTTGACAAGACTTTGGATAGGCTGAATCCCATACGGCCGCACGACAGCAGGACCGCAAAGAAGAAACCCCCGATCCATGATCGGGGGCTCCCAAAGGGCTAGTTCGAGGCGCGAATGAAGGAAGGGAATTTCAGCGTGCCATTTGCAAGCTTCGGCGGCCAGAGATTGACCTGCTTGCCGTCCTGCCATTGCAGCATCAGCCCGGTAATATAGCCTGCGCCGGTCTTGAGGCCATGGACATGCGGGTCGCCCTTCGGCAGGAACACAACCCGCCCGATGGTGCCCTCATAATCGGTCGCCTCCAGCGCGGTCACCAGCTTGTCGCTGTCGTCGGACCCCGCGCGCTTGATGGCATCGGTGAGATAATAGACCTCGTCATAGGCCGTATAGCCGCAATAGCTTGGGAAGTTGCCATATTTTTTCTGGAAGGCTTCGACGAATGGCAGCGTCTTCGGTGTCGTCGGTACGCCGGTTCCGGAGACACCCTGATAGAGCACGCCTTCGGTGGCGCCATTGGTGTCTTTCCAGAAGTTGGAATTCGTCGCCTGCGAGGAAATCCCGAACATCGGGATCGGCACCTGCTGATTCTTCCACTGCACCGTCGGCTGCGTGCCGACATGGGAGATGCCGGTGATCATCACATCCGGTTTCAGCGCTTCGATCCGGTTGAAGATCGGCGTGAAGTCGGTCGTATCCGGCGAGAAGCGGATATGGTCGAGCACCTTCAGACCAATCTGCGGCAGGCACTTCTCATAGCCTGCATCGAGCGGCGTCGTCCAGGCGGCGTCCTCGCTCATAATGACGGCTGTTTTCATCTTCTTGCCGTCGACGAGCAGGTCCTTGGCGGCATCGCAAACGCTTTGCGCCAGTGCCCCCGATGTCAGATAGCCGTGGAAGGTGTATTTGTTGTGCTCGTAGTCCTTGGCGATATTGGCGGTAATGACGTCGGAGGCGGCGCCGGGCGTGACCATAACGGTCTTCAGCCGGGAGGCCCATGGCTGCAGCGCGAGCACCACCTCGCTGATATAGCTGGCGATGACGGCGTTCACCTTGTCCTCGCTGACCGCGCGCTGGAAGGCGCGGACGGCATCGGCCGAAGCTGAGTGATCGTCATAGACGATGATCTCGACCTTGCGCCCATCGACGCCGCCTTTGGCGTTGATCTCATCGGCGGCTAGCTGCGCGGCGAGCGGGATCGACGAGCCGGCCACGGCCTGCGACTCGGCGATGACGCCGATCTTGATCGGCGGCTTATCCGCGGCCTGCACCGGAGCCGTAATCCCTGCGGCAAGCGTTATCCCCAAGAGTGCGAATGCTGCGCTCGATAGGAGACGCACGGTCCAGACAGGACTGCAAGACATGGCATTTTCCTCCACTAGATGCTCAGTTTTATCTCCAGGAGTGTAACCTTCGGCGTGTGCCGCTGCAATTATACCTCCGCTAAATGTGACCTGCCCTGCGGACGAGGGCCAGTTTCTACGTCAACGCCTGGCGCTCGTGAACAAGCCTTGGAACTGGACGGAGCGGGGTGGATTTCCAGGCAGGTCGTCGCGTCGTCAACGCAGGGGAACTCAGGCGGCCGTGCTTATTCCAGAATCCGTCAGAAAAAACATCGTGTGCGGACCAATAGAGTGAGCGGGTCGAGGTCAAAATCCTCCAACAGATTGTGCCCGAACAAGCCGAGCCACTTTTCTTGGGCAGCATAGGCAAGTTGTTCTAGTGCCTGAGGGCATTCGAATTTGATTTCGGCCAGGTTCTGGAGGTGGTGAACCATCTCGTGCACGAGCACGGAAAGTTCGGCTGGTGTGGTGCCGGTCCATCCTTCAGGCAATAGAATGGTCTTTGTTCGAGGGTCGTAGACGGCGACGACTGTGAGCGAATTATTCGGTGCTGCGGCATCGCGGGTAACGGCGCCGCTATTGCGGGTTGATGTGGAGAGGAAATCACCGTAGCGCAGCGTTACAATTTCCGAAGCCGGAACGATTCTTACGGATGGGTACTCGGAGGTTGCGGGGAGCTCGAAATTACTCGAAAGCCACTTGACGATCGCGGCCAGCAAGGATTGCTCGGGACTAGCCGAGTCTGACGAGAGTTCAGCCGCGCGAAAGCCGGCCGGCGCGGTCTGCGTCGCGAGCCAATCGACAACCGACGCCATCGGCGCGGCGTTCGGCGTTGCAATCGTTTTGGCGAGCGACGGACCAACCGTCACGGGAATGACAAACGTAGTAAAAAGAGTAATATGTTTGAACATGGCTTCCTCCATCGAAGATGGAGCAAAGCATGCCACTAGGTGCGACGTGGCGTCTTTGAGCCAAGCCTCAATTGCCGCTGTATTTTCCCTGATTTGCCCTCGGGATATCCTGGTTTTCCCCTCGGGTTGAACATGCTGGTGCAGCGGAGAGAAATGACATGATTTACAATTTCGAGACGTTCTCGCTCGATGTGGACCGGCAGGAATTGCGGCGTGGACCCGATCTGGTTGCCGTCGAGCCGCAGGTGTTCGATATTCTGCAATATCTCATCCGCAACCGTGATCGCGTTGTCAGCAAGGATGACCTGATCACCCACGTATGGAACGGCCGAATCGTCTCAGAGTCCACGCTCACCAGCAGGATCACCACGGCGCGACAGACGATTGGCGACAACGGGGATGAGCAGCGATTGATCCGCACCCTCGCCCGGAAGGGCCTTCGTTTTGTGGGCGAGGTCCGAGAACACCAGGGCACGCACAGCAAAAACGGCGCAATGCCAGCATCGCCACTCGAACAGCGTGCTGCGCCGGCGGCGTCACCGCCCGCAGCAGTGGCGGTGCCACCACTGCCTGATAAACCCTCAATCGCGGTCTTGCCCTTCGCCAATATGTCCGGCGATCTCGAACAGGAATATTTCAGCGATGGCATAACCGCGGACATCATTACGGCATTGTCGAGACTGCATTGGTTTCTTGTCATCGCCCGGAATTCAACGTTCGCCTACAAAGGCCAGGCTATCGATATCAGGCGCATTGGACAGGAACTGGACGTCCACTATGTGCTCGACGGAAGTGTCCGAAAGTCAGGGAATCGTGTGCGGATTAGTGTTGAATTGCTCGATGCGAAAAGTGGCATTCAGCATTGGGCCGAGAAGTATGACTACGAGCTCACGGACATATTCAAGCTGCAGGACGAGATAACTCAGAGTGTGACGTCGGCCATATTGCCCAAGCTTGTCGCTGCAGAAGGGATCAAGTCCCAAAAGCGGTCTTCTGATGATTTGAACGCGTGGGACCTTGTAATGCGTGCCCTGATTCACTACGGGCGGATGACGACGCGTGAAAGTGAAAAAGCAATCGAGATACTTCGCCGAGCCGTCCGAGGGTACCCAGATTATGGACCGGCACACAGCCTGCTGGCCTTTTCACTGCTGGTTTCAGGTCATGTCGGATGGATACCGGAAAGTGATGGCTCCCGTTACGCCGCCGAATTAGCCAATCGGGCTCTCGAACTCGATGACCAGGACCCCTGGGCGCACCTTGCGTTGGGCTATCTGGCGTTCGCCAACCGCCAAACTGGCGAAAGTGTGCGCGAATACATGCGAGCCCTAGACCTCAATCCCAATTTTGCGACCGCCTACGGTTATCTCGGGTGGGCGCTGGTATTCGACGGACAATCCGAAGAGCCGATCCGCTATTTTCAGCAAGCGCTTCGCATGAGCCCGCATGATCCGCTCAAAGCCTTTTTTTACTCCGGGACCTGCGTCGCCCACTACTACGCCCATCGATATGACGAAGCGGTCGAGTGGGGCAATAAGGCAATTTTGGAACGCCCCGGCTTCACCGCGGCCCATCGTATCCTGTGTGCAAGCTTGGCGCAGGCTGGCAGAACGAAGCAAGTCAGTGCAGCAATGGCCAAGCTCCGTGAGGTGCAGCCCAACATATCGATCGCCTGGATCGAGCAGCACGTTCCCTATACGGCACGCGCCATGCCACACTTTCTCGATGGCATGCGCAAGGCCGGTCTGGAATGATATGCGTTTGTTGAACCGACCAAGCTCCTGGGTTCTCAATTAGCGCCGAACTCTGTGCGACTTCAATGACCGCTTGGGGTCTTGTTGCTTGAAAACGCTCTGGTGAGGTCGGTGATTGGACTTGCCCCGGGTTCGTGGACACCCGAACATTTACGTTCAAGGAGTTCACGATGGCAAAGACGCACCCGCCCCGCGGTCGATCCGAGGCCGACATGATTGCGGATCGAGGCTACGAGGCCAGTCTATAGAGGCGATTCAGAAGGCCGTTATTGATGATTTGGCCTCGGCGCCGAAGCAGGGCGTCAAGACCGAGGCTCCTGCCCGCTGCGTGAAGATAGAACATCGCCGCGATCACGATGATAAAGATGAATTCCCACGGCCACTCATTCGGATGGGTATAGAGGCCGAAATAGAGCTGCGCGGCGATACAGTATCGCCACAAGCGAGAAAAACCGCACGCCGAAGCCGAGAATGAACGAAGCGGCCATCCCGATCTCGGCCGTGAATGCGACCACGTTGATGAAGGTGAAATTCGCGAGCAGCACCCCAGTCACAAACTCGCGGTGGAACCCGAAGGCTGCGTATTGCGCCTCCTGTTCGAGCCAATATCGAAAGCCCCCCGAGGGGATGGGCAGCTTCCACAAAGCGCCCTCGAACCACATCGTGCCGATGACGACGCGGCACGCCCAGGTCCCGAGATGGCGTGCCGTCCGCTGCGACGGGTCGGCCTGCCAATTCCGAATGGCGATGACGATGCTGGCAAGGAGCAGCCCCCAATACAGCGCGACAAGCAAGTAGCGCCAGCCGCCGACGCCAAGATGGGGGCCGGTTTCGCCAATCAGAAACAGCCAGGAATCATAAAAGGGATTAACTCGCATGGGACCCTCCTTGTCGGCACTCCTTCCGATCGATCGTTCCTCAACGCCTAATCAAGACCCCGTCATCGATGGTTTGAGAAATGCATCCGCCGCCGCTTTTATGACCGCGAGCGCATCCAGACTTCCATTGGCCTCGCCCTTCTCGAAGTCGCCCTCGGACCGCGCCATCTGATTGGTGACATGGGCGAAGCA
The DNA here is from genome assembly GCA_963773735.1 of uncultured Alphaproteobacteria bacterium. Classification (GTDB taxonomy): domain Bacteria; phylum Pseudomonadota; class Alphaproteobacteria; order Rhizobiales; family Rhodomicrobiaceae; genus CAVZCK01. The sequence continues at coordinate 80,758 of CAVZCK010000024.1, read as the reverse complement.
CAAGACCGGTTTCCGGCGCGCCGATGCAAACGCGTAAAGCGCCGCCGCCTCCATTTCGACGGCGAGCAGCCCTTTGGCTTTCATGGCGGCGATGGCTTCCTCGGTCTCGCGGTAAGGCGCGTCCGTCGTCCATGTCGCGCCGCTGACAATGGGCAGGCCGAGCTGCGACAACGCGGCCCCGATGTTCCGCTTCAATTGGGGATGGGCGTGGCTGAACTCGGACGGCGGCTGATAATGATAGCTCGTTCCTTCGTCCCGAAGCGCTTTTTCGATCAGAATGAAATAGGGCGGCGGCGCCACTTCGACGAGTTGACCCGCCGAGGTGATGCTGATCAAAAACCGGCAGCCGGAGGCGAAAAGCTGCTCGGCGACCAGAACCGCGAAGGAGGCGCCGACCGCGCATCCAACGACACCGAGATCGTAGTCATCCCCGCGGATCCGATGCAGATCGGTATGATAACAGGCCCAGGCCGGGTCACGCTCTGCGCGACCGGTTCTTCTGAGGTGCCGGACAATATCCCCATCGGGATCGAGCACGCAGACCGGAGGAACCTCGCCGCTCGTGAAGCCGTTTCTGGCGCCGCGCTTCGCGCAGCAGGTTTTCCGGCGCAAACGCCGAAGGCCGTTCGTAGTGTTTTTCAGCCAAGATGGGATAGAGGTGCTTGGAGATCAGCGACATAAACTCTAACCTTCTCTGGCATTCCGATATTAATCGGCTTAGGCGTGCGTAGCGGGGAGCGGAAACGAATTTTTCGTGATCCCCGGTGACATGGCATCTTTATTTTGCCAACCGCAATCCTGTGCCCTGGATCGCTTGCCGACATCGCTGGACAAATTGTAGGTACCGAAGGCGGTGAGTGCGCGGACGCCCGTAAAGACACACGTGACCAAAGCCGAGCCAATCGGATGCTGTGTCGCCGCACTCATGCGTCAGACAAGGCGGCTTTAGCGGCGGACGGCAGCATAGCGTGGATGGTAGCCAGCGGCGCCGGTGGCGAGCGATGCGGGCACAAGCACAATGGTTGGACCCACCCCGAACCCGTCGTAATCGATGCGTCCACGCTCGTCTTCGATCATCCCGAAAAGCGGTGTTCCGGCAGCTGCGTTCCGCCGCCGCCGATATCTGCCGCGGATATCGAGCTCAGATGAGATCCGCAAGCATGCGCGCGGCCCGCGCGGCGCCACCGGCTTCGACCGGCTTGAAACTTGCCGGCGTTTTCAACGCGGCAACCATCGCATCGGCAATCATGTCCGGTGTCGAGGTCGCGAACTCCATGCGCCGCCCGGCGCCATACAGATCGAGACGATGAGCGACGTGGAAGTTCTGCTCGAAATGGTTCTTGAGCGGGAAGTAGATGAAGGGGGTGCCCGCAGCGGTCAGCTCCATGCATGTTGTGAGACCGCCCTGTACGAGAGCCAGATCGCAGGCTGCGAGGTGGCGATCGAGATTTGGCACGAAGGCGCGCACCTCGACGCCGGCGGGCACATCGAGCGTCCGCGGGTCGATGCGCGGCCCCGCCACCAGGATCATGCGCAGCTCGGGCAGCTTGGCCCGCGCCATTGGCCAACTTTGCAGGATGCGCTTGATTAAATGCGCGCCAACGCCCGATCCGCCGACCGTGACGATGCACACGCGTTCATCCGGCCGGTAGCCGAGGCTCTGACGCAGATCGGCGCGGGGACCGAACATCTGGGGATGTTCACCAATAATGTAGCCCGCAAAGTCGAAATGCCTGGGCACCCAATCGCGCATCGCCGGAAGGTCCTTGCCGAAGGACCGCGGAATGACGTCCTCGGGCTCGCCGACAAATATGGCTCGGTCCCGCACGCCGGGATGCCGCTCGATGTGCTCAATCATCTCGGCATTGTAGTCGGCCGTCAGGAAGGCTTCATGGTCCCCACCAGCAGGCATGGGCAGGTAGCCGACGAAATCGGTGAACCAGGCAAGCTTCGCCTTCTTCAACTCCGGGTGCTCGTGCCAGAAGTGGTCGATGTCCCAGGCTTCATCGGCGATCACCAGATCGTAGCCGCCCTGCTCGACGGCATCCTGGAAGATCATGAAGTTTGCGATCAGCACCTCGTCCATGCGGCGGATGGCCTGAAAGCAGTGCAGTTCGTGCTCGCCCAACTCCAGCTCGATGTGCCGGGTCTCGCTGGCAAGCCGGCCACTCAGAGGATGGATGCGCTCGCCATCGCGCCTCGAGCAGGCGCGTCACGGGATCCTGCGCCAGCCAATCGACCTCAAGGTCAGGGCGCAGCTTGCGCAATTCCCGTGTGATGGCGATATCGCGGCGCGCGTGCCCTAGGCCGATGGGGGAGGAGAGGTAGAGCGCCTTCTTGGCTTTGCTTGCCCCGCCTGCTTGCCGCTTCGGAGCGGGGATGCCGAGCTTGCGGTCGAGAAAGTCGACGATCAGGGTGTTGCACTTTGCGGGAATGCGGCCCAGGGGATTGTGACCGCCGCCTGGAATGGTCACCAGTTCGGCCCCGGTGACTTCGGCCACCGCTTGCGCGCGCGCATGGGGTTGGATCTGATCGTTGTCGCCGTGGATCATCAGCATTGGGCAGCGGATTTTGCGATACATCGCCTCGCTGACATCGAACGCCGGCGGGATCCCCCGTGCGTCCACCGTCTTGGCCAGCACGGGGCCGGTGGTTTCGTTCGCCCAGTCGATGCCATCCTCGATCTGCTTGGTCGAGTGCGGCTCGGAGCAGACGTTGCGAATGAAGTGCTCGGCGAAGTCGGGATAATTCGGCGAGCCAGTAGCTCGCGGTTGTATTTGTCCCAGCCGTCGAATCGCTCGCGCTTGGCGAGGAAATGCTTTGTGCGTCATGTACGGGTAATTCGTGTCCGATGCTCGCGACGGTCCCGGCCAGGATCGCCGCCTTCACACGCGTCGGGATGGTATGCGGCCAGCACGCATGCGTGAAAGCCGCCGAAGGATAGGCCTACGAGGATCGCCTTTGCCGGCATCGGTGGCGTCCATGACGGCAAGCGCGTCGGCGACGTAGTTGTCCAGTGTGTAGGCGGCCACATCCGCTGGCCGGTCGGACTTGCCGTTGCCGCGGGCATCGATAGGTGATGCAGCGAAAACGCTCGCTGAAATATGGCAATTGCGCCTTGTAGACGCGCGAATGCACGATGGTCCATGGCGGCAGGAAAACCATCGTCTCGGGACCCTCGCCATAGACCTCGTAATAGAGCTTCACGCCTTGACGATCGACGAACCCGTCCTTGCTAGGCAGCTTTGCGCGCATGACATCACCTCTTCGATGAAGCGCCTTCGGCAATGCGAATGAGATCGCCGATCCGCCGCAGCGCTTGGCGCACCGGCGCGCCTTTCTTCTCGACGCCGAGCAAATAGAGGCTTTCCCCGCCGATGAACGCGCTGCCGACGAGGGCGGCAACCTCCTCGGGTGATAACGGGCCCAGACCGCCAAGCTCACGTTCGGCCTTGCGCGCGAGTTCGATAATGAGATCGAACCAGCCGATCAGGCCTGCGCGGACGACCTCGGCGACCCCCGCATCGGCCCAGCTCGCGGCGATCAGTTCCTGCGTAACGCGCACGTAACCCGAGGCGATATCGTCATCCAGATAATCGCAAGCCAGGTCCCACTGCTCCGAGAGCTTGAGCTTCGGGTCGCCGAACAAAGCGTTCTGCCGATCGAGCAGCTGTGCGTTCAGATACTCGAAGAGCGCCAGCACCATCCCTTGCTTGGAGCCGAAATGGTAATGGATCTGGCTCAGTGGCACGCCGGCTGCGGCGGCCACGTCGCGGGTCGACAAGCCGGAATAGCCATTCTGGCGCAGCACCTTCTTTGCCGCTTCGAGCAGTGTGGTGCTGGTTTCTGGCTTCTTTGTCAGCGCTCGCGCCATTACCTGATCCTCTATTTTCGAGCGGCGCCCATCCGGGAAGCGGCCAACGACCACCCCTTATGGGCGTTTCAGTTCCCCGGACGGCATCTCGGCAGAACGATCTGGAGCGACCTTGCGCGCGGGAAGCGGGATGATCATCGATACCTGCTCGCGGTAGCGGCGATATTGATCACCAAACAATCCGATCAGATCGCGCTCCTCGAGGTAGATGCCAAGGAAGATATAGCCGGTGGTCGCGATCGCGAACAGCAAATGTCCTGCCGTCATGGACGGCGTAGCCCAGAAGGCGATGAGAAAGCCAAGATAGAGCGGATGCCGGACACGCTTGTAGAGGAAGGGCGTCCTGAATACCGGCTCCGGCAGCGACCGACGGCGCAGCCGGGCATAGACCTGCCGCAAGCCGAACAGCTCGAAATGATTGATGAGGAAGGTGCTAAGAAACACCAGGCCCCAGCCGAACCAGAAGATCGCGGTGAGGGCCGCCACGGCGATCGGGTTCTCCACGGTCCAGATCGGTGCGGCGATCGGCCGCCAATACCAAAATAGGGCTATCATGATGAGACTGGCGAGCAGCACGTAGGTCGTCCGCTCGACTGGCTGCGGCACATAGCGCGTCCACCAGCGCTTGAACGCAGGCCGCGCCATGACGCTATGCTGAAACGGCAAAAAGTCCCAGCAACATGGTGTCAATGATCAACGCCGGCACGAGAGGCCCGGCTTCGCCGCTATCGATCGTCTTAGGCACCGGCAAATCGCCGACGAAGGCGATCGCATAAAGGATCGTGCCCAAGAACAGCGCATAGGCGAGCACACCATATAAAACTGAAGCGATAGCACCCATGGAAAACTCTCCTTGCTGCGAGGCGGCCGAAGGCCTCAACCGATCATCTGCATCGATCTAATTCGGTCGATCGACCGAATATATTTAAATCGGTCGACCGACCAAGTCAACCGGCAATCATGCGTCAACGCCGGAATAATTTCCGGCCGGCGTGGCGGAGTAAAAGTCGATCAGTTGCGATGCTGGCGCGGAGTGGACCCCTGCGGGTGGACATGGCGCGGCCTGTTAATCGGCGCCGTCTGCCACCCCAGCGGGGGGCATGAGCCAATAACAGCGCAACAACGCCGCCCGTCCATCCGTCGCCCCAGCGGCCAAAAACCGGCACTCGGGCCATGATGGCGGGCGGTTCACCCCTCCGTCACGAGACGCGGTGAGAAATCCGGCGCTAGCCGCATGCGCCGGAACCAAGACGTAGCCGCTCGGGAGTTCGGCCCCCGAGCAAGCGTCAGCGTTCAGAGCGAGGCAGGACGTCTGGGAAATCCGTTGGCTTCCTGGGCCGCCCAGACATAGGTCATGTCGACATATTTGCGCCAGTCGAGATCCTTCGGCACACTCGCCGGTGACGGCGAGGGACTCGACGAACTTGTCCATCGCCTCGGCGCTCTCGAAACCACCGTCGGGGCTGATCTGGTCAAGCTCGAGCTTGTATTGAGCCTCGAATGCCGGCGGAATATCGAAGCCAAGATCGCGCATAGTCTTGTACGCCTGATCCTTGTTGGTTGGGTCGAACAGCCATTTGCGGGCCCGAATGTCTGCCCGAGCCCACGCATAGGCAGTGTCCTTATTCTTGGCCAACCATCCGCCCATTGCAGCGAAGCCTTCCTGCGGCGCCTGGTGAAGGTGCTGGTAAAGGAACTTGCCGCCTGCGGCCTTGAGCCCCGCCTGATGACGCGGAAACAGGCTGGCGGCATCGACCGTGCCGGCGAGGAGCGCCTGCAGTCGGGCGTCGGATGCACCGGACACGGGAACGAATTCGACGTCCTTGTCGGGATTGAGCCCCATCTCCGTAAGTGCTTGGCGCATGACCCAGGTATTGCGGGCCGTCCAGCGTCCCGCCGGTGATCCTGCCGCCCTTGAGGTCCTCGGGCTTTTCGATGCCCTTGCGAACGCCCATGATCCACCATTCCTTGTCGCGATATATCGAAATCATCTTGATGGGTAACCCGCTGGCCCGACCGGAGCCCAGGAAGACGTTGGTGTCGCCGTGGGTGATATCGAGGCTCCCGCCGATCATGCCAGGCAAATACTGGTCGGATATCGTGACGTCGAGGTCCTCGATGCCAACCTCCTTGAAGTAGCCCAGCGCCTGCGCCAGCCGGTAGGACCATTGCGTTGCATAGTTGGGATTGAAATCGCCCATCCTGAGCTTTTTCAGATTGGCCATGATGTTTTCGGCAGCGGCCGCCTGGGTGCCAGGGCGATCGAGCGTCGCTGCAGCGATGAACATGCCGAGCACGCCGGCGCCGCCCATTTTGAGAACCTCCCGCCGGGGTAGATGAACCTGATGCTTTTTCACGCGTCTTCCTCCGTTTTCCGTTCACTTACGATTTCGGCTTTTGCAGCCGCTCACAGTGTGTCGATCCGCCGCCATGGCGCGACATAGGCTTCCAACCAGCGGGTGATCTGGATAAGCGTCAGCGAGATGATCACCAGCAAAAACAGCACCGCATACATGAGTGCCGAGTTGAACGTATCGGCAGCCCGGTGCACCAGATATCCAAGGCCGTGCGAGCCGCCGAAGATTTCGGCGATCACCACGCCGATGAGGCCGCGCCCGATCCCCTGCTGGACCCCCGCGATGATGAACGGAAGCGTATAGGGCAGGACCACCTTGGTATAGAGCTCACGCCGGCTCGCGCCGAAGACTCTGCGCAGCGGAAAGAAGGGATTTCTCCGTCGTCTTCACTCCGGCCCAGGCATTGATGATGATCGGAAACACCGCGGAGAGGACGATGATGGTGATCTGCATCTTCACCGTGAACCCGAGGAACAGGATGAACAGCGGCACGAGAGCGATGCGCGGAAGCGAGGCGAGCGCCCAGACATATGGGCTCAGGATGGTCTCGACATATCGATTGCCCCCCATCAGCAGACCGGCCGGAATGCCGACTGCGCAGGCGATAAGGAGCCCGATGCCGAGATTGCTGAGGCTGTAGAACAGATGGTCGCGGATGCTGCCCGAGATCGCCGCGCCGGGCGGCGCCGAGGTGGTCAGCCCCTCCCAAAGCGCCGCAAACATGCGGCTCGGGGCGGGCAGGAACAGAGGACTGATGGCGCCTGATCGGGCGAAGAGCTCCCACAAGCAAAAGAAGATCGTCAGATTGACGATGGTTACCACCCAGGAGCCATAGCGTATCCAAAGCTCGCGCAACGTCCACTCGGCATCTTCAATGCGGCCGGACTCGGCAGTCTCGTCTGGTAACACGCCGTCCCGTTGCTCGAATGTGCTCATCATTTTGCTCCGCGTGCGCTCTGAAGGGCCTCGTCCTTCACCAGTCGCCAAATGTGATCGTAAAGCCTGCCATATTCCGGAAGCGTCTTCAGGTCGCGATCGAACCGGGGCCGCGCAATATCGATCGGAACGATCTCCTTGATGCGGCCGGGACGGAATGAAATCACAACGACCCGGTCGGCGAGGGTGATGGCTTCATCGATCGAATGGGTAATGAAGACGACCGTCTGCCCGGTCTTGGAAACAATCCGCTCAAGCTCGCTCTGCATCGCTTCGCGCGTCATCGCGTCGATCGCCGCGAACGGTTCATCGGCAAGCAGAATATCGGGCTCGCAGACCAGGGCGCGGGCGATGCCGACGCGCTGCTTCATGCCTCCCGAGAGCTCATAAGGGTAGGATCCCGCGAAACCGGTCAGCCCGACGAGGTCGATACAGCGACGAACCCGCTCTGCCATTTCCTGCTTTGACAGACCCAGCCGCTGGAACTCGAACGGCATGCGGATGTTCGATTCGACGGTGCGCCAAGGCATCAGCGCGTAATCTTGGAACACCATCGTGCGATCGGGCCCCGGCCCGGTCACCGGTTTGCCGTTCACTTCGATCGTGCCTTCCCAGGGCTGCACAAGACCGGATATCGCGTTGATGAAGGTCGTCTTGCCGCAGCCGGATGGCCCCACCAGCACGACAAATTCACCACGATTGACCGTCAGGGTGATATCACGGAGCGCGGTCAGCTTCTTCCGCTCGCGGTGTAACGTGTAGCCGATCGTAACGCCCTTGGAGACGATGACCGGTTGGGCCGTCTTTGGCGCCGGCACCGGCGGTTTGTCCGAGCCGACGCCAGGCCGCTTTGTTTCGGTGAAGCTCACGACCCTGTTCGTCCTCCCAAACGCTTCGTTTACGCTCGCAGGGCGCTTCTTATCTTAGCATGCTACCGCAACGGCTCATTGAACGACATAGTCCGGCGGCTGGTTGTCGACGACGACGCGCATCACATTCTCCCACGCGCGACGGAACAGGGAAGCCCAGGATTGACGGGTTACGCCGGCAATGTGCGGCGTCAGGATCGTTCTTTGTGCAGCCGCATCTGAGAGTCTCAGCAGGGGATTGTCCTCTGTCGGCGGTTCACGCGAATAGACGTCGACCGCAGCCCCGCCCAGGCGCCCCGACTCCAGCGCCGCCGCAAGAGCGGCTTCGTCGACAACGCCGCCTCGCGACGCCTGAATGAGCACCGCTCCAGGTTTCATTAAAGCGAGCCGGTCCGCATCGATCAGCTTTTCGGTCGAGGTTAAGAGGGGAACGTGCAGCGTCACCAGATCGGCTTGCGCCAGCAGTTCCTCAAGGCCAAGCGCTTGTGCTGCGAGCGCGGCGTCTGGATGTGCGCCGCCGAGAGCCGGGTCGAAAAAGGCGATGCGCGCGCCGGCTTGCTTGAAGCGATGGGCGACGGCGGTTCCAATCATGCCCATCCCGATAATGCCCACAAGTAGACCCTCGAGGCCCTCGACATTGTCGCGCAGCAATTGGCTGCGAAAAGCACGATATTGGCCGTTGCGGATGGCAGGGGTGGACTGGGTGAACCGGCGCAGAAGCGCGGTGGCACAGGAGAGCACGTATTCCGCGACAGCATTGCTGCTGCCGCCGGGCACATTCGCGACGGGAATGCCAAGCTCCTTTAAGCCGCCAGTGTCGACGCGATCAACACCGGCGCCAGTGACCTGGACGAGCCGGATCGAGCTGCCGGCGAAGAGTTCCAGCGGCAGTTTCGGCCCGACCGCAGGAATGACGAGCGCTGCGCAGGCTTTCAGCGTCGCCGGCATCGCCGCGTCGTCCGGCGCCATGTAAGCAATGTCCAAGACGTCCGGCGGGGTGACGCCGACCTGGGTGAATTCGGTCTTCGGGCGAAGACAGAGCACGTCAGCCACGAATACGGCACCCCTTAGCTCGAATCCCAGTCCACAAATTCCACTGTTCCCGGTGCGATGTCATTGACCGGAAAGAAACAGATGAGGCGCAAAATGGCCGGGCCGGTGTTGTAGGTCGCATGGCGCTCGTCGGCGGGAATGAGAATGGTGTCGCCGGCCTTGACGGCGTAGTCGCCATGGTCGGTGCGCGTGACCCCTTCCCCGGCGAGGACGTGAATGCACTCCTCGAAGCCATGATGTACATGGGGGCCGCGCGGCACGGAACCCGGCCTGTCCGGCTCGATCTCGACCAGGCGAATGGTCGAGTTCGTCGCGCCGACTTTTGCGCCAACGATCTCTCGCGCCCGCCGGCCAGGCAAATCCATCGCCCTAGCGTCTTCCGAGGACAATGACCTTGGTCATCAGGTCACCTCGCGCAAATGCTTGACTTCGGCCGTCCCGCCGAGCGCGCGGTCGAGCTGGGCATAGAGCTCGGTCGCTTCGGCAGCGATCGCGTCGGCGACCTTCTCCACCATCGCTGCTCCGCGTTCGGCGGTTGCACCCGCCGGGGTCGCCATACCACCCCGTCGGCGCGATGTTGCGGATGTCCGTCAGCACCGGCTGGTAGCTCCTGGTGCGGCGGAGCTTGTCCATATGGTGGCCGCGCTGATGATCGGAAGGATTGGCGATGCGGTCGAGATGCACCAGCTCGGGCCGGCAGGCGAGCACCGCCAGCGCCTCGATCTCGCCGCCATGAGTGAGGCCGTTGCACTGCGCGCCAAACATCTCCTCGGCCACGTAGCAGGCTTGCACGGTGAGCACCGTCATCCCGACGCGGCGGTGCAGATCCTCGGCGGCGATGGCGAGCGAGGGGATGTTGCCCTCATGCCAGTTGATGATCATCAGCCGTTTGGCGCCATGGCTCGGCCGCCGACTCGCAGATCTCGGTGACGACGCGGATATAGGTATCGGGCGTGAAGGTGAGCGTGGCCTCATAGGGCATATGCATCGGCGTGACGCCGACCATGGGCCCGGGCAGGACCAGGGCGTCCATGCCTTTCGGCGACCGCCTCGGCGATCATTTCGGCGGCGAAGGAATCGGTGCCGGCCGGCAGATGCGCGCCATGCTGCTCGACGCTCCCGGTTGGCAGGATGACGAGCGGATTCGCCTCGAACTGCCGGGCCACCTCCGGCTGCGTCAATTCGGTCAAGAGGCGACTGGGCAGCACGTCGTTAGCTCTCCGAGAGTTTGGCGCGCGCGTCATTGCAGGACTTCGTCGAGCGTCACCAGGGCGCCGTTGCGCTCGATCGAACGCAAGGCGGCGTACACGCATGCGACCGCCACATTGCCGTTCGCAGCGCTGAGCTCGTTGACGATCCCCGTCCGGCAACTCTCCGCAAAGAGATCCAGCTCGGCTCGAAACATGTTGGATTCCGGCTCTTCGAGGATCTCGCGCTGGCCATAACCATTTTTGCCGCGCTGGATGTACAGGGTCGAGCTGCCGCGCAGCTTTTCCGGCGTGTCCCATGTGCGGAAGTCGATTTCGTAATGCATCAAGCCCTTCGAGCCGAAAACGCGGACCGCGAAGATGCCGGGCGATGTCCATGAGCTGCCGACATAGGCGATCTTGCCGTCGGCGAATTTCAAAAGCGTCATCGACTGGTCGTCGACTTCGGCACCGACGGGCGACAGTTTCGAGGCGATCGAGGTCGCTTCGGTGATATCGCCGCCGAGATAATGAACGATGTCGAACATATGGATGGCGAGCTGCGACAGCGGACCGCCGGGCGCCCGGTCCTTGTACCAGCGCCAGGTCTGAGGCGTCAGCTCAAGCGCGCGTTCGTTGGAGAAGTTCGCCTCGATGAACCCGACCCGGCCGAGCTCGCCGGCATCGATCGCCTTGCGGATTGCGCGGATCCCGCCGAGCAGGCGCGCGCTATGGCCGACGGTGACGGTGATCCCGTAGGTCTGTTGCAACGCCTCGATGGCGAGCCCGTCCTCGAGGGTATTGGCGATCGGCTTCTCGGTGTAGACATGCTTGCCGGCCTTGGCGGCTTCGGCCGCGACGGGCAAATGCTGCTCGTTCGGAACGGTGAGGATGACGCCCGCAATGTCGTCCCTTGCCAGGAGCGATTGCAGATCGGGGACGGTCGATATGCCGGTCTCGGCGGTGAAACCGTCTCTGTTCTCCTGCGAGCGGCTGAACCCCGCAACGATTTCCATCTTATCGGAGAGCTTCGCTGCACGGGCCAGCACGCGGGCCCATCTTCCGAGACCGACGATTCCGACCTTGACCGTATCCGCCGCCATTCCGTCCAATCCCGTACTCCGCTATTACCGTACGATAGGCGGCCAGAACGGGTCAATGCGGTTAGCCGGCGGTCCTCGCGTCATTTCAGGTTCTTAGCTCAGAGACTTGCCGCAAGCGGCGACACGCGTCATAGCCTCAGAACGCGCATCGCATTGCCTCCGGCGATCTTCGCCCGGTCGTCTTGGGCGAGCGGCGCGTCCTTAAGCCAGGCGACGCCCGGTCCGTTTTCCATATAGGGATAGTCGACAGCGAACAGGATGCGGTCCACGCCCATCTCCTCGATACAGCAGGCCAGCGCGGGCGAAGAGAAGAAGCCGCTGGTGGTGAGATAGAAGCCGCTCGTGAAGACCTCGCGGAAACGGATCGACTTCTGGCCGGGCCGGGCCAGCGCCTCGTCGATCCGCCAGATCAGGAAGGGCAGCGTCTCACCGAGATGGCCGAGGATGATCTTCAGATCGGGGTAGGCGTCGAAAATGCCGCTGAGCACCAGCCGCAAAGCCTGGGTCGCCGTCTCGACCGTGAACCCCCAGGCGGCGCGGATGACGGTCGGGAAATCTTCGACATAGTCCTTGTAATAGGCCTCGACGACGGCAGGATGCGGCACCGATGGATGCAGATAGATCGGGACGGCGAGGCGTTCGGCGCGCTCGAAGATCGGCCGGAAGCGCGGGTCATCGAGAAAGAGACCGTTCGCGAGCCCATGGATCATGGCGCCTTTGAAGCCGAGTTGACCGACCGCGCGCTCCAATTCATCGGCCCCCGCAAGCGGATCGGCGGTCGGCAGCACGGCAAAAGCGGCGAGCCTGTCGGGAAAAGCGGCAATCGCAGCAAAGAGCCGGTCATTCACCCGTCGCGAAAGGGCGACCGCGCTATCCGCGGGCAGCAGCTGGGTCGCAGGCGACCCATGCGAGAGGACCTGCACATCGATCCCCGCCGCATCCATTCCCTTGATCCGCTCATCGCCGATATCGTAAAGCCGCTTGGCGAGCTGTTCGGTTCCGCGCCGACCCGGCGGAAACGATGCCGCCAGTTCCGTGTCCCAGAAATGCTCTTCCACGGCAATGATCGGCTGACCAGATGCAAGCGGCATGAGCAGGTGTCTCCCAGGGGAATCGGCTGAACGCGCTTAGGCAGCGATCAAGCTGGCGAGGTAGTCCCATGCGACGATGCTGCGTTTAACATGCGTGCCGTCTCATCACAGATTCAGCCGCCGCTCCTTGTCACACGATAACTCACCCGATCGTCCTGAGGTGTCCCCGGCGACCCATTGAGATTCATATGTGCAACCATACCTTCTCAGATGTGGCGGGTATGTCGATGTCCGCGCCGTGCCCGTGGAATCGGAGGGCTACGGCTGCTGCAACACGCCGAATGTCCCGCCGATAGGCTGCCGCCGGTCAGTCGGCCGGTTGCGCCGAGACCGGCCGCAGATTTGCCGCGTCCATGTTCGCGTCTTCGCTCAGAGCGCGAACCAGTTCGACGACGCGTTTGCGCACCTTCGGATCGGTGATCTTGACGAACGCGCGGTTGAGCTCCAGGCCATCGCGGCTGTTGAGAAAGTCCAGGAGATAAGCCTCGGTCCTGGACTCAGCAAAGCCCGCAGCGGCGGCCGCTCCCCGGCTTGCAATGCTCAGCGGAGCATCTTCGAAAAAGAACTGCACCGGAACGTCCAAAATCAGAGCCAGCTGGTAAAGTCGGCTTGCACCAATGCGGTTCGTTCCTTTTTCATATTTTTGGATTTGCTGAAACGTCAGACTCATCCGCTCGCCAAGCTTTTCCTGGCTCATCCCGATCACCATGCGGCGAAGACGAACGCGGCTTCCAACGTGAATATCCATAGGGTTCGGCTTACGACCTGGCATCTCCAGGCGATCCTCCACGCCCCCCGGCGTCTCTCTTTCACTTGCCATTTTTCCCAATCGTGCCCTGTTACTCGCTGCATTATCAACGCGCAGGCTGATATATCACATGCAATGCGTGGTTGTAAGCCCCCAGAACCTCGCGCGTCAAGGATCAAGAACCGCAACTTGTAGCTGTGGTTAGCGGAGACTACCACTTATGGGTGAGGTTTCGTCGTCCGACTGAACCAGGATACTCGCAATGCTTGATTTTTTCCAATCACTCAACTTCGATTACAATTCTATACAATATGACAATGAGAAAGGCCACTACGATTAGCCAATTATCCCCCCACAGCGCGTAAGGCGTTGGCGCAAGGGCCACAGGCAGAGCGTGATCGATGGTGCCGATCGTGTTCAAGGGAATGCTGGCGATGATCCGGCCATAGGCGTCGATGACAGCCGAGACCCCCGTATTTGCGGCCCGAATCAGCGGCAGCCCCTCCTCGATGGCGCGGATACGGGCTTGGCTCAAATGCTGATAGGGGCCGATCGATGTCCCGAACCAGGCATCATTCGTCACATTGAGCAGCCAGTCCGGCCGGCCGTCCTCGCCCGTGACCTGGCCCGGGAAGATCGCCTCATAGCAGATGAGCGGAGAAAAGGCGGGGATGCCGGGCGCCGTCATTAGCCGCCGCTCCGTCCCGCTTGCAAAGCCGCTATTCAGATGGGTCAGCTGCTTGATGCCGATCGCCGACAGCGTCGCTTCGAATGGCACATACTCGCCGAACGGCACCAGATGCGTCTTATCATAGATGCTAAGGACGCGGGCCTCGCTATCCAGGACGAAGAGGCTATTGAAGACACGATCGACATGATAGAGGCCATCCGGCCGCTTAGTGCCTTCCACGCGTTCGGCACCCAGCACTAAAGACGTAGCTTCGGGGATCAAATCGGCGAAGGCCTGGCGCGCCTCTTCGGAGGCGATCGCGCCGTTCAGCATGAACAGAAACGGTACGGACGTCTCCGGCCAAATCAGAAGCGTCGGCTTCTTCCCCGGCGCCGCCCCGCTCGCTTCGGCTCCATCCTTGCTGAGCTTCATCAGGCGTTCGAAGATCCACCTGCGGTTTTCAGGCTTCCACTTCTCCGACTGCGGGACATTGGCCTGCACGATGCGGAACGTCACATCGGGGCGCATCTCGTCCGTCGCCGCCGAGAGGCGCGCCGCGCCCCATAGCCAGCCGAAGGCCACAAGCGAGAGGCACGCGGCCGGAAGTGTCCAAGCGCGCCCGCCGCCCTCGCGGCGCCGCGGGCCGGCCAGCACCGCGGGACTTGAAAAGATGAGAAGCGCGAGCAGCGTAAGGCCGTAAATGCCGAATATAGAGGTGCTCTGGGCAATCGCGTCATTTCCGGCAAGGGCATAGCCCCATAAATTCCAGGGAAAGCCGGTGAGGATATGGCCTCGCAGCCAATCCACGGCGAAGACTGCCGCGCTCAGCGCAAAGATACGCCGCGCGCCGGGTCCCCACAACGCGACCGCTGCCATACCGGCGAGCGCGTAGAATATGGCGAGCGCCGCCGGAAAGGCCACGACCGCGAGCGGCACCAGCGCGGCGAATTTGTCTGCCTCGACGAAAAAAGCAAAGCCGGTCCAATAAAGCCCGGCGACGAAAAAGCCGAAGCCAAACCACCAGCCGGCAAGCGCCGCCTGCCGCCATTGCGGCTTTGTCCCTAGCCTCGCATCTGCGGCAATGCCGTCGAGCAGCCAGACAAAACACGGGAAAATCACAAACAGAATCGGCCAGAGATCAAACGGCGCAAAGCCAAGCACCGAAACCGCACCGAGCGTAAAGCCGAGTGCCGCACGGCGCCAGCCGCCGAGGGCAGCAATCCGGCGCGCAAGATTACCAAGGGTCGGGGCGAACAGGCCCGGTCTGATGTCGGCGAGGCTCAATCAATCATCTCCGCGTCCCATGGTGGCTTGGCATGGCCGATGGGCGTGAAAATGGCAAGCCGTCATATGCGGATTAAGCGGTCTCTGCCCAGGTCTTATAGCGTGATCCTGCCGCTGCGGCCGAGGTCACGCCGCCGCAATACGCGGACCGGTCCCACCATTCCAGCCGTCGGGAAGCCTCAGTCTCAGCGTCTTCACGCGCCGGCGGTCGGCATCGAGGACTTCGAATTCCAGTCCAGTCGGGTGCTGAACCACCTCGCCCCTTGCCGGCACGCGGCCAAGCATGGTGAAGACGAGACCGCCAAGCGTATCGACGTTCTCATCGTTTTCCGAGGTGAGAGGTATGCCGATCTTCTGCTCGACATCCTCGATTTCCGCCCGCGCGTCCGCGATCAGGCCGTCGCGATCCTCGGAAATCAGCGGCGCTTCGTCGGCATCGTGCTCGTCCTCGATATCGCCGACGACCTCTTCGAGCAGATCCTCGATCGAGACCAGACCATCCGTTCCGCCGTGCTCGTCAATGATGAGCGCCAAATGGATATGACGGTTCTGCATCCGCACCAGCAGATCGAGAGCCGACATGGACGGCGGCGCGAAGATCAGCTCGCGCGTGATGTTGACCTCGGCGATCGTCTTGGACAGATCGGCCGCACCGAGATTGGGTCGGCTCTCGGCAGAGTCCGCTCTCGCCGCGGTGATGAGCCAGTCCATAAGATCCTTGACATGGACCATCCCGACCGGTTCGTCGAGCGTGCCGCGAAAAACCGGCAGCCTGGAGTGCCCCGCCGCCGCGAATGCCGCCAAGAGGTCAGCAAGCGGTACCGTCTCCGCAATCGCGACGATCTCGCCGCGCGGCACCATCACATCTTCGACCCGCAGTTCCTTGAAATGCAGCGTCTTTTGCAGCATGGCACGCTCGCCGGGCGTGAAGGCAGTGCCCTCATCATTGCGGAGCGCCTCCTCGATCACCGACCGCGCGTCGACCTGGCTGGAAAAGCCGAGATTGGCAGCTAAGCGATGCAGCCAGCTTGGTGCGCTTTCATTGCGCTCGCCTGGACTCAAACCATTGCCGTTGGAGGGGCTGCTCATAGTCATCGCTGTCCGATCAGCCGGCTGCCGCCGGCGTTGCATCCGAAGTCAGAGAATAAGGGTCGGGAATGCCAATCCCGGCGAGGATTTCGCGCTCGAGCCGTTCCATGCGTTCGGCGTCCTCGTCGGTTTGGTGATCGAAACCCGCAAGATGGAGAAGCCCGTGCACCGTCAGATGCGAAAGGTGATGAAGCGGCGGCTTGCCCTCCTCACCAGCTTCGCGAATCACGGTTTCGTAGGCGATGATGATGTCGCCCAAGGCAGATCGCGCGGCTGAGGACGGAGCGCGAACCGAAAAATCGGCGGCCGGGAAAGACAGCACATTTGTCGGATGGTTCTTGCCGCGGTACCGCGCATTGAGAGCTGCCACGGCATTGTCCGTCGACAGGACGATCGAAACCTCGCGGCCGGCAATCGCCGCGATGCTCTCGGTGCACGCCGCATAGGCGCGCGCAACGACCGCCTCGACATCGCCGAGAGCGTGCCAGTCTTCGCGCTCGATGATCAGGAAAAAGAAACTAGGTCCGGGGTCGTCGTCAGAGGGGCCGTCTTTGTCTTCGGCGGCTGCTCCGACCACGCCGGGCGCAGATGCAGTGTCAACAACCATGTAAGCTCAACGATGGCCCTTATCGGGCTTGTTCATACGCCTCCACAATTCGCGTAACCAGCTCATGCCGGATCACATCGGCGGAGCTAAACGGAATATGGGCGATTCCCTCGACATTTTCCAGGATGCCGATGGCTTCGCGCAGTCCAGATGTCTGCCCCGGCGGCAGGTCGACCTGTGAGGGATCACCCGTCACCACCATCTGACTGCCCTCGCCGAGGCGCGTCAGAAACATCTTCATCTGCATTGACGTACAATTCTGCGCCTCGTCAAGAATGATTGTTGCATGGCTCAGCGTGCGCCCACGCATGAAGGCGAGGGGTGCTATTTCGATAACACCGCTTTCGAGGTCGCGCTCAACCTTCTCGGCAGGCAGCACGTCGTAAAGCGCGTCGTAAAGCGGCCGCAGATAAGGATCGACCTTTTCGCGCAGATCACCCGGCAGAAACCCCAGCCGCTCGCCAGCTTCGACCGCCGGACGCGACAGGATCAGCCGTTCGATCTCGCCGCGCTCCAGCCGACCCGCCGCATGGGCGACTGCGAGATAGGTCTTGCCGGTGCCCGCAGGGCCCGTGGCGAAAACCAGCTCCTTCGTCTGAAGCGATTCGATGTAGCGCGTCTGCATTGGCGTACGCGCGGAAATGAGCTTCTTTCTGGTGCGGAGCTGGCCGATTTCCGGCATGCCGCTCGACTTGCCGTCGGCGCCGGCGCCGGCACGGGCGTGGCGGATCGCACCGTCAATGTCTCCGAGCGCAACTGGATGACCGGCCTTCAGGCGGGCATAGAGATCCCGCAGCACGTCCCTGGCGAGTAAGCAGGCATTTTCCGGACCTTTGACAACGACCACGTTCCCATGGGCGACGGCCTCGACGCCGAGCTTGTCTTCCAGCATGGAAAGGTGGGCGTCATACTGGCCCAAAAGGTCTGCGAGCAGGCGATTGTTGTCGAAGTGGATTTCAGTTCGGAAGGCTCTCTTGCTTGGCACCGCGGCTCTGGCTCCGCTTTTGAGCGCGTGGTTTGCGGAATCGCGTAATTGAGGCAAACAGCTTCTCCTAATTATCTCAATAAAGAGACGTCCGCGAGCGGTATTTCATAGAGTCCAGCACCCGCTGTCTTATCAGGTGGATGTTTAACCGACTCATGTCCAGGGATTATGACACCATTCAGACTGTTTGCGCCACTATGAGTAATGTGCGTTAACACGATTTCACCGATTCTCTCTTCGCCACATTCAACGTGAACGGCCTGGAGATAGGGCGAGCGGCCGGCCAGCTGCCCAGCCTTTCGGCCCTTCTTTTCCAGCAGAACCGGCAACGTCCGCCCAAGCTGAGACCGGTTGAATGCCGCCTGCTGCTCGTTGAGCATGGCTTGCAGAACAGTGAGCCTCTCGGATTTTACGTCATTGGGCACCTGCCGGTCCATGGTCGCGGCAGGCGTGCCCGGACGAGGGCTGTATTTGAACGAATAGGCCTGGGCAAAGCGCACTCGGCGGACCATGTCGAGCGTTGCCTCGAACTCGCGGTCGGTTTCGCCTGGGAACCCCACAATGATGTCGGTCGACAGCGCGATGTCCGGTCTGGCCCCGCGGATCCTGTCGATCAGGCGAAAATAGTCCGCGGCGGTATGCTTCCGGTTCATGGCGGCGAGGATGCGGTCGGCGCCGGCCTGAAAAGGCAGATGCAGATAGGGCATCAGCTTCGGGATGTCGCGATGGGCGGCGATGAGATCTTCGCTCAAATCGGCCGGATGGCTTGTCGTGTAGCGCAGCCGCGCAAGCCCCGGAATCTGTGCGACCGCTTCGAGCAGTCTCGCCAGGCTCCAGCCCCGCCCGTCCGGTCCCTCGCCGTGATAGGCGTTGACGTTCTGGCCGAGCAGTGTGATTTCGCGCACGCCGAAGCTCGCAAGCCGTTTCGCCTCGTCGATGATTTCGCTGACAGGGCGCGAGAATTCCGCCCCGCGCGTATAGGGCACCACGCAGAAGCTGCAAAACTTGTCGCAGCCTTCCTGAACGGTCAGAAAAGCGGCCGGGGAACGGTGCGATTGCCGCTCGGGAAGCGCGGCGAATTTAGCCTCGTCCGGAAATTCGGTCTCCACGATCTTGGCGCCGTCCCGTTGCGCGCGTCTGACAAGTTCTGGGAGCCGGTGGTAGCTTTGCGGGCCGACAACGAGATCGACGACGGAAGCGCGGCGCAGAATTTCCGCGCCCTCGGCCTGCGCGACACAGCCGGCAACCGCGATCATGGTTTCGGCGCCCATCGCCCGGCGCTGCTCCCGGATCAGACGCAGCCGGCCCAGCTCGGAATAGATCTTTTCCGCCGCCTTCTCACGAATATGGCAGGTATTGAGGACGATGAGGTCGGCATCGGCGATGTCGTCCGTCTCGATAAAGCCCTCCGGCGCCAGCGCTTCACCCATGCGAACGCTGTCGTAAGCGTTCATCTGGCAGCCATAGGTCTTGATATGGACTTTTCTGGCCAAAATCTTAGTCCGGTCGGATTAGGCGGTCTGCTTCGTGCGCTCGCGTGTTTCGGCGGCACCTTGCGTCTTCCGCGAGCGCGCCGTCAAGAGCTGGGAAAAGTCGACGCGCACGCGCTCATAGGCATGAACCGCGAGTTTCTTGCGGTCTCCGACGGTTGCCAAAGACACTGGCTCGCCCAGTCTCACATGAACGTCGAGAGGCCCGCCCTTGAGCACGCCCCAGGCATGGCTCAGCATATCCATATCGCCATACCAGGCGATCGCCGGGCGCTGCTGCCGGTTCATGGGCAGGCCGTAAATATGCGTGTAGACGATCGCGCAGGTCTGAAGCTGATAGCGGCTATCGTTCATGCCATTAGGCTCGATGGCTGCAAACAGCGGACTCTTAAACGGCAGGACCTGATTGCCGTCGCTGCTGGTGCCCTCGGCGAACAGGACGATCCGCTCATCATTCTGGAGACGCTCCAGGATCTGGGCGCGGGTCTCGGCGACGGCGCTGCGGCGCGTCCGGTCGATGAAGATCGTCCGTTGCAGCCTGGCAAGCCAGCTTATGAACGGCCAGCTGGCAACCTCGCGCTTGGCGACGAAGCTGAGGGGCGCAATGCTGCTGAGCACCGGAATGTCGAGCCAGGAAATATGATTGGAGGCGATCAGCATCGGTCCCGGAGCAACCGGCGCCCCGCTCAGATGCACGCGGACATCCAGCAGCCGGCACACGGCTTTGTGGTACCAGCACGGGCAGATAGCTTGCGAGCGGCAGCCGCAGCGCGATGAACAGCGCCTGAAGCGGCATCAACGGCAATGTCAGCAAGGCAAATAAGACAAGTATCAAGCTTGCGCGCAGCGTACTCATGCGGATCCCCAGCCAGTCCCTGAACGTGGCGGCAAGATAACGGTAATGGCCGCGAGAGCCAATTCCCGTCTTTGCCACATTTGCGGCGGCTCATGACGTGCGCAAGAGTTCGGGCATTCGGCGGACGCACCAGTTGGCTGCCTAAATCTGTAACATCCTGGCAACAAATTGGCTGAAAATTACGGCGCTCTCTGATGAATCCAACGGGCTTTGCCGGCCGCTTTCGTACCTCTTCCATTCTTATACACATCGCGACGCCGCGCCTAAAACGATTGAATTACAGAGCTTTACAGGCATGTCTCCACGCAAGCGGTTTGCGCTCCCGCCGCGCGTTGACCGCCTCTGGGGCGTAACGCCGCCCACGGCGTCCCGGCCAGTATGACGCTTGCGTAAAGGCGGGCGCTGGGCAATGAATAAGGCAAATGTGACAGCAAAAAGTGCCGGCTGCGCAAAAGGGGGCAGAACGGCAATCCAGGGGGAGTATAATGACAATGCGTGTCCTTAAGCGGAACGGATTGCGGTTCGGCGTCAGCATCGCCGCGCTTCTTGCTGCAAGCGCAGCCGCAACGACCACGGCGCATGCCGGCGCTTTCGCCGTTCGCGAGCAGTCATCCTATTACCAAGGCATGTCCTTCGCCGGCTCAGCGGCGGGCGACGATCTGAGCTCAATGTTCTGGAATTCCGCTGCGGCAGCGGCCGCGCCAGGCATCAACTCCGAGACCAGTATCTCGCTGGTGGTGCCGCATACGGAGATTACGTCGACGGGCACATCAGCTCTTGACGGCTTGTTCGGACTCGACACGCATAGCGGCGATATCGGCCGTCCCACGCCCGTGCCGGCAAGCTACGCCAACTATCAATTGACCGATAAATTGTTTTTTGGGCTTGCCACCAACAGCCAATATGGCTTTACCACCAAGCCCGACAATCTCGATTTCGCCGGCACGCCGATCGCCACGACGTCGCGCATCTTCTCGATCAATTTCAATCCGAACCTGGCTTATAAGTTCACGCCGGAAGTGACAGTCGGCGTCGGTGTGCAGATCATGTATGCCGATTTGCGGCTGCGCAGCAGCAATTCCGACGCTATTACGAACTTCGCTACCGGTGGACTGGTCACATCCGATGGACGCACAACCCAAGTAGACGATTGGGGATTCGGCGCCACGGCGGGTGTGATCTGGAAACCGGCGCCGGGCACAAGTATCGGCGTGGGCTACCGGTCTGCCATCGATTTGAAAGGCAAAGGAACCTGCACCGGCCTCGGCTTGTCAAATCTTGCAACGGGTCGCTACCGGACCCAAATCCTTTCGGTTGTCTCGTTCCGGGCGGCGCGAATGTGACTGCCGATCTCACGCTTCCCGATATGGTCACCGGCAGCTTCCGCCATAACCTGACTGATCGTCTTGCCTTGCTCGGCACCGTCGAATGGACCAATTGGAGCCGTGTCGGTGCCCAGGCGGAGTTCAAGAACAGCGCCGGGCAAATCGTCGACGTCTTTCCGCTTGACTATAATGATGGCTGGTTCTTTTCCGCCGGATTGGAATATGCCTGGAGCCCAGATACGACCTTTCGCACCGGCCTTGGCTATGAACTCTCGCCCATCTCTGACAAAACGCGCACCGTGGCTCTTCCCGACAATGACCGCCTTTGGCTGAGCATCGGCGCAAGCCATAAGCTGTGGGAGAATGCGAGCATCGACCTGGGCTACACTCACCTTTTCGTAAAGGACGCGCCGATCACAGCGGAGTCCAGCTTGGGCACCCTGCTTGAGGCCGAAAGCACCGGAGACATCGACATCGTCTACCGCAGCCTTCAAATATAATTGGGGCGGCGCTGAGCGCGAGCTTGAACCTCTGAAATAGCAATTCGGGAACACCAAAAAGACGAAAGCCGGCCTCAGCGCCGGCTTTCTCTTTTTCATGCGCGAGCCGAACAAACCGGCGGATACCGTGATTGAAATCGCCCTCGCCTGGCGCGGCGGCAGCGTGCGAAGGCTTAAGCCGCATCCACGATCAGCCGGTAACCCACGCCAGGCTCGCTCTCGATGAATTTCGGATTGGCGGAATCATCGCCGAGCTTCTGACGCAGATGACCGATATAGATGCGCAGATAATGCACATCATCTTCATGCGCCGGCCCCCATACCTCGCGCAGGATCTGCCGGTGGGTAACGATCCGCCCGGCGTTTTGCGCGAGCATCCGCAAGAGATCGAACTCCTTTCGCGTCAGTCTGACATCCTGGCCGCCCACCTGAACCTTGTGCTTCGGCACATCGACGACCAGCTCGCCGACGATGAGCTCCGCCGCTCCCACCTCGTCCATCCTGGCGCGCAGCGCCACACGGATGCGCGCAAGCAGCTCCTCGATGCTGAACGGCTTGGTCACGTAGTCATTCGCGCCGCTGTCGAGCGCCGTCACCTTCTCCTGATCCTTGGTCCGCACTGACAGCACGATGATCGGCACATCCGACCATTCTCGAATCCTCCCGATGACCTGCTGGCCGTCAAGATCGGGCAGGCCCAGATCGAGGATCACCAGATTCGGCTGGGCGGTTGCGCATTTCGCGATGCCGTCTTCGCCGCGCGGCGCCTCGACCACGTCATAGCCCTCGGCACTCAGGCTGATACGCAGGAATTTTCTGATTTGAGGCTCGTCGTCGACGACCAGGATCCGTTTCGTCATCAATTGACGCCGACCTCCTCGTTGAGTTGCTCATCGCCGTCCCCGGCGGGAATGGTGGGCGCTTCGGTCAATGGCAGAATGATCTCAATCGTCGCGCCCTTATTCTTCGGCCCGTCCTTGGCAACGATCCGGCCGCCGTGCGCCTCGACAATGCCGCGGCAGATCGAAAGGCCAAGCCCAGTGCCCGCGATCTGCGCATCCTTCGCGCGGACCCGATAAAAAATATCAAAGACAGCGTTACGCGCTTCTGCCGGAATGCCGATCCCATTATCACTGATACGAATAAGAAGATCGCCATCCTTCTTGAGCGCTTGCACGGCAATTTTGCCGTCGTGCCCAGTATATTTTAGCGCATTGTCGAGAATATTGACCAGCACCTGCTCCATCAGGACCGGATCGACATGGATGAGCGGCAAAGACGGCGGAATGTCGAGCGTCAGCTCGCGCTGACCAATCGCTTTGGCGAACTGCTTCATGGCGCGGCCGGCGATCTCGCGCAAATCCGACCATTCGCGCTTCGGCTGCAAAGCGCCGTAGCCGAGCCGGGTCATATCCAGCAGATTTTGCACGAAGCGGTTGAGCCGTTCGCTCTCATCGAGAATGGTGCACACCAGCTCCTTGCGGCCCGCCTCGGTGAGCTGCTCCACCGTCGCCAAGGTCGTTGCCGAGCCAAGAATGGATACAAGCGGCGTGCGCAAATCGTGGGAGACCGAGGAGAGCAGCGCGGACCGGAGCTGCTCCGTTTCGGTGAGTAACCGGGCTTCCTCGATGTCGGAGGCGAGGTTGGTGCGCTCCACCGCCACCGCCACCTGGTCGACCAGGGCTTCAAGCAGCCGCCACTGATCCGGCGTGAGCGGGCGCTGCCGCTCCTTGAAGGAAACGCCCAGCAGCCCGACAATTCCGCGCCGGGTCTTCATTGGCAGGAACAGCCAGTCGGCGGAGGGAAGCGTTTCCGATTTCCAGCCTGCCGGGCTGCCGTGCTCCCAGGCCCATTCGGCCGCGCCCCAGTCCTTCAGGGCCAGCTGATCTTCGGGCGGATAGCCGGCCTCGATCTGCAGCCGGCGGTCTTTCTGCGGCAGAAGCACCAGCGAGCTGCATTGCAAGGTCGCGGCGACATGGTGCACGGCCGCCCAGAGCACGTCCTCGAGCGCCGCTGCGGCGGCAATCTTTCTACTGAATTCGTAAAGGTTGGCCGTGCGCTGTGCCGAGAATCGCATCGCCTGGATCTGAAATTTGAGGCGCGCCGCCAGATTCCCGACAATCACGGAAACAAGCAGGAAGAAGAAAATTGTCAAAAGATCATCGCGGCGGAATCCAGAAAAATTATAGTAAGGTTTTGTAAAGAAGATATTGTATGCAAAAAAACTCAAGATACTGGCGAAGATCGACGGACCGCGCCCGAAATAGATCGCAATCAGGATGACGGCCGTCATCAAGATGAGCGAAACGTTCGGCAACGGCAGAAAGAACGAAACGCCGTAAGCCAGCGTTGCCGCGAGAGCGACGCCGGCCGCCGCAAGAGCGTAGCCATTCCAATGTCCGAGCGCAGCCACCACACCGGCGCTGATGATGTCCCGCCTGGCCTCACCTTCGTCAGGCGAGACAATCGTCAGCTCGAACTGGGTCGCCTTTCGCAGCAATTCCTGAGCGACGGTCTCGCGGAACCAGCCCGTCCAGCGCCTCGGCCGCTGCCGGCCGACGAGAAGCCTCGTCACGTTGCGCTTCAGCGCATAGGCGATGATTTCGTCCGCCACCTTCGTCTCGCAATGGATGGTGACGACTTCGCCCTCCAATCGTTCCGCCAGACGCATCGCCTCGGCGATGCGGTCCTTGGCCGCCTCCGAAAGGCTTTCATAGTGAGGCGTCCGGACATAGAGGGCGATCCAGGGAATGCGCTGGCGCTCGGCCATGCGCCTCGCCGTCCGGATCAATCGCTTGGCAACTGCTGATTCGTTCAAGCAGACGAGCAGCCGGTCTTGCGCCGGCCACGGCCCGGGAATGGCGTGAGCGCGCATATAGTTGACCATCTGAGCGTCGACCCGCTCGGCCGCGATGCGCATGGCAAGTTCGCGCAATGCCGTCAGATTGCCCTTGCTGAAAAAATGCGTGATCGCCCGCCCCGCCTGCTCGGGCATATAGACCTTGCCCTGCCTCAGGCGCTGGATGAGATCGTCCGGCGGCAAATCGATCAGCTCGATTTCGCTCGCCAGTTCGAGCACTTTGTCAGGCAGAGTTCTCGCGCACCTGAATGCGCGAAATCCGCGCGACCACGTCATTGAGGCTCTCGATGTGCTGGATGTTCAGCGTCGTATAGACGTCGATTCCGGCGGCCAGCAGATCCTCGACATCCTGATGGCGCTTCTCACGCCTGCTGCCGGGAATATTGGTGTGCGCAAGTTCGTCCACGAACGCCAGCCGCGGCTTGCGCTCCAAGACCGCATCGACATCCATCTCGCCGAAATAGCGCCCGCGATAATAGATCTGCTTGCGCGGGACGATCTCCAGACCGCGCAACAGCGCCTCGGTTTCGACGCGCCCATGCGTTTCGACGACCCCGACGACCACATCGGCGCCCTCGGCCCGATGGGCTTGCGCAGCCTGAAGCATGGCGTAGGTCTTGCCCACGCCGGGATAGGCTCCGAGGAAGATTTTCAGTTTCCCGCGCCGCTCCCGATTGGCTTCCTCCAAGAGCGCCTCTGGCGTCGGGCGGTCATCAGTTTCGGGCATGACGGCGGCCAGCCACGCATTTCGACATTAGATGCTTATATCGGCTTTGCAACGCTTTGTCCTGAGTTGCATGCGGCAAAAGGAAACGGCCGAAAGCGGTGGCCGAAAGCCGCGGGCAAGCCAAAAATCCGATGCGAACGGGTATAAGGGATGCAAGGTAAAGGCTTCATGATAGGCAATGCGCCTTTGCGCGACGCACCACGCATTTTTAACTGTGAGAATTAAGTGCTTCTTTACATGGGCAAATAGAAGATCCGCATGATAAAAGATGGATGATTTTTGCCAAATGATGACAGTATTATATAGCGGCAATTAACTCATCAACAAAATCTAAGATATTAGATTAACATATTGAGAGAACCGTGCCATCCTTGGGGCCAATAAAACGTCAGAAGACCTTAACGGAGCAAGCTGCCGACGCAATTCGCGCGCGGATTGTCGGGGGCCAGTTCGAGTTTGGCGAAGCGCTGTCGGAAATCGCGCTGGCGAACGAACTCGGCGTCAGCAAGACGCCGGTCCGCGAGGCCTTCCTGCAGCTGAAGAACGAGGGACTGGTGGAAATCCAGCCGCAACGCGGCACCTTCGTCTTTCAGATGACCACCGACCAGCTACGCCAGCTCTCGGAGTTGCGCGAGATCCTGGAGGTGAATTCTCTGCGCTTCGCGATGCGGGACAACGGCGAGCCATTGAGGTACGCCCTTGGCGAGATCATCGCGGGAATGACAAGCGCCACCAGAGATAAAGACCCGATGGCTTACCGCCGCTTCGATGCCGACTTTCATTCGGCTATCATCGGTGCGTCCCGCAACGCGTTCATTGAGTCTGCCTATAATATCATCGCCTTGCGCGTACAGGCCTTTCGCAACCGGCTGTCACCCGAAGCGACGAACTGGCGCTCGCTGGATGCTCATAAGACGATCGCTTCCGCGATCGAAGACGGCGAGACAGAGGTCGCGGCAGAACGTCTGGGCGATCACATTCGCGGCGCATTCAACGATTACGTGGCCCGGATCAGCGCTCAGCAATCTCGGAAGGCTGCTCAATAATGGCCACGCCTGCCGGATGCTGATTGCAGACAGCAGACGGCGGATCAGGTGACCTTCTCGATCATCGCATTCGTCAGCGATTGGGTGACCTTGTCCATATCGGCCCACGGATCGCGGCTGTCGCGCAGACGCTCTGCCGCATTTGCGACCGTATAGATGCTGGCCGCGCGGACGCCGTCAAGCTCATCCCAGGACACCGGCATGGCGACCGGCGCGCCTTCTCTCGCTCGCGTTGAGTAAGGCGAAATTGCCGTCGAACCGCGCTCATTGCGTAGCCAGTCGACAAACATCCGGCCTTTGCGCCCGGCTTTGCTTGCCTTGGCGGTGAAGCGTGCCGGCTCGTCCTCGGCCATTTTCGCCGCGAAGCCGCGCGCGAAGGTCTTGACGTCGTCCCAGCCGCGCCGTCTCTCAAGCGGAGCAACGACATGGATACCCTTTCCACCTGTCAGCAATGGCCAGCTTTTCAGCCCCAGCCCCGCGAGCCGGTCACGAACGTCGAGAGCCGCCTGGCCGACCTCCGAAAAATCCAGTCCAACGTCAGGGTCGAGGTCGAAAACGAGACGGTCGGGCTTTTCCACCTCATCGCGCCGGCAGCCCCAGATATGAAATTCCAGCACGGCCATCTGCACGCCGGCAATGAGCCCTGCAAGGCTGTCGAGATAATAGTAGCTTTCGGTTCTTCCCCGATGCCTCCGTGATCCGCATGGCCTTCATGGCGTTCGGAAATCCGCCTTGATCGTGTTTCTGGAAAAAGCAGGAACCTGTCGGCCCCACCGGACAGCGCACCAGGCTGAGCGGCCTGTCGGCGATATGGGGCAGCATCCGGTCGGCGGCTATTTCGTAATAGGCCGCGAGGTCGGATTTGGTTAGACCCTGATCTCGATAGAGCACCCTGTCGGGATTCGACAGGCGGATCCCCGCGACCTCCTCGCGGCTTCCACCGTT
Source organism: uncultured Alphaproteobacteria bacterium (assembly GCA_963773735.1). Taxonomy (GTDB): domain Bacteria; phylum Pseudomonadota; class Alphaproteobacteria; order Rhizobiales; family Rhodomicrobiaceae; genus CAVZCK01. The sequence continues at coordinate 53,156 of CAVZCK010000024.1, read as the reverse complement.
TGCGCTCGCCGGGCGATCCTGCGGCATTTCGCGAACCACGTCGTCTGCCTCCTTATCTTCGCGCAGCCCCAGAAATGAGGGATGCCGCAATGCTCCGTCGGCGGTAAATTCCGTGAATGCAATTTCGGCGACGAGTTCCGGCTTGACCCAGCGCACGTGACGGCGGATCTGCGACGGCACGCCCTCGGCCGGCGATGTCTCGCGAGCGAGCGCCTTGAGCTTGGCGCCGAGCTCGTCGAGCGTTGCCCCGTCGAAGCCCGTTCCAACACGCCCGGAATAAATGAGTGCATCGCCGCTATAATAGCCCAGCAAGAGCGAGGCGAATGACCGTCCCCGCTTCGTCGACGGCGTCCAGCCGACAATCACGAATTCCTGCCGGCGCGTACATTTAATCTTCAGCCAGCTTCGCGTGCGCTGGCCGACATATTTGCTGTCGGCGCGTTTGGAGACGACACCCTCCTGCCCTTTCGCGCACAGCCGCTTCAAGACCTCGCCGCCAGAGCCGCGCACATGGTCGCTATAGTGAATGGGGCTCGTTTTCGGCAGCGAGGAGAGCAGCTCCTTGAGCTTCGCCTTGCGTTCGACGAGCGGGCGCCCGCGTAGATCCCGGCCGTCAAGCTCCAACAGGTCGAATGCGAAATAGACAAGATCTCCATCCGTTTTCAACGCCGCCTGGAGCGCCGAGAAATCCGTGCGCTCGTGCGAGAAAGCCGCCACCTCCCCGTCGATCAGAGCGGAGCGGGTGCCGATCTTCGTTGCCGCGACAGCGATTCGCTTGAAGCGATCCGTCCAGTCGAGCCCCTTGCGCGAAAAGCACTTAACCTTGCCGCGCGCGACCGCTACGGCGCAGCGATAGCCGTCGAACTTAATTTCATGCAGCCAGTCGTCACCCTCTGGCGCCTCACTGACGAGCGTTGCGAGTTGAAAGGCGGGCGCCTTGGGCAGCGCTCCGGAGTTGACGGGATCGTCGGCGCGCTGGCGCAAGGGCGGATCGCCTTCGGCGATTTCCTCCATTTCGCGGCCGGTGCGCACACTGTCCTCATTCCGCTCCAGAAGCGGGTCGGATTCGTCAGCAGTCTCGTCACGCTCCTTGATCAACAGCCAGTTTTCGCGTTTTTCGCCCGCGCGCGGCTTCATCCGCACCAGCGCCCAGCCGCCGGTCATACGCTTGCCGTAGAGGCGGAAATGCAGCTTGCCCTCCTCCAGCCCCTGATGCGGGTCGTGCAACGGCTCCCATGTGCCTTCATCCCACAGCATCACGGTGCCGCCGCCATATTCGCCCTTGGGGATCGTGCCCTCGAAATCAGCATAGGCGAGCGGGTGGTCCTCAGTGCGCACGGCAAGGCGCTTCTCCGAGGGGTCGAGGCTCGGGCCCTTCGTCACCGCCCAGCTTTTCAGCACGCCATCGAGTTCGAGGCGGAAATCATAATGGAGGCTGCGCGCGGCGTGTTTCTGCACGACGAAGCGGCGGCCGCCACTCGCGCCGGATACCTCCTCACGAGGCTCGCGCGTGCGGGTAAAATCGCGCTTGCGCTTATATTCGGCAAGCAGAGTATCTGCTTTCGCCCGGCCTTTGGTCTTCACTGACACCATCACTTATGCTGTGGTCTTCTCCCGGCGCTTCCGGCTCGCGGTGGCGGTGCCGGACGGTTCCTTGTTCTTCGATCGCGACGCGTTCCTTCCCGTCTTTTCGAGACTCTTCTTCAGGGCCGACATCAGATCGATGACGTTCTCCCCAGACGGCCGTTCTTCCGCATGCGTTTCGACTCTGCGCGATTTCCGGCTGCCAAGCTTTTGATCGACAAGATCCTTCAGCGCCTCGGCGAAATGGTCCTTGAAGGCTGAAGCCTTGAACGGCGCCTTCTTGCGCTTGATCAGCTCGGTCGCGACATCGAGAAGCTCCGGATCCGCCTTCGTCGCGCCGATCTCGGAGAACAGACGGTCGGTCTTGCGGATCTCGTTCTCGTAATGGAGCGTTTCCATCAAGAGGCCGGTCGCGCAGGGCTTGATTGCAACGAGATACTCCTTGCCGCGCATGGTGAGCTGACCGAGACCGACCGTCTCCGTTTTCCGCAGCGCGTCGCGCACCACCCGGAACGCGTCCTCGGCAAGCTCGTCGGAGGGCACGACAAAATAGGCTTTGTCGAAGTAGATCGGGTCGATCTCGCAAGCCCCGACGAACTGAACCAACTCCAGCGTCTTTTTCGTCTCAAGCCTGATCTCGTCGACCTCTTCGGGCTCAAGCAGAACGTAATTGCCCTTCTCGTATTCGAAGCCTTTGAGAATCGCGTCATTGTCGACCGGGCCAACGCCGGGGACAACTTTCTGGTATTCGACCGGCTTGCCGGTTTTTCCGTGGATCTGGCGGAAGGCAATTTTTGCCGATGAGTTGGTGGCACTGTAAATTTCGACCGGAATCGCGACCAACGAGAGACGAATCTGGCCTTTCCAAATCGGTCTTGAAGCCATGGCACCCTGCGGCGCGAGCGGTTACGACGATCATGCCGCTCTCCTGTTGAACTCATCTTCGGCGAGCCTGTCCAGCTTCCCGTCGGCGTCCTTTCCTCCGCAAGTGTATCACGGCAGACGTTGCGTGCATCTGCCATGCCGGGGGAACAGCGGAGCGTTCCCGTTTGATAACACCGGAGAGTTTTCAGCGTTCCTGACGAGCGTTTGTGCAGGAAAAAAAGGCGCGCGCCCCACTTTGGGACACCGCCCATCTCGTTACGGCCAATGCTGCCTGGATCAGTGCGACAGCAGAACCGGTTTGCTCATATGGCTCAGAACGTATCTCGTCGCCCCGCCGAGGACTGTTTCTCTGAGCCGCGAGTGACCGTAACAGCCCATGACCAGCATGTCGCTGTTCGTGCGCTCGACTTCGCCGAGAAGCTCTTCGCCCTCGGACCGCTCCGTCGTATTCGAAACCGCCGGCTCAACATTAACGCCGTGCCGCGCGAGGGTCGTCGCGAGCTCCTCCGAGGGAGCTTTCACGCCGCCATGAGGAGAGTTCACGGCGAGAATGCGCACCCAGTTCGCCGTTTTGAGAAGCGGCAGCGCGTCGAATGCCGCGCGCGCGCTTTCACGCGTGTGGTTCCAGGCGACGGTGATGCGCTCGCCCATCGTCGCGAATTTTCCATCTGCCGGGATCAGCAAGGTCGGACGGCCGCTTTCGAGAACGAGCCGAATCGGCAGATCGTACCATCGGCCGAGAGGGTCTTCCTGGCCCTTCCCGCCAGCGACGATCAGATCAGCCGTGCGCGCAGCGGCGACGATATCGGCGAAGGCATCAGTGTCCTTCATCGCATGATGACGCCATTCATGCGAGACGCCTCTGGCGCTCACCGCCTTCTCGAAGTCTTGGCGGATTGAGTCGGCCTCCTGGCGCTGACTGCTGATTGTGCTGCGCCAAATATTCCGACGGGATGCCGCCATAAAGCGTAATCCGCGCCGAATTATGTGCGCCGATCAGATGGGCGCGGCACTTCTCGGCCAGATAGCCGCCGACTTCCGAAAGCAGTCCCGCCGACTCCGCTGACGGCAGATAGGCCAAGATCGTCTTGTACATCCCCTTGTGCCTCTTCGCGTTGCATACAAAAACATAATAGGTGGAATTGCGACGCCGCAAGTTGATTTCCATCAAGACAACCGCAAGGCTGACGTCAGGCCAGCGTTTTGACCTGCATCAAGCGTCGCAGATCGGGCGCCGTATAATGTTAATCGCGAGTGGGTGTTCAATTATCGCCTCCGTTTCGACAGCGGCGGCCGTCCTGAAACGAGGACATGCATGAGCGACACGGAAGACCGGACCTACGACATCCCTCTCACGGCAATTAAGCCGAGTGGCGCGATCGTCCACGACACTATTCACATTGCGCGCGTCGATGTCGAGGCGCCCTGGCGCTGGCTGAGCGCAGGATGGTCCGACCTTCTGGCGATGCCGCATATCAGCCTCGCCTACGGCGCAGTCTTCGCGGCCGTCGCCGTTGGCTTGTGGTTCGGCCTCAGCACCGTCGGCTGGCAATCGCTGATGCTCGCGCTTGCCGGCGGCTTCATGCTGATCGGGCCGGTTCTCGCGGTCGGCCTTTATGAGGCGAGCAGACGACGCGAAGCCGGTCTGCCGATCAAGCTCCGTGACATCATCTTCGCTGGTTTCAAGGCGCCCGGCCAGCTATCGCTCCTCGGCCTTACGCTTCTCTTGATCTACATGGTCTGGGTTCAGATCGCGCTGCTCTTGTTCATGATGTTCTTCGGCAGCCAACCCTTCCCGCCGATCGATGAATTCGTGCCTCACCTGCTGTTCACTTGGCGGGGCGTGACGCTTCTGGTTGTCGGCAGCGCGGTCGGAGCCGCGATTGCGTTCCTCGTCTTTGCAATCTGTGTGGTCTCGGTGCCCATGCTCATGGCGCGCCCGGTCGGCGCCACGACGGCGATCTTCGCGAGCGCTGCGCGCGACGATCCTGAATATCAAGCCGATGGCGCTGTGGGCGGCGCTGATTGCCGGCTTCGTCGCCGTCGGGCTGGCGACGCTCTGCCTTGGGCTGATCGTGATTTTCCCACTGATCGGCCATGCAAGCTGGCACGCCTATCGCGACGTGCTCGGCCGACATATAGACCGCCGGCATTATCTGCGATGTTGCGGGGATCGGCGCCGCGCGTGCCCGCCCTGCGGGCCGGCGCCCGGCGCCGGCGCGTCGTCTTCGTCATCCTCCAGCGCCCGGTAGGCTGCCCCTTCCAGGTCTTCGAACTGGCCCGAGCGGAGCGCCCAGAGAAAGGCGGCGAGGCCGAGAAGGCCCAGAAACAGCGCGGCGGGAATCAGCCAGGCGAGAGCGCTCATGCCGACAGTTTCAGCCTCATCGCGCGCAGACGCAAGGCATTCGCGGTGACGAGGATCGATGATGTCGACATGGCGACGGCGGCAATGAGCGGCGTGACCAGGCCGGAGGCGGCGAGGGGTATGAAAAGCAGATTGTAGATGCCGGCGATGCCGAAATTCTGGAAGGCCATGCGCTGGGCGCGGCGCGCCGTTGCAATGAGGTCGATCACCGGATGCAATGCGGCGCCTTGAAACACGGCATCGGCTGCCATCTGGCTGATATCGGCGGCCGAGGATGGCGCGAGCGAGGCGTGAGCGGCGGCAAGCGCTGGCGCATCGTTCAACCCATCGCCGACCATCAGCACCTTGCGGCCCGATGCTGCCAGATGGCGCAGATGGACGATCTTCTCCTGCGGCTTGAGGCCGAGCCCGGCATTCACGAACGCCCAGCTCGTGCATGATCGGCTCCACCGCCTCGGCGCGGTCGCCGGACATGATCTCGACATGGAAGCCGGCGTCCTTGAGCGCGCCGATCACGCCCGCGGCGTCGGCGCGAAGCGTGTCGGCGAAGACGAAGCTGACCGGAGCGCGGCCGGGCGAGGAATAATAGAGCGAGGCCGGCGCGGAGGTCATCTTCGCGAGCGCCGCACCATTCGGTCGAACCGAGGCGGACTTCGCCGGCGGGCGTCTCGGCCCTAAGACCATAGCCCGGCTCTTCGACGATGGCCGCGAGCGGCGTCACGCTGCCGAAGCGCTTCCTCGCCGCAGCGGCCAGCGCAACCGCGTAGGGATGACGGCTCGCCACGGCAAGCTGAGCGGCCGACCTCAGAACCTCGTCATCGATGGCGTCCAGATGCAGCAAGGTCGGCCGGCCATGGGTCAGCGTCCCCGTCTTGTCGAAGACGACGGTGTCGATCTCGGACAGTCTCTCAAACCCGTCCGCCGCCTTCACGAGGATGCCTTTGGCGAACAAACGGTCGGCAGCGGCCACCTGCACGGCGGGCACGGCGAGCGCCAGAGCACAGGGGCAGGTGATGATGAGAACGGTGATCGCGGTCATCAGCGAGGCCTGCCAGCCCGCGCCCGCGATCATCCAACCGAGGAAAGTCGCCGCCGCAAGCAGATGCACGCCCGGCGAATAGAGCCGCGACGCACGGTCGGCAAGCCGGACATAGCGCCCGCGCGCCTGCTCGGCCACCTCCATAAGCCGGGTCAGTTCCGCCAGCAGCGTATCGCCTTCGACCTTGGTGACTTCAAAGACGACCGGCGCGCCGAGATTGACGGTGCCGGCGAAAACCTCCTCGCCGGCCGCAGCGCACGCGGCGTGCTTTCGCCGGTGAGCAGGCTTTCATCCGCCTCGGAAATTCCCCGCAGCACCGCGCCATCGACGGGAAAACGTTCCCCTGCGGCGACGGCCACCTGCATTCCCGGCACCAGCGCCGCGGCGGCGACGCGCTCGGCGGAGCCGTCCGGCTGCAGGATCGTCGCCCAGCGCGCGCGCATCTTCAGGAGGTTCTGCGCGGCGCCGCGCGCCCGCGCGCGCATTCGCTGATCGAGATAGCGCCCGACCAGAAGGAAGAAAAGCAGCGTGACGCTGGCATCGAAATAGACGTGCTGGCCGCCGCGGATCGTCTCGAACAAACTCATCGCCGCGGAGAGCAGAATGGCGAGCGAGATCGGCACGTCCATATTCAGCCGCAGGGCTCTGAGCGCCTGCGCCGACGAGCGGAAGAAGGGTTGCCCGGCATAGGCGACAGCCGGCAGGGCGATGAGGGCCGAAACCCAGTGGAAGAGGCTGCGTGTCGCCGGCTCCATGCCCGACGCGCCCGCCGACCAGACCGAAACCGAAAGCAGCATGACATTGGCGGCGGCGAATCCCGCAACACCGAGCCGGGCGAGAAAATCGCGATTGCGCTTCTCATCGGCGTCCGAGGTCTCGGCGACCAGTTCGGCTGCGTTGAATCCTGCGGCATCCAGCGCGGCGATCAGGCCCTCCGTGTCCGTGCGGCTTGCGTCGAAGCTGACGGCGACCCGCTTGGCCGACAGATGTGCGCGCGCCGAGGCGACGCCAGGAGCCGCCATCAGCGCCCGCTCGACCTTCCTCATGCAGCCGCCGCAATGCATATTCTCGACGGTCAGCGTCACCGGCTTCAGGCCCGCCGCGCGGTCTTCCACGCGTGCGTCCGCCGCAAGCTCAGGGGCTAGGAATTCGGCTTGAGCCATAGGCGCTCCTTAATGCGATAGACTGCCCTCCCCTCGCCGCGGCGGGATTTGGTTGCCTGAAGCGAAACGATCCAGTTTCCGGCATCGAGAGCGCCGGCTGTCGCGCTGTAAATGCCCGTCCCGGTTTCCTTGAGGACAAGCGGGAACATCATATGTCCGTCGACAGGGCGGCCGATTTGCCCCGAAACGGCGAGGCCGGCCACAGGCTCGCCTTTCGCATCGGTCATGGCCAGCTCGATCTTGCCGTTCTTTTCCAGCAGGACCTTATGCGACCAGCCAAGCGCCTGTTGACGCCGTCCCTCCTCGATCCGCTCATTATATTTGAGGCCGTCCTGATAGGCCGTCGGGCTGTCGACCCCGCTGAAGGTCGAGAGCGCGAAATAGACGAAAACGCCGTTGACGGCGAACATCACGCCGAAAAAGCCGGCGAGAATGAGCAGAACGTGGCGTCCGGTGAACTGTTTCTCGGCCATCGAGTTCATTTGCCCGGTCCTCTGAAAATGGTGTCGCGCTTCGTCTGCGTGCCGTCCGTCAGGTCGCGGACCACGATCGCAAACGGAATCTCGCTGGCGGCGAGTGCGCGGGCCGATTCGCGAGGCAGCGTCACGAAAACCTTCAGCGTACGCACATTATCGGAAGTCACGTCGACGCGCGGGCTCGGCTCGGCCTCCATTCCGAGAATCGCAAGTTTCGCCTGCGGCAAGTGCTCAAGACTAAGGCCGTAGCTGTGCGTCTGATAGAGCTTGTTCAGAATCCGCACCGTGTAGCTGTTGCGGATGCTGCCGTCGGACAGCGTCACGAACAATGGATTGCGGTCAGCCTGGACATTCACGTCCAGCACCGTCTTGGCGGACAATCCGAACAGCATGATGACACCGACCAGAGCGAGCACCGAGGCGTAAAGAATCGTGCGCGGCCGGATCAGCCGGATCGGCGCGCGGTCGCCATGACTCTCGGCTTCCAGATTGCGGAAGGTGTCATAGGCGATGAGCTTGCGCGGCCGGCCGACCTTGTCCATGATCTCGTCGCAGGCATCGATGCAGAGCGCGCATTGGATGCATTCAAGCTGGGCCCCCTCGCGAATATCGATCCCCATCGGGCACACCGCGACGCATTGCTTGCAGTCGATGCAGTCGCCTCGGCCCGCCAGCTCTCACCCTTCTTATGCGCCCCGCGTGGCTCGCCGCGGTAGCCGCGATAGCTGATGAGCAGACTGTCCGCATCGAACATTGCGCCCTGGATGCGCGGCCAGGGGCACATATAGGTACAGACCTGTTCGCGGGCGAGACCGCCGAGCACATAGGTCGTGGCGGTGAAGATGCCGAGAAACAGATAGGCGATCGCCGGCGCATCGAAATTGATGAATTCGCGGGCAAGGGTCGGCGCGTCGCGGAAGTAGAAGACGAAGGCGCCGCCGGTCGCCACGCCGACGAGAATCCAGCTCAGATGCGTGGCGCTGATCTTCCAGATCTTCTCGAATGTCCAGGGCGCCTTGGCCAGACGCATCCGCGCGTTGCGGTCCCCTTGCCAGAAGTGTTCCACCGCAATCATCAGATCGGTCCAGACGGTCTGCGGACAGGTGTAGCCGCACCAGACGCGGCCCGCCACCGCGGTGACGAGAAACAGCGCAAGCGCACTGAGGATCAAGAGGCCGGTGATGAAATAGAGCTCCTGGGCCCAGATCTCGACGCCGAAGAGGTAGAGCCGCTGATGCGCGAAATCGAGGAGAAAGGCCTGGTTCGGCAGGTTCGGCCCGCGATCCCAGCGCAGCCAGGGCAAGAGGTAATAGATGCCGAGCGTCACCGCCATGACCGCCCATTTGATGCGGCGGAACTTGCCGGTCGCCCGCTTGGGGTAGATCGGCTCCCGCGCGGCGTAGAGCGGGCGGCTCGCCTTGGCGTTGACCGCCCGCGCATCCGACTGTTGCGATGCCGGGCGCGGCTTCGGCCGCGTCGAATGTCTGATGCATGGTCGTCACGGACAATTGCGCCATCACAGCCTACGCATAAAGTGTCGCGCATCCACAGCTCATAACGGCGCCCCTTTGCGAAGAGACTATGGCAATGATGGTACGCCGCTATTTCCCGCCGCCCAGCGAGTGGACGTAAACTGTCAGCTTCTTAATCGTACTTTCATCGAGACGTCCGGCCCAAGTCGGCATGACGCCGCCGCGCCCGGTCTCGATGCTCCTGATGATATCCGCCTTTGCCGAGCCGTAAAGCCAGATCGCGTCCGTCAGATTGGGGGCGCCCAGATCCTGATTGCCCTTGCCGTCCTCGCCGTGACAGGCAACACAGTTCTCGGCAAAGATCGCTTTGCCCCGCTCTGTGGCGGCAGCGTCGTGATCCAGACCCGAAAGCGACCGGACATAATCGGCAACATCGGAAATCTGCTCCGTGGTGAGTATTTGGTCGAGACCGAAACGCGGCATGGCGCTGATCCGGCTCTGATCGGAGGCGCCGCGAATGCCATATTGGATCGTCTGCTGGATGGCGTCGAGCGAGCCGCCCCAGATCCAATCGTCGTCATTGAGGTTGGGAAAGCCCTTCGCGCCTTGGGCGCCGCGTCCATGGCAGGGCGCGCAATTGTCGCCGAAAGCCGCGCGTCCGCCGGCAATTGCGAACTGAAGAAGGTCCGGCGAGGCCGCAATCTCCTGAAGCGAATCCTTTGCGATCGCATCGTTGAATTTCGCCTGGGCCGCATGCGATGCCTCGATGTCCTGCGCGACCGTCTGGCGCTGGCTGTAGCCGAGCACACCCTTCGAATAGCCGGAGATCAGCGGCCACGCCGGATAAGCGACCCAATAGCCGATGGACCAAATAATGCAGGCGTAAAACACATAGAGCCACCATTTCGGCAACGGCTTGTTCAGCTCTTTGATACCGTCCCATTCATGGCCAGTGGTCTCAATGCCGGTCACGTCGTCGATTTCGGTGTTAGCGGCCATTTTCGCCTTCCGTAGAACTATCGTCCCGATCGTCTTCCAAAGGGATCTTCCGTGCCTCCTCGAAGCGCTTCCTGTTTCCGGGCCAGAAGGTGTAGATCAGCACCGCTGCGAACAGAGCCATGAAGATCAGGAGGCCGGCAAACGCTGCGAAGCTTCTGATTTCGTCATAGGTCATCCGGACGGCTACCTCAGATTGGGCCCTTCGGCATCGAACTTGGTGAAATCGACAAGCGTGCCGAGCATTTGCAGATAGGCGATCAGCGCGTCGAGCTCGGAAATCTTGGCCGGATCGCCGTCGAAGGTGCGCACCTGCGCCTTCGGATAGCGCTGCATCAGGGCCGCGGCGCCGCTGGAATCCGCGACGGCCTGAGCTTCGAGATCGGCGCGTGCGTTCTCGATCATCTCATCCGTATACGGAACGCCGACCAGCTCGGTTCGCCTTGAGATGCGCGGCGATGTCATGATAATCGAGCGCCCGATTGGCCAGGAACGGATAGCCGGGCATGACCGACTCCGGCACGACGCTGCGTGGATTGGTCATATGCGCGACGTGCCAATCGTCCGAATATTTGCCACCAACGCGGGCGAGGTCGGGCCCGGTCCGCTTCGATCCCCATTGGAAGGGGTGGTCGTACATGCTCTCCGCCGCGAGACTGTAATGGCCATAACGCTCGACCTCGTCGCGCAGATCGCGGATCATCTGGCTGTGGCAGACATAGCAGCCTTCGCGGACATAAATGTCGCGTCCGGCGAGCTCAAGCGGGGTATAGGGGCGCATACCCTCCACCTTCTCGATCGTCGAGCTGATCCAGAACAACGGCGCGATTTCGACCAGCCCTCCGATCGAGACGACAATTAGTATGCCGAACAGCAGAATGAGCGCGTTTCTCTCAATGAAACCGTGGGAGATTTTCATGTGCTGTCCCCCTATTCCGCAGGCGCCGGGCGGGGCTCGCCCATATCCCGCCGCCCGGCGGGCGCCTCAACTTCGGCGACCGCGCCGCGCACGGTCATCCAGAGGTTGTAGGCCATGATCAGAGAGCCGATGATGAAGAGCACGCCGCCGATGGCGCGGATCACGTAATATGGGTGCATGGCCTCGACGGTCTCGACGAACGAATATTGCAGGAAGCCGAGGTTGTCATAGGCGCGCCACATCAGGCCCTGGGTAATGCCCGACACCCACATCGCGGTGATGTAGAGCAGGATGCCGATGGTCGCGACCCAAAAGTGCCATTCGACGAGCCGCAGGGAGTAGACCTCCTTGCGCTTCCATAGCCAGGGCACCAGGCAGTAGACCGCGCCGAAGGAAATCATCGCCACCCAGCCGAGAGCGCCGGAATGCACATGGCCGATGGTCCAGTCGGTGTAATGCGAAAGCGCGTTGACCGTCTTGATGCTCATGAGCGGCCCTTCAAAGGTGGACATGCCGTAAAAGGCGACGGACACGACCAGGAACCGGATCACCGGGTCGGTGCGCAGCTTGTCCCAGGCACCGGACAGAGTCATCAGGCCGTTGATCATGCCGCCCCAGGACGGCATCCACAGCATGATCGAGAACGTCATGCCGAGCGTCTGCGCCCAGTCTGGCAAGGCGGTGTAGTGCAGATGATGCGGGCCCGCCCAGATATAGAGAAAGATCAGCGACCAGAAGTGCACGATGGAGAGCTTGTAGGAATAAATCGGCCGGTTGGCGCGCTTCGGGATGAAGTAGTACATCATGCCGAGGAAGCCGGCCGTCAGAAAGAAGCCGACGGCGTTGTGGCCGTACCACCACTGGGTCATCGCGTCCTGAACGCCCGAATAGGCGATGTAACTCTTGGTGCCCGTGAATGAAACAGGCACCGTCGCGTTGTTGACGATATGCAGCATCGCGATCGTGACGATGAAGGCCAGATAGAACCAGTTCGCCACATAGATGTGCGGCTCTTTGCGGCGGGCGAGCGTGCCGAGGAAAACCAGGAGATAGACCACCCAGACGATGGTCAGCCAGAGATCGGCGTACCATTCCGGTTCGGCATATTCCTTGGACTGAGTGACGCCGAGGAGATAGCCGGTCCCGGCGATGACGATGAAGAGATTGTAGCCCCAGAACACGAACCACGGCGCCCAGCGTCCCGCCAGACGCGCTTTCGAGGTGCGCTGCACGACGTAGAATGACGTGGCGATCAGCGCGTTCCCGCCGAAAGCGAAGATCACGGCGGAGGTATGAAGAGGGCGCAGCCGGCCGAAATTCGTCCAAGGCAGATCAGGGTTAAGCGCCGGAAAAGCGAGCTGCCAGGCAAGAATGTCGCCGACGAGAAAACCGGCAATCCCCCAGACCACCGTCGCGATCACGCCGGCCTTGATGACGTTGTCGTTATAGGGCCGCGTATCGGGGACATAGTTGCGTCCGGCAAGCGTGCCGGTGCTGAAGGCCTTGTTGAGGAGAAAGAGCAGCGCCGCGGCGCTTGCTGCCGCAAAGATCAGGCCGTGAAACGCCATTGCGCTATCGTCCGCCATCGTCGACAGGCTGACGCCAAGCAACAGCCCCACCACTGCGCCGATTATCGCGAGAATGTCGGACAGGGCAGCGAATTCGTCTTTCGTCGGTGCAGTATTCATCCGGCGACCTCATTTGCGCATAGCTATGTCCCCGAAGCGCGAGGCTCCGGGTCTTGTTATTAGGCGATCGCGTAAAGGAGACTTTGACTCAGATCAACCGGTCAAGTGTCGAGAGGCAACAACAGGCCGTCGATGCACACAAAACTTGGCGTTTTTCCTCATTCAGCCGAATATTTGCCGTCTAAGCAGGTTTCCGTTGGTTCCGCAACGAAAGATCCGCTTAGAGTCTTTGTTGGCGCATCATTTTTTTCGAAAATCGGAAAGACCATCCGCTTCTGCACGGAGCCATGCTTCTCGATGTGATGCTTAGGCCGAAAGCGCCCTCTCGATCGCCGTGCGGTAGGTTTCGACTCGCTTCGCATAGATCGGGGCGGCACGCTCTGTCACGGTTTTCGGGGCGCTGCTCGGATCTCCTGCCGTGAAGGGTGGCGCCGGGGCGTATTCGATGGAAAGCTGAATGAACTGGGCGGTCTCCGGCCCGGCGATTTCGGCGGCGATGGCAAGACCGAAGTCGATCCCCGCCGTGACGCCGCCGCCGGTGAACAGGTTACCGTCGCGCACCACGCGCCCGTTCTCATGGGTCGCCCCGACAAGCGGCAACAAGCCGGTATAAGCCCAATGCGTCGTGGCGCGCTTGCCGCGAAGCAGCCCGGCCGCGCCGAGAATAAAAGCGCCGGTGCAGACGGACGTCACATATTTCGCCGCCGCGCTCTGGCGGCGCACGAAGTCCATCGTTTCGGGATCGGCAAGCGCACCCGGCACACCCATGCCGCCCGGCACGCAGATCATACCGAGCTGCCCGCACTGGGCAAAGCGTATGGTCGGCACAAGGCTTAGCCCGCAATCGCTTTCGACCGGATCGCTGGTCTTGGCGGCAATATGAACCTTCGCGTCCGGCAGCCGGCGCAGCACTTCGAGCGGTCCGGTCAGGTCGAGCTGAGTGAGATTGGGGAAAAGCACGAAGCCGATGTTGAGCGATGCCATGAGCCGTCTCCATTGGTTTTGAACAATTTGCGAAATTCCGAAGGCGAGACCGAAAGGGCTCGGGCAAAGGCGCGGTCCATGCGCCTCAGCGATCCGAAACCGCAACGATGAGCCACGCCCTCAATCGAGGCTTCCGTCTCAATGAGGGCGCGGCGCGCTGCGTCGACCCGGACGCGCTCGACGAAAACAGCCGGACTGGCCTGCAATTCGCGCCGGAACAGGCGGCTCAGCGAGCGCGGCGACACACCGGCTTCGCTGGCAAGCATATCGACGGTCCAGCAGGCATCGGGGGAGGCGAGCACGGATTCCGCGAGGCGCGCGACGCGCATATCCGAGGCCGATTCTCCCACCAATTCCGCCGAAAACTGGCTTTGGCCGCCTGGCCTGATCCTGTAAACGACATGGCGGCGAGCAATCGCCAAGGCGAGCGCGCGCCCGTGATCAGCCTCAATCATGGAGAGTGCAAGGTCGATGCCCGCGGTCACGCCCGCGGAGGTCCAGATGTCGCCATCCTGAATATGGATTGCGTCAGAGTGAACCTCGACCTTCGGACAAAATCTCTGGAGTGCGGCGGCTGCGGCCCAATGCGTCGTGGCACGGCGGCCGTCGAGAAGCCCGGCGGCGGCGAGAAAAAACGCTCCGCTGCAAACCGAAGCGATCCGGTGCGCCCGGCCTTTCGCTTCGCGAAGAATGCAGGTGATCGTCTCCTCGGAAAGCGCGGTCCGCAAACCTTTTTTGCTGCCGCCCGGCGCGATCAGCGTATCCACCCCGCCGAGCCTGGTGGCGTCGAGGGCTTCGAAGCTCGTGTCGGCGTAGATGCGTATTCCCGAGGAGCTAGCGAGCGGCCCCTTCTCGGCCGCTGCGATCTCGATGTCGTAGGCCGGCCCACCCAGCTCATCATTGACGGCGGCAAACATTTGCAGCGGCCCGGTCACATCCAAGATCTGAATGCCTGGATAGGCGAGCATGAGAATGGGGCGCGTCGGCATCATGGAGTGAGGATAGCCCCGCGCGCGCTTGGCCCAAAGGTCATTCTTCAGTCATTTTAGGCCAGCAAGCGGGAAGACAGCGGCACCCTGCGCGGGAGCAAGAAAATGTGAGATTTAGAAATTCATTTTATTCAAACGGTGAATATTTCAACTTTTCATTAAGTCCGACGCGAGAAACTCACGCAAAGTTTAGGAGTGCGTTCCATGAGTTATCCCGCATACCCGTTCCGGCCTTTGCGCCACTTCAATGGTTTTCTCCCCCAAATCAGCCGCATTACCCTTGCTGCCGCGCTGTGCGGCTTCGCGGTCGCCCTCACCCCGGCGCGCGCCGGCGAGCCCGATATCAGTGCAAACGACAGCGGACTGTTCAACGTTCCTGGCGAGGGTCCACCTTACGAATCGCGACTTGCCCCGCGGGTGGGTTGGCCGCCCATGCCCGAGCGCAGACCCCATTATTTCGCGCGCGACTTCAGGGACGACCTGCCCGGCTACGATCATGACGTGCCACGGCCGCCAAAAAGATACGTCTTTGACGCGGAACCCTACGACGGCCACGACCACGACATCCGTGACGACCACGAGCCGGATCACGATGTAGGGCCAGATGACGGGCCGCCGCCGGTCTACGCCTTCGAGCATGGCGACGGCTTCGGCAGGATGTTTCCGCAGGCCCGGCCAGGTGATGACGGGCCTTATGCCTCGGCCTCCTACCGGGCCTTGAAGGCGCTTGGCCGTTCGATGGTCGAGAACTACGATCCGGATGATCCCGCAGGCAATAGCGAGGTTCCGTCCGGTTATGTCTATTTCGGTCAGTTCATCGACCATGATCTGACGCTCGACACCACATCGGACCTCGGCCATGAGATCCAGGGCGACGATGAGCTGCATAACGCGCGCACGCCCGATCTCGACCTCGACAACGTCTATGGCGGCGGCCCGCAGCGCGCGCCTTACCTTTACAACCTTCCCTATATCCGCGTGGGACGGCCGGTCTCGGCCGAAGGTTACCCGCCGAGATACGATCTCTTCAGAACGAATTCCTCCCACTATCCCGGCCCGGCCGGCGGAGAACCTGTTGCGCTGCTTGGCGACGCGAGAAATGGCGAGAACATTATCATCTCACAGATTCATGCCGCCTTCGTTGCCCTGCACAATCGGACGGTGGACATTCTCGTCGAACGCGACTTCGGCCGTGAGCGCGGGGCCTTTTGCCATCGCGGTCGTGACTGCGACACCCGGGAGCTGGCCGATGCGCTGCCCGACGACGCGAAACTCAAGATCTTCCAGACCGCGCAGGATCACGTGATCCATTACTACCATCGGCTGATCGTGGACGATTTCCTTCCCTGGGTGATTGGACCTCAGCATACGGCCAATCTTCTGAGGCACGGGCGCGACTTCTTCTTCCCGGATGGCTTTCGTGGCCCCGACGGGCGGCTGCGGGACGTTTTCATCCCTGTGGAATTCGCCGCTGCCGCCTTCCGCTACGGGCATAGCCAGGTGCGCGAAAGCTATACGCTGCGCAAGGGCGTCCACATCGACCTGTTCTCGAATGGGCACGATGGCGGTCCGAGCGCCTTCGCGCCGATCACGCCGCGTTATCTGATCGACTGGCGCTACTTCTTCGATATTGGTCCCGAGCGGCCCCCGGGGTTCAATTACGCCCGCCGGATCGACGCTGAGCTTGTCAGAAGTCTGCAGGGTCTCGACAGGGCCAATATCGTCGGAACGGGTGAGGTCAGCTCACTCGCCGCCCGTGACCTGATGCGCGGCAAAACCCTACATCTTCCCTCAGGGCAGGAGGTTGCCCGGATCGTGCTTCCGGTGCTCGAAGCGCGCGGATTGCTTGGCAAGGGCGATCCGGATTTCCGCGGGCGCGACGGCCACGAGTTCTGGCGCGCTTATCTGCTGCCTCCCGATGACCGGGTCCGGCATTTCCTCGGCAATGCCGAGACGCCGCTCTGGTACTACATCCTTCAGGAGGCCGAGACGTTCGGCACGCGCAGCCATCTTCGCGCATTGCCCTATGACGACGGCGCCCGCACGAGCGGCGATTATCCGCATCGTGGCTATGGCCGCCTGTTCAAAGAGGCGTCCGCGGAATACCGCTATGGGCCACACGGACCCGATGACGGCGCGCGCTATGACGGGCCGGATGCCGGCCACAGGCTCGGTCCCGTCGGCGCCACCATTGTCGGCGAGGTTCTGACCGGCCTCATCGACTATTATCGGGAGAAGACCGGCAAAGGGCTCGACTATGATCCGGAGATCAAAGGCAGCGCCTCGCGTATCGGCGTCAACGGTGGGGATCGATCGGATCACCGCTATCTAATGCGCAATTTTCTCGTCGATGCCGGCGTGGTTGACGGCGATTGACCGCGAGGCGCCTGACATCCGGTCACTGCTCCTTGCCGACGGCGCTGCGGACGCAAACATGACGTCCGCAGCCGGCATTGGCGCTGCGTGACAAGCGCGGGAAACCCGGCGCCGGGCACTACTTCTTGCGAAAGAGATGGAGTTCGACGATCTCGGCCGACTCTTTGACCGGCTGCTCTTCCTGCGTGATCGTAGGCCCGGCGGTGCCTGTGGCTTTCTCGCGCTCGGGCGGCCTCTCCTTCAATTCGCTGGGACCCGGAAGGACGACGCGCTCCGGGATCTCGCCGAATTCTGTCTCGCTGTCGGCATTGCCCGCCTTCTCCCGATCGATGGGCATGAGAGCGTTGGGATTGAAGCCAAACCGGACGCTAGGGTCGACGAAGCCATTGATCGCGGCAAAAGGAACGACGAGCCGCTCCGGTATGTTGTTGAATGACAGCTTCACTTCGAAACGGTCGTCGTAGACCATCAGGTCCCAAAATCGATGCTGGAGCACGATCATCATTTCATCCGGATACTGATCTTTCAGGCGCTTCGACAGGATCGTTCCAGGCGCGCAGGTATCGAAGGTGATGTAAAAATGATGGTCGCCCGGTAGGCCGCGCTTTTGGGCTCTTTGTAAGACAGTGCGTATGATGCCGCGCAGGGCTTCACTCGCCAAGATATCGTAATGGATTTTGTCCTCGGACATAGAGCTGTCGTCGAGATTCACCGGTTCGGACCACGCTGCCGGCCGCCCCCTTCGGCTGCCGGATGGAGTGGAGGACTTCTGTTGCCCGGTGTCCTCCAAACCGCGCCTAGCCGTGCTGAACGTCTAGGACTTCAATTCGGCGTTCCGAACCGCATTACGCGGCGAGGGCTGCCTCAGCATAGTTGTCGTTTGCAACTATTTGATCGGCCCGATGACGGTGGAACCATACCGAGCGAAAATCTACCCTTTACACCTTCGTCGATCCTATTTCGCCCCCATCAGAAGCGCGCCGGCCGTGATGCGCTTTTGGTGGAGGCGCCGGGTACCGCCCCCGGGTCCGAAAGGCTTATTCCGATAGTCGTTTATCGCCATAGCTGGCGCAAACCAGCATCCTCAATATATGAAGTTCGACCGGTAAAAAAAAGACCGAATGCTCGCCATAGGACCGATAGAGGTGAATAAGTCAGACGGCCCTCTATCCGCCAGACGGCGGGCGTCAAGCAGCGGAATCGACGGTTGCGCGGCTACCAGCAGACCTTTGAGCTTGCCTGGCATGTATATTCGTTGAAGGCGATAAAATCGAGAAACAGTTCGCATTTGACGTCTTTCTTGCCGGCCGTATATTTCTTAACGCCCTTATTCGTAGCCCATTTGACAATATATTTGTCGAGCAGATCCTGCGCGTCCTTAGCGGGCCCGTCCTTGCCATAGTCATTGACGGAGTAATAGAGCGTCGTGCATTCGGCCTTTGCGGCGCTTGCCGGGCAAAGCATCAGCGTACCGAGACAGGCGGCAATCAGGACGCGAGGAAGCGTAACCATGAGCTAATGTCCTCAAGAGTTGACTTGCCGCATCTTTGCCCCGCCTTGGGATGGCCCGCTATGGCTATCCGGTCACAAGCGCGAAAAATACCAGCTGGTCCGAGCTTTAAGCCGATCCGCTAAGTGCAGACTACAGCTTCGTCTTGCACGCGAATTTCTGGAGAAACCTGATGTCATCGCCGCAAGCCATCTTGCGGTTCTTCGGCTTCGCATTGGGTCCCGTCCGCACGTACCAGGCACCAGGCGGCGATCTCGCGATCGAGCGCTGCCTCGGCGCGGATCAACTGCTCGCCCTTCAGGGGCTTGCAACAGCCGACCTCCACCGCTTCCGCCGTTGTCATGACGGCAATAAAGGCGGTCCCGAGCCCGCAACAGAGCGTGTGCCGCATGGTCCTTCAATGCATGCAAAAAGGGCGCAAGCTCAAAGGCTTACACCCTTTTTCGACACATCTGCGTCTATTCGGAAAGCTGCAGATTGACCGCCTTCGGCCCCTTGCCCCGCGGATCGGGCTGGGTCTCAAAAGAGACGCGCATTCCCTCGTCGAGCATCGGAACGCCGGAGCGCTCGACCGCAGAGATATGCACGAAAACGTCTTTGCCGCCTTCATCGGGCGTGATGAAACCAAAGCCTTTGGATTGATTGAAGAATTTGACCGTACCAGACTGACGCATGCGTAAGCTCCATTATTCCCCGGAGGTAATCCCGGCGGCTTGCGGCCCGACCGGACGGTAAGGCAGTCATTCAGAAAACGGGGAAAGGCAACAGGCTCAGCTCGCTGGGCGAACCAAAAAGCACGACGTCAGCTATTTCCACCGGGTCCGACAAGACGCCCGTCGCGCCGGAGTATGGTAGATTTGACCTGGCTCGGCAACTCAATTTCACCATGCGAATACAGGAATGGTGGCGAAGTATACGTTCTTGTCATCTTAACAGCGCAGCGCTGCAGACGCCTTATTGGACGCAGATTCGCCCGGCGCAGCGTGCGGTCAGCTTTTGGACGCCTAAAGAGGGGGCAAGAGCGTCACGGCACACTTCATTCGATCGGGTTCAACGCACCTCCCCTCGCCCTGCAAAGGCAAATCCGATTTGATTCCAGAGTGTGGGAAAAAACACTTTTTCCTAAGTGCCGCATTATCGGCGCCGCCCTGCGTCGCGACCAGCCGCAATGGGTTACAAAATTTATTTGAAAACAAAGAGCTAGGAATTTGTGCGATATGCGCGCGCGCCCTGCCGGAAGCGCGAGTAACCACGCGGTCCGCAACCCGCCGAAACGAGGGATTTGAAAGCACTAGGCATCGTTGTCCCTATAGCGTAGGAAGGATCAAGCGAGCAACTTCGGCACGGCAACATGCGATCAGCGATTGGGAATCAAGCCGAGTTCATCATGCCGAGAGCACCAGGCGGCGGACCCTCACGGCGGCGGGAGAAGCCGGAACCCCCGCTCGATCGTCCGTCCGAACTGGGCGAACTCATGCTCCAGTCGAAGGACGCCAGCGAATTCTTGAAGGCTCTGTCGCACGAAAGTCGCCTGCGGATGGCGTGTCTGCTGGCCGAGCGCGAGCGCTCAGTGACGGAACTTGAGACGCTCCTCTCGTTGCGCCAGCCGACCGTCTCACAACAATTGGCGCGCCTGCGCGAGCAGGGCCTCATTGAGCCGCGGCGACAAGGCAAGGCGATCTATTACCGGCTGACCAGCGACGAAGTGCGCCAACTGCTCGCCCTTCTTTGCAAGATGTTCCATAAGGATCGCAAGGGTACAAGCGAAGATACCGTGTAACGATTCGCCTCGCCGCGGAAAATCCGGCCTAATTGAAATGCGTCCCTTTGGCGAGGGGAAAGCCGCGAAGGAACTCCGCTCCCAGCATCGGCTTCTTGCCCGCGCGCTGCACGCGCGTGAACCGGACTGCCTGCTGACCGCAAGCAATCGTGAGCTGCGCATCGAGCAGGACGCCCGGTTCGCCCCGGGCCGGCACCACAATGGCGCGCAGCACCTTGATCCGCTCGCGTCGCCCGGACAGCAGAGCCTCGAACCAGGCGCCTGGCGATGGTGACAGGGCGCGAATGCGGTTGTGGATTTCGGCTGCGGGCAGAGTCCAGTCGATGCGCTCTTCTTTTTTGATAATTTTAGCCGCGTAAGTGGCGCCTTCGGCCGGCTGCGGCCGGCATCGAAGCTGCCCCGCCACCAGGTGGTCCAGAGCGCGCGAGATCAGCTTTGCGCCGATGAGTGACAGCTCGTCATGCAGGTCCCCAGCCGTCGTCTCGGGCCCGATCGTCTTGCGCTCCCAGAGACAGACCGGCCCGGTATCGAGTCCTTCATCCATCCGCATGATCACGACGCCGGTTTCCGTGTCGCCGGCCATCACCGCGCGCTGAATCGGAGCGGCACCGCGCCAGCGCGGCAGCAGCGAAGCATGAATATTGAGACAGCCGAAGCGTGGAGCCTCGAGGATCGCTTGCGGCAAGATGAGGCCATATGCAGCGACCACGGCGACATCGGCGTCGTGAGCGTAGAACTCGTTTTGGATTTCAGCCTTCCTCAGCGTCTTCGGCGTGAAGACCGGGATGCCGGCTTCCTCGGCAAAGTGATGCACGGCCGATTTCCTCGCGGCCATGCCACGCCCGGCCGGCTTCGGCGGCTGCGTGTAGACGGCAAGCACGTCGTGACCCGTCGCCACGATCTCGCTGAGCGGCGGCACGGCGAAATCGGGGGTGCCCATGAAGATGACGCGCAATGGAACCATGCCCACTCAAGCCTCCGCTTTCGGCCCGCGTCGATGGTCGCCCGGATCGATCGACACGTCCGAAGAAGGGGGAAAGTGGCACCGATCCTGGCCCAAAGGCAAGGCGCTTCAGCAGCTCAGACGACGGATTCGTCCCGCCGCGCCTTCCGGAATTTGCGGATCAGCATATCTCTTTTCAGCCGGGAGATATGATCGATGAACATCACGCCGTTGAGATGGTCGATTTCATGCTGCGCGACGGTCGCCGCATGGCCCTTGAGCCGCTCCTCGACGATCGTCCCTTCGCGATTGAGATAGCGCACAAGCACCGTCGCCGGGCGCACGACCTCGGCAAAAATTTCGGGCATTGAGAGGCATCCCTCCTCATAGACCCGCATCTCGTTGCCGGTTTCGAGGATTTCCGGGTTGATCAGACAGCGCGGCTCGGCCCCTTCCTCGTCGCGCGCCGGGTCCAATACCAGAACGCGCCGTGACAGACCGATCTGCGGCGCGGCAAGCCCGACGCCGTTCGCGCCATACATCGTCTCGAACAAATCGTCGATCAGGCGCTGGACGTCACCGCCGAGCCGCTCTACGGGCGCGGAGACCTCTCTGAGAATCGGATCGGGAAACAGGATGATCGGAAGCTTTGGCATAGCAGTGAGATAAGCAGAATACCGTTTTTGGTCAACGATACCGTTGCTGATTGACCGCAAAATCGTTCGTCTTTTGTTCGGAGAAGAATCACCCTAACCTGCGCGCACCCGATTGAAGGAGCCCAATATGGCACCCGCGCGGCTCTGGCCGATCGAAGGCATCGCCATCGATCCCGTTCTCGTCCTCGTCATTTTGGCGGGGCTTGCGTTCCTCACGCTCACATGCGTTGCCGTGATCAGCTGGCGCAATGGGCGGGCGCGGGCGCGCGAGGCATCGGAGCGCCAGACCGAGGCGCGGCTCATGGAAATGGCGCTTGCCGAACTCAAGGGCCGGCTGCAGAGCATGGCGGAAATGGCCGGCACCGGCCAGTCCGAGCTTGCCCGCGCCATTCACGAGCGGCTCGACCGGGTCAGCCAGTCGGTCGGCGTCAATCTGGACGAAACGGCACGGCGCACTTCGGAACATCTTTCGCAACTGAATGAGCGGCTCTCGGTCATCGACACCGCCCAGCGCAATATCACCGAGCTGTCGACGCGCGTCGTCTCGCTGCAGGACATCCTCGCCAACAAGCAGCAGCGCGGCGCCTTCGGCCAGCTCCGCATGGAAACCATCGTTCAGGACGGCCTGCCCAAGGACGCCTACAGTTTTCAGACGACGCTGTCCAACGGCCGGCGGCCCGACTGCCTCATCCATTTGCCCGGCTCGGCGGCGCCCATCGTCATCGACGCGAAATTTCCCCTGGAAGCATTCGAGGCTTTGCGCACTGCGCATGATGATGCGGCGCGGAAAGATGCGGCCCGCCAGGTCCGCGCTGATATCGGCCGGCATATCGAGGACATCGCCGCGAAATACGCGCTGCCCGGCGAGACGCAGGACACGATGCTGATGTTCGTGCCGTCGGAAGCGATCTATGCCGACCTGCATGAGCATTTCCCCGACCTCCTGCAGAAGGCGCATCGCGCGCGGGTGGTGATCGTCTCGCCGAACATGCTGATGCTCGCCGTCCAGACCATGCTGGCGGTGATGAAGGACGTGCAGATGCGCGAGCAGGCGGGCGTGATTCAGCGCGAGGTCGGGCTGCTGCTGGCCGATGTCAGCCGGCTGAAGGAGCGCGTGCTGGATTTCCAGAAGCACTTTGGCCTGCTCGGCACGGACGTCGAGAAGATCGTGACCTCGACGGACAAGATCGCCGGCCGCAGCCGAAGGATCGAGGAGCTCGATCTCGCCGAGGCGCCGCCGAAGGCGATTGCGGCGAACGGGAGCGGTGCTCTCTCCGCTTAGCAAAGATCAGTCGGGTTCAAGGCTGGGAGCGGGGCTGGCCCTGCCAATCGTTTACGGGCATCTAGTCAACGGAAGACCTGGGCGAGAGAAAACAGCGACGGGACGGAGGCAGCAAACCTTATGATTTGACCGCCTCCAACCTGCCGCCGGGCCACATAGCCGGATAGCTCGGATCCTGATCTCGCTTCAGTATCCTGCCAATTGAAGGCCTCATCAGTTCATGTGATAAAGCGTTATGAAATTGCTGTCCGTGCTTTCATTGCGGAAAGCATGTCTCCTCGCTTGATTGCAATTGGAATTGCCGGCCGATGAGTATACGTCGAGCACCTTGTTCTCGGTGTATTTCCCGCTCGCCTTCGCATCATAGCTTACGTAAAGACGAGGCGATCTGTTCTCGTCAACGAAGTCGAATTTGTGCGAAAAAATTCTCTCTTCCCCGGGACTTAGGCTAACTTGCCTCCATGAAGCCTTTTCGCCGAATCTCCAGGAAAACATCATATGCGATCTCGTTTCGTTTTTGATGCAGGCCACGGCGTACCGGGTCTCCGCCGACGCAGCTGCCGTAAGGAACAAACTCGCAATAACGCCGAAGATGATCGTATGAATAATGGATTTCATGTTTGCCTCGCCAATTACTGCGGGGAAAATCACGCATTTTCCCTCGCGTCAAAGAATTGTTTGTAACGAATTTGAATTCCCCCTTGCGGCCTCGAACGGGAGACGATCTGTTCTTTCGGCAGCTTTGGAAATGAATTCATTCATACTATAAATCTGGAAAATCTCTGCGTCCTCACCCAAACGGATGAGCTTTCATCGGTAATTCGGTTCGCTATCCGAAATTGCAGGGAGGATGATCCCGTTTCGAGCCCTGTCCTCGCTCATTCCACCCGCACCGCTTCATAAGCGGAGGTTCATTTAGGATGGCGATTATTGTCTTGCTGAAGCTTAATAGTGACCTGCTGCATAGGGCGGCCACCAGCACTAA
Organism: uncultured Alphaproteobacteria bacterium; assembly: GCA_963773735.1. Taxonomy (GTDB): domain Bacteria; phylum Pseudomonadota; class Alphaproteobacteria; order Rhizobiales; family Rhodomicrobiaceae; genus CAVZCK01. The sequence continues at coordinate 29,064 of CAVZCK010000024.1, read as the reverse complement.
TCGTTTTGCCACGCAAACTCTCCTTGCGCCCTTCCCCTCTTCCGCATATCGCCTTGGCAGTCATCAGTTCATGGGCTCCTCCAATGCGCAAGGAATGGACAGCCGCGCGCCGTATCGTCGTCAAGATCGGCTCCGCATTGCTCGTCGAAAAGGACAGCGGGCGGCTCAAGGCCGAATGGCTGGCCGCGCTCTGTGATGACATTGCGGCGCTGAAGGCCGAGCGGCGCGACGTGATCGTCGTCTCCTCCGGCGCGATTGCGCTCGGCCGGCGCACACTCAAACTGCCGCAGGGGCCGCTGAAGCTGGAGGAGAGCCAGGCCGCTGCGGCGGTCGGCCAGATCGCCCTGGGCCGCGCCTATCAGGAGATCTTCTCCGAGCGCGGGATAACCGCCGCGCAGGTGCTCCTGACGCTCGGCGACACCGAAGAACGCCGGCGTTATCTGAACGCCCGCGGCACGATGGCGACGCTGCTGGCGCTGGGCGCCGTGCCGGTCGTCAATGAGAACGACACGGTTGCGACGACCGAAATCCGCTATGGCGACAATGACCGGCTTGCCGCGCGCGTCGGCTCGATGATGAGCGCGGACTGCGTCGTGCTGCTTTCCGATGTCGATGGGCTCTACATGGCGCCGCCTGCGCTCGACCCGCAGGCGAAACGGCTCGATGTCGTCAAGGAGATCACGCCCGAAATCGAAGCCATGGCTGGCGATGCCGGAAGCGAGCTGTCCCGCGGCGGCATGATTACCAAGATCGTCGCGGCAAAGGTGGCGGTTGCGGCGGGCGCGAACCTTGTCATCGCCAACGGCAAAATTCTCAATCCGCTGCGGGCGTTGAGCGACGGTGCGCCTTGCACATGGTTCCTGGCGTCCACAAATCCCGTTGTCTCACGCAAGCGCTGGATCGCGGGGTCGCTGGAACCGCGTGGCACCATCATCATCGACGCCGGCGCCGCCAAGGCGCTCGACAGCGGCCGCAGCCTGCTTCCGGCGGGGGTGGTCAAAGTTGAAGGCGCGTTCGACCGGGGCGATGCAGTGATCATCAAGGACGCCGAGGGCCGGGAACTCGGGCGCGGCCTCATCGCTTATGCCAGCGCCGATGCCGAACGGCTCATCGGGCGTAAAAGCGCTGAAATCGAGGGCATTTTGGGCTACCGTGGCCGCTCCGAGATGATCCATCGCGACGATATGGTGCTGAACAGGAGCTGAGATGGCGATCGTGAACATGGCGAAGGAGGCGGCGCCCGAACGCGAGCCCCTGGCCGCCAAGATGGCCGGCATCGGACGGGCGGCGCGCGCTGCCGCCGCGAAATTGGCGCTGGCTTCAGCTGACGCCAAGAGTGGCGCGCTGTTCACTATGGCGGCCATGCTGCGTAATTTTGCCGAGCCGATCCTCGCCGCGAATGCAGAAGACATTGCGGCTGCGAAGAAAGCTGGCCGGCCGGGCGCCTTCATCGATCGGCTGACGCTGACGCCCGCACGCATCGAGGCGATGGCGAAGGGCCTCGAAGACATCGCGGCGCTGCCCGATCCTGTCGGCGAAATCATTGCCTCATGGACGCGTCCGAACGGCCTCGTCATCGAGCGCGTGCGCGTGCCGCTCGGCGTCATCGGCATAATCTATGAAAGCCGCCCGAACGTCACGGCGGATGCCGGCGGGCTTTGCCTCAAATCGGGAAATGCTGTGATTCTGCGCGGCGGCTCCGACGGACTTGCCACGAGCCGCGCCATCCATGCCGCGCTGGTCGCGGGGCTGCGCCAGGCCGGACTTGACGAGGCGGCGATCCAGATCGTCGACAGTGCCGACCGCGAGGCGGTCGGTATGATGCTCGCCGGCCTTGACGGCGCCATCGACGTGATCGTGCCGCGCGGCGGCAAAAGTCTTGTCGCCCGCGTTCAGAAGGAGGCGCGCGTTCCCGTCTTTGCGCATCTGGAAGGGATCTGCCACGTCTATGTGCATGAGGCCGCCGATCTGGAGATGGCCAAGGCGATCGCGGTCAACGCCAAGATGCGGCGGACTGGCGTTTGCGGCGCGGCCGAAACGCTGCTCGTCGATGAGGCCTGCGCGGCGACGCATCTCGCGCCGCTAATCGGCGCCCTGATCGAGGCGGGTTGCGAGGTCCGCGGCGACAAAGCGGCTCAGGCTGCCGATGCACGCGTGAAGCCTGCGTCCGAGACGGATTGGGGAACGGAATATCTCGATGCCATCCTTGCGGTGAAGACAGTCACAGGGCTGGACGATGCCATGGCCCATATTGCGCGCTACGGCTCCCAGCATACAGACGCGATCGTCACGGACGATGCAGCAAGTGCGGAGCGCTTCCTGCGCGAGGTGGACAGCGCTATTGTCCTGCACAACGCCTCGACGCAATTCGCCGACGGCGGCGAGTTCGGCATGGGCGCCGAGATCGGCATCGCCACCGGGCGTTTCCACGCGCGTGGCCCCGTCGGCGTCGAACAGCTCACGACCTTCAATTACCGCGTGCGCGGGACGGGTCAGGTGCGCCCGGTCTGACGGGCACAGGACAGCTCCAAGGCTTGCGCGACGTTGACGTGTCAAGCGCGACCGGCGCGCCTCAATCACCCTCTTCGGTTAAGGGGGGCTTTGCCCGCGCCGATCTGCTATAGGACAGCGCCAGAAACTGCGGCCGTGCTGCCGCATTGTGACGACACTCAGGACATGGCGGCATGACTTCGCAAAATGACGAGCAAGAACAGCGCAACCGCATCATCGATATAAAGCTGGATGAGGTCTCGATCCGGAGCACGACAACGGAAATCGACCATGAGCGTCAGGTTGCGATTTTCGACATTCTCGAGGCCAACAACTTCGCTCTCGCCGAGGGCGTGAACGGCCCCTACCGGCTGCGGCTGGCCATCGTCGAAAAGCGCCTCGCCATTGAAATTTCCAGCGAGGACAAGGTTCCGATCAGCACCTTCGTGCTGTCGCTCACGCCTTTCAACAAGCTGATCAAGGACTACTTTCTGGTTTGCGAAAGCTATTACGACGCGATCAAGACGGCGCCGCCAAGCCGCATCGAAGCCTTGGATATGGGCCGCCGCGCCCTTCACGACGAAGGCAGCCGCATCCTGGTCGAGCGGCTGAAAGGCAAGGTCAACACCGATTTCGAAACCGCGAGGCGGCTGTTCACGCTGATTTGTGCCCTGCATTGGAAAGGGTAGCGGATTTGAATGCTGCGCCTGCCCCATCGGAGCGTCCCAAAGCGGTGCTCTTTGTCTGCAACTTCAATGCCGTCCGGTCGCCGATGGCCGAAGCGATCCTGCGCCATCTTGCGGGCAAACAGATTTACGTGGAGTCGGCGGGGGTCAGAGGCGGAGACATCGATCCATTCGCAGCCGCAGTCATGGAGGAGATCGGTATCGACATTTCCCGCCATGCGCCGCAGTCGATGTCCGATCTTCATGACGGCTCCTTTGATCTCGTGATCAGCCTGTCGCCGGAGGCGCATCACCAGGCGCTGGAAATGACGCGCACCCAGGCGATCGACGCCGAATATTGGCCGACCCTCGACCCGACCGCCGCAACGGGCAGCCGCGAGCAAATCCTCGACGCGTATCGCGACGTTCGCGACACGCTGTTCAAGCGGATCAAATCCCGCTTCCCGCTTCCGGGGGCGCCGGCCCGCGTCTAGCCGGCAAACGGGCGCTCACGCCGGCGTCGCGCTGCGCCCGCCGCGCTTCATCACGCCATAATAGGCCCACACCAGACGCGCAGCCACCGAGCGGTGCGGTCGCCACAGTTCGGCACGCACCGTCAGATCTTTCTCGGAAGGGCGCTGCGCCAGATCGAAGGCAAGGCGCACACCTTCCTTGAGCGCCAGATCGCCCGCGGGGAATACGTCAGGATGTCCGAGCGCGAAAAGCAGATAAACCTCGGCGGTCCAGCGCCCGATGCCCTTGACCGCGCTGAGATGGGCAACCGCCACCTCGGCATCGAGCGCGATCAGCGAGGCGAGATCGAGATCGCCGGCAAGTACGGCAGTGGACGCCGCGCGCAATGTGCGGATTTTTGGCGCGGACAGGCCCGCCGATCTGAGGACCAAATCCTCCACCCCAACCACCCGATCCGGCGAAATCACCCCGAGCGCCGTCTCGGCCCTGGCAAAGATCGCGTTTCCCGCAGCGGCCGAAATCTGCTGCCCGGTAATGACGCGGAACAGCCCGCGAAAGCCCGGATCGATCTTGCGCTCCGGCAGCGGCCCGACCATGGCAGCGATCGGCCGGAACGCCGGAACGAGTGCAAGGAGGGCGTCGATTTCCACGGTCATCCCGTCTGTGGTTTTTTTGATTGTTGAACGAGGATTCTTGGCGGACATAAGCAGATGACCTTGAGGCCTTCGGATTGAGTATCCCGCAACGCGGCTTGGGCGCCATCAATGATCGGTGCCCTCTGCCTTTCCGGTGATCATCAGCGCGAAAGCATAGGCAAGCGCCACTTCCTTCAGCCGGTCGAACCGCCCAGATGCGCCGCCATGGCCCGCCTCCATATTGGTCCGCAATAGGAGCAGATGGTCGTCGGTTTTCGCCGCTCGAAGCCTTGCCACCCATTTCGCGGGCTCCCAATAGGTAACGCGCGGATCGGTCAGCCCGGCAAGGGCCAGAATGTGCGGATAGGCTTGCGCCTTGACGTTGTCGTAAGGTGAATAGCCGGCGATCGTCAGATAATCGTCGCGGCTGGCGATGGGATTGCCCCATTCCGGCCATTCCGGCGGCGTGAGCGGCAGTGTGTCGTCGAGCATGGTGTTCAGGACGTCGACGAAGGGCACTTCGGCAATGACGCCCCTGAACAGCTCCGGCGCCATATTCGCGACCGCGCCCATCAGCATTCCGCCGGCCGAGCCGCCATGTGCAACGATGTTGCCGGGCTTCGTAAAGCCGTTGCTGGCGAGATAGCGGCCGGCAGCGATGAAATCGGTGAAGCTGTTCACCTTCTGCTTCTGCCGGCCGGCGCGATACCAGCCATAGCCCTTGTCCTTGCCGCCACGAATATGGGCCATTGCGTAGATGAAGCCGCGATCGACGAGACTGAGCCGATTGGTCGAGAAGCTTGCCGGCATCGCGATGCCATAGGCGCCATAGCCGTAAAGCAGAACCGGCGCGGAACCGTCGAGCGGCGTGGTCTTGCGGTAGAGCAGCGACACGGGAACCATCTCGCCGTCCTCGGCCGGGGCGAAAATGCGCCGCGTAATGTAATCGGCCGGATTGTGGCCGCTCGGCACCTCCTGGGTCTTGCGCAGACGGCGCTCGCGCGTTGCCATATCGTAATCGTAGACCTGCGTCGGCGTTGTCATCGAGGAATAGCTGAAGCGGAGCGTGCTCGTTGCGAATTCGTAGCCCGGGATCACGCTGAGCGAATAGGCCTCCTCGTCGAAGGCGATGCTATGCTCGGCGCCGTCCTGCCAGCACCGGATGACGATGCGCGGCAGTCCCTGCTCGCGCTCAAGCCGCACCATGAAGTCGCGGAAGACGAGGACATCGAGGATCAGGCGGCCGGGACGGTGCGGTTCGATCTCGCGCCAGCCAACGCGTCCGGCGCCCAACTCGGCCTCGACGATGCGGAAATCCTCGGCATCGCCTGAATTCGTCAGAATGATCAGCCGCCCGTTACAATGCTCGACGGAATATTCATGACCGGGCTCGCGCGCGGCTACCAGCATCGGCTCGGCTTCGGGCCGCGCGGCATCGAACAGCCGGACCTCGGAGGTTTGATGATCGCCCGTCTGCACAAGGACATAACGGCGGTCCGAGGTATCTCCGACCGACGCATAAAAGCCCGTGTCGGCTCTCGTCATAGACGAGGACATCATCGCTCGCGGGCGTTCCGATCCGGTGTCGATAGATCTGGCGCGGACGGTGGTTTTCGTCGAGCCTGGTATAGAAGACCCAGGCACTATCCCCGCTCCACACGGCGCCGCCCGTCGTCTCCGATATTGCCTCGCGCCGGTCCTCACCCGATTGCAGATCCCGGAACTTCAGCGTGCAAAATTCCGATCCTTTGTCGTCGACGCCATACGCCAAGCAACCGGTGGTCATGGCTGTGCGAGGCGCCGCCGATCTGAAAATAGGCGAGGCCCTCCGCGAGCTTGTTGCCGTCGAGCAGCACCCGCTTCTCGCCGCCTGCCGATGGCTCGCGGCAGAACAGCGGATGCTGGCCGCCCGTGACATAGCTGACGAAATAGGCCCAGTCGCCGTCCGGAGCCGGAACGGTCGAATCATCTTCCTTGATCCGGCCCTTCATCTCCTTGAACAGCATCTCCTGGAGCGCCTCCGTGCCGGGCGAGAACCGCTTTCGTATAGGCGTTCTCCGCAAGCAGATGCTCGCGAATGTCGGCTGCAAGGGCTGTCGGATCGCGCATCACCTCCTGCCAGTTGTCAGCGCGGAGCCAGGCGTAGTCGTCGGTATGATCGAGACCGTGGTGAACGGATTTGACCGGCCGCGGCTCAGCCAGCGGCGGAATAGGGATTTGATTGGTCGGAGTGTTGTCCATAGCCCTCAGCCGCATAGAATGAAAAGCGCCGCAGAGACCTGCCGCGCCGCGCAAGAATGCGCCATACGGTCAGATAAGCGCGCGCGGCGGCTCGCTTGCAAGCGGTGCTAGTCCTTGGGCTGGAATTTCAGCGCCACGCCATTGATGCAATAGCGCAGCCCGGTCGGCTTCGGACCATCCCGAAAAACATGGCCAAGATGCGCATCACACCTGGCGCACCGGACTTCGGTCCGGCGCATGAACAGCGAGCGATCGGCGTGCTCACCGATCTCCGCGCCCTCAGCCGGCTGATAGAAGCTCGGCCAGCCCGTCCCCGATTCGAACTTTGCGTCGGACGAAAACAGCGGCGCACCGCAGCAAACGCAGTGATACTCGCCTTGGCGCTTCTCGGAATTCAGCGGGCTGGTAAAGGCGTACTCTGTTCCATGTTTGCGCGTCACCCGATAGGCCTCCGGGGAGAGTTCCGCCTTCCACTCAGAGTCGCTCTTGGTGATTCGGTCCTGATCCATAAACGCACCTTTCGACTGTTGCCGCACCGCCACCCGGATTTGGGAGACGCTCTCGATTTCAGAAGAGCCTCCGGATCACACTCCGGCTCCTTAGGGTCAAATCTCTGTCATTCTCCAACGCCGGCGGCTTCCGTTGAACCGGCATCCCTATCTCCAGCCGTCTCTGGCTGCGCGCGGAACGGCTGCCTCTAAGCGCTCGGCTGATCTTTCTTCAGATTACCCCGATTGCGGCCAGCGGAGCGAATCGCATCAACCGGGAGCCGATCGTCGAAGCTGCCAGGCTCTTCGGCGGCATTTTTTGTCACCATTATTCGGGCGATCGCCATTCTGCGCACCGGAAAGGCCGCCGCAATGGCACCTTGCTCAAATCGCTCGCCGATCCAAACAACGCGATGAACAACGCCATGTATTTTCGGCTCACGGCTGCGTTGTCCAGCGGCCAGGACGATGCCCCGATCCATCTGTTTTGCTTCAATTCCGCCAGCGGCGATGCCGTGCGCTTGCAGGGTCCGTAGGCCAATAGCATGGCGGCGGGCGCCGTATTCATGGGCGCGAACACATATATCGGGAACACACCGAACTTTATGGCGAAGTCGATCGTGGAACGCCGGGGTGCGCCGATGTCGAGCTTCTTCGGTTATATGGGCCAGGTGGGCGCTAATTCTGCTGCCGCTATTTGGGCTCATTACGATTCTATTTTTTGTGTCACGTTCGGGTCTGGCGGCCATGGCGTTGTCGCGATATCTAGACTGCCGCTGAACTGCGTCATAGCGCCGCATGGCGCTCGACTGCACGGCATCCCAATCAAGTTTTTAAGTTAAAAAGCTTTAACGTGATTTTATTCGGATAAACTTTTATCTATCTTTGTGGTTTGCGCCAACATCGCTCACGCGTGTGGACATTTCACAACAGCCGGGCGACTTTACGAGAGATTTCCGTGGATAACGTTGCTTGCCGGGCAGGCGCGCCGCGCAAATCGTGATTTAAATCGAAAAAATTTTACAGAATAGGTGCGTTCTGCACACGCTCATTGAAATCTTCTATAAGACCTATTGATAAAATACCAACGGATATCCACCGCCCTTTGCAAGATTACGTCTCTAGCATTGTTCTTTAGACGTAGCGCAAGAGTTTTGCTTGAACAGAACACATTTTTGAATATTATGTTGGCAGAAGATAGCCGGGTCCAGACGGGCTAAATAAAAAATCTTTGGTTCAATCTCGCTGGATCGCTTTCTTCTTCTTAAGTTGTTAGAGATTAAGGCTCCGGACGGGTCCCCAAACTCCCACCGGGGCTTGCTGATTGAATTGAAGAAAGTCCGCAAAGGACACCAGGAGACCGCACATGATGGATATGAAAGCCGACACCAATGAGTTGGTCGAGTTCACGACAACCATTGTGTCCGCATACGTCAGCAACAACACGGTCGTTGCTGGCGATCTTCCCAACATTATCAACGATGTGCACGACGCGTTGTCGCGTGCATCTGTCAATGCGACGCAGCCTCCGAGCGAAGAACTGAAGCCGGCGGTTCCGGTGAAACGCTCGGTCACGCCGGAGTACATCGTTTGCCTGGAAGACGGCAAGAAATTCAAGTCGCTGAAGCGGCACTTGCGCACCCACTACAACATGTCGCCTGAGGAATACCGCGAGAAGTGGGGCTTGCCTCACGACTATCCGATGGTGGCCCCGAACTATGCTGCGGCTCGATCCGCCCTCGCCAAGAAGATGGGCCTGGGCCAGCGCAGGAAATAGCCTTTCGAGCTCCGAGTCGGGCTGGCTTTGAAAACCTCCGCCGGGCGGCGGAGGTTTTCTCTGCGCAATCACGCGGCGACGGGCTGGATCGACTGATAGGACTTCGCAAATCCGGCACGGATGAACCGCGCCATCTCCAGGGCAATATCGCTTGCCCCTGCGGGCGGAAGCCTCAAATTGATGAAGAACACCGGCAAAGGCGGTAAGCCTTCGGCGGAACCAAGAACCCGCAGCTTGTTCGGCGCGGTAAGGGTCAGCATCGGCGCAACGGCGATGTCGGCCTCAAGCGTCGCGCAATAGGGACTGAAATCGCTCGTCTCGCAGGTCAGGCGCCAGTCAAGGCCGGCCTCGCCGAGCGCTTTGATCGTCACCGCACGGAATGCGCATGTGGCGTCCCCGAAGGAGACCGGCAGGGGCCGCCGCAGATGGGCTTCGCCGCCCCGCGCGCCGACCCAGACAAGCTGGTCGGGCAAGAGCAGCTCTCCCTGCTGACCCGGATGCGGCTCGGTCGTCAATGCCAGATCGATTTCGCCTTCCTCCAGCATCTTCAACAGCCGGAATGTCGCGAGGCAGACCAGCGTGACGCGAACGCGGGGCCATTGCTGATTGAAGCTTTTCAGAATCGGCGGAATGAACGGCGTGACAATGTCGTGCGGCACCCCTAGCCTGACCTCGCCCTCGAAATCCGGGGACGTCATCACGCCCCAGACCTCATCATTGATCGCCAGCATCCGCTGCGCATAGGCGATGAGGCGCTCGCCGCAGGCGGTCAACACCGGGCGCCGGTTGTCGCGCGTGAACAGCTGCATTCCGAAGAACTCTTCGAGACGGCGAATCTGCTGGCTCACCGCCGCCTGGGTCAGGTTCAAAGCCTTGGCGGCACTCGTCATGCCGCCGGTTTCCGCGACGGTCACAAAAGCACGCAGGAGAGCCAGGTCGATATTCCGGCGCATCAGACTTCACTCATAACGGTCCGTAATGATCACAATCATAAACATTCGTTTCCATTATGCAAGCCCCGCGACTAAATACATGGCGCGCGCGCATTTCCAACGACCGATGAATGAAAGTCTGAACCATGCTTATGAAGCAGCAATCAACTCGATCTTGACGGATCGGCCTTGCGCGTGCCCAAGCGCTCACGGCCTGATTTTTTCACGCGCCTTGTCATGACGCTGGAGGCTTATGTCCAGCATCGCCGGCAGCGGCATGAACTGCTTGCGCTCGATGATCATATGCTGAAGGACATCGGCATCAGCCGGGCGGAGGCAACCCGTATTGCGGGCCAGCCCTTCAACCAGATTGGCGGGGCGGGCAGAGCGCATCACCCATTATGACGAGCGAGAAAATGCGATCGCGGCGGAAGAGCAGCTCTTCCGCCGCGGCCGATCAGCCCGAAATGTCGTAGGCTGCGAGCGCCGCCATATTGACGAGGTCGCTATCCGTCGCGCCAAGCGAGGCGATCTGAACCGGCTTCGACATGCCGACGAGCAAAGGTCCGATGACCGTCCCGCCGCCAAGTTCCTGAAGCATTTTGGTCGAAATGCTGGCCGAATGAAACGCCGGCATGACGAGCACATTTGCCGTATCCGAGAGCCGGCAGAACGGATAGAGCGCCATCGCCTCCCGGTTCAGAGCAATGTCAGCCGCCATCTCACCGTCATACTCGAAATCGACGCCGCGCCGGTCGAGCAGCCTCACCGCCTCGGACACACGCTGGGAGCGCTCGCCGCGCGGATGGCCGAAGGTCGAATAGGCGAGCATCGCAACGCGCGGCTCGAAGCCCAGCCGCTGAGCGACCCGCGCTGCCTCGACGGCGATATCGGCCAGCTGCTCGGCATCGGGCATGTCGTGCACCGAGGTGTCCGCGACCAGAACGCTGCGGCCCCGCGAAATCACGAGCGACACGCCGATCACCGTGTGCGATGGCTTCTGATCGAGCGCGTGGCAGATGTCGGCGTAAGCCGTAGACCAGTTCCGCGTCGTGCCCGTCACCATCGCGTCGGCGTGGCCCATCGCCACCATGCAGGCCGCAAACACGTTTCGATCGGTGTTCACCATCCGCTGGCAATCCCGGAAAAGGAATCCCTTTCGCTGCAAACGCGAATACAGAAATTCGGCATATTCGCGATTGCGGCGGGAAAGCCGGGCATTCTGAATTTCAATCACATCGCGAGGCTTGAGGCCGCTCGTGCGGAACGCGTCTTTGACCTGATCGTCACGGCCGACCAGAATTGGCGTTCCCAAGCCCGAATTGTAGAAGGCATTGGCGGCGCGAACGACACGGTGTTCCTCGCCCTCCGCGAAGACCACACGCTTCGGGTTCTGCCGGACTTGCGTGAAAATCGCATGCAGAAAGGCGGCGGCCGGATCGAGCCTGCCGTCGAGGCGGGCGCGATAGCCGTCCACATCGGCCATCGGCTTGCGCGCGACGCCGGATTCCATCGCTGCCCTGGCGACGGCCGCCGGGATTCGGCTGATGAGACGCGGATCGAACGGCGCGGGAATGATGTAATCCGGCCCGTAGCGCAAGCGGCGTCCCTGATAGGCCGCGGCCACCTTGTCGGGCACGTCCTCGCGGGCAAGAGCCGCAAGCGCTTCCGCCGCCGCAATCTTCATGGCGTCATTGATTGTCGTCGCCTGAACATCGAGCGCGCCCCGGAAAATATAAGGGAAGCCGAGCACGTTGTTGACCTGATTGGGATAGTCGGAGCGGCCCGTCGCCATGATGGCGTCGTCGCGAACGGCAGCCACCTCCTCCGGCGTAATCTCCGGGTCGGGATTGGCCATGGCGAAGATGATCGGCTTCTCGGCCATCCTGGCGACCATCTCCCGTGTCAATGCCCCGGCGATGGACAGGCCGAAGAAGACATCGGCTCCTTCGAGCGCCTCGGCGAGTGTGCGCGCGGGCGTGTCGACCGCATGCGCCGATTTCCACTGATTCATCCCCTTCTCGCGGCCTTTATAGATCACGCCGTTCGAATCGCACAGGATGGCGTTTTCGTTCCGCAGGCCCATCATCTTGAGGAGTTCAAGGCAGGCGATCCCCGCTGAGCCGGCGCCGTTGCAGACGAATTTGACGTCGCGGAAATCGCGTCCCGTCAGGTCGAGCGCGTTGATGAGGCCGGCCGCTGCGATGATCGCCGTTCCGTGCTGGTCGTCGTGAAACACGGGGATGTCCATCAGCTCGCGAAGCTGCTGCTCGATGATGAAGCAGTCCGGCGCCTTGATGTCTTCGAGATTGATGCCGCCAAAGGACGGGCCGAGATAGCGCACGGCATTGATGAAGGCGCCAACGTCCTCGGTGCCGATTTCCAAGTCGATCGAATCGACATCGGCAAAGCGCTTGAACAGAACCGACTTGCCCTCCATCACCGGCTTGGAGGCCAATGCGCCGAGATTACCGAGTCCAAGGATCGCCGTGCCGTTGGAAATCACCGCGACGAGATTGCCTTTGGCCGTGTAGTCATAGGCAAGGCCGGGGTTCTTGGCGATTTCCTCGACGGGAACGGCAACGCCCGGCGAATAGGCAAGGCTCAGATCGCGCTGCGTGGCCACGGGCTTCGTCGGAACGATCTCCAGCTTGCCGGGCTTGCCCATCTGATGGAATTGCAGAACGTCCTGGCGCGTAAACGCCGCATCGGCGTACTTGCACATCTTCTTCGACTTCTTCTCCTCGGAGATGCCCGGTTCGGAGGAATGGTCTGGCTGGCTCGGCGTTGTGGTGAGCGCCGCTTGCGGGACAATCAGTGTCATGGTGTTGATCTTGGGTGTTTCCTGGAGGCGTTAACGCCTCTTGATTGCATTGCTTTTTCGTTTCAGGACCATAACCGCCGCTTTGGGCGGAAACAAGCGGTGCATTTCTGCCGGCAGAGACTTTCCAGCCCTTGTTTGACCGCGTTATGCCTTTCTACCCTAATCTGTGTGTCGTTTGCATCAGCGCTTTGAGGGGGTGGGGGCCTATGACCCGGCATGCAAGGCAGCGCGTCGTGAAAGAAGTGAGTGGAGCAAGTTTTGGCGCGCGCCGCGATCCTGCGATGACGCCTGCCGCAGAGCATTCGGCGCCGGAGCCCGAGAATATAACGCCGATGATGGCGCAATATGCTCGAATTAAGGCCGCGCATCCGGATTGCCTGCTGTTCTATCGCATGGGCGACTTTTTCGAGCTGTTCTTCGGCGATGCCGTCCAAGCCTCGCGCGCCCTCGGTATTCAGCTCACCCGGCGCGGCAAGCATCAGGGCGAGGATATCCCGATGTGCGGCGTGCCGGTTATCCGGTCCGACGAATATCTGCAAAAGCTGATCGCCGCGGGCTTCCGTGTCGCCATCTGCGAGCAGCTCGAAGATCCGGCGGAGTCGAAAAAGCGCGGGTCGAAATCCGTCGTCAAGCGTGATGTGATCCGGCTGGTGACGCCGGGGACGATTACCGAGGAAGCGCTGCTCGATGCGGCGTCGAACTGCTTCCTCACCGCGTTGTGCAAAATGTCCGGCGGTGACGGCGGCTTTGCGCTCGCCTCGATCGACATTTCGACCGGCGAATGCCTGATCGGCGAATGCGCGGCGCCGGACCTCGTCTGGCGAGATCGCGCGCCTTGCGCCGCGCGAGGTGCTTCTCAGCGATGAACTCTGCGCCGACAAGTCTTTGCGCGCGCTTGTCGGCCATGCGGGCGCGGCGGTCACCCCGGTGCCCGATCTCTATTTCAGCGCCAGCGCCGGCGAAACGTCGCTGAAGCAGGAGCTTTGCGTCGCCGCCCTCGACGGCTTCGGTGCATTCAGCCGGGGAGAACTCACGGCCGTCGGCGCGCTGCTCAAATATGTCGAGATTACGCAGATCGGGGCAAAACCCGTGCTCCGGCCGCCGCAGCGCTCCGGCGATGGGCGCTTTCTCATCATCGACGCGGCGACCCGCGCCAATCTGGAATTGACGCGCTCGCTCTCCGGACAGAAGCATGGCAGCCTGATCGAGGCGATCGACCGCACCGTGACCGGCGCCGGAAGCCGGGAATTGGCGGCGCGGCTTGCAAGCCCCCTCACCGACCCCGCCGGGATCGGTGCCCGGCTCGACGCGGTCGACTTTCTCAAAGACCGGCAGATGCTGCGATCGCAGCTTCGCGACTGTCTCCGAGGCGTTCCCGACATCGCCCGTGCCCTCTCGCGCCTGTCGCTCGACCGGGGCGGCCCGCGCGATCTCGGCGGCTTGCGGGATGGTCTGATCTGTGCGGGCGAAGCGGCGCGACTCCTTGCCGAGCCGCTGATGGCGGACGGCGCGCCCGCTGAGATCGCGGCGATTTTGACGCGCGTCAGGACGGAAAATAGCAGCCTTCTGCCAACGCTGCGCGCGGCGCTCACCGACGAGCTGCCGCATCTGAAGCGCGACGGCGGCTTCATCCGGCCCGGCTTCAATGCCGATCTCGACGAAAACCGCCAGCTCCGCGACGACAGCCGCGGCATGATCGCGCGTCTGCAGGCGCGTTACGCCGCCGAGACCGGCATCAAGGGCCTGAAAATCCGGCACAACAACATCCTCGGCTATTTCGTCGAAACAACCGCTGCAAATGCTAGTCCGTTGCAGGCCGCGCCGTTGAGCCAAACCTTCCGCCACCGCCAGACGCTCGCCAATCAGGTCCGTTTCATAACCGACGAACTGGCGAGTGCCGAGGCGCGGATCACCGGGGCCGCCGACCGTTCGCTCGCTATCGAGCTGGAGCTGTTCGAGGAATTGAAGCGCCTTGCCCTTGCCAATGAGAGCGCGCTGAGCGCCGCCGCCGCTGCGCTCGCGGCTCTCGATTATTACTGTGCACTGGCGGAGCTTGCCGAAGAACGCGGCTATTGCCGCCCGGTGGTTGACGGCTCAGCGGCTTTTGCCGTCAAAGGCGGGCGTCATCCGGTGGTCGAGCAGGCGCTCGTGAAAACGCATGCCGGACCCTTCATCGCCAATGGCTGCGATCTCGGCCGCAAAAGGCTGTGGATCGTCACCGGCCCGAATATGGGCGGCAAATCGACCTTTCTCCGCCAGAACGCGCTGATCGCGATCCTCGCGCAGATGGGCAGTTTCGTTCCGGCGGAGGCCGCTCATATCGGCGTCGCGGACCGTCTGTTCAGCCGCGTTGGCGCTTCGGACGATCTGGCGCGCGGCCGCTCGACCTTCATGGTCGAGATGGTCGAAACCGCGGCGATCCTCAATCAGGCGACCGCGCGCTCGCTCGTCATTCTCGACGAGATCGGCCGCGGCACCGCCACCTTCGATGGTCTGTCTATCGCCTGGGCGACGCTTGAGCATCTGCACGACGTCAACACCTGCCGGGCGCTGTTCGCCACGCATTATCATGAGCTGACGGCGATGGCCCAGAAGCTCGACAGCGCCATGAATGTGACCGTCGCGGTGAAGGAGTGGAAGGATAATATCGTCTTCCTTCATGAGGTTATCGCCGGCGCGGCCGATCGCTCCTACGGCATTCAGGTGGCCAAGCTCGCCGGGCTGCCGCCTCCGGTCATCGCAAGAGCGCGCCAGGTTCTTGCCCGGCTGGAGAAAGGCCAGGGCAAACCCAATGCCGAAATTCTAGGCGATCTCCCGCTCTTTGCCGCCCTGCAGCCGCCCGCGTCGGTCGAGCCGGCGTCAGGCGCAGACTCTGAGCTTGCGCGGGCGCTCGACGAGCTCGATCCCGACAGCATGACACCGCGAGATGCGCTCGATGCGCTCTACCGGCTCAAGGCGCTCGCGGAGAGCGCAGAATAGCAATGCGGCGGCTAGAAACGCGTTTATGCGCTTCACAAATCGCCTCGTCGCGGTGTAAGCCCTTGGCGCGCGTCCTCCGGCGCTCCATCAGAATGAAACGGCTCAAAAATGGCGATCCCGCTCAATAGCTCGACATTGGTGACGGTGTTCGGCGGCTCCGGCTTTGTGGGCCGCTATGTCGTTCAGGCGCTGGCCAAGACCGGTTGCCGTGTGCGCGTGGCGGTCAGGCGGCCGAGCGGCGCGATCTATTTGCAACCGCTCGGCAGCGTCGGTCAGATCCATGCCGTCCAGGCCAATCTCCGCGACGAGGCCTCGGTCAGGCGGGCTGTCGAAGGCGTGGACGGCGTCGTCAATCTGGTCGGCATTTTGCGGTCATCGGGAAAGCAGACCTTCGAATCGATCCAGGCAAAAGGCGCGGGGCTCGTCGCCCGAGCGGCCAGGGAAGCCGGTACCCGCGCCGTCGTTCACGTCTCGGCGATCGGCGCAAGCCGGTCGAGCAGGTCGGCCTATGCGCGGACCAAGGCCGAAGGCGAAGAGCGCGTCAGAAATGCCTTTCCCGACGCGACGATCCTCCGCCCCTCGATCATCTTCGGTCCCGAGGACGAATTCTTCAACCGTTTCGCATCGATGGCGCGTTTCTCGCCGGTCATGCCTCTGATCGGCGGCGGCCGGACCCGCTTTCAGCCGGTCTATGTCGGCGATGTCGCAGGGGCCGTCGTTGCCGGGCTCGATGGGCACGCGCGGCCGGGCGTTCCCTATGAACTCGGCGGGCCGGCGATCTATACGTTCCGCGAAATTCTCGACCTGATCGCCGACTATACGGACCGGAAGCGCCTCTATATCTCCATTCCGTTCTGGGTCGCCAAGATTCAGGGCTTCTTCCTGCAGATCCTGCCCAACGCGCCGATTACGCTCGATCAGGTGCGCCTGCTTCAGACCGACAATGTCGTCAGCGACGAGGCGCGGGCGGAGGCACGCACGCTTGAGCATCTCGGCATCGAGCCGCGCGCTGTTGAAACCATCGTTCCGAGCTATTTGGTGCGCTTCCGGCCAAGAGGCGAGTTTTCTGTTCGCGCGATCTGAGTTTTACTCATGACCGGCATAGGCATTGCCATGCCTCAATCGCGTGCTAACGTGCTGGTTTCGTCGGTCTGCCAAAGACATGATCGGTTTGTCTTTTTTGTTAACCAATCTCGTTGTTTCGCCTCCGCGGCTACGCCGAAGTAATATTGGCCCGGTATAGTATCGTTTTGCAACGACAACGGACCCGGAACAAGCGCCAGCGCGCTGGACTTCGCTTTAGATGCTCAGACTGGTCCATTATCCGCTCTGCCCATTTTCACGCTCGATCCGGCTTGCGCTCGGCGAGTGCAGCTTGGTCGTCGAGCTGGAGGAAGAGCGGCCCTGGGCCTGGCGCCAGGATTTTCTGATGCTCAATCCGGCCGGAACGCTGCCCGTACTGGTGCAGCGTCAAGGCTTCGTGCTGGCCGGATCCTACGCGATATCCGAATATCTGGCCGAGGTCCATGGCCGGCTGAACGGCGAAGGGCCGCCCCGCAACCTCCTCTTTCCAGGATCGACTATCGAGCGGGCGGAAATCCGGCGCCTGGTCGACTGGTTCCATCTGAAGATGAATGACGAGGCGAGCCGCTATTTCCTCGAAGAGCGCGTCTATCAGCGCTTTGCCGATCTCGGCCGGACCGCGCCCGACACGGAAATAATCCGGGCTGGACGCAGCAATTTGCGTTACCATCTAAGCTATATCTGCCATCTTCTTGAGAAGCGGCAATGGCTTGCCGGGGAAGAGCTGAGCTTCGCCGATCTCGCCGCGGCCGGACATTTGTCCGTGCTCGACTATCTTGGCGAAGTGCCCTGGGAGGAGTTTCCCAAGGCCAAGAGCTGGTATGGGTCGCTGAAGGCGAGGCCGTCATTCCGGCCGCTGCTGGCCGACCGGCTGCCCGGCGTGCCGCCGCCGCAAATCTATGCGGAGCTTGAATTCTGACTGAGTTATCGGCTTGCGTTGCTGAAAGTCCCAGCCGAATTACACCATTGACGCTGAAAACCGAGCTGTTTCGCCGCGCGCGAGCCGAGGGGTTTGACGCGATCGGCGTGACGACGCCCGACGGCATCGGCCGCGCCGGCGACCGGCTTGGGGCGTTTCTTGCCGCCGACATGCACGGCGATATGGACTGGCTCGCCAAGCATCACGAAAGGCGGCGGCACCCCTCCGCACTCTGGCCGGAGGTGCGCTCGATCATCATGCTCGGCATGAATTACGGGCCGGAGACCGATCCGCTCGACATTCTCAAAGAGCACCGGCGCGGCGCAGTCTCCGTTTATGCGCAGGGCCGCGACTATCACGGCGTCATCAAAGGCAAGCTTAAGACCCTCGCCGGCTGGCTCAATCGCGAGACCGGCTTGGAGGTCAAAGTCTTCGTCGATACCGCCCCGGTGATGGAAAAGCCGCTCGCCGAGGCCGCCGGGGTCGGCTGGCAGGGCAAGCACACCAATCTGGTCTCGCGCGAATTCGGCTCCTGGCTGTTTCTCGGCGCGATCTTCACGGGCGCCGAGCTGCCGCCCGACGAAGCCGAGACTGATCATTGCGGCAATTGCCGGCGCTGCCTCGATATCTGCCCGACGAGACGCCTTTCCCGCGCCCTATCGGCTCGATGCGCGGCGCTGCATTTCCTACCTGACCATCGAGCATAAGGGCCATATTGCGCGCGAATTCCGGAAGGCCATGGGCAACCGCATCTATGGCTGCGACGACTGCCTCGCGGTCTGTCCCTGGAACAAATTCGCGGCGACGGCTCGCGAGGCCAAGTTCGCTGCCGGGCCGCTGACCGGCGGCGCGGCGCTTTCCGACCTGCTCGAACTGGACGATGCCGCTTTCCGCGCGGCCTTTTCCGGCTCGCCGATCAAACGGACCGGCCGTGACCGCTTCATCCGCAATGTGCTGATCGCCGCGGGCAACTCCGGAGAGCCGGGCCTGCTGCCGCATGTGATCGGTCACCTACGCGACGACGAGCGCTCTGGTGCGGGCGATGGCGGTCTGGGCTGTGCGGGAGCTGCTCGCCGCCGATCCGGCCGGTCTGGCGCGGCTGCGCGCGGAGCATCTGCCGCTGGAAACCGACGAGGCCGTGCGCGGCGAGTGGCTGCATGCGGGGGACCGGGAGGCGCCATGAACACGCTGCTCGCCGTCGGGCTTGGCTATTCGGCAAAAGCTGTCGCCACCCGCCTGAAAGACAGTGGCTGGCGCGTCATCGGAAGCGCACGCGGCGCGGACGGCGTTCGCGCCGTCGAGGCGACCTATGAGGGCGTTTGCTTCACTGGCGATGCACCCTCTCCCGAGCTACGCCAGGCGATTCGCGACGCAACTCATCTCCTTGTCTCGGCCCCGCCCGATAGCACCGGCGACCCGCTGCTGCGCCATCACGCCGAGGATCTTGGTGCAGCGGCGAACCTCGTCTGGATCGGCTATCTCTCGACGGTCGGCGTCTACGGCGACCATCAGGGCGCCTGGGTGGACGAAACGACGCCGCCCGCGCCGGTTTCCCAGCGGAGCGTCTGGCGGCGTGTGGCGGAGCAGGCCTGGCAAGCTTTCGTGACCGCCCATGGCGCGCCTCTGCAAATCTTCCGGCTTGCCGGCATCTACGGGCCGGGGCGCAACGCGCTTGAGCGGCTGCTCGCCGGTCAGGAGCGGCGCATATTCAAGCCGGACCAGGTCTTCAACCGCATTCATGTCGAGGATATCGCCACCGTCGTCGAAGCCGGCATTCGCACCGGGAACCATGCAACCGGCATCTTCAACGTCACCGATGACGAACCGGCGCCGCCGCAGGACGTGATCGCCTATGCCGCCGAATTGCTGGGCATGGAACCGCCGCCACTCACGCCGATCGATGAGGCCGATCTGAGCCCGATGGCGCGCAGCTTCTACGGCGAGAACAAACGTGCGCGCAACGATCGCATCAAGGCTGATCTCGACATAACACTCGCCTTTCCGACCTATCGCGAAGGGTTGCGCGCGCTCGCCGCCGATCTCAGGGAATGAATTCGCCGATCGTCGCCCGCAGCAGAGCAAGATCCTGATCGCGCGACAGGCGGTGCTCGGCGTCCTTGACCAGCGTCAGCCGCACATCCTCGCCGCCGAGCAGATCGACCAGCTTCAGCGCATGCTGCCAAGGCACGTCAGGGTCGCGTAGTCCCTGGATGATCCGCACCGGACAGCCGGGATCAAAGCGGCTTCCCGCGATGAGATGGTTCCGGCCCTCCTCGATCAGCGCGCGGGTCAGCGCGTAGGGCTCGCCATATTCGGAGGGCCGGTAGAAGACGCCGTCGCGCTCAAGTGCCGCTTTGGCTTCGGCGGGAAACTGCTGCCACATCAGTTCCTCGGTCATATCCCAGGCCGGCGCGATCAGCACCATGGCCCTCAGCCGGTCACCCTGGCGGCGCTCCACAAGCATTCGCGCAAGGAGCAGCGCGATCCAGCCGCCCATGCTCGATCCGATCAGGATCTGCGGTCCCTCCGTCAGGCTCTCAAAGCAAGCACGACTTTCGGTGAGCCAGTCGCCGATGGTGAAATCCTCGATCCGGCCGGAAGACTGCCCGTGGCCGGAGTAATCGAAGCGCAGCAGCGCCGTCCCGTCCTCTTCCGCCCAGCGCGCCAGGGCGCTCGCCTTGGTACTGATCATGTCGGATTTGAACCCCGGCAGCCAGACAAGACCTGGAACGCCGGGACGGGCGCCGATGGAGCGAAGATAAGCGATTTTTCGCGCCGGTCGCCCCTCCGCCGTCACATCGAGGAATTGCGTCGAGATGCTCATATCTTTATTAGCTTCATCCTTGTCGGTCTTCTGTGCCGCCGCAATCTGCCATGGCGGCCCTTCAAAGCCAACGTCCGATGTCCAACGTCCCGCCCTCTAGGCCCATCATTCTCCAGATCATTCCTGCGCTCGATGCTGGTGGCGCCGAGCGCACCGTCATCGAGGTTGCCGAAGCGATCGTGCTGGCCGGCGGCATGGCGCTGGTCGCGAGCGAAGGCGGGCGCCTCGAAGGCGAGCTGGGGGATGCAGGCGGCGAGCTGATCCGGTTTCCGGCATCGGCGAAAAATCCACTGACCGTGCTCGCCAATGCCCACAAGCTGATAAGGCTGATTGCCGAGCGCGGCGTCAGCCTCGTTCATGCGCGCAGCCGGGCCCCTGCCTGGAGCGCGCTTTTGGCGGCAAGATGCAGCGGCGTTCCCTTCGTGACCACCTATCACGGCGTCTACAATCAAAACAGCGCGCTGAAAAGCTGGTACAACGGAGTCATGGCGCGGGGCGACATCGTCATCGCCAATTCGTGTTACACGGCGGACGTTGTTCGCGCGCGCCACCACACACCGCCGGATCGGCTTCGCATCATCTATCGCGGCGTCGATCTCGCGCAATTTTCTCCGAGCGCGGTGAAGCCCGAGCGTGTCGCGGCGTTGCGGGCGAGATGGGGCGCGCCACCAGAGGCGCGCATCGTCCTTCTCGCGGCCAGGCTAACGCGCTGGAAGGGCCAGCAAGTCGCCATCGGCGCCGCGTCAGCGATTCTGCCGCGCCCGGAATTCGGCGATGTCGTCTTCGTATTCGCTGGCGATGATCAAGGCCGCACCGCCTATCGCGACGCACTTTCCGCGCGGATCGCCGCTCTCGGCCTGGCGGGGCGCGTGCTGCTGCCCGGCCACTGCGAGGACATGCCGGCCGCTTTTATTACCGCGTCGCTGGCAATCGTCCCCTCGATTGAGCCAGAGGCATTCGGGCGCATTTCCGCTGAAGCTCAGGCCATGGGCTGTCCGGTCGTCGTCAGCGAGCTTGGCGCATTGCCGGAAACGATGCTCGCTTCAGGGAATTCCCAGGATCATGCGGTTGCAACGGGGTGGACATTTCCGGCAGGGGATGAGACCGAGCTTGCCGAACGGATCGGCAAAGCGCTCTTGCTGCCGGCCGGCGAAAGGGAAGCAATGGCCGAGGCCGCAAGACAGCACGCCGCGGCATGCTTCTCCAAGGCGGCGCTGCAGCGCCAGACGCTCCAAGTCTATGATGACTTGCTCAATAGTACGCTTTCGGTCGTCTTTGGACGGAATTTAACAGGAAATGAGGATTTCAGGTCCTCCTCGCACAGAATTCCGCTCTAGTTTATTTAGCGCCGCCCGCAATTCTGTTGACTTGTCAGGCGGGATTATTGATCCTACCTAATCGACTCTCCGCAGTGCTTTGAGCCTCCCAACTCAAGGTTTCAAGTTCAAGGGCTGTGGCATTGGCGTTTGAACAATATAAGGAGACTTACCAATTCGCAGACCCGTGAGAAGCGAGCCAAGCAAGGACGGTCCTCGCATTAACGACGCCATCACTGCCCGGGAAATCCAGCTCATCGACGAGGCTGGAGAAAACCACGGAGTTGTCAGCCGACGCGATGCCCTTACGCGCGCCGAAGAAGCTGGCTTGGATCTTGTCGAGGTAGGAAATTCCAATCCACCCGTCTGCAAGATCATGGATTTCGGCAAATATAAATACCAGGCGCAGAAGAAAGCATCTGAAGCCAGGAAGAAGCAAAAGACAGTCGAAGTCAAGGAAATCAAGCTTCGCCCGAATATCGACACGCATGATTACGACGTGAAATTTCGGGCTATGCAGCGCTTCTTCGAGGAAGGCGACAAAGTCAAGGTGACCCTGCGGTTCAGGGGCCGTGAGATGGCTCATCAGGAGCTGGGATATCAGCTTCTACGGCGGCTGAAGGAGCAGGCCGAAGGCTTCGCCAAGGTCGAAGTCGAGCCGAGGCTCGAGGGCCGGCAGATGATCATGATCCTGGCGCCGCGTTAGCGCGGAGGCCCAGGCCCCCTGGGGCTTCCGGCCGGACGATCCGTGCAGATTAAAAAAGCGCCGAGCCTCCAGGAAGAGGAGCTCGGCGCGCGAGACCGCAATATATAAGTGAGGTTGCCGTTTCGTTGCCCACATCACCGAGGCGATGCGACGAAGCCGATGGCAACAGGGAGATGAAGCGGGAGACCGGTACCCCAGCGTACCGAATTGTCCCCATTTCCATCACCATTCTTTCCTCATAGCACAAAAAGACGGGCTCGTAAGGCTTAAATCGCGTCTTGGAGCCTGGTTTGCGCGGTTCATTCGCGCCCTTGCGCGATGGCGCGTTTGCACGTAATTTGCGCTCGCTGAGCCGGCCGGCGTAAGGGCATGCCGTGGCGGCTCTCGAAACGCTTCTCTCTAAAGCGATAGAACGACAGGGCGCCCGGCGGTTCGCCGCGCGCAATTATTTTGAAAGGAAGCAAAATGCCCAAAATGAAGACCAAGAGCGGCGCGAAAAAGCGCTTCAAGATCACCGGGACCGGAAAGGTGCTCTCGGGCCAGGCCGGGAAGCGGCACGGTATGATCAAGCGGACGGCGAAGTTTATCCGGCAGGCGCGCGGGACGAAAGTCATGAGCGATGCCGATGCGAAGATCGTCAAAAAATTCCTACCCTATGGCGCGTCGTAGGCGCCGCCGGCCAAAGCTTGATCATATCTCCTGAAGGAGCAATTCCATGTCGAGAGTCAAACGGGGCGTTACCTCGCACGCCCGTCACAAACGCGTTCTGAAGCAGGCAAAGGGCTATTATGGCCGCCGCAAGAACACGATCCGGGTCGCCCGCCAAGCCGTCGAGAAAGCCGGGCAATATGCCTATCGCGACCGGAGAACCAAGAAGCGCAATTTCCGCTCGCTCTGGATCCAGCGCATCAACGCCGCCGTTCGCGAACTCGGCTTGACCTATGGCCGATTTATCGACGGCCTGAACAAGGCCGGTATCGAAGTCGACCGCAAGATCCTCGCCGATCTTGCCGTCCGCGAGCCCGATGCGTTCAAGGCGCTGGTTGACCGCGCGCAGGCCGCCGTCGCAGCGGCCTGACGACGTTTCTCGCCGAGGCATTTCCGCTCGCGGTTCTTGAAACCCCGTCGTTCATAACGGCGCGAATCGGGCTTGCAAGCCAAAGGTTCGTGGCCTTGAAGCTCATTGGAGAGGCTCATGGATGCGCTAGCGGTGGCATCAGAGAGCGATCTGAAAAAACTGGAGAGCGAACTCGTCGTGCGCATCCAGAAAGCGCCCGATCTGGCCGCGCTTGAGGATGTCCGCGTTGGTGCGCTCGGCAAGAACGGCAGTGTGACCGCGCTGCTCAAGACGCTCGGCCAGCTTCCGCCGGATGACCGGCGCCGTTTCGGCCAGGCGGTCAACGCGGTCAAGGAGAGCGTCGCGGCGGCCCTCGAAGGGCGGAAATCCGCGCTTCAGGAGGAAGCGCTGGCGCGACGGCTCGAAACCGAGCAGGCCGACATCACGCTACCGGTCCGTCTCGGCCCGCAGGCCGATGGCCGGATTCATCCGCTGAGCCAGGTCTGGGACGAGATCACGGCGATCTTCGCCGATCTCGGCTTCGCCGTCGCCGAAGGCCCGGACATCGAGACGTGACGACTATAATTTCACCAAGCTCAACATTCCCGAGGAGCATCCCGCCCGTCAGGAGCACGACACCTTCTATTTCAAGGAGAAGGCGGACGGCTCGCGGCTGGTACTGCGCACCCATACCAGCCCCGTGCAGATCCGCACCATGCTGGCGCAGAAGCCGCCGATCCGCATCATCGCGCCGGGCCGCGTCTATCGCTGCGACAGCGACCAGACACACACGCCGATGTTCCACCAGATCGAGGCGCTGGTGATCGACGAGGAGACCCATATGGGCCACCTCAAATGGGTATTCGCGGAGTTCTGCAAGGCGTTCTTCGAGGTCGACGAGCTGCGCGATGCGGCTGCGCATGTCGCATTTTCCGTTCACCGAGCCGTCGATGGAGATCGATATCGGCGCCGAAGCGATCGGCAAGCCGGGCGAGTGGCTGGAAATCGCCGGCAGCGGCATGGTCCATCCGAATGTGCTGAAGGCGGTCGGCCTCGATCCGGAGAAATATCAGGGCTTTGCCTTCGGCATGGGGCTCGACCGCATCGCCATGCTGAAATACGGCATCCCCGATCTGCGCGCCTTCTTCGGCGCCGATCTGCGCTGGCTGAAGCATTATGGCTTTCTGCCTTTCGATGTGCCGAGCCTAGCGGGCGGGCTGTCGCGCTGAACATAGACTTGTCGCCCCGGCCTTGAGCCGGGGCCTACTCGCCAATCAGTTCGGCACAGCGTTTGCGGAGATATGATTGGGCCCCAGCTCAAGGCCGGGGCGACGACAAAGGCACACGCTGAATGATTTGACCCTGGAATATACCAATGAAATTCACGCTGAACTGGCTGAAAGACCATCTCGACACAGACGCCTCGCTCGATCAGCTTCACGATGCGCTCATCCAGCTCGGTCTGGAGGTCGAGAGCATCGACAACCCGGCGGAGAAGCTGAAAGACTTCACGGTCGCGCGGATCATCGAAGCCTCGCAGCACCCGGACGCGGACAAGCTGCGGGTCTGCAAGGTCGACACTGGTAGGGAAACCGTCCAGGTCGTCTGCGGCGCGCCGAATGCGAGGCAGGGCTGATCGGCGTGTTCGCCGCGCCGGGCGTCTATATTCCGGGCACGGATTTCACCCTCGGCAAGGCCAAGATCCGCGGCGTCGAGTTCATGGGCATGCTCTGCTCGGAGCGCGAGTTGCAGCTCTCCGACGAGCATACCGGCATCATCGAATTGCCGGAGAGCGCTGGCGCGCACATCGGCGAGCGCTATATCGATGTGATGGGCATTGCCGATCCGGTCTTCGATGTGTCGATCACGCCGAACCGGCCGGACTGCCTCGGTGTGCGCGGCATTGCGCGCGATCTGGCGGCGCTTGGGATCGGCAAGCTGAAAAAGGAAGATGAGGGCTTCGCTGGCAAGGGCAAATTCGCCAGTGCGATCAAGATCTCACTCAAATTCGACAAGGCGAGCGCCAATGCCTGCCCGGTCTTTGCCGGCCGCTATATCAGGGGCGTGAAGAACGGCCCCTCGCCCCACTGGATGCAGAAGCGGCTGCGCGCCATCGGCCTCAGGCCGATCAATGCGCTGGTGGATGTGACGAATTACATTACCTATGACCGCTGCCGCCCGCTGCACGTCTACGACGCCGACAAGGTCAAAGGCGGGATCGTGGCTCGCCTCGGCAAGACGGGCGAAAGCTTCCTCGCGCTTGACGGCAAGACCTACGAAGTTGACGGAGACGCCTGCGTCATCGCCGATGAGACGCGCGTCCTCGGCTTTGGCGGCATCATGGGCGGCGAGGAAACCGGCTCCACGGAGAAGACCGTCAACGTCTTCATCGAGTTCCGCCTATTTCGATCCGCTCCGCACGGCCCGGACCGGCCGCAAATACGGCATCAACTCCGACGCGCGCTATCGTTTCGAGCGCGGCATCGACCCGCAATCGGTACGGCTCGGGGCCAATCTCGCTGCGAAAATGATCCTGGAGATTTGCGGCGGTGAGGTGAGCGATCTCGAAGTGGCAGGCAAAGAGCCGGATGATCAATGGGTGATCGAGTTCGATCCGGCACGGGTCGAAAAGCTGACCGGGCTCAAGCTGAAGACGGCTGAGATTACCGGCCCGCTGAAAAAGCTCGGCTTCGACGTCAAAGGCTCGGGGGCAAAGCTTTCCGTCATGACTCCGAGCTGGCGCCCCGACATTCACGGTGCCCACCGATCTCATCGAGGAGGTGATCCGCATTGCCGGCGTCGATCGCGTGCCGGTGACACCGATGACGCGCGCGCCGGGCGTCACCAAGCCGGTGATGACCGAGAGGCAGAAGCGCGTCGCCCGTGCCCGCCGCGTGCTTGCCGAACGCGGCCTTGTGGAGGCTGTGACGTGGTCCTTCATTCCGCGTCCGGACGCCGAGCGCTTCGGCGGTGGGCAGCCGGAGCTCGAACTCGCCAATCCGATTTCGAGCGAAATGTCGGTGATGCGGCCGAGCCTGCTGCCCGGCCTCATTGCGGCGGCCCGGCAAAACGCCAATCGCGGCTTCGACGACATTGCGCTGTTCGAGGTCGGCCAGATCTTTGGCGGCGACAAGCCGGAGGATCAGCGTATCGCGGCTGCCG
The DNA here is from genome assembly GCA_963773735.1 of uncultured Alphaproteobacteria bacterium. Classification (GTDB taxonomy): domain Bacteria; phylum Pseudomonadota; class Alphaproteobacteria; order Rhizobiales; family Rhodomicrobiaceae; genus CAVZCK01. The sequence goes on along the minus strand of CAVZCK010000024.1, from coordinate 2,492 downwards.
GTTTGCGCATCGGCACGGCGAAATTGACGGGCGGCGGGCGCCATTGGGACGGCGCGGCGAAAGCGGTCGATCTGTTCGACGCCAAGGCCGACGCGCTCTCGATCCTTGCCGCGCTCGGGCTCGATGCGGGCAAGGCGCAGATCATGCGCGGCGCGCCTTCATGGTTCCATCCTGGGCGTTCCGGGATCATCCGGCTGGGTCCCAAGAACGTCCTCGCCGCTTTCGGCGAACTGCATCCGCAGACCTTGAAGGCGATGGACCTCGACGGCCTCGCCGCCGCCTTCGAGCTGTTCCTCGAAGCGATCCCGGTCTCGCGCCGCAAGGGGAGCGCCAAGCCGGCCCTCGACGTCGCTGATCTTCAGCCGGTGCGGCGCGATTTCGCCTTCGTGCTGAATGCAGAGGTTCTGGCGGGCGACGTGCTCCGTGCGGCAGAGGGAGCCGACAAATCCTTGATCAGTCACGTTGCGGTTTTCGATATTTTCGAGGGGCCGGGCCTCGGTGAAGGGAAGAAATCGCTCGCCATCGAGGTGACCCTGCAGCCGCGCGAAAAGACGCTCACCGATCAGGAGATCGACGCCGTCGCCGCGCGCATCGTCGCCGAGGTGAAGAAGGCGACCGGAGGCGAAATTCGCGCCTGAACGGCGAAGGCCGAAGCGAGGGCGTCCATGACCGACGGCCGCAAAACCCGCCTCGATCAGCTGCTGACGCTTCGCGGACTGGCGACCACCCGTTCGCGGGCGCGCGATCTGATCAAGCGCGGCGTGGTCACTGTGGATGGCCGCGTCGAGCGGCGCACTGGCGTCGGACTGCCGCTTGATGCCGAGATCGCCGTGACCGAGGACTGGAGCGCCTATGTCTCGCGCGGCGCGCTGAAGCTCACGGCAGCGCTCGACGCCCTCGGCTTCGACTGTACGGGGCGCGTCGCGCTCGACATCGGCGCCTCGACCGGCGGCTTTACACAGATCCTGCTGCGGCGCGGCGCACGCCGAGTCTATGCGGTCGATGTCGGCAGGGGCCAGCTTCATCCTGAAATTGCCGCGGACGCAGCGCGTCGTCAATCTTGAAAACACCGACGCCCGCAGGCTCGATCGTGCCACCGTCCCGGACCCTGTCGAAGCGATCGCCGCCGATGTCAGCTTCATCTCGCTCGCCAAGGCGCTGCCGGCCGCGCTTGCCCTTGCGGCGCCGGGCGCTTGGGCCGTTGCGCTTGTCAAGCCGCAATTCGAGGTTGGCCCCGAGTTGATCGGCAAAGGGGGCATCGTGAAAAGCCTCGCTGCGCGTGAAGCGGCAGTCGCGGCAATTGCAGCCTTCCTGGCGGCTCAATCCGGATGGCAGGTGGCCGGCATAATGCCGTCGCCCATCCAAGGCCAGTCCGGCAACGCCGAATATCTGATCGGAGCGCGCCATGCGCCGTGAACTCGCGATCACGCGCCTCGGCAGCCAGGGCGACGGTGTCGCCGAGACCGAGGCTGGCCCGGTCTATGTGCCGTTTGCCTTGCCGGGCGAGGTCGTTATCGCCCAAATCGACGGCGATCGCGGCCGCATCATCGAGAGCCTGCAACGCGCGCCAGACCGCACTGCGGCGGCATGCCGGCATTTCGGCATTTGCGGCGGCTGCGCGCTCCAGCATCTGGAGTGGAACCGCTATCTCGACTGGAAGACCAGGCGCGTCGCGGAGGCGCTGGCAAGGGGGGGCGTCGATGCGCCCATCGAGCCGATACGCGCATTCGGGCCGCGCTCGCGGCGAAGGGCCGCGTTCACCGCGTTGAAATCCCGTGGCGCCGTAATCCTTGGCTTCCGCCGCGCCCAAAGCCACGAGGTCATCGACCTTGCTGAATGTCCCGTCCTCTTGCCGAAACTCGATACTGTGATCTCCGGCTTGCGAGAGGTGCTCGGCCGGCTTCTTATGAATGGAGAGGCGCAGATTCTGGTCACAAGCTGCGGCAATGGGCTCGACGTCGATATTTCCGGCGCGGAGGGCAGACTATTCGCACTAACGCTGGCTTTGGCGCGGGACGTTCAGGCTCTCGGCATCATCCGGATCACGAATGAAAAGGAGTTGATCTTCAGCATTGCCGCACCGAAGCTGAGTTTTGCTGGAATCGAGCTTGACCTGCCGGCCGGCGCTTTTCTGCAAGCTTCGGCGGAGGCGGAGGCCGCGATGGCCGACATTGCGTTGGCGGCCATCGGTAAAGCCCGCAAGGTCGCCGACCTGTTTTGCGGCCTCGGCGCATTCACATTCGCCCTGGCGCGAAAAGCCGCGGTTACCGCGGTGGAAATCGACCGGGTGCTGCTTGCCGCCCTCGACGCCGGCGCGCGGCGTGCCCAGGGGCTCAAACCGATCAAGACATTGGCGCGCGACCTGATGCGCGAACCTTTGACGCCAAACGAGCTGAAGCCCTTCAACGCGGTGCTGTTCGACCCGCCGCGCGCCGGCGCGCTCGCCCAAGCCAAGGCCCTGGCAAAGTCGACAATATCGAAAATCGTGGCTG
>CAVZCK010000023.1:0-72761 GCA_963773735.1 uncultured Alphaproteobacteria bacterium | reverse complement strand
AGCTGAACAGTCGTCCCATGGTCTCGGCGGCCGCTGGATCGTTTCCAACTATGTATACGGCTTCGCCATCCGTCATGATCACGCGCCTCGGACTTCACGTTGACAAACACGCACTGCGCGCATGAATTGGCTATACGACCGGAAAGTGAAGCTCGCGTAAATGGGCGCAGAAATGGTATTTGTCTCGCTCAGCTCGACGTCGCATCGATCATCGGCGTCGGGCTCGCGCGGGACCCGAGCCTTTTCCGGCGGCCTTTCTTCGGCGGACGGAATAGTCCATTGGCGTGAGCTTCCATGGGCGCGATGTTCCTGCGATCTTGCGCTTAGCAAGGCGTCGCGCGCGCCCTCGCCGCAAGAGCTGGCTAAAGGCCGTGCGAGTCCCCAGTGATAGCCCAGACCTAGACAGGGGGATCGGCATGGAGAATTTGTACGGAACGACGGCGCTGATCACCGGCTCGACGGACGGCGTCGGCAGGGTCGTCGCCAAGCGGCTCGCGGAAGCGGGAGTGCATGTCCTGGTGCATGGCCGCAGCCGCGAGCGGGGGAGGTCCGTATCCGAGATCGATGCGGCCGGCGGCGTGGCGGAATTCCTTGCGGCGGATCTTTCCTCGCTGGCCCAGGTTCGCCGCCTGGCGGAGACGGTCCGGCAGAAGACCGACCGGTTGGACTTGCTGATCAACAATGCCGGCGTCGGCACGGGCGGCCCCACAGCAACCAGGGAGACCAGCGCCGACGGTTATGAGCTGCGCTTTGCCGTCAACTATCTCGCCGGCTTTCTCCTGACCCATCTGCTGCTGCCGCTGCTCAGAGACAGCGCTCCGGCCCGCATCGTCAATGTGGCTTCGGCCGGGCAGCAGGCCATCGACTTCGGCGATGTCATGCTGACGCGCGGCTATAGCGGTGGCCGAGCCTATTGCCAGAGCAAGCTTGCACAGATTTTGTTCACGATCGATCTGGCTGGCGCTCTCGAAGATTCCGGCGTCACCGTCAATGCCCTGCATCCGGCAACCTATATGAATACGGGCATGGTGCGGCGGGCGGGCATCACCCCCAGGAGCAGTGTCGAGGACGGCGCCGACGCGATCATTAATCTCGCCGTCTCCGACGCGCTCGAAGGGCGCAGCGGCCTCTATTTCAACGGCCTGCGTGAGGCGCGAGCAAATCCCCAGGCTTACGACGCCGGGGCGCGCCGGAGGCTCGAGCCATCAGCATGGAACTGACCGGCCTGTCGTCACAGCAGGCCGCACCCCGCGTAGAGTGATTCGCCAAAGCGGGATCCGTATGGTCCTGAGCGCCGTCATCGCGCCAACTCGCCGGGTGCGAAGCGATGCGCACGCGTGGAACTTTCCGCCGCTCGCAAGCTTTTTATTCACGGGTACGAGAATACACTTGCAACTGGCATGGATGCTCACATCTTAGCGCCCGATCGGAATCGGACGGCAGCAACGGCGGCTAGTCGCACGACGGTCCTTTCCGAGGGCAGCGCCAATCCGGCGATCCCGGATACCTGCCACCCAAATTGGAGCCAAAGTTCCTCGATGCGGACAGCCGGCGCTTCGGAGACCGACTCGAAAGAGGCGGACAAACCTCCCAGTATCAGGACGGTCTATCCGTCCCAATCCTCCCCTCAAATCACGCCAAAGGCGCCCCACGCAATCGGTGCATCTTCGTCCGAGAAGGTGGTGCGCATGGCCGAAGCGCGGCGGGAAAGCTTTCCCGTCGGCAAGCAGGCGCGCGCATTTCAGAAGCGGTTTTTTCCCGATGTCTCGATAGCGGACTGGAGCGACTGGCGCTGGCAGCTTCGCTCGCGCATCAGAAGCCTCGCCGCGCTGGAGCAAGTGTTTCGGCTGTCCACGGATGAGCGCGACGCGGTCATGCGCCACAGGGCTCGCTGCCGGTCGGCATCACGCCCTATTATGCGAGCCTGCTCGACCGGGACAACCCCGAGGACGGGCTCCGCCGCACCCACATACCCGTCGGCCAGGAATATTTGCGCACGCCGGGCGAGGCGGATGACCCGCTGGGCGAGGACCACGACTCGGCCGTACCCGGTCTGGTGCACCGTTACCCGGACCGCGTCCTGTTCCTCGCGACGGGCTTCTGCTCGACCTATTGCCGCTATTGCACGCGCTCGCGCATGGTCGGCGAAGCAGGCGGCGAATATTCGTTCTCCCGCTCGCAATGGGAAAAGGCATTCGCCTATCTGGAGGCGCACAGCGAAGTCCGTGACGTGCTGATCTCCGGCGGCGATCCGCTGACGCTCGCCGACGACAAGCTGGACTATCTGCTTGGCCGCCTCAGACAGATCAAACACATTGAGTTCGTGCGGCTCGGCACCAAGGTGCCGGTCGTGCTGCCGATGCGGGTGACGCGGGCGCTGGTCCGGATGCTGAGAAAGCATCATCCGCTGTGGTTGAGCATTCATTTCACGCATCCCGCCGAGCTGACCTCAGAAATCTCTCATGCGACGGCGAGGCTCGCCGACGCCGGCATGCCGCTCGGCAGCCAGACCGTGCTGCTCAAGGGTATCAACGATGACGTCGCCACGATGAAGCAGCTTATGCACGGGCTGCTGATGCGGCGGGTCAAGCCCTACTATCTTTACCAATGCGATCCCATCACCGGGTCGTCGCAGTTCCGCACGCCCGTGTCCAAGGGCATCGAGATCATCGAGGGGCTGCGCGGTCACACCACAGGCTATGCGGTCCCGCAATATGTCATTGACGCGCCCGGCGGCGGGGGCAAGATCCCGCTGCTGCCCGAATATATCGTCGGTCGGGATGGCGAGGATCTGCTCCTGCGCAATTTCGAGGGTGGCGTCTACCGCTACCGAGATCCGGGGGGGAGCGTTGGCGCTGGCCGTACGATCGACCCGGCGCTCATCGCCGCCGCCAAGCCCGGGGCCTGACGCCGATGCGCATAGGCTTCGTTTACGACCTGCGGGACGAGTATCTCGCGCTCGGCTATTCCGAGCTGGAGGTCGCCGAGTTCGACACGCCCTCCACAATCGCCGAAATCGAGGCGGCGCTCGTCCGCCTCGGCCATGTTGTCGATCGCGTTGGACGCGGCCAGATGCTCGCCAAGCGCCTCGCAGACGGGGAACGCTGGGATCTCGTGCTCTCGATTGCAGAGGGTCTTTGCGGCCGCTCGCGCGAAGCGCAGGTGCCGGCGCTCTGCGAACTGTTCGGCCAGCCTTATGCCTTCTCCGATCCGCTCACCATGGCGGCCACGCTCGACAAGGCCGTAGCCAAGCGCATCGTGCGCGACCATGGCCTGCCGACAGCGCCATTCGCGGTGCTGAACTCCGCGGGCGACGCCAAGCGCGATCAATCTGCTGTTTCCGCTGTTCGTAAAGCCGGTCGCCGAGGGCACGGGCAAGGGCTGCGAGGCCGCGTCCCGTGTCGCCAGCCATGCCGAGCTTGCGGTGGCGGCAAGCGCGTTGATCGCGCGCTTCGATCAGCCGGTCATTTGCGAGACCTACCTGCCCGGCCGCGAGTTCACCGTCGGCATTCTCGGGACGGGCGAAACCGCGCATGTGATCGGCGTCATGGAAATCGCGGTGCGGCCCGAGGTTGCGGACCGGATCTACTCCTTCGAGAACAAAGAGCGCTGCGAGGAGTGCGTGATCTATCAGCTCACCGACGATGCCGAGGCGAGGCGCGCCGGCGAAATCGCGCTCCAATGCTACCGCGCACTCGACTGCCGCGACGCCGGCCGCGTCGATCTGAAATCCGACGCGGCGGGCGTGCCGCAATTCCTCGAACTCAATCCGATCGCCGGCCTGCATCCCTCGCATTCCGATCTGCCGATGATCGCGACCCAATCCGGCCTCGGCTATGACGGGCTGATCGGCGGCATCATCGACGCCGCGGCCGAGCGTCTCGGCATCGGCGGGGAGCGGACCGCCAGGCACAATCTTGCGGAGGTGGCTTGAAGGGCCATGTTCAATCGCTTCATTCCCGTTATTCACGGCGCAGCAATCGACAGGCCCGACGAGCAGGACACGATCACCACCGCCAGTGCCGTGGCTGAGAGTCTCAGTCGCCTCGGCTATGAGAGCGAGATCATCGCGCTCGATCCAAATCTAGCGGTTTTGCCGCGCCTTGCCGCACGTCGGCCACTGGTCGTATTCAATCTGGTCGAGGCGCTCGGGGGCGATGGCGCGCGCGCCGTGCTGCCGCTCGCCGCGATGGACCGTTCGGGGCTCGCTTATACAGGGGCTGGCACCGCGGCCTATGCAAGTTCGACCTCAAAGCTCAAAGCCAAGGTGCGGCTCGCCGCACACGCCATTCCGACGCCAGCCCACTGGCCGCGCGGCAAGAGTGTCCCCGCGGGCAGGACCGTCATCGTCAAATCGGTCGACGAACACGGCTCGCTCGGCATGGATGGCGGCTGCGTTCTGCCCGGCGAAGGCGCGGCCGCAGAAATCCGGGCGCGGGAAGCGCGCTTCGGCGGACGGTTTTTCGCCGAGGAATTTATCGCTGGGCGCGAATTCAATGTCGCTCTGATCGAAACGGCTTTCGGCGTCCGCGTGCTGCCGGTGCAGGAGATTGATCTCTCGGGATTGCCGGTGGACTGCCCGCCGATCGTGGACTACGCGGCAAAATGGGACGTCTCCTGCGAGACCTATTATCTAACCCCGCGCCGTTTCGGCCTGGAGCGCGAAGACCCAGGGCTGGCGCAAAAGCTGGCGGATATTGCGCGGGCGGCCTGGGACGCGTTCGGCATGTCGGGCTATGCTCGAGTCGATTTCCGTGTCGGCGGCGATGGCGCGCCCTATGTGCTTGAAGTGAATGCCAATCCCTGCCTTGCGCCCGATGCCGGCTTCGTCGCCACCGCGGCTGAGGCGGGGCTGTCCTATGATGACGTCGTCGCCTCGATAGTCAGCGCCGCAATTCCCGCCGCGCGGAAGGCCGCGTGACATGGCGGCGCTCGGCCAAGGCCGGTCTATGGCGGCGGCGGTGATCGATCGCCCAGTGCTCGCTTGGCGCGAGACCGTCACTGCGGCCGATGTCGAGCCGATCGGTGGTCTCGTCGCGGGCACGGGCATGTTCACGCCCGCCGAGGTCGATATCGCCGTCGAGCTGGTCACCGAGCGCATCGCCAAAGGCAGCGCCTCTGGCTACGAATTCGTTCTCGCCGAAGATGGCGGACGCCTCGCTGGCTACGCCTGTTATGGGCCCACGCCCGCGACGGTCGGAACGATCGATCTCTACTGGATTGTCGTTGATGCCAAGCTGCAAGGCCGGGGCATCGGCCGCGAAATCCTGGAGCGGACCGAAGAGGCCGCACGCCATATCGGCGGCGAGCGGCTCTATGTCGACACCTCATCCCAGGAAAAATATGCGCCGACCCGCGCCTTCTACCGCAAGACGGGCTTCCTGCAGGTTGCCGAACTCACGGATTTCTACCGGACCGGCGATAATAAGGTTATCTTTGTCAAAGCTATCGCAGACGAGAAGTGACAGGATGCCTTCGGCAGACGCGGCGGGTGAGCGCCGGTTGCTGGATTGGGGCGTGCGGCGCGTGAAGGCGGTGCCCGGCGTCTCGCCGAGACGAGGCCGCGGTCTTTTCGCTGCCGAGCGCATTGCTCGGGGCGAAATCATCGAGCGCGCCTGCACCGTCTATATCGATGCGCAGCAGGCTCTCGCACTCGACCGCATGCTGCCGCTCGGCGATTTCTACTTCCAGCATCCGCTCGCGAAGGAAGAGGGCCTGATGGTCCTCGGCTTTGCCAGCCTGTGCAATCACGCGGACGATCCCGAACGCCGATGTCCGCTTCGAGGATGGCGGCGACTGCGGCTGGTTCGCCGTGCTGCACGCCCTGCGCGACATCGCTGAGCTCGAAGAGATCACCTACCGTTATCGCTGCCCGCTCTGGTTTCCCGCCGATAGCAGCTAGATCACGATGATTTTGGATTGCATCAATCCAAAATCCTGACGGTGATCGATTCCAATCGTTTAGAGCGGGATGCAGGCGGAAAATCGGTCCCACTTTTCTTGATCCCGCTCTATGCAGGCTGCACCGATACGGGAAACTTTTTCTAAGTAAGGGAGCCTGTCTCATTCCGCAATCTTGACCCATATGAATGGGGCGGAGCAGACACGCGGCAGGAGCTTGTCCGGCCTCACCATTGCCGCAGGATCGGGGCGGACATGGAAAACCACGTCATAGCGAGTCTTGGCCGAAGGGCATCGCGGGCCACGCTGAAATTCCTCCTTGCGCTGGCCGCGATGATCTTTTTGCCGGCGTGGTCGCTCTCCTACTGGCAGGGCTGGCTGTTCTTGGCGAATGTCACGGTCTGGTCGGTCGTGATTACGCTGTATTTGCTCCAACGCGATCCGGGACTGCTTGAGCGGCGTTTGTCTGCCGGGCCCAAGGCAGAGGAGGAGCCGGCGCAGAAGCGCATCCAGTTCTTTATGGCGATCCTGGTGATCGCGCTGGTCTTGGTTTCCGCGCTTGACTATGGGCTCGGCATGTCGATGGTCCCATGGCACGTGGTGATTGCGGGCGATCTTCTCGTGGTCCTTGGCTACGTCATCGTATTCCTGGTCTTCAGGGAGAATTCGTTTGCTTCGGCGACGATCGAGCTTGCTGCGGATCAGCGGGTGATATCGAGCGGACCTTACGCGCTGGTCAGGCACCCGATGTATGCGGCGGCGCTTGTTATCTTCGTCGGCGTGCCGCTGTCGCTCGGCTCCTGGTGGGGCCTGTTGCTGGTTCCGCCGCTGACTTGGCTTATCGCCGCAAGATTGCTGGATGAAGAGAGATATCTGATCAAGAACCTGCCCGGATATGATGACTATCGCAGCAAAGTCCGCTATCGCCTGGTCCCGGCTGTATGGTGAGGATCAAAGCGGAGGATGAGCGCGGATGGCCACGGGTGCGGATTTGCGCCGCATGGCACTATCGCTCGAGGGCACGACCGAAGCCCCGCATTTCGACCGTGCAGCTTTCAAGGTCGCACGCATCTATGTGACGCTCGCTGGTGACGGCAGGACAGCGAATTTCAAATTCACGCAGGAATTCAAGTCTATGTTCGGCGGGGACGACACAATAAACCGACGCCTGCTCTGGCGGGGAATTCTCCAGCTCGGCGAAGGACGCCGGCCCGCGGCCCTCATCCACGCGAGGCGATTTGCCGGCGCTCGGCGGGCGTCCGCAGTGTCTCGACCGCGTCGCCGCTGCGCAGCGGCAATTCGATCCAGAAAGTGGAGCCTTCGCCCTCAACGCTGTGATAGTCGATTGTGCCGCCCATTTGTTCGATCATCAGCTTGCTGATATAGAGCCCGAGCCCGGTTCCGCCTTTCATGTGGGTTGCGGAAGACTCAGCCTGTGAGAAGCGCTGGAAAATATGAGAGCGGAACGCTTTCGGAATGCCCGGACCGTGATCGCGCACCGAAAGCCGCGTCCGGCCGTCGAGCTGTTCCAGGCTGATTTCCACCTGCGCCCCCGCCGGTGAAAATTTCGCGGCATTCGACATCAGATTCTGACATCACCTGAATAAGACGCGGTGCATCGACGCTGATCGGAAGCGCCTGCTCCGGCGTGGTGAAGCTAAGCGTCACATGATGTTCGCGTGCATAGCCTTCATTGGCGTCAATGGCCTGACGCGCAAGGTCGCCAAAATCCTCATCATGGGCATGGTATTCCATCTGACCGGCCGTAACCTTTTCCATATCGAGAATGTCGTTGATCAAGCAAAGCAGTCTCTTGCTGTTCTCATGCGCAATGTCGAGAAGGTGGGTGGCGCGCTGCGGCAGATCCTTGGCCATGGTGGCGATGACCAGCCCGAGTGCGCCGAGGATGGAGGTGAGCGGTGTGCGCAGCTCGTGGCTGACCGTGGATACGAATTGGTCCTTCAGCTTGTCCATCTCCTTGCGGGCCGTGATGTCCTGGATCTGAGAGATGAAATAACGCAACGAACCGTCCGCGCGCCGCGCCGGCGAGACGCTCAGCAATGCCCAGAAAATTGCGCCCGATTTCGTGATGTAGCGCTTCTCCATCTGATAGCTGCCGATTTCACCGGCCAGGATCTGCTGCCTCTTGTCGATTTCGGCTTTAAGGTCATCCGGATGGGACACGGCCTGGAGATTCATCTGCTTGAGCTCCTCGCTCGAATAGCCGAGCAATTCGCTTAAGGACTTGTTGACGTCCAAGAATGCGCCCGACGGATCGGTAAGCACGTTTCCGATCGGGGCGTCGTGCATTGCCGACCGAAACATCTCCTCGCTGGCGCGCAGGGCGGCGTCCTGCTCCTTTCGCTCTGTGACGTCGCGGATCATGCCCGTGAAAATGCGCCGGTCGGCAAACTTCACCTCGCTGATCGACAAGGCGATCGGAAATGTGCTGCCGTCCTTGCGCCGGGCCACCTCATCACGGATTTGCCCGATGATATGCCGCTTCCCGGTCTGCCGGTAGGTGCGCAGGTACTGGTCGTGGCGCAGGGCAACCGGCTCCGGCATCAGCATGGCGACGTTCTGCCCCAAAAGCTCGTCCGGCGCGTAGCCGAAGAGCCGAATGCAGGCCGGATTGACCCGTTCGATGATGCCCCGCTCATCGATGACGATGAGCCCGTCGACCGCATTCTCGAAGATTGCGTCGAGCTGGAGCGTCAGTCTTGCCTCCGCGGCGTGAGCAAAATGCAATTTCTCGGTCATGTCGAGAAACGCTCTCGCAAGGTCCCCGCCTTCGCCGCGTGCGTCGATGGGAAGACCGGGCGTCGCGCTTTGCCCTTCGCCATAGGCGACAATTGCGCGGGTCACCTGCGAGATCGGCCGTGCCACGCGGCTGGCGATTGCCGCTGCAAGAATGCATGCGGCCGCCAGCAGCAAGCCGGCGGCGAGCAGGTTTTCACTTAGGATGCGATTGGCTTCCGCGAAGAGGTCGTCGGCCGGCACACCCACCAGGGTGCCGACGAAATAGTTCGGCTGGCTCGGATTGACCGCGAGCGGGACATAGTAGCCGACCCGATCGCCCTGGACGACCTTTTGCTCGCGCTGATTGGCGGCCCGCATCGGATCAATGAGTTCAGGCGGAACGTCAGAGCCCGGCTGTATTCTCGATTTTGAAAATTGCCCGTCGCGACTCGGATGAATATAGTCGCCATAGCCATCTGTGACATAGACGCTATATTTGGGATCGATTTGGGTAAGGGCAGTCCTGATGAGCTGGCGATAGTTGGCGGTTATAACGATCATGCCGAAATATTGCTGGCGATCGTCATAAAGCGGGAGGACGAGACGGAGCGTCGGAGTTGGCTGAGATGCGGCTTGGCCGTCCAGCGTCACCGGTGAGAAGTAAAACTGGCCCGGTTTGAGTTTCACGCCTTCCTGAAAATATGCCTCACTCGCCTTTTGCCGAAGATTCTCCGTATTCGTAACCTCAATGCCATCCTTACTTCGGTCGACATGGACAAGCTCGCGGCCATGGTCAGCAATGCCGATATAGTCGATGTCGCCGTAATGCGGGCGCGCGTCGATCAGGGCTACGAAGGAGCGGGCGATCCACTCCTGCAAGAGGGCCCGTGTCACGCCGTCCGCGGGATCGATCCCGCCATTGCGCTGGCTGCGCATGATGCCATGGATTGAGGGCGTGGTTGAGACGATAAGCGCGTCGTTCATCATTTCGGTATAGGCCGCGTTGATGCGCAACGCCGTCACCCGCGCGTCGCTGGCAAGCTTCTCCACCGCCCTGTCTTTCGCGATCCGGCTGGTCTGCCAATAGTTCAATGCGCCAATGATGAGGGCGGTAAAGATGACGATGCCACAGCCGAACAGGAGTATCTGCCAGCTCAGTGACCGGAAGGGGAGGGGCTTCGGCCTAGGCATGATTTTGGCCCAATGTGTGCCGAGCGCGGACCGGCGGCACAATCGGTGGTGTAATGAATTGATCCCGTTGTACCACCGTGTTAAGAACGCCGTCCTAAGACGGCGGATCAAATTGGATGATCTTTGGTGACGAAACGGGAGCGATGGCGATCGACCGGCCGGACCGCTCACGGTCGCGATCGGCGACCTAAACAGCTTGCGTCGATCCTCCCGGGGATGCGTGCAAACGCAAAGCCCCCTCACCCGGCCGCCCTCGGCGTCCGCCCTCTCCCGCGAGGGGAGAGGGCTTCCTCGCATTGACGTTGTGCCGAATCTCTTACCAGCGTGATTTGAGCTTCGCGATCGCCTTTCAGCACCGAATTGCCCTCTCCCCTCACGGGCGAGGCCGGCAAGCGGCGAAGCCGATTGCCGGGTGAGGGGGCTTGTGTTGGCACCGTTGCAACACTCTGCTTAGATCAAAGACAGCTCAAGCGGAGTCGCTATTCCTTCTGAAGTCCTCCCGTGAGCGATCCAGCACCGCGCTGATTTTTCGCAGACGCGGGATCTCGTCCCGGGTTGACGCCGCTTATTGCATAGCCGCCTGCGTTACGCGGACGCCGCTGCCGGTCTCCACCATCACCTTGTTCAGCAGCTTGACGCAGGCATAGACCGCCTCGATCGACGGCGCCGGCGTGTTGGTGATGCGCGCCATTTCCAGGATCGAGCCGATCAGCGCCTCGGTTTCGAGCGCACGCCCCGCCTCGACGTCCTGCAGCATCGAAGTCTTGTGCCGCCCGACGGCTTCGGCGCCCTGGATGCGCTTCTCGATAGTGTGGCGGAATTTGACGCCGAGCTTTTCGGCCACGATCTGCGCCTCCCGCATCATGTCCCCGGCGAGTTTTCGGGTTTCCTCGAAGCGGCAGATATCCTCCAGCGTCGCGTGCGACAGTGCGCTGATGGGGTTGAAGGACAGATTGCCCCAGGCCTTCAGCCAGATCTCGGAGCGGATGTCGCTCGAGCACGCGCGACTTCAGGCCGGCGGCGACGAGGACGTCATGCACCTTTTTGACGCGCTCGGTCTCCTTGCCGTCGAGCTCGCCGATCGGGAAAGCGGTCGCCCTCGACATGACGGATGACGCCGGGCTCCGGCACCGAGGCCGCCGGATAGACGACGCAGCCGATGATGCGGCCGGGATCGACCTTGCGGCTGAGGATGCCGGTCGGGTCGAGGCTTTGCATCTTATGGCCGTCATACTGGCCGCCCAGATGCTGGAAATACCACCAGGGCAGGCCGTTCTGCACGGTCATGATCACCGTATCCGGCCCGAGCATGGCGTCGAGATCGCGGACGACATTTTCCAGGAGATGCGCCTTGACCGCGAGGATGATGAGATCCTGCGGGCCGGCCTCTGCGGCCGTGGCGACGCCGCGCACCTTGGCGGTGAACTCCTTGCCGTCGTGCCAGATCAGCTTCAGCCCGTTCTTTTTGATCGCATCGAGCTGCAACCCGACATCGATGACCGTCACCTCATTGCCGGCAAGAGCCAGCTTCGCCGCCATCAGGCCGCCGATGGCGCCGGCGCCGACCACGCAAATTCGGATCGGCTTGGGTTCGCCGAGCAGGAACTCGCTCGGCAGCACCTGATTGAAGGGGTTCGACAGCGTGCCGATGCCGTCGATGGAAATCTCGACAATGTTCTCGGCGTCTTTCATGACGCCGACGCCAACCGACGTTCCGCAGGCGATGACGTCGCCCGGCATCAGCGTCACGTCCTTGGACAACAGGCTGACCAGCTTGACCGGCGGATAAAACATATCGCTCACCGGATAGTTCTGCCGCTCGGCGCCGTTCAGGACCGTACGTACACTGAGCGTCATCGGATCGAGGCCGGTGGCGATGACCGGGCCGAAGGCGCCGAATGTGTCGAAGCTCTTGGATCGCGCACCCATTGCGCGAAGGTCGGGTCCTTGTTCAGGAGATCGATCGCGGTGACATCGTTGACGCAGGTGTAGCCGAAGATGCAGTCGGCCGCCTCCTCCTCGGAGACATTGCTGCACTCTTTGCCGATGACGATGCCGAGCTCGCCCTCATAGACGATCTTGCCGGTATAGGATGGTGGCCGCTTGATCGCCTCACCTGGAGCGAGGAATGCGTTCGAGGCTTTCAGGAACCAGAGCGGCTCCGGCGGCTTCGAAAGGTTCTGCTTTTTGGCGTTGGCAGCAAAATTGTTCCAGAGGCAGATCATCTTGCCGGGAACGCACGGCGTGAGGACTTTTACCGAAGCGAGATCGAGCTTCTCAGCCGAAGGCGCGGGCTTGTCAAACAGGTCGCCGTCATAGACCTCGATGGTGCCGCCATCGAGCGTGCCAAAGCGGATGCGACTGTCATGTTGGAAACGAATCCACTGCGTCATTGAGCCTATCCTCCCGATCGCCTATGCTTGTCTTTGTGAGCCGGTCTTGCCACGGCGGGCCTGATGCTAGCGCGACGGCAGCCGCTGGCCTACCAATTATTGTATCATTGTGGCCTTCAGATTGCATCGAGGAGCGCTGCAACGCCAGCCGGCGGACAATATTTATTTGGGCTGCGTTGGGGAGAGGTCGAGCCGATGCGAAGATGCGGTCCTCACCGCGGCGGAAGGGGCGGGCCGCCGCCAAGCCGCTCCCTGCACCCTCGCCGCAAGCTGCCTATAACAGCCCTGCCGCCCGCGCCCATTTGTATTTGGCGCCGAGCACCTCGACCGGCGTCTCGGTCGTATAGGGATAGGCGACGACGCCGTGGTCGTAGAGCTTCTCGCAAGCCTGCTCGACCTCGACGTCGCCCACGAGCGAGGCCACGATGGGCTTGTCGATGCCCTTGGCGCGGGCTTCGGTCACCACCTCGATCATCTTGTCGGCAAAGACGAGCGGCGGCGTCACGATGGTGTGCCAATAGCCGAGGATCAGCGCGTGGATGCGGTCGTCATTGAGGCCGAGGCGCACCGTGTTCTGATAGGTGATCGGCGGCTCGCCGCCGGTGATGTCGACCGGATTGCCGGCTGCGCCGAAGGGCGGGATGAATTTGCGGAAGGCCGCGTCGAGGTCCTCCGGCATCTTCATCAGGGTGAGGCCGTTATCGAAGCAGGCGTCGGAGAGGAGCACGCCCGAGCCGCCCGCGCCGGTAATGATGATGACATTCTCGCCCTTCGGCGTCGGCAGCACCTGCAGACCGCGCGCAAATTCGAGCATCGAGCGCAGGGACGGCGCGCGGATGACGCCCGACTGGCGCAACACGTCGTCATAAATCTTGTCGTTGCCCGCGAGCGCGCCTGTATGGCTGGCGGCTGCCTTCGAGCCGTAGGAGGTGCGCCCCGCCTTCAGCATGACGACCGGCTTCTTCTTCGAGACACGGCTCGCCACTTCGGCGAAGGCGCGGCCGTCCTTCAGGTCCTCGCAATGCATGGCGATGAGCTGAGTGTTCGGGTCCTGCTCGAAGAAGGTGAGAAGATCGTCCTCGTCGAGGTCGGATTTGTTGCCGAGGCCGACGATGGCGGAGACGCCCATCTTGGTCGAGCGGGCGAAGCCGATAATCGACATGCCGACGCCGCCGGATTGCGACGAGAGCGCGGCCTTGCCCTTGACGTCGAAGGCGGTGCAGAAGGTCGCGCAGAGATTTTCCGGCGTGTAGTAGAAGCCGTAGATGTTCGGCCCCATGACCCGCACATTGTGCTTGCGCGCCATGGCGACAAGCTCGTCCTGCAAGCGCCTGATTATTGGTCTCGGCGAAGCCCGACGGGATCATCACCGCGCCGGGAATCTTCTTCTGGCCGACGACGTCCATGGCGGCGACGCAGAGATGGGCCGGCACGCAGAACACTGCGACATCGATCTCGCCCGGATAGTCGAGCACGGACTTGTAAGCCTGGATGCCAAGGATCTCGGGATTCTTCGGATGCACCGGAACGATGGTGCCCTTATAGCCGCCATTGATGAGGTTCTTCATCACCGAGTTGCCGATCTTGCCGGTCTCGGCGGAGGCGCCGATCACAGCGACAGCCTTCGGGTGGAAGATGCGATTCATCGCCGCGAGGATTTCGTCCTGGCTCGGACGATAGCGCGGCTGCTTGGCCTCCCAGTCGCAGATGATGCGCGCATCGACCGCTGTCGCCCCGTTCGCGGTGGCGAAGACAGGGTTAAGGTCGACTTCGGCGATTTCGGGGAAATCCGTCACCAACTCGGAGACCTTGACGATGATGCCGGCAAGCGCGGCCCGGTCGACCGCCGGCTGCCCGCGAATGCCCTTGAGAACCTCCGACGCCTTCAGGCTGTCGAGCATCGTTTCTGCGTCGGCCTTGCTGGCCGGGGCAAGGTGGAAGGTGATGTCCTTCAGCACCTCGACCAGAATGCCGCCAAGGCCGAAGGCGACGAGCTTGCCGAAAGAGGGGTCGCTGATCGAGCCGACGATGACTTCCGTCGCGCCGGAGGGCAGCATCTGCTGGATCTGGATGCCCTCGACGCGCGCGTCCGCCTTGTAGCGTTTCGCATTGTCGACGATGGTCTGGAACGTCGCGCGTGCCTTGTCGGCCGAGTCGACACCGACCACGACGCCGCCGGCCTCGGTCTTATGCAGGATGTCCGGCGAGACGATCTTCATGACGACAGGGAAGCCCATACCGGAAGCGAGATTGGCCGCCTCATCGGCAGACTTCGCCAGCGCCTCTTTCGGCACCGGGATCTGATAGGCATCACAAACGAGTTTCGCTTCAGGCGCCGTCAGAGCCGTTCTTCCAGACGCTTTGACTGCATCGAGCACACTGCGGACGGCTGCCTTGTCGCTCATCTATTCCTCCCTATGCCACGCCGGTTGCGGTGCGTAATCTTACGCTGAGTATTGCGATTGAATAGGCCTGCTTGCTTGGCGAGGCCTTGTGTAGGTTCCCGATACGGCAGCAGCTATTCCGCTGCCGTCTTCTGTGCAGGCTGCGTGGCGCCGGAGGCGTTCAGTGCAGCAATCTCGTCGCTCGTATAGCCGAGCACCTGGCTTAAAATCTCTTCTGTATGTTCGCCGAGCAGCGGCGAGCGCTTTACCTCGGCCGGGCTCGCCGATAGCTTGACCGGGTTGCCGACCGAGAGATATTTGCCGCGCGTCGGATGATCGACTTCCACCACGGTGCCGGTCGCGCGGAGCGACGCGTCCTCGGCCAGCTCCTTCATCGACAGGATCGGGCCGCAGGGAACGTCATATTTGTTCAGGATCTCCATCGCCTCGAATTTGGTCTTGGTCATGGTCCACTGCTCAATGCGAGCGAAGATCTCGTTGAGGCGCGGCAGGCGGGCCTTGGGCGTCGCATAGTCGGAATGCGTCTTCCAATCGGGCTCGCCAATGACGTCGCAGATCTTCTCCCATACCGGCGCTTGGGTGATGAAATAAATATAAGCGTTAGGGTCGGTCTCCCAGCCTTTGCATTTCAGGATGCGGCCCGGCTGGCCGCCGCCGCTATCATTGCCTGCGCGCGGAACGGCATCGCCGAAGGGAACGCCTTCGCCAAATTGACTATATTCCGTGAGCGGCCCGTGAGCGAGGCGCTGCTGATCGCGCAGCTTAACCCGGCAGAGATTGAGTACGCCGTCCTGCATGGCGCAGGTGACGCGCTGGCCTTTGCCCGAGTGGGTGCGATGGTAGAGCGCGGTGACGATGCCGAGCGCCAGATGCAGGCCGGTGCCCGAGTCGCCGATTTGGGAGCCGGTGACGAGCGGGACTTGGTCAGGGAAGCCGGTCGTCGAAGCCGAGCCGCCGGTGCATTGCGCGACGTTCTCATAGACCTTGCATTCTTCGTAAGGGCCGGGGCCAAAACCCTTGATCGATGCATAGATCATGCCCGGATTGAGCTCCTGGATGCGCTCCCAGGTCAAGCCCATGCGGTCAAGCGCGCCAGGGGCGAAATTCTCCACCAACACGTCGCAGGTCTTCACAAGGCGCTCGAGAATCTCCATCCCCTTCTTGTTCTTGCTGTCGATGGTGATCGAGCGCTTATTGTGGTTCAGCATTGTGAAATAGAGGCTGTCCACTTTCGGAATGTCCTGAAGCTGGCCACGCGTAATGTCGCCGACGCCAGGCCGCTCGACCTTGATCACATCGGCACCGAACCAGGCAAGCAACTGGGTACAGGTCGGTCCGGACTGTACATGGGTGAAATCGAGAATTTTGACGCCTTCCAGGGCTTTCATTGCGTCCTCCCGTTGTTGAGGAGTTGGCTCGGGCAGAGCCAGACTACTTCTTAGCAACCACGCTTTGCGGGTTGAGATTTCCAATGCGGCCGCTCTCGGTGCCGGCCTTTTCGTCAATGACTGCGTTGACCAGGGTCGGCTTACCCGAATCCATCGCCTCGTTTACGGCGCGGCTCAGTTCGTCCGGGGTTGTCGCGTAGACGCCAACCCCGCCGAACGCTTCCATCATCTTTTCGTAGCGGGAGTCTTTGACGAAGACGGTCGTGCCGGGGTCATTGCCCGTGGGATCGACATCGGTCCCGCGATAGATACCGTTATTGTTGAAGACGACCACGCAGACCGGCAACTTGTACCGGCAGATGGTTTCGACCTCCATGCCGGAGAAGCCGAAGGCGCTGTCACCGACAACGGCGAGCACGGGCTTGCCCGTCTCGATTGCGGCTCCGACGGCGAAGCCCATGCCGATGCCCATGACGCCCCAGGTGCCGACGTCGAGGCGCTTGCGCGGCTCGTACATGTCGATGATGCTGCGCGCGAAATCGAGCGTGTTGGCGCCTTCGTTGACAAGGATGGCGTCCGGCCGCTGCTTGATGATGGTCCGCAATGCGCCGAGCGCGCTGTGGAAGTCCATCGGCGCCGTGTTCTTCATCAGCTTCGGCGCCATCTTGGCGACGTTGGCCTCCACCTTTTCCCTAATCGCGCCGGTCCATTCAGCGGGTGGAGCTTGCCAGTCGCCGCCGATGCCCTTAAGCAGCGCGGCGACGCAGGAGCCAATGTCGCCGACCACGGGCGCGGTGATCTCCACATTCGAGTCCATCTCCTTCGGCTCGATATCGATCTGGATGAATTTCTGTGTGCCCGGAGCGCCCCAGCTCTTGCCCTTGCCATGCGACAAGAGCCAGTTCAGCCGGGCGCCGATCAGCATCACCACATCGGCTTCCTTCAGCACCATCGAGCGCGCCGCGCCCGCGGACTGCGGATGCGTGTCGGGCAGGAGCCCCTTGGCCATGCTCATCGGCAGATAGGGGATGCCGGTCTTCTCGATGAAGGCGCGGATATCGGCGTCGGCCTGCGCATAGGCGGCGCCCTTGCCGAGGATGATCAGCGGCCGCTTGGCGCCCTTCAGCACCTTGAGCGCTCGCCCAACCGACTCCGGCGAAGGAATCTGGCGAGGCGCCGGGTCGATGACCTTGACGAGCGACTTGGCGCCCTTCTCCGCGTCGATCGCCTGGCCGAGAAGTTTAGCCGGCAGGTCAAGATAGACGCCACCCGGACGACCGGAGCAGGCCGCGCGAATGGCGCGCGCCACGCCGACGCCGATGTCCTCGGCATGCAGCACGCGGAAGGCCGCCTTGCAGAGCGGCTTGGCGATGGCAAGCTGGTCCATCTCCTCGTAGTCGCCCTGCTGAAGGTCGACGACCTCGCGCTCGGACGAGCCGCTGATCATGATCATCGGAAAGCAGTTGGTCGTGGCATTGGCGAGCGCGGTGAGGCCGTTGAGGAAGCCAGGAGCCGACACCGTCAGGCAAATGCCGGGCTTCTGCGTCAGGAAGCCGGCGATAGCAGCCGCATTGCCTGCGTGCTGTTCGTGCCGGAACGAGATGACGCGCATACCTGCAGCCTGGGCGAAGCGCCCCAAATCCGTGATCGGGATGCCAGGCACACCGTAGATCGTGTTGATGTCGTTGAGCTTGAGCGCATCGATGACAAGGTGAAAGCCGTCCGTCAGCGCGTGCTGTGCGTCGGCTTCGTCAGCGGTGCTCGTCGTGGCTACTGCCGTTGCAGTCGACATTCGATCCTCCCCTGTATACCCTTATTGTGCTTGATCGGCTTTGGCTGAAGTCAGTCGAGATTCACGTAGCGTTCGACATGATCGCGCAGCTTCAGCGTATGTTCGCGCACGAGACGCTCCGCCCTTTCCGTGTCGCGGGCCTCAAGAGCCGCTACGATTTCCTTGTGGTCAACGATCGAGCGCTTCACGCGCTCATTCTCGAAGATGGTGCGCTGCCGGATGGCGCGGACGTGGAAGAACAGGCCGTTGGTGATCTCGGCGATCAACGGGCAGCCGCTGAAACCGATGATGGCCTGATGAAAGCGGATATTGGCGTCTGAATATTCGCCCGTGCGCTGGGCGACTTCGTCGACGTTGAAGACGTCGACCAGGCCGTGCAGGCTGGCCAGCTCCTCGTCGGTCGCCTCTTTCGTGGCGAGCCGCGCCGCCATGCTTTCGAGCGCGGCCCAGACGGTGATCATATCGAGGATTTCGGTCTTGGTCTTGCGGTTGATATAGATGCCGCGGCGCATGACGATGCGCACGAGCCCCTCGGACTCCAACTGCGCAAGCGCCTCGCGCAGTGGGGTGCGGCTGACCCCGAAGCGCGCCGAAAGATCGCGCTCGTCGAGGCGCAGCTCCGCGTCGGGCGCATAGATATTCATGTTCATGATCGCGGTCTTCAGCGCCTCATAGATCTTGGACTTGAGGCTGAAGCCTTCCGCGATCGGCTTGATGCTGAGCTGAAGGTTGGCCATCGACTGCCTCAGGTCCTATGCGCCGCGATGTCCCTTGAGCCTGCTGGGAACGGTCCGAGGAGCGCGTCCCCGTGGTATAATGGTATACCACACGCCACGGCAAGGCTGCAAGGGTTCGTCCCGTTGATGAATCCGATCGCCGCACAAAAAGACGGACGCGAAACACCGCAGCGACCCGCGGCGGCGGCAGCTCTTTTCTCCTCGATCACGGCGCCAAGCATTCGACCGGCTCTCTTAGGCTGGCTGCTGTTGCAGCTTCTGCTTGATGGCGCTCAGGCCCAGCGCGATCAACGGCCAAAACAGCATGAGCATGCTCAAGGCGGTTATGCTGCCGACCAGCCCATTCGACCAGAACACGGAGATATCGCCTTGCGAGCCGATCATCGCCTGGCGGAACGAACTCTCGGCGCGGCCGCCCAGCACGATCGCCAGCACCATCGGCGCCAGCGGATAGTCGAGCTTCTTGAACAGGTAGCCGATGACGCCGAACATCACCATGAAGATGAGGTCGGCCGGCGCGTTCGACAGCGTGTAGGAACCGATGGCGCAGACCACGATGATGATGGGGGCGATGATCGAAAACGGGATGCGCATGATCGACGCCCACAGCGGCACTGTCGACAGCACCACCGCCAAACCCACCAGGTTGCCTAGATAGATCGACGCGATCAGGCCCCAAACAAAGTCCTTTTGCTCAACGAACAACAGCGGTCCCGGCTGCAGGCCCCAGATCAAGAGGCCGCCGAGTAGCACCGCGGCGGTCGGCGAGCCAGGGATGCCGAGGGTAAGCATCGGCAGGAGAGCGCTGGTGCCAGCGGCATGCGCTGCGGTTTCCGGCGCCACCACACCTTCCAGCTCGCCGGAGCCGAACTTGGGGCCGTTCTTGGAGAAGCGCTTGGCCAAGCCGTAGCTCATGAACGAGGCCGGGGTGGCGCCGCCGGGGGTGACGCCGAGCCAGATGCCGACCGCGGTGCCGCGAATGATCGTCGCCCAGAATTTCGGCAGCTTCTTCCAGGTCTGCCACACCACGAATGGGCTGATCTTGGCACTGCGGCCCTCAAATTGCAGCCCCTTTTCGATCGTCACCAGAATCTCGCCGATGCCGAACAGGCCGATGACCGCGATCAGGAAGTGGAAGCCGGTGAGCAGCGTCTCGGTGCCGAAGGTCAGCCGCAAACCGCCGGTGACCTCGTCGGTGCCAACACAAGCGAAGGCGAAACCGAGCATCATGCTGGAGATTACCTTGAACGGCGACTGCCGGCCCATGCCGACGAAGCTGCAGAAGGTCAACAGATAGACCGAGAAATATTCGGGCGGACCGAAATCGAGAGCGAAACCGGCAACAATCGGCGCCATGAAGGTGAGCATGACCGTCGCAAAGAAGGCGCCGATGAAGGACGACGACATCGAAGCGGTGATTGCTTCAGCGGCGCGGCCTTGCTTGGCTAGCGGATGACCGTCGAATGTGGTGGCCACCGACCATGGTTCGCCCGGTATGTTGAACAGGATGGCGCTGATGCAGCCGCCGAACAGCGCCCCCCAATAGATCGCCGCCAGCATGATGATGGCGGTGGTATGCTGCATCGAGAAGGTGAGCGGCAGCAGAATGGCGATGCCGTTGGCGCCGCCGACGCCGGGCAGGAAGCCGAGTAGCACGCCGAACAGGATGCCGACTACCATGTAGCCCACATTCATGGGCGTCAGCAGCACCTCGAAGCCGTGCATCAAGGAAAAGAACGCGTCCAACGAGGCCTCCCTCACGCGGTACGGCGCATTGGCCGACCATTGTTATTTCTCAACTCTGTATTCATCGATTGTCGGCACCACCCGGCGATCCGGTCAGTATCCCAGCCACGCCTCGAACGGTCCCTTCGGCAACGGCACCAGGAACCACATCTCGAACACGAGGAACAGCACGATCGGAACGCCAATCGCCACCGGGATCGTCTTGTAGAGCGGATAGCGGCCGTGCCAGGTCATGAAGAAACCGATGAACAGCGTTGTCGAGATGTAAATGCCGATATAGATCGACAGCACGACGAAGATGGTCATCGGCACCACCACCTGGAGCACCATGATCATCTGATGGTATGCGATGAAGCTGCCGCCGTTGTCGGACCGGCGCAGAAAGAGTTGCTGCAGTAGCGTGACGGTGCTGCTGACGAACATGAAGAGAGCGATATAGAACGGAAAGTAGCCGGAGCCGGGACCGACATGCGGCTCCCAGCCGGCGCCCAGCCGGTGGCTGGCGATCATCACCACGACCGACACGGTCATCAGCGCCAGCGCCACCACAATATTCATGGCGCGGTTGGATACGACGCTGCGGGCGTCTTCCGGCTTGTTAGAGCCCTCAATCATTGCATTAATCTCGTATTCGCTGGTCGTCTCATCGCCCTTCGCAAAATATCCTGGCGAGATAGGCAATCACGCATATAGGAGTTGCAGGAGCGCAACGAGGCGCTCCTGCATTCGATCATCCTCAACTCTTGGCCAGGAAGCCAGCCTTCGCCATCAGATCGTGGTGGATTTCGGCTGCATTGGTAAGCCACTTGTTGAATTCGTCGCCGGTCATGAAGCTCTGATTGAAAGCGCCCTTTTCCATGTACGCCTTCCATTCCGGCGTCTCGCGCACCTTCTTGAGCAGGTCGATGTAGTAATCGACCGCTTCCTTCGACACACCCGGCGCGGTCATGATGCCGCGCAGCATCGTGTATTCGATGTCGAGCCCCTTGGACTTGCAGGTCGGGATCGCCTCCCACGACGTGTCCGTGGTGATCTTGGCCGGATAGGGCATCGGCTTTTCGTCGAACACGCAAAGCGGACGCACGCTTCCGGCGCGCCAATGCCCAACGCATTCGACCGGATTGTTGACGGTCGAGTCGATGTGCTCGCCGACGAGCTGGGTGCAGACCTCGCCGCCGCCGCTGTAGGGAACGTAGGTGAACTTGGCCCCGGTCTTCTGCTCAAGCGCCGCAGTAATGATCTGGTCTTCCTGCTTTGAGCCGGTGCCGCCCATCTTCATCTTGCCGCCGGCCTTCTTGACGGCATCCATATATTCGCCGGGCGTCTTGTACGGCGTCTTGGCATTCACCCAGAGCACGAACTCGTCGAGCGCCATCATGGCGATCGGCGTGTAGTCCTTCCAGGAGAAGGGCGAGCCGGTGGCGAGCGGCGTGGTGAACAGGTTGGACAGGGTGATGATTAGCTTGTGAGGATCGCCCTTGGCGTTCTTCACATAGAGGAAGCCTTCGGCGCCGGAGCCGCCCTTCTTGCTGATGACCACCATCGAGGTCGGCATCAGGTTGTGCTTCTGGATGATGCCTTGGATCAGCTGCGCCATCTGGCCGGCGCCGCCGCCGATGCCAGCCGGCACGATGAATTCGACGTTTCTGGTAGGCTGCCACGCCTGGGCCGGTTGGGTCAGGGCGAATGCAGCGAGCCCAAAGCCGAGCGCAAGGCCCGAGGCGTAGATGCGTTGTCCAATGCTTCTCATCAGGTTTCCTCCCTAGGTGCAAAAAGCGCTGGGTGCGCTTCAAGATGCAGGCGATCGGGGCGTCATTTCGTTGATGTGAATGAGCTTACCGCCGACCAGAATTGCGCTGGGCCGTTTATGGGCGACCCTTACGTCTGGGCCATTCGAGCCCGGCCCTTTGGCTGGAGTGTGGTCTATCGTATGCCACAATTGCCGGGCTTGGCAATGGTTAGATCGGCCAGTGTGTCAGTGCATTAGGCTGTCGTTTGTCTCAATTATTGGCCCGCAGCTAGGCGATTCGACGTTACAGTCATGCGCGGCTATACTTTGGTATGATCCAATCGGGCGTTGGTTGCCCGCTTAGATATATGAGGCTCCGGACCGCCCCCTGCTTAGTAGGCTCCACGTCGTCGACAGGCCCGGGGCTTTGGGATATTGTATTTGGCATACCAAGAAGCCCTGCCTCGCCACCGAGCAATCGAATCCATTCATACGATGCCCGTGGCGGGCGAACGGGCGTGGCGCGTTACGACGTGCACGGAGGAAGGGCCATGCATATACACGAATTCCTAGCCAAAGAGTTGCTGGCGCGCCGCGGAGTGTCGATCCCCGTGGGCCGCGTGGCGGGGAGTGCCGATGACGCGGAGCGGGTCGTGCGGGGGATGGCGCATGACCGGTACGCGATCAAAGCGCAGGTGCATGCCGGAGATCGGTTCGCAAGCGGCGGCATCCGCTTTGCCGAGAGCCCTGCCGAGGTGCGTGCCGCAGCGGCGGCGATGCTCGGCCGCCCGCTGGTCACCCGTCAGACGGGCCCTCGCGGCGAAACCGTCCGCTGGGTGTATGTCGAGGAGGCGGTCACCGCGTTGGCGAATCTCTATGCAGCCGTCGCCGTGGATCGCGCGGCGGGCGAGATCGTCGTGCTCGGCAGCCGCTCGCCCGTCGATGACGGCGAGCCGAATGCGATCCGCGATCGCGGTGAACTCCATCGCCTCCCGGTGCGCATAGTGGATGATGAGGCCGTGGCGGACTTCTCGGCGCTGGCCCGGAAGATCGCGCCGGCCAATGCCGATTTCGCAAAGCTTGCAGCGCTCTTGCAGATTCTCGCGAAGACGCTCATCGAGCTCGATGCCATGCTAATCGAGATCAACCCTCTCGCTTTGACCGCCGATGGCCAGTTTGTTGCCGTCGATGCCAAGATGACGATCGACGATAACGCGCTGTTTCGTCATCCGGACCTTGCCGCTCTCCGCCAGGCGGACGCCAGCGTCGATGGTGATCCAACCGAGCTGATGGCCGACCGCCGGCATATCAATTACATCACCCTGGACGGCGATATCGGCGTTGTGGTCAATGGCGCGGGCCTTGCGCTAGCGACGCTTGACAGTCTTGCCGATGCCGGTGGGCGTCCTGCAAATTTCATGGACGTCCGCACGACGGCCACAAGTCTCGACATCGCCTTCGCTTTCGGTCTGGTGCTCGCCAATCCCGCGGTTCGGGCCGTCTTCCTCAACGTTCATGGCGGCGGTATGCAACGCTGCGACACCGTTGTCGAAGGCATGGCGGTCGCAATGCGCCGAAGCAGCCGCGTGCTTCCGCTGGTCGTTCGCCTCGCCGGCAACAATGCCGATTTCGCGCGCGACCGGCTCAAAAGTTTCGGCATCAAATTCATCGAGGGCACCAGCATCGCTGATGCCGCTCTCCGGGCCGTTGCAATGGTATCGACAGAGGTGATGTGATGGCGATCCTAGTCGGAGGGAATACACGGGTTATATGCCAGGGCATGACGGGCCACGCAGGCAGCTATCATACCCAGCGCATGATCGCCTATGGCACTAAGATCGTCGCCGGGGTAACGCCGGGTAAGGGAGGACGTACGGCGCTCGATCTGCCGGTGTTCAATACCGTCCGCGACGCTAAGACCGCGAGCGACGCCAATGCGAGCATCATCTTCGTTCCGCCGGCAAACACCGCAAGCGCCTTGATCGAAGCCATCGAGGCGGAGATACCGCTTATCGTTTGCGTAACCGAGCGGGTGCCGGTGCTGGATATGATCCGCGTGAGGCAGGCGCTTCAAGGTACGAAAACCCGGCTGGTCGGCCCGAATTCGCAGGGCATTCTCGCGCCGGGCATCGCGCAGCTCGGCGTCATGACCACGGTGAACGCTCGGCGCGGGAGCATCGGGATCGCGTCCCGCTCGGCGTCGCTGACGAGCGAAGTCGTCGCGCAGGTGACGGCGGCCGGGCTCGGCCAGTCGACGACGGTCGGCGTCGGCGGCGATCCGGTTCACGGCATTGATCTGAAGACCTGTCTTGAGTTGTTTCTCGACGACCCTGAGACACGCGGCATTGTTCTGATCGGCGAGATTGGCGGCACCGAAGAGGAGGAAGCCGCGGCTGTTGCCGCCCGCCTTAGGCCAAAGAAGCCGGTCGTCGCTCTCGTGGTGGGCCGCCACGCTCCTCGCGAAAGGCGAATGGGACATGCCGGTGCCTTTATGGCCGCCAGCGCGGGGAATGTTGAAAGCAAGATCGCGGCATTGAAAGCAGCCGGCATCCGCATTGCGCCGAATGCCAGCGTGGTCGGAGAAACGATGCGCCAGGCTCTGGCAGAAATGTCAGTGTCGGCGTAAGCGGCGGGCGTGACAACAACGAGAACCGAAAAACACGTCGGGGCGACTGCGGAGCAGAGAGAGTTGATATATCGGAGAAATCGGACCACAAGACAAATCGATGGGGCGACGCGGCGATTTCATTCAAGCGAACGTCACTCTAGACTGTCAGAATGGATAGGCGCGTCGGGGAAGGGAGCGCGGTTTTGATGGCCGAACTGTTTGATTGGGGCACGGTTGGGTCCAATTTGTGGGAGGACATGCATCTGTCCAGTTTCTGGGTGGGTGTCATGCAGATTATCTGGATCAACATTCTGCTCTCCGGCGACAACGCCGTCGTCATTGCGCTGGCCTGCATAAATCTGCCCAAGCGCGTCCGCTTCTGGGGCATGACGCTCGGCGCGGGCGTCGCGATTCTTCTGCGTATCGTTTTTGCACTGATTGTATCGACTTTGATGACGCTGCCCTATCTCAAAGTCATCGGTGGTCTGGCGCTGATCTATATTGCGGTAAAGTTGCTGGTGCCGGAGAATGAGAACGGCAAGGATGACTGCAATCGAGGCCAGCGAACGTCTATGGAGGGCGGTGCGCGTTGTCGCCATCGCGGACGTGATTATGAGCCTCGACAATGTCATAGCGATTGCGGCGGCCGCGAGAGGCCATGCTGCGCTATACGTTTTCGGCCTCGCTTTCAGCGTGCCGTTGATTATTGCGGGCGCGCGGCTCGTTATGGCGCTGCTGACGCGCTTTCCCGTGCTGGTCTGGGCAGGCGGCGGGCTGCTCGGCTGGATCGCAGGGCAGGTGATCGCAACGGATCCTGTGGTCCGCGGCGATCTCATCCTGACCTACGGAGAGGATGTTGCCCATCTTGTCGAATATCTGGCGGCGACCGCGGGTGCCATCATCGTCGTTGCCAGCGGATGGATGCTGCGGCGCAATCAGGAGTTGAAGTCGAATGTGGACGTCGCGGGGTAACCAGCCAGCCCTTGTTCCTAGCGGCCGGCGCGCCAATGCAGACGACGGCTGAGTTTGGAGTCTCCTCGGACCACCCGAAACCGTAGACGGGAGCAGTATCGATCAGAGTGACACCGCGCTCCACGGCGGAGCGGATCGTCGGGGTCGACTGAGCTTCATCGGTGCCGCCCCACGTTCAGCCACCGATCGCCCAAGTGCCGAGACCGATCCGAGATGCGGTCAGACCGGACAATCCAATTGCAATCCTCTCCATAAACAGACTCCCACCGAGATGTCGAAGACTGGTGCGAATTGAGGATTACTTTCGCCGATCAGGTTTGGGCCCAGAGAGATAGTAAGGGGCCATTCAGGCCCATCACTGGATCGGACGAAGGAAATGGCAGATGCGCCATGCGCGCCACCATTTCCGGGGTCGGCGCTTCGCGGCAGATGTCCCAGTTCTGATCCGGCGGATAGGCGCCGACCACCAGAAAATCGGGGCTGGCGTCCAGCCGGCAATGGCCGGTGCCGGCGGGCAGCACGGCTATGTCGCCCGCCTTGACCAGCACGTCGTGGCCGTCTGGTCCGCCAAGCATAAGCCGCGCGGAGCCGCGGGCGAAGCCCAGTACTTCATGCGCCGTTGAGTGGTAATGATGAAAAGGGTAGACGCCGTCGCGCCACTGTGCCGGCCAACCATTCCGCTCGAACAGGTCTTCGAGAAGGGCCGCGGCATTGCCGCCGCTGGCGCTGATTATGCCGCGATAAATCAGCACCGGCAGGCGCGCATTGTTTGGCATCCAGCCATTCGGCCCCAGCTTGAGAATCTCGGGTTTCGGCATGTCATTCAGTCCCGTCCATGTCTTGCAGGGATGCTGTCGCCACGTCCTCCACCGCGAGCTCGCCAATCGTTCTGGCCGAGACTGCGGCCGGCGCATCGGTCCGACCGGGGAAATGGTCCAAGCGGCATCTGCGTTCCATCTTCACCTGACGCGTTCCCCTATGCGGCCCCGCGGGACAGATGCTGGGATACCGCAATCATCAGGCAGGCAAAGGCCGCGAATACGAGGACGGCGTTGATGGCATGCGAATATTCCCATTGCAGCCGCAAGGCTTCCCAGTTTGCGGGTGCAACGGTCCAGTTCTGCGTCGCCTTGTTGGCGGGGAACGTCCAACCGAAAAAGATCATGAGATTGGCAAGAACGAGCAGAAACGCGGCGAGCGCGTAGCCGTAGGGCTCTCCCTTTCTCATGAGCAACAGCGCAAAGACGAGCGTCGACAAAATTGCGCCGAATTCAACGATGCCGAAGAGAGCCCAGCCGGCATAGATCTGCTGGACGATGAAATAATCGGTCTGCCCAAGGCCGATCTTGTTGGGCAACGCAGCGAGATGTGCCCCCGCCGGGATGACGGCGACGGTCAGGAATAGTATCGCGAGCCATCGAAAAAGCTGGATAGCCATCTGGTCTTCCTTGCTGGCTTTGGAATCGTTCGGAGGCTGGAACCGATTTCCCTTGGCTTGGTTCCGCCATCGGCCGATCGCGAATGAATGCCGCTCACCGCCGCATGCAATGCGAAAATCGAAACCCCGGCAGTTTTCGATCACCGGTGCCTTGACCTTTTTCATCCTCGAAGTAAGACACTTCGGTCCAAGTACATCTCTGGTTCCGTTGCAAAAATTTGGCACGAGTTTTTTCTAGCCGGTCCGACAGCAGCGTGCTTTAAGAAGGCGGGCATCCCGAATAAGCGAGGGCTGGACGATGGATCGATGGCGCGGACATCGCAGACTTTGGCAAATTGTTCTTGTGTTGCTTGTCGTTGCGGTCGGCGGCTTCACCGTATGGCGCTTTGCCTGGAGCCAGAAAGGCACGAGCTACGAGATTGAAACCGTAAAGCTGAGCCGGGGCTCCATCGAACGCAGCATTTCGGCGACCGGCGCGGTCCAGGCGGTCGTTACGGCCGTCGTCAGCTCGCAGCTTTCCGGACAGATCTCGGACGTCAACGTTGATTTCAATTCCAAGGTGGCGAAGGGCGACAGTCTCGCCGTTATCGACCCGCGGACATTCGCCGCACGCGTTGCCTCCGCCGAGGCCGCTCTTGCCATCGGGAAAACGACCGTCGCGGTGCAGGAAGCGACCATCGTGAAAGCCAAGGCGCTGCTCGACCAGGCGCAGAAAACGGCCGAGCGTCAAAAGACACTGGCCGCGAACAATTCGACACCGGTGACCACCCTCGAGACCGCCGAAACCCAGCTGGAGACGGCGAAGGCGGACCTAGAGGTCGCGGAGGCCCAGCTCGCCAATGCGCGCGCGACGGTCGCGCAGCGCGACGCGGATCTGTCGCAAACAAAGCTTGATCTGGACCGCACCCAAATCCGCTCACCAATCGACGGCGTGGTAATCGCGCGCAACGTCGATCCCGGCGCCACCGTTGCTGCGAGCCTGCAGGCGCCGATCCTGTTTCAGATTGCCCAGGATCTCATGCAGATTCAAATTCTGGTGCTGGTCGATGAGGCAGATATCGGCTCGATCGAGACCGACCAGGATGTCACCTTCACCGTGGATGCCTTTCCGGACCGCGTGTTCAAGGGCAAGGTCGCACAGGTGCGGATCGCAGGTACGACAACCAATAATGTCGTGACCTACACGGTGGTGGTGCGGGCGCAAAACCCGCAGCAAAAGCTTCTTCCGGGCATGACGGCGACGGTACGGATCGTCACCGGTACGCGGCGCGATGTACTGCGCGTGGCCAACGAAGCGGTGCGTTTCTCCCCGCCGAAAGGTCTGAAGACGACACAGGCCGCCGAACGTCCGAACCGCGACGAGGCAATCATCGCATCGCTTTCGGAGAAGCTGAAGCTGACGCCGGAGCAGATCGAGCAGTTCCGCGCGGGGATGGCGGCAACCCGTCGCTCGCCGCAGCGGCGAGAAACCGCTCCGCGCGACGCGGGGGACGGCGACGTTCAGACCTCAACGCAGGTGTCGGCGCGCCAGAGCGTTGCAACCGGCGGCGCATCGGACGGAACGCCGGAGCGCCGGGGCCGTGTCACCAGCGTATTGGAGGGTATTCTGACGCCGGAGCAGATGAAAACATTCACGGTGCTGCGCGATGAACGGCGAGATACGACGCGCCCGGCCAATGTGTGGACGCAGACTCCGAACGGCCTCCAGCCTTATCGGCTGCTGCTCGGCCTTTCAGACGAAAATTTCAGCGAAGTGCTGCGCGGCGAGCTGAAGCCCGGAGACGCCGTCGTCACCCGCGCACGCCGCGATGGCGGCGGCAAAGACAGCCAGCGCGGAGGGCGCGGTTCGTGACGGAAAGCCAGGCGGCAGATCGGCCCAATCCCGCCAGCCAGCCGGTTGTCTCCTGCCGCGACCTCACCAAGACCTATGTCATGGGCGAACAGTCGCTGCAGGTGCTGCGCGGCGTCAGCTTCGACGTCTGGCCCGGCGAATTCGTTGCCATCATGGGGCCGTCCGGCTCGGGCAAGTCGACGCTTCTCAATCTGATCGGCGCGCTCGACACGCCCACCTCCGGCACGCTCACCATCGGCGGAACCGATGTGGGCAGGCTAAGCGGCGACGAGCTTGCCCATCTCCGCAACCGCGTCATCGGCTTCGTCTTCCAGCAATTCAACCTGTTGCGGCGGACCTCCGCGCTCGACAATGTCAAGCTGCCGCTGCTCTATTCCGTGACGCAGATCGGCGATGCCGATGAGGCGGCGCGGACGGCGCTCGTCGAGGTCGGCCTCGGCGACCGGCAGGACCACACACCGTCTCAGCTTTCGGGCGGCCAGCAACAGCGCGTCGCCATCGCCCGCGCGCTGGTAACCGGTCCGAAGCTGATCCTCGCCGACGAGCCGACGGGCGCGCTCGACACGCAGACATCAAGCGATATCATGAGTCTCTTCACTGAGCTGCATCGCGCGGGACTAACGATTGTCATGGTCACTCACGAGCCCGACATCGCGGAATACGCCGAACGCCTCCTGCGTTTCCGCGACGGCCTGCTCATTGACGACGTGCGCCAGAAGCCGAAGGTCAGAGCATGAACTTTGCGAACTATCTCAGCTCCGCGCTGGCGGCGATCCGCCTCAATGCCATGCGCAGCCTGCTGACCGCGCTCGGCGTCATCATCGGCGTCGCTTCCGTGATCGTGATGTCGGCGATCGGCAGCGGCGCGCGGCAGGAGGTCGAGCGCAGTATCAGCCGCCTAGGCACCAACATGCTGACCATCTTCCCCGGCTCATCACGGTCGGGCCGGTCCCAAGGCGGAGCCGGAACCGCGACCCCGCTTTCTGAGGGGGACATGGAAGCGATCCGTGAGCGCGTCTCGGGGGTTTCCGCCGTGACAGGCAGCCTGTCGATCAATGCCCCGATCATCTACGGCAATCAAAACTGGACCACCTCGGTTACGGGAACGAGCGCAAGCTTTTCCTTCGTCCGAGACTGGGAAGTCGCCGAAGGTCGATACTTTACTCAGGAGGAAGTTGCGCGAGGCGCAAAGGTTGCGGTGCTGGGATCGTCCGTGGTCCGCCAGCTGTTCGGCGGGGCTATCGCCGTCGGCGAAAGCGTGCGCATTGCCGGCGCGCCTTTCGAGGTCATTGGCGTGATGGAGACGCGCGGACAGGCCGGCGGCTTCCGTGACCAGGACGACATCGTGCTGATCCCGCTGTCGACCGCACGGGCAAGGCTGGCGGGGCAGAACGTGGCTGTTCCCAATCAGGTGGGTTCCATTCTCGTCAAAGTCGCCGATCAAGCCGATCTCAGCCGGGCACAGGAGGACATTGTGGATCTACTCCGCCAGCGGCGGCGGATCCGGACAGGCGACCAGGACGATTTCAGCGTCCGCAACGTCGCCGAGATCGTCCAGGCGCGAACAGCGGCGCAGCAGACGTTGACCTGGCTGCTCGCCGCTACGGCCGCGATCTCTCTGGTAGTCGGCGGTATCGGCATCATGAATATCATGCTGGTTTCGGTCACCGAGCGCACGCGGGAGATCGGTCTGCGAATGGCCGTGGGGGCGCGCCAGCGCGATATTCTTGCGCAGTTCTTGACCGAAGCGATCGTCCTGTGCCTGGCCGGCGGACTGATCGGCCTTGCCCTCGGCGTCGGCGCGACTTATGGGATCGCCGGGCTGGCGGGTTGGCCGGTGCTGGTGAGCGGCACGATCATCGCGGTCGGCATTGGCGCCTCGGCGCTGGTCGGCATCGTTTTCGGCTACGTTCCCGCACGGCAGGCGGCAAACCTCAATCCGATT
Source organism: uncultured Alphaproteobacteria bacterium (assembly GCA_963773735.1). Classification (GTDB taxonomy): domain Bacteria; phylum Pseudomonadota; class Alphaproteobacteria; order Rhizobiales; family Rhodomicrobiaceae; genus CAVZCK01. The sequence goes on along the minus strand of CAVZCK010000023.1, from coordinate 41,925 downwards.
GATGCGCTGCGCTACGAATAGGAACGCCTTTCCGTTCGATAGCCGATCCCCCGGATCATCTCGCATCGCAATGGCGCCATCGCGGCTGCGGCATTGACACGCGAAAAGGTTATATTGTAACAGTTATGTTATAGTATTCCGATGGTCGCCCATGCGGAGGGATTTCGATGAAATGGATGATCATCGCTGCCGGCGTGGCAATCGCGGCCGGAACGCCGGCGCGCGCGGCTGAGCCAGTCAGCATTGTCGCTGCCGAGAATTTCTACGGGGACATCGCCCAGCAGATCGGCGGCAGCGCGGTCAAGGTCACCAGCATTCTTTCGAACCCGGACCAGGATCCGCATCTGTTTGAGGCAAGCCCGTCTGTTGCGCGCAGCCTCTCCGGCGCGCGCGTCGTCATCTATAGCGGCATCGACTACGATCCCTGGATGGAGAAACTGCTCAACGCATCCAAATCGACGGATCGAAAGGTCATCGTCGTTGCCGATCTGGTTGGCAAGAAGACCGGCGACAATCCGCATATCTGGTATGACCCATCCACCATGCTGGCTTTCGCTAAGGCTTTGAGCGACGCCCTTACCACGGCTGATCCGGCCAACAAAGCTGGATATGAAAAGCGGCTTGCCGCCTTTCAAAGCTCGATCAAGCCGGTCCAGGACAAGATTGCGGAATTGAAGGGGCGCCTCGCTGGAACGCCGGCGACTGCGACCGAGCCGGTCTTCGGCTATATGTTTGAGGCCCTCGGCATGAATGTGAGGAACCAGCCGTTCCAGCTTTCGGTCATGAACGACACAGAGCCGAGCGCTTCGGATGTCGCCGCCTTTGAAGCGGATCTGAAGACCGGCAAGGTGAAGCTGCTTGTCTACAATAGCCAGGCTTCCGATGCGCTCGCCGACCGCATGCTCAAATTGGCGAAGGAGCACAATATTCCGGTTGTGGGAGCGGACGAGACGGAGCCGCCCGGCAAGACCTACCAGGCCTGGATGGCCGGTGAGCTGGAAGCCGTCGACAAAGCGCTGCCGAAGCTGACCCAGTGAGCGCGCTCGAATTCAGCGAACGTGACGATGACGCTCGGGGGACGCGCAATCCTCGCGGGCGTCAGCTTCACCATCGAGGAGCAGGAATTCGTCGGTGTGCTGGGGTCCAACGGCGCCGGCAAGACCACGCTGATGCGCGCAGCTCTCGGCCTGCTTCCGATCGATGCCGGCTCGATCCGCGTGCTGGGACTACCGGCCATCCGCGGCAATCCGGCAATCGGCTACATGCCGCAGGTCCGCAGCAATGTCGATGCACTGCGGCTGAGTGGCTGGGATTTTGTTGCCGGCGTCGTCGATGGCCATCGTCTTGGCTTGCCGTTCCTGAACAAGGAGGGTCGCAGAGAGGTCGAATGGGCGCTCGATATGGTCGAGGCACGCGACCTCGCCCGGCGCCCCCTGATCGAGACCTCCGGCGGCGAACGCCAGCGGCTGCTGCTGGCGCAGGCGCTGATCGGCCGGCCGAAACTGCTGCTGCTCGATGAGCCGCTGATCAGCCTCGATCCCAGCCATCAGCGCAGCGTCGTCCGCCTGACGAAGCGGCTCCAGACCGAATTAAAGATCGCGGTGCTGTTCTGCTCGCATGAACTCAACCCGCTGCTCGGAGCGATTGACCGCGTGCTCTATCTCGGCAGCGGCCACGCGGCACTTGGGACCGTCGATGAGGTCATCACCGGCCCGGTGCTCTCGCGTCTCTACGGATCGCCGATCGAGGTCATACGACTTGGCGACCGGATTTTCGTGATGTCGGGAGACTATGAGGTGGAGCGGGACGCACACCGCCACGAGCACAATCATCACGACCATGGTGGGCACCATCACCATGCTTGACTATGACTTCATGCGCACGGCTTTCGCGGCCGCCACCATCGTGGCCATCGTCGCCGGGCTCGTCGGCTATTTTCTCGTTCTGAGGGGGCAGACTTTCGCAGGTCACGCACTCGCGCATGTCGGCTTTACCGGCGCCACCGGAGCGGTGCTTATCGGTTTCCCGCCGCTTGCCGGCCTGGTGCTGCTCACGGTCGCGGCCGGCATCGGCATGGGGTTTCTCGGCGAGCGGCTGTCCAACCGCGACGTCGCCATCGGCATCGTGCTGTCATTCTCGCTCGGCCTGGGGCTCTTGTTCCTGCATTTCTTCACCGCCTTCGCGACGCAGGCGACGGCGCTGCTCTTCGGAAATGTGCTTGCCGTGGAGATGTCGACCGTCTGGGTTCTGCTGGTTCTCGGCGTGATCTGCCTTGGCGTGCTCGCCGTGATCTCGCGGCCGCTGCTGTTCGCGAGCCTCCAGCCGGAGCTGGCGGCTGCCAAGGGCGTGCGTGGGCGCCTGCTTTCGATCCTGTTCCTGGCGATCGTGGCGCTCGCCACCGCCGAGTCGGCCCAGATCGTCGGCGTGCTTCTGGTTTTCGCGTTGATGGTGGGACCTGCTGCCGCCGCGCAGCGCCTGACCACGAATATTGGGACGGGACTCGCTCTCGCCGCGGGGCTTGCTCTGGCCGAGGCATGGCTCGGCCTGACTCTGGCCTTTTATACGGACTGGCCGACCAGCTTTTGGATTGCAGCTCTGAGCGCCGCGGTCTATTTCCTCTCGACTTTGCCTTGGGCACAGTGGTCGCGGCGCAGCGCTTTCATGCGCGAAGCACCCCCTCCCGCGCATCGGGAAATCGTAGCGGCCGACAAAAGCTCCTCTCTTCAATGACGTATGAAAGTCTCGTCAGGGTCGCCGATCGCGCCAACCTTGATCGCGCAGCGCCACGAGCAGCAACCTCCGCTCCTGATGGCAACGAGTTATTCGTGAGCATCCCGCGCGATCCTAGGCAGGACGGCGTTGCGGTTGGGATGACTTCACATCCCCCTGAGCCTGCCGCTCAGCGATCGAGGGTGTCTAAGCTCGCCGCAACGTCGTCGCGCATTTGCGCGGGTTTCAGAATGGCTTACTTCTTGACCCAGATGTTGCACCAGCCATTTGCGCTCACCGGGCCTTCAACACTGCGACAAGACGACGGCGGTTGAAACAGCTTGCAATTTGCGCAATTGCGATTTCCTTTCGGTGAATCCTGATAGGCAACCGCAGCTTTCGAAAGCTTGGCGGCCTGTGCTGAATTCGCCGTAATCAGAAGCAACGGAACGGCGCCTGCCACGCAGGCAGCGTTCCGTAACAGAGAGCGCCGGGAAAGTCCCGATGTCTCCGACTTTGAATTCGCTCATGGTGACTCCTATTGGTGAAAACCGATGCATCGAATCGCGGGGTCCACCTGCCTCTCACAACCGCTGTATCATGGCCTGCTTACTCGCTGCGATTCGATGATCAATCTTCTACGCCCTTTGGGCTTGTCTTTCCTTGATCCTGAGCAAATTGCCTAGAAAGCGACCCAGAGATAGGCCACGACCGAATCATTGTCCCCAGCGTTCGCTGACTCTCCGTCCACCTCAGTGAAACGGTTCCATTGCACGCCAATGCGCCCATTGACCCAGGGATAGGCTTCCGGCCCGCCCTTGTTGAACGGCATGTAACCAACGTCAACTGTATAGCCTCGGGAGTCCGGCGAGCCGGTGGGGCTGTCGAAGAAATTGGCGTCGGTGCTGCCATGCAGATCGAAATAGCCGGCCTGCAGGCTGATCATGCGATCATAGACATAAGTACCCGACAGCCTGAAGCTGTCCAGATGATCTTTGGTACCGCCGCCGCTCGCATCAAGTTTCTCGTTTTCCCAAATGTAGCTGGCTTTGAGCGTGAAAGCGTGAAGATCGGTAATGTACTGATACTGCGCATCGATTCCGATGTCGGTGAACCGATCGGTGGCGCTTGCCATGGGATCCGGCTTGACATCGGCGAGCATGCCGAAGGTGCCGAACATGAGCGAGTTGCTATCCCAACTGCGTTCATATGCGAGGCGCCAATAGGGCGCGGCCCCGTCGACGCGGCTCGTTGGATCATTCGGATCCAGACCGAACGTCGTTAACGTGCGGCTATTGAAGGCGCCATACGCGCTCAACTCCGCGTAGAGCTTATTATCGATGAAGGCGTAAGCGCCAACGCCGCCGACACGACCGGAAAACGTCCCTTCGATCATCGTGTTGTTTGACGGTCCGGGCGCGATATTGAAGTCGACGTAGGGGAAGCCCCAGGTGGGGGTTGAATTCCAAACATCCTGAACGGTCGGATTGTTGTTCGCCGTGATGCCATACACGACATCGGTTCCGCCAATCTTCGCCCTGTCCGCATAGCGGATATCGGCGTTGTCGAGGAAGAACCGCTGATCGGCATATTCATACGTACCCTGAACGAATGCGCCGACATTGCAGTAGACCTGGCCGCCGTAAAACACCGACGCTTCCTGCATTTGCAGGTTGTTGTTTTCACCGAAATGTGCCGCGGCATCGATGTCTTGAGGCTTGGCCGTGTGTGTGAAGGTGGAAACGATCATCCCCGAGAACGGATATTGCGGCTCGCTCGATTTGTCGTCGTCCTTCTTGTTGGCTTCCCTGACGAGCGCCGCGACGTCGCCGCAGCGCGTGCCATTGAGGGTATAGCCGCCAAGCTTGAATTGCCGTCCGAAGGGCGTCAGTTCGGGAAACGCCGTGTGACATGCGGCACAGGGCTGGCCGGTCTGACGGGCATAGCTCGGCAATGCGGATGCGGTATGCGGGCTGACTGTGAGCGTAACCAAGATCGTTGCGAGCCCCAGCGCTCCGCCGCCCAAGCTATTTCCCGCCTGTAAAATTCGGGAAATATTGATGCTAGGAGTAGGCAGAAGGTCTTTCCATGTCCGACGCCGTACCAACGATTGCCATAATGCAAAATCTTCTCTTCCTATGTTTGTCATGGCTCTTCGTCCCCCCTCTCGTGCTTTTCTAAGCCCCGAGAAAAATCAGCCCCAACTCGCAGTGATTCAAAATATGTACGATTTCTCACCTTGCTTAATCTACGTCATCCACTGCGAAGCAGAACTTTGCTCAACTGCTGTAACCGGATTGACACAGCAGGAAGTGCTGGCGGATGACCCGGCAGACAACCGAGTCTGGGCGCGGTTCGAGCTATCCAAATCCTGGTCGTGGCGGGGAATTTCTATCTGGGCTTGATCCGCCCTGGGAGCCGAGATCGACAACGGCGTCGAGTTCGGAGAAACTCTTGAAGTTGTCGATCGCGAGATCGGAGAGATCGAGCTGGCCTGATTCCGGGCCAAGGGCGGAAACAACCCCAGGGAAAGCGAAAAGCCATGCCGAAATTCGCCGCCAATCTGACGATGCTTTACAATGAGCTGGAGTTTTTCGACCGCTTCAAGGCGGCTGCGGATGCGGGGTTTACGGGCGTCGAATATCTGTTCCCCTATGACTTCGACAAGAGCCAGCTCGCCGATCACCTCAGCCGCTACGGCTTGACCCAGGTCCTCCACAATATGCCGCCGGGCAATTTTGCGGCCGGCGAGCGCGGCATCGCAATCCTGCCGGACCGGGTCGCTGAGTTCCGCGAAGGGGTGAGCCAGGCGATCGACTATGCGGGCGCGCTGGGCTGTGGCCAGCTCAATTGCCTCGCCGGGATAGCGCCGAAGGATGCCGATCCGCAAAGGCTGCGGGAGACCCTCATTGCCAATCTCGCCTATGCGGCTGGGGCGCTCAAGGCCGCCGGCATCAAGCTGCTTATCGAGGCGATCAACACGCGCGACATGCCAGGCTACTTCGTGAACCATACGAAGGACGCCGTCGCGCTGATCGAGGCGACCGGCTCGGACAATATCTTCGTCCAATATGACATCTATCACATGCAGATCATGGAGGGCGATCTCACGCGCACGATCGAGGCCAATCTCGGCTCGCATCGCGCATGTGCAGCTTGCCGACAATCCCGGGCGCCACGAGCCGGGCACGGGCGAAATCAACTATCCGTTCCTGTTCGAAAAGCTCGATGAGATCGGTTATGAAGGCTGGATCGGCTGCGAGTACCGGCCGGCAACGACGACCGCCGAAGGTCTGGGCTGGTTCGCGCCCTATGCCGGGCGCTAAGCTGATCGGTCATCAAAGGAACTGCTAAGGGGAGAAACATGGCAAATCTCGGCTTCATCGGCTTGGGCATCATGGGTGCGCCCATGGCGGGCCATCTCATCGCCGCCGGCCACCACGTCACAACATCCACTCATCACAAGCCCGCGCCTGCCGAACTGACGGCAAAGGGCCTTGCCTCTGTGCCGACGCCGAAGGCGGTTGCTGAAGCATCGGACATCGTCTTTCTCATGCTGCCGGACACCCCGCAGGTCGGGGAAGTCCTGTTCGGCGCAAATGGCGTCGCTGACGGCCTCGCGCCTGGAAAGATCGTCGTTGATATGAGCTCGATCTCGCCGATCGAGACGAAAGCCTTCGCCAAGCGCATCAAGGACGCAGGCTGCGACTATCTGGATGCGCCCGTCTCCGGCGGCGAGGTCGGCGCCAAGGCGGCAAGCCTCACCATCATGGTGGGGGGAAGCGAAGCAGGCTTTGCCAAGGTGGAGCCACTCTTTGCGCTGATGGGCAAGAACATTACCCTCGTCGGCGAGGCCGGCGCGGGGCAGATCACAAAAGTAGCCAATCAGATCATCGTCGCCCTGAACATCGAAGCGGTGGGCGAAGCCTTGCTGTTCGCCGCCAAGGCGGGCGCCGATCCGGCCAAGGTCCGCCAGGCGCTGATGGGCGGATTTGCGGCCTCGCGCATTCTTGAAGTCCACGGCGAGCGCATGATCAAGCGCACCTTCAATCCGGGTTTCCGCATCGCGCTGCATCAAAAGGATCTGAACCTTGCGCTGCAGGGCGCGAAGGCGCTCGGCGTATCGCTGCCGAACACGGCGACGGCGCAGGAGCTGTTCAATGCCTGCGTCGCCAATGGCGGAGCAGGATGGGATCATTCGGCGATGGTCAAGGCGCTGGAGCTGCTCGCGAGCCATAAGGTGGCTGACGACACCGCTTAGAACACGATCGGGAAAAGCGGACACCGTTTTCCCGAAAAATCGTGCGAAAACAATACGATCTAGAGCGTGATCGGTTTCAATCCGAAGGGATCACGCTCTAGGTGACGGAGCGGCGGGTCTAACTTTGAGCGGGCTGGCCGGCGGCGGGACAATTGCTGCGCAGAGCGGGTGCACTGATCGCCCCAACCGCGCCTGACCCAGCTACATATTGGCCGCGACAAACGCTGATCTGCGGGGGCGTATGCGTCGCCTCGAAAAGGTCGTAGCCTGGCTTCAATTCCCGCCAGAACCCCGCCGAGGGATGATCCTTATAAGCCGCGAGCCGCGCCTCGGTCAGCCGAAACGGAAAAATATCGACAGCGAAACGCTCCTGCCCGGCATCGAGCGCCGCCGTCACCAGATCCCAAACCTCGGAAATCACGCCATTCGTCATCGCATAGCAGCCAACAGATGAACATCCGCCATGAACCATAAGAAGGGAACCGGTGCGCCCGTGCTCGCGGTCGAATAAGATTCGGGAAGCCAACGTCGAATGCGCGAAACCAGTGGCTATTCGGATTGAGCTGGCCTTTTGAGACTGTGTAGAAGCCTTCAGGCGCCTGGTGATCGCCCACCTTCAGCTTCGGGCCGAGCTGGCCTGACCAATAGCAGATCGGATAGCTGGCAAAGAGCACGTAGTGCTCGCCGTGCTTCATCCAAAGCTCCAGCGCAAGTTCGCTCTTGAAGATGCGGATGAAAATCGGATCGCCGCGTTTCAGGCCCGCCACCTTGAGGCGTTCGCCAAGCCGGAAAAGGTCGGGCGTGCCGGGAAGCTGATAGCCGAGTCTGTAATGAAGCTCCTGGTTGAGGTATCGCGTCGCCATCCAAGCCCGGTCGACCGTGCGATACCAGTTTCCGCCGGAGGAGATGAACAAGCCGACCAGCGCAATAATCACGCTCGCGGTGAGAAACGAGAGAAAGCGGAGCATCCGGCCGAGCTTGTTTTGCGACGTCAGAAAGCGCTCTTAAGCCCGGCACGCTCGTCGGTCAAGGCCCCACTCCGCAGCCTCCGGCGGATCGGTTTCGCGCGCCGTGCTTTCAACGGTAATTAGCGAGGCTGGCTGCCGGGTAAGAGCATGTCACTTTTGCCGGATTCGACGACATTGTGAATACCCCGCGTGACGACTGCTTCATCGTCTTTCTTTTCCGGTTCGGCCGGAGCGTCGGCGGGAGCCGCGCTGAACGTTGCCGAGACAGGCTGTGTGTTCTGATCGACTGGCCCGGGTAGCTGGAAAGGCTGTACTGCTATTGCTCCAGCGAGCAACACCGTGCTCTTGCCGGTTGCCTGGGGCTCGGGCTGCGTCGGCTCGGAGTGCGCCGTCGTCGCTGGCTCAGACGAAACCGCAACAGGCCTCGCAGGTGCTGCCGGAGCCGGTTTGCCTTGCGGCTCGGCCTGGCTGTAGGAATGCGTTGCATCGGGTGCCGCCCTCATCGCAGGGGCGGAATAGGCGGCAACGCGGGTGTTTGCGGCCGGGGCCACGTTGGCGGGCGCTTTCGCCATGATCTGGCCGTTGCCGAACGGATTGAACGGCTCAACAGGCAGATGGCGATAGGCAGGACATATCCCCGCCGGGTCAGGCTCGGCGATATGACCGAAGAAATCGGCGTTTACGAGATATTGCCGGGAACACACCGCTACTTTCGGAGGCATGCGGGTCAGCTCGAAATCGTCGTAGCCGACCTTCAAAGTCTTCCAGAAGCCGTACCATTTGCTGTCACGGTGGCGCTTCATGTTTTCGTCGGTCATGCGGAACGGAAAGGCATGAACCTGGAATTTTGTCTGACCGCCGCGGAAGGCTTCGCGCGCGAGCGCATAGATCTCCTCGATCAGCGCGTCCGTCATGGCGTAGCAGCCCGCCGAACGGCAATCGCCGTGAACCATGAGCGCGCCGCCGGTCCGGCCGTTCACCTTGTCGTAAGAATTGGGATAGCCGATGTTAAATGCCAGATGGAACTGGCTGTTGGGATTCATCTGCCCCGGCGTGATCGTATAGAAACCCTCGGGCGCCTGCTTGTCGCCCTCATTGACTTTCGGGCCAAGGTCACCCGACCAGCTACAAATCGGATAGGTTTTGAAAAGATAGAAGCGGCCGTCGGTTTTCTGCTTCCAGATCTCAAGCTGTGACTCTTCCTTGAAAATCCGGACGAAAATCGGCTCTTCCTGTGTCATGCCGTTCTTCGCAAGCAGAACCTGGGTCTCAGGCGAAATCTGCTTCAATGCCGGCGCCACGTCGCTGACCCCGAACGGACATCCGCCGAGCAGCACGGCTGTGGCGGCCAAACACGCAAAACGAATACCGATCCTAATCGACATCATAGGTGCCTCTTGCACGCGCCGAGAAGATCAACTCATCGCGTTGAAATTCCGTTAACCACGACATAACAGGCTGCGGCGGACTGATTCGCAAGCCATTTCCATCAGCCGGGGAAAAAGCGGCGGCTTTTTGACACCGCCTGCTTTTTTGAGATTCCGCGACGTTACACCCCGGGCCGCCGTTCCGGCTCAAAGCGAGCGCCCGATGGCGAGAAACTTGTCATGGCGGGCATTGCGAATGTCCTCGCCAGACATACCGTCAAATTCCCGCAGCGCCCGCTCCAGCATATTTCCGGTCAGCCGCATGATCGCCATCTCGTCGCGATGCGCGCCCCCGACCGGCTCGGTGATGATGACATCGATGATGCCCATCTGATGCAGATCCTGTGCGGTGATCTTCATATTGGTCGCGGCGTCCGCGGCCCTGGTCGAATCGCGCCACAAGATCGAGGCGGCTCCTTCCGGAGAGATCACGCTGTAGATCGCGTGCTCCAGCATTAGCACCTTATTCGCAGTGGCTATGGCCACCGCGCCGCCAGATCCGCCCTCGCCGATGATGACCGCGATGATCGGCACGGTGATCGCAAGGCAGCAGTCCGTCGAGCGCGCAATCGCCTCGGCCTGGCCCCGTTCTTCAGCGCCGATGCCCGGATAGGCGCCGGCCGTATCGACGAAGGTGACAACCGGCATGCCGAATTTGTCGCCCAGCTTCATCAGCCGCACGGCCTTGCGGTATCCCTCGGGCCGCGCCATACCGAAATTGTGCTTCAGCCGAGTCTCGGTGTCGTCGCCCTTCTCGTGGCCGATAATCACGACCGAACGCCCCCGGAAGCGGCCGATACCGCCGATGACCGCGGCATCCTCGGCAAAGTAGCGGTCGCCGGCAAGCGGCACGAAATCCTCAATCAACGCAGCAATATAGTCGAGGCAGTGCGGTCGCTCCGGATGACGGGCGACCTGCGTCTTCTGCCAGGGGGTCAGCTTGGTGTAGGTTTCTTCCAGTGCCGCCCTGGCCTTTTCCTCGAGAAGCGTGACCTCATCGTCGATCGAAACCGAACTGTCCTCGCTCTTGAGCGACTTCAGATCTTCGATCTTGCTTTCCAGCTCCGCAATGGGCTTTTCGAAATCGAGGTAGGTCCGTATCATTGCTTGAATCACGCCGATCCATTACTGCCCCGGCCGGTGCCACGCATTGGCCGGGGCACCGCTAAGTGCGATCAATCGGTCGCTCTGTCAAGCCGCCCGCAAGACTTCGTTCAATGGCGCGGGCGCACGGCCTCACGCCCGCGTCCGCTGACGTTCGCTGAGCGGATGGTGCTCGTTCACGATATGCCGGAGATGCCCTTCGCGCAGATGCGTATAGACCTGCGTCGTCGAAATATCGGCGTGGCCGAGCAATTTCTGAACGGCGCGCAGATCAGTGCCGCGCTCCAGCATGTGGCTGGCAAAAGCATGGCGGAGCACGTGCGGTGAAACACGCGACGGCTCAATGCCGGCCCGCCGGGCCAGCAATTTCAGCTCTTGCGCGAGCCGCTGCCGCGTCAAGTGGCCCTGTTGGCCCCATGACGGAAATAGCCAGGGCGAACCATCTTTCGCAACAACACTGCCATTGCCGTTGCCCGTTTCCGCTGCGATCGCGGCGTCCCGCTCGCTCAGATAGAGCGTCAACGCCTCCTGTGCCGCGGGATTGATCGGGACCATGCGCTGCCTGCCGCCCTTGCCTTTGATGGTCAGCGTCCGCTCATCACCGATCAGCGACGCACGCGGCAATGCCACAAGCTCGGAAACGCGCATCCCCGTGGCGTAGAGGATCTCGAGCAGGCAGTAGAGGCGCAACGCCTTGGCGCGGTGTCCATTCTTGGCCTCGTCGACCTTGCGGCGCGCCGCCATAAGAAGACGATCGACCTCATCGACGGTCAAGGTCTTCGGCAGCGCCGCCTCGCGTTTCGGTCCGCCGACCATGCTCGATGGATCGTCCGGGCGGATGCCGTCGGCAACGAGGAACCGGAAAAACTGCTTCAACGCCGACAGCCGCCGCGCGCGGGACGAGGCCGCGAGCCCTTCATCGACCATCAGCGACACGAAGCTTGTGATGTCGTCGGTTATCGCCCCTTCGAGCGCTCGATCCCGTTTGTGTATGAATCCTGCGAAATTGGCGAGATCCCGGGAATAAGCATCGATTGTGTTGGCCGATGCGCCCCGTTCCACGCTTAGCATTTCTAGAAATCGTTCCACGATCAGCGGCCTAAGTCGCGCTCGATCCTCGCCCCGAATCTGCTGCATAGTGTCAACTCTCGATCAATAAAGTTCCTTGGACAGCGGTCGCGACGGCATCTCCGCATACGTAAGTTAACTAACAGGTTACTTACGAGGCGCACAGATCCCGCGCATTTCCCGAGCCAAGGAACGGCCCTACCCCCAACACAAAATACGTATGCAACAAAGCGACCCGGCTAAATCACTGACGAATGTGCGTTATCGCACTTTCAGGTTGCGCACGGCCTTGGATATCTCCTTCGGCTCGGGCTGGAAATATTTGGCGAGTACATACATACTGCCATAAAATATCCCCACCAAAACGCCGCACACCGTCAGAAAACGTATTAGACTTGGCATCGTCTTATTGCACCCTTTGATATATTGGTTCTGGATATTGGCAGTATTATGGCCTCAATCAGAGTTCGCCAGTTTTGTCAATAGCCCCGTCCGCCTTGCCTCAAATGTTGACATTTTGCTTTGGCGCGTCCGAATAGTGATCGGCTTCGGAAGCCTCGGCAATGGCCTCGCCCGGCGGATGGAACAACGGCGAAGGACGACCGTGTGGTGACGTGTTCAATCGAAGATATACGCGACTGCGTCGAGCGGCGTCCATTGGTGCTAATCGGGCTGATGGGGGCGGGCAAGTCGGCGATCGGCAAGCGGCTCGCCGCAACTCTCGATCTGCCCTTTGCCGACGCCGACCAGGAGATCGAGGCGGCTGCGGGAAAGACGATCAACGAGATCTTCGAGGAGAACGGGGAGGACTATTTCCGGGATGGCGAGCGGCGGGTCATCGCGCGGCTCTTGAGTGAGGGCGGGAAGGTCCTTGCGACGGGAGGCGGGGCCTTCATGAACGAGGAAACGAGGCAGCGCATCGCCGAGACAGGCATCTCCGTTTGGCTGAAGGCCGATCTAAACGTATTGATGAGCCGGGTTTCTCGCCGGGACTCGCGGCCCCTTCTGCGCGCAGCCGATCCTCGTGCCGTCATGGAGAAACTGATTGCCGAGCGCTATCCGGTCTATGCTTTTGCGGACGTGACCGTGATCAGCCGGGACGTGCCGCATGAGGCGATCGTCGGCGAGATCATCGAGGCCGTCGCTGCTTGCCCGAAATGCCGACGCTGCGGCGGCGGATCATAATTTGCGGCCAAAGGTCGAACGAGCCATGCCAGACAGGTTCAGCCAGGGAACAAGCGATGTGCGGATCGTGACGGTACCGCTCGCCGCGCGCAGCTACGACATAGCCATCGGCTCCGGCAACCTTTGTGAGCTCGGCGCCGCGATGAAGCGCCTCGCGCCGTCGCGCTGCGCGATTGTGACCGATGAGGCCGTGGCGAGACTGCATTTGCATCCCGCGCAGGCAAGCCTTGCCGGAGCGGGCATCCCCAATGCCGAGATCGTCCTGCCGCAGGGCGAAGCGACCAAGAGTTTCGCCCACCTGATCGAGCTTTGTGACATGCTACTCGATCAAGGTCTTGAGCGCGGGGACGTCGTTATCGCACTGGGTGGCGGCGTCATCGGTGACCTGGCCGGTTTCGCCGCAAGCATCCTCAAGCGGGGCGTGCGTCTCGTTCAGGTGCCGACCACGCTTCTTGCACAGGTCGATTCCTCGATCGGTGGGAAGACCGGCATCAATACTCGGCACGGCAAGAATCTAATCGGCACATTCCATCAGCCGAGCTTCGTGCTGATCGACGCCGATGTGCTCGATACACTCGATGCGCGCGAACTCAGAGCCGGTTATGCCGAGGTGGTCAAATATGGCTTGCTCGGCGATGCCGCATTCTTCGGATGGCTGGAGCAAAACGGCGGCGGCGTCCTGAGCGGCGACACGGGCGCGCGGCTCCATGCCATAGAGCAATGCTGCCGTGCCAAAGCCGCGATCGTCGCGGAGGACGAGAAGGAAAATGGGCGGCGCGCCCTCCTCAATCTTGGCCATACGTTCGGCCATGCGCTGGAAGCCTGGGCCGGTTATTCCTCAAAGCTTCTGCACGGCGAAGCCGTCGCCATCGGCATGGTGCTCGCTTTCGAAATGTCGGAGGAGTTGGGTGTTTGTCCAGCCGGCGCGGCCGCCCGCGTTGCCGCACATCTCAGCGCGGTCGGCCTCCCCGTGCGCATCGCCGACATGGCAGCAAGGACGGGCGGCGCCTTGCCGACGGCACGCGAACTGAACGCGCTGATGGCGCAGGACAAGAAGGTGAAAGCCGGGCGCCTCGCATTCATTCTGGTGCGCAGCATCGGCGAGGCATTTACCAGCGATGTGGTTGCCCCCGAAGGCTTGCTCAGCTTTCTTGAGGCGCGCTGCGCGCCCCGAGGTTGACTGACCGCACCGCCGGCTCACGAGCGGACATCAATGCTCCAGCATGAAACGGCTGCGATAGACCCCATCCTCAAGATCGTCGAAAAGCTCGGGGATTTTCGGATGGCGTAGGGGCGTGTCCGAGATATCCGGCAACAAATTCTGCTCGGAGACGTAGGCCAAATACTCCGTTTCCGCGTTTTCCGCGAGCAGATGGTAGAAAGGCTGGTCTTTCCGAGGCCGGATTTCAGACGGGATCGATTCCCACCATTCCTCAGTATTGGCGAATTCCGGGTCGACGTCGAAAATCACACCGCGAAACGGGAGAAAGCGGTGGCGGACCACCTGTCCGACCTGAAATTTCGCTTTTCGATGCATGATCATGTTCACGTTTCGCGTCTGCCCGCCCGCGCCTTTCAACGCCGCAATCCGGTCATAACCCATAGCGCGCAGCGAGCTCCGGATCTTTTTGCGCAACAAGCCTCGCACGGTCGACAATGACTTTGGCCTGTTTCCAGGTTGCATCATCCTGCATCTTGCCATCGATCATCACGGCACCCCGTCCATCGGGCATCGCGGCCATGATCTTCTTCGCAAATGTGACCTCCGCCGGATCCGGACTGAAGACCCGCTTTGCGATCTCGATCTGGCTCGGATGCAGCGACCAAGCCCCGGCGCAGCCTTGTAGGAAGGCGTTGCGGAACTGCGCTTCGCAGGCCTGGGGATCGGAGAAATCGCCAAACGGGCCGTAGAAGGCGTCGAGCCCGTGGGCCGCGCAGGCATCGACCATCCTGCCAATTGTGTAATGCCACAAGTCCTGCTGAACGAAGGCACGGGATGCCTCGCTGTCCTTTGCGTCGGCGAGGACGCCATAGGCAGGATGCCCCCCACCCACGCGCGTCGTTTTCATTCCCCGTGAGGCGGCCAGATCGGCGGGGCCGAGGCTCATGCCATGCATGCGCGGGCTCGCCGCCGCAATTTGCTCGACATTATTAACGCCCTCGGCCGTCTCAAGAATGGCGTAAATCATGATCGGGCGGCCGATGCCTGCTTTAGCCTCAAGCTGTGCAAGGAGCTGGTCGAGATAGTGAATGTCCCAGGCGCCCTCGACCTTGGGCAGCATGATGACGTCGAGCTTGTTGCCAACTGCCGGGACGATATCGAGCAGGTCATCAAGGGCCCATGGACTGTTCAGGCAGTTAATCCGGGTCCACAGGCCGGTCTCGCCGAAAACATGCCCAGCCGCCATCTCGATGAAGCCACGACGTGCCGCATCTTTTGCATCGGTGGGGATGGCGTCTTCCAGATTGCCGAGCACCACATCGACCTGCCCGGCAATTTCGGGGACTTTCGCGCGGATTTTTTCGACATGCGGCGGGATAAAGTGAAATCATGCGCTCCAATCGCGCCGGACGTTCACGGATTGGAGAAGGAGCACCGATGGCTAAGGGTTCGAAATACCTTTTCGGCGTTCTGCTGGATCCCATAAGCGCTTTCCCTCAGGTCCACGTTGCTTGACGCTTTGTGCGCCCAAAACCGCAAGATGACAGGAGGGGTAGACAACTGCAAGAGGAGGGCGCGTCGGCCTTAAACCGACGCGCCCTCTAGTGTCCCGAATCCGAAGTTCGCTAAGAGCCTAACTCAAAAGCCTACCTCCGCGCAAGTCTTCTGATGGCGAGTTGGATCGAGGCGATTGTGACAAAGGCAAGGAGTGTATCGGCGAGGTTCTCCCAATCCTTGGCGAGGCGCCGATTTCGTCCGAACCAGGCGAATGTGCGCTCGCCCCCCCATCGGCGCGGCAAGACGACAAAGCCGCTGACATCGTCGGTGCGCTTGACGATCTCCAGTCTCAGGCACGGAACTTTGGCGACGGCATCGACGACCTGGTGCGCATTGTATCCCCCATCGGCCCAGACAAGTTGCAGCCAGGGATGGCTTTTGCGGATTTTATCGAGCACCAGCGCCGCGCCGTCACGATCCTGGATGCCGGCGGAATGGACCACGACCCGGATCGGCAGGCCTTCAGTGTCGACGAGCGCGTGAAGCTTGCGGCCCTTTACTTTCTTGCCGGCGTCGTAGCCCACCTGGTCGTCTTTGCCGCCCCCTTTTCCGCCGATTTGAGCGACTGGCTGTCCAGGATGCCGGCGGTCGGGCTCGCTTCGCGTCCAAGCTTTTCCCGCAAGTCAGCATGAATATGCGCCCAGATGAGATCCCATACGCCGTCCTTCCGGAATTTGCGAAAGATGTTGTAGACGGTCGAGCGTGGCGGAAATCCGTCCCGAGGCAAATACCGCCAGGGACATCCGGTGCGCAGCAAATAGAGGATCGCGTTCATTGCCGAACGCATATCCGTCTTCCGCGGTCGCCCGCCCGGTGAAGCATCCGGAATCAGCGGCTTCAACCGTTCCCATTCCGCATCTGTCAGATCGCTGGGAAACTGTCCACCGTCACGCCGATACACAGCCCGATGCGCGTCCGTCCACATTCCAAATCACCGCTCCATTTCAACCGAAGCCGGTGAATCACGCAACCACAGCGGGCGCAACTAGCTTTTGGGTCAGGCTCTTAGCTCCGAACCAAAGCTCTTGAGATCGTTCTCGATTTCCCTGATCAGAAACAGTCTGGCTGCATAAGCGTCGTCTGTCCCTTGCTCGGTCTCTCTGGCGACTGTGACCACTCTCAGGGCATGCTCGGGCTCGTGATCGCGCCCACCTTCGAACTCAGCCTGCGCCAATCGCTGATCATGTCGAACGGGAACTGGCTTATTTTCTTCAGCCGACCAATCGCGGCGACCTTGTTTGCCGCCGCGGTGGCGCTGCTGGCGCTGTCGGCGATATCGTTCGCCTTGAGCCGCGATTGGCGCGGCAAACTCGCCGAAGCCGAAGCGGGTGAGAAGTAGGTTGAGCCGCTTGTAACTTGAATTCTGGCGACTCGGATAACCTCCGTGTCGCGGTGGCGGGCGGGAGTCCGACAGCCCTCGGGTCCATCAAGACCGTGGGAGAGCAAGAGACCCCGTCCGTTCTTCCATCGAACCCGAACAGTCGCCGGGGCCGCAGAGCGAGCCCGATTAGGCAAGGAAGGGTCGTCATGGGATCTGTCATCGTCGGCATCGATGTCTCGAAGGATCGGTTGGATATTGCGCTTCGTCCTAGCGGCGAGGCTTTCACCGTGACGCGCAACGCTGCCGGTCTGGAGGAACTGGTGCTTCGGCTGAGGGCCGTTGCCCCGCATCTGGTGGCCCTGGAGGCGACCGGTGGCTTCGAGGGGGTCGTCGCAGCAAGCCTGGCGGCCGCCAAACCGCCGCTGGCGGTGGTCAATCCCGCGCAGATCCGCGCCTTCGCCAAGGCGCTTGGCAAGAGGGCGAAATCCGATCCGATCGATGCCGCCGTCATCGCTCATTTCGCCGAGGCGGTCGCCCCTGAGCCGCGGCCGCTCCCGGACGAGGCTACCCAGCTGCTCGCCGATCTCATTGCCAGGCGGCGGCAGATCATCGCCATGATCGGCGCCGAGCGCCAGCGCGAAAGCCGCGCGAGTGCCAAGCGCTTGAAGAAGAGCATCGCCCGGCTGATCAAGGCGCTGGAGAAGGAGCTGACCAGCGTCGATACCGATATCGATGAGGCCATGCGCGCATCGCCCGCCTGGCGCGAGAAGGAAGACCTGCTCGCTTCCGTCCCAGGCGTCGGACCGGTGATCGCCCGCACGCTCATTGCCGAGCTGCCCGAGCTTGGCCGGCTGACCCGCAAAGAGATCGCCGCTCTCGCAGGCCTTGCGCCCTGGACCCGCCAGTCCGGACAGTGGCGCGGCAAGAGCTTCATCGGCGGCGGCAGGGCAACCGTACGCACCGCGCTCCTCCAGGGTGCGATGGTCGCCAGCCGGCACAATCCCGTCCTGAAGAGCTTCTTCCATCACCTCACCACCGCCGGAAAGCCGAAAATGGTGGCGCTCATCGCTGTCGCCCGAAAGCTCCTCACCATCTAAACGCCATCCTCAGAGACCAAAAACCATGGCAAACCGCTTGACTGGAAAGACAGTCGCTCTCTCACTGGCATGTATGGGCCATCCGCAGCGCCCTTCATCGATCCGGCCGGATCCGCGATCTTGCCCTCTTTAATCTCGGTATTGATAGCAAGCTGCGCGGCCGCGATCTGGTCAACCTCCATGTGGCGGACATCGCCCCTCGCGGCTATGCGCTCGACCGCGCGACGGTGCGGCAGAAGAAGACCGGCCGGCCCGCCAAGCTCGAACGGGACATTCCTGCATACGCACCTGAAGCGATCTGTTCGTCCGCAAACTTAATTTCGTCGAGTCGCTTCGCTTATCAATGCTTTGTCCAGCCCTCTTCTGGCGTGATTGGACCGAATGCGGAGCACTGCGGGCGGCAAACTGCGCTCAAATTCCTTTCAGATACTCGACCAGATCCTTCTTATCCTCGTCCGTGAGGTTGAGTTTGAGGTGCGAATTGTAATGGTTCACGATATCCGCCAGCGTGGCGAACCTCCCATCATGATAGAAGCCGCCTTTCTGGTGTGACCACAGCCCTGCAAGAGGCGCGGTGCGGTACATGTGGGTGGGCGAGCGGTCCGCCTGGAAGGAATCAACGCCGATCTCTTCTGGCGTATGCAGATTGTTGCCGGGCTCGGTGTAGAGCGGCGGAACGTGGCAGGTCGCACATTTGGCCGCACCGTTGAACAGCGCTTGCCCGCGTTTGAATGCGGCCCGGTCGTATGATCCAACAGGTGCTTTGGGGGCAGGGATCGAGAGCTGGTAGATGTGTAGCGCGGCGAGCTTGCCCGTCGATCGATCCGGGGTGCCTCTTGTATTGCCGGATTGGGTCTTTGCGGCCACCGGGAACTGATTCTTGTCGCCCAGCCGAGCATCGAAAAACGTGCCGCTGCCATGCATCTCGGTGGCCGCGACATAGGCGTTCCAATAGGGTACCGAGCCGAACCCGGTCCAGGTATGGAGGTTCACGCCGGCCAAGCCGAAAGCAGGTGGAATGAGCGTTCCGGCCTGCTTGCCGTCTGGACGAAACGCCTTGCCGTCCTTATCCAGCTCAGCATCGAAACGGCCAGGGCCCCAGCTTGCGAGTACCTTTTTCACGGTGTCGGCGTCGACGCCGAGCAGGTCGGTGAATGGTTCGAGGTTCGGCGCCAGCGATACGATAGCGCCGACGTTCAGGTCGCGGTTGGCCCAGCCGTCGAGCCGCCGGCCGATGCCAGGGGCAAAGGAGTCGTCGACCGTGGAATGGCAAAACGCGCATTGGATGCCCATCGACTTGACGCTGCCGTCGGCGTTTGCGAAGGCGGTCACGCCTACCACCGCATTCAGCTTAAGCAGGGCTATGGTCGTCGCCGGATCATCGAGGTTTATCTTGCCGGCCGCGAGCTGCTTCTTCAGCGCCGCCGGCAGCGCATCGACGTCCACCTTGAGGCCGACGGCAAGAGCCGTCTTCGGAGAGATGCCGGGGCCGACGCCGCCGTTCTTCTCGCCGGCAATGGCCTTATGCAATTGCAACTTGTCGCCCCAGAATGCCTCGCTCCCGAAGGTGTCATAACGGAAGGTCTTGCGGCCCTCGGCGAACATAGTCTTCGCGTAGCCCGCGATTTCGGCATCAAAGTTTTTCCGGGCGGGTGGCGCAGCAGACACCACCGCGGCCGCCAATAGACCACCCGCACCGGCAATCCCTATCGCAATTCCGATCAGCTTCATCGAACGCTCCTCCAGCGACAGGTGCTCCAACGGCACCGTTCCGATCACTCGTGCGCAACGAGTGGTTCACGCCATTGGATGGAGCGGGGAGGAAAAGGTTCCCAGGCGGGATGCGCCCAAAGAGCTGGTGGGGTCGTGAAGTACTGGTCTCGGCAAACGCCGAATTGAATTCAATTGCTTGCTTGCCCATCAATGCCGAAAATAGGAGCCTGCAGATCATTCTTGACGGATCGAAATGAAACCAATGGACGAAATCGGCGAAGACGACGACGACACCCATGAATACGCATCGCCGGCGTGCTTCATGCATGAGGTCAATCCGGCGTATTCCATGGGGCTTCAGCAAGCCGGTTCGGCCATGGACGTCGCCGGCTTCGAACGCCGCCTCATCGCCAATGCATCTGATGGCGTGCTCTATGCCGACCAGGATGGCATCATTCGCTTCTGGAACGCCGGGTGCCATCGCATTTTCGGCTTCACGGAGCAGGAGGCGGTGGGGCAGTCACTGGACATAATTATTCCCAACTCATTGAAAGCCCGCCATTGGCAAGGTTATGCGGCGACCATGCGCAGCGGCCAAACGCGCTACGGCGCGGGCGATCTTCTTGCCGTGCCGGCTTTGCGCAAGGACGGAACCCGGATATCGGTCGAATTCTCCATTGTGCCGTTTCATGATCCCGCGGGCAGAATGATGGGTTTGGGCGCCATCATGCGGGAGGTGACCAAGCGCTTCGAGGAAATGAAGGCCTTGCGCAAAGCGCTTGCCGCCGATCAGACGGATGAGAAAGCGTGACGTATCTGGCCTGAGCCAACGTCAACGCAAGGGCGCGCGCTCCCGTTCCATCGCCAATTCGGCCCTGAGACTTTCCAAGTCGCGATGGATCGAAGCGACCGCCAAGACGCGGCCATTGCGCTTGTAGCGCAGCAGGCAGTCTTGCGCCGCGATGTCGCCTTCGATCTCCAAATCATCCCAGTTTTCGGCGTGACCGACATAGTTGATCGGCACGTCGTGGTGCTGGCTCCAGAAAAACGGCACCGCGTCGAACGCTTGGCGTTCGCCGAGCATGTTGCGCGCCGCGACTTGCCCCTGCCGCTCGGCGACGACCCAATGCTCGACCCGCATGGACGCGCCACTGTGCGGATCGGGCCAGCGCGCAATGTCGCCAGCCGCGAATATGTCCGGCGCGCTGGTCTGGAGATAGGCATCCACGACCACGCCGCGATCGACGGTAAGACCCACGCTTTCCGCGAGCTCGATGCGCGGGCGAACACCGATGCCGACGACGATGAAATCGGCCTGAAGCGTGCCGCCGCTCCGCAGCTGTCACCGACTTGCGGTCGATGGCAACCGCTATATCATTGAGGTGGAAGACGACACCATGACCGGCATGGAGCGAGCGAATGAAGGCGCCCAATTGCGGTCCCAGGACACGCTCCATCGGCACCTGTTCCGGCGCCGCGACGTGAACTTCGATGCCGCGCGTGCGCAGCGCCGCCGCGACTTCAAGCCCGATGAAGCTGGCGCCCAGCACGACGGTGCGGCTTGCCGTCTTGGCCTGCTCGATGATCGCCTCGCAATCGGCGAGCGACCGCAGGACGTGCACATGCGGCTGGTCGGCGCCCGGGATCGAGAGGCGGACCGGCTCGGCACCGGTTGCCAATAGGAGCCGGTCATAAGCGAGGCTTTCGCCACCGGCGAGGGTCACCTGATGCAGCCGGGGATCGATGCCGGTGACGGCGGCGTTCAGTCGCAGCTCTATGCCGTTCTCGATATAGAAATCGGCTGGCCGCAGCGGTAGCCACTCTTCGGGTGCATTGCCAGCGAGATAGTCTTTCGACAAATTCGGCCGGTCGACAGGCGGCGCGGCGTCGCTGCTCAGCATGACGATGCCGCCGCCGTAATCCTGGCGGCGCAGGGTATCGGCCGCGGCGAAACCCGCCGCCCCGCCGCCAACGATCACGATCCGCTCGGGCAAGCCGGCATCCCGCGTGGCGCGGGTCGGCTTGACGAGCTCCGTTTCCGCCTGCTTGGACCGCACGAAAATCTTGCCGCCCTGCTGCTCCACTGTCCAGCATGCCAACGGTGCAAATGCCGGCGCGTGAACGGCCTCGCCGGTGCGCAGGCTGAAGCACGCATGGTGCCAGGGGCAGCGCACCGTGTCGCCAACCATAAGCCCCTCCGCCAGCGGCCCGCCATAATGGGTGCAGGTCGCACCGACCGCGAACACGTCCGTGCCGTTGCGCGCCAGCAGCACGGCGTCCCCGCCGACATGGCCGGCGAGCATGCCGCCATCGGGCAAATCGTCGGCTGGGATGCCGAGAGCCAGGTCAGGACCGTTGGTGCTTGATGGGGGCGTGCTCATGAAAACCTCCCTTGGGACGGTGCGAGGAACTGAAGGCGTTGCTCGCATCATAGCCTTTGATGCGCCAGCCTGCCTTGGGGTTCCCGATCGGGTTTGCCCGAAGGGCGGTGGCCCCAAAGCTGCCTCCAGGAACCTTTTTTCCTGTTGCCCATCCAATGCCTGATGACATGCGCAATGCAAGCTTCAAGAAAGAGGTGCCTCTATGAATAGTCTGGTCAGGATCGACGCACGAACGGCCAGTCCCTTGGCCGGCCTCGATTACCGCGCGGGGCAGCCATCGCGTTCCGACGCGGAGCAGGCGGTCAGCACGCTGATCCGCTGGGCCGGTGACGATCCTACCCGCGAAGGCCTCCTGGATACGCCCGCTCGCGTTGTCTTCGCCTTTGAAGAGTGGTTCGCCGGCTATGGCGAAGATCCCGGCGATCATCTGGCGCGCACCTTCGAGGAGGTTGCCGGATATGATGGAATTGTCGCATTGCGCGATATACGGTTCGTGTCCCATTGCGAGCATCACATGGCGCCAATAACGGGACACGCCCATATCGGATATCTGCCGCGCAACAAGGTGGTCGGCATTTCCAAGCTCGCCCGTCTCGTGCAGGTTTTTGCGAAGCGGCTGCAGATCCAGGAGAGGATGACCGCAGAGATTGCCAATACCTTGGACAGGGTGCTGGCCCCCCACGGTGTCGCCGTCGTCATCGAAGGCACCCACGGATGTATGACGAGCCGGGGTGTTAGCCTGTCAGAGGCGACGATGGTCACGAGCCGGATGCTCGGCGTCTTTCGCGACAATTCCGAAACGCGCCAGGAATTCTTTTCGGCCATCGATTTGCGCGGAGCATCGCGGTCGGGGAAGCTTTCCGTGTAAAATGCATCCACTGCGTGCGACCCACGAAGGGATAAGCCAATGCAGGGACGAGATGCCACGCGAGCCGAGGAGCTGGATGCTCTTGACGATGCTGAACTCGTACGGCTCGCGCGCGGCAATGATGGCAACGCCTTCCGCACCATTATGCAGCGCAATAACCGGCGGCTCTACCGCGTCGCGCGTTCGGTCGTCCATGATGACAGCGAAGCCGAGGATGTCGTGCAGGAGGCCTATGTCAGAGCTTTCGGTAGCCTCGATCAATTTCGCGGCGATGCGAGCCTGGCAACCTGGCTCACGCGGATCGCTCTCAACGAAGCTCTCGAGCGCCGACGCCGGTGGCGGCCAACGGTCGAGTTGGCGATCCTTGACGCCGAGCCTTCCGGCAAATCTCAAATCATCCCATTTCCGCTAATGTCCGCAGATATCGACCCCGAGCGCGCGGCCGCGCAACGCCAGATCCGCCAGCTTATCGAAGGCGCAATCGACGGCCTGCCAGAGATTTTCCGGACTGTATTCGTGATGCGCGAAATCGAGGACATGAGCGTCGAGGAGACGGCTGGAATCCTCGGCCTTCAGCCAGCCACGGTGAAGACCAGATTGCACCGGGCGCGTCGCCTGCTGCGCCTGGCTCTCGACAAACAGCTCGCATCGACCTTAAACGAGGCCTTCCCGTTCGAGGGCAAGCGCTGTAAACAAACGGCCGACATTGTGTTGGCGCGATTACACGTTATAGTGGTGAGCTGATCGATTTGGATTTCCCAGGACCAACCTCGGCGCAAATCTGAAACGCCGAGTATTTGTGTCCGACGAGCGCCCGAGACTGGACGCGGTCCAGCCTTATATTGCCAGCTCGAAGGCACTGAACTGCTTTGAAAAATTGAGATTAACTGCTGATCGCTGTAGAACAGCATTCAGGCCCCAATTAAAATCCTTCCTCAGTTGCTCCATAGCAATACCGAACTGCTCAACTCACAGGTAATATCAATTCGGTTCTCGTGCCAGATTCGGTTTCAAGAGCGGGGGGGAGAATGTCCAATAACGTTAGGTCACGAGATATCTTTGTATTATTTGGGCTTTTGCTCATTGGACTGATCGGTCTTCCAGCGTATGTTCAAGCAGCGGATCTTGGGCCGGATGCCAGCCTCCCCATTGTTACTCCTGCTCCGAACCAATGGGAGTTTCGTTTTACGCCTTATGCCTGGGCGACAAGTGTTATTGGGGAGACGACCGTCCGGGGGCAAACGCTGGATGTGGACGCATCTTTCCTCGACATTGTCGAAGAGAGCGATTCCATCGCTGCCTTGATGGGATATCTTGAGGCGCGTCGCGGCCGGCTCGCACTATACAGTGACCTTGTCTGGGGCCATCTGAACTTTAGCGGCGAGCGATCGCGGAGCGGCCCTCTTGGTGGGCTGAATATCTCTGCCGACGGGGAACTCGACTACAAGCAGCTCATCATTAAATCCGGTGTGTCTTACGAGATGGCCAGATACTCCGGCTATCCCGGCTCGGTAAAGGACAGCTTTGCGGGTCCCGACCAGTTCACCGCGATTGACTTCCTCGTTGCGGCGCGGTACTGGCGCGAGTCTGTCGGCGCCTCAATCGGCATTACCGGCGTGATAGGAGCGCTGCCGCCGGGCTTCGAAGTGAGCGGAAGCCGTGTGGTAGCCAAGTCGGGAACGATGGGGTGGGTCGATCCGGTCATAGGTCTGCGTGTGCGGCATCAGTTCTCGCCTGGACGCGAGCTGCAGCTTCGTGGCGACATCGGCGGTTTCGGCGTCGGCAGCGATTTCTCGTGGCAGCTTTTTGGGGGTTATGCCTTTGAATTGGGCGAGGGCTGGAGTGGTGTTATCGGCTACCGAGCCCTCTCCGTGGATTACAGCGAAGATACGTCGAACGGAACGCGTGGCATCGATCTGATCCAGCATGGCCCTGTTCTCGGCGTGAACTTCCGCTGGTAGGTTTCATCGTCCATCTGTCCAGAGGACGCCTCATTGCATAGGCACGGCCTGTATTGCCCACCTGGCATCAGCCGTAGTGGCGGAAGATCCGGGCTGGGACCGGCGGTCGACCATCATCACCGCCAGCGTGGCCATATTGTCGCGCCAATACCCGCTCAAGCTGGGTCACCCGTCGCGCTGACCGTCAAGTTCCTTAAGGGGCGAGCTGCCTTCGACGCCAGCAGTTGGCCAAATGCCGAAGTGGCAACACGCACCTATGTCAGCAATTCGCCGTTCTCGGCCGTTTGATCCCGCAACCGCCGAAGGCCGGTTGGATTAAGAGGCTGCATGGACGGCAGTGCGGTGGTGACCGCAATGATCCGTAAGCCGACGGTCTGGGGTGGATGCCCTCGGGCCACAGGGGACCCAGATCGACCATCATTGCCCTTGTCCAATGAACGCAAATTCCCGACTTCAAGTCGATGCCTCTCACTCAACTTATTGCAGTCTTATCCGCCAGGAGCATCCGCTGCTACCCATGCGCTCCATTCGCCGCTCGAACATTCAATTTTCAGGGAAAACGTATTTCAAAGCAATGAGTTACGAAAGACGGTCCTCTCCAAGGACCTCTACTTCGCCCCGGATGCCTGTCAGCCCTGCCGCAATAATTACTTTAGCCTGCAGTTGCTATGTTTTGATTCAAGTCAACGACGTCTGGGGGGATGCTTATTAACTGTCGTGGGAACGGCGTTTGAAAAACGAAGGGCGGAGAGGCTACATCATGAAGCTCAAATGGACGATGTTAGCGGGGTTAAGTTTAGTGGCTGCTTCGCTGGGCGTCGTGCCCATTTAGGCGCAAGCGCAAACAAAGCCGAATATCCTGATCATCTGGGGCGATGATATCGGCGGCTTCAACATCAGCGCCTACAATCAGGGCGTAATAGGCTACAAGACGCCCAACATCGACGCTATCGCCAAAGAAGGCGTGTAAATCGGATCCGCAGTGTGACCCCGCCAACACGCAGCATAACAATGACTTAGCGCGCCGATCGGCGTCGAACCTCTATGCCTATTCGCAGTGGTGGGCAATTTCATCTATCCGGGATCGGCAACTGCCGTGCTTGCTGCCTTGCTGGCGAATGGACAGCTCGACCCGTCGCCGGTGCTCATGCTGCCCCAAGCCGTTGATGTCTGCCCGATAGATGATTGATGGCCCGTGTGTGCGCCGTTCGAGATGAGTGACGCTCTCCCGGTCATAGCAAATGCGATCGGACCTTGGCCTCATAGGTGGATGCCGAAAGAACGCCGCCGATCATCGCGCCAGTCACGCCAGGCGTAGCGACATCCTGGCCGGTGAGGATCAAGCCCGGCACCGGCGTCTTCGCCCTGAGACACTCCGAAAGGAAGCGCCGGGGGCTGACCTCGATCCCGTAGATTGCGCCGTGTTCGGAGCCGATGAAGGCGGCGTTGGTGAGCGGTGTCGATGTTTCGCAGGTGACCACGAGCGGCGCCAGCCCCGGGAAATAGCCCGCAAACTGCTCCGTCAGCCGGCGCTGGATATTGGCCTTGAATGCAGCATAATCCTCCGGCCGATGCCCGAGTGTCGTATCCTGCCATGGAGCGAAAGCATCCCAGTCGGCCATCGCCACGATCTCGGCCGTGTGGCGTCGTTTTTCACCGGGTTCGTGTCTCGGGTCCTTCAGCGACGGGAAGGAAATGAACACGGCCGGGGCCATTGGTTGGCTAGCCGGATTCCAGACAGCATCATTGATATTCCAGGTCTCGTGGAACCAGTGATTGGCCGTTGTGGCGCCGCCGGCCTGAATGTCGCCCTCGTCCAGATAGAGCGCCACATGGCAGACCGATGGTGCGAAGGACAGGATTTCCCTGGCCCATTCGCTGTTCCGCATTTCGGCCGGAAGCAGCCCCACGCTGTTGCGCGCCCCAATATCGGAGAACAC
Source organism: uncultured Alphaproteobacteria bacterium (assembly GCA_963773735.1). GTDB lineage: Bacteria > Pseudomonadota > Alphaproteobacteria > Rhizobiales > Rhodomicrobiaceae > CAVZCK01. The sequence goes on along the minus strand of CAVZCK010000023.1, from coordinate 15,203 downwards.
GGCATCAGCGCGCAGCGTCGTGCCGTCTTCGAGTTGCACGCCACTGGTAGCGCCTTCCTCAATCAGCAAATGGCTGACCTTGGCCCCCAGTTTGATTGCGCCGCCGGCCTTTTCGATCACAGGCAGGAGCGCCTTCGCGAAAGCCCCGGCGCCGCCGACAGGATAATAGGCGCCGCCGAAATAATGACGCATGACCATGGCTTGCAGCCCGAAACTCATGTCCCGCGCCGGAACCCCGCCATAATTGTCCTTTTGTGCCAATAGCACCGCACGCAATTTCGGATCGTCGATCCGTTCCTCCAGAACCTCGGCGCTGGAGCGACCCCACCACTTGCGGATTTCGTCGCCGTACCACAAGCCATAAATCTTCGCGAGCAGGCCCGGCATGGCGCGCTCGGCGAAGAGCGCGCGCCCAGCGCAGTCCGCCTCGGCCATGGCGACGAAGAACGCGTCGATATCGCCGGACGATCCCGGAAACTTGTTCTTCAGTTCGCCTTTGAGTGCAGACGCGGTGCGAGGAAACTGCACCTCGAAACCGCCGGGGAAATGCGCGATGTCATAGACTGCGCCAAGCGAGGCGAATTCGATCGCGCCGTCAGTAAGCCAACTGATCAGCTCACGCAATTCGCCTTCCGGACCAAGTTCGCCAAGGTAGTGAACGCCTACATCCCAGCGAAACCCGTCGCGCGTAAATGTCTGGGTGAGACCGCCCGCCGCATGATGCTGCTCCACCACAAGAACCTTGTGTCCTGTCTTTGCCAGCGCGGCGGCGCAGGCAAGTCCACCCATGCCAGATCCTATGACAATCGCGCCCCAGTTCGCTTCTTCGGTCATGATGCCGCTCTCCCTTCTCCCAATTTTACAGGGCCGCTCGGCGTCCCGAAACCGCGCGTGCAGCCGAAAGACGAGTTCGTACGCATTAATTGCGGCCATCGTTGACCGGTCTCAAGGATTGCATGACGAAATGGTGACAGACACATGGAGTGCGCCCCAGGGCCGGACAGTGCGGGGGGGGCGGATCCGGTGTAGATTTTTCGAAGTGCCGAGCCGCGTTGTCGGGCCTGCTTCGCTCGGCTATTATTCGGCTTATGGAGCGGATCGCAGGGATCGCGGACTGATTTTGCAATATCCGCCATGTTCCCGCTATCGTCTTGGACGCCGATCAATTCCGTGCGTCTTACGCACTCGCCAAAGGTCTGAATGCCGCTCTGTTGTTTAAGGGAAACGATTGTGCTGTGACGGATGTCGTTGTGGCGGCATAGCCGCATTCTGTCTTTCGGATATTGCTCGATCCCGGCAACAAGTCCGATACGCCTAGCCAACTCCGACCGCTGACGACCGCATGACATTCATTTATCGCCGTCGGCGGGCTAGACGTACGCGGGAGAGTTTCGCCTCACTCCGGACGCGGTACGCTTGGCTCACCAAGCACCATTTAGTTGTAGACAGACTATCGGTCAGCCAAGTTGCAACCTGTTGGGCGCCTCCAAAAACCTCGGCATTTTCGCTGGGCTATGATTTAATCCGCACTGGAAAGGTTGACTGGGGGCAAGGATGGTGTGGTAGCCGGAATTTTTCGACGTCGAGTGGCGTTTGGCGGCGTTGTCGGCGAAGGGCGATGCGCTGGAGGAGCTTGCCAGGCTGGCGGATTTCGAGCATTTCCGGCCCAACCTTGAGCGCGCTGTGCCACGCGCCAATCGCTCCGAGGGCGGCTGCCCGCCCTGCGATCACGTGCTGGTGTTCAAGGTCTTGATCCTGCAGACGAACCATTCGCTGTCGGACGAGCGCACGGAATATCTGATCAAGGGCCGGCTTTCGTTCATGCGCATTCTGGGGCAAGGCCTGGCCGATCCGGTTCCCGACGCCAACACGATCTGGACGTTCTGGGAGGCGCTGGATTATGATATGCTTTAAAGTGGAACAAATTTACCAATAAATGTGCTTTGGCAACAAGAAATACGATGAATTTCGAGAAATTTACTGACAGGTCGCGAGACTTCGTACTGTCGGCGCAGAGCTGGTGCATTCGCGAGGGCCATCAGCAAGTTACGCCCGAACATCTTTTGAAAATACTGCTGGACGATCCCGAAGGACTCACGGCGGGCCTGATCTCCCGGGCCGGTGGCCAGCCGGAAGCGGTGCTTTCACGCACCGAGCAAATGCTTCATCGGCTGCCGAAAGTATCTGGCAGCGGCACCGGGCAAATCTATATAGCATCGGCACTCGCTAAGGTTTTCGACCAGGCCGAAAAAATTGTCGAGAAGGCCGGTGATGGCTACGTCACCGTCGAACGGCTGCTTCTGGCCCTCGCGATGGAAAAAGAAGCCGAGACGTCCCGCATTCTGGCCGAATCCGGTGTCACGCCCGTGGGGCTGAATGCCGCGATGAGCGAGATCCGCAAGGGGCGCACCGCGGATAGCGCTTCTGACCAACACGCTTACGACGCGCTGAAACGCTATGCGCGCGATCTCACGGAAGAGGCCTCCAAAGGCAAGCTTGATCCCATCATCGGCCGTGATCAGGAAATTCGCCGCGCGATGGAAGTTTTGTCACGCCGGGTCAACAACAATCCCATCCTCATCGGTGAGGCGGGGGTTGGAAAGACGGCTATTGTTCACGGCTTAGCACAGCGTATTGTCGATCGCGATGTACCGGGGATCCTGGAAGAGAAGCGCCTTCTTGTGCTGGATATGGGGGCGCTGGTTACTGGCACAAAATATCGAGGAGAATCTGACGAAAGGTTAGGTGCGATTTTTAAACAAATATCTGCAGAAAAGAACCAGTTTATACTTATGATTGACAATCTTCATGACGTAGTCTGTGGTAACGAAGGCACATCTGACACTTTAACAATTATAAAATCGGCGCTTACCTACGGTGATATGCAAATAATTTCGTCGACAACACCTGATGGATACAAGAAACTTTTATCTCAAGGAATAGTGGGACAATTTCAACCGGTTTTTGTGTCGGAGGCGACGGCTGACGACACAATTGCGATCTTGCGGCGGGTGAAGGAACGATACGAGCTGCATCATGGGGTGCGCATCACCGATAGTGCCCTTGTCGCGGCGATACGATTTTCGCAGGAGGCCCGCTATCTTTCGCACCGTTTCTTACCCTCCAAAGCGATCGATCTAGTCGACGAGGCAGCAGCCCGCTTGAGTATGCGAATTGGGTCTAGGCCAGAAGAGATGGACGACTTGATCGTCGCGTGCTCCGCCTGAAAATTGAGCGGGAGGCGCTTAAGAGAGAAAATGATTCCGCATCGAAAGATCGATTAAACCATCTGAGACAGGAAATTACCCAGCTCGATGACAAATTGTACTTAATGGAATCCAGCTGGCGAGAAAAACACGCTAAAATACAAAAGCTCAAGGAGGAGCTTGATAAAAGACGTATCGAGCTGGAGATGGCGCAGCGAAGAGGAGACCTTTCTCGTGCCGGAGAACTTGTCTATTCTGTTATTCCAGAACTTGAGAGAAATCTGCGAGCTATTAAATCGGCCGATGATGGCGTAATATTGCAAGAGGCGGTGACACCAGATCAAATAGCTGCTGTCGTTTCGCGCTGGATAGGTATACCAGTTGAGGAAATCCTCGCAGAAAAGTCAAAGACGAACGGAAAGTTGTCTGTTTCCACGGTAAAAATATTTATAAGCTATCGCCAAAAAGACAGTGCCGGTGCCGCAGGTCGTCTGCATGATCGGCTTGAGCGTGAATTTGGACGAGATCTGATTTTTATGGATGTATCCTCAATTCAACCAGGAAGTGATTTTGTAAAAGAATTAGATGATCAAGTCAGAAAATGCGAAGTGCTGCTCGCGGTGATTGGGCCGAAAATGGCTAGATATTCGCGACTCGAAGGGAAACCGCCGGATAGACGATCCAAATGATTTCGTGCGTCTGGAGATTCGCGCAGCGCTGCATCGGAACATCCGTGTAATACCCGTTCTTATTGAAGGCGCTGAGATTCCGCGGCCGGATCAATTGCCGCAAGATCTTCAGAACCTTTCTCGCCGTCAAGGATTAGAAATTCGTCATGAAGCGTTCAGTAGTGATACTGAGATTTTGATCAAAATACTAACGAATACATAAGAGAGCGCCTCCCCGGGGCCGAACCATGCTTTCGACGTCGCTACGGGCGAGCTAACTACCGAGCAGTGATGGTCAGATTACGCTGAGATCTCTCCGTGAACGATCAATCTGCTGAAGAGCGAATTCGCCTCAATTTGGCCTCGGGTCGAGGCCGGGTAACTATCCATTCTGCCGACGGCCTTCTCTTCTTTACATCGGCTATCCGGTTCGGCGATTGTCTGCTCGCCAGTCTTCGATCGCCAACCTCATGGCTTCCGTGCGATCCACTGAATTCACGTTCATCCAGTTTGAGATTATACGCTCTCGGTCGGCACTCGTTTTGTTAAAGAAGACATTCTTAAATTCTGTCTCAAGAGCGTCGTTTTTCTGTGCGCCTGCAGGCTGTGGCTGTGCTGTATCTTCGCCGACCGCGAGCCTAATAAGCTGATGGCCGATCGCCCGACTGCGAGAGCATATGACACCGTTGCCTCGCAGGCGCAAAATTTGCCCACTCACCGATCCTTCCGGGACGCGCACTTTCGCGTAACCGTCCAGAGTTGGCACCTCGATCGTTGCCCCCGAAACAGCATCATGCTTGGTGATCTGCACATCGGACCAAATGTCGAGGCCTTTGCGCGTGAAGGATGGATGCGGCTTTACGGTTATTTCGATCAAACTATCGCCTGGCTTTCCGCGCCTGTCGCCTACGCACCCGCTTCCTTGTACACGAAGCATGTGACCGTTATCGACGCCTGGAGGGACAACAATTTCTAGAGCAGGTCGCCCCGGAACGTTCAGATATTTGGTCGCTCCCCGAATAGCTTCAAAAAAGCTTATCTCCAGGTGATATCGATCATCATCGCCTCTGCGCGTATTATTCTGCCCCCCGTCCTGGCGAGAACTTTTCTCCATCGCCGTTTTCACACAGGCTTCCATCAATTGAGGCAACAAGACGGCATTTGGGGTGGACATGGGGATCCAGGCAAACAGGTCAGGACGGTCATTTTTACTTTTCCAAACTTTGACACTGACATAGCCGGCGTCCAAGGTCGGCACGCACCTAGCTTCAGTCCAAAGAATGTACTTGCGACCACCGAATATTTTGCTGCGCGAGTATCCCTCTCGTGTGAGTTCGAGATTGTCTATACGCACAGCTTCAACGTTGACGAAAATGCGGCACAACAGCTTCTCAACGATATGGGGCTGGATCGCCTGCGACGCGATAGCAGCAAGTTTTTGCCATATGTGGTTTCGCTTTGCATTGCCGATATAGAACATGGTGGCCATAGAGACGCGGATCTCTTGGTCTGCTGAGCCAACCATGAAGCTATAGTACTGCGCAGTGGGGATGTAATTTACCGAATGCAGCTCTGCGAAATAGGACATTTTAGTGGCATCATTGTAGTAGATCGTCCGCCGGCCGTCGGTCACATAATCGGTGGTGAAGGTAATCGTCCTCCTGCGAAACATGCTGGGTATTTCTATTGCGAGCGTGCTGTCTCTCGGGTGGGAGCCGTGCATTTAAATCATCTCCAAATCGGTCTCAGCAACGTCTTGGGCTTTCCGTGCCTGCGATCGCGACGGCTTATTGGAGCGGCTCAATAACGTGGTGGTCCGCTTGCAAAGCTGGACGAATTGGCTGTTGAGCCCCTGCACCTCATCGGCGCGTTGCGCATGCGCCGCCGATTGCGTGGCGATCCATGCGATGGACAGGACGCCGGCAAGCCGGATGAATGAGGCGCAGGCCATGCTGCTTTCCCATAATGCCTAAATCGAGGCTGGCATTATACTCCAGACTGCTAGGAAAAATGCTTGGCAAAAGAGAAAGAATTGCGGCGGAGACAATAAAAATTTTGTTAGTCAGCAAGCTGACGCAGAAATCCCGGAGCCGTATCAGCGGCGGGCGCGATTGAGAAGCGTCTCGGCCTCGGCGTGGTGGCTTGGCGCTTGTACAGCTCGGCTAGCCTGCCAGCGCCTGCTTGTGAAACGGCTCGACCTCATCGTAACTGTACCAGCGCTATGTGGCGACGCAGGCAAGAGGGACGGGTGTTGCTGCCGCCCTGATGGCCGATGCAGAGGCTCGCCTGTCTCAACGCGGTGTCGAGACGGCTTGGCTTGCATGTGCGATCGGCAATGAGCAAGCTGCCAGGTTCTATGAAAAATCTAGGTGGGGCCGAACCGGAATCGTCCTCCTCGACGTCGAAACGACTAGGCACCAAGTCTGCTAACACCGCAGTCTCCACGTGATGGGCCACGACGAGCGGGGGACCATTTTGGGCCAATAGCCACCGCCTATAGCCAGCAGCAGCGTCCTGTCAAAACAGCCCCTTGTCATGATATCAAGGGCGGCGCTGAATAGATCGGTGGACACCGGCGGGGATCTGAGGAGAGACATGACTGTGCACAGATTCCAGGACATCTGGAAGGAGCAATGCGAGGCGGCGCGCAAGGTACGAGATCAGCACAGTGTGGTCTCGGCATTGGATTACTTGATCGGGGAGAAACTGCTCAACTTTGCTGAGGCGGCGGTGACGCGGCATGAGTTCGCTCGGGAACTCCCACGCTTCGTTGCCGAGGTCCGTAACATCTTTAGCGCTGAGGAGATTAGACTCTACCTTGAGCATCTCGAACGCATGGCCGATTTTGAAGATCAGGAGGTCCCTGCTGAGGGTGACGACGATCTCTGTGTGGATACGCCGGAACAGCGTGCAGCATCCCGAGCCCGCCTAGCCCAGCTTAAGGATATTCTATTGTCAAATGTGCTGGGGACCGGCTAGGTCGAACAACCGATGAATCACCACGCCTCTTATGTATCGGTTGCCGAGTTCGGCGGTCTGACTTTCCATGCTTCCGTTGATGCCGAGGATCTGGACGCGTGTTTTGACTTGCCGGCGCCGGGACAGCCTCGCTTCCTGATTTAAAGTGAAACACCAGTTTTGCCCCTCCTCGTCCATCACCGCGCCGGGATCATCACCGCAAAAATCACCGCACCCTTTACGTCCGCGCGATGAGGCGGCGACGGCAATTTCGGGGGCACAATGATCTTTCACCTGTTATGGAGAACGATCATGCCATCAGAGCCATCCTCCCCACCCAAACCTTTTCGCTCGTGGAATAAAGGCAAATTTATTGGCCCCAAACGGCCGCTTACGCCGAGATATGTCTGGTCAATCAGAGCCAGGCTGCAGCTGGACGGGAAAATCCGTGATCTCGCGCTGTTCAATCTCGCCATCGACAGCAAATTGAGGGGCTGCGATCTCGTTGCCCTCAGAGTCGATGATGTTGCCCCGCATGGCTATACCGCTTCGCGGGCAACGGTTCGGCAGCACAAGACTGGCCGGCCGGTTCGCTTCGAGATTACCGAACAGACCCGGCAGACGGTCGACGCGTATCTCCGCGCCCACCCTAAAATGCCAGGTCACTACCTCTTTCCCGGACGTTGGGGGCAGGCGGTCATTGACGACACGTCAGTACGCTCGTCTGGTTTCCGAATGGATCGTAATGATCGGGCTCGATCCGTCCAACTACGGTACGCATTCGCTTCGTCGGACAAAGGCGACATTGATCTACAGGAAGACCGGCAATCTCCGGGCGGTCCAGCTTCTGCTCGGGCATTCGAAAATCGAAAGCACTGTGCGGTATCTCGGGGTGGAGGTGGACGACGCTCTCGCAATCGCGGAGCAAGTCGACGTTTAAGAATGGAAGGCGGAGCCAATGGCTCCGCCGATCGAGTTGACAGGCGGTGGATGACGGTCACATTGAGCTCAGATCTCTCCCGCCTGGCCAAGCCGCCAATCGGTGAGTGCCGCCTCTTTCCGTGGCGCGCCATGGCCGTCACTGGCAATTTGACCCCAAGCTGCCGGTCGGCCGACGACGGATCACTACATTACGTGGCCAAAGGTCGAGCCGACTTCCGGCAACCGCGGGATTGGATCAGCGAGTGACCTGAGCGACCATGTGGCCTATGCGCGGCGTGCCGCGTCTTACCACCAGGGCCGTTGCATCGGTTGATAGGATCGGCGGGCGCGCGGACGCGTATCGCCACGCCCCGAGCTCCAACCGCGCCCGAAAATGAAGGCGAAGCCGTCGTCCCGGTCGTCGTCGCTTGCAATGAAGGATTCGGTCGAAGGCTTGCGCGTGATGAATCCGCCTTGGGGCTGGTTGCTCAGCACAGCAACGAACTCGGTGCGATAGTTGGTTTCACGGCTCAGCGCCTCGTCGGAGATGACGATCGAGGATCGCGGCAATGCGGTGGGCGCGATGCGATCGAGCACGTCCTGCGGGATGGTGATGCGGTCGAGCGCGTCTTTGGCGTCGTCCCCATTGTCGATCGTGACTGCGCTCCAGCGCAGACCCTCGTCGCTGCGCGCCATCGCGGTGAACACATGCGTGCCGATCCGCCTGCCGGGATCGCGGATCGTGACCGGGACCTCGATGCTCGTATCGAACACCTCGCCGCCGCCGTCCGGCGCCGGCTTGTGCGTGTTGCGCCGCGCGTAAAGCTTTTGCGTCGCGCGGCTGATGTAGATCGAGACCGGTTCGAGCGCGAGCTTCGCCTCGCTTGCCGCCTTGGTGGCGGCGGCCTTGTTGGTCGCGGCCTCTTTGGCGGCGTCCTTTGCAGCAGCGGCGGCGTCGAGTTTCGACTTCGCGCCCTCCTTGGCTGTGTCGAGCTGCGTCCCCAGTTCAGCCACCTTGGCGGCGGCCTTCTGCTTGCGCTCCTCGGCGCCCGCCTTGGCCTGGTCCGTCTTTGCGGCGGTAAGCGCCCTGTCGGCGCGTGCGAACTCGGCGTCGGCGCGGGCCTTGAGCCGTTCCAGCTTGCGCAGCGATGCTGTGAGCGATGCCGTCTCGCGCGCCGCAATCGCCGCGGCTTTCTTCGCCTCGTCGGCCGCCTTGACCGCCTCCGCGGCCTCGTGGGCAAGCGGTTGGGCCCGCGCCGGAGCCGCCGCTAAAGCTTCCGCGTTCGGCTGCAATAGCGCCGGGTGGGAAATATCGACCGGCACGGCGTCGTTCGGCGAGATGATCACCCGCATCCCGATCCGCGTTTTGTCGAAAAGTCTCTCCGCAAAGCCGTAGGGCATGCGCACGCAGCCATGCGAAGCCGCATAGCCGGGCAGCGGCCCGCCATGCAGCGCGATGCCGTTCCAGGTGATGCGCTGCATGTTCGGCATCCAGGCATCGTCATACATGGTCGAGTGGTGGTCTTTGTCCCTCTCGATGACCGCAAAGACGCCGGCTGGCGTCTCGCGTCCCTTGATGCCGGTCGAAACCGGCGCACGCAGGATCCAGCCGTCGGCGTCATAGAACGTGACCTGCTGGGTCTTAATCGACACGATCGCCATGATCGGCTCGCCTGCATCGCGCGGCGCCGTTGCCTCTTTGGGTGGCGCGGGGCGCGCCTCTCTCGCTACGGCGTCGACGGTGAGCGCCATCAGTGCTGTCATCGCCGCGAGCGCCACAATGGCGGGCCTCGCCCAACGCCGCATCTCCACGGTCGAGTGCACGATCATGAATCAATTTACCATGCCATGTTCCGATCGAAATGCCTGTCCGCGCTTGTGTCGATCAAGGTGGGTAACCAGCCTATTTGACTTACCCCGACATGGCTAAGCCTACCCGATGTCGGCTGTTGAAGCGATCTCTCCCTTCACGGCTCAGTCGAGCCACCGGAGAAAAGCGCCTCATAGGCGACGGAGCTATGCGGGAAAGTTGGTGACGGGCCGAGGAAAGGGAGGCGGCGTATCGTGGCGGTGACAAGCCAGCCACACATCCAAACGAGGATTGATACGCCATGGAAGACAATAAAATCATTACCTTGCGCCAGCCGGGCGAGTTCACCGATCCGCTGACGGAGGCGCTGCGCACCGGCGCCCGCGCATTGCTTGCCCAGGCCGTTGAAGCCGAAGTCGCCGAATGTATCGCGGCCCATGGCCACCTCACGACGGAGGATGGCCGACAGCGGCTTGTGCGCCACGGGCATTTGCCTGAGCGCACGATCCAGACCGGCATCGGACCGGTGGCGGTGCGCCAGCCGCGCCTTCGTGATCGCGGCGCTGCCGATGGCGAACGCATCCAGTTTTCATCCAGCATCCTGCCGCCTTACGCCAGGCGAACAAAGAGCCTCGATGCTCTGTTGCCGGTGCTTTATCTGCGCGGCATCTCGATGGGCGACATGCAGGAGGCGCTCGGCGCCTTGCTTGGCAAAGATGCGCCGAACCTCTCGCCTGCCGTCTTCAGCCGTCTGAAAGCGGGCTGGCAGGAGGAGTTTGAGCGTTGGAAAAGGCGCGACCTCTCGGCGCGGAGCTATGTTTATATCTGGGCTGACGGCGTTTATCTCCAGGCGCGCATGGAGCCGGACAAGCAATGCATCCTTGTGCTGATCGGCGCCACGCCGGAGGGCAAGAAGGAGTTGATCGGTTTTCAGTCAGGCTACCGGGAAAGCGCCCAGTCCTGGCGCGAGTTGCTCGCCGATCTGAGGGGCCGAGGGCTATCCGTTCCGCCGGAGTTGGCCATTGGCGATGGCGCGCTCGGGTTCTGGAAGGCGCTCGAAGAAGAATTCGGCGCCACGCGGCAGCAGCGCTGCTGCGTGCACAAAACTCTGAATGTGCTCAACAAACTGCCGAAATCGGTCCAGCCTAAAGCCAAGGCGGACCTCAAGGAAATCTGGATGGCGGAAGGCCGCGCAGACGCGGAGAAAGCGTTCGACCGCTTCCTCGCCAAATATCAGGCCAAATACGATAAGGCCGCCGATTGCCTGGCCAAGGATCGCCAGGCGCTGCTTGCCTTCCACGACTTTCCCGCCGAGCATTGGAAACACATCCGGACCAGCAATCCCATCGAGAGCACCTTCGCCACCGTGCGCCATAGGACGACAAGAGCGAAAGGCTGCCTCTCGCACGAAACGGGGATGATAATGGTGTTCAAGCTGATCCAGGCGGCGCAGGCCTCCTGGCGAAGGCTCGATGGACAAAACCAGTTGCCCAAAGTGGTTGAAGGCGTCAAATTCACCGACGGCTTGGAAGCTGGCTACGATTACGCCGCCGTCTGATCAATGGACTCGCCGTCACCAAGATTTACGAATAGCTCCATAGCGATATTGCTGCCTGTCTATCTGATCGCGATAGGGCTTGGCGCGTGGGAAGTCGGCGTCGTGGCAACCTTTGCGCTGTTCGGCTCTGCGGTGATGACCTTGGGGACTGGCCTTCTAGGCGCAAGAATTGGCCAGCGTGCCCTGCTGCTTGCGGCTTCAGGCCTGATGATCGCAACGGGGATCGCTTTCGCCTGGTCCAGCACTTATCCTGTGGTTTTGCTGGTCGCCTTTGCGGGGACCATCAATCCCAGTGCAGGCACTGTGAGCATCTTCGTTCCCTTGGAACATGCAGTGCTTTCGCGATCGGTCCCCGATACGAGCCGAACGAGAATGTTTGCGCGCTACAGCCTGATCGGCGCCCTCGCGGCGGCGGTCGGATCGCTGGCGGCGGCCAGTCCTGATTTTCTGCAGGCGCTGGGAATGTCGCAACTTGGCGCATTAAAAGGCATGTTCCTCGCCTATGCTTTGCTTGGTTTGGCCGGAGGGGTTTTGTACGCGCACATTCCCGTCGATCGCGCGAAGCCGGCCGCGAAGCCAAGCGCTGCGCTAGGCCCGTCGCGCGGCATCGTCTACAAAATGGCCGCCCTGTTCAGTGTGGATGCCTTTGCTGGCGGATTCGCAGTTCAATCGCTGCTTGCGCTTTGGCTTTTCGGTAAATTCGGTCTGTCGCTGCCGGCCGCGAGCTTGTTCTTCTTCTGGTCCGGGGTCCTTGCGGCTTTCTCTTTTCCGGTGGCGGCCTGGTTGTCGCGGCGTGTCGGTCTCGTAAATACGATGGTGTTTACGCATATTCCTTCCAGCATTTGTCTAGTTCTGGCGGCAGCCGCGCCGAATTCTCGAAGCGGCTCTGAGCCTACTCCTTGTTCGCGCCGCTTTGTCGCAAATGGATGTGCCAACGCGCTCATCCTATGTGATGGCGGTCGTTACGCCCCAGGAGAGACCGGCCGCTGCGAGCGTCACGTCTGTGCCGCGCAGTCTTGCGGCTGCGGCAAGTCCCGCAATCGCCGGAGCGTTGTATGAGGCCGGCTTTCAGGCTTTGCCCCTAATCCTTTGCGGCGTGCTGAAGATCGCATACGACCTCGCGCTGCTTTGGTCATTCCGCCGTATAAAGCCTCCCGAAGAAACGTGCCTCTGACAGCTTGTGCTTGCCCGGAAACAAGCGAGATCCGGGACTCGTCCAACAACACGGAAACGCCTATGCTCTTACTTAGACTCGTTCTGACATTCGTTGCTTCGACCGTGCTGATGATCAATGGTGCGAAGCCACTTACGGCCGCAGATGCGCCTCTGATCTTGGAAAAGACCATTCGGCTGGAAGGCGTTTCCGGCAGAATCGATCATCTGGCAATTGATCTCGACGGAGGCCGCTTATTCGTTGCGGAACTCGGCAATGATAGTGTCGATGTCGTCGATCTGCAGACCGGCAAGATCATCCACCGCATCGATGGATTGAAGGAGCCACAAGGGGTTTCATATCTCGCTGACCAGAGTCTGATTGTCACCGCCAATGCAGGTGATGGATCCTTGCGGTTCTTCCGCGCCGACGACTTCTCTGCTCAGGGCGTCGTTGACCTGCACGAGGATGCCGACAACATTCGGGTGGATCCGTCGACCGGCCAAATTGCTGTCGGTTACGGCAGCGGCGCTCTCGCTCTCATCGATCCGGCGAGCCGTTCGAAACTTGCCGATATTCACCTCGCCGATCATCCGGAAGGCTTTCAAATCGAGGCTAACGGCAACCGCGCTTTCGTCAACGTGCCAGAAGCGCATCAAATCGCGGTCCTCGATCTCAAATCTCACAAGCAGATAGCGACCTGGGATACGGCCGGGCTGCGATCGAATTTTCCGATGGCACTTGCCGGACCAAAGGGGCCTCTAGCGGTTGTCTTCCGCAATCCGCCTAAGCTCGCCCTTTTCGACCTCATGACCGGTGCGGTATCCGAGCGCGTCGATGCGTGCGGCGACGCCGACGACGTATTCTTCGATAACAAGCGAGGACGGATCTACATTAGCTGTGGCGAAGGCCTTGTCGACGTCTTGCAGTGCAGCACCAGCGGATTTGCGCCGGTCGGCCGTGTACCGACGGCGAGCGGCGCGCGAACGTCGCTATTCGTGCCGACACTTGACCAACTCTTCGTTGCCGCCCGCGCTGGGTGGTTTGATTCAAACGCCGCAATTTTCGTCTTCCGACCGATACCATAAGCGGTTGGAAAAAGGCATATCTGGTAGAATGCCCCATGCTGCTGCAAACCGGCACACCTTCCGTCTGCTGACCATTTCCGCGCATGTCTCAAATGGGTCAACTTCGGCGGTCGAGGTGTCTTGGACCGGTATCCGCTTAACCTCAGTTTGCCGACGTGGTCTCTCCCGCCGTGAGGGCAAGAAGGCGACGCTGGATCGGAGTGTTGGTAGCCCTCTGGATTCCGTACGAGGCTCAATCTCTGCAGTGCGCCAAAGCTGCGATCATCACACATTTATGCCGAGGTTGAGCGGTTTTGCCTCGACGCAGATGCGTCGCACTTCATGCCCGCGATATCTGGACCCGAGCTATTCGTGAATTTGGTGACGGCGAGTTCATTGATCAGACGGCGGCGTAATCGTAGCCAGCTTCCAAGCCGTCGGTGAATTTGACGCCTTCAACCACTTTGGGCAACTGGTTTTGTCCATCGAGCCTTCGCCAGGAGGCCTGCGCCGCCTGGATCAGCTTGAACACCATTATCATCCCCGTTTCGTGCGAGAGGCAGCCTTTCGCTCTTGTCGTCCTATGGCGCACGGTGGCGAAGGTGCTCTCGATGGGATTGCTGGTCCGGATGTGTTTCCAATGCTCGGCGGGAAAGTCGTGGAAGGCAAGCAGCGCCTGGCGATCCTTGGCCAGGCAATCGGCGGCCTTATCGTATTTGGCCTGATATTTGGCGAGGAAGCGGTCGAACGCTTTCTCCGCGTCTGCGCGGCCTTCCGCCATCCAGATTTCCTTGAGGTCCGCCTTGGCTTTAGGCTGGACCGATTTCGGCAGTTTGTTGAGCACATTCAGAGTTTTGTGCACGCAGCAGCGCTGCTGCCGCGTGGCGCCGAATTCTTCTTCGAGCGCCTTCCAGAACCCGAGCGCGCCATCGCCAATGGCCAACTCCGGCGGAACGGATAGCCCTCGGCCCCTCAGATCGGCGAGCAACTCGCGCCAGGACTGGGCGCTTTCCCGGTAGCCCGACTGAAAACCGATCAACTCCTTCTTGCCCTCCGGCGTGGCGCCGATCAGCACAAGGATGCATTGCTTGTCCGGCTCCATGCGCGCCTGGAGATAAACGCCGTCAGCCCAGATATAAACATAGCTCCGCGCCGAGAGGTCGCGCCTTTTCCAACGCTCAAACTCCTCCTGCCAGCCCGCTTTCAGACGGCTGAAGACGGCAGGCGAGAGGTTCGGCGCATCTTTGCCAAGCAAGGCGCCGAGCGCCTCCTGCATGTCGCCCATCGAGATGCCGCGCAGATAAAGCACCGGCAACAGAGCATCGAGGCTCTTTGTTCGCCTGGCGTAAGGCGGCAGGATGCTGGATGAAAACTGGATGCGTTCGCCATCGGCAGCGCCGCGATCACGAAGGCGCGGCTGGCGCACCGCCACCGGTCCGATGCCGGTCTGGATCGTGCGCTCAGGCAAATGCCCGTGGCGCACAAGCCGCTGTCGGCCATCCTCCGTCGTGAGGTGGCCATGGGCCGCGATACATTCGGCGACTTCGGCTTCAACGGCCTGGGCAAGCAATGCGCGGGCGCCGGTGCGCAGCGCCTCCGTCAGCGGATCGGTGAACTCGCCCGGCTGGCGCAAGGTAATGATTTTATTGTCTTCCATGGCGTATCAATCCTCGTTTGGATGTGTGGCTGGCTTGTCACCGCCACGATACGCCGCCTCCCTTTCCTCGGCCCGTCACCAACTTTCCCGCATAGCTCCGTCGCCTATGAAGCCGTCGCCAAAATCTCGCAGAGCCCGGGCAGCATAAAGATATCTTGCGGGATTTGTCTGTGCCGCCAGTTCGACGCTATTGGTCCTGACAGAG
>CAVZCK010000022.1:0-278429 GCA_963773735.1 uncultured Alphaproteobacteria bacterium | reverse complement strand
TCAACCGCTTCGCCCTCGGCGACCGCGACAAGCTGACCTTCAACGAAGACGGTTCGCTCGACATCTATATGCAGGCGGAATCGCCTGGAAAGGACGAATCGAACTGGCTGCCGGCGCCGAAGGACGCGCCGTTCCAGCCCCATGCAGTATATTCACCACGGAACGAAGTTGCCGACGGACGCTGGGCGCCGCCTCCAATCCGTAAAGCTGGCAAATCCTTCAACTTTGGGAGCGCGCAATGAATTTTATGCCTCCCGGCGCTATCTGCCCGGTGCGGCTGACTGCCGCCATTCGCGCCGGTCTGCTGGCACAGACTGTGGAGCCGCGGTCTCAGCTCTTGCCGGATTAAGAGGCTTATGGGATTGCCCGCGACGCCTCCATATATGGCTATCCATTCATGCTGCCCATGCTCAGCCTGTGGTCAGACGTGTTTGCCGTGCCCGGCACGCGTACGACGGGACCGGATAATGCGCACAGCGTCCCAGTGACCGGGCCTGGAGACCGCATCTCAGGTAGAAAACGACAAGGTGTATACAATCAATGATTGCAAATGTAAGATTAAACAATCAATAATTGCGGCAAATCAAACTTTGCAAAAGCCGCTCCGATGCCGCTCTGTCATTTCCTAAGCGCAAGTTTCTTCACGGTTTGCCGCGCTGTCGGCCTCAGCGGAACAAGCTTCTGGGCTGCGTGCGCGATTGCTGGTCCACGCTATCCCGTCGACGTCAAGCCGGTGCGGCCGCCTTTGGCTTCGATCCGAAAGCTCACCCGCCCCTCGTAGGGTTCGGCGAAATCCGACCAAGTGTTATCAAGTCCTGCTTGACCGACTTCGGACAAGCAATTCGTGTTGATCAAGATTTGCTACGTTCAATTCCATTTCTGGGGTAGGGGCCAATGACCTGTAGTCGCGGCAATCTTTCAGGTGGACTGGCATTCATAGTTTGTGGCTGATTGCCTCGGCAAGTCCGGCGATAAGCGCCGACCTTGCTGAACCACCTCACCGACAGCTCGCCGAACCGGTATCGCCGCCCAGCGACTGGCAATTCAACTTTACACCTTATGGATGGCTGACCAGCGTCAACGGCGATGTCACCGTTCGTGGACGCACTCTCGATGTAGATGCAAGCTTTATCGACATCGTTCAGGAAAGCAATTCTCTGGCCGCATTGATGGGCCATTTCGAGGCCCGAAAGGGTCGATTGTCTCTCTATGGGGATTTCGTCTGGGACAAACTTACCTTCTCCGCCGACACTCTGACTTTGCGCAACCCAATTGCAAATCTCTCGCTGACGACTTCGGCCAGCGCAGGCGTCGATTACCCGACAGTAGAATTCTTGAAGGCGGCGTTGCATATGAAATTGCGAGGCTGCCGGGGTATGGCGGATCCGCCAAAGATCCCTACGATCAGGGCAACAGCGTTTACCGCTGTCGACCTGCTGGCGGGAGCCCGTTACTGGCGGCAGGAGGTGGACCTGTCATTAGCAATAACTGGCGTTGTCGATCTTCCATCGATCGGATTCACAAGATCAGGAGATCTGGCGGTGGCTCGGTCCGGCTCCATGGAGTGGGTGGACCCGGTCATCGGAATGAGGGTGCGTCGCCAATTCTCGCCCGGTCAGGAAATGCTGCTCCGGGGCGATATTGTGGGTGACTTCGGTGTCGGAAGCGTCTCCTGGCAACTGTTTGGCGGCTACGCACTTCGGTACCGATCAGCGATTGCCGTGCCCCGAGGCGTCGTTGGCTATCGTGCTCTTTCCGTCGACTTCAGCGAGAACGGTCCATCTGGCGCAAGAGGGATCGATATTCTGCAATACGGTCCCGTGATCGGCATCAATTTTAGCTGGTAATTGTAAGATCGGCCTGCCAAGCGCAAACGCGAGCCTGGCGGGGCCGATGTTCGCTATCACTGGCGAAATTGTCCCGCCCTGAAACATAGCGGGATCGCCTTCTTAAGCAATCCAGTCGCAAGCGACCGGCTTGGTTGATTGTCGCACGCGACCGGGACAGCGGAATGCATTCGAGACGTTAACGATTTGAACATCAGAACGTTCTGATCGTAACCCGAAGCGCATTTGTCGCGCCGACGACACCAAGACGAATTCATCTGTGCCACGATGATTGGCGAGCGGAAAAATATTGGTTTCCTTTCGCTCATCTGTGGAGATTTCGGTGATAGCGGTCAACGTCAAGATATTTTCCGTGAGCGCCGCATCGGTCCGTCCAGCGCTTGCCCTGCCGGGCATGGCCATCGTCTGTTCAGATCATTTTTTTTTTTTTTTTTTTTTTTTTTTTTTTTTTTTTTTTTTTTTTTTTTTTTAAAAAAAAAAAAAAAAAAAAAAAAAAAAAAAAAAAAAAAAAAAAAAAAAAAAAAAAAAAAAAAAAAAAAAAATCACGTCGGCTTCGGCCTACCCGATGGCTGCGGCGGATCAACCGACACGCCGACGCTGACGCAGGTCGCAAACCAGGACGTCAGCGACCACGGCTTTCACCCCACGGCGATCTGCTCGCCTAGCCGTGCGGCACTGCTGACCGGCCGGAATCGTCAACGAGGCTTGTCCCTGATGATCGATAGGTTGTTTTGTCCTCGCGTCGAACACACGACGTGATTGCACCAGGGCGCCGGCTGTCGGCCCGTTTCGGGCAGCCAACTGAGAAACAAAGCATGAGTTGGATCAGAAACATCGGGCTCGGTCTCATGGTTTCATTCATCGCCGCAACGGCGATAAGCAAGCCGGCAACCGCGCAGCAGCGGCCCAACATTGTCGTCATCATGGGCGATGACATTGGCATGTGGAACATCGGCGCCTACCACCAAGGCATGATGGCCGGCCGGACGCCGAACCTCGACAAGCTCGCCGCCGAGGGCATGCGGTTCACCGACTACTACGCCGAGGCGAGCTGCACGGCGGGCCGGGCGAATTTCATCACCGGCGAGCTGCCGATCCGCACCGGCATGACCACGGTCGGCCAGGCCGGCGCGACCATCGGCCTGCCGGCGGAGGCGGCGACCATTGCCACCGCGCTCAAGTCGATGGGCTATGCCACCGGCCAGTTCGGCAAGAACCATCTCGGCGACCTGAACGAGTTCCTGCCCACGGTGCACGGGTTCGACGAGTTCTTCGGCTACCTGTATCACCTCGACGCGATGGAAGATCCAGCGCACCCGGCCTACCCGCAGGAGTTGTTGAATACGGTCGGTCCGCGAAACATGGTCCACAGTTGGGCCACCGACACCGATGACCCGACGGTGATGCCGCGCTGGGGCAAGGTCGGCAAGCAGAAGATTGAAGACGCCGGGCCCCTTTATCCCAAACGGATGGAAACCGTCGACGACGAAATCCGCGACCTGTCCTTCAAGTTCATCGAGAAGGCAAAGGCTGACGGCAAGCCGTTCTTCCTGTGGCTCAATCCCACCCGCATGCACATCGTCACGCACCTGTCGCCAAAATACGAGGCGATGCGCAACTCGAAGAATGGCTGGACGATTCATGAAGCCGGCATGGCACAGCTCGACGACGACGTCGGTTTGGTGATGAAGAAGCTCAAGGACATGGGTATCGACGACAACACCATCGTCATCTTCACCACCGACAACGGCACCGAGGTATTCACCTGGCCGGATGGTGGGCAGACGCCGTTCGCACAGAGCAAGGGCACTGTCTTGGAAGGCGGCTTCCGTGTGCCGGCCTTGATCCGCTGGCCGGGCAAGGTGCCCGCCGGCAAGGTCGAGAATGGCATTATCTCCGGGCTCGACTGGTTCCCCACTCTCCTTGCGGCGGCCGGCGATCCCAACATCGTCGAAGAGCTGAAGAAAGGTAAGCAGCTCGGCGATCGCACCTACAAGGTGCATCTGGACGGCTACAACCAGATGGACATGATCACCGGCAAGGGGCCGTCGAATCGCCACGAAATCTTTTATTTCGGGGAAAGTACGCTCGGCGCCGTGCGCATCGACGACTACAAGTATCGTTTCATCGACCAGCCCGGCGGCTGGCTCGGCGACAAGACCCATCCGGACGTGCCCTACCTGATCAATCTTCGTCTCGATCCGTTCGAGCGCACGGGCTGGCCCAATAGCGGGACCAGGTTTGGGTCGCAGGAATACTTCCAGTGGTTCAAGTACCAGTTCTGGCGCTTCGTGTTTGTCCAACAGGAAGTGGCGAAGCTGGCCAAGACGGCCATCGAGTTCCCGCCGATGCAAAAGGGCGCGAGCTTCAACCTCGAAGCCGTGAAAGCGAAGATCGACGAAGCCATGAGGCAACAACAGCAATAGCCGGAGGCTCAGCCGGGCGGGCGGCCAGCACAGGCCGCCCGCAACTCGAAGCGATTGAATCCGGGATCGGCTGCGGGCCCGTTTCGGACAGCCAACAGGGATCTTAGCTATGAGTACAAGCAGAAAGATCTGGTTCGGTGCGTACGCGCTGCTTGCAGCCATGGTGATGTGCTTGCCGGCAACCGCGCAGCAGCAGCAAAGGCCCAACATCCTCTTCATCATGGGCGATGACATCGGCATCATGCAGCCGTCCATCTACCATCGGGGCCTGATGGTCGGGAGACGCCCAACATCGACCGGATCGCGCAGGAGGGTGCGCTTTTCATGACCTATTACGCCGAGCAGAGCTGCACGGCGGGACGCACCGCATTCTTTACCGGCATGCACCCGTTACGCGCTGGCATGGTCCTGCCTCAGCTGCCAGGCGCAACCAGCTCCCTGTTGCCGGGTACACCATCACTTGCGAAAGCACTGCTCGACCTGGGGTACAACACGGGCGAATTCGGCAAGAACCACTTGGGCGACAAGGCAAACTCGCTACCGACCGCCCACGGCGTCCAAGAATTCTGGGGGTACCTCTATCACCTCGACGCGATGCAGGGAGTGAGTTTCCCGGACATCAACAAGACCCCAACAGATCAGGCTGTCCTACCGCCATGCAAGAACACGCCTGTCCGCGGGCTATCCGATACGCCGGGCGCGGTCGATCCGAGGACCACACTGTGCTTGACGCCACCGCGGCCGGTAATCGCGTGTACGTCCTCCGACGGCACGGAGCAGAACCAGACCTGTAAGGACGAAGGCCCTCTGACATTGGATCGTTCGAGGACGGTGGATGAGGAAATCTCAGCCAAGGTCGTCGACTACCTTGATCGCCATGACCCGAAGAAGACAAACAAGCCGTTCTTCGTCTGGTACAACCCGGCGCGCATGCATATCACAACAATGCTGCCGCCCAAGTACGAAGCGATGCTGGGCGTGAAGGGCGGCAAGGATTGGGGCATCAACGAAGCGGGCATGAAGCAGCTCGATGACAACATCGGCGTCGTGCTCAAGAAGCTGGAGGACATGGGCCAGCTCGACGACACGATCGTCGTCTTCACCACCGACAACGGGGCCGAGGCCATTACCTATCCGGACGGTGGCGTCACTCCGTTCCGCGGCGGCAAGCTCACAACCTGGGAAGGCGGAATGCGGGCCCCGCTCGTCGTCCGTTGGCCGGGCCATATCAAGCCAGGCACCGTTAAAACGGAGATCATGTCAGCACTCGACTGGATGCCGACGCTGGTCGACATTGCCGGCGGTCAGAAGGGCGACGGCTTGAAGAAGCAGATTGAGGCCGGCCAGTATCCCGGCTTCGTCAAGACGACACTCGACGGCGTGGATCAGCGCGCTTACCTCGAAGGCCAGGGTCCGTCAGCGCGCGACACGCTATTCTACTGGACAGGCACCCATCCGTCGGCCGTTCGATACAAGAACTGGAAGTTCTACTACACGATGGCGCCATCCTCAGCGACCGGCGGGCTGACGGGGGTCGTGACTTATCACTGGACCCAGGTGGACAACATCAAGCGCGACCCGTTCGAGCAGGCTGTTGCCGAGGATCAAAAGACGCTCCTCGGATACGGCGGCGCGCTCGCGTCTCCGAGCACGTCCTACATCTACGACTGGAACGTTCTGCCGATCGGACAACTCTTGTGGCTGAAGGAACTTGAGACCTTCCGCGCGTTCCCCGCGCTGCAGTACCCGGCGAGCTATAACCTCGACGAGATCATCCACGCCATGCAGGAGGCAAAGCACATCAGCCACGCGGGCGAGTAGCCTAGTGGTCCGATTCCGGCTTTTGCATCCGCTTGCAGCACGCTCGAGAGCAAATGCCGGAATCAAAGCTACCAATAGCAACTTTATGATTTTAGTGGAGCTTTTAAATTTGACATTTGAGCACGAGCTCGCGACAGGCGGGACTCAAATGTCAAATTCGCTCCACTAGGTGCTATCAGGCCCCGCGCTCGCCATCTTCGGCCGGCCGTGGCATCCGAATCCAAGGCTCGCGGAGAAATTTGATAATAACGAATGGAGAAGGCGATGAAGCAACGAGGAGTGGCGCCGCGATCGGTCCATCGAACATTCGGCGGGCTGATGCTTGCCGTTGGCATGATGCTGACGACCGATGTTTCGTTCATGCCACGCGCTCAGGCGCAAAGTGATGACGCCGCGAAAATTCTCAAAACGATGTCCGATTACATCGCAAGTCAAAAGACGCTTTCGGTAACCTACGACGCCGATATCGAGGTGATCACATCGGGTCTGCAGAAAATTCAATTTGCCGGCTCTGGTCAGGTGCAATTGCGCCGCCCCGACGAGCTCCACGTCGCTCGCACGGGCGGTTATACCGATGTCGAACTGGTCTCCGACGGAAAGATCGTCACCATAAATAACAAGGTCAGCAATAGTTTCACCCAGTTCGATTTCTCCGGACCGGTAGATCAACTCATTGATTTGCTGAGAGACAAATATGCGGTCACGGCTCCGGGTGCCGATCTTCTGTTTTCCAATGCGTTTGACGTGCTTATGGAGGACGTCACCGACGCAAAGCATATCGGCCGCGGCGTCATCGACGGTGTCGAGTGCGAACACCTGGCGTTTCGAAACTCGGATACCGATTGGCAAATTTGGATCGAAGTCGGCGCTCGTCCGATCCCTCGCAAGTACGTCATCACCAGCAAGTCGGTGGCCGCAGCGCCTCAATACACGCTCCGCATCAAAGAGTGGAAAGCCGAAGTGCCGACTGACGCTTTCGCGTTCAAGGCGCCTGAAGGCGCTAAGAAAGTCGCGATCGAGGCTCTCACCGACATCGACGAAGTTCCCGAAGGAATCGTGCCGACAGGAGCAAAAAAATGACGCGCACAGCTAGAGCCCTTATCCGAGTATCTATTGCGACCATGCTTGCCGGGGCTGCTCTGCTCTGGAGCGGAAACCTGCCGCTGAATACTCGGTCAATACTCATCTCGTCGGCTGAGGCGCGAATCGGTCGCCCGCTGACGCCGCTGAGCTATGCCGGGGTTGCCCGGCGCACGACTCGCAGGGCCTACGCGGCAGGCGCGTATGGCGGGGCAGTCTATGGGGCGCCGGTGGTGGTCGCGCCCGCGCCGGTGGTGGTCGGGCCCAGATGCGTGCAGGCCGTCGACGCTTACGGGCGGCTCTATAGGCGTTGCTACTAAGACCAGCATCGGCGGCACTCGGGCGACTCGCGAAATCATCGAATGAACTCATCAAAACCAGCATGGATGAAGTGATGCAAAAGCTAAGGCAAAGCGCCCGCCTGCCTTACCAACTCGGTATTTTCGGGACCGCTCGCAAGGAACGCCGGCAAGAAAAGACGCTGAGCCGCGTCGGGGCGGCGAGGACTTCCGAATGATATGAGCTTACACGAGAAGCTAGGAGAGTCCGATGCGTAGCATTCGTTGTGCTATCAATCGATGCATGTTGCTGGCGACATTGCTCATTGTCGCGCTTTGCAATTGGGGGAGCGCATCGGCGCAGTCGCCAACGGATGTACTGCCATCATGGAACGACGGCGCGAGCAAGCAGGCGATCATCAAATTTGTCGCGCGCGTCACGCGGCAGGGCGGACCGGACTTTGTGCCTCCCGCCGAGCGCATCGCTACGTTCGACAACGACGGGACCTTGTGGGTGGAACATCCGATGTATACCCAGCTGGCTTTCGCGCTCGATCGCGTGAAGGCGATGGCGCCCCTGCATCCGGAATGGAAGGACAAGCAGCCGTTCAAGGCGGTGCTCGACGGTGACACGAAAGCCCTGGCGGAATCTGGCCAGCGCGGGGTAGGGGAACTGATCACGGCGACCCATGCCGGCATGACCACCGAGGAATTCCAGAAGATCGTCACTGATTGGCTTGCCACGGCGCGCCATCCGAGATTCAACCGTCCGTACACCGAGCTCGTCTACCAGCCCATGCTCGAACTCCTCGACTATTTGCGTGCCAACGAATTCAAGACCTTTATCGTCTCCGGCGGCGGCGTCGAGTTCATGCGCCCGTGGACCGAGCGGGTTTACGGCGTTCCGCCCGAGCAGGTGGTGGGCTCGTCGATCAAGACGAAATTCGAAATGCGCGACGGCAGGCCGAAGCTGTTCCGTCTGCCCGAGATGAATTTCGTAGACGACAAGTCCGGCAAGCCGGTCGGCATCAATGAATATATCGGCCGCCGGCCGATTGCCGCGTTCGGTAATTCCGACGGCGATCTCCAAATGCTGCAGTGGACGACGATGGCCGGGCGGGCACGTTTGGGCCTGATCGTCCGTCATACCGACGCGGAACGGGAATACAGCTACGATCGAGATACGCCCTTCGGCCGTCTCGACAAGGCCTTGGACGCCGCATCCATGAATCAATGGACAGTGGTGGACATGAAAAAAGACTGGAAGGTCATCTTTCCATCCGAGACGCGCTGACGCAGCTCCTGTTGGCGAATTCGGGCACGAGAGTGACCGAGATGAAACCAGCTTACTGAGCGTGAATTGGCGCGGGGTTTCGACGCCTATCGGCTTGGTAAGCTATTGATTTTGCATGCAGCTGCGGCGTGCTTTGACGACGCCGATGCATAGGCTAAGCCCCCGCCGCAAGGCCGCGCGCTCTCCGGTGGCGCCCTGCAAGGTATGCCTCGGAGCGCATTTCGATCAGCCGCGAGGCAGTGCGCAGGAACAGGTCCGCGCCGTCCCCTTCCGGATAGAGCTGATCGGGTTCGGCTTCAGCGGACAGGATGACGCCGACGCGGCTGTCATAGAGCGTATCGATCAGCGTATTGAACCGGCGGGCCTCGTTGCGTCGGGCGGGCGTCGAGCACGGGCACATGCTCGATGATGATGGTGTGAAAATTGCGGGCGATGGCGAGATAATCGTTCGCGCCGAGCGGCTTGGCGCAGAGGTCGGCGAATGTGAAGCGCGCAACGCCCATCGCCGCCTCCGGCACCTCGACCGCGTGCCCCTTGACGATTAGGGTCGCCGGCTTGCCTTTGTTTCGGCCGGTCAGCATTCGCCAAGCCTCGCGGATCGCGGCGTCGGCCTCAAGCCCCAGCGGCATGAAATAGCGCTGCGTGCCGGCAAGGCGATCGAGGCGGTAATCGCGGGCGGCCTCCAGCTCCAACACCTCCATTTTTTCCTCGATCAGCTCGACGAACGGCAGAAACAGCGCCCGGTTGAGTCCGTTCTTATAGAGCTCCCAGGGCGGCACGTTGGATGTCGCCACGATCACCGTGCCGTACTCGAACAGCACGGCGAACAGGCGGCCGAGGATCATGGCGTCGGCGATATCGGTCACATGCAGCTCGTCGAAGCAGAGCAGCGGCGCCGCGCGCGCGATCTTCTCTGCGACCCGCGGCACCGGATCGCCCTGGTGGGTTTTGCGGACCTCGGCGATCAGATCATGCGTCTCGCCCATGAACTCATGAAAATGCACGCGGCGCTTCTTCACGACGGGTACGGTCTGAAAGAACACGTCGATGAGCATGGTCTTGCCGCGTCCGACCCTGCCGAAAATATAAAGGCCGCGCGGCATCTCACCGCTCTTGCGCGTGAAGAACGAGAGGAGGTCGGTCTTGGCCGGCGGCGTGTAGCGGGCTAGGCGGTTGGTGAGGAGCTGCAATTTCTCGACGGCAAGTTCCTGCGCCGGGTCGGCATCGATCTCCCCCGAGCGGACCATCCCTCGATAGCGCTCGAGAAGCGTTTCTGCCATCGCCATGTCCCTGCCGAAGACGCCGCCTCATGCCAAACCCCGGCATGCCAGCTACAACAGCGGGCTTTCCGGCGCAACCGGAGAAAAGCCAGTTGCCGAGCGGCGCGCCATGCTTAATCAGGCGTAAAGCGCTGGGTGAGCGCTAAATTCTTCGGAGGTATGTCGTATGACGCGGGTCACGGTTTTTCTTGCTTCGGCTTGTCTTTTGGGCATCGTGGCAGGGACGCCAAGGCCGGCTGCTTTCCAGTCAAGACCGATGTCGTCAGTCTCGGCGAAGCTGCGGCGCGGGCTTACGCCCAGCGCAGTCTCGACACCGGCATTGACGATGAGAGGCACAGGGTGGAGTCGACGGGCGCAGCCGTCGGGCGCGTGACCAAGAAGCCGCTGGACTGCAAGCGTTTCCCGAATTTGATCGGCGCCAATGAATGGCGTTGCATCGGCGATGCCAAAATCTGCACGAAGAGTTAAATCGGCGCCGGCCGCGGCGATCGCTCGCCAACGCTCCGTCTCAGTAATTCCAAATGCGCGCTCGGCAGCGAGGCGCGTCATGCCAAGGCAAACAAATCGCTGATCGTTCTAACACGGGGATTAACCATGCGTATCGTTCACTTCTCCATCGCGCTCTGCGCCGCCGCTCTCGCCTTCGCGCCTGTCGGCGCCCAGGCAAAATCCGCCTGCGTCAAGAAGGCCGGCGAGGGCTGGGGCATCACCCAGGGCATCGCCAAGTTCCAGGCTTACGAGATCATCCAGCAGGTGACGGGCAATTGGCCGTTCGAGACCGACCAGATTTCGAAGCCGGTCTATAGCTGCAAAGGCTCCGACGGAAGCTGGACCTGCGTCGCGCGTGCGACGGTCTGCAAGAAGGCCTGAACGCGGTCGGCGCCACCTGGAGCAGCGTTTTCCCTTGCCCGCGCCGGGCAAATCGCGATCATGCCTGTCATGGATGACGGACCGAGCGCGGCAGGCGGCGTTGGTGATCTGGCGGCGCTGCGCGCCGGCGGCAAGCGCTCGCTCGCGGACATTCTGGCCCGCATCGAGCAATCGGCGGGGGACGCGCAAGTTGCCGCTCTCGTCGATGAGGCTTATCTGGCGCCGCGCGCCCATGTCATCGGCTTTACCGGGCCGCCCGGCGTCGGCAAGTCGACGCTGATCGACGCGCTCTTGCGGAAATGGCGCGCCTCCGGCGCCACGGTCGGGGTGATTGCCGTCGACCCGTCCTCGCACCTGACCCGCGGCGCGCTGCTCGGCGACCGCATCCGCATGCGCACCGATCCGGAGGACCAGGGCGCGTTCGTCCGCTCACTCGCCTCGCGCGGGCGGCTCGGCGGGTTGGCCGAGCTCGCCTTTCCGGCCGATGGTCGCTGATGCGCGCCATCTATGACCGGGTGATCGTCGAGACGGTCGGCGTCGGCCAGTCGGAGGCCGACATCTCGACCGTGGCGGACAGCGTCGTGCTCTGCGTGCAGCCCGGATCGGGCGAACTCGCTGCAATTCATGAAGGCGGGGATCATGGAGATCCCCGACCTCGCCGTCGTCACCAAGGCCGATATGGGCGCACCGGCGCAACGTGCGCTTGCCGATCTCAAGGGCGCGCTGGGCCTTGCGAGCGGCGGCCATGACATCGCCTGTCTTGATGATCTCGGCATCGACGGGCACGGGGCTGGACGCATTGACTCGAGGCGCTGGACAAGCGCTTCACCGTCGATGACCGGCGCGCCGCTCGCCGCACGCCGCCAGGCCCAGGCCGAAGGCTGGCTGCGCTCATCGCTGCTGCAGCGATTCGGAGAGGAAGGCGTGGCCGCGGCCGGGCGCGCCCTCACGCTGCCGCCAGGCGCCGCGCCGTTCGGCCGGCATCAGGCGATCGCCCGGAAGCTGCGGGTGTTTTTCCAGGAGTGACAAGCAGTTGCTGACGGAACGACCGACCTCCGGCACCAAGTCGATCCGTCGCGCAGCCGTCGATCCGTCGCGCCGCCCATGCCGATAAGGGCCATAACTTAATTTTTCCATAGTTTCTGTTTTATCTGTTTCGTGGAACGTCCGGCGAGGCGTAAGAAAGCGTTTACCTTTCTGATGTTTCATTCTTGTTCAGATTTGAAGCAGATTGAAACTAATGACGCACCTCGTGTTTCGCTGATAAACGGCGGGTAGAGCTGTAATGAATCTTGCTCCCGCAGGGAGAAGCCGGCAGATCATTCTCGCGACGGCGGCGGTCTCGTTGCTTGGCGCGGTATCCGTTCTCATTCATCAGCTTTTCCTGGGCGAAGCGCCGACAGCGTTCTCGGGAAATCATCAGATCTCGATCATGCGCACGCCGCCCGGACCGGGGGGCGCGCCGCGCATCCCGCTCGGGGATCTTGCCAACGCGCTGTTCACGCAGACGGGCAAGAGCGACCGCGCGGACTATGCGGCGGCACAAATCCCCGTGCCAAGTGTGGCGACCGCGCCGGCAGCGGCAGCGGACAAGGTTCATTTCGTCTCGGCGTCGATGACGCCGGTGGACGTCACCGAGATCGGCTCGATCACGCCTCCCCATCTCCCGCGCCAGGATATCAATCGCGGCGTGAAGGCCGATCGGCTATCTGTCCCGCAACTGACTGT
Organism: uncultured Alphaproteobacteria bacterium; assembly: GCA_963773735.1. Lineage (GTDB taxonomy): Bacteria > Pseudomonadota > Alphaproteobacteria > Rhizobiales > Rhodomicrobiaceae > CAVZCK01. Next base: position 265,805 of record CAVZCK010000022.1, on the reverse strand, counting down.
CGCCAAGCTGCTCGGCGATGATGCGGTCGAGGCCGCGGGCGCGAGCACGGCGCTCTTCCTCTTGTCGCCGCCCGTCGTCCGGCGAACGGCCCGCGCAGGGACAAGCGGGGCCGTCCGAAGGGCCGAGCGTCGCCGCCGCCGGCGCGCTTGCCGCCGGCAAGCTCGGCGCGCCGGGCAAGATAACCTGGGCCGATCTGATCAAGCTCGCGCGCATGAACGGCGGCGACGGCGAAGATATCAAGTCCACCATCTTTGGTGGCCTGACCGAAAAGGAATTCCGCGCCCGTGAATTCCGCTGCATGGCGACCGCGATCTATTTCGAGGCACGCGACGAACCCATCAAGGGCCAGATCGCCGTCGGACAGGTGATCATGAACCGGCTGCGCAGCGTCTATTATCCGAAGACCATTTGCGGCGTCGTGTTCCAGGGCCAATGGGACCGGAATGCCTGCCAGTTCTCCTTCGCCTGCGACGGCCGCCCCGACACGCCGACGGAAAAGAAGGAGTGGAACACCTCGCTCGATATAGCGAGGAAAGTGATCTCCGGCGAGGCCTATTTGCCCGAGATCGGCGACGCCACCCATTATCACGCGACCTATGTCAACCCGCCCTGGAAGAAGCTGGTGAAGCGGGTCGCCAAGATCGGCACGCACATCTTCTATAGGGCGGACTTCGCTCCGCCGCTCGTCGCCAGCGCCGATCCCGGCAAGCTTTGATGCAAGGCCGGGTTCCCTCCTGGAGCTCCGAGAAATCCTCCGGCGTCGCAGCGGATCTAAGGCTTTTTGCTCAGCCGATCCCGCTCTACAGCCATTCGCACTGGCCATGGCCCCACACGGTCGAGCAGAGCGCGAGCGTCTCCAGGAATTTGGCGACCGGCACGCCGGAAAGCGATAAAGCCAGCCACAAGCAGAAGAAAACGCCCAGCCCGATCAGCAGCGCCGGCAGATACCACAGCCTCGACAGATAGATGATCCGCGAAACCTGGCGAATCTCATCGATCGCAGGCGCGGCTTCGGGGTGCTCCGAAATCTTGCTGATCGCCGATCGAGCGCCCGGCGTCCACGGCGTCGCGAAAGACGCAAGTCCGATGGTGATCATGGCGATGGTCGGAGCGAGGGGTGTCAGCAGCATTCCGGTGACGAATAACCCCTCCTCCCAGGGTGACTGAACGGCCTGCGCGGCGGCGGTGCGCCAGTCGAATGTGGCTCGTCCGAAAATCGACAGGATCAAATCCGCCAATTCAAGCCCGATCGGCAGAAGCGCCGTCAGCGCCACCACGAGCGCGATTGCTTTGACGATATCGGCCGCGACGGCGCCGGCGACCATAACGACGCCCGCCGGGCCCGGCAATGCGCGCTCGATGATGGCGAGGTTAAAGCGCGTCACCGCCCAGGAGACCCAATCCGTCAGGGCATTGAGAATTGGCAGGATGACGAAGAACAGCAGGAGAAAAAAGGCGAAGTCCTTGGCCATGGTCAGCGCGATGATCGTAACGAGCACCAGCGCGATGACGAACGCCCAGACGCCGGCGAAGATGAAGGCGATGGCAAAGGCGAAGGCGAAGGCAAAGCCGCCGAGCAGCGCAAAAGCCACCGTTCCGACATTGGAGGCCTCGCCGGCGAGGCTCGACGCGACGGCGAAGGCGATGGCGAAGGCGAAGACGACGGCGAATGCACCCAGGAGGATGCGAGTGATGATTTCGGCAAGCTCGGAATCGCCGCCGATGGACCGCCACATTCGCCGCGCCGTCCAGAAGCCGAGATGAAACAGCGCCCTGACCGCGATCGAGAATATGACGACACCGAAGAGAAAAAGCAGCAGCTCGCCAAAGGAGATTTCGCCGTCTTTATAGCCGGCAAGCACCGTTGCGAGCAGGAACAGCGCGACAGGAAAGACGAATGCTATCGCGACGCAGCGCTCGAAAGCCTGCCCGCTCCACCGCTTGCCGAACCAGCGCTGCAGCCAGTCATCGAAGCGATGCGCGGCGGTGAGAATCCGGGCGAAGGCAGGCGCGGCTCCTAGGCGTCCGCGCAAGTCGTTACGGCCGGACTCTTCCGAAAGCTGGTCCGGAATCGCGCTCGAGGGAAACGGCAACAGCCAGAGCAGAATGGTGATCAGGAGAATGAGCAGCGCCGCGATCGATCCCGTAACGCTCCAACCGTGCCACGAGATCAATACGAGCCCAGAACTGGACTGATGCATGTCGGCGGTACCCCCTACCCCCTAACCAGTCCGGCATCCTGCAAAAGAGCGCAGCAAGTTGCAAGCTAAGTCTTTCTGACAGCGCGAAATCGCGCGGCGCGGCGGTCCTGATAAGGCGGCGGGACGAGGAGAGCAAGATGGCGCCAAGACTGATGCAATATTACGGATGCTTCGGCTCAATCCCGGTCTTCGAGCAGGCGGCGCGCGATCACTTGCGCCTGTATCTCGGCGGCGCCCTCGAAAATGCTGAGGATGCGGGCATCGCAGAGCACGCGGCTGATCTGATATTCAAGCGCGAAGCCGTTGCCGCCGTGGATCTGCAAGGCATTGTCCGCTGCGGCCCAGGCGACGCGCGCCGCGAGAAGCTTCGCCATGCCGGCCTCCAGATCGCAGCGCCGGCCGAGGTCTTTCTCGCGCGCGGCGAAATAGGTGAGCTGGCGCGCGATCATGGTCTCGACCGCCATCATCGCGATTTTGTCGGCGACGCGCGGAAAGGCGAGGATCGGCTTGCCGAACTGGACGCGCTCACTGGCATAGCGCAAAGCGAGGTCCATCGCCGACTGGGCGACGCCGGTTGCCCGCGCCGCCGTCTGAATACGCGCCGCCTCGAAGGTCTGCATGAGCTGCTTGAAGCCTTGGCCTTCGACGCCGCCCAGAAGGTTGGCTGCGGGGACGGCAAAGCCGTCGAAGGAAATCTCGAATTCCTTCATGCCGCGATAGCCGAGCACCTCGATCTCACCGCCGCTCATGCCCTGGGCGGGGAAGGGGTCAGCATCCGTACCGCGCGGCTTCTCGGCGAGGAACATCGACAGGCCCTTATAGCCGGGCTCGTTCGGGTCGGTGCGGGCAAGCAGCGGTCATCAGATCGGCACGCGCCGAATGGGTGATCCAGGTCTTCTGGCCGGTGATGCGGTAGACGTCGCCATCACGGACGGCGCGGGTGCGGAGCGAGGCGAGGTCCGAGCCCGTATTCGGCTCGGTGAAAACGGCGGTGGGGAGAATTTCACCCGAGGCGAGCTTCGGCAGCCAGCTCTGTTTCTGTTCGTTCGGTGCCGCCGCAAAGGATCAGCTCGGCAGCAATCTCCGAGCGCGTGCCGAGTGAGCCGACGCCGATATAGCCGCGCGACAGCTCTTCGAAGACGACGCACATCGCCTCTTTGCCGAGCCCGAGCCCGCCGAACGCCTCGGGGATGGTCAGGCCGAACACGCCCAGCTCGTTCATCTTGGCGATGACTTCGAGCGGAACATAGCTGTTGGATAGGTGCCACTCATGCGCGTAGGGCGCGATTTCGGCGTCGGAGAAGCGGCGCATTTCCTGGCGCATGCTCTCCAGCGTTTCATCGAGGCCGCTGTCGCCATAAGTTACCGCGCCCCGGCTATCGCTGATCAGCCCAATGAGCCTTGCGCGGGCGTCCGGCGTGTTCCATTTTGCGACGATTTCGGCGACGGCACGGTGATTTGCAAAGGCGGCCTGGTCCTCGGCGGAGACACCGATTTCACTGAGACGGATGATCTCGAGCTGGCTCATCGGAATGCCGCCGATGATCTGCGCGGCGTATTCGGCGCATCCGATCTGCGTCAATAGCCGTTCGATCTTGCCGAGCCGGCCTTGCGCCTCCTGCCGCTCGGCATAGGCGGCAAGCTGCTTGATCGCCTCGACATAGGTGGCAAGCCAGGCGAGCCCGTGAGCACGGTGCTGCTCGCGGTCGAGCAGGGCGGCGCTCGTGCGGCCGTCGGGCGCGATGACAGCCCGGGCAGCGGAGACCGCCTTGGCGAGCAATTGCTCCGCCGCTCCCGCAGCTTCGGCGGCCAGCGTCGGCAGCGAGCCAAGGTCATCGGTATCACCGGGCCGTCGTGTGTCAGCCGCCAGACTCATGAACACTCTCCTGCTATCGCTTTAGACCTCTGCCAGCTATCGGCGCTCGGCCGGGCGGCCACCGAACAGCCGGCTGAACAGACCTCGTCTTGCAGGCTGCGAACGCGCCGTCTCGCGCTTCGGCTCCTCCCCCGCCGCTTCGCCGCGCCCGGCCTCCATCGAACTCACAGCGGCGGCCGCGTCTTCGGCGGCCTCCGCGAGCGCCGGCTCGCCTGCCACGGCATCGGCCGAAGGCTGCGGCGCAGGCTCCTCGACGGCTATCGGCACCTCGATGGCGGCCTGTTCAATCACGACCGCTGCTGTGGTCTCTTCGCTTTCAGCGGTCTTAATTCCCGGCCCCGCGGCGACCGGCGCCTCGTGGTCAGCCGGCTCGGTCAAGATGTCCGCTTCGGCAGATGGCGAAGCTTCGCCAGCCGCTTCAGCCTCTTGTTCCGAGGCGGTCTGACCGGCCGATTCATGATCACCGTGTGCGGCAGGACGCGCCGCTGCCAGCTCGAACTCTCCCGCATAGCAAGGTTCGGAGCTGCGCCTTTCCGACCCTCCATCATTGAGGGCCTCGCCCATATCCTGCGCCATCGGCTCGACGTGCGGTGCGGCCTTTGCCGCTGGCTGGGCGGGCGCGGGTTTGGGCATGGGAAAACTCGACGCGGCGCTGCCGTTCAGGCCATGCGCCGGTTTACTATCAGCTTGCGCCACCGTCTTAACGCGCTGCCATGCGGCATCGGCAAGATCGTCAAAACCCACTCTCGGGCGCGCTTCGGGTTCGGGGTCCGGAGCATCAGCGAGATCGGAGGATAATCGCGCATCCGGCTCGGCGGCCAGCGCAGGCTGCGGAGCGGGCGCGGCCTTGGGCGCCATGACATGCGCCAAGGCGGTGATCAGGCGGGCGGCCTCGACCTGCGCGAATCCGGACAGCCAGATGATTTCACCACGCAGAACAGCGAGCGCTTCGTCCCCGCTGGCCGGCGCGGGGATTGCCTCGCTGCGCCCAACCGAGGGCGGAAAACTGCGAAGCTGAGCAAGCAGATTGGCGGCGGTGTAGTAATCATTACCACCAAGGCGCTCTTCGGCGAAGGCGCGAACGGCATCGACGGCGGCCCATAGTCCTGTCGCAGCGGCGGACGCCTCGTCGACCGGCGCCGCCTCGGCGCTCGAAATCTCGGCACCGTCCGCAGCACTCTCGGTTTCGGCCGGCGGCTCGACCGCAGTGAAGCTGACGGCGACAGTTGCCTGCGGGCCCCCGAAGGAGCCCGCCGTGGGCGCGGCAACGACTTGGTCCTCGTCATGCGGACCTTCGGCAGACGCTGACGTTGCCGCATCTCCGCTGGCGGCCGCCGCCGAGCCCGGATCGGCGCCGTTGAGACGCGAACTCGATCGAATTCAGAAGCGACTTTGCCGCCGCATTTGCAGTTTCAGTGCTTGCCGCCAAGGCGTCGAGCTGCAGTGCGATCATATAATAGTCATTGCCGGTCAATTGCGCTTCGACCTTGGCACGCAACTCCTTAATACCGGCGATAATGTCTGCGCTGCCATTATCCATGTCTGCCCCCATTTTTTCCGAATTCATCGAGAGAAGCCCGGAAGACAGTTTAGCCAAACTCGCTTTCGGGGCCAGCCGAAAGGCGTGCGCGGAGCACTCTGGCAAAATAAGGTCGATTTCGCGAACGGCATAAGTCCGATTTCAATCGTTTATCCAAAGCGGCTGCGGCTGAGTTCGATCACATCCTCGAAGGTTCTGAGGCCCGGCTGCGGCGCGCTGACCATCACCGCCATGTTGCCGGGCCGGTGCTCGTTCTTCCACATCCGCATATGTGCCTTTGGAATGTCCGTCCACGGCAGAACCTCGGACATGGACGGATCGATCCGCCGCTCGATGACGAGACGGTTGGCCTGGCTCGCCTGGAGCAGATTGGCGAAATGCGAGCCCTGCACACGCTTCTGATGCATCCAGAGGTAGCGCGCGTCCATGGTCAGATTGTAGCCGGTCGTTCCAGCGCAGATGACGACCATGCCGCCGCGCTTCACCACGAACACCGAAACCGGGAAGGTCGATTCGCCGGGGTGCTCGAAGACGAAATCGACGTTGTTGCCCTTGCCCGTATGCTCCCAGATCGCGGCGCCGAATTTGCGGACCTCCTTGAACCAGGCGTTATACTCCTCGGTGCCGACCTTCGGGAGCTGGCCCCAGCATTTGAAATTCTTGCGGTTGACCACGCCTTTAGCGCCGAGTTGCAAAACGAAATCGCGCTTGTCGTCATCCGAAATCACGCCGATGGCGTTCGCGCCCGCGGTGGCGCAGAGCTGCACGGCAAAGGAGCCAAGCCCACCCGACGCGCCCCACACCAGCACATTGTGACCGGGCCGCAGCACATGCGGGCGATGGCCGAACAGCATCCGGTAAGCGGTGGCGAGCGTCAGCGTGTAGCAGGCGCTTTCCTCCCAGGTGAGATGTTTGGGCCGTTCCATGAGCTGCCGGTCCTGGACGCGGCAGAATTGTGCGAATGACCCGTCGGGCGTCTCATAGCCCCATATGCGCTGGCTCGCCGAGAACATCGGATCGCCGCCATTGCATTCCTCGTCGTCGCCGTCGTCCTGATTGCAGTGGATGACGACCTGGTCGCCGACCTTCCAGCGCTTCACCTTCGAGCCGACCGCCCAGACGATGCCCGCCGCATCCGATCCGGCGATATGATAGGGCTGCTTGTGCACGTCGAGCGTGGAAATCGGCGTGCCGAGCGCGGCCCAGACGCCGTTGTAATTGACGCCCGCCGCCATGACCAGCACCAGCACGTCGTGACTGTCGAGCTCCCAGGTCGGCACGATCTCGACCTGCATCGCCTGATCCGGCGGACCATGCCGTTCCTTGCGGATCACCCAGGCATACATGGTTTTCGGCACATGGCCGAGCGGGGGGATCTCGCCGATTTCATAAAGCTCTTTCCTGGGCGCCTGGCCGCCCGGTATCGTCGTCAGTGCTGGTTCGGACATGCGGCTTAGCTCCTCCGCTTGCGACGCTCTCCGCATTCCCCCATGTGCCAAAGCGCACGGGATCGCCTTGCAGATTGCGCCAGTCCCGAATGCTGAAAGCCCGTCATTTTATGGGAGATGGTTCGCCATCTTTTGCCGCATTGCAAGATGAATTTTGCAATGCAGCATTGCTCCAAAAGGCGCATATCACCATCCGAAAGCACGGGAGATGATCGAATTTGAGCCGATTTGCTCGGGCGATCTCAGCGGACCGCTGCCATTGGGGCGGCCGGAAATCGATAGAACAGGGCCTTTGCGACTTCCGTCGCCGCGATGTAGGCCGCCGTGATCCCGATCAGTACGCCCATCTGGCCCGCCGAAATCGGCACGAAGCCGAATAGAATGCTGGCCTCGCCGAGAAACGGCGTTGCCAGCGTCAAAGCACAAATCGCGATCGTGCTCCACAGCAGGAGGCGGCTGGGCCGGCTACGAAAAGCGGGCCGGTCCGTCCGCAGAACCAGAACCACCGCAAGTTCCGTCAGCACCGAAACAACGAACCACGCCGTTTGAAAGACGGTTTCGCCAGCCTGGAACACCAACAGCAAGGTCGCGAAGGTGATCAGATCGAAGCACGAGCTGATGAGGCCGAAGGTCACCATGAAGCGCTGCACCTGCCTGAGGTTCCAGCGCTGGGGACGAATAATGTGCTCGGCATCGACATTGTCGGTCGAAATCGCGATCGAGGGCAGGTCCGACAGGAAATTGTTTAACAGGATTTGCTTGGGCAACAGCGGCAGGAAGGGCAGCAGCGGCGTCGCCAGCGCCATGCTGATCATGTTGCCGAAATTGGCGCTCGTGGTGATGGAAATATATTTGAGCGTGTTGGCAAAGGTCCGCCGGCCGTCCTCGACCCCCTGGCGCAGCACGTCCAGATCACGTTTCAGCAGGACCACATCCGCGCTCTCGCGGGCGACGTCGACGGCCTGATCGACGGAAATCCCGACATCAGCGGCCCGAAGCGCGGGTGCATCGTTGATGCCGTCGCCGATATAGCCGACCGCCTGCCCGCTATGCTGCAGCGCGCGCACGATCCGTTCCTTCTGCTGCGGATCGATCTCGACGAACAGATTGGTCCGCGGCGCCGCGTGCCAGAGCGCCTCATCGTTCATCGTCTGGAGGTCTTCGCCGGTCAGCATCGCCGTTGGATCGAGGCCGACCGCGCTGCGCGAGATGCGCCGTAATGTAGCGGTTATCGCCGCTGACGACCTTGACCTCGATCCCAAGCGCGGCAAGATCGCGGATCGTCTGCTGGACCTCCGGCTTGGGCGGATCGAGGAAGAGCAAAAAACCCATGAAAACGAGCCCCTCTTCGTCCTCGTGAGTGTAGTGGGGCTTTGCCGGCGCGCGGCGTTCCGCCACGGCCAGGACGCGGAAGCCTTCCTCGCCCTTCGCGCGGAAAAAGTCCGTCAGCGCTCTTGCGCAGATCATCGTTCAGCGGCAGCGACCCGCCCGGCTGGGCGACGCTCGTGCAGACCTCCAGCACGTTTGCGAACGCGCCTTTGGCGATCAGCAGATGAAAATGCGGATCGGCGGCATCTTCGACGACGATCGTCAGCCGCCGCCGGATGAAGTCGTAGGGAATTTCGTCGATCTTGCCCGCCGCTGCCGAAAGCTGCTTCTGCCGGCCCATGGCCACGATCGCCGCATCCAGCGGATTCTCGATGCCGGTCTGCAGCGCCGCGTTCAGGAATGCGAGCTGGCGCACCTCGCTTGAACTTTCGCCCATGGCGCCGACAGCGTCATGAAGGACGATTTCGCCTTCCGTCAGCGTGCCGGTTTTATCGGTGCACAGCACATTGATGCTGCCGAGATTCTCGATCGCTTCGAGGCGGCGGACGATCACGCCGCGCTTGGCGAGGTGGCGGGCGCCGGCCGAGAGCGTGACGCTCACGATCGCCGGCAGAAGCTCGGGCGACAGACCGACCGCCAGCGCCACCGCGAACAGAAGCGAGTCCGCGATTGGCCGGCCGAGCAGCTGGTTGATCGTCAACACGAACAGCACGATCAGCGTCATCACGCGGACCAGCATCACCCCGAACTGCCGGACACCGCGGGCGAACTCGGTCTCGGGCTCCCGCGCCTGGAGCCGGGCCGCGATCGCGCCGAATATCGTGCGCGCGCCGGTTTCGACGATGATCGCCCGAGCCGTTCCGCTTCGCACCGACGAGCCCATGAACACAGCATTCGTGCATTGGCCGATCGGCGCCGCGGCCGGGACGACGCCTGGCCGCTTTTCGACGGGAAATGACTCGCCCGTCAGGCTCGCCTCCGTCACCAGGAAATCCTTGGCCTCAAGGATGAGCGCATCGGCGGGAACGAGGTTGCCGGCGGAGAGCAGGACCACATCGCCTGGCACCAGCGCACTCACCGGGATCGTCGCCTCGGCGCCGTCGCGAATGACACGCACGCTGAGGGCAAGACGTTTCCTTAGTTCGGCGACCGCCTTCGTCGCCCGGAATTCCTGGTAGAAGCCGAGCAGCGTGCTTCCCAAGACGATGCACAGGATGATGGTCGCGTCGACCCATTCGCGCAGCACAAGCGATATGCTAGCGCCGAAAATCAGAATCAGAACGAGGGGGCTTTCGAACTGCCGCAGCAGCAGGCGCACCCAGGTGAGCTGGCGGTCTTCGGCGACCTGGTTCGGCCCGAACCGCTTCAGCCTTTGCTGCGCCGCGCCAGCACTGAGCCCCGCGCTCGAAGAGCCGAATTCGCTGATGATTTCGGCGGGCCGGCTCCAAAACGGCGCATCGGCGAAACGTGTCGTCATCCCCAGGTTCCGTCGGGGCCGCAATGTCCGCCCGCGTTGCAGGCGTACGGCAAGAACTCTCGCCGCACCGCCACGCCGAACGCGGCTAAATGACGACAAGCCGGTCATTGACCTTCTGCACGCCGGGCACGGCCCAGGCGGCGTTCTCGACGGCTCGCCGCTCGCTCCAATTGTCGACATGACCCTCAAGCGTCACCGTGCCGTCAACCACGGAAACCCGGATCTTCCGGGCTTCCGCCTCGGCGCTTCGCATCAGAGCATCTTCGATTTTCCGCCTGATGTCTTTGGCTTTCGGCCGGGGCTTGATCTCGATGGCGTTATCCACGCCCGCGATGTGCGACAGCCTGCGGATCGCGTCCTCCGCCGCCATGCGTTGATATTGCCAATCGACGTGGCCGGTCAGCATGACGAACCCCTTGCGGACCGAAATCTTGATATCCTCCTCCGGAACCAGCGCGTCCCACTTCAAGATGTTGGCGGCGCGTTTTGCGATTTCATCGTCGGATGTCTGCGGCGACCCTTGCAGACGCACTTCCATTTCGTCGGCAATCGCCCGCACACCGTGAACGCGCTCGACGGCTTCTTTGGCCGCCAGCTTCGCGGAGTAGCTCGGCACGTGGCCGGTCAACGTGGCGACGCCGTCCTCCACCGCAACGCCAATATTGGCGGCATCGATACGGGGCTCGAATTCCAGCTCATCCAGAATGTTCTGTCTCAATTGACCGTCGTCCATGGTGATCTCCCTAAATTCGATGATCGTTGACGAACAAATGCGTAACAGCCCGACGCCCGCGCATTTTGGCCGACGCTACTTGACGGGCGGCGGGGCCGCGTTGACCGTTGTCAAAAAGCGTTCATCTCATTCTGAATAAATTAGAGATGGTCCGGTGATACGTTTTCCTTGCGATAATGAAATTGGCTATACTTATCGGACTACGGTGTGGGAGCGGATAAATCAATGTTAGCAAAAGCTTTTATGAACTCTGCCTGGCGGGGATGCCTCCTCGCCTCGATGGTGCTTCTCTCCAATGTGACCGCCGCACTTGCGGACACCCCAGCCATCTTCAAGCAACTGGCGGGGAGTTGGCGCGGCTCGGGCGATCTCACGTTGTCGGACGGAACACGGGACCGCATCTCCTGCCGGGGATATTACCGGCTGACGGGCAACGGCATGTCGCTCGCCATCTTGTGCAACTCGCCGAATTACAAGATCGAAATACGAAGCGATCTTGTCGGCGGCGGGAACGGCATATCGGGTCATTGGGAGGAGCGGACCTTCAACGCTAACGGGGAGCTCTCGGGACGCGCATTCGACAACAGGATGAGGCTTTCGATCACGGGCTACATCAACGGTTCGATGTCGGTTTCGCTTAGCGGTCGTCGGCAGTCGGTGAGCATCTCGGCTCAAGGGACCGGCTTCAAAAGCGTCTCGATGACGCTGGTGCCTGGTTAACCTGCCCGGACGCGGACATCGTTACGCGGGATTGATCCTGGCCGGTGCTTTCATGAACGATTTGATAGCGGTGTCGGTGACCGGCAAGATATTGCCGCCCGAACTTCGCAGAAAGTCGGCGATCTCGGGCAGAACCCTTTCGCGGCAGGCTCGTCCGTGAAACAGCGAGAAGTGGCCTACCTCGCTCAGGACGAGGCGGCGTCGCCTTGCTTCGGGAATGCCGGGGCACAGGCGGTGCGCCGCGCTCGTCTGGCCGGGAGCGGCTATATCGTCATCCGCCCCCTCGATCGTCATCAGGGCGGTATCGCGGATTGCTCCGAATTCGATCGGCGTGCCCCGGCATTTCAACTGCCCCGTCTGCTGTTCGCAGCTCAAAAAGATTTTCTGAATATTTTCGAGAAAATATTTGGCCGGCAAATCCATCAGGGACGTGAACAGCCCGAAGAACGGGAACCGCACCGGATCGAGCCCGTCATCCGCCAGCAGTTTCTGCACCAGTTCTCCGCCGGAGGCGAGGTGGCGGTAGAAATAGGCGAGCAGCGCCGAAAGCTGATAGCGGGCCGGATAGACCAGCCGGTGCGTGCCTGGATAGCCGGGGCCGACAAAGTCCAGTGCGCTCGCCTCAATCGATCTCAGCGAGCGCTGACGCAGCAGCCGGACGACGCGGGTGGGGTTCGCGAGCGGATCGACAGGCCCGCCGATCAGTGTCAGCGAGGCGGGCGCATAGTCCGGCTCATCACGGGAGAGAATAGCGGTCGCTGCGAGCGCGGGAACGACGCCCTGGCAAAGCGCGATGACGTGAAGGCCGGCCCCGAGCAGCTTGATGCTCCGCGCGATGCATTCGATATTCTCGTCAAAGCCGAACTCCCCTGCGGTCAGCGGTACGAAGCGCGCATTCAGCCAGTCGGTGACGGTGACGTCCGCCTTGCCGACCAGGCCGATGACAAGTTCGCGCAGGATGAACGGGAAATGGCCGGAGAGCGGCGCAACCAGGAGAACGCGATTTCGCCCTGGCCCCGCGGCCCGAAATTCCGAAAGCGCGCAGAATGGCCATACGGCGAGATCGCGCTGATTGACGTCGATGAAGCCGCGACCGACCGCGATATGCCGAATGCCGAAGCCGCGACGGACCGGCTGCTCGGTGGGAGCGAACCAGCGCATCGCGCTCGTGCTGATCGGTAGCACTGGCGCAAGACTCAAGACCATTCTAATTTTATCGACCGAACGGAGCTTTTCTTATTTGATATTGATCAAATTTGCTTCGTTCAAGCGTAACATATTCTTCCAGTAAACGTGCAACCCGTACCGGCTACAGCTCCGAATGCCACCCATCGCTCGATCGTGGAGGCATCCAACAATCCGCTCCGCCGCGCGATCTCCTGCCCCTTAGCGAATAAAATCAGCGTCGGGATACCTCTGATATTATAGCGGCTTGCAATCTGCGGCAGGGCATCGGTATTGGCTTTCGCGAAGCGCACTTTGGGCTCCATGCGCTCTGCCGCCGCGGCAAAATGCGGAGCCATCGCTTGGCACGGCCCGCACCAGGGCGCCCAAAAATCAACCAGTACGGGGATTTCATTGCGCGCGAGGTGGTGCGCCATATCTTCCGCGGATTTGATCGTGATCGGTTGGCCGTCGAAAATGGCCACCCCGCACCGCCCGCATTTCGGCTTAGCGCCGCTTTCGAGCTTAGTAACCGGCAGGCGATTGACCGTCCCGCAAGCGGGACATACGACCATGACTGCGGCAGCTTGCGTTGTTGCCATTGTCAATCCTCATTCTTCAGCGTGCTGCCTGCTGCCATCCAGCATGACGGCCCGCTTCCAAAGTCGTCATCGAGAACGCTACCAATGCTCCGGGGCGCGGGCTTTGACCGCGATCAAAATTCGCCGTGACTGATATGATTGTCGGCTGGTCAGGACTTCAGCAGCGCCGCATGCCAGCGCAGATGATCTTCGATGAATGTCGCGATGAAGAAATAGGAGTGGTCGTAGCCCGGCTGCATTCGCAGCGTCAGCTCCTGTCCGGCGCGCGCGCAAGCCTCCCGGAACAGCTCCGGCCGCAATTGCTCGGCCAGAAACCCATCCTTATCGCCCTGATCGATCAGGATCGGCGCCTTGGACGGGGCTTTCGCGACGAGACGTGTCGCATCATAGGCGGACCAGGCCTCAGGCCGGTCGCCGAGATAGGTCTTGAACGCCTTTTGGCCCCAGGGCACCTGCATCGGCGCAACGATCGGGGAGAATGCCGAAACCGACCGATAAAGATCGGGGTGCTTGAGGTGGATGGTCAGCGCGCCATGTCCGCCCATCGAATGGCCGAAGATGCCGCGCCTTGTTGGATCGGCCGGAAAATTGGCGGCAATCAGCTCGGGCAATTCGCGGACCACATAGCTGTACATGCGGTAATGGCGCGCCCAGGGTTCTTGCGTCGCATCGAGATAGAAGCCGGCGCCCTTGCCGATGTCATATTCGTCTTTGACGTCGGCAACATCGTCACCACGGGGGCTGGTGTCCGGCGCAACCACGATCAGACCCAACTCCGCAGCGACGCGCTGCGCGCCCGCCTTGACGATGAAATTTTCCTCCGTACAGGTTAGACCGGAGAGAAAGGTCAGCACCGGCAACGGCCCGCGCTCAGCCTGTGGCGGCGTGAAGACGCCGAAGCGCATCGGACACTGGCATTCCTTCGAAGCATGCTCGTAGACACCCTGAATGCCGCCAAAACATTTCTGCTGACTGATCGTCTTCATGGGACTCGATAACCGTCTCACTGATGGCGTTGTGGCGCCGGCCCGGGTCAGAAGCAGCGTATCTCCGCTTCCGCCTGTGCCCGCTTCAACCGCGCAATTGCCTCCTGCGGCTCGGCGCCGCTACGGAACAGCGAGCCCTTTTCGCCAGCGACCTGACGCATCCGCGCGACCGTCTCGGCCTCGACATAGGCCTTATAAGGCAGGATCGAGGCAACTACGTCGATGCTGCAGGAGCATTTCTCCAGCGCCTCTTGCGTCTCTCCATTGGTCGCCATACAGGCGAACACATAATCAGCGATGGCATCGGTCGGGTAGTCCTGCCGCCGCTCCTCGGCCCGCGGTGATGCGGCCAGCGCTAACAGCGCGGCAGCTGCAGTGACCAGCCCAGCGGCCGACACCAGAGACCGCCGCTCCCCAGATCTCGAGGCGGATAGGTTCAAAACAGCAGCTCCTCCGGCATCGCCGGGTAAAATCGAACCGTCGAACGCCGTTCCCTCGCCATGTACGGACATGCCCTGAAACGAAACTCAATCGCCAGCTTATCATCTTCGCCTATGAATTGCTGCCCGCAGGGGTCAAAGCGCCATTGCCGATCGGTAACGAGTTGTACGGCGATTATAGGTTGCAGCACGCCGCCACTGAAGCAAACTAGACTACGATAATTGAGCAAGCGATAGACTTTAGGGAGGATTGCGATGCAAACGCGGGCAGCAGTTGCGGTGGCGGCTGGAAAGCCACTGGAGATTACGACCGTCGATCTCGCGCCTCCGCGCCAGGGCGAATGCCTGATCGAGATCAAGGCGACCGGCATTTGCCACACCGACGAGTTCACGCTTTCGGGCGCCGACCCGGAGGGCATCTTTCCCGCCATTCTCGGCCATGAAGGCGCCGGGATCGTTGTCGAATGCGGACCGGGCGTCACCTCGCTGAAGCCGGGCGATCACGTCATCCCGCTCTACACGCCGGAATGCCGCGAATGCGAATATTGCACCTCCGGCAAGACCAATCTCTGCCAAAAAATCCGCGTCACGCAAGGCCAGGGTCTGATGCCCGACGGCACCAGCCGGTTCTCCGCCGGTGGCCAGAAGATCTTCCACTATATGGGCACCTCGACCTTCTCCAATTACACGGTCGTGCCCGAGATCGCCCTTGCCAAGGTCCGGGAAGACGCGCCCTTCGACACGATTTGCTATATCGGCTGCGGCGTGACGACCGGCATCGGCGCCGTGATCAACACGGCCAAGGTGGAGCCGGGCGCGAATGCCGTCGTCTTCGGCCTCGGCGGCATTGGCCTCAACGTGATTCAGGGGCTTAAGCTGGTTGGCGCGAACATGATCGTCGGCGTCGACACCAACAATTCGAAGAAAGCCTGGGGCGAGCGCTTCGGCATGACGCATTTCGTCAATCCGAAGGAAGTGCAGGGCGATCTCGTGCCCTATCTCGTCAATCTGACCAAGGGCGGCGCCGACTACTCCTTCGAATGCATCGGCAATGTCAACGTCATGCGCCAGGCGCTCGAATGCTGCCATAAGGGCTGGGGCGAGAGCATCATCATCGGCGTGGCAGGCTCCGGTCAGGAGATCGCGACGCGGCCGTTCCAGCTCGTCACCGGGCGCGTCTGGCGCGGCACGGCTTTTGGCGGCGCCAAGGGCCGCACCCAGGTGCCCAAGATCGTCGACTGGTACATGGACGGCAAGATCCAGATCGACCCGATGATCACGCATAAGATGCCGCTCACCGATATCAACAAAGCCTTCGACCTGATGCATGCCGGCGAAAGCATCCGCAGCGTGGTGTTGTTCTGACCGCTCGAGACGTGGCTTCGGCCAAGGCGCAATCTTGAGTTGAGGACGCGAGCCATCGATGCTGCGCGCAACCAGCGATTCCGGCGGCCAAAGTTGCGAAACGCTCAGAGCGTTGTCCCGGAAGCCGCCTCAGCGGCTATCCGGGGCTACGGACACCTCGTCTTCACGCGCTGATTGTGGAAATGCCAATAGGTGCCGGGTCTCGCTGCGCCCGCCCCCGAGAATGCCAGCCGGGACTGGGGTCAAGTGTCCATCCTTGCCGATCTTTTTCATCGGCAGCTCAGAGGCTTACCGCTCCACGAACGCCTTTTCGATGACGAAGGTTGCAGGCTTGCCGCTTGAGCCCTCGGTAAAGCCGCGCTCGGCCAGAGTCGCCCGCATGTCTTCGAGCATTTGCGGGCTGCCGCAGAGCATCACGCGGTCACCGGCGGCATCGAAAGGCTCAACGCCGAGATCGCGGAAGAGCTGACCCGTCGTGATCAGATCGGTGAGGCGGCCACGATGCCTGAACGGCTCGCGCGTCACGGTCGGATAGTAGGTGAGCTTCTCGCGGATCAACTCGCCGAGATACTCGTCCTTCGGCAATGTCTGGGTGATCTTCTCGCCATAGGCGAGTTCAGCGATCTGGCGGCAGCCATGCACCAAAATCACCCTCTCGAATTTCTCGTAGGTTTCCGGGTCGCGAATGATGCTCATGAACGGCGCTAGGCCGGTGCCGGTCGAAAGCAAATAAAGCCTGCGTCCGGGCAGGAGATTGTCGAGCACCAGCGTGCCCGTCGGCTTTTTGCCGACGAGGATACGGTCGCCTTGCTTGATGTGCCGAAGCCGCGAGGTCAGCGGGCCGTCCGGCACCTTGATGCTGAAGAATTCCAGCTCGTCGTCATAATTGGTGCTGACCAGCGAATAAGCGCGGACCATCGGCTTGCCCTCGATCTCCAGCCCCATCATGGTGAACTGGCCGTTGGCGAAGCGGAATGACGGGCTGCGCGTTGCCCTGAAGCTGAACAGATCGTCGGTCCAGTGCTGAACCGCGAGAACGGTTTCCTCAGTGTAGCTGCTCATGATCCTGTCCGTTTATGCACTCTGGAGCCGAAAGCCGAATGGTAAATAGAACATCTCGGACGTTTTATCAAACCCTAGTTGGCTCATTGGCGTCGTAACCCTTCACGCCGAATGCAAGTCTTGGTGATGAGATCGGCCATGGGCTCGCGCTCCGATTTCAGGCGCCGCCTGGCAAAGCTCGATCCCGGCAATGAAGTTGTGTTGGTGGTGGTGGGGCGCCAGCTCGACACGAGCCGGCCAAATACGCGGACAGAGGGCTCCGAAGGCTAGAGCCTTTTCCGTTCCGATAGAATTGGAACGGGGCTCCATCTACCTGTTTGAGCATGATCTTTTCGCAAAACCGGCGTCCACTTTTGCGGATCATGCTCTAGATGCGCTCTCAACATCTTGCCAGGCCAGTCAAGACGTCCGCGTCATGCAGTGCTAAAGGGCCAACATGCGGCGGAGCCACGGTCGATGATAAATCGTGACGCCACTGCGGGTCAGGTCGATCATCATCTGATGAAAGCGAACTCCGTTAATGAGATGGGACGACGCATGGCCGATCTTGCCTTCCTGCACGGCTGCATGAGAACGTAAATGGCCCAGAAACTCAGTTTCCTTAGGTTTGAAATTGTCAACCCGCCACGGGCTCAGCTTAGGATTTCCCACTGCGATCTCAACCCGCCTATGTCTGCCATCCGCAAGGATTACGTCTTTCGCCATCCGTTTCTCCAGATAAACGGAAAGCGGATAGTCATCGAGATAATCTTCGATGACATGGTATGATGTGATCTTTCCCACGCCTGTACCGATGCACAAAATATCGCCGCCGCAATCGGTATGGATGCGGAAGGGCGAGCCCGCCGCACACGGCGTCGGAAGATTGTGGTGATTTCGCGTGTAGGATTCGGCCGCGGGGCCGTATGCCGTCACCGAGTGGGTAGGATGCGCCGAGCGGATGACGCCGGGCATTTTTCGAAAGACCTCGGTCAGCGCTCCCATTCGAGACGGGCTGCTCGCTAGGCAAAAAGGTTCCGGGTCACGCATCCACTCATACATCGTCGCGGGCATGGGATAGGCCGGCATAATAAGGGTCGCCTCAGCCCCCATGACGTCCAAGAGCGCGCGGATCACGGATTCTGCGCCACCTTCGACGGGGCCGATCCTGGAAAGCGCGCTGTGCACGAAAAGGTTACAACCCGGCACCACCCCGAGGGCGCGCAGATCCTGCTCGATCTGGCTCTGCGTCAGCAGAAGAAGGGAGCCGTCCAGCGACTTGCGCATGGCTTTGCGGCCGGCCTTCCGCCGCGCGCGCCGAAGCCGGTCCATCATCGCGGGCGAGATCAGGCGCTTCACGCCGATCCGCCCCCAGGTCTTGAACTCCTCAGCCAGCAGCGACATGACGCTCCGCCTCCGCGAGCCAACCATCGTCCTGCGCCAGATAGCCGGCGCCCTGGATACAGCCGCCGCGGGTGGTCCGAATGCCGGAGCGGACCACTCTGGCTGGGTTGCCCGCCGCGATAGAACCGGGCGGTACATCTCGTGTGACGACGCTTCCGGCACCGACGATCGAGCCGTCGCCGACGCGGATGCCCGGCATGATGATCGCCCGGGCGCCGATGAAACATCGCTCGCCGATATAGGTATCGGTGCGCAGGCCTCTTGTCATGTCATGGGTCATAATCACGGCCTCGAACGCCACATAGCTATAGGCCCCCACATGCACGCCGCGAGGGTTGTTCCGATCCAGCACGGCCTTGAGCGAGACGTTGCAGGTCGGGTGCAGATCCATGCCGCAATAGGCCACCAAATACTTGCGTCTCAGTGCAAGAACGCGCAGCCGTAGACTGAGGAGCCAGTGTCGCTTGAACATGGTCTCAGCTCAGCGACGGGTGGTGCTGGATGATCGGAAGGTCATCGCGCCGACCGAATGACCAAAGCACCCAGCCGAGATGGTAGCTGCGGCATTCGAGACGCAAATCGAGCATGGACGGCGAAATCGGCGTTCGCCCTCCACCGGTGAAAGCGTTTGCGATCGCGCGGATACCCCTCTTCCATTTGCCGGAGAGTTCGCGCTTGCGGACGTGAGAGCGGCAAATGAGCCCCTCCTTTTGCCAAAGCATGGATCGCCGCAGCTGATTATCTCCGTAGATCCACATGAAGCCGTCAACGAGCGCTTCCCTGGCACCCGGCACATGATGCCGCTCGGCGTGCTCCAGCCATGCCGGGGCCATACCGTCCTGGTGAACGGAATAGACCTCGTAGAAATCCACGACCCGTCCCGACGGGGTGTGGAAGAACCACGGCCATTCACCTTGCGGACCCTGCAGAGAAATAAGTTTGGCCGAACACGTCCTGGCCAAATCGAGAGCTCTTTGATTGCGAGTCCATTCGCCGAAAATATAACAAGCCAACGACAGATAAGTCTGAGTTGCGAAGGACGAAAAGCGCCTGCGCCAGCCGCTTGCCGCGTCGTAGAAGAGACCGCTGTGACAGCCGTAATATTGATTGAGATGTTGAAACAGGTCCTGCGCGATACTCCCGAGTTCGGGACGGCGGCGTTTGGCCTGCTCGACGCAGCCGATCAGGATCATACCGAGATCCTGTGCATTGAAGGTCATCCAGCCTGCACGATCGTCCAGCACAGCTCGGATTTTTCCATATGTTTCCTCAGGAATATCAAAGCCGAGCTCAGCTGCGGTCCATAATGCCATGCCGTAAGCGTATTTTCGCGAAGGCAAGCGTGGAACCTGCACGACATTCGCGTCGAAGATCTTCTTAAGATCGTATTCATGGATCTCGCCAAGATGTCGGATGCGAGAAAATCCGAGCAGAACATTGAGCGTATAGAAGACATCACTATGGGGGATCAACTCGTTGGGCAGTGCGCGGCCGTCGAGGTGATATATATGTGACCACCGTCCATGTTCCGGCATCCAGCAAATCCAGACCTCGCAAAATGAAGCGGATGAGCGGAGTAGCAGGCGAACCCGTCGCAGGCTGCGCAGCAGTGGTTCCATCAGAAAGCACTTGATCAAACATGAACCAAATTCCGGACAAAGTTGCATAGATTATTCGCTGGAACTTTACTTTTTATATGGCATGAATGCTAAGGGTATGCGCAGAACATTGAGTGATATCCACAGACAAAACATAATGTTATTTTTAATATTATTAAATTTTTAAGTTATTTATCCTTGTCCCGTCAGATTTCCTGCTGCGCTTTCGCCGTCTGACCATGACAGCATGCGGCACAGCATCGACTATGAGCGCATCTATGCCCCGCTTGACGCGATGCGATTTCACGCGCGCCTCGGCCGGCGGTGAAGGGAATCGATCCGATCATTTGTGGACAAGTCGGATGCAGGCGCGGCAATCGCGATTTCTCGCCTATATCTATGGGTGGGCGCCGCCCATGAGGGAATCACCGAGGCTATCGAAAAATCGCGATGCGATTTATCCACAGTGCTGACTGGCAGATCGGCAAGGTCTTCAAGCAGATCGGGGACAGGGAACCCGTGCTCCAGACTGCGCGGCTCGACGTGATCGAGACGATCGGTGCGCTCGCCGCCGAGCAAGGCGCGGAACATGTCCTGGTCGCCGGCGATGTTTATGATACCGATAGCCCGAAACCCGCCAATCTGCGGGCGCCGCTGGAGCGGATGCGCCGCTTCGGCAAGGTGAATTGGCATCTCCTGCCCGGCAACCACGACCCGCACCGCCCGGAGGGGCTTTGGGACCGGGTCCGCGCGACCGGCATGCCGGCGAACATCCATCTGCATCTCGAACGCCGGCCGGTTGAAATCGCGCCGAATGCTTTTCTGCTGCCCTGCCCGCTTTTCCGCAAGACGGAGGCGGGTGATGTCACCGCCTGGATGGACGAGGCACCGACGCCGCCCGGCGCTCTGCGCATCGGCCTTGCGCATGGCTCGGTCACCGGCTTCGGCTCAGCGGGCGATGCCGGCAACCCAATCGATCCGACGAGGCCTGCTAAAGCCGGACTTGCCTATCTGGCGCTCGGCGACTGGCACCGCACCCAGCAGATTTCGCCCTCCGTCTGGTATTCCGGCACGCCGGAGCCCGACCTTGTCGACAGCCAGGAAGAGGGCAAGATCCTCGCCGTCGAATGCGCAGGGCCATCGGCGCCGCCCAAGGTCGTGGAGAAGATCGTCGGTCGCTATATCTGGCGGTCGGTCGAGGAGACGCTTTCAGGCGATGAGGATCTCGTCGTCTGGAAGCGCGCCTGCGGAGCCTGCCCGACCTGTCGCGGACACTATTGCGCCTGACGCTTCGCGGCCTCCTGTCCCTGTCCGGCCATGCCGAGCTGGAGGAACGGCTTGCCGGGCTCGAGGCGGCTTTCTTCTGGCTGTCGCTGCGGCGCGATCAGCTCTCGACCGCGCCGACCGCAGCCGATCTCGAAGCCATGGCCTCTGACGGCGTTCTGAGCGAGGTGAGCCGGCGGCTTCGGGGAGGCGCCGAGGACCTCGCGCTGTCGCCGAAGGAGCGCAAGATGGCGGAAGCTGCGCTGGTCGAGCTTTATGGCGCACTGATGCGCGCTGCACAAAGGGGGACGGCCTGATGCAGATCACCGGCCTTACCGTCGAGGGCGTCGGGCGCTTCGGTACACGAACGAGCGTGTTCGGCTTCGGGCCGGGCGTCAACGTCCTCGCAGCGCCGAATGAGGCCGGCAAGTCCACGCTGTTCCGCGCGCTCAAGGCCTGCATCTTCGAGCGTCATACGGTCAAGGGGAAAGCGATCGAGCCGCTGATCACCGACGGGACGAACCTGCCGGTGACCATCACAGTCGAGTTCAGCCATCAGGGTCACGTCTACAGGATCAGAAAATCCTTCAACCGCAGCCCGAGCGCATCGCTGGTCATGGACGGGCGCGAGATCGCGAAAAACCGCGAAGCCGACGAAAAACTGTGGGAGATTTTGGGAATCGAGCCGGGGAGCGGGCGCTCGGTCGATGAGGCCGCTTTCGCCATGCTCTGGGTCGGCCAGGGCCAGTCTTTCGCGCCGCCGTCGCTGACCGGCGCAGGCGAAATCGGTGCTCGTCTCGGCGATCGAAGCGGAGGTGGGAACGGTCGCGGGCAGCGAAACGGCGCGCGCGATCCTGGAGGAAACGCGCGCCGAGCTGATGCGCTACGTCACGGAAAAGACCGGCAAGCCGGCGGCGGGCGGCCCTTTGGCCCATGCGCTTCAGGAAAGGGAGCGTTGCGGCTTGGAGCTTCGCGCGGCGGGCGAGCGGCTGCAGACGCTCGAAGCGCAGTTCGAGGAGCTGGAACAGCACCGGTCCGAGCGGCAGCGGCTCGGTGAGCCCGATCTCGCCGCACAGCAGGAGCAGGAGCTGAAAAAGGCGCAGGCCGAGCTTCAGCTTGCCAATGACCAGGCGGCAAAGCTCAAGGCCCAGGACGCCGAGGAGCGGCGCTGTCACGCCCAGATGCAGTCAGCCGCAGCACAGCTTCAAGGGATACGGGAGCTGGCGGCGAGGATCGATGAGCAGCGGCGGCGCGAAACCGAGCTGGCGGCGAAGCTGGTGCCGCTCGATGTCGAGGAGAAGGCGCGGCGCGGCCAAGCCGAGCGGCTCAGCGCCGGGCTGGCGGAGATCGAGCGCGAGGACGAAGCGGCGGCCGCGCAGGACCGGACGCTTCGGCAGCTTGCTGCCGCATCGCAGTCCGCCCGGTCGAAAGCCGAGCAGGAGCGGCAGGTCCGTATCCTTGCCGACATCGTCGAGCGGCAGACAACGCTCAGCGGCGAAATCGCCAGTGTCAAAGTCACCGCCGAGCATGTCCGCGATCTGGAGGCCGCCGAGCGCGACTTGGCCGTGCTCGATGCTCGCCTTGCGGCTTCGGCCGCTCAGCTATCGCTTTCCGTGCGTCCTGGCAGCGGCGTTCCGGTCCTGATCGGCGGCAAGCCGGCCGGAGCGACCGAGACCATCGCCGTGACGGCTCCCATCACCGTGTCGGTCGGCGATATCGCGACCATTACGATGACGCCGCCCCCAGCTATCGCCGATGACCATGACAAATCCCGCGCCGCTCGTCTCAAGAGCCAGGCCAAATTGCTGCGCGCCTGCGGCGCCGCCAGCCTGCAGGATGCCCGCGAGGCACTCGCCCGCCGCGGCCGGCTCGAAGCGCAATTGCAGGGCATAGGGGCGGAGCTGACGGCTCTGGGCACCGATATGAAGGCCCCGGAAAAGGCGCTTATCGGCCTACGCAAGGAGATCGCCAAGGCGGAAGCCGAGATCGCCGAGGCGCTGAGATCTGCTGGCGTCGACACGCTGCCGGACATTGCCGCATTGGAGCATGGGCGAAAAGCACTCGCCTCGGAGCAGGAGGAACGGCGGGGCCGCCGCAAGGCGCTTGAAGCCGAGCGCCGGGAGGCTGTGCAGCTTCTTGCCGAGATGAGCGCGGCCAAGGCGTCGGCTTTCGGCGAACTGGGTGAGCTGCGCCGGGCCCTTGCCGCAAATCTCGCATCCCTTCCCGACGAGAGCCGCGATGCGCAGATGGCGGAAGCGCGCGCACGGCTTCAGGAGAGCGGAAAAGGCGCATCAGCAGGCGGCAGGCGCGCTTGCGGAGCTGCGAGGCAAGAGTCCGGCGGCGGACGAGATCGACCGGCTGAACAACAAAGCGGCTCGCCTCAAGCAGGCCATCGAGAACCGGAAAAGCCAGCTGGGCCAACTCGACAGGACGATTTCGAACCTTGAAGGCCAGATCCAGAGCGCAGGCGGCGACGGCGTCGGCGAGCAGGTCGCCGCGCTGCAGCAGCAGCTCACGCAGGCGGAGGAAGAGGTTGCCCGGCATGAAGCGCGGGTCGAGGTGTTGAAACTCCTGGCGCGGACCATCGCCGAGATATTGAGCGAGAGCCGCGACCGTTTCTACACGCCGATCCTGCGTCATCTGAAACCGTTTTTGAGCGACCTCCTTCCGGGGGCCGCGCTCGACCTTGGCGACCGCTTCAGCGTCGCCGGTCTGAAGCGGACGCTCGACGATGCGGAGCGCTTCGACCGTCTCTCCGACGGCACGCGCGAGCAGATCGCGGTCATCGTCCGGCTCGCCATGGGCGCTCTGCTCGCCGAGCAGGGCCGGCCGGTGCCGATCATTCTCGACGACGCGCTCGTCTTCTCCGACGACGACCGGATCAGCCGCATGTTCGACGCCCTGATGCGCGCCGGATCGAATCAGCAGGTCATCGTGCTGACCTGCCGGACGCGGACCTTTGCCGAACTGGGCGGACGGCCGCTCAGCATCGATTATGATGCAGCAATGGCCGCTGAATAGCGCGGCACAATGCACACATTGGCGGAGGCCGCATGCTTCGGATTTCAGCGGAACGCGTGCAGGCCGCGCTCGACTGGCCCTCGCTGATCGCCGCGATGCGCGAGGCGCATAGTCGGCCGGCGCGCCCCGAGATCGGCGATATGCTGCTGGGGCAGGGAAAGCGGTCGCTGCTCGTGCGCGCCTCGATCTTTGCGGGGCTCGGCATCGGGCTCAAGGCGCTCACGGTGTTTCCGGATAATCCGTCGCGCGAGCCACCAAAGCCAACTCTCCAGGGCGAGTTCCTGCTCTTTGACGAAGACGACGGGCGCGTGCTCGCCGCGATCGATGGCGCCGCGATCACGCCGTGGAAGACCGCCGCCGACTCCGCGCTTGGCGCCTCAATTCTTGCACGGGCGGATGTGAAGGTCATGGCGATGATCGGCGCCGGCGCCATGGCCAAGCCGCTGATCGAAGCGCATGTCGCGGCGCGTCCGTCCCTGGAGCGCGTCGTGCTGTGGAACCGAACCAAGGGCAATGCTGAGCAGCTTGCCGCAAGGCTCGCTCATATCGGCCGCCAAATCTCTGTCGCGGAGGATGCGAAAGCCGCCGTTGGAGGCGCAGACATCATTTCGACCGCAACCCTTGCCACGGAGCCTTTGGTCCACGGCGGGTGGCTGAAGCCCGGCGTGCATCTCGACCTTGTCGGCGCCTATCGGCCGGACATGCGCGAAGCCGACGACGAGGCGCTGCGGCGCGGCCGCATCTTCGTCGACTCCCGCGCAACGACAATCGAGCATATCGGCGAACTCATGCTGCCGATCCGAAATGGCGTTATCGGCGCGGCCGACATTGAAGGCGATCTCTTCGACCTCTGCCAGGGGCGATGCCGTCCCCGCGGCGCGAATGACATAACGATCTTCAAGAATGGCGGCGGCGCCCATCTCGATCTGATCACCGCGCGCCATATCTATGGCCGCACGCATTCGGCGGCCTGACGCGCGTGTGGTGTCGTTGCGGCGTTCGGATCGCACGCGGCAAGCGAAAGTTTCAACAGGTTACTTCGATCAAGTGAAATTGAACGTTCCCTTTCTCGCTGAAGCCATGTTTAGTATACTTATCGATCTGGACTGCGGTTCCGCGGACGAGTGCTTGGTGGATGCCATGATATTGCGCCATGTTATATTTGCTGCCGGTTTGGTATGTTCTTCTGCGCAAGCTCAATCCTATCCGCCTGCCCACCTTCCGGGCGCGGGCGGGACTTCGCTCATTCAAATTCAGGATCACGCGGCAAAGCCAAATGTCTGGCGCTCAACCACGACCTTGCTGCAGCACTTTCCCTTCCTCAGCCCGGAGGACTGTGCCAGCTACGGCAGGAAAGATGGCTATCCGGAGTGCACGGGCACGCGTATAGCGCCAGAGCCCCAAAACGTCAGCGCGCCGCCCGACTCAGACGCGGGGGCGAGCCCGAATCACCGGGCGGGTAAGGCTAGGGCCAACGCCGAAACCGATCAGAAGGTCGTTAAGCGAGTTCCCGTGCCGACGCGGCGCATTCTAGCCGTCCAGGATGCCGCGGGGTCTGTCCAGAATATCCTGGAGAGCCTGGTGATTTCGGGGACGCAGATAACGGGGGCTAAGGACGCGGACCTGCGGGACACAGTCAGGCGGCTTCTGATTGTCGCGTTCGAGGGTGGGTTGCCGTCCGACGCCGGGCCGCAATCGGTGAAGCAGGCGCTCAAATCCGGTGCGGTGGCTGGCGTTTTCATTCGGGGCGAGAATGTTGAAAACACGCCTCAACTGCACGAATTGACCGCGTCTCTCAGTGAACCGGGCAACACTCCGGCAATCGTGATGATCGATAGCTCAGCCGGGGCGGAGCGCGCCTTCGCACAGGCCAGCGGGCTTAAGTCGATTCCGACCGCGCGCGAAGTGGGCTCGATCGGCGATGCGCTTGGCGCGTTTGACCTTTACCAGGATATGGCTGCCGAACTCTCCACACTCGGCATCACCATAAATCTGGGGGCCAGCGCCGACGCCTGCCCGCAAGACGCAGCGGTCGAGATGCGCAATTGCTTCGGCTCCGCGCCGCTCCCCGCAGCCGCGCTTGCGACCGCGTTCACCCTCGCTCATGAGGAGAGCCACGTCCTGACGGCTATGCGATACACACTATCGGCCGAACATCAGGCGAGCGTCGAAATGCTGCGCGAAATGCTCAAGCGAAAAGGTCCGGACGCGTTGGTTATCAGCTCGGCTGGATCGGCAGCCCTCGATCGCGAGACGACCGCCCGGTTCATCGGCTCGCTGCGCGAGGCCGGTTTTGCGGACGCCGTCATTCTCGATCGCTCAGAGGCGCCGGCCGAACGAAGCCGGCCTTGCGGACGCCCTGGAGGCCGGCGCCGACATGATCATCATGCCGAACGGCAATGACCAGGACGCCGATGCGACGATGCTTGCCATTGAAGGGGTAAGATCGGCTCTCAATTCCGGCAAGCTCACCCGATCCAGGCTCGATGACGCCGGCAAGCGGGCCGACGCGCTCACCGCCCGCCTCAAAGCCTGGGCGCCGGATGCGATGTCTCAAAGCGGCGATACGACGTCTTCGATCGGCGGCCACACGCCGCGCTGATCGCAGGCGCTTCAATCAATCGCGGATCTCTTGAGCGGTGGAGCGGGCGACCAGGATCGAACTGGCGACATCCAGCTTGGGAATAGTGCGGTCCGACGCATCTTTCCTTAGCTAGCAACAACTTTGCTAAGCGGTGCGTTTCTTTGCGACGCTTTGTTTTCAGCTGTTTTCAGCGTCGCTAAGTTCGTGGAACCGCTAGCCGCCAGCTCGCAGATGAATGGTGCGAAGTTGAGCGACGCCGCAGCCTTACGCAGGTAATCTGGGCTGAACCGAGCGTAGACCCGCTCTGTTGTCGCCGCTGAACGGTGACCAAGATATTGGGCAATTTCGCTCATCGGGATGCTGTCTTCCGCCATGAGCACGGCGGCGGAGTGACGTAATAAATGCGCGCCGTCTTGAAGTGTTTTTAGCCCGCTCAAGGTGAGCGCATTGCTGAGGCCGCGCCGAACGTTCTTAACGGGCTTACCGTTCCATTCTATGACATGACTGCTTAGGGCGGCTTCCCGCGCCTCTAAAAGCGCTGCACGAGCCGACGCATTCATCGGGACGAGGGCGCGGCCGTTATTAGTGCGCGGCTTAGAAGGGTCGTGAAGCTGAATCAGCCCACGTTCGAAGTCCACGCGATCCCAGGTAAGCTGCAAGATCGCTGTCATCCGTGCCGCCGTGCTAATAGCTAGGATGATGAAGAGCTTGATATGCGGCATTTGCGCGTGAGCTAAGAGGCTGTTCAACTCTTCCCGGGTTAAGTGCCGGTCGCGTGGAGCCGGCATAGGCGGCAACCAAATATGCGGCGCATGTCCGATAAGCTTCGCTTTCATGGCCCCAATTGGCGACGCTGCGCAAAACCCGCAATTCGCCATGAATCGTATGGGGCTTCCGGCCTGCTTCGGTGCGCTGAGCAACGTAATCACGGCACAAAGCGCGTGTTATATCGGTGGGCCGAAGTGGGCCGAAAACCTTGCCCAACACATTCCAATAATAACGCATGTTGCGAACCGGCACAGGCTTGGGCCTGAAGGTGTTTGGGGCGTTTCAGCCCTCACCGCATGACCCTCCCCCATTCAGCCATAGCGCCATGCGTGGGAGGGCGATGATGGACATCCTTCCGCTTAGGACCATAGGTTCGGCGCCGCTGACGCCGGCCACCTGTGCTGACCCGGCCGACGATTGGGATAATCCGGCAATTTGGCGGTCCTTCGACGCGCCCTGCTCAGGCTTTGGGGCCGGAGCGGCGGCGATGATCCGGACCTTTTTGACGGGCGGGTTCGGCCTGACAGGGGGCTGGGGCCGAGAATATTGGAGGAGGCGTGATGCCTGAGACGTAGGGATTGAAATGCGGGCTTGAAGCCTTCCGCGTGTGTTTTTTGAGAACACGCACCGCGGATAGCAAGACCCGCAAAAATGAAACCCGCCAGTGCTGGGGAAGCCGACGGGTTCAAAACTCGCTATGGAAGAATTTGTAAGCAGTCTCGCGCAGGTTCTCCTCAGATAGAACTCGGACATTTTTGTAGGGAGTTTCTCATGTCCGAATCCGATAATGCCCCTTTCGTTAATGGCTCCCAAGCCTTTGATACGAATACTTATAGTGGCGCACACAGAGATAGTAAAGCGGAATTCTCTGATAATCAGCCGACGGAGCAAATGCCTGCTCAAAGCGACGTCGCCGAGGCAATCCGCGCGCTTGAGATTTTCGCTCATAATGGGGTCGTAACGCCCTGTTACATTCCGATTGGGAATCGAACCAGCCCGGTCAGCAAGCAGATTGCCTTAGAGGACCAAAAGGCGCTCAAGGCATTTCTCCAAGACGCAATGCGGGAGGGAAATGCCTATTTTCATCCCAACCACGTCGAGGTCTTTCAAGGGCCGTTCGACGATCCGCGTGACAAGGTCAAAGCGCAAAGGCGTGCCGGCTATTTGGCGGTGGGAGCGCCCTTCAAGGCGCGCCGAGAAGATGTTTCAGCGGTGAATTGGCTCTATGCGGATATCGATCCGGTCGGTCAAGAGGGCGATGGTGGCATTCTGTTCGATAAGAACCGCGAACGCATTCTGGCAGTGCTTCAGAACGAAGCCAAGCTCCGCGGCGCCGGCATCCCTGGCCTGCCCACGGTAATTATTGATAGCGGCGGTGGCTATTGGGGGTTTTGGAAGCTCGAAACGCCGATCGTTCTCGATGGCCAAACGCTGAATGCGCGCATCGACCAAGCCGAAGAGATCGCGAACTACAATCGTGGCCTGCAAGTCGCGCTCACCGGTCTCTTAAGTGATGTGGCCAAGGTCGACGCTTGCGTCGATATCTGCCGCATTGCGCGCCTGCCGGGCATGGTGAACATCCCGCATGACGGCAAGCGCGCCCGCGGCCAGGTCGAGCGGCTCGCCCGGATTGTCGAGCATGCCCAGACCCGCCTCTATAGGACGGGCCAATTCCCGCAGGCCGAGCGTCCGGCGGGTTCTACGGCGACGCCGTCGCACAGCGATATCCGCAAGATCAGGGAATCCATTCCGCCTACCGAGCGCGTGCCGGGCACGGACGCCGGTGAGAAAATTCACTGGCTGATGGATCATTATCCGAACATCCCGACCGAAACCCTGCACCTGATGTTTGAGTTCGATTACTCGGACTGCGGGGACCGCAAGGGGACCTTGCCGAAGCGGAGCGACGGCGAGACGGATCGCTCAGGCGGATATTGGCGCGTCCTCCTCGCTATCCTGCATGCCTATCCCGAATTCCCGTTGCAGCTGTTGGTGGGCATCCTGACCGACAGGCAATTCGAGGAACTGAGCGACGCCATCTACAACGTCCGCGCTTATAAGGGCCG
The DNA here is from genome assembly GCA_963773735.1 of uncultured Alphaproteobacteria bacterium. GTDB lineage: Bacteria > Pseudomonadota > Alphaproteobacteria > Rhizobiales > Rhodomicrobiaceae > CAVZCK01. The sequence goes on along the minus strand of CAVZCK010000022.1, from coordinate 236,178 downwards.
CAGCGGTTATCGCCGCAGTGACAGGGAAGCCGACAGGGTCGCACGCGAACAGGTCGCCAAGGCGGTGATAAAGCGTGCGAAGCAAAAGGAAGAAGAAGCCAAGAGTGCGGCTGCGGAACAGGCGTTGACCGGTGGAGCTGATGGTGCCTCTGCAGGGACGATCGATGCCGTCGCCACCCCGGTCGCACGGGTTGACAGTCCCCGCCCGAGGATCGCGGCGTTCACGCCCTATGTGTGTGAAGGCGATACGCTCTTTGCGGAGTTCAAAGAGCTGGAGAATGACGAGCTCGACACCGCCAAGATGATCCTGATGACTGGCCATGATTTCACTCGATCCGCTGGGACTTAATTTTCAGTCGGGGGATCACCTTCGCCGGCCGCGCCAGCCTGGGGACGACAAGTGGCTGTATGCCTGGGATGATCAAGACGTCAGCCCTTACAGCCGAGAGGATTGGGAGTCCAACGCATATGTGTCGCGGAATTCGCCGTTGGTTCCCGATCGCGCCGGCTGGCTGCCTATCGCGGTGAGCGACCTCGTCAGAGCGGGGGTTCCTCATGCGCTGATCGGCAGCCTGCTGATTTCGCCTGACCTGGGCATTTCGAGCTTCGTCTTGGCCCAGAGTGACCCAACTGCATACATCGTCGAACTCGAGAAAGCCGCGCTCCAAGAGACAAATGCGCAAATTCTGGACGCGGTCGAAACCGTCAAGGCGAGGAAGGCGGCCCCTCGCGCCAAGGAAGCCTTAAAAGCTGAAGCCTCCCAACAGGCGCCATCCACCGAAGAAGTCGCCTTTGCGCCGGAATTCACCGAGGAAGGCTTGGCGCTGGCATTTGCCGAAAAGCATCGAGGACGATTGAAATGGGTCGAGGAATGGGGCTGCTGGATGGAATGGACCGGCTGCCATTGGCGGCGAGAGAAAACACTCGCCGTCTATGATCTCATCCGCAAAGAATGTCGTGAAGCCGCCGAGCGCGTACCGGGCGACAAAGTCGCAGCCAAACGCCTGAGCGCGGAGCTGAACAGCGCTAAGAAGCGGGCAGCCGTTCAAACCATCGCCCGCTCGGATCGGCGCTTTGCCGCGGCCTCCGAGACCTGGGATCAGGACGATTGGCTGCTCGGCACGCCCGGAGGCATCATTGACCTCAAAACCGGGGAGAATATCGGCTTCGATCCTGAGCGCTACATCACGAAAATCACCTCGGTGGCGCCGCATGGTGCCTGCCCGAAATTCGTGGGCTACCTCGATAAAGTCACGGCGGGCGATAAGGCGCTGCAGGGTTTCCTGAAAAGGCAATTCGGCTACGCGTTGACCGGCTCCATCCGCGAGCATTCGCTGACTTTCATTTATGGCGAGGGGGGCAACGGCAAAGGCGTGCTGATCAGCACGATCACCGGTATTCTGGGCGAGTTGCATAAAGCCGCCGACGTCGAGACCTTTGCCGAGCGCAAATATGCGGCCCACACTACCGAGCTCGCCCGCTTGCATAATGCCCGGCTCGTGACCTCCCAAGAGACGGAAAAAGGGCAATATTGGGCGGAGGCCCGGCTCAAGAAGATGACCGGCGGCGACGTGATCACGGCGCGGTTCCTGCGCTGCGACGATTTCGAGTTCGTGCCGAAATTCAAGTTGATCATCGTCGGCAACTACAAACCGAAATTCCGCTCCGTCGATGAAGCGATCCGTCGCCGGCTCTATCTGGTGCCGTTCAATGTCAAGATCCCGAAAGAGGAGAAGAACCTCAATCTCGCCGAGGAGCTGAAGGCGGAATGGCCCGGCATCCTGCAGTGGATGATCGAGGGCTGCTTAGAATGGCAGCAGCACGGCCTTGATGCACCGGAGACGGTGACCACCGCCACGAATGACTATCTCGACAGCGAGGATATGGTCACCCAGTGGATGGAGCAGTGCTGCGTTAAGGAGCCTGGTGCGAAGGTGCCGCTCGCGGCGTTGTTCGAGAGCTGGAAGGGCTGGGCCGACCATGCCCGCGTCGTTGCCGGTGATCGCCGCACGCTCGCCGCCGAGATCGAGAAGCGCATTGGTGCCGAGAACAAATATACGCCCAAGGGACGGGTCTCATTCAGGAATTTGCGATTGAAGACGGCGGACGAAATCCGCGAGGATGCTGACGAAGCCGATGCGGCGACGGAGGCGGAATTGCCGTTTTGAGGGACGGGGGTTGGGATGGGTTGCCCAACCCCCATTATAGGCGTTATCGCGTGCGCGCGAGCGATACTCGCGGCGGACGCGGTATTCCACGCCCGCCAGCGGCGTTATCGCGTGCGCGCGAGCGATACGCTTGAAAAAGGAAATGCCCAACCTATCCCAACCCTACGCTTATGGGCGAGGCCGGAAGGGGCTAACCGAAGCGATGGCGCCGGGCCCCGAAAACCCGAGCGAGACCGCTCGGGCGTTTTCTGTCCGCTCCAGGCTTAATGCGGCTATGGTCGGAAAGGCTTAAGCTAAATTGCACCCGGATGGGGAAAATCGCTAAGCTCGGTCTGCCTTTCCGAGATGTGGGTGGAAGCGGCCTCTGATGATGCGGAGGTCATCCGCTGCCACGGGATGACGACAGCGGCTCTTTGCCGGATTTTCTCCGTCGTCGACCAAGCCCAGCGACGGAGAGTTTCGCCTCAGAGCGGAAATGATACTCGCTTCACTTGTAATTCACCCACGCTGCCAGGACCGCTCTCGCGGAGGGATAAAACACGTCGGAAAAACTGAGGTGAAACGGATCCCGCGCGGACGAGCCTTGACCGCCGAAGCGCGTCATCATCAGCACTCGCTGATCGCAACCTGTGTTGGCATTCACCCCCTCGGGCTGCGCCAATCTGTCCTTCGCACGTTTGCCGTCGCGGCAGAAGGGCGACGGAGAAGTTCGGGTGTAAGAGGGTATCAAAAGACACTTCTCATCTCGCCCTCCTGCAAGGCAGGTTTCGTCCGTTGCGCCCGCCCGGAACGCAGCATCCGGCGAGCGCCCAGATCGTGCTCGCCAGATAGATGAGTGACGCCGGGATGCACATCATGACACCGGCGAGGGCCTGATCGTCCGAGCGAATTTCCGGCATAGGCGGCGTAGAGCGGATGAGGCGCGAAGGAAATGATCGCGCCCATGAACGCGCCCTGGATCCCACCAGCGACACCAGCGTCACCGCCATGCCGGGGCTGAGCCGGCGTCGGCCGCTGGTTAGCACGACACGCCAGAAGGCGATGGCCGTGGCGATCAGCGTGAGGTGCTCGAGAGCGTGTGCCCACGGATGGGAAAGCGCCCAATCATAGGCCGCCGGGAGGTGCCAGAAGGCGACAGCCGCCATGAAGGCGCCAGCGGCGAGCCAGGCTGCCACCGGCTTGAGGCCGCGCTGTTTCATCCCGGGAAGGCGCGCGATCGTCGCAGCCGATCCTCCGCCGGCTCCTCAGGGGAAAGGCGCAGGATGACAAGATGCGCGTCCGAGGCGGCGAGCAGCGGAGCCGCGACGAGCATGAGGAGCAGATGTTGTCCCATGTGCGCGGAGAAATAGATCTCGAGAGCGTGTCGAGCGGCGACAGCAGCGCCACGGCGATAAGAGCAAGTGCGGCGGCAAAGCTGGCTGCCCGCCAGCGGGCGACCGGCAATCGGTGCGGCGGCGCCGCAGCGAGCGGGCCAGTCCGCCGAGATAGGCCAGCGCCGCGACGACAAGGGTCTATCGCGATCAGCGGGTCGCTACCCACCAGCCGTCGCCGCCGCGAGAGTCCGCGCCGATGCCATGCCCGATTGCGGAGCGCCGCGACCCAAGAGGCGAGCGCCGCGGCCGTATGCCAGGCTAAGCGCCGCATGACCGCACGAGGAGCGGCACGAAAAGCGAGAAGGCAACGGCGACGAGAAATATGCCGCTGACGATGAAGCCTGCCAGCGCCAGGAAGCGCGTGCGGCCGTGCCCGCTGGTGAGCGCGACTGGTGGTCGCCCGGCCCCTCGTCGCTTGTCAGCGACCATGCCCTGACCGCCGAACCCAGCGCAAGACGCCAACACGGCAGCCACCAGCCCGGCCGCGACAATCGCCCCATGCGCAATCGCTGGCGGCAGGCCCGCGGGGCCCCGCGCAATGCGACGTGCCAAGCAGATAGGATGCGTTGAGCTGCAGGAACCACGCGGCCGGCGCGAGCACCAGGCCGGCGGCAACGATCCAGCCCGCCACCACGGTGGCGGTGCGGCGCGGGATGGGCGGTTGCGGCGCCGGTCCGTTTCGCCGGGGCTCTGCTCATGACAGCGTCGGAACCAGATAGAGCGTCGTGAACACGACGAGCCAGACGGCATCGACAAAATGCCAATAGAGGGCGCCGAGCGACAGATGCTGGAGCGCCCATCGAGGCGCCCCATGAACGACCACACCAATAGCGCAGCCAGCATCACAAGCCCGACCACGACATGCGCCATGTGGACGCCGGTGATGGTGAAATAGGCCGAGCTGTAGGCGTTGGTCGCTGAGGCTGAACGGCTTGTTGTGCCACTCCATGCCCTGCACCGCGACGAAGACAGCGCCCATCACGAGCGTGGCGGCAAGCGCGATCTGCAGTGTGCCCTTCGCGCGGCGCCGCTCGAAGGCCCGCGTTCCCCATGCCGAGCACAATGCTGCTGCCGAGCAAGACAACCGTATTCGGCCCGCGCAAGCAGGAGCTGGGCTTGCCGGTGGGCGGCCAGGGACCGGCGATTGGGTGCCGAGATAGGCGTAGGAAAATATCAGATAGACGAAGAGGATCGCCTCGGTGGCGATCAGGCAAAGCATTCCCCACCAGGCTGACGACCGCTGGCCCTTGCCCTCCAGCGGCAGATGCGCGCAGGGCGATATACCGATCGTCAGACATTGATCGCCCCCTTTCCGCGGGTCCCGTGCCGGCGGCGCCAGCCATAGCAGCAGCGTGACCGCACGATCAGCGCGCCCCGCGCCGATGGTCCACCAGTTGATCACGAGCATGCCGCCGAAAAGGATGGCCATGCCGAGCGCCAGGATGACCGGCAGCAGGCTGTCGCCGGGCATCTTCGATGATCGCGTCGGGCTCGCGTCGAGCGCGGTGACGCCGAGCGTCTCCTTGCCATCGTCCAGCAGCATGCCGCCGCCGAGGACCGAGCGCTCGTCGGTCTCGTTCAGCCGGTCCTCCCACAGCGGATGGCGGCTGGCGACGACCGGGATGGTGGCGAAATTGTAGGGCGGCGGCGGCGACGGGACCGACCATTCGAGCGTCGGCGCGTCCCAGGGATTTGGTCCCGCCACGGCGCCCGACTTCGAAGGCTCCGCACGACATTGATGAGGAACAGCAGGACGCCGACCGCGAAGATGAACGCGCCGATGCGAGATGAAGATTGTAGCCGCCGAAACCCAAGCTCGCCGGGATAGGTGTAGACGCGCCGCGGCATGCCCATCAGGCCGAGGATGTGCATCGGGAAGAACGCGACATTGAAGCCGACGAACATCGTCCAGAACGTCCATTTGCCGAGCCGCTCGTCCAGCATCCGGCCGGTGATTTTCGGGAACCAGAAATGGATGCCGCCGATGACGGGAAAGACGTTGATGCCGAGCAGCACGTAGTGGAGATGGGCGACGACGAAATAGGTGTCGGTGAGCTGCCAGTCGAGCGCCACCGAGGCGGTCATGAAGCCGGAGACGCCGCCGATGACGAACAGCATGACGAAGCCGGCGAAGAACAGGAACGGCGTGTCGAAGCGCGGCCGGCCGGTCCAGATGGTCGCGATCCAGGCGAAGACGCCGATGGCGCTCGGGATGGCGATGACGAAGCTCGCCGCGCTGAAGAAGGACAGCGACAGCACCGGCAGCCCGGTCGCGAACATGTGGTGCACCCAGACGCCGAAGCCGAGGATCATCGTGGAGACGGTCGAGATGGCGACCAGCGTGTAGCCGACCAGCGGGCGGCGGCAGAACACCGGCAGCGCGTCGGACACGATGCCCATGGCCGGCAGCACCAGCGCATAGACCCAGGGATGCCCGAAGACCCAGAAGAGATGCTGCCACAGCAGCGGCTGGCCGCCGCCGGCGATGTCGAAGAATTCGTGCCGAAGCGCCGGTCCAGCCACAGCATCAGGCAGGCGAGGCTGACCGCGGGGACGGCCAAAGATTGGCGACCGAGGCGGTGAGCGTGCCCCACACCAGAATGGGCAGGCGGTTGACCGACATGCCCGGCGCGCGGCAGCGCAGCAGCGATCACGATGAAGTTCGCCGAGCCGACCACCGTCGAGATGCCGAGAAAGATGATGCCCAGCGCGAACACATCGATGTTGATGCCGGGATCGTAGGGCTTGGCGGTGTTGGGGACGTAGTTGAACCAGCCGCCGTTCGGCGCCTGGCCGAGCGGGACGCTCGACATAGAGAAGATGCCCGCGAACAGGTAGACCCAGTAGCTCAGCGCGTTGAGGCGCGGAAACGCCATGTCGCGCGAGCCGAGCAGCAGCGGCCACAGGAAGTTCGAAAAGCCCGACAGCATCGGCAGCGCGTAAAGGAAGATCATCGTCACGCCGTGCATCGAGAAGAGCTGATTATAGGCGTCCGGCGACAGCACCTTCAGGTCCGGCTGCGCCAGCTGGATGCGCATGGTGAGCGCTTCGACGCCGCCGATCAGCAGGAAGAAGAACGCCGTGCAGAGATAGCGGATGCCGATCCGCTTGTGATCGACGGTCGCCAGCCAGCCGTAGATGCCCGGGCGCCGTCTCCCAGATCTCGAGCAGCTTGCGGCGCTCTGGCCAGGATGTCTTCGGCCAGCGGCATCGCCATCATTTCAGTCCTTCGAGGATAGGCGGTGACGGCGGCGACCTGATCGGCCGGCAAGTCGAGCTCGGGCATCTTGGAGCCCGGCTTGATCGTCTGCGTGTGGTTGATCCAGTAGGCTGAGGTTCTCGGCGTTGTTGGGCAGGGCTCCGGCGGCGATCGTCTTTGCGGCTGCGAAGTGGCTGAGATTCGGGCCCGAGAATGCCGCCGGCGGGCAGTGCCCCGATCGCGTGGCAGGCGGCGCACGCGACAGAAAGACCTGCTGGCCTTGATTGCCGGCGTCGACTGCGGCGTCCTGCAGCTGGCGGTCCCACCAGGCCTTGAACTCGTCCGGCTGCAGCGCCACGACGAAGAATGCCATCTTGGCGTGCTGCAGGCCGCAGAATTCGGTGCATTGGCCGCGATAGTCGCCGGGCTGGTCGGCCTCGATGCGCAGCATGTTGGTGACGCCGGGGATCGTATCCATCTTGCCGGCGAGCTTCGGCACCCAGAAGGAATGGATGACATCGCGGGAGCGCAGATTGATCTGCACCGGCACGCCGACCGGGATGACGAGGTCGTTGGCGGTGGTGAATTCCCGGCTCGGCGTGTCCGCGCGGTAGTGCGCCTCCCACCACCATTGTGCCCGGTGACGTCGATGGTGAGGGCGGCGGCGTCGGTCGCGTCGGTGACGCTGCGCACGGTGACAAGTCCAGATCGCGGCGGCCAGCAGGAAGACGGTGGAGATCGCCGGCCGCGCCGATCCAGCGGATCGCCGCTGCGGTCGTCTGCCGCCGCCGAGCGACTCGGTGTCCGGTTCCCGTTCGCGCCAGATCGCGAAGCAGAGCAGGCCGCAGCAACGATGAGGCAGACCGCGACCGAAATGGCGATCAGTCCCCACCCGAGCGCTGGCAATCACGCGCGCCGCCGGGCCGGCGGCCTTGAGATAGCCGAGCGGGTGCGCGCACTGCACCCGGCAGAGAGGCAGACGACAGGCCGAGAGGGCGCGGGCGCGTCCCATTGCTGGTCCGACGCCCCCTTGTTCTGGCCCCTGTCCGGCGGCAGGTCGCCTCGATGCCGCTGCCTGCGCCATGCCTGGCCGGCACGCGTGCCGCCCAGCGACTGGATATAGGCGACGAGTTGCCAGATGCTTCTGCGGCGGCAAGCGTCACGCCCCATTCCGGCATGCCCTTGCGGGCGGCCCTCGAGGATGGACTTGTAGATGCGCTCGCGGCGTCCCGCCGTAGCGCCAGTAGCGTGTCGGTGAGGTCCGGCCCATGCCGCCCTTGGCGCCGTAGCCGTGGCAGCCCGCGCAGTTCATCGCGAGGAACAGCTTGTGCCCTTCGGCGACGGCGGTCGGATCGTTCACCAGCGGGTTCGGCGTGTCTGCCACGAGCGGGGCTGGCGTGCGCCGGCGGTGTCGCCGAGCGGCGCGACCGGAGACTGGCGGGATAGTAGGCGATCGCGCGCTGTCGCAGCTGGCCTGCCGCATAGTTGACGATCCAGCCCGTGACGCGCGGCCGAGACGGCCGCCGCCAACAGAGACGACGATGACGACGATCGCGGACGGCATTCATGGTCAGCCTCCGCTATTGCGGCGTTGCGGCGGCGGGGGCGGCAGCGGTCGGTCTGCGGGAGCGGCTCGGGCTGCGATCGTGTCGCCGTCCACCGAGAACACGTAGAGCGTGTTGCCGCGCGGCGGGAAGCCGTCGCGCGACTTCTGCACCATCGCCGCGCCGCCGACGCCGGCGCGACGGCCACATATTGGCGCTTGTCCGGGCCCGAGATAGGTCATCGGCTGGCCGATGATCCCGGAGCCCAGCTTCTGCGACCACAGCACCTTGCCGGTCCACGCATCCACGGCGCGGAACCAGCCGTCGGTCGTGCCGTAGAAGACCAGGTCGCCGGCGGTCGCGACGGCGCCGCTCATCACCATGAACTTTTCCGGGATCTACCAGATCTTCTTGCCGGTCGCCGGGTCCCAGGCGATGAAGCCGCCCCAGTTGCCGTCCCTGCCGTCGACGGAGAAGCGCTCCATCTCCATGCCGTCATAGGGCGTGCCGGCAATGTAGGACACCTCGTGGTCGGTCAGGTCCATGCAGATGTTGAAGACGCCGACATAGAGAAGGCCGGTGCGCGGGCTGAAGGCCGGCGGCTCCCAGTCCTTCTGCCCGATATCGGGCGGGCAGACGCCGATCCAGCTTGACGTCGGGCTTGGGCTCGCGCGCCGGATCGACGATCGGCCGGCCGGTCTTCATGTCGAAGCCGGTCGACCAGTTCTGCTAGGCGAAGTTCTTGGCCACCAGCACTTCGCCGGTCGTGCGGTCGATGGTGTAGGCGTAGGTGTTGCGGTCGAAGTGCACGAGCGTCTTGCGCATCTTGCCGTCGATCGGCATGTCGAGCAGCACCGCCTCGTTGACGCCGTCATAGTCCCACTGGTCGTGCGGCGTGAACTGATAGGCCCACTTCGCCATGCCGGTCGTCGGGATCGCGCGCGAACATGGCGCTGGTCCACAGATTGTCGCCCGGACGCTGCGCGGGCACGCGCGGACCGGGATTGGACGTGCCGTAATAGATCAGGTTGCAGGTCCGGATCGTAGGAGACGAAGCCCCACGACGGCGCCGGCGCCCGTGTGCCACATGTCCGCCGGCCAGGTGGAGACGCCGAGATCCTTGCCCTTCATCCACGGATAGAAAGGCTTGAAGTCCGGCGCCGATCCGCACTCGGTGTCCGGGCCGACGGCGTGCGCGCGCCAGAGCTCCTTGCCGGTCGTGACATCGAGCGCCGCGAGCCAGCCATTGACGCCCATCTCGCCGCCGGAATTGCCGACGAACACCTTGCCGTCGGCCACGAAGGCGGACTGGGTCATGGTCACGCCCGCGTCCGATCGTCCATCCGCGTGCGCCAGACTTCCTTGCCGGTCTTCGCGTCGACGGCGACGGTGTGGTCGTCGAGCAGATTGTAGATCAGCTTGCCGTCGGCATAGGCCCAGCCGCGCAGCACCGCGTCGCAGCAGGCCTTGCCGATCGCGAGCGGCGACGGGTTGGGCTGGAACACCCATTTGATCGGCGGGCCGGGCTTGGACAGGTCGAGCGCATAGGCGATGTTGGGGAAGGGCGTGACGAGATACATCGTGTCGCCGACCACCAGCGGCGCGCCTTCATGGCCGTATTGCGTGCCGTCGGAAAACGTCCAGGCGATTTTCAGCCTGGCGACATTGTCGGCGTTGATCTGGTCGAGCGGGCTGTAGCGCGTATTGGCGTAGTCGCGCGCCTGGCTGGTCCATTCGCCGGGCTTTCCGGCTCCGGCGAAATTGGCGGTGGCGAGACTATATGAGGAGTGGTCGGGGGTCGCAGGCTGAGCATCGACGGGAAGGGAAAGGGAGGACAGAGCCCCCAGGATCAAGGCAATACGCATTGGCGACACCAAGTTTTGAGGGAACCATCCTTGGCTAATTCACGGCAACGGATATAGTTCCACATCATCTGCACCTCGGCACGTACCTGCGCGCAGTGAGCGTCGTTGCCAATCCAAGCCTCTGTCCTACAGGGGAGCCGCTCCTCATAGCTCGTCATATCCGCCTCGCCTCATGACCAGCCACGTTTGAGGCATGGCTTAGAGGCCAAAGCGCTAGCGACCAACCGACGTCTGCGGGTGGCCACTGCCGAAGATCAGTAACGTGCAGGGGCGCTTCTGTAGTCGGAGGTATTGGCGCCGTCCGACTGAGGGCGTGGTGATGTCATGAAACACCGCACTTTCACCGTGAATAACGCCGACGCGTGAAGGGCAGAACGAGGCGTTTGCCGAAATGCTCGTTCAGGCTACGACAGCCAGTTATGTCCCCACGCCGTTCGACCCCAATTTGTCCGTTAGCGAGTAATGCGGAAGTCGCGACCGGCATTGATGCGGACGCATCCGACATGGCGCAACTAAAACCATGCTGGCCTTTCCGCGACTAAAAATGGAGCACGCGAAGTCAGCGCTCCCGCTAATTACCAGGGCGAACCCGAAGCTCAAATCGCCCGCACTTCCTTGCCGATGCCGCGGGCAGCAACGTCTTCCAGTGGCCGCTCACTTTGTCGAGCGCCTTCTTCGGTGCGTTTCAAGTGCCTCACGAGGCATTTCGCGGCGAACATATTTCGTGAGCACCTCGGCATACGCGCGGACATTCCCTGAGATTGGTTCCGTAGGCCCGGTACCGGTGAAAATCCCGCGGAAGGCGCCTTCGCGCAAGGAGGCGTAGACGTCGTCGAGCATCAAGAAAACGTCGTCTTCCGATTTCAGCCGGTCGGGTGTTGCGCTCGAAAAAAGGCGCGACAAGACCGGCAAGGTCGTTGCGAGAAAATCCCAATCGAATTTCTCCCGAGCCAATCGCCTCTCGTGCTCAACGGTCTTTTTATGGAGAATGAAACTGACAATTGCTGTTGCAATTGATCCGAAGACGGCGCCTGAGACCGCGGCGGAAAGCTCTGTCGGGAGTTCCATGTAATGTTTCCAGGTTTTCAAACGGAATTGACAGTTTGGTCTGCTAGGGCGACCGCGGCGCGAACCATTCGCTCGATCGGCGGATCATGCCATAGGCGAGGGAGGGCGGAAAGATTGGCTGTCGCTTACGGGGCACGCCGAAAGGGGCAAGCGGCACGGTTAGGGAGGCTGTTCACAGAGATGATCGGTATAAGCCCGCGGTGAACGAACTATTGGGAGTTACGCCCGGCCGATTTTCGGGGCTGAGAAAATTTAACGGGGCATCCAAGCGGAGCAGGTCAGTGGGTTACAGCCATCGGAACGCGGGCTACTGAGTGGTTGACCTCGTGCTCGGATGTGTTCACGAGCCTTCTAGCGCCGCTTCGATCGTCCGCACGGCTTCCCGAAGATCTAAATACAGCAGTGGACCGCTCCAAAGAGGATCACCAGCCCCGCAGTGAGCTTCGAGTGATTTTAAGCTGATGGAATGTTGGCTGCGCTCGCGCGCCGCGATTGCCTTAGTGGCCGCGGCGTAAAAGCGCCATTGATCCAAGTCCATCGGACCTATCGAGCGCTTTTCACGATGCTGGAGGAGCGCGAACACGTAGAGATCGGCATGCCTTATCGCCACATCTTCCTGCTTGTTCGTATCCGCATCCCAGGCTCGCGTGGCGACGTATCGAAACTCAATGCGCGACAAGCGTTGTTGGGCCCAGCTTTGTACGTAGGCTGCAGACTTCACTTCAATTTTCAATCCACTCTCGGTCTGCAAATCAAACTTGGCCCATGCTTCCCGCGGAGCTTCGCCGACGAGATCCAAGGCTTTGGCAACGATGAACTCGGCGAGTACACCCCTCATCGTGTTATCTACCAAATCCGAGGCGCTCCATCGCCAAAATGTCATCAGATCAACGTCAATATCCTTTTGGTTTAAACGAAATCGCTCGTGCCCCGTTTTCGCTGTGATACGCAGGCGCCCCAAATCGTTGCACATTCACGCCCTCAAGTGTTTGGATCGATGCCCGCGCGTCACAGAGGCGCTCACCAGGTGCGTGCGGTGGGGTGGCCGTGATGTGCCGTGGCTTATTGGAAATCGATCAAAAACGCCGAATGGAAAGCTCATGCGCTTGGTTCAGCGTAAAAGAGACCTGATATTCGAAGAGATAAACGTCTGGCACAACCGTCCTTGCGAATTTCAGGTTTTCGCTGATCGCTTTTGCGACGATAACACCATAGACGTTTTTACCTTTGCCGATCGTCTGTTTTACCCACCCCATATAGCGCGCAACCTGCCCCAAAGCACGATCAGGACTGTTGGCGCGTTTCAGCTCGAAGACAAAGAATGCGCCTTCATCGTCTACCGCGAGGATGTCTATCGGTCCTACAGCGGACGGATATTCGATACCGTCGCGACCGGTCTCTTCAGTCGGCCAAAAATCGCCCCCGGATTGGACTGAGCGTTGACGGACTAAGACTAAATCCCCTGCCATCAAAAGCGAATTCCGACCCAATCGGGACGGAAAGGAAGCGCTGCATGCTTGTTTTGGCCTGATTCGGGTATCCTGCTGGCCAAAAACATCGGCATTACCGATTGCTCGGGCTTTGGATAGAGCAGTAAGATCTGCCCGCTTCATCGACAGTTTTCGTAACGCTGCTCGAACAATCGCGCCTTTTGTCGACAGACCCGAACCAATCAGGATTACTGCGTATTTGCGACAAGGTCGGCTGATGAATTAGCTGAGCCGGTTGAGGTCGAATGCCGGCATCTCAACTGCAAGCGTGTATTTATCGGGTGCGTGGCCAATCGGGTTTCATCTATAATAATCTTTCCAAACGAATAGATCGGATGGAAGCGCATGACTGGCGATGGGGAACGCCGCCTGCGGATGGGTATCTTCGCAGAGGGAAAACCGCAAAAGCTGACGGGTCGGTCAAAGCGGATAAGGCTCGCAGCCTTGCTGCTAGCGTTCCTATGCGCCCGGTTCGCCGAGATCCTTGCCTCCTCCAACAATCCCGCAATCTCGCCAGCCTTTGCTGCAGGTAAGGGCAAAGCAAATGGCAACGGAAATGGCAACGGGAACGGTAATGACAACGGCAACGGCAACGGCAACGGTAACGGGGCCGGAAATGGCAGTGGCAATGGCAATGCAGGGGGCAACGGGAACGGTAATGCCAACGGAAACGGAAATGGAAATGGGAGCGCTAATAGTCATTCCAACGACATTACAGACGGAAACGGCATTGGGATCGACTTGGGCGACGGGGTCGGCGTCGGTATCGGTGTTGGAAATGGAGACACGATCGGCGTCGGCATAGGTATCAGTCTCGGCGATGGCGGCGGAGGACATGGAAATCAGCCATTGGAAAAAAACGTCGACCAGGACCCACCTCGATCGCATGGCCCTGGCGTTGATCGCTGGCCCCCTGGTCATGACGCTGATAAGCGGAAGAACGATGGAGAGGGCGATTTCGACCTGGGGGAACATTTCGATGCTGGCCGGATCGGCAAGGCGTTCGGCGACAATGTGGACGAACTCGGCAAGCTGCTAGGGCCGGCCGATGTGAGTGTGCGGGACATTGGCGCAGACAGAGAAAATGCCCTGGGCAACGATGACGCCCCCGCACATGGCGAGGCCGATCATTTGGTGGATGCCGCGAAAGCGAAGGACAATGTCAATCTTAACGGTGCCGGTAATGGTAACGGGAACGGCAACGGCAACGGCAACGGCAAGGCCTTGGGCCTAACCAAAGAGCATGGAAGCGGCAACGGTAATGGCAATGGGAAGGCCCTGGGCCTGACTAAAGAGCATGGAAACGGTAAGGCCCTCGCAAAGGGTAAGAATAAGGATCCCGAGGAAGCCTTGGCTGCGAAAAGCGCCGCGGCAGCGATGGCTGGGCGCGGGAATTCGGGACAGGGCGGGGCCACGACGATCCGCCAAGGCTCTTATGTCGAGCGAGAGGTGCTCGCACTGGGCCTCAGCCCTCAAGGGATCAGCCGCGTTAGGCAGCTCGGCTTCGGCATGGGTGAGACGGGGCTGGAGCAGGACGAAAAAACCCTCGTCACACTTTACGTCCCGGCCCGCCTCGATGCGCTGTCGGCAATCTCGCTGCTGCGAAGGGAGCTGCCGCGTGAATCCTTCCATCTGAACCGGATCTATCGCCCCTACAATACGGCGACGAAAGACGATCTCGGCAAAACGCCCCTGACGAGCGCGGTGCGGACGGCAGATGTTGCGGCGACAAAAGTTACGGAAAGGCCGCGATCGGTTGGAAGGACAAGTTCGCCGATTGTGCGCGCGACATCAATGTCGGCGTCATCGATACCGACGTCGATTTACAGCACCCGGCCTTCTTTGGTCAGAAGATTACCCGCCGGGCCTTCCTGGCCGACGGAAAGCGGTCCTCTCCGAACGCGCATGGCACGAGTGTGCTGGCCCTTCTTGCAGGGCGGCCGGACAGCGACACGCCGGGGCTGATCCCCGAGGCGCAGATTCTTCCTGGCGAACGTCTTTTTCGACGCCGGCAATGGCGAGACCATTACGGACACGGTCTCGCTGCTAAAATCTCTCGAATGGATGAACGCCTCGCAGACCAAAGTGGTGAATATGAGCTTCGCGGGGCCGCAGGACGATCTCTTGCAGGCGCGCTTCAAAGCCTTGCGCGCACACGGCGTTGTCTTTACGGCGGCTGCCGGCAATGAAGGACCAGCTGCGTTTCCGGTCTATCCCGCGGCCTATCCGGAGGTCATCGCGGTGACGGCGATCACTGAGGATCGGCATATCTATCCGTCCGCGAACCGCGGGCCCTATATCGATGTCGCCGCACCCGGCGTGCGTATCTGGACGGCCTTACCCGACGCCCGAGAGGGCTATAGGACGGGGACCTCTTTCGCCACGCCGTTTGCAACTGCCGTGCTGGCCCTGCAGCAGCCGGATCTGATGTATGAGCCCAAGGACGAGCTTCTCGATCACCTCAACCCGGTCAGGCTTGGAGCGGAGCAACGAGATCCGATCTATGGGCGTGGGTTGCTGCAAGCACCGGGTGAATGTTCGGGTGGCAGTCGACCAGCTTCCGATCGGGCGCCGCTGGCGAGTTCGATCGCGCGATAGGGGATCCGCACCGTTATTTCTGCCAGCCCTTCCTCATCAGGACGGCCTCCTCTTCGCCGACCAGCGGATTGCCGGAGATCCAGGCGCCGATGACTGCATCCATCGCTGCACTTGCTCCAGAATTGGCAGGAATCGTCCGTTCGACCGCCGATGAAGCGGGAGGCAGGTGCGCCTGATCCTCACGGCCGATTCTTTCCCCGTGCGGCAGGCGATGCCGGAATAGCTTGCAGATGGCGCCCCATTGATCCGATATTGCCGGCAATAGGAGCCGGACTGATCTTCAAACGTCATCTTGACCTCCAGCGCGAGCGCGCGACCGTCCAGAGACACGACGGTCTCCCGGCCGCTTGGCAGGGTCTCGAGCACCTCTTGCAACGCCCCTTGTGCAATCAGACGGCTACCGTCCGCCCTAACAAGATCAGCCACGACGCCGGTTTCTGGTCCCCCGCGAGCCAGCCAGCCCAGCCCGAGCCCGACCAATAATGCGAAGCTTGCGGCAAGCGGAGCAGATTGACGCAAGACATTGCCAACGCGCAATGCGGCAGGAACGGTCTTGCTGCGTAGCTCGATAAGCACCTGTCGGGCTTGAGCGACGGCGCTCGCATCGCCTGCGATCAAACATACGCAATCTATATCGCCGACGGCCTTGAGTTCCTGGCCACTCTGCCCCGTCCGTTCGACCAGATCGCCGCGGACATATCGCCGCGGCTTCGCTCAGCCTCCCTTGCAGCACAAGCGCAAGTTCGATGCTCGCCGCGCCGGACACCCACTCAGGAACCACCTCCCCTGGCGTAAGCCGCAACAGCCGCATCTGGCCGATCCCCTTCGGCAGGGCAACCCGAATTGCCATAAGCCAGAAGAGACCCTCTGCCAGGAGATCTCGTTGCTGATGGGAAGATTGCGCGTCAGCAATGGCGGCAGGAGTTGATCGTCGGACCGCGTCTCCTGGTCAGGTTCGCTTTCCTCTGGAGGACGGCTCGCTGAGTATCGCGCGAATGCCCTCTCTGCCATTGCGTTCTCGCACGGCCGCGCCTGAATGCGCTGCAGCAGGACCCCGCCCAACAGTTCCAGACGTCGAATATCTTCAGCGCAAACCCGGCACATGGTGAGATGACAAGCGACGACCGCAGACATCGCATTCGGAAGCGTGCCGGAGGCGAATGAAATCAAAATCTTAAGGGAGGGGATGATGGTTAGGCGTCATGTGTCAGGTTCCGCTGCGGAGCGCAGTTTCTGGAAAGCAAGGCGCATCCGCGATTTGACCGTACCAAGAGGCAATGCCAGCCTCTCGGCGATTTCCGCCTGAGACAGACCATCAATATACGATAATTGGATCACTTCGGATTGCTCCGGCGGCAGTTTTTCAAACGCGTTCTCGATGTCGCGTCTTTCCTCCGCCCATGGCTGGACATCAATGGCCTCGCCATGCAAACGTTCGAAGGTCTCCAAATCTGCATAAGCCCGCTGCCAGACGGCCCCGCGGCGAAGCCGGTCGATCCGCAGATTGCGCGCGATGGCGTAAATCCACGCAGAAACACTCCCCTTATCGGCCGAAAATTGGTCGGACTTGCGCCACACGCAAACATGGTGTCCTGAGCGATCTCCTCGGCCGTTTGCCGGTCCGCTCCCTGTCGCATGAGGATGGCTTGGACTTTTGGAAAATAGGTCACAAATAATGCTTGGAATGAACCAGCATCTTTTCCCGTATTATTTTCCTTTTGATCGCCCATACCCGCCCAGGCGTAGCCGATTTGGTTCAACGCTACTGTAACCATCTGGTGAGTGAGAATAGCGAGGTCGTTCCGAAATAACAGTGCGAAACGGTCACAGGATGTGTGTCGTTTATTGAATATTTTGCCTGTCTTGTCTTTGCACACCCGCGCAACGGGAGGGCAATAAGTTACATTGCGGAGCTCCATTTCCAATCTGCCAAGAAGGAATATAGCCGCCTCATGAACGCTTGGAACCAATGACCCGAAACCAACGTGCAGCCCTGCGTTCTGTCCCCAGGCCAGGCGATCACAGCGGCAACCCCCACAATCCAGTCGCAAGTTGAGTGGCAACCGGAGGTCTGCTTCGGGCCGATAGTGTTGATAAAGTCGGCCGTTGATTGGTTGTCGTCCGCGTAATTCAGTCTCTCCGTGCATCGTGGAGGATTCGGCGATGATGGGGACGCAGGCAATACCGGCGCAGCTGAAGGCGGCGCGCAACTTGACGAATCCCGTGCACATCAAATCCCATCAAGATTGTGTTCTTTCGGTTGTTGAATCTGAGCGCGTAGGTTCGCGGAACCTACACGCGCGGACTTCAGGTTCGCTATAAGCGAACCTGAGAGCTTCTAAGATCTTGATTTATCAAGGAAATTTCGTGGAGCGGGCGACCAGGATCGAACCGGCGACATCCAGCTTGGGAAGCTGGCGTTCTACCGCTGAACTACGCCCGCGCTCACTTACATTTAGCATAGCCCTCAAGTCGCGCAAGCCGGATTGAGAAGCTGCGGCCGGCGCAAGGCGGCATTTGCTCCACGTGCCGTTTCGTGACCTACTGGCGCTGAACCGTTCCGAAGCATTTATCCCAATCTTCAAGGAGAAGATGATGGCGTCATTCGAGGAGCGTCTCGGCAAAGCTCGCGTCCGACGAAACCCGGCTGGTTCAGCTGGGCCGCGATCCGGCCGCACAGCACGGCTTTGTCAACACGCCGATCTATCGGGGTTCGACTGTCATCTTTCCGACGCTGGACGAACTCACCGCCTACGACAAGGAGTTCACCTATGGCCGGCGCGGCACGCCGACCGTCAAGGCGCTGACCGCCGCCATCACCGCGCTCGAAGGCGGACAGCGGAGCTGGGTGGCCCCATCCGGCCTTGCCGCGATCACCGCCGTGCTGATGGCCTTCGCTGAAGCCGGCGATGAAATCCTCATCACCGACAGCGTCTACCAGCCGACGCGCCGGGTTGCGACCCGCCTTCTTGGCAAGCTGGGCGTGACGGCGCGCTTTTATGATCCGACGATCGGCGCGGGCATCGCCGATCTGATTACAGAAAAGACGAAGCTGGTGATGGCCGAGTCGCCCGGCTCGCAGACCTTCGAGATGCAGGATCTGCCCGCGATCGCCAAGGTGTGCCGCGAGCGCAATGTCTGGCTCTCCTTCGACAATACCTGGGCGACGCCGCTCTATTTCAAGCCGCTCGCCCATGGCGCAGACGTCTCGATCCAGGCGGCGACCAAATATGTCGTCGGCCATGCCGACGCGATGCTGGGCATCGTCACGGCCAATGAACGCGCCGCACCCTTCATCGCCAAGGCACATGAGGATCTCGGGCTGTGCGCCGGACCGGAAGATTGCTTCCTTGGGCTGAGGGGGCTGCGGAGCATGGGGGTACGGCTAGCGCGGCATCAGGCATCGGCCATCGAGATCGCGCACTGGCTTGAGCAACGCCCCGAGGTCGCCCGCGTGCTGCATCCCGCTTTGCCGAGCCATCCCGGCCATGAGATCTGGCGCCGGGATTTCAGCGGCGCGTCGGGACTGTTTTCGATCGTGCTGCGGCCGTGTTCGCGGGAGGCATTGGCGGCGATGCTCGACGGTCTCGCGCTCTTCGGAATGGGCTATTCCTGGGGCGGCTTCGAAAGCCTCATCGTTCCCTTCGACCCCGCGCGCTATCGCACGGCAACAAGCTGGACCGCGGACGGCCCCGCCCTGCGCCTGCATATCGGGCTCGACGACCCCGAGGATCTGAAGGCCGATCTTGAAGCCGGGTTCACACGGCTGTCGGCCGCCGGATAAGGAGGCCGCAGCTCTGCGTCCAGAGCCTCAGCGGCTCGCTTCCTGCGACTGCTCAACCCTGGATTTGACAGAGCGTTCGCAAGGCCGGGCCGTCGTCGAACAGGTCCATTGATGTTCGATCTGAGAGCATCCCATCCTCTTGCTCGCCGCGAGCGCATAGCTGCCCCAGGAGGATCCATATTCAAAGGACGTGAAAGACGCCCAGGAGCTTTTCGCGGCAGCCTCGGCTTGCTGGCGCGTTCTGCCGTTGCCGGTGCCGTCATGGAAATGGTCGGTCATGCAGACGCGATGACCGCTTTCATAGCGCATGTCGTGGATGCTCGCGAGACCCGTCTCGTCTGCTTTTGCCGCGGGCATTCCTGCATACAAGGCGATCGGCATCAGGGCTAAGAGGAGCTTTTTCATGAGGACCTTCAGCTGAGCAAATTGGAATTGAGGAATTGCAACATCCTGAACACGCTGCGACCTAAAACAATGGCCCGAGATCCTTACGATTACGTGAAGGCGCGTACATATCCAGCGAATCGGACCTGACGGAAGGCAAATACTCAAAGCACCGGCGTATTTTGGCAACGCCCCGCTCGGGCGCTTTAACCGCGCTCGAATGGAAATGTTTTGCAGGGAACAATTGGCTAAGTTACGGGACGATGGCGGCCGGAAAACGCAAGGTTGAGGCGGAAGTGACGGAAGTGAACTTGCCTGACAAAAACAAGTAGATAGGGTAGCTAACTCGGAAATTTTGGCTTACTGTTTTCTAAGATGCGGTTTTGATTTCGGTTAACGCTTCAATCGGTCCCGTTAGACGGTTGCACAACCCTCAACAGCCGATCCGCTCATCCGGCTCTCACGCGGAGATCGCTCATAAGTTGGCCACTGCTGAGCAGAAGGCGGTCGAAATCGGCAAGCCGGAGCGAATTTTCAAGGACTGCAGGGAACCGAGCTGCCACCCGGCACAATCCGGTCTGATGCTGCTCAAGCTCGGCATATCGATCACCATCAGCGTTCGGCGCATCACGGTCGCTATTGTTGGCACTTCTCCGCTCTTCCCGGTTGGCCGAAAACAGGGTCGGCCGGGCGCCAGCAATAGCCGTTTGCGGCCGCCGTTTGGCCATTTGGACACCTGCATTCGCTGTCTCCGCCATCGATATTTGCCTCAGCTTTGGCCGGAGGGGGCGGTGAAACGGCGACGGGGGCGGGGTTGCCAATTTGGGCGGCCTTGGGCGCGGAAAGCACCACGTTTGGCGCGGAAAGCGCCGTGTTTGGTACGGAAAGCGCCGTCCCCGACGAGATTGCCGCCGCGCCACCGTTTGGGATGACGCCAGTCGGTGCCGCACCCATAGGTCCGGTCTCAAAGCTCGGGGCTCGAATCTGCGCTCGCGCGGCGGAATGCTCGCAAATGCACGCCGCACATAGGATCGCCAACACGACTGCCATTTGGTGCTTCATCGCCGCCCCCTTCGCCGAAATGCGCCGTTTCTCATAATCCGCCGCCCGACTTGCGTAAAGCGAAGCTTTGCATAAGCTCGGGGCCGCGCCAAGGGCCGGTATCCGGCTTCATTGGCTGGCGACGGCGCTGATCCGACCAAATGACAACATGCTGCCCAATTGTCGCCCGACGGTGGTGTTACGCGTGTTCCCGGTGGCATTCGAACCTGAAATCTACGCAGCTACGAACTGGGGGAATGACATGCGCATGATCTGCCGAAATACAGCGATAGTGTTCGCTTTCGCTTGGCTTGCGATGATTGCGTCAGCCCCGAGGGCCGAAGCGGCTTCGGCGGGCGAAATTAACGCCGCCGTCCACGCAACGCTCGGAGATTTCTACCGGGAGGTCCGCGGCTCGCATGAGCTTGTCGCCAAGGCGGCGGCGGTTCTGGTCTTCCCGTCGGTTTACAAGGCCGGCTTTTGGGTCGGCGGCGAGTATGGCGAGGGCGCGCTGCTCGTTCATGGCAGGACGGTCGCCTATTATAATGATCTTTCCGCCTCGCTTGGATTTCAGATCGGCGCGCAGGCTCGATCGGTGATCATCGCCTTCATGACCCCCGAAGCCCTTCACGCCTTCCGCAATGTCGATGGCTGGAAGGTCGGCGTGGACGGGTCCGTTGCCCTCATTACCGTCGGTGTCGGCGCCTCGATCGATAGCTCCAGGATCACTCATCCGGTCGTCGGGTTCATCTTCGACGGGAAGGGCCTCATGTACAACTTGACCCTTGAGGGCTCAAAGATCAGCCGGATTCACCGCTATTAGCGCAAGCCGACGCCGCCGGGTGGAGCGAGAGGTGGCCCCTGGCCATCTCCGCTCCCGGCGGCAGCATGGACCAGGCCCGCATCCGTTGCGTCTCTGATGTCCGATCACCACCTTGAGTGGCGAACGGAAAGAGATCGCCATGAAGCGCCTTGTGCTGATCGGCCTCACCATCCTGACCGCGCTGATTGCCCGCGCATGCGCAGGGCAATGCCTGCCTGACCGACGCCCAGTCGGAGCGCGCCATCTGCGTTCAGGAGACCGCGAGAAACGCTGTCCAAAAACACAGATGCATCGACGCGCTACTACGCCATGCTTGACCATTGCGCGGCCCTTCCGATCCGATCCGCTTAATCCCGCCCCGCCACCCGGTTACGCCGATCCGCTCAACCCAGCGCCGCCGCGCTCGGACCCGGTTCAGCCCCGCGTCAATCCGGTTCATCCGCGCACCGAGCCGATCCGGCCGGGCATGCCGCGATAGACCGGTGCGGCGTGAATCCTGCGCTCAGGAGCGCGAAAAGCTTGCGCGCAGCGCTCCGGCGAGGCTGCCTTCTTCCAGATGCTTGATGCCGAAATAGCCGCCGGCGATGATCGATATCCAGGCGATCAGGCTCCCCGCTGCGAGGGTCGACATGCCGGTCGTGCCCTGCCCGATGGTGCAGCCAAGCGCGAGAACGCCGCCGAAACCCATCAGCGCGGCGCCGCCGATATGGCGCAGCGTGTCATCGGCATCGGCAAAGCCTTCGAGGTAAAACCGGCCGGCCGTGATGGCTGCCAAAAACGCTCCGAGAATGACCCCGCCGACCACGGCGATGCCGAAATTGATCGACGCGCCGGTCCAGGTCATCAAATATTGAAGGGCGTCGGCGCTCGGCGCCACGAAGGTCAATGAGGCTGGCGGGATCGGAGCGAACTCGTCCGCGCCCAGGATGCCGGTGATCACCCAGCCGGCGATGATGCAGGCGCCGATGATAAAGCCGGCGATCATGTTCCGCGGGCTCGACCGGAATTCAGGATCCTTGAAGCACCAGACCAACAGCCCCAGCGGCAGGGCAATCCGAACCATGGCTCGCATCAGCTCCGGCGCGGTCCCGGCCAGCCCGGCCAGAATATCGCCGATCAACTGGCTATTCATGCCCTTGTCTTCGAGCTTGATGTTGGTGGTCTCCAGTTGCAGGCGAAGTGGACCGAGCAGGCCGCGCAGGGTCATATAGGCGACGACGCCCATGACCAGGATGACGATAATCGCCTTAAGATTGCCCGAGCCGATGCGGGCGAGATTCCGGCTGGCGCAGCCGCTCGCTTTGGTCATGCCGAAGCCGAAGAGCGCGCCACCCAAGATCGCGCCAAGCCAGCCGAAATTCGGCGTGAGGTAGATCGATTTCGATAGGTCGATAAGCCCCTGCCAGGCAAGCAACTGAGTGCCGATAATCGCGGTGGCGGTGGCCAGAACCCACGCGCGCAGGCGATTGCCGTTGCCCAGAAGCACATAGTCGGAAATGCCGCCCATGGTGCAGAAATTGGTGAGCTGAATGGTGGCGCCGACGACGATGCCGATGAGGAGTCCGCCAAGGGCGGTAACGACGTTGGGGGCCAGATCAAACACAAACGCTTCCTTCCCATATTCTCTTATTCACGCATAGCGAAGTTTGCATGTATTGTCGGCGTGCCGTCAAGCCGCACCTGCTGCGCGTCGTTGGACGCAATCGACATTCTCGACGATCAGATCCGCCGACCGGTCGGTAACCCCAAGATCGATCCGGATGTCTGGATAGCGCCTATGAAACCCGCAGAGCGAAGCAACGATGATCAGGCGGGCAATCCCAATCCGGCATGGAAAGACGTGCTCCGTCGCACGCCGAAGCCCGAGTGGCAATGGGCGATCGCAGACGCCTAAATTCACGGCTCCGTCAGCGCGCGCCGGACTCGGCGCGACGATCGTGCGCGGCCCGAAATACCCGCGCCAGCACGAGAAGGATGCGGCTGCCGGCTTTGAGCGTGCCGCGCAGGGAGCCGGCGACCTTCGACTGTCCGGCCAAGCGCCGGGCATAGGGCACGGGAATCTCGAGAATGCGCAGACCGGCGCACGCCGCCTTCATCTGCATCTCGAGGTTCCAGCCATAGGTCATCTCGCGCATATCGAGGCCGAAAAGCGTGTCGCGGCCCATGGCTCGAAAGGCGCACATATCGGAATAGCGGAAGCCGCAGGTGAGACCCACAAGATAGCCGATCACCCAACCGGCCGCGAGCTGATGCCAGGCCATTGACTCAGGCTCGCGCTGGCCCCGCGCGCGCGATCCGATGACGAAATCATGCGTACCGGCCGCGATCGGGGCAACCAAGCGAGACAGTTCGGCGGGCACGTCGCTGCCGTCGCCGTCCATGAAGACGACAATGCGGCAGCTTTCGCCCGCAGCCTTGGCGCCCTCCAGGCAGGCCCGTCCGTAGCCCTTGCCCGCATGAATGACGCGCGCGCCGCGCGCCGCCGCGATCGCCACTGTCCGGTCTTGCGAGCCGCCATCGGCGATGATGATCTCGTCGATTGCCTCATGCCGCAGCGCATCGATCACCGGGCCGATCGCCTCTTCCTCGTTCAGCACGGGGATAACGACGCTGACGCCGGTTCTGGCCTGCGTCTGGGAAGGCATGTCGATCATGGCAGCCATCAGAGGCTCCAGCGCAGGCCGCAGCCCTCGCAGGTCTTGGGCGGCCGCTCGCCTAGCAGGTCGCTCCGGAAGGACTGATAGGCCGGGCTGTTCCAGATGTCCGGCAAGGACGAGGTTTTGGCGTCGCCGAGCGTGAAGTTCTCATAGCCGCGCATCGAGAATGGCGCGATGCAGCAGGGCAAGGCTCGGCCATGGGCGGTGAAATACATCAACGACCAGGGGCGCCGGCAGAGCGACCATGGCGCATCCCCTTCGCTTCGGCGAAGGCTCGCCTCCGGCTCGGCCGCGCCCGAGGCGTCGAACATGACGCCGAGCCCGGCGGCAAGACGCTCCGCCTCTAGCAGATAAGCGCCCTCCTCTTCGTCGCGCCGCTCGAACAGCGAGGACTCGGCGCGGGCAAGGCCGAGGCCTTTGTCCGGAAACACCAGCCGCTGCAGATGCACCTCCGGCACGCCGATCTCATGGGCGAGGCGGATAAAGGCGGGCAGCTGCTGCATGGTCTCGCGCAAGCCCGTCAGCCAGAGCGAGAGGCGCGGGCGGTCCGCGCCCATCTTCGCCTTCAGCGCGACAAAACTCTTCAAATTGCGAACGATGCGGTCGAACAGATCGCGGCCGCGCACCAGCTCGAACGTCTTCGCCTCGGCGGCATCGAGCGAGATGCGCAACTCGTCGAGTCCCGCCTCGATCAGCTCACGGCTCTTCTTCTCGCGCATCAAGGTGCCGTTGGTGTTGAACAGCACATAGGTGCCGCGCGCCTTCAGATAGCGGACCATTTCGGGCAGCTCGGCGACCATCATCGGCTCGCCGACCCCGTGCAGCACCACGCGCTGAATGTTCGGGTACTGATCGACAATCTTGGTGAACAGCTCCCAGCTCATATCGGCCGGCGGCTCCAGCTCCTCGAAGGTGCGGGGGCAGGTCTCGCAAAGAAGATTGCAGCGGTTGGTCGTCTCCAGATAGAGGCAGACCGGGTCCGCCACCGCGACCGGGCCGCGCTCCACGCCAATCCGCTCGAAATAGCGCCTTGGGTCGGGCAGCGCTGGCTGCTCGCCGGCTGCCGGTTTGGAGCCTTCGTCAGTCGCGAGCGCTTTCATGAAGCACCTCCTTTTTCGAAAACAGCTTCGATCTTTCCAAGAGCATAAGCAGCATGAACGGGCCATAAAGCATGCCGGCGCCGGTCAGGCTCGGCGGCCAGCCGACGCGGTAGAGCGCCGTCGCAGCGAGCGTGAGATAGAGAACGGCGGGGGAGAAAACGAAGCAGAGAAACGGGATCAGCCAGAGGAAATACCAGGCGTGAGGCGGCGAGACCAGCACCGTGAAAGCTGCGGCCAGCGCAAACGTGCCCCTGATGTCGGACTGCTCAGGACGGTCACGGAAGGTGGTGCGCCAGGCCAGCGTGCCGAGAAGAGCGGCGAATACGATGAAGAACAGTGGCAGCGCGGCTTCGCCGAGCCCGATCTTGCGGAATAGCGCGGCCAGAAAAATGCCCTCGCCGCTGCGCAAGCCGCCTTCATCGGCATAGCCGCCCAAAAAGCCGAAAATCTTCTCGCCGGCCGAGAGATAGGGAACGTAAAGCGCCGCACCGGTGAGCAACACGGCAAGCGGCATCTTCCAGTCGCCGCGGCGCCAGAGCGCGGGAGCAACCACGAGAGGGAAATATTTGGCGAGGGTTGCCGCGGCGAGGGCGGCGCCGGCCGCCCAGGCCTTTCCCCGCTCGGCCGCGAGAATGCCCAGCAATAGCAGGGCCATGGCGACGACGTCGATATGACCGCTTCCGGCGACCTCCCAGATGGCGAGCGGATGCCAGGCGTAGATCAGGACCAGATATTGGGGCAGGCCACGCGCCGCGAGGAGGGAAAGAATGGCCCAGATCGCCAACGCCTCGAAGCCGAGCATGGCCAGCTTCATGACGGTGACGCTTTCGCCGAGCCGTGTCGCCGCCCAATAGACGATCTGCGCCGTAGGCGGATAAATGGTCGGAGCGTATTCCTTGCGGTTGATGCCGGGATAGATCGCTTCGTCGCGCAGATGCGCTAAGGCCGGGTCCGCGGGAATGTAAAGATAGGGATTGATGCCGGCGGCCTGAACGCGGCCATCCCAGACATAGCGGTAAATGTCGGTCGAATGCGGCGGCGCGAACAGGATGAGCGCGCGCAAGACGGCCGCTAGGCCGAGAACGAAAAGCAGCGTATTGCGCATTGAGAAGGCGGGGGTGCCCTGCCGCTGCCAAGCCCAGAATGCCGCCGGCACGTAGATCAGCGCCTGCCCGAGCGCGAGCACGACGACGACGGTGTGGTCCTTGGCAAAAAATGCGATGGCGCCTGCGATCATCGAAGCGAGCAAGAGCGCGCCGGGCCCCAATAGCTGTATGGGAACGCCGAATAACATCATTCGTCAGCGCGCCGCAAAAGCCAGACGGGATGGGCTCCCTGGCGGGCCGGGCGTCACGGGGAGGAACCCGTTCAGCCGTCCTTCGCGCCTCAGGCGGCCGATGAGATCGGCGGTGTGCCGCGCCGGGCTCGACGCGATGCGAGGATGAAAGGGCATGCCGTCCAGCAATTCGCCGGCGACACGCCGCAGGGCATCGGCATCGTCGACGTCGTACCAGGCCGGAAGCATATGGACCGGGATGCCAAGCTCGGCGGCGCGTTCGAGCGTCTGACGCGCCACTGCATCCGTGCTCCAGGCGATGTCCTCGAATAGCCTCGAATGGACGCGTTTGCACCCCAAAATATAATATCCGCCGTCGGATGACGGACCCAGCACGATACGGTCGCCCGGCGCCTGGAGCGCGCGGACCGCCTCGGTCAGAAAAGCGGACGGCAAGGTCGGGCTGTCCGAATTGAGGACGCAGGCAGCGCCGTGCCCGCGCGCGAATTGCGCCTCCAGCGCCTTCGCCAGGCAAAGGCCGAAATCAGGATACCAGATTTCAAGAAGGCCGATTTGTGCCGGCAAATGCGCGCGGAAGAAGCCGCCGGAGCCGGCCGGTCCATAGGCGACATAGCCGGCAAGGCTAGCCTCCGCCTCGGCCCGCAGCAAATTGTCAGCGACGTCCTGGAGAAATGCCGTGTTGCAAGCCGCGGCGTCCTCCGGCGTGAGCGGCGGGACGAGCCTGGTCTTGGTCAGACCTGGGCGCGACGCCTTGGCCATGATCGCGATCCCGCAAAAACCTGACGCAGCCTCGCCGGGCGTCATTGGCAACCTCCGTGGTTAGCTCGCCGGAATCGTTATTCGCATGAAATGTTGGCACTGTTGAAAAGGTTTCTTTCGCACTCACAGAAAGTTGCAATTCAATTTATTTTCTCTAACGAAATTGTGTTGTTAAAGGAAGTTGCGTTGCGAAAAGAGTTGAGGAAGAATACTGCAAAATGATGGTCAGCAGCGCGCTTGCCTGATCGCCTGGCGGCGTCCATGCACACCGCTAGACGGGCTATTGCGGAGCGGCTCAAATGTCCAACGATGCGGGGACTGAGGTTCGGGTTCATCCGCCCCTGGTGCGGATCATGCATTGGCTCAACGCCGCTGCGATTCTGATCATGATCGGCAGCGGCTGGGGCATCTATAATAACGTCCCGATCTTCAGCTGGCTGACCTTCCCGCATTGGGCGACGCTCGGCGGCGACCCCGAGATCACCTACAAGCTCAACAAGGATGTCGGCTTCAGCAACGCGCTGCTCTGGCATTTCGCCGCCATGTGGGTGTTCTTCCTCAACGGCACCGCAGCGTTGATCTATGGTTTCACCACCGGCCGTATTCAGCACAAATGGTTTCCGATTTCCCTGAGCGGCTTCTGGCACGACCTCACCGAGGCGCTCACCTTCCGCCTCAGCCATGACGATCTCTCCGTCTACAATACCGTGCAGCGGGTGAGCTATGTCGGCGTCGTGCTCGCCACGCTCTTATCCTTCACCTCGGGCCTCGCGATCTGGAAGCCGGTGCAGTTCCAATGGCTGACCGCCCTGTTCTACGACTTCCAGGGCGCGCGGCTTGCCCATTTCATCGGCATGTCAGGCATCGTGCTGTTTCTCGCCGTGCATGTAACGCTTGCCCTGCTGGTGCCGAAAACGCTCAAAGCCATGATCACCGGCAATGTCTGGGTGCCGCGTAAGGTTGCGGCGGCAACGCCCGCCCCCGGAGAGTGAGATGACCATCAGACGCGCCCTCTCCATTCATCGCCCGCAAGGCGGCGTCGATCAGAGTTCGCTCATCGAGCACCGCTCGCTCATTAAGCGCATCGAGCGGCGCGGCTTTCTGCGCGGCACGCTGAGCCTCGGCGCGCTGACTCTGCTCAGCGGCTGCGACATCAGCAACGACCAGAATTTGCAAGCCGTTCTGCGAGCCATGTCCCGCTGGAACGACCGGGTGCAGGCCTGGCTGTTCAATCCGTCGGTGCTTGCCCCCACCTATTCGGACGCCGACGTTGCCCATCCGCCGCGCTTCAACGCCTTCTATACCAAGGAGCAGGTCAAGCCGGTTGATGGCGCGAGTTGGCGGCTGGAGCTTGCCGGCCTCGTCAAGGACAAGCGCGCCTGGACCAAGGATGCGCTTTACGCGCTGCCGCATGAGACGCAGATCACCCGCCATGTCTGCGTCGAGGGCTGGGACTATATCGGCAAATGGTCGGGCGTACCGCTGAAGCTCTTCCTGGAGCGGATCGGCGCCGACACGACCGCCAAATATGTCGGCTTTAAATGCGCCCCGGACGGCTATTCCTCCAGCATCGACATGCCGACCGCGCTACATCCGCAGACGATCCTCGCCACCCAATATGACGGCGCGCCGATCGGCGATATTTACGGCTTCCCGATGCGGCTGAAGACGCCGCTCAAGCTCGGCTTCAAGCAGCCCAAATGGATTACCGCGATGGAGGTGACGAACGTCTATCCCGGCGGCTATTGGGAGGACGGCGGCTACAACTGGTTCAGCGGTCTATAGTAGATCGGGAACGGTGATTTAGTGTGATCCGAGCCCGCGGCTTTGCGGGAGCTGGTCGCGGCGGTCGATTGCCCTCGATCAGCGCGAAGCGATGCCGGAGAAGCCTGCCACGAGCCTGGCCAGCTCGAGTTGGCGGCTGGCGCCGGTCTTGGCAAACAGCCGGCGCAGATGCGTCTTCACAGTGGTTTCAGCGATACCCAAAACGCCGGCCGTGTCCGGCACGCCGCCCGTGTCTACGATGGTCAACAAGACGCGCAGCTCCGTCGGCGTCAGCTGGTAACGGCGGCCAATCACCTCGGCCACGGCGGCGCCACCGAGTTCCGCCTTCTGCACAAACACCGCTGCGACAGCCCGGTAGGTGCCAACGGCCTCACGGCGCCGCCCGGAGGTGAGCGGAAGACAGTGCGCGACATAGCGCTCGCCATCTGGAGATTTTACCGGTAAGGCGATGCTCCTGCTGGCAACTGGTGCGCCGCTTCGATGCGCCTGAGCAAGAGCTGCGAGCACGGTCCGGCTCGCGCTGCGCTCCGGGATGGTTTGGCTTTCTATTATAACGCCGGGCAGAATGCCTCCCGCCAGCATGGCGCTGCCGCTTGCATTCGCATGGACGATGCGGCCTTCCGCATCGACGAGAAACACCCCGGCGCTGATGCCATCGAGCGCATCGGCAAGCGCTGTCATCTGTCCCGTCCGCAGACGGACGGCCTTGACGATGAGAGAGGCGTTGCGCAGATGCGGCACGATCCGGCGCACGCGTTGGTGCACACCGTCGTCAGCCCAACCGGCCTGCTTGCCCCGGGCAATGGCGAGAGCGGCGACCTGCGTGGGCGAACTGTCCAGCGTGACGAAGATATTCTCCAGCCAGCCTTGCGGCGCCATCCACTCTTCATAGAAGCGTGTCTTCACGAAATCGCGACGCGGCATGATGCTTGAATTGCTGATCACCTCGCCGGGGTTGGAGGACAGGATCGCAGGGCTGACCGGATCGAACCTGATATATGTCTCGAAATAGAGGCGGTGGTAGCGTGGCTGACAGCCGAAATCATAGAGGGCCTCGCCAGTTCCCTGCACGCGGTCCCGCCTGATCACCCATCCAGCCACGCCGCCAACAAAGGCGGCTATTTTTTCAAGCGCCGCCTGCCGTAAGGACGGATCGAGCGCGGCATCGTAAATATCGCCGGCGAGACGGGCGATGGCTTCATCGTCGCGCATGAGTTTTATCCTGAAAACGGGCTGTGAAAGGCGGCACAGAGCTTAACGAGATCGATCTGCCGGCTGGTGCCGGTCTTCTCGAACAGCCGGCGCAGATAGGTCTTCATGGTGCTCGGCGCGATGGCCAGCCGCTCGGCGGTTTCGGCGAGCCCGCTGCCCTCGGCAATGGCTTCAAGAACTTCGCATTCCCTGGGCGCCAATCGGTAGTGACGCGCGATCCGGGCGACCGCATCCGGCGTATTCAAATGCGCCTCGCGCAAGACGATGCCCGCAACCGCCGGATTGCAGTCGGTGCGCCGCCTGGCGTCGGCGGCAACCGGAAACACTTGGGCGACATAGGTCTCGCCGCCCGCCGCGCCTGGAGCCACCCCTCCTTCCGCGACGCAGAGCCTAGACCGGCAGCCGGACCCCGCCGTGACCAGCTCTCCGACGGCGGAGAGCGCGTCGAAGCCTTTGGCGATCAGCTTGCCCCTCACTGAACGCAGAAGCCGGCCTTCGGCGAGCATGGCCCGACCGCGCGCATTGGCATGAACCGTCTCGCCATTCGCGTCGACGAAAATGACCCCGGCACTCAGACCATCCAGCGTGTCCGCCATCGCGGCCGCGGCCGCGCGCCGAATGCCGATCAGTTTGCTGATCATCACGGCGCGGCGCAGGTGTCGGCCGACATGCCGCATGCGCCCCAATGCGGTCTCATCCCAAGCATCGCTGCGGCGATGGCGGTAAACGGCAAAGCGCGAGATGCATTTGTTCGGCCGCTGGCCAAGCCGCGTTTCGAGATATTCGATAGGCTCCGCGACATGGGCGTCAGCAACCGCAACGTCGGCAACGGCGGAGCAATGACGCGGCACTCTCCGCACGCTCTCCTGATAGCGCGCAAATATCGGCTCTCTGAATTCATCATCGCCGCCGAAATGGTATTGGTGGGCCGACGCAAGATTGGGATTTCTCATCCAAATGCCGGCTGCCGAGCCGCCGATATAATTTGCTGCATTGCCGAGGACTTCAGCCCACCGCGACGCATCGAGCGCCGCGCCATAGATGTCGGCAATCAGCGAAGAAATGGAGTCACCTGCGGACATATCATTGCTCCGATCAATTTGGGTAAGAAGCTGCAATCAAAAATGGGTTCCGGCCCAAAACCGTGCACGCATAAGATGCCAGATAACCGAGACAGAATTTGCAAGTTCAATCCATGGTCGAATCCAGAACCATTATCACAGCATCGGCGTGCTATATTTACGAAATCTAATTTATATTACATGGTTGCTTTATACCGAGTTGCTATGCCCCGTCGGCAATAGATTGCTCCCGAACGCGACTCGTAAAGGCGCGTTCCACGGCCAATTCGCGAGCTTCGCCCTTCATGCGCGTCAAACTCTCGGTACCCATCTGTGTTTGACTCCCATTTCCATGTCAGCCGGGCATTAACTCGGCCGTTCGGCATTTCATTTGAAGGAGGATGGCGATGAGGACGTCGCGTCAGACTCTGCAAGAAATGCCGAATCCTGGGTCATCTATGGAAACGAATTGTTCTTATTGTCAGAATGAGATTTCCTGATAATCAACGTGGTCTTGCTTGCCTGCGCGTTCTCCTCGCCTCCTGCATCGAAACCCCGCGCCGATTTGTCGGTCCGAGCAAAAATGGAAGCCCGCTCAGTTGCGCGCTTCCCGGAATTCTCCGCGCTGTTGTGGGCGCAAGGACCTGCGCTAAGGTGCAAATGCCATAGCGCCCGCGCATCAACCGAATGGGTGACACACGCCACCTTTGAGAAACAAAGTGTTTCAATGCGCGCGAAGTGATCCGAACCCGGCCATGTTACGTATGCGGGCGAGAGGGCCGGTAATCAAACGCAGCTCTCAGCGAGGCACGTGGCAGTTGGGCTCGCGACCTGGATCGGTTGGCAGGGACTAATCGCCCCCATGGTGACCGCCGATCAAGGCGTACATCAGGCAGCCCTGGATTGCTTGCGGACCGGCTGTTGGCCGGCGCCGCGCTTGGTTTCGAACCGGCCTGGATCAGGCAAGGTTCCGAGTTCCATGTGCATGGATTCTTCCGGCGATCCCGGCTGCACTGCACCGAGGTCGCCAACGTAAATCCCTAGTAGGCGTTCGAGCTCGGCGAAATTCTCCCGATTTGGCAAGGCCATCCCCTGCGCAATTTCGACATCGCCGCATGCGGCTGACGTAATAGGATGTCTGCTGCGTGCATATCAGCGCAATCGCCGCGTCGATCGAATCGCCAACGGAATGTCCGGACGCATAAGCAATCAGTGTTGAGGTCAGGAATGTGATTAGCGGAAATGAGGATCAGTGTCTTGGCGCTGCAGCGCGCGCTTAAGAGGAATCCGACCAGACCGGCAATCATAAAGGCATATTGCATGCGGAGCACCGCTGTTTGCGAATGCGCTATTCGCCAATGATTAGGTCATATGGACTTCGGCCATCTCACATTCGAGCTATTCATGGACCGGGCAAACAAACAGCGCCGGTCAGCAAACGATCGGCCCTGAGACAACACTTCGCGCGGCAGGGCCGCCGCTTCCACCTAGCACGGCGCCGCCAGGCCCGCGTCCTTCGTTTGGGCGACTCAGATGGCACTTCGAGAAAAAAAATGATTTTCTAGTCAAAGCTCGGCGCGGATCGACACTCATTTTTCACAGGCGCCTGCGGGTCGCGGTATAGCATCGCATCGCGCGACGATCCGCGGACTCGCGCGTGATTGGCGTACCTAAAGGACAAATTTGCCTCTAGCACTTTTATTGCTATGTATTTGCAACAGGTTGCAAAGGCACACACGGAAGGAACAAGGAGGAGGAAACGATGCTCACTCGACGGATTGGCGTTTGCGCGGTGGCGATCGCGATGGTCGCGGCCCCGCTCTCTGCGCGCGCGGAGGAATTCATCAATATCCTGACTGGCGGCACCGGCGGCGTCTATTATCCGCTGGGCGTGGCGCTGTCGAAAATCTACGCCGAGCACATCAAGGACTTCGAAGCCTTCGGTCGCAATCGACCAAGGCATCGGTTGAGAACCTCAATTTGCTGCAGGCCGGCAAGGGGGAAATCGCCTTCACCCTCGGTGACTCGCTCGCCGATGCCTGGAACGGCAATGCCGAGGTCGGCTTCAAGAGCAAGCTCGACAAGCTGCGCACCGTCGCCGCCATCTATCCGAACTATATCCAGATCGCCGCACTGAAGGATTCCGGCGTCAAGGCGTTGGCCGACCTCAAGGGCAAGCGTCTTTCGGTCGGCGCGCCGAAGTCCGGCACCGAGCTCAATGCGCGCGCCATCCTCGCCGGCGCCGGCATGTCCTACAAGGATCTCGGCAAGGTCGAGTATCTGCCGTTCAACGAATCCGTCGAGCTGATGAAGAACCGCCAGCTCGATGCGACGCTGATCTCGGCCGGTCTCGGCGTGTCGGCGATCCGGGATCTTTGCGCCTCGGTCGATTGCGTCATTGTCGAGATTCCGAAATCGGTGGTGGCGAAAGTCGGCACGCCCTATCAGTCGGCGCCGATTCCGGGCGGCACCTATAAGGGCAATGACAAGGACGTGGATGCGGCCATCGTGCCGAATTATCTTGTCACCCGCGCCGACCTTCCCGATCAGGAAGTCTACGAGATGACCAAAACCATCTTCGACAACCTGTCCTCGCTGCAGGCCGCGCACGCCGCCGCCAAGGCCATAAGCCTCGACAAGGCGGCGAAGAACCCGCCCGTGCCGCTGCATCCCGGCGCGGAGAAGTACTACAAGGAAAAGGGCGTCATGTAAGCTGAACGCTTGCAGTACTGCGGATCCCGGCCTTATGCTGAGGGACGCCCGATGGGGCGCATCTCGGACGCATGAGGCCCTTTATCCTTCGAGCATTGCCCCGCGGCCTTCCAGGATGAGGCGGCGCGGGGGCAGCATAGTAAGGTGAGGGCGTTCATGACCGACATTGATGTCGCCGCCGTTGCGCCTGTCGGGCCGCTGCCGGGCCAGACCAAAACCGAGGCGCGGCTGGAAAAAGGCTGGGGCGACGATTTCGAAGGCCACCTGTTGTTCTGGATCGCGGTGGCGTTTTCGACATTTCAGATCGTCACCGCGACCTTCAGCCCGCTGCCGAGCGAAATCGTGCGCTCGGTGCATGTCGGCTTCCTGATGATCATGGTCTTCGGCGTGGCGTCGCTGCTGACGGCGCGCTTTGCTTCCAAGGTCGCCTATTGGGTGCTGGGCATCACCGGCTTCGTCCTCGGCTTCTACCACTGGATGTTCTATCAGGACCTGATCCTGCGGGCCGGCGAGCCCACCACCCCCGACATCGTCGTCGGCGTCATCGTCGTGGCTCTGGTGTTCGAGGCCGGCCGCCGCATGATGGGACCGGTGCTGCCGATCATCTGCGCGATCTTCCTGAGCTACGGCTTGTTCGGCCAATAT
This sequence comes from uncultured Alphaproteobacteria bacterium, assembly GCA_963773735.1. Taxonomy (GTDB): domain Bacteria; phylum Pseudomonadota; class Alphaproteobacteria; order Rhizobiales; family Rhodomicrobiaceae; genus CAVZCK01. The sequence continues at coordinate 201,613 of CAVZCK010000022.1, read as the reverse complement.
TTCCCGAGTCCGCTCAACACCCGCGGCTATGATTTCGGCCAGGTGGTCGACCAGATGTTCCTCGGTACCGAGGGCATCTATGGCATCCCGATCTACGTGTCCTCCACCTACATCTTTCTGTTCATCCTGTTCGGCTCGTTCCTTGAGCGCGCCGGCATGATCGGCCTGTTCACCGACGTCGCCATGGGCACGGTCGGCCATGCGCGGGGCGGCCCGGCCAAGGTGGCGGTGATCTCCTCCGGCCTGATGGGCACGATCAACGGCTCCGGCATCGCCAATGTCGTCACGGTCGGGCAGTTCACAATTCCGCTGATGAAGCGCTTCGGCTATCCGGCCTATTTCGCCGGCGCTGTGGAAGCGACGTCCTCCATGGGCGGGCAGATCATGCCGCCGGTGATGGGTGCCGTCGCCTTCATCATGGCCGAGACCATCAATGTGCCCTATTCCACCGTCTGCATCGCGGCCATCGTGCCGGCGCTGCTCTATTATTATTCGGCGTTCTGGGCGGTGCATCTGGAAGCGGGAAAGCGCGGCCTGGTCGGTCTGGCCAAGGACCAGTGCCCCAGCGCGATCGGCGCCCTGCGCAAGAGCTGGTTCCTGCTGATGCCGCTGGCGGCGCTGGTGGTGCTGCTGTTCGCCGGCTACACGCCGCTCTTCGCCGGCACCGTGGGCCTCGGGCTGACGGTGATGGTGATCTTCAGCCACCCGATCGTCACGGCGCTGCCGCTGCCCGCCCTGCGCGTCGCATTCTGGGTCCTCTTGGGCCTGTCGGCGGCACTGTTTTTCGAATACGGCATCTGGCTCCTGATCTCGATGGTGGCGGCGCTGATGGCGGCCACCCTCTTCGTCAAGGGCGGCCGCGCGACTTTGAGCGTGGCGCTCAACAGCCTTGCCGACGGCGCCCGCCATGCGCTGCCCGTGGGCGTTGCCTGCGCCCTTGTCGGCACGATCATCGGCACGCTGACGCTGACCGGCGCCGCGACCAATTTCGTCCGCGTGATCGTCTCGGTCGGCGAGACGTCGATCTTCGCCTCGCTGTGCCTGACCGCGCTCACCTCGCTGATCCTCGGCATGGGCATCCCGACGATCCCGAACTACATCATCACCTCCTCGATCGCGGCGCCGGCGCTCCTGCATCTCGGCGTGCCGCTGATCGTCTCGCATATGTTCGTGTTCTATTTCGGCATCATGGCGGACCTCACGCCGCCGGTGGCGCTCGCCGCCTTCGCCGCCGCATCCATCGCCAAGGAGTCGGGCTTCAAGATCGGCTGGACCGCGGTGAAGATCGCGCTACCGGGCTGGATCGCTCCGTTCATGGCGGTCTATGCGCCGGCGCTGATGCTGCAGCCGGTCGGCCCGCGCGTCGCTGCCTATGGCTTCGCCGTCGCCGCGACTTTCGTGATCCTCAAGGCGGTCATTGCGGTGACCTTGTGGGGCGTGACCGCCGATCGGCTATTTCCTCGCGCCGGTGAGCTGGCCGGAGCGCATCATCGCGTTCCTGTCCGCCGCTTTGCTGGTCGTCGAATATCCCTGGACCGATCCCGCCGGCTTTGCGGCCTGCGGCGCGTTCTTTGCTTATCAGTTCTGGAAAGCCCGCAGCGCCCGTCGTGCTGTGCTGGCGGTCAAGCCGGCGGAATAGAGTTGTTGAATATGCGCATGATCTGTATCCGAAAACCGGCTTTCCACTTTTCGGGATCATGCGCTGATGGAACTCTGCCTGCTCGCCGCCGGCGCCACTATCCGTCTCGGCGTCATTGCGCTCACGCTGGCCTGGACGCATTCGATCGAGAAGACGCGTTGGGAGGAAGACTGGCGCGCTGACGCCCGCCGGCCTCGTCCTGGAGGAAGACCGCATTCAGTCGACCGGCGCGGGCATGGAGCCGCCGCCCGATGCACGTTTCGACGGCAAATGGTGGCACTACACGCCGCAGTCTGCCGCCGATGCCGAATGTGGCGCTGCGCCGCTCCGGCGCGACCGCTGACTGGCAGATCTGCATCGCTGGACGCTGCCGCGCCATGGGCAGCTATCTGCCGGATCGGAACGCCGACCCGGTGACGCTCACCGCCTGCTCGTGACGGGCAGTGCTCAGGCATCCCCGCCGCAATGTGAGTGGAGCGAACAGCGTGCCGGCGCCACCGTGCATTGAGGTTGGAACCGGGGCATCCATGTCGTTGAATTCGGAATCTCAAGGGACACTAGCAACTCTATGATTCTCGTGTCGTTTGAGATCGAGAAATTCCCTTGCTGAGCAAGCTGAGACAATGAAGGGATTTCTCGATCACCACACTAGCATGGTTCTCGCAATGGCAAATCGCCTTAGAGATCGATTGCGTGCTGTTCGCTCATTTGCCGTCCTCGCCCGGTCTATCCTCTTCGGCCGGCCCGTCCGCCGATGGAGTTTGGCTGAGCGGCTGGCGGCGCTGCCGATAGATGGTCTCCCCGTCCAGCGACCCGTCGCGATCCGCTGGAGCAAACACCAGGTACCCTGGATCGAGGCAAGTACAGACCGGGACTGCGCGGTGGCTCTCGGGGTCGCGCATGCACATCTGCGTCTTGGCCAGATGGAGATGATGCGCCGCATCGCCCAGGGCCGCACGGCGGAAATGCTCGGTCCCGTCGCCATCGAAGCCGACCATCTATTTCGTTCACTCAACGTGTCGCAAGCCGTGCCCGCCATCATGGCAATGTTGCCGGAAGCCACCCGGGAGTGGCTCGACGGTTTCGTCGATGGCGTCAACCATGTTGTGGCGCAACTCCGCGAGCTACCGCCAGAATTCGATATGCTGGCGCTGGAGCCTGAGCCTTGGACGGCGTCCGACGTCATCACGCTCGGCCGCGCTGCGTCGGCCGACGTCACATGGCTGGTTTGGTTCAGGCTTTGGCAGCTGCATCGTGCTCCCGAATGGTCTCGCCTTTGGGACCAGGTCCTTACGCACCAGCTTGGAGTCGCCGGCCATCTCGCTGGCCGTTCGTCGGACGCTATTCTCCGCGCTCCGCTCGGGGCGATCAGAGGCGGCAGCAACGCCTGGGCGGTTGCGGCGCGGGCGAGTATGACAAGCGGCGCCTTGCTCGCCTGCGACCCGCATCTGGCGATCACCGTGCCCAATCTCTGGATGCTTGCCGCCTACCGCTGCCCGTCCTTCCATGTGACCGGCCTGATGCTGCCCGGTTTGCCGTTCGTTGCCGTCGGCCGCAATCCGTGGATCGCCTGGGGCGGGACGGCGGCGCATGCGGCCTCGAGCGATCTGTTCGACCTGTCCGCCTTGCCGGGCGAAGGCCTCAAAACCCGAACCGAGATCATCGAGGTTCGCGGCGGCAGGTCTCAGACAGTCACGATCCGCACGAGCCGTTACGGTCCGATCATTTCCGACGCCGTTCACCTTGATGGCACCTATGCATTGCGATGGATCGGACACGAGCCGTCGGACGAGCTCTCAGCCATGCTCGGCATCAATCGCGCCCGTAGCTTCGATGCGTTCCAGGCTGCGGTCGAAGGTCTGGCCGTCCCCGGCCAGACCTTTATCGTTGCCGAGGCGACCGGCGGGATCGGCAAGCAGATTGCGGTCAAAATTCCCTGCCGGCCGGGCGTCCCGCAGGGCTATCCGATTGTTGAGCCTGCCAACATTCAGCATTGGCAGCGCTTTGCGACAGCGTCCGATTTCGCGCCTGAGCGCAATCCGGAATGCGGCTTTCTCGTTTCGGCGAACGACCGGCCGGCCGAGACGCCCGTGCCTTTGGGTTTTCTGTTCTCGCCCGCCGATCGCCGCGAACGCATCGCGGAGGTCTTGGCGGCGTCACGGCCGGTCTCGCCCAGGGTGATGCGTGAGGTACAACGTGATGTGACGCTGGCAGGCGCTCGCCCGGTTCGCGATCATCTCGTCGCGCTGATCGAGGCCCTGCCGAAAATGGATCGGATGAGGTCTGCGCGCGCCCGTGTCTTGGCGCTCCTGCGGAACTGGGACGGCTCCTATTCGGAGAACTCGCGCGGTGCCTTGGCCTTTGAGCTGCTCACGGCGCATCTCTGCCGCCGCTATTATAGCAAGACGGAGCGCGTCTTTCACGCCGTGCTCTGGACCGGCCGCGCACTCGTCGGCTCGGATCTGGCGGCGGCCGGCACGGAACTATGTGCTGCGCTGAAGCATGCCTTGAAGAAGACAAGCAAAGACCTCGATCGGTACCAAGACTGGGGCGACATCCATCGTCTTGTGCTCGCTCATCCCTTGGCAAGCCTCCCGCTCATCGGAAGGCGGTTCGTGTTTGCCGATCTGCCAACCGGAGGTTCGAGCGACACGGTGATGAAGACGGCAGGCCCTCACATTGCCCGCCGCCATAATGTCGTCTATGGATCGGTCGCGCGTTTCGTGACCGATCTTGCCGGCATGGATGAAACCTACGCCGTCCTGCTCGGTGGCCAGGATGGCTGGCTCGGAAGCGATACCATGCTCGATCAGCTCGAGCTTTGGCGTGGCGGGGAAGCGATCCGGCTGCCGTTGCAGCGCGAAACGGTGTTGCACGAGTTCCCCCACACAACTTGGCTCCGGCCGCGAGACGACCGATGATCGACGTAACTCCCCTCATTCGTCTTTACGCAACACAGCGGCAAGCGGCGCTGGCGCGTGAGGATCCGGTGGCCACGCAAGAAGCGCAGCTGCTGAGGCTGGTCCGCCAAGCGCAAGGGACGGCGTTCGGCCGCGATCATGGCTTTCACTCGCTCAAATCCGTGGCGGATTTCCAAAGGCGCGTGCCGTTGCGGCGCTACGAGGATTTCTGGGCGGAGTACTGGAGCGCGGCATTCCCTGTGCTACGGGATGTGACCTGGCCGGGCATGATCCCGTATTTCGCCTTAACGTCGGGTACGTCGATGGGGCGTTCGAAGTACATTCCGGTGACGAAGCAAATGAACCAGGCCAATCGCCGGGCGGAACTCGACACCCTCGTTCATCACATCACGGCGCGCCCTGACAGCCGCATTTTCGGCGGCAGGAACTTCATCCTCGGCGGCAGCACCGATCTGCAGCGCCTTGCCCGCGGCGTGCTCGCGGGCGACCTGAGCGGCATCATTGCTCGGGAAATACCCTTCTGGGCGCGCCGGCGCGCCTTCCCGCCTCTGCGCCTCGCCCTCGAGCCGGATTGGGAGAAGAAAATCTCGGTGCTGGCTTCGGCTTCGCTCGCTACCGACATCCGGTCGATCAGCGGCACGCCGAGCTGGATGCTCTACTTCTTCAACGCGCTGATGGATCTCAAGCCGGAGTGCGCGCCTCGGCTCGCCGCGTTTTATCCGAACCTTGAACTGGTCGTGCATGGCGGCGTTTCTTTCGCCCCCTACCGGCGTCGCTTCAGCGAACTCCTGGAAGGCAGCCACGCCGAACTGCGGGAAGTCTATCCGGCAAGCGAGGGATTTGTTGCCGTCGCTGATCGCGATCCCGGCGCAGGGCTGCGGATGCTGCTCGACAACGGTTTGTTTTATGAGTTCGTGCCGGCGGATGAACTCGACCGGCAGTCGCCGACGCGGCACTGGATTGCGAATGCGGAACTCGGTCAGGACTATGCCCTGGTTCTCTCCAGCAATGCCGGTATTTGGGCTTATGTGCTGGGCGACACGGTGCGTCTCGTCGAGCGCCACCCGCCGCGCCTGGTCGTCACCGGCCGCACGGCTTACCTGCTTTCGGCCTTCGGCGAGCATGTACGAGGCGAAGAGATCGAGGCGGCGGTCGCTGAGGCCGCCCGTGCGATCGGCGCCGATGTCGCCGACTTCAGCGTCGGCGCGCTTCTGGCCGCTCGCGGCGATGGCGTCGATGCCCATCTGTACCTCATCGAATTCGCACCGACACCGCCGCGCCAGGACCAAATCACGACATTTGCGGCCCTGGTGGACGCTGCTTTGATGGATGCCAATGCGGACTATGCGGCTCACCGCGGCGGCCAGCTCGCGCCTCCGCGCGTAGAGGCGATGCAACCCGGCGCCTTTGCGCGCTGGATGAAGCATCGTGGCAGGCTGGGGGGTCAGAACAAGGTACCGCGGATCGTCAATGACCTCGCGCTTTTTGATGATCTGCGTCGCTTCGTCGGTTCGAAAGTACCAGCCGCAACGCTTCCCTAAGCGCTGCAAAAACAGCCCACAGCACGATGCCGATGATGTCCTCCGCCAGGCCCATTGTCGCAGCGGTTGATAATTCTCAATGAGCGCCGCCCCGCCAAAGACTAATTTTCCAAATATAGACAAGATTTTCCAATGTAGATGTCAAAGGCGATAAGGCTCTTTCCATCATCCTGCAACGAGAGGCTGTGCTATGATCCGCGGGATTTCCTTCTTGTCCGTCTTTCTGATGTGCCTGCTCATGCTTGGCAATCTTCAAGGCACCTCCAGCGCAAACGCTGAAGCTATCGGAAAGTCGGTTCTGATTAACGGTACGGACGACAATCGGCTGGGACCGGCATGGTGCAGGCGGTGAAATATTATTATCGTCGCCACCACCACTATCGGCACTACCCCATTTACCCCTTCTATTTTGGACCGTACTATTATTATGAGCCCTACTATTCCTACCCATATTACGGCTACCGCAGCTACGGCGGTCGCTGCTCCTATTGGCGCCGCAGATGCGCGGAGAATTGGGGTTTTGGGGGCAGCAATTACTATGGCTGTCTGCGCTACGAAGGCTGCTGGTAAGGCTTGACCTGTGGCGGCGGAAGATTGTGCGCGAAAGCCGTCTTCCGCCGCCGATCGTTTTTTGCAATCAGCTGGTCGAAAATTCAGCTGAGCCATCGATTATGAATCCCGGCCCCCAATTCGTTGAAGTGCCTAAAGTCGGCCAGTATCATCCAATCACTGCGGTCTTAGGTCATTGTCGGGCATGGGCTATATAGAACAAAGCCTCGGACAGGATGAAACTCTCATCCGCAAAGCCCACTTTCACTGGTTTCATCGAGGGCAGGGTTATATATCGCTCCTCGCCTTCATGGCTGGAGCTGGCTATTTATTCACTCAATACCAGCTCCTCTGGCTTCCGGTCGTGATCGGCGCCTTAGGTTTCGTGGTCTTCCTACGCATAATGGTGCCGATCTGGACCACTGAAATCGGTGTGACCAGCGAGCGACTCATCATTAAGCGAGGGCTTTTTACCCGGTATACCGATGAACTTGAACTCTGGGCGATCGAGGAAGTCAGCCTGGAACAAGGAATTCTTGGACGTGCGCTCGGTTTTGGCGGGATATCCGCCCAAGGTACCGGCGATGATTCGCTGCAAATTCCTGCGATCGCCGAGCCGTTACTCTTTCGTAAAGCAATCCAGACGGCCATCAGCAAGGAGCGGGCTATAGCGGGCGACGCTGGGCCGGCTGAGGGGACGAACCAGACTCGATCGTCCACAGAGCTCTCTTTAGCCGACCTCATTCCGCTGCTGCCGCGCTCTGATCTGGCGGGATAGCACAGTGCATTAAACCCACCAAGAAACGGGCGTCGAAATCATACTGAATGCATCGTGCCGCAAAGTCGCGCCGGACGATAAACCGCTCAGCGAGGTCACGAAGCCCGAGTTTGGTGACAACGTCCAGATAACGAGAGCATGCGGCACGCCGCAAGATGGCCGAGAACAAGCCTTAGCGTTTTGCCCAGCGGCCCCAGCCTGCCGCGCCGGCCATGGCTCGCCTCGAACCGCGCGCACATGGCCGTAAAGGTGGTGCACGGCAGGCAGAACGGTCAGGCGAAAGCTAAGCTATAATTCCAGCTGATTCCGCTGTGTTCTCCGTCAACGAAGGCTTCGCGCATGACAAAGGCCGAAAGCGTCGATCCGTCAAACCCTGTCAAAGATGATGAAGCCGTTACGGCCCAGCGCGTTCTTCGCGCCGTCCACGACCTTGCTCTGGAGGTTCGTCCGCATCTCGGCCGCACGCTGGTGGTCACGCTCGACAGCAATCTTGATCGGGATTTGGGCTTCGACAGTCTCGGCCGTGCGGAGCTGGTGCTTCGGCTCGATCGCATATTCAAGGTCAAGCTCCCCGATGCGCTGATTGGCGAAATGAACACCCCCGCGGATCTGCTTGCCGCGGTTCTGGCCGCCGGACCTCGGAGAGACTTGAACCACCAAATCGAGGAGTCGCCGCTGCCGGCTTTGCCGAGCGCCGCGGCGCCGGAAGTCGGCCGGTACGCTTATTGAAGCGCTCGACTGGCATGTGCGTGAACACCCCTTGCGTCCGCATATCCTCCTGTGGCGGAGCGGAGAGGCTGCGCTGCCCATCACCTATGCCGAGCTTGATCTCGCCGCCCGGCGGGTCGCACAAGGATTGCTCGAGCGCGGATTGAGCCCAGGTGATCGTGTGGCCATCATGCTGCCGACGGAAGCCGGGTTTTTCCACGCGTTTTCCGGCGTCCTTCTCGCAGGAGGCGTGCCTGTGCCGATCTATCCGCCAGCGCGCCGGGCGCGGGTGGAGGAACATATGCGCCGGCAGGCGGGTATCGTGCGCAATGCCGAGGCCAGCATTCTGATCACCAATGACGATATCCGGCCGGTCGGCAAGCTGCTTTATGGCCTTGCCGAAAGTCTGAAGCAAGTCGAGACGGTGGCGAGCCTGTCGGGGCCCGAGCCGATCGCAAATCCGGCCCCGGCGCACCCGGAAACCGTCGCCCTTATTCAGTACACGTCTGGCTCCACTGGCGATCCGAAAGGCGTCGTCCTGTCCCATGCCAACCTTTTGGCCAATATCCGGGCGATGGGCCAGACGATCGATGCGAGTTCCGCTGACGTGTTCGTGAGCTGGCTGCCACTCTATCATGATATGGGCCTGATCGGCGCCTGGCTCGCTTGTCTCTATTACGGCGTGCCGACAGTGATCATGCCGCCGCTGGCCTTTCTCGCCGATCCCGCCCGCTGGCTCCGAGCAATCAACACACACCGTGCCACGCTCTCTGCCGCGCCCAATTTCGCGTTCGAGCTTTGCCTCAAGACCATCCGGGATGCGGATGCGGACATCGAGGGGCTCGACCTTGTCCTCGCTGCGCATGGTCGTCAACGGCGCCGAACCCATCAGCCCGTCAACCATCCGGCGCTTCACCGAGCGCTTCGGCCCGTACGGCTTCAAGCCTACAGCCATGGCGCCGGTCTATGGGCTTGCGGAAAACGCCGTCGGCTTGGCGTTCCCGCCGCCGGGGCGCGCGCCGATCGTCGACCGAGTCGATCGCGAGCAGCTCACGCGCCATGGGGTCGCGACGCCGGGCAAGCCCGATGGCCAGCCAATGGCCGAATTCGTGGCCTGCGGCAGGCCTATTCCTGGCCACCAGGTGCGTATCGTCGATGACCTGGATCGCGAGCTTCCCGATCGACATGAGGGGCGGCTGCAGTTCAAGGGACCCTCGGCGACCAAGGGTTACTTCCGCAATGAGGAGAAAAACCGCGCGCTGTTCTGCGGTGACTGGCTGGAAAGCGGCGACCGGGCTTACATCGCCGCAGGGGACCTCTACCTCACCGGCCGAATTAAAGACATGATCATTCGGGCCGGGCGCAACATCTACCCGCAGGAGCTCGAAGAGCTCGTAGGCAACGTCGAGGGCGTGCGCAAGGGCTGTGTCGCCGCGTTCGCCAGCCAAGATCTGCGCGCCGGTACCGAGCGGCTGGTGGTGGTGGCCGAGACGCGGCTGAGCGATGCGGCGGCGCTTGAAGACCTGCGGCGCAGAATCGCCGAAGCATCGAGCGCGCTGCTCGATCTGCCTCCTGACGAGATCGTGCTGGCGCGGCCGGGCTCTGTGCCGAAGACATCGAGTGGGAAGCTGCGCCGCTCGACGGCCCGCCAGCTTTACGAAGGCGGCGCCATCGACGCGGGCATGCGCTCCGTCTGGCTGCAGCTTGCCCGCCTGTCATTAAGCGGATTCGTGCGCCGGCTGCGGCGCTGGGGTGACGCGATCGCCGATCTCGTTTTCGCTGCATGGTGGTGGGCGCTGCTATGCTGCCTGGCGGTGCTGGTCTGGCTTCTGGTGCTGGTGCTCCCGTGGCGGAACTGGCGTCACGCCGTCGTACATTGGTGTGCGCGTGCGTTCTTGCGATTGACGGGCGCGCGTCTCACGATCGAAGCCGAGGTCCCCGTGCCCTCGACACGCGTCATGCTGGTGGCCAACCATTCGAGCTATCTGGACGCGGTGGTGCTCTCAGCGGCCATTCCGGGAGGGTTGAGCTTCGTCGCCAAGGAGGAGCTGGCCCATCAATTCGTCGCAGGCTATTTCCTGCGGCGCATTGGGACGCTGTTTGCGCGCCGCTTCGACCCGCGCGCCGGCATCGAAGACACCGAAGCGCAGCTCCAGGCCGCGCGGGCCGGCGAGCGCATCGTTTCGATGCCGGAGGGCACCCTCACGCGCATGCCAGGACTGCTGTCCTTTCACATGGGTGCCTTTCTGGTCGCCGCAGAAGCTGGAATCCCCATTGTGCCGGTGACCATAACGGGCACGCGCTCAGCGCTCCGCGGCGACCAGTGGTTCCCGCGCCGCAGCCGCATCCGTGTGCATATCGGAGCCCCGCTCATGCCCAGCGGCGCGGGGTTCGAGGCCGCTCTGCGCCTGCGTGACGCCGCACGCGCAAAAATTCTGTCGCGATGCGGCGAACCGGACCTTGCTCACGAGAGGCCGATTTAGATGCTGGTCGTGAAGTCCCTCATTCTTCACGAGAGAACTCTCCGCCTTTCCGGAGCAAACCCAGCGGCGGACATTTGCGGCTAAGTTCTTGATTTTAATGGTGGAGCCAGGCGGGATCGAACCGCCGACCTCGTGAATGCCATTCACGCGCTCTCCCAACTGAGCTATGGCCCCTCGGTGGGTTGATGTCTTATGCTTTTCACCGCCGAGGATCAAGAGGAACGTCGTATCCGCGCGGCCGTTCGCCGGTTTGCTGCCACAGCCCCGGCGCCGCTGATCACTTGAGGATAATAAGCGAGGAGGCCATGCTCAAACTTTCCGGAATATTTGCCGCTGCCGCGACGCCGCTCAAAGCCGATTTGAACATCGACCAGCAAAATCTCGTCGCCCATTGCCGCTGGCTGCTTGGCGATGGCGGCTGCGACGGCGTGAACCTGCTCGGAACGACGGGCGAGGCGACATCCTTCTCCGTCGAGCAGCGGCTCGCCGCCATGCGCGCCGTCGCCGCGTCGGGACTGGCGCTCGACCGTTTCATGGTCGGCACCGGCGCGGCGGCCTTGCAGGATGCGGTGACGCTGACGAAAGCTGCCCGCGAGCTCGGCTTTGCCGGTGCGCTGCTTCTGCCCCCATTCTATTATAAGGGAATCAGCGATGAGGCCGTCGAGGACTATGTCGGGCGGATCATCGAGCGCGCCTGCGGTGGGGATTTCGGCCTTTACCTCTATCACATTCCGCAATTGTCGGCCGTGCCCTATCCGGTCGCATTGGTCGCGCGGCTTGCCGAGCGCTTCCCCGATACGCTTGCGGGCGTCAAGGATTCGAGCGGCGATCTTCAGAACGCGAAAGCGCTTGTCGAAGCCGTGCCGTCGATTGCGGTCTTCCCCGGCTCGGAAGCGATCCTCGCCAAAGCGCCGGAGACAAAATTCGCCGGCTGCATTTCGGGAACGACCAATGTGACCGGCGCGATCGTTTCGCGGGGCTGGCGGGCGCGCGGCGCAGCGGACGGCGCGCAGGCGCTGAAGTCGGCTTTCGACATTCGCGCCATCATCCAGGATTTCCCGCTCATCCAGGCGGTGAAATGGCTGCTGGCTGAGATGCGCGGCGATCCGGAATGGCGGCGCGTTCATCCGCCGCTTTCCAATCTGCCTAAGGAGGAGTGGCTCAGACTGCGCTCGCGGCTTGCCGAAACCGAGCTGTTCAGGGACCACGTCGCCGGGCTAAGCGCCTAAGACCAGAGCGGCTTCAGCCGGCGGACGATCCGCGCATGGCTCGAAATCCCGAGAGCCGCCATGCTGCGGCTTCCGGATGTATCTTCGTTATTTCGACGCGGCCGAGCGTGCAGCCCGCGCTACAGCTCCGGCGGTGATGCCGAAATGCTCGTATAGCGCCTCGGCCGGGCCCGACGCGCCGAAGCCGGACATGCCGATGAAGCCGCCATCCGGGCCGATCCACTCGTCCCAGCCGAAGCGGACGCCGGCCTCGACCGCAACGCGCGGAGCCTCGCCCAGAACCGCTCTTCGGTAATCCTCCGGCTGCGCGCGGAACAGCTCCCAGCAGGGCATCGACACCACCGCGGCGGCAATACCTTCGGCCTCCAGGCTCTTGGCCGCCGCCAGAGCGAGCTGGACCTCCGAGCCCGTTCCGATGAGCGTCACCTTGCGCGGCGATGCCGGCTCATGCACGAGATAGGCGCCTTTCGCGCTGAAATTCGTCTCAAGCTCGGCGCGGGCCGGCAGCGCGGGCAATCCCTGGCGCGTCAGACACAGGACCGACGGCGTTCGCTCCGATGCGAGCGCGACGGCCCAGCATTCCGCCGTTTCCATCGCGTCGGCCGGCCGGAAGACGCGCAGATTGGGGATCGCCCTGAGCGCCGCGAAATGTTCGACCGGCTGGTGCGTCGGGCCGTCCTCGCCAAGGCCGATCGAGTCGTGCGTCATGACATGAATGACGCGAATGCCCATCAGCGCACCGAGCCGGATCGCCGGCCGCGAATAGTCCGAGAAGGTCAGAAAGGTGCCGCCATAGGGGATGAAGCCGCCATGCAGCGCGATGCCGTTCATCGCCGCCGCCATGGCGTGCTCGCGCACGCCGTAATGAATGTAGCCGCCGGAAAAATCGCCTGGCTTGACGGGCTTCATCGCCTTGGTCTTGGTGCCGTTCGAGCCGGTGAGGTCGGCCGAGCCGCCGATCAGATTGGGGAGAGCCATCGTCAGCTCCTCAAGCACCGCTTGCGAGGATTGACGCGTCGCAAGCTTTGGTGCGTCAGCGGCAAATTTCGCCTTCACGCGGGCAATCGCCTCGCTCAATGCAGCGCCGGTTTCGCCCGAGATCATGCGCTCGAAATCGGCGCGGCGCGGATTGTCCTGGAGGCGCGCCAAGCCAAGACTGCCGCTCATCTTTGCCGCGCGCCGCCGAAGAGCGCCAGGCATTGAGGATTGTCTCGGGCACCTCGAAATGCGGATAGCGCCAACCCAGCGTCTCGCGGGCCTTTTCGATTTCGTCGGCGCCGAGCGGCGAGCCGTGAGTTGCGGCGGTGCCCTGCTTGGTCGGGGCGCCGTAGCCGATGATCGTCTTGCAGGCGATGAGGCTCGGCCGGTCGGTCTTGCGCGCGGCTTCGATGGCGGCGGCGATCTCGACCTCGTTGTTGCCGTCAATCCGGCGGACATCCCAGCCGGCGGCGGCGAACCGGCCAAGCTGATCCATCGAGGTCGACAGCGAGGTCGGGCCGTCGATCGAGATGCTGTTGTCGTCGAACAGCACGATCAGCTTCGACAGCCGCAGATGACCGGCGAGGTCGATCGCCTCGTGGCTGATGCCCTCCATCAGGCAGCCATCGCCTGCGAGCGCATAAGTGTAGTGATCGACCAGCGCGTCGCCAAAACGCGCGTTCAAAAGCCGCTCGGCGAGCGCCATGCCGACGGCGTTCGCGATGCCCTGGCCGAGCGGGCCGGTCGTGGTTTCGATACCCGGCGCGTGACCATATTCCGGATGCCCGGCGGTAATGGAACCGAGCTGACGGAAATGCTTCAGCTCGTCCAGCGTCATCTCCGGATAGCCGGTGAGATAGAGCAGCGAATAGAGCAGCATCGAGCCGTGCCCCGCCGACAGCACGAAGCGGTCGCGGTCCGGCCAGTCCGGCGCGGCGGGATCGAATTTCAGGAAGCGCGTGAACAGCACGGTCGCCACATCGGCCATACCCATCGGCATTCCCGGATGCCCCGAATTTGCGGCCTCCACGGCGTCCATCGAAAGGGCGCGGATGGCGTTGGCGAGATCACGAAGCGTCGCTTCGGCGGGGGCGGCCTGCGTGGTCTGAAGGGTCACGGCTGTCTCCAAATCGTGGCGTTTCCATAGGTTTTGCCGGATCGATCGCTGCTTTTATGACAACCCGGAAGGTCAATAGCGCAAATTCCGCCATTCTCAGACCCGAGGGGAAATGTTTTGCCCTATTCAGCGAATAAAGTCGCAAAGAATATCGAGCTTTTACGATATGGAAGAGTTAGAGCCGAAATGGTATGACTTTTTGCCGCTGCTGGCCAAGGCCGTCGATGCCGAGCCGGACGACATCGCCGGCCTTCAGATATTGCGGCGGCTTCATGCCGAGGCCGACGCCCGGCGGCGTCCCGGTCGTTATGATGTCGCCGGGAAACAGCGTCATGAAGTGGCTGATATAGCTGACAAGAAACGGCACTTTGAAGATCATCGTCGCCGTGCTCCCGGACTGGCGGCGCTCTCCATTTACATCGCAATACATGCCGAGGCTGGAGGAGTCCGGCACCTCGTCTTTCGTTACCAGCCACGGGCCGATGGGGCCGAATGTGTCGCAGCCCTTTCCCTTGGTCCATTGGCCGAGGCGTTCGAGCTGAAATTCGCGCTCGGAGACATCGTTGACGATGCAATAGCCCGCAACATGGTCGAGGGCTGAACTTTCATCGACGTAGCGGGCTCCGGTGCCGATGACGACGCCGAGTTCGACCTCCCAGTCGAGCTTGACCGAATCTTTTGGCAGCATCACATCGTCATTCGCGCCGATGATCGAGGAGGTCGCCTTGTGGAACAGGATCGGCTCGGTGGGGATCGGCTGGCCGGTCTCGGCAGCATGGTCGGAGTAGTTGAGACCGACGCCGACGAATTTGGATACGCCTGCAACGCAAGGCCCGAGCCGGGGTGCGCCATAGATGACCGGCAGCTTTGACGCATCGATCGCGGCGATTTTCGCAAGACCGTCCGGGCCGATGGTTGCGCCGCTGATGTCGGGGATATGAGCCGATAGGTCGCGCACCCGGCCATCCGCATCCAGCAGGCCCGGCCGTTCGCCTCCGGCCGGACCGAACCGCAATAGCTTCATCGCAGGCGTCCTCTCCCCGTAACCCCCCGCTGCGATTTCGGTGAGCGGCGGGCGGAGTCTATCGTCTTGCTTTTTTGATTTTGCTTTAGAGTTATTAAAGGTTCGCTTGCCAGGGCTGTCAATCGCCGCAAAGGGCGGCCATCGCCGCCTGCTGCAGTGCCGGATTGCCGACGGCGAGGATCTGCCCGCCATTCGCTGCGGCGCCGCCGTCCCAGGTGGTCACGACGCCGCCGGCCGCTCCGATGATCGGCACCAGCGGCGCGATGTCGAACGGTTTCAGACCGGCTTCGGCGACGATGTCGATGAAGCCCATGGCGAGCAGGCAGTAGAGATAGCAATCGCCGCCGAAGCGGGTCATGCGGCAGGCGCGCGACAGGCTGCCGAAGCGCTCGGCGTCGCCGCCCTTGAACATATCCGGCGTCGTCGTGGCGAGAATCGCCTGCGAGAGCGCCGGACAGCGCCGCGTGGCGATCCGCTGCTCGCCATGGCGATTGCGGAACCAGGCGCCAGCCGGCGAGCCCCAAAAGCGCTCGCCCGTATAAGGCTGGTCCATCATGCCCAGTTCGGGCCGGCCGTCATGCGTCAGGCCGATCAGGATTCCCCAGATCGGCAGCCCCATGATGAATGCTCTCGTGCCGTCGATCGGATCGAGCAGCCAGCGATAAGGGCCGTCCGCAGTCTTGGCCGCGAATTCCTCGCCAAGGATGCCATGGTCGGGATAGACGCGCTCGATCATTGCGCGCATGGCGGCTTCGGCACCGCGGTCCGCCTCGGTGACCGGGTCGAAGCTGTCGTCGGATTTGTTGGTGACGCTGCCGCGCTGGCGAAAATGCGGAAGGATCGCCGCCCCGGCGGCGTCGGCCAAGCTGTGGGCGAAGACCAGAAACTGGTTATGGTCGATGTTGCCGGGCATTCTTCAGAGACAAGGCCGATCTCGGTGTGGTAACGAACTAGGCAAAGTGTGCCCAAAATCTGCTCTTATTGCAGCTTTCCATAACATTCCGAAGGCACATAGTTGCCAAATAGCAACGAAACGGACGTTTTGTCGCTGTTTCTCTCGAAGCTATTGATTTTTGTGCGCTGCAATGTCATCTTTTGCGGTGCGGGATGAATTGTTTGCGCGATTCGGACCGCAGCCCTCCTTGGGCGTTTCCTCCCTAGACTTGGGCCGTTCGAAGCCTCGAACGGCCCTTTTTTCTTGCCCAGGTGGAGCGCAGGCGAACCCCAAATCGTATCCGCGGTTTTATTCCGCCGCCGCCCGCCGGGGCGCCAGATAGGCCGGCAGCGTCTGCACGACGGTGCTCGCCAGGCTGGTGAGATTTGCACGGAGATTGCGGAAATCGCGGCGCAGAGCGAGCGTCTCTTCATCCATATAGAGCGCGCGGTTCACCTCGATCTGAAGCGTGTGCAGTCCTTCGCTCGGCAGGCCGTAACGCTCGGTGATATAGCCGCCGGCATAAGGCTTGTTGAGCGCAACCCGATAGCCGAGCCCGGTCAGAAACCGTTCCGTCACTCGGACCATCTCACGCTGACAGGACGTGCCGAAGCGGTCCCCGAGCACGAAGTCGACCTTTTGCGCGTTGGCCCGGTCGCCCTGATAGGACGGCATGGAATGAAAATCGATCAGCACCGCATAGCCGAACTGGTCGCGCGCACCGTGCAGAATGCCAGACAGTGCACCATGATAAGGCTTATAGAGGCGATTGATCCGCTCCAGCGCGGCGGTGATCGCGAGCGGCGCGCGGTAGATCTCCTCCTGTTCGTTGACGACGCGGGCGATGGTTCCAAGCCCGCCGACAACGCGCAGGGAATGGGTATTCGCGTAATCGGGCAGGGTTTCGGCGAAAAGCGCCGGATCGAGTTCGTATGGCTCGCGATTGACATCGAGATAGGCGCGCGGGAAATGCGCGTGCATCAGCGTCGCGCCGATATTCACCACTCCGGCGAGCAGAAGATCGACATAGGCGTCCTCGGACTTGCGCAGCGCAGCGGCCGTCAGGCGTGACGCGTTCAAAAACACGCTCGGATAGGTGCGCCCGCTATGCGGTGAGTTAAAAATAAACGGGGTCGGGGTGTGTTCCGGCTTGAGAACGGTGAAGGGCGGGTTCAGCTCCGTTTCGATGGACTGAGCTTCGATATCTTGCATCTTCCGAAAGTACCTGCCGAGCTTTGCCAGCATGGGTCACGCCGAACCCGTGAACCGCTCGTCTGGCCGAATGGATGACCAAAGCGGACTCCCGATATAGTGTGTGCCCTCGTAAATGTCTGTCTGCCTGCGGCAAGCAGGCTCAATTTGCGCCCGATGAAATTGCAATATTTTGTAACGCATGTCAGTCAATCGTGTTTGCCGCAAGGTATGATCCGTGAGCGGTGGGCTTTTATGGTTGCGCCTTGACGTCCCCTGACGCCGTCGCGCCATCAGAGTGTAAACGAATTCACCGCCGATCAAGCCACAAAAAATTCCAGTCGGAACATTTGTTATTCCTCCATGGCCAATCGGCCGATCACCCTTGGCGTCATCGATCCGTCGCCGATCATCGGACATGAGGCGGGTCGGCAGGTGCGAAGCCTATGAAGCGGTGCATGCCGGTGAACCGGCGCGGCTCGAGGCGCCAGCGGAGGAAAGATCATCTCGATCGTCGTACCCTTGCCGCGCGCGCTGTCGATGGCGAGCCGGCCGCCGGCGCCCTCGACGAGCCTGATTACGAGAGGCAGACCCAGACCCGACCGTCCTGGCTGAGGCGGCTGGGTGGCCTTGCGGCGCGCCACCTTCATGACCGCCTTGATCTCCTTCTTGGTCATGCCCTTGCCATTGTCGGCGACGGCAAGGCGGACCGAGCCGTCCTTGCGGCCGCGCGCGGTAATCTTGATTTTCCCGCCGGTCTTCTGATGGCGAACCGCATTCATCAACAGGTTCAGGAGGATCTGCTTCAAGACCCGCTCACCGGTGAAGAGCGCGGGAAGATTTCGGTCCGTACTCCGCGAAACTTTGATGCCCGCCTGTTTCGCAAGCGGTGCGATCATGCGCAGGCTGCTCTCGACCGTCCCTCGGATCTCGACAGGCTCGGGCCGCGCGGGCTGGGCGTCCGGAGAAAGGATTCGCGCCGAGAAATCGGTGAGGATCGCCATGGCGAGCTCGGCGCTTTCCAGAATGTTGCCGGCATAGCCGCCGAGTTGGGACTTGCTCTTGCCGCTCGATGCCCCGTCCCTGAGCCTCTCCGCAAAGCCGAGAATCACCGTCAGCGGATTTCGTAGCTCGTGGCAAAATTCGCGGATGGTGAGCGCCAGCTCTTCGGCATCGACGCCGAGAGCTGCGACCGGCGCGGGGAGGTCTGCCTCGGGCTTGGGCTTTCCGGGCGGTCTTTAGCCGCTTTGAGCGCTTCGCGCTGCTTTTCAGCCTGGCGGCGATGGCATCAAGGGTCGTCTGGTTTGGATGGGCAAGGCCAGCGCCTTCCGCCTCAGATGGGCTGGGCGCGCCAGCATCGGCATCCGCCGCCTCCTGATCCCGTCCATTCGCATATGCGAGGGCTTTGACAATGAGGCCGGGACGGCCGCCGGCAACTTCGAGGCTTTGCACGTAGCATTTCACCGGCCTGCGGCCTAATGCCGCAGTCAGCCGCAGCGTCTCCACCGATTCCCGGCCCCGTCCGGGTTCCGATGCGAGCGAATTGAGACGCTGAATGGATTTGTCCCGCGCGGAAAACTGCTTGGCGCGCAAAGCGTCGAGCGATGCCGCGCCCCAAAAATCGCGGCCGGCCTGGTTGGCCCACAGGATCCGCCGCGCCAAGGCATCCCAGACCCATACCGGCTCTTCGGCAGTCAAAAAATCACCGAGCGACAAGGACGCCATCGCTCCGTTTTCACTCGCCATAACGCTAAAATCGACTTTTTACCGGGCGTTAGCCAAATTCGTTGCAACGCGTCATCAAGACAAGATCAGGCTGCAAATACAAGCCGCACCCGCGCGGGCCAACCGAATTCCTTGCAGAATGCTTAATGCGGAGAGGCCTGCCGGACCAGCGGCCATTGCCGAAAGTATGGCACATTTCGACAAGCGCCGGCCTTGTTTTATTGCACTGCAAAAATATATTGCATTGCACAACGAAATTGTTTAATCATCCAACGTTGTATAACAAATTGGCGGTTGCTTCGCTTCGGAGCCGCCCCCTCCCCCACTCCGACAAATTAAAGAGGTCCAAATAATGCAGTATGCTCCCGAATTCGAGATTCCCTCGTCTGTCCGCGAAATCGCTAGCCGTTCCGTCGAGCAGGTTAAGGACGCTTACGGCCGTTTTGTCGAAGCCACCAGGCAGGCTCAAGACATGGTCGCCAAGTCGACTGCAGTTTTGGCGACTGGCGCCAAAGAAATGAACGAGAAAGTTCTCGGCTTTGCCGAGACCAACACGAAGGCCAGCTTTGAGGTTGCATCCCGTCTGGCCCAGGCTCGCGATGTCAAGGAAGTGCTTGAAATTCAGACGCAATTCGCTCGCACGCAGATGGAAGCTTATGCTCAGCAGGCTCAGGAACTGGCGCGCATCATCGCATCGTCTGCACAGAAGGCTCAGCCGCTCAACTGAGCCTTTACGATTGGCCCGTTTCAGCGATGACATATGCCAGATTGGCTGTTGCTGATCTGGCGTAATGCGCGTCAGAACACGGCGGCCTAAGGAGGAAATGACATGTCCGATCCGAATGACACGTCACGCCGGACCCCACTTTCATCCAGCTCGGCGACAGTTTCGGGCACGCAAGCGCTCGGCGTGACCATTGAGGCCGCGCAGGAACAACCGGCGCCCCCGCAGGGGCAGGAAACAGACGAGACGCGCCCCAAGGCGGGCGCCAATCAGAAGCTGCCGGGCGAGGGCGACACCGCAAGCATCGAGACCGGCGAATTCGCTGATCTGGCGCCAGCCGTCGCCAACCGCCCGTTCGCGGCGCCGGCGTCCGAGCCGTTCGTTCCCGCGCCGGCCGCGGCTACCGAGCCTGCGGTCGTCGACCATCCCGCTGCGGAAGTGATTAGCGCCGCGGTCCGGGAAAGCGTGGCGCGGAACGAAGCCAGGCAGGAACAGGTCGTCGCCATGTTTGAAAGCGTCTCGATCGACTTCAGCGGTGTGATGGACGACGCGCGGAATGACGCGGCGCGCATCACGTTCAAGCTGATGGAGTTTGCGCAGGCCAACTTCCGCAGCAATGTCGAGCTGGCCCGCGATTATGCGAGCGCGCGCAGCATTCCCGATATCGTCGGTGTGCAGACCGCCTATTTCAAGCGCCAGATGGAGTTGATGAACCTGCAGGCCGACGAATTGCGCAAGCTGACGGCCGAGATTGCGTCGAAGAAGGCCGCACAGTTCCAATTGAGCATCGCGCGCCAGTAAGGCCCGTTTCGAGCGCTCGCCGCAAGCACAATTCGATGCGTGCGGCGTATTCAGCTGTGCCCGGTACAGGTCTTCGCCTTGCGCCCGGCGGAGCTGATCTCTATTTTCCGCGCTGAGGCAACCGCCGTCTGCGACACGGCCTCCCGCTGAAGCCCATGAATCATACACCGAACCCAGCAATTTCGCGACGGCCGCCAATGACCAGACCCGCCTTGGTCTGAACAGCCTTATGCTGCCGCGCCTGCCGCAGGATACGCGCGTCGTCGTCGCAATGTCAGGTGGCGTCGACTCCTCGGTCGTCGCCGCGCTCTTGAAGCGCGAGGGCTATGACGTCATCGGCATCACGCTGCAGCTCTACGACCATGGCGCGGCCATCGCGCGCAGGGGCGCCTGCTGTGCCGGCCAGGACATTCACGACGCGCGCCGCGTCGCCGCCGCTCTCGGCATTCCTCATTTCGTGCTCGACTATGAGGAGCGCTTCCGCCGGAAGGTGATGAAGCCCTTTGCGGACAGCTATGTTGCCGGCGAGACGCCGATCCCCTGTGTTGCCTGCAACCAGTCGATCAAGTTTGCGGACCTGCTCGAAACCGCCAGGGATCTTGCAGCGGACGTCATGGCAACCGGCCACTACGTCGCCAGCCATTTGGCGCCGGATGGCTGGCGCTTGACCCGCGCGGCCGACGCCGAGCGCGACCAGAGCTATTTTCTTTTCGGCACGACGCGCGAGCAGCTCGCATTCCTGCGCTTTCCGCTCGGCGATCTGCGCAAGGATGAAACGCGCCGGACCGCCGCTGAACTCGGCGTTTCCGTCGCGCAGAAGCCCGACAGTCAGGACATCTGCTTTGTGCCGAGCGGGCGCTATGCGGGAATGGTCGAGAAGCTTCACCCTGGCGCCGCCGAGCCGGGCGAGATCGTTCATGTCGACGGGCGCGTCCTCGGTAGCCACGAAGGGATCATCAACTACACCATCGGCCAGCGGCGCGGCATCCGCATCGCAGCCGGCGCGCCGCTCTTCGTCGTCAAGCTCGATCCGGTCGCCCGCCAGGTGATCGTCGGACCGCGAGAGGCGCTGCTGACGCGCCTGGTTACGCTCCGGGACGTGAACTGGCTCGGCGGCGGCGGGCTTGATGATATCCCGTGCGAAGGCTTGCCGATTTGGGCTCGGATCCGCTCGTCGCAGCCCTTGCGGCCGGCAACGCTTCTCTGGCGCGACGGGCGGATATTGGTGTGTTTGACGGATGGCGAATATGGCGTCGCCATCGGTCAGGCCTGTGTTTTCTACGACAGCGACGCTCCGCGCGCCCGCGTCCTTGGCGGCGGCTGGATTGCAGCGGCCGATCGCGGCTGACCCACAAAACTCTGGGCACTCTCCCGCCAACGAACTCATCGCTGCGCTTTTTATGAAAATTGCGTGCTATAAGCATAGGCACAGTTTTGGGGATGAAAAGGCGGCTGCGCCAAGCGGCCGGAATTGATGATGGCGGCTGAACAAAAAAGCCTCGACCTGACAACGGTTCGCGAGGCCTATAAGCGCTGGGCGCCGATTTATGACAGCACATTTGGGCTTGTCGCCTCCGCCGGCCGGCGAAAGACGGTCGAGCTCATCAATCAGCGGCGCGGCACCGTGCTCGAAGTCGGCGTCGGGACCGGGCTCTCCCTTCCGCATTACGCGCCGTATCTGAAAATCACCGGGATCGATCTGTCGCCGGAAATGCTCGGCAAGGCCCGCGACCGGGTCGCCAGGTCGGGGCTCCTCAACATCGAAGGGCTTTTGGAGATGGATGCGGCCCAGCTCCACTTTCCCGATGATAGCTTCAACACCATCGTCGCCATGTATGTCATGACGGTGGTCCCCGATCCTGAAAAGGTGATGGCCGAGCTGGAGCGGGTCTGCGCGCCCGGCGGCGAGGTCATGGTCGTCAACCATTTCAGCCAGGACCATGGTGCGCGCGGCTGGATCGAGCGCAAGATGGCGCCCTACGCCGACAGGCTTGGCTGGCACCCGGTTTTTCCGTTGGAGCGCGTCATGGTCCGGCCGAACCTGTCGCTCATCGAGCGCAGACCGCTCTGGCCGATGGGACTGTTTACGCTGGTCCGCTTCCGCAAGCTGAAGAACTCGGCTTGATGGCGAAGTGAATTCGAGGATGCGCAGCGAGGTAGCGAACAGGCGGGTGCCTATACTTGACGCTACGGGTGGCGCTCCTTATACCCATGAAGCGCATCAGGGCGGAGTAGCTCAGCTGGTTAGAGCGGCGGAATCATAATCCGTAGGTCCCCGGTTCAAGTCCGGGCTCCGCTACCAATGATTTCAATGACTTAGCCGGATTTGTGGGTGGTCTCCTTGCAGGCCTCACCGGTGATGATCCTGAAAGTCGATCTGTAGGGCGCGGCGCTCGTGCTGGAAGAGTTCGGCAACGTCATCGCGCGCGGTGGTGCGGGTGTCGTTATCGCGTCGCTGTCCGGGCCCCGCGTCATAACGGGTCATGGTGATCGATCTGGCCGTCAATGCACATAAAGCACGCTTGGTAGCCAGACGACAATCTGCGGAAATATGATGCACAGCCCGACACCGGTCCATTGCAGCACCATGAAGTTCACCGCGGCGCGGAAAATCGTGGCCATGCTGATCTCGGGCGGCGCCACGCTCTTCAGATAGAACAGCGAATAGCCGAATGGCGGACTGAGGAACGCCATCTGCATATTGACCATGAAGATGACGCCGTACCACAGCGGCACATCTTCCGGTTTGACGCCGGGCAGGCCGAAAACGCCGGCCCAGGTCAAACTCTTCATGATCGGCAGAAAGATCGGCACGGTCAGCAGGAGAATGCCGACCCAGTCGAGGAACATGCCGAGGGCGAACAGAATGACCATCATCAGCAAGAGCACGCCATAGGGCGGCAGGCCTGTGCCGAGGATGAAGTCGGCCACGAAGGCCTGGCCGCCCTTGATGATGAAGAAGCCGACGAACATCGTTGCGCCGAAGAAGATCCACATCACCATCGCGGTCGCCTTCAGCGTGGCGATCGCCGCTTCCTGGATCGCGAGCCAGTTCAACCGCCGGTGCAGCGCCGAGACGAACAAAGCGCCGAATGTGCCGATGCCGGCGGCTTCGACCGGGGTGGCGATGCCGAGAAAGATCACGCCGAGCACCAGGACGATCAAAAGGATGGGCGCGATCGTGTTGCGCAACAGGCCCAGCTTTTGGCCAAAGTCCACGCGCTCTTCGGGCGGCAATGGCGGCCCCAGCTTTGGATTGATCTGGCATCGGATCAGAATGTAGCCGACATAGAGGCCCGACAGCAGAAAGCCCGGAAAGATCGAGCCGACAAGCAACTCGCCAAGCGATTGCTGCGCGACCACGGCATAGACAATGGCCATGACCGAAGGCGGAATCAGAATGCCGAGCGTGCCGCCGGCGAGCAGCGAGCCGCAGGCGAGTTTCTGGTCATAGCCGCGCTTGAGCATGGCGGGCAGCGCGATCATGCCCATGGTCACTTCGGTGGCGCCGACCACCCCGACCATCGCCGCGAGCGCCGTGCAGGCCAGCACCGCCGCCGCAGCCAGCCCGCCCTTGACCCCGCCCAGCCATTTATAGACGGCATCGAACAGCTCCTCGATGATGCCGGCCTTTTCCAGCATCGCCGCCATGAAGATGAACAATGGCACGGCCGAGAGCTGATAGTCGGTCATGAATGGGAAGATGCGCGACGGCATCATGTTGAGGATGGCGCCGTTGCCGAACACATAGAGGAAGATGACGGCGAGGCTGCCGGTGCAGAACGCCATCGGCAGTCCCAAAGCCAGCAGCAAGGCGAGCGAGCCGAACAGAAGAATGGTCAGCCACAAGATATCGATTTCGAGCCCCACGGGTCAGGACCTCCCATTGACAACGAAAACGATGTCTTTGATCAGCTTCGACAGGCCCTGAAGAGCTAGGAGGCCGGCTCCGATGGGTATCGTCAGTTTCACCGGCCAATATTGCACACCCCACTCGGTGAAGGAGACTTCCGAATTGTTGATGGCGTCCATCGCGAACCTGGCGCCGGTCCACAGCATGGTCAGGACGAAGGTAAAGAAGAACAGCGAGGTGACGATGTCGGCGATGGCCTTCCAGCGCGGCGTGAATTGGGCATAGAACACGTCCACCCGCACATGCTGATCTGCCCGGTAGGCATAGGCACCCGCCATCATGTACTGCATGCCGTACATGAGGAACATGCTCTCATGCACCCAGTTGGTGGGCGAATTAAAGACATAGCGCGCGATGACTTCGTAGTAATAGACAAAGACCGAGATCACCGCCCAATAGGCGACGAACTCTCCGGCCTTCCCGGTCACCCACTCAATCGCGTCCGTCACGCGGGTGTGCATGCCGAGCGTAGGGTCTTCAGCGGTGCCGATAGGCGGGATATCTGGCACCTCAACTGCTGCGGGAGGCGCGGATGCGGCTTCCACCGCCTCCCGCTTTCTGAGCCCGTGGACAATAAAGGGGATCATCACGGCATCGATGAGCAGCAGTGCGGCAAGTGCGATTGCCAGCCATTGGGCGATATTTTCGCGCTCGCTAAGCTCAGCCTGCATGGTGTCGAAATTCGCCTTTGCCGTGTCCCTTTCTGATTGAGCCTTGGCAAATCGCGCGTTCTTTTCCGGTGTGACCTCGAGGCCGGGTATCGGTTTGGCACGATCGAATGCGATCTGAGCGGATTCGAATGCCGACCGGGTACGCGAGACATCCTCGCGAGCATCCCTGATCTGGCCGTTGAAATGGAGAATGACGAGAAGGATGGGGATAAAGACAAAACCCCACAAGCTGCGCAGATAAAAGCGGTGCAGCCCGAACATCCCCGCGCACAGCCAGAACAGATAAGCGATAAACAGGGATGGCCCCTTGGGCGCGCCGCGTCGGTGCTGCCTTGCGACCAGCACCCAGGCGACCAGCGGAAACACTGCAAGCGTTCCCCAATAGAGCCAGTGCGGAAGCACGAAGTGAAGGCTTGGCATCGGAACCTCGGATTTCCCTTCGCATATGGCAGTGAAGTGCGCCGCTCCATGCCGCCAGATTTTGGCACCCGCATTCGGCCAAAGCGCAAGCTTCGGTCACGTTAAATTGAAACTTCGTGAAACAACGGGTGCGGAGATTGAGACTGTGCCTGCCGGAGTCGCCGTGGTGGTCGCGGCTTCGGCAGGCAATGTGGTTGGACGGAGCGCAAGCACTCCTATGGCATGTTAGAGGTCGAGCTTCTGCCCCTTGTACATCTCGGGCTCGACATAGCCGAAGCTCGGGGATTCCATCACCTCAAGCTGAAGCTTGAAGATGCGCGCGGCGTCCTTGTCTTTGTTGGCCCATTTGAACCAGATCGGCACAGCGACGCGCTGGAATTTTTCCAGGTCCTCGACCGGCAGACGATTGATCTGCGTTCCGGCGCTTTCGAATTTCCCCCACGCTTCCATGTCGGCTTTCTGGATCGCCGCATGGTGAATGCGTGAATAGATCTCAATCTCGTCTTCCACCCATTGTTTCATCTTAGGTGAAAGCTTGTTCCAGACGTTCATATTGACGCAGAAATCCATCAGGTCGACCGGCTGATAGATCGATTCCAGGCCGCGTGGCCCCATCCAAATATATTTCGTCACTTGCTGGAAGCCGAGATCCCAGTTGACCGCTGGCCCGGTGTAGTCGGCCGCATCGATCGTGCCTTTTTCCAGAGCAGAAAAGACTTCGCCGCCGGGCAGCAGTGTCGTCTTGGCGCCGATTGCCGCAAAGCCTTCGGCGATCATGCCGCCGGGAACGCGCAGCTTCAGATCTTTAAAGTCGTCGATCGAACGGATCGGCTTCTTCGAGTGGATGATATTGGGGCCATGATGGATACGGCCGACATAGTACAAGCCCTGCTTGGCGAATACGTCACGCGCCGCCTGCAGGCCGCCCTTGCTTATAGAAAAACACATCCCATTCATGCGGATAGCGCAGGCCCATAAGGTAGGACGAAAGGAACGCCGCGGACGGCATCTTGCCCGCCCAGTAGAGCGTGAACGAATTCATCGCTTCCAGCACGCCATTCCGCACGCCGTCGATCAGCTCGAAGTCGCCGACGACCTCCTTGGCCGCGAAAGGCTTGAACTCAAGCTCGCCGCCAGTCTTTTCCTTGATGGTACCGCACCAGGTCTTGAACGTGGTGAGCCCGACGCCGGCCGGCCAGGAGGTCTGGACCTTCCAGGTCGTGGTCTCGGCGGCTTTGGCGTTGCGGATATAGGGGGCGGCAATGGCGGCGCCCGCCACCGCGCCGACGCCGGCTTTCAAAAAGCGACGGCGCGTCGTACTGCCATCCGGATTGCTCTTGGGCATAGTCAGTCCTCCCTGTCAATTGCGCTTTTTTCACCGTTATTCGGCATTTAGCACCAAGCCTTGCGGCTTGACAAATGGTAGCCGCAATTATTGCGATGGGGCAAGGACGAAGGGGCGCTGCATATCGGATCTTCTTCTTTGTGATTACGGCCTTGAAGTCTGGCAACCCCTCGGCGGATATACCAGCGGTCAAGCCGACCTTACTGGATGAGCAACATGCAATGCGCTCTCCAAAAAGTTGGGGTTAATGCAATTCCAAGCCCTAAGGTTCGGACTTGGCGAGGCTCTGACAAATGTTGACAGCTGTCGTCTGTTCGGATGACGACAGCTGCTCGAAATTTCCCGATGATCAATCCCGTTACGGCGCCCGCCAGCAACCCAGCGGGACATGTAAATGATCATCGATAAATTGCCCCACGTCTTAGCAATGCTTATGCGCTCGGGTCATCGATGCGCCATCCATGAAGGAACGTTATCGAAGGAGAGTGCCATCATGAGTTACTTTCGCGCGGTGGTTTTATCTACCATTACTGCCCTTTTGCTTGCAGCCCCTTCCTATGCCGAGCCGAAGCCAAGCGATGTCGAGCTTGCGCAAATGTTGCGCAGTGGGGGGTATGTGATCGTCCTCCGACATGGCGCCACCAACGCCGATCAGGTTGATACCGACCTTCTCGACCCTGCCAAACAGCGTCAATTGACTGCCCAGGGCGAAGAGGCCTCCAAGGCGCTTGGCAAAGCTTTCAAAGACATTGGCATTCCTGTGAGCATGGCCATCACCAGCCAATTCAACCGCGCTTACCAGACGGCAAAACTAGCCGGCTTCGACACTGTGGAAAAAACCGCAGACGTTACCGAAGGCGGAATGTCGATCTCGCCGAATGAGAACAACCGTCGTGTCGCTGCCTTCCGCAAGCTGGTCAGCATGTCGCCGCTGGCCGGCACCAATGTCGTTATTGTCACGCATAAGCCCAACATCGTTGACGCATTCGGCAAGGAATGGTCCGAGGTCAAAGAAGGCGAGGCGACAATCTTCAAGCCGGATGGCGCGGCCTATAAAGTCGTTGCCAGGGTTCAAGTCGATGAATGGCCTCGCATCGCGGCAGCCGTGATGAAATGAGCGCGGCTCGGCAGATCTCGCCCACGCGCAATGGGATCGCCAGCTTAACCGTTCGCGGAAAAAGCTGCGATGGGAGCGTTCGGCCGAGCTCTGCATTTGGCCCAAGTTTCGCCTCGAGGTCGAGGCAGAGCGCGCCGGCTCTGCCTCTCCTGTTCAGACGTGGATCAACGACGCGGCGATCGTCGGCTTGCGGATTATTCCGGTCGCTGGGCGCAGCTCTCAATGCCGTCCTTCACGGCTTTTTCGCTACCAGATCAATGAGGGCCGACATGCCTCTATGGCCGGTGCCTTCCTCGATGACGGCATCATAGGCGGCGAGCCTTTCAATCGACATGTCGCCGAAGGCTTGGCGGAGGAAGTCGACGGTGTACATGTTCTCGCGATATGGCGGCCCACCCGTGCCGTAATCGACCTGCTCGGGCCGGTAGCCGTGAAGAAGCAAGCAACCGCCTGAGCGCAGCGTGCGTTTCATTCCCGCGAACACCGTCGAGCGGTGGTCCGGCGCGAGAAACTGGATGAACACCGC
This sequence comes from uncultured Alphaproteobacteria bacterium, assembly GCA_963773735.1. GTDB lineage: Bacteria > Pseudomonadota > Alphaproteobacteria > Rhizobiales > Rhodomicrobiaceae > CAVZCK01. The sequence goes on along the minus strand of CAVZCK010000022.1, from coordinate 173,279 downwards.
AAGCACGACATCGTAGGCGTCAGGCGTCCAATCCCAGCTCAAGATATCGGCGACACGGAAGTCGACCGAGACGCCGCGTTCGGCTGCGAGCCGCCGTGCCTTGCCGACGCCGACCCGCGAGGCGTCCATTGCAACGACCGTGAGGCCTTTTTCAGCCAGAAACACGGAATTGCGTCCTTCCCCATCGGCCACAGCCAGCGCCGTCTGCCCTGGTGTCAGGAAATGGGCCTGCGCTTTAAGAAAGGCTGCCGGTGCCGTCCCGAACCAAAAGTCTTCACCCGCATATCGCTCGTCCCACACGGATCGCTCCTCTACTTCATGCGCTACATAGTCTGCTTCAGGCAGCTCGGTGAGGAGGCGCCGAAGGCCACTCGATCGTTCAGGGTCGTGCGGGGCGCTAACCCGCATATCTCACGGCAGCGGCTGCATCGGCTGGAAGAATCAGGGAAAGTCGTTCTGCAACAAACACTTATCCTGATTCTGGAGTACCAGCCGATGCTGACAGACTGTAACGCCGGACAGTTTGCGTTTGAAGCCCTTGGCAACCGCAAAGTTACAGCTGCATTCGATGGCGGCGCGATCACCTCGAATGCAGGGGCATTGCTGCTCCGCCAAGTTGACCAGCGGATTGGCTTGTCACGCCAGGCGGCAAGCTGTTTCAGCGATGGCCGGGATCAAGACCAAATCGAACATCGCTTGGAAACGCTGTTGGCGCAGCGCATGCACGGCATTGCGCTCGGCTATGAGGATCTGAACGACCACGACGAGCTGCGCCACGATCCCGTGCTTGGCCTCCTTTCGGGCAAGCTTGAAGCGCGACGTTCTGATTGTGCTGTACTTGCAGGCAAGTCCACGCTCAACCGGTTGGAGCACGCTCCTGAGGGTGCCGAAGACCGCTATCACAAATTCATCGTGGATGGCGAGGCAATGAAGGCGCTGTTCATCAACCTCTTCATTCAGAGCCAGAAAGCGGCTCCCCGCCGCCTCATCCTCGATCTCGACGCCACCGACGATCCGCTCCACGGCCATCAGGAGGGACGTTTCTTCCATGGCTACTACAAATGCTACTGCTATCTGCCGCTTTATGTGCGGATTCCGACGAAGTCGCCCACCTGTTCCGATTTGTAATCGCCCACCATTCCGATTTCATCTCGCCCATGATTCCGAGATGATCTCGCCCGGGGGCACGGAGCCTCGCTGGCGGTTAAAATCTGCCGTCGGTTTTGGCGGCGGTCAATCCTTCTTTGCGGCGCGTGAACGGGTCTTGCGAATGCTCTCGCCGGCGAGGTCGATCCGGTGTGCGTTGTGCACGAGGCGGTCGAGAATGGCGTCGGCGTAGGTGGGATCGCCGATCAGGGCATGCCACTGTTCGACGGGCGGCTGGCTGGTGATGATGGTCGACCGGCGGCCGTGACGCTCCTCGACGATCTCCAGGAGGTCATGGCGAGCCGCGGCATCGAGGGGTTGAAGGCCCCAATCATCAAGGATAAGGACTCCGACGTGCGTCAGCGTCTTCATGAGCCTTGCGTAACGGCCATCGCCGCGCGCCAGCGCCAGTTCGCCGAAGAGTTTTGGGACGCGCTGGTAGAGCACCGAGCGATCGTCCCGGCAGGCCTTATGGCCGAGAGCGCAGGCCAACCATGACTTCCCCAGGCCCGTTTCGCCGCTAAAAATGACGTTGTCGTGGGTGTCGATCCAGTCGCCGGCGATGAGCTTCTGGAACAGCGCCTGATCGAGGCCGCGGGGGATGCGGTAGTCGACGTCCTCGACGGCGGCCTGGTGTCTCAATTTGGCGTATTTTAGCCGCGAGGCCAGCCGCCTATCGTGGCGGTAGCTGGTCTCCCGGTCGAGCAGCAGACCGAGGCCTTCAGCGATCGTGAGGGTCGTCGCCTCGCCGGACGCCATGATCTCGGCGAAGGCTCTGGCCATACCGAACAGGCCCAGTTCGTTGAGCCGGTCGAGGGTTGGATGATTGAGCATGTGTTTTTCCCTTGGAGTTCAACCCGCAAAGTCTCCACAGGCCCTTCCGCCCGCGGGTGTTGGCCGGAAGGGCCGAACCCGCTTGGCAGGCGCGAAAGCCCTGCTCGGGATGACGCCGGCTTTCAGGATCAGGTGACAGAGCATCGCTGTGGACACGCCGACGGCCGAAGCCTCGCGGCGGAGGCGCTCGATGGTCCAGTCGGCGAAGCGCCGGTGGCTCGACGGCATGTGCTCGTTGACGGTGGTGTGCTTGTGGTTGCCGGAGTTGCGCTGATGCACGGCGATGCGCTCGCCTTTGCGGAACACCTCTACGGTGCGGGCCGTGATCCGTATACTCAGTTCTTCATTGGCGAAGCGATAGGGCACGCTGTAGTAATGGTCTTCGACCTCGACATGATAGTCGAGCCCGGCCCGGCGCAGACGCCACTCGGCATAGACATAAGGCTCCGCCGGCAATGGCTTGAGCGCCGGCCGGTCGAGATCTTCGAACAGCTTGCGGCGCGTGACGCCAAGGCGGCGCAAGGGGCGCTGCTCGTTGATATCGATAAGCATGGTCTGGATGGCCTGGTTCAGCTCCGCCAGGCTGTAAAAGCGCCATGAGTGAGCGCTTGTCGCTCACGATAAACGTTCGCTCGTGACGCAGGCGGCCCAGCAGGTAGCGCTCAACGATCAAAACGCAAGCTTCAACTTTTGCTTTATCGCGGGGCTTTCGTGGCCTGGCCGGCAGGATGCCGATGTCGTAATGGTCCGCCATCTCGGCATAGGTGCGGTTCACTTGCGGGTCATAGCGGCACGCCTTGATGACCGCCACTTTGGTGTTGTCCGGCACCAGCAGCTTCGGCACGCCGCCGATCATCTCGAAGGCGCGCGTGTGCGCGGCGATCCAGTCCGGCAGGCTCTGGCTCCAGGTTGCCTCGGCGTAGGTGAGGTTTGACGCGCCCATCACCGCGACGAAAATCTGCGCGGGCCGCGTTTCGCCAGTGAGCCGGTTGACGATCACCGGCACCGTATCGCCGGCGTAATCGACGAACAGCTTCTCGCCGCCCAGATGTGTCTGGCGCATCGTCACCGGAAGATTGCCTTCCCAGGAGCGATAGAGCTCGCAAAAACGCGAATAGCGAAATCCGTCCGGGTACTGCTCGATATATTCGTCCCACAGGATCGACAGCGTTACATGCTTGCGTTTGAGTTCGCGGTGCAGGACGGCCCAGTCGGGTTCCACGCAGCGGCGATGGCCCCGCTTCTTGCCAGCGTTCTTGTAAAGCAGAGCCTCAAGCTCGGCGTCGCCGATCCCTTCCGGCAACGGCCAGCTCAGATTTGCAACGGCGATCCGCTCGATCGTCGCCCGTATCGTCGACGGCGCCGCGCCGGTCCGCCGGGCAATCTCCCGGATCGGAACGTCCCCCACGGATATCAAACGTAAAATCTCGCGCAGCTTGCGCATGGTAATCCTCTCTGCTGGCATCGGTTCTCTCCTTAAACGGATCAAAGGAGCGGACCCTAAACGAGTGCCAGCAGAGGCTTCCGGCGCCTCCCTTGCAAACCGGGCGGAATTATCCCGGAATGGTGGGCGAGGATTTCTCGGAATAGGTGGGCGAGATCATCCCGGAATCGTGGGCGGCTTCACGTCGGAATGATGGGCGGATCCATCTCGGAATGGTGGGCGCGTTCAGCCCGGAATCAGCAGCTTTATGTGTTCTGCGGCCGTGACCTGCTTCTGGCGAAGCTGCGGCCCGCCAGTATCGATGCCGCAGCCGGAGCGAAAGAAGCAATCGCCAGCATTATCGCCCAGATCCGCCAGAGCTGGCCTGATGTCGAGATCTGGCTGCGGGCGGATTTCGGCTTCTGTCGCGAGGATTTGATGGCATGGTGCGAGGCGAACGGCGCTGGCTATATTTTCGGCTTGGCTCGCAATGCGCGGCTGGAAGCGGAGATCGCTCAGGAACTGGCCGAGGCTGAGCAGAAAGCTGCGGAAAGCGGCAAGCCGGAGCGAATTTTCAAGGAGTTCGAATGCCAGACCCGCAAGACATGGTCGCGCCCCCGCCGCATCGTGGCCAAAGCCGAACATCTCCCAAAGGGCGCCAATCCGCGCTTTATCGTTACCTCGCTGTCCACAGAAGAGGCCCAAGCTCAAGAGCTTTACCAGACCATCTACTGTGCCCGCGGCGAAATGGAAAATCGGATCAAAGAGTGTCAGCTTGACCTTATGGCCGATCGCACCTCTGCCGCCACGCTCCGCGCCAACCAGCTCAGACTGTGGTTCTCCTCGCTCGCCTATGTGCTGCTCACGGCGCTGCGCCGCCTGGCTTTACAGGGAACCGAGCTGGCCACCGCCACCGCCGGTACCATCCGGCTGAAATTGCTCAAGCTCGGCGCCTTGGTGATCGTCAGTGTCCGCCGCATCAAGGTCGCCATCGCTTCCGCCTGTCCGCTCAAAGCCATCTTCGCCCAGGCACACGAGCGATTATGCCAAACCGCCGCCTGATGCGGCCCCTGAACCGGAACGCCAACAGCAGAGGATACATCGCTAAGTCTGAACAAAGCCGCTGTGATCGCGGCGCGAACAAGCATGACCTGACAAATGGACACCCTCCATTCGTCATGAATGCTGCGATCGCAACAGAGGCTGTGAGATATGCGGGCTAGAGTTCGTAAACTCGAGCAAACAAACCTGAGCATTCCCATGGGTCACCGGTGCGATCCCTCATGCTGTTCGTCACCGGCTCCGGCCGATCACGCGACCCGCGTCCGTGCCATCCGCGCGGCCCCCGCCAGCGGCGCAATATGAGCGCTTGCCGCGCCGCCCGGGCTCCAATCATCCAGCATCCTTGCCGACCGTTCCAGGCACTCGGCCCACGTGACCGGTTCCAACGAGCAATATTTCGCCAGCAATGCGATAGAGCAGATTTCATGGAGTTGAACCAAGGGAGGAATGACCGCCAAATCCGTAACCGACAGCGGCAATACCGAAGCATAGGCATCCAGAAATACCCTAAGCAAGGCAGGAAATTCCGGTCGATTGGAGTGCCACAGCCACGCGATCTGCGGGACAAGGTCGGCGACAAGGGGACCGTCAAAGCAGTCGTCGAAATCGAAGAAGGTGGTTCTCGGGCCGGCGAAGTGCACATTGCCGCACCACGCGTCTCCGTGACAGAAACCTTGGGGCAAAGGCCCGTGCCGATTTAAATTGGCAATGATCGCGGCGCCGATATGCCTGATCTTTCCGGAAATATGCCGACATCTCAGACCCGGCTGGGCGAGATGCCGCACAGCATCATCAATCGCTTCGCCAGGCCGAAACGACCGCCCACAAGCAAAGAACGCGCTTTGGCGATGCATGACCGCAAGCGCAACGCCAAGCTGGCGCATGTCCCCGGCATTGTTAGCCGCCGGCCGCCCTCGCGCCGCGGCGAAAAGGCAGGCGAAGCGGGTTTCTTCATGGTGTCGGCAGCTGAGAATATATCCACCCGCACACAGTTTCTGAGGCTTTGCAACGCACACCTCGTCGGCTGACCGGAATGCCAAAAGCGCGGCGATCTCTCCGTCGATCTGCTCACGGGTTCTGCCCTGGGGACGGTAAAGCCGGAGATAAAACTGTCCCGGACCGGCTGAAAGCCTGTAGGTAACGTTGATGCCTCGATTTACCACCTCTGCCGAGCGTAGCGGCAATCCGTAAAGATCTGCCAGTGCGTCCGGCGAAAGCGATTCCAGAGTAATCATTACATTGCCCATCAAACTATGGTTAAATTTTAAAGATCTTTAATTTGCCGTTTCCTAGCATAGCCAAACAAGATACAATGAATTTGAATTAAATAATAACCGTTTGCGAGCATGATTGTTTGCTTTATACGTGACTCTCTAACGCAAAGCTGACATGAATGTATGCGAGTTCTGGCCCAATTCGCGTGCGCCGATGTGCCTGGAAGTGTTGATTGGAACAGCGGATGGCCGCTGATTTGCTTTGGTGCCGCCGGGGGGATTGTCGGCAAGCTTTGCATGCGATGCTCGGCGCTCAGAGCGTCTGGCGAATAGGCGCTCCAGCCGTCTTGCGTGCGCGCCCGCATCACTTTGGGACGCTGATCAATTGCAATCGCCAGGTGCTCGATTAAAAATTCGGCGGACGTTCGAGACATGTTCTTGGACAATGTCTTACGCATGGGCTGCATATTGGGATCTCCAGCTATCGGCGACGGCGGATGCCAAATCGGAGCGGGGGAAGCCGTTGCGCCGGCTAAAATGCAAGAGGGACATTGGTTGCTTCATAGCTGACTTCAGCTCGTGAAATGAAGGTTCGGAAACTACTCAGAATTGTGGCGATTGCCGCTCCACGCTATTTGCACTGTATTTTGACGTGCAGAATTTTACCTCCCGGTCGAGGGCACGCGATCGCAACGCGTATCTGACGTTGACCGGGATCGGTGCGATGGAAAAACCGACGACCGCGGGTCATCGCCTTCTTTAGGAGGCAGCAATCAAAAAACAAATGTCGAATGCCAATCGATTCCCCGCCTCGGGCCGGAGTGCGATCGAGTGCGCGTGCCTTACCAAACCACGATGATCAGCACGCGTCCGCGGGCCTTGACTGTCGTCGGAATTGGCGCCTCGGCGGGCGGGCTCGATGCCAGCAGGAAGCTCGTGGGTGCGCTGCCGCCCGGTACGGGCATCGCATTCATCTTGGTCCAGCATCTCGATCCCACCCGCCAAAGCATGGTGGCGGAGCTGCTGGCCCACGAGACGTCGATGCCGGTTCGGCAAGCAACGGATGGGATGCTGATCGAGCGCGACCGCCTCTACGTCATTCCGCCCGGAACCTATCTCTCTGTCGCCAATGGCGCCCTCCGCCTCTCAGAGCCCCAAGCGCATCACGGTGCGCGGCTGCCTTTCGACTTTTTGCTGCACTCGTTGGCCGCGGAGTACGGCGAGAACGCCGTCTGCGTGGTCCTCTCGGGGACAGGAGCCGATGGTAGCCTTGGGCTGAAGGCCATAAAGGAAAGCGGAGGGCTCGTGATCGCGCAGGACCCCGAAGAGGCTGATCATGACGGGATGCCGCGGAGCGCGATTTTGACGGGCGCCGTCGACCTTGTGCTTCCGGCGGCCAAGATTGCTGACGCGCTCCTCAATTACGACCGGCGCCCGAGCCTCACCCCTGCCCAAGCCGGGTCGGTATCCGAGATTATTGATCTGCTGCGCACCAAGACCGCCCATGATTTCACGCTTTACAAGCAGGGGACGTTGCAGCGCCGCATCGAGCGGCGCGTGGCGATGGCGGGGACCGCGTCCGAAGACATCGGCCAATATCTCGAAATTCTGCGGAGCGACAGCGGTGAGCTCGATCTGCTTGCCAAGGATCTGCTCATCAATGTCACCGGCTTCTTCCGCGATGCGAAGGTATTCGATTTTTTGGCGGAGAACATCGTTCCCGGCCTGGTCCGCCGGCAGACGCACGATACCCCTCTCCGCATCTGGACTGCCGGCTGCAGCACGGGCGAGGAAACCTATTCCCTTGCCATGCTCTTCCTTGAGCAGATCGCCGCCGCGAAGCGCGATGTCAAGCTGCAGGTGTTTGCCTCCGATGTTGACCCGGACGCTGTGGCGAGCGCCAGGGAGGGCCTATATCCCGAAACCATCAAGGCGGACGTGTCGCCGGCACGGCTCGGCCGTTTCTTCACGACGGAGGATCACGGCTACAGGGTCGTGCCCGAGCTGCGCACGGCGGTGGTCTTCACAGTGCAGGATCTGCTGGCCGATCCGCCATTCTCGCGTCTCGATCTGGTTTCGTGCCGGAATCTTCTGATCTATCTGCGCCCTGAGGCACAGGAGAAAGTCATCTCGCTTTTCCATTTCGCGCTGCGCGAGGGCGGTATTCTCCTCCTTGGCAGTGCGGAGACCGCCGGGAATAGCGACGGCCGCTTCCAGCTGATCTCCAAGTCGGAACGGCTCTATCGGCGAATTGGTGGCAACCAGGCGGGAGAATTAGGTTTTTCGCCGAGCTTCGGCGAAAGTGCGCGCCTGCCCGCTTGGCCCACACCAAGTCAAGCGGCCGCGCGCCAAACGGCTCTCGCCGAGCTCTGCCGGCGGCTGGTGATGGAGAGCTATGCGCCGGCAGCGGTCCTGATCAACGGCGCGCATGAGTGCCTCTATTCCGTAGGACCGACCGACCGCTACCTGCGCGTGGCGCCGGGCCATCCCTCTAACAACATCCTTGTCATGGCGCGTCAGGGCGTGCGGACCAAGCTCAGATCGGCAATCAAGCAAGCCGGTCAGGACAACGCGCGCATCGTCGTCGCCGGCGGCCGGACGAGCCACGATGGCCGCGCGGTTTTGTTCAGCATCGACGCGCAGCCGGTCCGGAGCGAGGGCGAGGACCTGCTGCTGATTTGTTTCGTCGATGAGCCGAAGCGCGAGGAGAAGTGCGAAGGCCCCATCGCAGCAGCCGACATTCCGCGCGTCGCCGAACTCGAGCGGGAACTCGAAGTTACAAGAGCGGAGCTGCTGGACGCTGTCCGCAGCCTCGAGATATCGAGCCAAGAGCAGAAGGCGATCAACGAAGAAGCATTCTCGGTCAATGAAGAATTTCAATCCACGAACGAGGAGCTGCTGACGTCCAAGGAGGAATTGCAGTCGCTCAACGAGGAGCTCACCGCTGTCAACAGCCAGCTCCAGGAAACGCTAGAGCGGCAGCGTACGACCTCAGATGACCTGCAAAATGTCCTGTATAGTACGGATGTCGCGACGCTTTTCCTTGATATCAATCTTAAGATTCGCTTCTTCACGCCGGCAACCGAGTTTTCTTCCATATCATTCCCGGCGATGTCGGTCGGCCGCTCGCTGACCTCCATCCGTTCGCTCCGGATGATGATCTTCCGGCCGAAGCCCGATCGGTGCTGAAAACCTTCACGCCGATCGAGCGAGAGATCGAAGGGCATAACGGCGTTTGGTTCATCCGCCGGATCTTGCCCTATCGCACCCATGGCGGCCGCGTCGAGGGCGTTGTGATCACCTTTACCGATATCACCGAGCGGAAGAAGCAGAGCGCGAAGGGGCTGGAGGCAGCCAAGCAGGAAGCGGAAATGGCCAATCTCGCGAAATCGCGCTTTCTCGCCGCCGCAAGCCATGACCTGCGCCAGCCACTCCAGACGCTCACGCTGCTTCATGAGCTGTTGGCGAAGTGCGTCGAAGGGGAGAAAGCTCGGCGACTTGTCGCACGGCTGGACCAGACGGTGACCGCCATGTCGGACATGCTGAACACGTTGCTTGACATCAATCAAATCGAGGCCGGTGCCGTCCGCGCGGAAGTCGTCGGTTTCCCGATCAACGAACTGCTTGACCGGCTGCGGGATGAGTTCGCCGATCAAGCGCAAGCACAGGGGCTCGACTTGCGCGTGGTCTCCTGCGGGCGTTGGATACGCAGTGATCCGCGTTTGCTCAAGCAGATGATCCGCAATCTGCTCTCGAACGCCTTCAAATACTCCAAGCGCGGCAAGGTGCTGCTCGGATGCCGTCGGCGTGAAGGAATGCTGAGCATCGAGATTTGGGACACAGGACAGGGCATCCCTCACGACCAACTCGAAGCGATCTTCGACGAATATTATCAGCTCGAGAATGCCGCGCGCGAACGAAGCCGCGGCCTTGGCCTTGGTCTCTCCATCGTGCGGCGCTTGGCGAATATGTTGGGCCACCGGGTGAGTGTCCGCTCGAACGCCGGCAAGGGCTCCGTCTTCGCCATCGAAGTCACGCCCGTCGAGGCCGGAATGCCACCGCGGCTTGAACATCCTCGGCAAGGCATGGATGACCGGAGGGCTGCGGGTGTTCCCCGCACCGGCGCGATCCTGATCGTCGAGGACGATCCCGAACTGCGCGAATACCTCGAACTCGTCATCAGCGCGGAGGGCCATCGAACGACATCGGCGCCTGATGGCATCGTGGCGCTGGACCTGGTAGCACGTGGGGTGGTCCGGCCAGACCTCATCCTTGCGGACTACAATCTGCCGAACGGCATGGACGGGCTCGCATTCATTGCGACGCTGCGGCAAAAGCTTCATCGGCAGCTTCCTGCCATCATTCTGACCGGTGATATATCGAGCGGCACCTTGCGCGAGGTCGCTCTGCGAAACTGTGAGAAACTCAACAAACCCGTGCAGGTGAAGGTACTGACACAGGTCATCCAACGTTTCCTTTCAACGTTGCGGCCCGCGCCAGATTCGCGCGCTCCTCCTTCTGACGACGCGGCCGGCTGTGCAGGGCCGCCTGTCATCTTCGTCGTCGACGATGACGACCACGTACGCGAGGGGATTCGCAGTGTGCTTGAGGAAGATGGGCTTATTGTCGAGGATTATTCGGCCTGCGAAACATTCCTCGAAGCCTATCGGCCGGGGCGTGGAGCATGCCTCTTGATTGATGCCTACCTACCAGGGATGAATGGCTTCGAGTTGCTGCAGTGGCTCCGTGACGCAGGCCATCGGCTGCCGGCTATCATGATTACCGGCCACAGCGACGTGCCGATGGCGGTTCGAGCCATGAAGGCTGGCGCTTCGGACTTCATCGAGAAGCCAGTCGGCCGCAGGAAACTGCGCGAGAGTGTCGCGCGCGCTCTCGAACAATCGCAGGATTTGAACAAGCTGTTCATTTGGCGGGAGGCCGCCGCGAACCGCATCTCGAGCCTCACCCCGCGGCAGCGCGAGATCATGGAACTGGTCCTTGCAGGCCATCCCAGTAAGAATATTGCCGCGGACCTCGGCGTCAGCCAACGCACGGTCGAAAATCATCGTGCGTCGATTATGAAAAAAACCGGCTCGAAGTCTCTTGCGGCGCTCGCCCGATTGGCGCTTGCCGCTAACTGGGATGGTGCCGAGCCGACGAGCCTTACCTTCGAGGCGCATCTCCCGTCGCAGCCGCACGGCGAATAACTCGCAGCTCATCCGGGCCGGCCGTGGCGGCATAGTCGGGTGGGTCCGGCACTTTTGCAGTGAAGCGGGCGGGCTCTGTCGAGTCCTTGAGAATGAGCCGCATGCGGGGCTTGCCCGAATGCGGCGGTCCGAACCACCCTGGCGCAATAGGGACGGTTCGCTATGAAGTTCCGCTTGGGGTCGATAGCACTGGCCCGCCGCTCTATATCGGATGACCCAAATCGGCCGATTTCGCCATAAGCCACCGGGTCTCCTCCAAATCCTAAGCCGCCCAGCACCCTCCGCCAACCCTTTGCCTCGCCGCGCAAAATCTGCTTACTCTGCATCACACCCCAGCAAACACCCTAGACCCAAACGCTGGCTCGATTGGGACCCACGCCTTGCAACCGACATCGCATAATTTCAAGCGGAACGCCGCCCACGCCCTCGACGATGCCCAGCTCCAGCGCGCGCTTGGCCGGGCGCAGACCGGCTTTATCGGCCGGCGGCTTGCTGCCCGCAGCCTGCTGCCCGAATTCGACGCGCTCTGCGAGCAGGCGAAGGACATCAAGAACCATACGCTCGAGCATCTGGATCTCTATCTCGAAGCCTATGAGGAGCGGGTGACGGCGGCGGGCGGCCACGTCCATTGGGCCGCGACCGCAGACGATGCGCGGCGCATCATCGTCGGCATTTGCAAAGAGGCGGGGGCAAAGCTCGTCACCAAGGGCAAGTCGATGGTCGCCGAGGAGGTCGGACTCAATCCCGCGCTCGAAGCCGCCGGCCTCGAAGTCGCCGAGACCGATCTTGGCGAATATATCGTCCAGATCCGCCACGATACGCCGAGCCACATCATTGCCCCGGTCTTCCATCTCAACCGTGAGCAGATCGAAGCCGACTTCCGCCGCGTGCACAAGCATTTGCCGGAGAACCGGTCGCTCGTCGAGCCGACCGAGCTGGTCTCGGAAGCCCGCGGCATCCTGCGGGAGAAATTTCTGAACGCCGATGTCGGCATTACCGGAGCGAACTTCCTGATCGCTGAAACCGGCACGTCCGTCATCGTCACCAATGAAGGCAATGGCGACCTGACGCAGCTTCTGCCGCGCGTTCATATCGTGCTGACGACCATCGAGAAGATCGTGCCGACCCTCTCCGATGTCAGCGCCATCCTTCGCGTGCTCGCCCGTTCGGCGACCGGCCAGGAGATCTCGATCTATACGACCTTCTCGACCGGGCCTCGCCGTCCCGGAGACCTGGACGGCCCCGAAGCCTATCACGTCGTCCTGCTCGACAATGGCCGCTCCGAAATGCTGGGGTCGGACTTCCAGGACATGCTGCGCTGCATTCGCTGCGGCGCTTGCATGAACCATTGTCCGGTTTATGGCGCGGTCGGAGGCCATGCTTATGGCTGGGTCTATCCGGGACCAATGGGTGCGGTGCTCACGCCCCAGCTGATCGGCGTCGACGAAGCCGGGCATCTGCCGAATGCGTCTTCCTTCTGCGGGCGCTGCGAGGAAGTCTGTCCGATGAAAATCCCGCTGCCGAAAATGATGCGTCATTGGCGCGAGCGCGAATTTGAGCTCGGGGACAGCCCTTGGCTGCAGCGCATGGCCGTGCGCGCCTGGGCATTTGCGGCGGCGCGGCCGAAGTTTTACCGCTTTGCCACCGGGCCGATGATCGGCCTGCTCGGTGAATGGGGCAAAGCGCGCGGCGCTTTTCGCTGGTTGCCGCTTGCCGGGAGCTGGCTGCGTCATCGAGATCTGCCCGCGCCTGCGGGACGGACTTTTCATAATCTTTGGCGCGCCGAACTCAAGAAACGCAGACGCGAAGCGGAGATCGGGCAATGAGCAACAATGGCAGCGATCGTGCCGGCATCATCGGCGCCATCCGCAAGGCGCTCAATGCCAGGGGCGACGAGCCAGGACGCCGCGGCCAAGTGCGCGCGCGGCTCGAACGGAGCCCTCACGGGTTGATCCCCGCCAGGGCACGCAGACCGAAGGCCGAGCTGATCGAGCGGTTTGCGACGATGCTCACGGCACAAGGCGCCGTCGTCCGCACCGTTGATACGCTGGCCGAATTGCCGCGCGCCCTCGCCGATCAGCTCGCCGAGTTCAACCTGCCGGCGCGTCTTCGCCATGGCAGCGATCCCGTCATTGCGGCGCTCAACTGGGACGGCACGCTGATCCAGCGGGAAACCGGCCCCGCCCAGGAGACCGATGCGGCCTCGCTAAGCCGTGCGGCCGCCGGCGCGGCGGAATCCGGAACGCTGATCCTCACATCCGGCCCTGAAAACCCCTCGACGTTGAATTTCCTTCCGGAGACGCATTTCGTGATCCTGCTCGCGGACAATCTCGCCGGACCCTATGAGGACGCTTGGGACGCGCTGCGTACCATCTATGGACAAGGGCGCTTGCCGCGCACCGTGAACTTCGTCAGTGGCCCGTCTGCAACAGCAGACATTGAACAAACGCTCGTCCGCGGCGCTCACGGGCCGAGGCGGCTTGCGGTGTTTCTTGTTATGGAAAACCGATAGCAGACCCAAAAAAAATCGACGCCGCTCAGGCGCTTTTATTTGGACGGTCGCTTCGGCTCCGGCAAACATTGGCTAAATTACAATAGGTTGCGCAATATATCTTGAGACAGCCCCAGAAATGGTGCTCGGAGTGTTTGCGGATCGCTGCACGTGAACCAACATCTTGTTGATAAGTTTGTAAAAAAATTGAAGTGAGCGGGAATCTTTATCGCCGGCGGTGACGTTTGTCACAAATCTGCCATGAGGCTCAAGGACCATAGTCCCGTTCGCGGAAATTCTGTGAACGCCCTCTTTGGAGTGCCCCGGCCAACCCCGCGCCGGGGCATTTTTTTTTGCCGAAGACACCGAAAAGAAGAGATGCCGTTTCCAGCATCTCTTCAGGATAGTTACCCCGCTAGCCCGTCTTTCGACAGGCAACCGGCTGCATCCGTAGATGCAACCTAAGGTTGTTTACCAGCGCATCATATGAGGATCAAGATCTTTCTACGCGACGCGAAAGAATTACGGATACGGTGAATAACGGCGGCGGGACGCCCATTCCCGCGCGATCCATTCCGAAACACTGGTCGAGGCGCGCTGCCGCATGGGCTTTCGCCACGCGGAGGACGACGAAAGCGTTCCACTTTAATGCCAATTTGGCCTATGGTTCTCCGGGGAACGCCAGCCGCGTTTTGTTAACCCTTTTCGGCGCATAACCGGCGCCGCAATGGCCGGGAGTGACCCGGCAGGTCGATCGCGGCTGCGAAGGAGGGGATCATGCGCGGCGAGCCGGGATGGCAGCGCGACGGCAATCATGCGCGACGTGTCCGGCCACAGTCGGCGAACCGGCCGCCGGCTGTCATTCCGCGAATTGTGCAGAGGAGAGTTGCGCTTGTCGGACCCTCGCGCGCATCGCTTGCGGTTACTCTCGGACCGCTGATCCATGAAATCGGCTGGCGCGGCCATCACACCTGCTGTTTCGCGCCGGAGCTTGGCGATGCTGCAGCGTCTGATGCCCTTGCGCGCCTGGGCGCCGAGGTTGAGCCGCTCGCCGCATTCCGTCAGGGCTTTTCCCCCCTCGCCGACCAGCTTGCCTTAGCCCGCCTCGTCCGCACGTTCCGCAAGATTCGGCCGGACATTGTCGCAGGCTATTCGCCGAAAGGTGCCATGCTCGCCGGGCTTGCAGGACGCATGGCAGGCGTTCCTCACATCGTCGCGATGATCGGCGAGCTTGGGCGCGGCTTTGAAGAAACGCCGGACCATGCGTCGAAAGCGCAGCGGCAACTGCAAAAGGTGCTTCTGCGCCTCGGCTTCTCGCTCAGCCACACCGGCGTCTTCTTCAATGAGGAGAACCACAAGCTCCTCGAGCTTCATCGCCTCCTGCCGGAGCGGCTGCGCCGGTTCCCCGTGAACGGCAGCGGCATCCATCTGGCGCGTTTTCCGATCGCGCCTTTGCCGCCTCTCGACCGTGGCGTCATGTTCCTTTACGCCGGCCCGCTCGACCGGCGGCTCGGCATCGCTGAATTCTGCGAAGCGGCGCGCTACCTGAAGGCCAAGCCCGGTCATTATCAATGCCTGGTTGCCGGTCCCGAGATCCGCGGCCCGAGCAGCTTTCCGCTATCGGCGCTGAAGCGCTACCGCAATGTCGTGCGCTATCTCGGCCCCAGCACCGATCCGCGGCCCTTTCTCGCCAAGACCCATGTTTTTGTGCTTCCCGCAATAGGCGATGCCATACCGCAAGGGCTCCTGGAAGCGATCGCGATGGGCCGTCCGGTGATCACATCCACATCGCGCGGCTGCCGGGTCGCCGTTCGCGAGGGCGAAAACGGTATGATCGTACCGCCAGGTGACGCATCGGCGCTTGCCGGCGCGATGGCCCGGCTGCTGCTGCGCCCGGATCTGATTCCGGCGATGGCCAGAGCAAGCCGCGAATTGGCCGAAACACAATTCGACAGCCGGCGCATCAACGCACTTCTTCTCGGCGCAATCGATATTTAAGCTTCACCATAGCAGCTCGAACGAAACGGCCCGCCGCGACTAACCGCAAATGGCAGTCAATCTCGAATATCAGACGCTTGATGACCGGGCGATCATCAAACAGCTCGTGGCGCTGCGAAGCCGGGTGGCGGAGCGCTTCCCGACCAGAGGGCTCACCCAGACCGTCTCGCACCTCTGCGATCTCGCGCGCCCGGCCGCGCGTGAAGCGGCCTCGCTCCGAGAGCCGCAGTGGGCCTTGAGGATCTTGTCGGTGCTTGCCATTCTCGGCGGCCTTTACGGGTTTTACCTGCTCATCAATTATTACCACCCCTCAGTCCAAGGCGCAGTCACCCTTGCGGATTTTACCCAAGCGCTTGAAGCCTCGTTCAATATTCTTGTGCTTTCGGGTCTCTTTATCGCTTTCTTTGTCCGGCTTGAGCGCCGCTACAAG
Organism: uncultured Alphaproteobacteria bacterium; assembly: GCA_963773735.1. Classification (GTDB taxonomy): domain Bacteria; phylum Pseudomonadota; class Alphaproteobacteria; order Rhizobiales; family Rhodomicrobiaceae; genus CAVZCK01. The sequence goes on along the minus strand of CAVZCK010000022.1, from coordinate 157,474 downwards.
CGTGACAAGGCGCTTAGCGGCCTTTATCGCCTGCGCGCGGTCGCCCATGTCATCGACATGCATCAGCTGACGAAAGACCCGGCATCGGTTGCGGGCAAGGCGCGAACGCCGTCTTCGCCGGTACGCGATCTGACGAACGAGCAGCTGTTGCGCTATCTTGACTATTGCTCGGAAATGCTGTCGTTGACGAGCAAGCTCGCAGCGCTTTACGCCCAACATTTTCCGGACTCAACTGTGATTTCCGCCGTCAACGATATCGAGGCACTAACGACAAATCTGAGCAGCAAGATCTGGCAGAAGATCATGCTCGTTCAGTCCGCCTCGCCGGCCGAGAGTGCAGGGCGATGAGCGACCATCGCGACCCAGTCGCCCATGCCGCGGCGCTGATCCGCTGTCCCAGCGTCACGCCGGATGAGGCTGGAGCGCTTGATTACATGGAGACGCAGCTCACACAGGCTGGATTCTCGTGCCGGCGCCTGCCCTTCGGCAGCGGCGGCTTGCCTGCCGTGGACAATCTTTATGCGCGGCTCGGTGACGGCGCGCCACATCTGTGCTTTGCCGGTCATGTCGATGTGGTCCCGCCTGGCGATGAGGCCGCCTGGACGTCCCCGCCTTTCGGCGCCGAGATTCGGGACGGCGCGATTTTCGGACGGGGCGCGGTCGACATGAAGGGCGGCGTCGCCGCGATGATGGCGGCGGCGTTCCGCTATCTGGAAGAGCGCGGGCGCCCCGCGGGTTCGATCAGCTTTCTCATTACCGCCGACGAGGAAGGCCCGGCCTTCAACGGGACGCGCGCGGTCGTCGAATGGATGCGCGAAGCCGGCGAGCGCCCGGACCACTGCATCCTCGGCGAGCCGACCCATCCCGAGAGGATGGGCGAGGCGGTCAAGATCGGCCGCCGCGGCAGCCTCAGCGGACGGCTGATGGTTCGCGGCGTGCAGGGCCATGTCGCCTATCCTCATCAGACCCGAAATCCGCTGACCGGGCTTATCGCCGCGCTGAAGCGGATCATCGATGAGCGGCTCGACGCAGGCAGCGAAAATTTCGCCCCGTCCAATCTCGAAGTGACCAGCGTCGATACCGGCAACCCGGCCGTGAATGTCGTTCCGGCCAAAGCGACGGCGCAGTTCAACATCCGCTTCAACGATTTGCACAGCGCGGAATTGCTGTCGGCGCGGCTGCGCGAGCTGATCGAGGCGACATTGGCGGGAACGGGACTGAGCTATGATGTTGCGTTCGAGTCCAATGCCGACGTGTTCCTGACCAAGCCCGGCCCCTGGCTTGAAATGCTGCTTGACGTCTCGCGCGAGGTCACCGGGCTCACGGCCCAATTGTCGACCGATGGCGGCACGTCAGACGCCCGTTTCATCAAGGACCTTTGCCCCGTCGTCGAATACGGCCTCGTCAACAAGACCATTCACAAGGTCGATGAGAATACCTCCATTTCGGACCTTGAGCTGCTCACCGACGTCTATCACCGCTTTCTGCAGCGCTATTTCGGGTCCGTTTGAGCGGCCTTATCGGGCGGTCGGGGCGCGTCCTCAGAGTCCGTGCGAGACGAGCGTCAGCCCAAGAATCGAGCCGATCAGCGTCATGATGAAGAAGATGCGGGCGGCGGTCGGCGGTTCGTAATCGGCGAACGCTCCGAGCATCGCCGTGCGCCCGCGCCGATCGGGCCACTTGTTGAGGCGCCACCACTTTGAATCCGCGGCCGCAGATGCTACATTTTAAGGCTGAACGCCGTTCGGAAACTGACCCTAGGTCCAAAGGGACCCACCAAAAATGCCGGAAAACATGTCAGGGAGCCGTGAAACCGCCTCGATCGGCTTTGACGCCGGGCACGCCGCGCCGATGATCGACCCTTATGGCCGAACCATCACCTATTTGCGGGTTTCGGTCACCGACCGCTGCGACTTCCGCTGCGTCTATTGCATGGCGGAAAACATGACCTTCCTGCCGAAGCGGGATCTTCTGACGCTCGAAGAGCTGGACCGGCTGTGCTCCGTCTTTGTCGCCAAGGGCGTGCGCAAGCTGCGGCTGACGGGCGGTGAACCGCTCGTGCGCAAGAATATCATGTCGCTGTTCCGCTCGCTCTCCCGCCATCTCGACAGCGGCACGCTCGACGAGCTGACGCTGACGACCAATGGCAGTCAGATGCCGCGCTTTGCGAGTGAGCTTTACGATTGCGGCGTGCGGCGCGTGAACATTTCCCTCGACACGCTGCGGCCCGACCGCTTCAAGGCGATCACCCGCTGGGGCGATTTCGATCAGGTCATCGCCGGAATCGAGGCCGCGCAGGGCGCCGGGCTTGCCGTGAAGATCAATGCCGTGGCGCTTAAAGGCATGAACGAGGATGAGATCGAGGACATGATGGTCTGGGCGCATGATCGCGGTATGGATCTGACCCTGATCGAGACCATGCCGCTCGGCGACATCGACGGCGACCGCACCGACCAATATCTGCCGCTGTCGATCGTGCGCGCCCGGTTGCTCGACCGCTGGACGCTGGAGGACATCCCCTATAAGACCGGCGGGCCGGCGCGCTACGTCCAGGTGAAAGAGACCGGCGGGCGCGTCGGTTTCATTACGCCTCTGACCCACAATTTCTGCGAAAGCTGCAATCGGGTACGGATCACCTGCACCGGCACGCTCTATATGTGTCTCGGTCAGGACGACGCCGCCGATCTGCGCGCGCCGCTTCGCATGAGCGAGACCAATGCGCCGCTCGAAGCCGCGATCGACGAAGCGATCGGCCGCAAGCCGAAGGGCCACGACTTTGTCATCGACCGCCGCCACAACAAGCCCGCCGTCGCCCGCCATATGAGCATGACCGGCGGGTGAGCAGTTTCGTTTGCTGCGCTGTCATCGCCAACGCTTGGCGCCCGGCCCAGAGAGGACATCAAACCGGCTCTGCGGACCGCGCGCAAGAGGGGCACGGCTTTTTCCGTATCATCCCCGCGATCAGCTTTGCCACCGGGCCGCAGTTTGACCGCGCCTTTCGGTTTATGTCCCTGGAAGACATCTTTTTGCCGAATTTGTCTCAAGATTTTGCCGGATTAATACGGCTCTGCGATAAAAAGCAGTTACGCAAACCCTTCGACTCCACCAGCGTACCGAGTCTTTGCTATAAGGAAGATCAAAGCGCGAAGAATGCGATGCGGCTCGCATTCCGTCTTCCGCTTGATTCATGCACCCCATGAAACGCTGGTTGGCGGCCGATGACTATTACTGCTGAAAATTGCTACGAGATCCTCGGCATCAGCCGGGAGGCCAACGACGAAGAGGTCAAACAGGCCTTTCGCGAGTTGGCGAAGAATTATCATCCGGACCGCAATCCCGGCGATGAAGAGGCGGAGCGCCAGTTCAAGCGGGTGAACATGGCCTATGACGCCGTGAAGGACGCTGGCCGCCGCCAGGCCTATAATGAGTGGCTGGCCTACAGCGTGGGGCGCCAGAAGACGAAACGGCGGCAGTGGGGCAGGCTGGGAGCGTTGTTGGTCCTGCTTTTGCTGGGGCCGAGCGCCGCCATATCGTGGATTGCGTTCTCAGGCGAGGGGTCGATCGTCGAATTGGGCAAAGGACAGCCGGAGACAGCCGCCACCAGTGAGACGCCGCCGATGCCGCCGTCCGCGTCCGGAGACCCGGCGCAGCAGGACCACACCGGAAGCGCAACCGCGGCTGACAATCCCGTCGGCGCGCAAGCCGGAGCCAATCAGGAGCCGGACAAGGCATTGCCGCCCAAGCCGGCGGTCGGGACGGCGCCGGACGGTTCGACGCCAGTGCTGCCGCCCAAGGTGGACGACAAGCCCAATCCCGGTCCCGCGAAAGGCGTCTCGGCTCAGCCCCCGAACGAGGCGCCGACTGTGTCCGGCGAAACGCCAGATGCCCCTTCGGAAGATCGCGAACCCAAGCATGCGGATCAGACGCCGGCCACTCCGGAGTATACGGACGCGATTGCGGATGCGGGTGACCGCAACGCAGCCCCAGCAGTGGCCGATATCCAGACCGGTCGCCCGCGACGTCCGCTCCCGGATAACAAATCTGATGGCGCTCGCGCCGCGGCCCATCGTCTCGCCGAGCTCAAGGAACCTGGGAATGCGGAGGCGGGCGGGCGGACCGAGGCGCAGCCGCTCTCGATCATTCCCCACGGTCGCGGACCCGGCGGTTCGTCCGGCGATCGCAAACCCTCGGGGCCTTTTGCCGATTGCGAGGGCTGTCCGTTGATGTCCGTGGCGCGGCACGCTTCATCATCGGAGCAAGGAGAAAGCCTTGCCGTCAGCCAATCTGAGATAAATGTGAAGCAGTGGAACGCCTGCGTCCGCGATCACGTTTGTCCGCCCTACGGTCCTGCCGGCGGCGGCGATCCGTCGGCGCGGGTTACCGGCCTCAGCGAGCATGATGCCTATGCGTATGCGAAGTGGCTTTCCGAAATAACCGGCGAGCCCTATCGCATTGTCATGCCGTTGTCCCAGCCTGCCGGACACGCAAACGGACCCGTCAATGCCGACGATAACTGCGATGATCGAGACCCCTGGAGATCTAAGACGGGGGGCTGGGAGTGGCTTGAGGACCAGCCGGCCCGCGGCTGTCCGCCGCCTTCGGCGGCTCACGCGCCGGGCGACAAGCCGCACGGCTTCCGCGTCGCCCGCCGTGTCAAAGTTGACGGCTGACATTCGATCACGGCTGAGCGCCGCCGAATGGGCGTTGCAGCGTTCCGCCGCCGGACGCGGCGGCGGCCGCGGCGTTGACGCCGCCTCCCGCCAAAGCGCGCGCGGCCTCAAAGCGTGATTTGCTGTCGGCATAGCCGTCGCAATTACCGTCAAATCATGATGAGACCCATGCGCATGGCCTTGGCCACGGCATCGGTGCGGCCTGTCGCATCGAGTTTGGCGACGATCGAGGCGACGTGGAATTTGGCGGTATGCGGCGTGATCGCGAGAGACCGGGCGATGGACTTGTTCGAGGCGCCCTCGGCAAGCAGTCCCAGCACCTGCAATTCCCTCGGGGTGAGATCGATCGCCGGATGTTCGTCCTCGGCCTGCCCCAAGCCATCGGAGTCCGCACGAGTAACCAGCTGATCGCGAAACGCATCGGCCAGGACGGTCAGGCCGCATGCGGCCGCCCGGATGGCAGCGCCAAGAGCATCGGCATTGGTGTGTTCGGATAGGATTGCGGCCGCTCCGGCCCGCAGCGCGTCCAGCCCCTCGGAGACGGCGCCGAGCACAATCACCGGAGCGCCGTCCTCGATGTCCACCGCGCCGTCCGTGATGTGAATGTCGGCTCCGTGTCCGCCTCGGCTGATGATTTGAAGTGCAAGATCGTCGATGATCATCCGGCGAACGCGATCGGCCAGGTCCACATCATCGATCGAGAGATCGACTTTGAGCGCCGGGTCCAGACCGCGATCGTCATGCTTTCTTGCTGTCACGGCGTTGGACTTGCTCCGATCGTGACGCTTGCGCTCGTCATTTGGCCGGCGCGCAGGACTCTCAGCTCAACCGTCTTGTCGACCGACTCGGGGGAAAGCCGCGCAAATAGGCTGCGCAGGCCGGGCACCGGCTCACCGTCGAATGCGACGATGATATCCCCAAGCAGAATGCCGGCTTTGCCGGCGGGGCCGTCGGGATCGACGCTGACGATCATGGCCGCCCGCCGGTCGGGTAGCGCATGCGTCGCAGCGAATGCATCCTCCAAACGAACGGGATGGACGCCGACCCCTAAATAGCCGCGGCGAATTCGGCCATCGGCCAGCAGCTTGGGCGCGATGAGGTCGATTGTGGCCATCGGGATGATCAGAGGCTTCTTCCGCGGTCCGAAGACCGGCATTCCGAGCACGCGGCCCTCGCCGTCGACGACCACCCCGCCTTCCGCCTGTCGATCCAGGCGCAGATCCAGGCGGATCAGCCTGTCGATGCGTCCGCCGCGCCGGCTTTGCCAGGAGCCACCAGCAACGGAAACGCATCCGAGGTTCGCGATCACGCCGTCCCTCCCGCGGCCAAGAGCCAAGACCATCTGGCCAACCTGCGCCTCGTCACTTGCGACGACGGGCGCCGGCACGCGCAGCTCTTCGGCAAGGCGCAGCACTGCGATATCGGTGGTCGGGTCACGGCCAGCAAGTTGCGCTTGGACGGATTTGCCCGCCGCGGCACATATGGAAATTTCGTCATCGGCCTCCAAGGCATCGCTGGCGGTGACAATGACGCCCGGCTTCCAGACGAAGCCACTTGCGATTGAATGTCCATGCGAGCGGAGGTTCACGATGGAGCCAGCCATGCCGTTGACCAGCTGCTGGAGCTGGCGGGACAAGGCGATGAGGGGATTGGCGGCAATCTGTTCGGACATGGGACGCTCCGTCGGTTGGTGTTGTCCAAATCTGTCGCGTCTCGCAGCCACTTCCTACTCCCCAGGTGGTCAGGTCGACGAGGCGCTCCATGCCGCTGAGCGGTCGTTCAGGCCGCCGAATTGGGCGAAGCAGCCAATTGCTATCTCGCACCAAACCAGCGCCGCAATGAAGTCGCTATCCTCTGCCGTGCGAAGCGGGTCTTGGTGGCCGGAACATCGGCGTCTTGGGAGCGAAAGGGCTCTTCCATCAATGGGAATTGAAATTGCGCCTGGAAAGGTCATCGCTCTCCTGTGGATTGCTTTCTTGGCGTCATGGGTCATCGGCGCGTTTTGGGCGGAGCGGCCCGAAAAACGCGCGGGATCGCATGCGGAAGCGGGCTACCGGGTTGCGCTGCTGATCGGGACGGGACTGTTCCTCATCCCGGCGCATGGTTACCGGGGGTGGATGAGAATTTGGCATCCCGGCCTGACGTTCGCGTGGCTGTGCATCGGCCTTATGCTCGTGGGCTTCGCGTTTTGCTGGTGGGCCAGGGCGTATCTCGGGCGGTTATGGTCGAGCCAGGTCACGAAGAAGCAGGACCATTACATTGTCGACACCGGCCCTTATGCGCTGGTGCGCCATCCGATCTACACCGGTATTATCCTTGCGGTGCTTGCGACCGCAGCGGTCAAAGGAACGCTGCTCGGCATTGCCGGCGCGGCGCTGATTGTCTTGGGCCTTTGGATGAAGGCGCGGCTTGAGGAGCGCTTCCTGCGCGCGGAGCTGGGCGCGGCGGCCTATGACGATTATAGCCGGCGCGTGCCGATGCTCATCCCGTTTGTCTGAGGTCTGTTGAGATCCATCGGAATCGATGAGGCCAAGCGCATCGGCGAGCGTGGCGATCTTGGCCGTCAGGCGCCTCTGGACCTGCTTCGGCGTGGCTGACTGCGCTATACACAGCTTCATCGGGGCAAACGTTTCCTGGCCGACCGAAACGCTGTAGCCTTTGCGAACGAGTTGAGTCCCGGCAATCATGGAGGCGGTCCATGGCGCATGCAGGCTCCCTATCGGGACTGATCAAATTTATCGAGCGGACCGAATGGAGCGAGGCGCTCGGCGAGGTGCTGGACCAGCATCTGGGACCGGCTTGCCGAAACGCTGGCGTGGCGCCCGATGAGATCGCCGAGATCCTTGACAAAGGTCACAGCATGACGCTGTGGGGCTGCGCGCTCGAAGACTTCATGGCCAGGGAATACGAAGCCGGGCGCAATGTCGTCGACGAATATCTGAAGCGCCGCGGCTATGCTGAGGGCGGCGGGGGGCGAGGCGTTGATCGCCGCGGCGCTTCCGGCCCTTGTAGGCCAGCCGGCGCGCGAGGAAATAACAGCCGAGGACGTTCTGGCTGAGAAGAAACGCCGGCCGGCGCGCGGTCGGCGCAAGCCTGGCGCAGAGGTTCCGCCGGAACAGGCGCGTGCAGTCATTCATGACTATCTCGACCGGCACTACCGCAAGACGCTCGACGAACCGATTCCGGCGCTGGGCGGCCTCTCGCCGCGCGAGGCTGCGCAATCCATGGCCGGCCGGGCGAAGGTCGTTGACTGGCTGAAGGACATGGAGAACCATGCGGCCAAAACGGGCGGCGCGGCCGATCCCATGGCGAGCTACGATTTCGGCTGGATCTGGCGCGATCTCGGGGTCGCGGAGTTGAGAGCGTAGGCCTTGGCCCACTCGATCAGACTGCCGATCCGCCGAAGATCATAAGGCGCTCACGCGGGCTGCAATCGTGCGCTACGTGCGCACCGGGCTTCCCTTTGCCGACCCGGCATTCTCGCTCAGGGGCCGGCGGCGGCGCTGCAAGGCGACGATGCCGCCCAACAGTAGCAGGGCAGGCACGGCAAACCAATAGCGGGCCGGACGGTCGGCCGGCACCAGCACGGCCGTGATCTCATCGCCCGCCGCGAGCCCGTATTTTGCCGCCTCGCTGCCGAAGCGGACCGCCCGCACCGTGACCTTGTCACCGAGCGTGCCGATGGTAACCCCCGCACCGAGCAGGCGCTCGGCGGCGGTGCTCCCCGCACCCATGGTCAGCCGCACCAGCTTGTTCACCTCGTCGCCTGCACGTGTCTGGCTGGCAACGCGCATGCGCAAGGTCTGTCCGCGCGGCAAGCCGTCGGCCACCTGCGAGACTTGCGCGGGCGGACGATCTTCGAAAGGCGGCGTCAGGCGATCGAGCCAAAAACCCGGGCGGAACAGGGTGAAGCAGATGAGGAAGAGCAGAGCGGTCTCGTACCAGCGGTTGCGCATCAGCAGCCAGCCCTGGGTCGCGGCGACGAAACAGGCCATGGCGACGATCGCGGAGCCGACCACGACGAGGAGATGCCAGACACTGCCGATGTCGATCAGCAGCAGCTCGGAATTGAAGATGAAGATGAACGGCAGCAGCCCGGTGCGGATCTCGTATCGGAAGCCCTGGATGCCGGTCTTCACCGGATCGGCGCCGGAGATGGCGGCCGCGGCGTAGGCGGCAAGGCCGACTGGCGGCGTGACGTCGGCCATCAGACCGAAATAGAAGACGAACAGGTGGACTGCGACCAGCGGCACGGCGAGATCGTTCTGGGCGGCGATCTCGACCACCACCGGCGCCATCAGCGTCGCCACCACCACATAGCTGGCTGTGGTCGGCATGCCCATGCCGAGGATGAGGCAGATCACCGCGATCAGCAGCAGCATGATGATGAGATTGCCGCCGGAGACTAACTCGACGATTTCCGTCATCACCAGCCCGATGCCGGTGAGCGCGACCGTGCCGACGATGATGCCGGCGGTCGCGGTGGCGATGCCGACGCTCGTCATGTTGCGCGCGGCGCCTTCGAAGGCGCCGATGAGCTCGGACCATCCCTTACGCGCAGCCGTCGCGGCGGTTCCACTTTGGCCGCGTAACAGGGCGACGAGGGGGCGCTGGGTGATGACAATGGCGATGAGGAAGGCCGTCCCCCAGAAGGCGGAAAGGCCGGGGGAAAGCTCCTCCACCATCAGGCACCAGATCAGCACGATCACCGGCAGCAGAAAATGCAGACCCGTGCGCACGGTTTCGAAGAAATCCGGAACCCGCTCGATCGCCTTGCTCAGATCGTCCTCGGCAAGGTCGGGATGGCGCGCTTTATAAGCCATCAGCGCCAGATAGCTGGCGGCGAGCGCCGTGCCCAGGATATAGCTTGCCGCATTGGGGAACACGATCTTGATCCAGCCGACACCCCAATAGACGAGGCCACTCAGCAGGATGATGCCGCAGATGATCATGACCGCCCGCAGCGCTGACAAAGCCAGATGCGCCTCGCGGCTCCGCGCCAGGCCGCGCAGGCCGAGCTTGGCCGCCTCGATATCGACGATATAGAACAGCGCGCCATAAGTGAGGAAGGCGGGCACGAAGGCGTGCTTGACCACCTCGGCATAGCTGATGCCGACATATTCGGCGATCAGGAAGGCGGCCGCGCCCATCACCGGCGGCATCAGCTGGCCGTTCACGCCAGCGGCGCATTCGATGGCGCCGGCCTTCACGGCGGGATAGCCCACGCGCTTCATCAGCGGGATGGTGAAGGTGCCGATGGTCACCGTGTTGGCGATCGAGGAGCCGGAGATCATGCCCATCATGCCGGAGGCGACCACGCCCGCCTTGGCCGGACCGCCTCGGAACTGGCCGAGCAAGGAGAAGGCGAGCTGGATGAAGTAATTGCCGGCGCCAGCCTTCTCCAGGAGACTGCCGAACAGCACGAACAGAAACACGAAGCTCGTCGACACGCCGAGCGCGACGCCGAAGATCCCCTCCGACGTGAGCCACATCTGCGACGCGACACGCGACAGCGTGGCGCCCTTGTGCCCCAGCAGCCCCGGCATCCAGGGACCGGCAAAGATGTAGATGAGCATCAGCGCAGCGATGCCCGCCAGGGCCGGGCCGACCGCGCGCCGCGCCGCCTCCAGGAGCAGCAGGACGCCGATGACGGAGACAACGATGTCCGCGGTCGTCGGCAGGCCGGGGCGCAGCGAAATTGCCTGGTAGAAGACCAGGAGATAGATCGTCGCCACGATGCCGAGCAGAGCGAGAATCCAGTCGCCGACCGGAATGCGGTGGCGCGGCGAGGATCTGCGCGCAGGAAAGGTGGTGAAGGCGAGCAGGAACGCGAAAGCGAGATGGATAATCCGCGCCTGGCCGTCATTCACGACCCCGAAATTCAGCAGATAGGGCAGGGGCGAGGCGTACCAGAGCTGGAACAGCGACCATGCCAGCGCGGCAACGAAAATGATGCGCCGACCAGTTCCGGTAGGCTTGCGGCCACCTGTGTCGGCCTCCGCCACCATGGTCTCAAGCGCCTCGCGAGAGGACGCGCTAAGACTGCCGGCCGTTGCGTCGGTCATGCCGCTCCCCGTCTCCGCTGGCGCTCGCCTAAAAGAAACGGGGCGGCAAGCGCCGCCCCGTCCGTGTCGTCACATCCAACCCTTTTCCTTGTAATACTTCACTGCGCCCGGATGCAGCGGGGCCGAAAGGCCGTTCTTGATCATCTCCTTGGGATCGAGATGGGCGAAGGCCGGGTGCAGCTTCTTGAACTCGTCGAAATTGTCGAACACCGCCTTGACCAGCGTGTAGACGACATCATCCGACACCTTCGCCGAGGTCACCATGGTGGCGAGCACGCCATAGGTTTCCGTGGGGTTCGGGTTGTGGGCGTACATTCCGCCTGGGATGGTTGCCTTGGCGTAATAGGGATGCGCCGCCACGAGCGCGTCGACCGCCGGCCCGGTCAGCGGGATGAGCTTGGCGCCGCAGGCCGTGGTCGGGTCCTGGATCGCCGCGGAAGGATGGCCGACGCCGTAATAGAAGCCATCGATCTTGTTGTCGCACAGCGCGGTGCCCTGCTCGTCGGCCTTGAGCTCGCCGGCGAGCGAGAAATCGGCCAGCGTCCAGCCCATCTGCTTGAGCAGTTCCTCCATCGAGGCGCGGGTCCCAGAGCCCGGATTGCCGACGTTGAAGCGCTTGCCCTTGAAGTCCTCGAACTTGGTCACGCCCGCCTCGGCGCGCGCCAGTACGGTGAAGGGCTCCGGATGCACCGAGAACACCGCGCGCAGATCGGTGATCGCTGCGCCCTTGAACTGCGCCTCACCCTTTGCGGCGTTATACTGCACGTCGGACTGCGACAGGCCGAAATCGAGTTCGCCCGATTTGATGGCGTTGACGTTGAACACCGAGCCGCCGGTCGATTCGACCGAGCAGCGGATGCCGGTCTTCTGCCGCTCCTTGTTCATCAGCCGGCACACCGCGCCGCCGACGGCGTAATAGACACCGGTGACGCCGCCGGTGCCGATGGTGATGAATTTCTGCTCGGCGGCGGCCGGTTGGGCGACGCCCGCAAACGCCAGCATCGCGGCAATCGCACCTGCCCAAGTCATGCGCACTGTCAACATCTCCTTGCTCCTTTTTTGCCCTTGATTAGTCTGAAAGCAGTTTACCCCTATCATACCGCGACTTACGCCGCGATAGCTGCATCGATCGCGTCTCCCAGCCGTTCCACGATCGTATCGACGGTTGTTGCATCGACGATGAAGGGCGGGGCAAGCAGCACATGATCGCCGCGCACGCCGTCGGCGGTCCCGCCCATCGGATAGACCATCAGCCCGCGCGCCATCGCCTCGCGTTTGACGCGCGCATGGAGCTTCAAGCCGGGGTCGAACGGCTCCTTGTCCGCGCGGTCGGCGACGAGTTCGACGCCCCAGAACAAGCCGCGGCCGCGGATGTCGCCGACAAAGGGATGGTTGCCGAAGCGCTCATTGAGGCGGCGGGAAAGATAGGCGCCCTGCGCACGCACATTCGCGAGAAGATCGTCGCGGCGGATCACCCGCTGCACGGCAAGCGCAGCGGCGCAGGCGATGGCGTGACCATTGTAGGTGTGGCTGTGCTGGAATGCGCCGGAGCCCCGCGCCAGCGTGTCGAAGATCGTATCGCTGAGCAGCAGCGCGCCGATCGGCGCATAGCCGCCGCCCAGCCCCTTGGCGATGGTGACGAGATCCGGGCTCACCCCTTCCTGCTCGCAGGCGTAAAGCGTGCCGGTGCGGCCCATGCCGCACATCACCTCGTCGAGGATCAGCAGGATGCCGTAGCGGTCGCAGATCTCGCGCACGCGCTTGAAATAGCCGGGCACCGGTGGCACCGCGCCGAGCGTGGCGCCGACGACCGTCTCGGCGACGAAGGCGATGACGTTCTCGCCGCCCAGCGCCTCGATCTTGTCCTCAAGCTCGCGCGCCAGCCGCTCGCCATAGGCCTCGGGAGTCTCACACGCCATGCGCCCGCGATATTCGTAGCAGGGCGAGACGCGATGCGTCTCGATCAGGAGCGGCGCGAATGGGCGGCGCTGCCACTCGCGTCCGCCGACGGCGAGCGCGCCGAGAGTGACGCCGTGATAGCTCTGCTGGCGGCCGATCAAGTGGCGGCGCTGGTCCTCGCCGCGCTCGACGAAATATTGCCGCGCCAGCTTGAGCGCCGCCTCGACCGCCTCCGAACCGCCGCTGACGAGGAACACATGGTCGATGCCTTCGGGCGCGTGGGCGACAAGGTCGTCGGCGAGGTCCTCGGCGACCCGCGTGGTGAAGAAGCTGGTATGCGCATAGGCAAGCGCGTCGAGCTGTTCGTGCATCGCGGCGCGCACGTCGGGATGCGAATGGCCGAGGCAGGAGACGGCGGCGCCGCCCGAGGCGTCGATGTATTCCTTGCCGGCGGTGTCGCGGATGACGACGCCGTGGCCGCTTGCGGCTACGGGATAGGACTGGTCGATATGGCGGTGCAGGATATGCGTCATGATTGCCGGCTTCCGTCTTGCCGGCGTGAGATAGGTGTCGAACGCCGCGAGCTGCTCCTCGCTGGCGGCGAGCGCAGCCAGCGTATCGTCGCCCCGGCGCGCGGCGACGAGCGCCGCGAGGCATTCCACCGCCGCGAAGGCGGGCGCCATGGTGTGGAAGAAGGACGGGGTCTCGGTGTGCACCAGCAGCGTCTCGTCGGCGATGGCGGCGAACGGCGACATTTCGCTGTCGGTGATTGCGACGACGCCGGCGCCGCGCTCGCTCGCGTAGCGCGCCGCCTGCACGGTCCGCCGTGTATAGGGCTTCACCGATACCGCGAGCAGCACGTCGTCGGCGCCGATGGTGCGCAGCGGGTCGATGCCGGACCCGCCCGGGCTGTCGAGCAGTACCGACGCCGAGCCGAACAGCGAGCGCACGTAATGGAAGATGTAGGCGACCGAGAAGCTCGCCCGCAGCCCGAGGCAATAGACGCGGCGCGCCCCGGCGATGCGCTCCGCGGCTTGCGTGAACTGATGCAGATGCGCAGGGTCGGAGAGCGCATGCAGGTGATTGGCGAGCGCCGCGAAGATGTCCTGCACGAGCGCGGCGTCGCCCTCGGACTTGCGCCTTTCCAGCAGTTCCTCGGCGCGGCCGCGAAAGCTCTCCGCACGCTGCCGCACCACCTCGGCATAGTGCCGACGCAAATCGTCGTAGCCCGTCAGTCCAAAGCGCTGGGCAAGCCGAGTGAGCGTCGCTGGCGCCACGCCGGAGCGGCGCGCTTGTTCCCGCAAGGTCAGCACAGCGACGTCCACTGGATGGTCGATGACCCAGCGCGCTGCCTCTTTCAGCTGGGGCGGCAGCGCGTCAAACTTCGCCTTCAGGTCTTCGGCGAGGGGTCGATCGGACATGATTTTGGATACATCTTCCGGCGCGGCCATGCAACGTTTGTTTCATATGCGTATTTATGAACTGATTGTTTCAGTCTGATGTCTCAAACCTGGCCTCGCGTTGGTTCTCTCCCGCTACGCGCGGGGCCTGTCATGAGCGCGAAACATAATCCCTCCGATACCCGCGGGCCGATCATGAGCGCGACACATAAGAAGGCGGATCGCTGGAGTCCCGGCAACCGCATTCCGGCGTGGACCGTCTCGCCCTTTGCCAGAAAGGGCACGGTCGATCACCCCCTTTTCTTGCGTATTCGCTGCGGGGGACATGCGCGAAAATTCCTCGCCGTGCCCCGACACGCCGCCGCCGTTCGCGGCGAGCAACGTCACTCGTCCCCAACGCTGCGCACCTATTGCCGCTCGCTCAATGCGAGAACACGACCGGGCAGGTCATCGCCTCCATGATCTCCCGCGTGGCGCCGCCCAGCACCAGTTCGCGCAGCCGAGAATGTCCGTACGCTCCCATCACCAGGAGTTCGATGCTGTTGTCGGCAATCGCCGACAAGATGGCCTCGCCGACACTGATATCAGGCGCGATGGTCTGCCTCGCCGTCGCCTTCACTCCGTGCGCTACCAGGTGGGCAGCGATTTCGGCGTCGGTGACCTGATCGTCGGAGCTGACGCTGAAAATGATCACAGTCTCGGCACGCTTCAGAAATGGCAGCGCATCATGCACGGCACGGGTGCTTTCGCGTGTCGCGTTCCACGCGACCATGATCCGTTTCGCCAGCGGGGAATAATTGCCGGCATAAGGGACCATCAGCACGGGGCGGCCGGCCGAAAGGACCAGCGACTGCACAACAGGGTCCTGCGGCGCAGGGTTGTCCGGATCGGGCTGGCTGGCCACGACCAGATCGGCGGTGCGTGCGAACAGGGTCAGGGCGTCGAACGGATCGCCTTCCATGATACGAAATTCGGCCGACAAACCGGCCGGCTTTGCCGCGGCGTCAAAAGCATCGCGACGCTGGGCTGCCCGGCGCCGGATTTCGTTATAGTGCTGCTGGACAATCTCCTCCGGCAGTTGGGCGGCCGCAAAGCCGGGAATCACGGGAAAGTCGAGCATATAGACGCCCGTCAGCCGGGCTTCAAAGCCGGCAGCCAGTGAAACCGAGAATTTCAGCCGTTCGTCTGCATGCGTATCGTCGGCCTGATGAACCAAGATGTCTTTGAATGTCATCGCTTTGCCCTCCTCACTATGAGCGCGGCCACTGTGCAAGATTCCGATATCGAATTTTAGCGCAACTTATCCCCGCGGGAGTTGATCGTCATCAAACCGGCCGCGTTTGAGGTGGCGGCGTTCAAGCCCGGAAGCGCCAGGGACGGCGAGCGTCATATTGCGGGCTGACGCGCCCAGGCGCTGCAGGTTTTCGGGGACCGGCTCGATCTTGTGAAGCTCGCCGGCCCCCACTCGGCGTCATTCGCCGTAAGCAACGGGTCGGACGATCAAATTGTCGTTCACGGCCGTGACCCCCGGCGTCACCTCGGCTACGACACGGGCGGCTGTCTTCTGCTCCGGGCTGTTCGCAATGCCCCACAGATCGACCTTCCCATTATGCACGATCACATTGATCAGGAATGGGCGCCATGACTCGGCTTTCAATCGCGCCAGGACTTGGTCCCGAATGGCCGCGTCATCCGGTTTGCCCTTGATCGCAATGCCCTTGTCCAGCGCGGCCAGCGCCTGAATCAGGTTGGAGCGGCTGACAATGCCGACGATCCTGCCGTCTTCAACAATCGGCACGCGCTTGATGCCGTGTTTCTCCAGCAAATTCGCAATGTCGCCCAGATCGGCGTCGGGCTTCGCCGTGACGACACTCCTGGTCATGATGTCGGCGATCTTGCGCGAATGCTCCCTGACATACTGACGGGCAAGGGAGTCGGCATCGGCGAGCATCTCAAGCCACCACGCGTTCTGGTGCTGCGTACCCAACTCGACGCGGCGTATGAGATCACCTTCGCTGACAATGCCGACCAGGCCGCCGGCACTATCGACCACCGGGAGAGCGCTGATTCTGTGTTGCAGGAGCAGCTTTGCGGCGTCCTGAACGTAGCTTTGGTCACTCACGGTGACGACGTCCTTGGTCATAATGTCGGCGGCTTTCATGGCGTCCTCCTTACAAACTCTGCCAATTTCCCGTCAGGATGGCCGGCGCGCTTTGATCCGGGTCAACGGTGCCATGGAAATCGACGCGAGCGGCGCTCGAAATAACAAAGGACCTCGCCGATTCGTCGCCTTGCCCAGTCTGCTCGTGAACTGCGAGGCAAGCCGATCATACCGCACCTGCCCGCTTTTGACGTAAATCAAGGACGCGGGGACGGAGCTGGCGCGAGATGGATGCGCCGCAGCAAACGAATGCCATGCAGGCGGGTGGGCGAATGACGGCCATCTTCGCCGCCAGAGTTCGGCGCCGCGTCCAGGCGAGCGCTTTGCAGCTCCCGATGTGTGAATGGAGGCCATGATGGCGATCAAAAGAGTCTTGCTGCCGTTTTGCGATGGCGGCGGCGGTGTTGCGCCTGTCGCGGACGCTGCCTTCGTCATTGGCCGGCTGTTCTCGGCTCAAGTCAGCGGTGTTTTTGCGCGGCCGCTCCATGTGACGCTGCCGATCAATGACGATATTGCGACCCCGGAGATATTTAACCGTGCCATCGAGAATGCGCGGCGCGAGCGTGCTGAGAAGCTAAGCCAGGCGCAGCAAATGTTCGAGGCCTGCGCCGGACGATTTCCGCATGTCGATTCCGAGTTCGCCGCCGCGGAGGGTGAGATTGGCGGCGTCGTGGGCCATGCTGCCCGGCTCGCCGACCTTTCGGTGGTCGGCAGCGGTTCGCATTTTGCCGCCAAGGGCTGGCAAGAGGTGCGCGGCGCGGCGCTTTTCGGGAGCGGCCGGCCGGTGCTGCTCGTGCCTCCAGCGGGGGCTGATGAACGAAGCTTCGAGCGGGTTGTCATCGCGTGGAAGGAAAGCGTCGAAGCCGCGCGCGCGGTCGCGGCAGCGCAGCCTTTCCTGCGGCACGCCAAGGAGGTTTACCTGACAGCGATCGGCGAGAATGCTGAAATCGACGGTTTCGCTTCAGGATGCCGAGCAATATCTGCAGCTGCACTATGCGGAGGTGCGGAGCGAGGTGGTGCCAGCTTCGGCCAAGAGCACGGGCGAAGTGCTGCTCGGCAAGTGCGATGCGCTCGGCGGCGCGCTGCTGGTCATGGGCGCATACAGCCATTGGCGATGGCAGGAGCGCGTGTTCGGCGGCATCACCGAGCTTGTGCTGCGCGCGGCGCGGACGCCGGTATTGATGGCGCACTAATCAGAGAATGCAGCGGCCGGTACGGCAAGGCCGGTGAGACGCTTCCATGACGGGTGCGGGGAGAGGCGCTTACGAAAAAGCCCGCAGTCTTTGGGCCGCATCCAGGATCTCGGCATGATCGAACGCCAGGCCCAATTCGATGGCTTTTGCCCCAGGCAGCCAAAGGATATCCGCGGCATCATCGCCCGCCCGCGCTTTGGTTTCCAGCGGCACGTCAGCGCGATAGGCGATCGATATCACGCGCTGTCTTGGATCACGGTCGACGCGGGAGAACACGCCGATCAATCGCAACCGATCTTCCGCAATGCGAATGGCGGTTTCTTCTTCGAGTTCGCGCAGAGCGGCATGTTCGACGGTCTCGTCTTCCTCAACAAATCCGCCCGGAAGCGCCAATAAGCCCTTGAAGGGCTCGCTCCTGCGCCGGACGAAGAGGAAATCCTCCCCGCGGCGGATCACCAGATCGGTGGCAAGTTTCATTTGACGGCCTCCTCATGCCTCGAATTCTCAAGGGCATCCTCAAGTTCCGTCATGCTCGCCGGCAAATCGTCAATCGTCGGAGCGGCGCTGCAAATTGGCAAATCTCAATCGGCGGTCCAACCGCCGTCCACCAGCAATGACGCCCCGGTCATCAAAGATGAGGCATCCGAGGCGAGAAACAAGGCGGCGCCCATCACCTCGCTGACCGTGCCAAGGCGGCCCAGCTTGATCTTCGCAACGACGCTCTGGCGGAAGGCTTCATTCTCGAAGAACGGGCGCGTCATCGGCGTCTCGATGAAGGTCGGGCACAGCGTGTTGACCCGGATGCCGTGCGGACCAAGCTCGATGGCCATGGCGCGCGTAAAACCTTCCATGGCCCATTTGGAGGCGCAGTAGAGCGAGCGGGTCGCTCCGCCGACATGGCCCATCTGCGAGGACATGTTGATGATCGATCCGGGCTTTCCTGCCGCGAGGAGTTTGCGCACGACGGCCTGAGCGGCAAAGAAGGCGGCGCGGACGTTCAACCCCATAACCGCGTCGAAATCCTCGACCGGCACATCGACGAAAGGCTTGGGCCGGTTCGTGCCGGCGTTGTTGAAGAGGATGTCGTAGGGCTCGGCTCGGGCGATCGCCCCGGCGAAGGCATCGAGGTCGGTCACGTCGCAGGTCAGTGCATCGGCGGACCAGCCGCGGCTGCGCAAAGCCTCCGCCGCTTTCTCGATTTCCTCGGTGGTTCGGGCGCAGAGCGTGACATGAGCACCGGCCTCGGCGAAAGCAGTGGCGACACCGAGGCCGATGCCGCGTCCCGCACCGGTGACGAGCGCGCGCCGACCGTCGAGTCGGAAGGACGGTGTCTTGGGAAGGTCATCTGCTTGCATCGTGCGGTTTTCCTCCCGCGAGATCAGCTCATAAACGGCATTAACAATCCTTTTTCCCGGAAGGCATTCATGTCTTCAGGAAGAACATAACAAGATAACTGTGCCGCCGCCTCCCTTGCCGTAGTTTTTTAAGGAGACCTTCTCTCGCTCGGGGGAAAAACGGGGCAAGCTATCGCAGCCCTGCCCCTCAATGATGAATTTCCATTCCTTGCCCCAGATCTTGTCCGTTTCGCCTCGCTCTGCAGGGCGTTGGCACTTCAACCACATCCCATAGCAAACCACAGCGGGGCCTTGCGATTGTATTTCCGCGAGGAGCAAAAGGTCATTGGTCTTCGCATTTTTTATCCTGTATTTCAGAGCGTGCTTCTGAAGTTCCACGACTCTCTTAAGGTGTTTCGGATATGTCTTAAGTATAATCAGATTTGACATTTGCCCTGGCCTCCCGAGGGATAGCACCGGAATTCAGCTTATATCTGCCTCAAGTAAATAGTCACTCGGCCGCCGCACCATATGGCACGTTCTTGCCGCCATAGCGGCGTACCCGGACGTTCGCCTGCTCGGCATGGGCGACGAAGCCTTCGAGCATGCACAGGCGCGAGCAATATTCGCCGATCCTGCCGACGCCTCGTCGGTCAGTACGCGCTGGTAGGTGCAGGTCTTCAGGAACTTGCCGACCCACAGCCCGCCCGTATAGCGCGCCGCCTTCATCGTCGGCAGCGTGTGGTTGGTGCCGATCACCTTGTCGCCATAGGCGACGTTGGTGCGCGGCCCGAGGAACAGCGCGCCGTAATTGCTCATGTGGTCGAGGAAATAGTCCGGGTCGCGGGTCATGACCTGCACATGCTCGGAGGCGATCCGGTCCGCCTCGCGCACCATCTCGTCCTCGTCGTCGCAGACGATGACCTCGCCATAATCCTCCCAGGCCTTGGCGGCGATCGGCGCTGTCGGCAGGATCGTCAGCAGGCGCTCGACCTCGGCCATGGTCTCGCGGGCGAGCTTCTCCGAATTCGTGAGCAGGATCGCGGGCGAGGTCGGTCCATGCTCGGCCTGTCCGAGCAGGTCGGTGGCGCAGATCTCGCCATCGACGGTTTCGTCGGCGATGATCAGCGTTTCGGTCGGGCCGGCGAACAGATCGATGCCGACGCGGCCGATAGAGCTGGCGCTTGGCCTCGGCGACGAAGGCGTTGCCGGGCCCGACCAGCATGTCGACCGGCGCGATGCTCTCGGTGCCGATCGCCATCGCGGCCACCGCCTGGATGCCGCCGAGGCAATAGATGACATCGGCGCCGGCAAGATGCTGCGCGGCGACGATGGCCGCGGCCGGTTTGCCCTGGTAGGGCGGCGCGCAGGTGACGATCCGCGCGACGCCCGCCACCTTGGCGGTGATGATCGACATATGCGCCGAGGCGACCATCGGATATTTGCCGCCCGGCACGTAGCAGCCGACCGAATTCACCGGGATATTCTTATGGCCGAGCACCACACCAGGCAGCGTCTCGACCTCGATATCCTTGAGCGCGGCGCGCTGGTGCTGGGCGAAGTTGCGCACCTGCTCCTGCGCGAAGCGGATGTCGTCGAGATCGCGGCGCGAAAGCTGCGACAGGCAGTCCTGGATCTCGGCGTCGGTCAGCCGATAGTCCTCGCGATCCCAATTGTCGAACTTCACCGACAATTCGCGCACGGCCTCGATCGCCGCGCGCCTCGATATCGGCGAGAATGCCTTCGACTGTCGCCCTCACTTTCGCGGCGTCTTCCGCTCGCAGCGCGGCGTCCCGCCCGCGCTTCAGATACCGTGCCATGAGCCTTGCCTATTTGATGGCCTGCGGATTGATCGGTGAGCCGGTGCCGCCGGTGATGATCAGCGGCGGGCCGCAGAAGAAGAATTCATAGACCTTGTCGGCGGCGCAGTCTTCGGCCAGCTCCTTGAGATAGAAAATCTCGCCCATGCACAAGCCCATCGCCGGGATCACCACCCAGTGCCAGGGCTGGTTGGCCTCCTTGGTCTCGTTCGGCCGCACCTCGACCCCCCAGGTGTCGGTGCAGATCGCGGCGATCTGCTTTTCCTGGCACCAATAGCAATTCTCGAACTTGACGCCGGGTGCGTCGCCGCCGGCATAACCGCCCCATTCCTTCTCAGCGAGGCAGCGCTCCATCTGCCCGGTGCGGACGATGACGAAATCGGCCGCGGCCGATGGTGACGTTCTGCGCCTTGGCGCATGCGTCGAGCTCGTCATTGCCGATGCTTTCGCCGTCCTGCATCCACGGGACGCCGCGAAAGCGGGCGATGTCGAGCAAGACGCCGCGCCCGACCATCTTGTTCTTGGAATGCTCGATGCCGAGCACGGAGAGGCCGCGCGAGTCGATCAGCTTGGCGTCATAGCCGTTATAGGCCTTGTCCTCGTAAAAGATGTGGCCGAGCGCGTCCCAATGCGTGGCGCCCTGCACGCACAAGCGTCAGCGTGTCGTCGGCATAGCGGATCCTGTTCCAGTCCTGCCGGCCGGCAATGGCGTCGGTGCCGGTGGCGAGCATCTGGTGGATCGGGTTGAATCGGCCGCCGAACAGGCCGGTCTGCGGGCCGGTGCGGTCAAGCGGAATGCCGAGCGCGAACACCTTGCCGCTGCGAACGAGGCTCGCCGCCTTGACGATGTCCTCCGGCGTGACGTGGTTGAGCGTGCCGATCTGGTCGTCATTGCCCCAGCGGCCCCAATTCGAAAGCTTTTTGCTCGCCTCGTCTATAGCCTGCCGGTTCACGTCCATGGCGTCCTCCCGATTGGTTATCGATCGATAAACTATAGCAAGCTCAACCGGAAATCAAAACGCCTCATTGCGTTCGCCGCCCTCAGGCTGACGCCCGGAAAAGACGGCCCTTCAGAGCGTTTTCAACAGTCTGTTTTTCAACAGCCTGAAGTTGGGGAGTTAAAAGAGCCGCCCCTCATGCGGCACAATATCTTTATGGAAATCTTATAACATCGTCCTCGGCTTCCATCTCGAAAATATATGCATCGAATGGCACATATGGGCGGCTCAGGGAGCTGGACAGTTTGCCGCGCCCTTTGACGAGCGTCGTGGGGATCTCGCCTCAAGGGCAGGGGTGTCTTATGACGCCTCATTGCGCGCATCGCAAGGAGATGCACATGCTTGATCTGATCCTGTTGGCCGTTGGGCTCGGCTTCTTCGTGCTGTCGATCGGCTACGTCTACGCCTGCGAACGGCTCTGAGGAGTTTGCCATGATATTCGATTACACGCTCGCCGGTCTCGTGACGGCCGGGCTCCTGGTTTACCTCGTTTACGCTCTGCTGCGGCCTGAGCAGTTCTAGAGAGGTGTATCATGACACTCAATGGCTGGATTCAGATCGCGATCTATTTCGCGGTCCTGACCGCTCTTGTCGTTCCGCTCGGCCGTTTCATGGCGCGGGTCTTCGAAGGCGAGCGAACGTTTCTATCGCCTGTCTTCCGCCCCATCGAGATCGGTCTTTACCGAATAGCCGGCGTCGACGAGAGGCGCGAGCAGCATTGGATTACCTACACGGTTGCCATGCTGTTTTTCAACGCCGCCGGCTTCGTTTTGGTCTATGCGATACAGCGGCTACAGGACGTACTGCCGCTCAATCCCGCCGACATGCCAGCGGTCCCTGCAGATCTCGCATTC
Source organism: uncultured Alphaproteobacteria bacterium (assembly GCA_963773735.1). Taxonomy (GTDB): domain Bacteria; phylum Pseudomonadota; class Alphaproteobacteria; order Rhizobiales; family Rhodomicrobiaceae; genus CAVZCK01. Next base: position 135,080 of record CAVZCK010000022.1, on the reverse strand, counting down.
AATACCGCGGTCAGCTTTACCACCAACACGAACTGGCAGAACTACGGCGGTGAAAGCACCATGAGCTATCTCACGCAGATGATGGCTCTCACCACCCAGAACTTCGTGTCGGCCGCAACCGGCATCGCGCTACTGATTGCGCTCATCCGCGCCTTTGCGCGCGCATCGGCCAAGACGGTCGGCAATTTCTGGGTCGATCTGACCCGCTGCACGCTCTATGTGCTGCTGCCACTGTCGATCATCGCTGCCCTGATTCTGGTTTGGCAGGGGGTGCCGCAGAACATGGGCCCCTATGTCGATGCCACCACGCTTGAAGGCGCAAAGCAGACGCTGAGCCAGGGGCCGGCCGCATCTCAGATCGCGATCAAGCAACTCGGCACCAATGGCGGCGGTTTCTGGAACGCCAACTCATCCGTGCCTTACGAGAACCCGACGGCCATCAGCAATTTTCTCGAAATGCTGTATATCCTACTGATCTCGGCGGCGCTCACGCACACCTTCGGCCGCATGGTGAAGGATGAGCGGCAGGGCTGGGCAATCTACGCCGCCATGTCGATCATCTTCCTGGCCGGCGTCGCAGCCTGCTATTGGGCCGAAGGCTCGGGCAACACCAATTTCGCCGCGCTCGGCATCGATCCCGGCAATATGGAAGGCAAGGAAGTCCGCTTCGGCCTTGCCAATTCGAGCCTGTGGGCGGTTGCCACCACCGTGGCCTCCAACGGCTCCGTCAATTCGATGCATGACAGCTACACGCCGCTCGGCGGAATGATCCCCATCATCATGATGCAGCTTGGCGAGATCATCTATGGCGGTGTGGGCTCAGGCCTCTACGGCATGCTCTTGATGGTGATTGTCGCCGTATTCGTGGCTGGTCTCATGGTCGGACGCACCCCGGAATATCTGGGTAAGAAGATCGAGGCCAAGGAGGTCAAGATGGCCATGCTCGCCATTCTCATCCTGCCGCTGTCGATGCTCGGCTTCACCGCAGTCTCAATAATGCTGCCATTCGCCTTGTCCAGCATTCAGGACGCCGGTCCCCACGGGTTCAGCGAAATGCTCTATCAGTATACGTCCCAGACCGCCAATAACGGCTCGGCGTTCGCCGGCTACACCGGCAACACACTGTGGAACAACACGACCGGCGGTCTGGCAATGTTGATCGGACGCTACTTCGTGATCATTCCGATGATGGCGGTCGCGGGCGCGCTGGTCGTGAAGAAAACCGTGCCGGCTTCCGCCGGGACTTTCCCGACACATGGCCCTCTTTTTGTCGGCCTGCTTGTCGGCGTCATTATCATCATCGGCGGCCTGACATTCTTTCCGGTGCTGGCGCTCGGCCCCATTGCCGAACACTTCGCGATGCTCGCGAACGCGGTGTTTTGATCGAAGCATTCGGAGTGAACTCCATGGAAACCTCACATATCCGTAAGCGGATGCCCGTCTCGGCGCTGCTCGATCCGCAGATCGTCATGCCGGCAATCTGGCTCTGCATTGGCCAAGCTCGATCCGCGGACGCTGTATAAGAACCCCGTCATGTTCGTGGTCGAGATTGTTGCCGCGCTGACCACGGCCATTTTTATCCGTCAGCTGATCACAGGCGGGGAGAGCCTTGGCTTCACCTTTCAGATCATCCTCTGGCTCTGGTTCACGGTGCTGTTTGCTAACTTCGCCGAGGCAGTCGCCGAAGGCCGCGGCAAGGCGCAGGCCGACTCGTTGCGGCAGCAGCGTGCCGAGACACAGGCAAAGCTGCTGACTGGTCCGGACATGACGAGCCACAAGCTCGTTCCAAGCACAAGCCTCAAGGTCGGCGATGTTGTCCTTGTCGAAGCCGGGGATATCATCCCGTCCGACGGCGAAGTGATCGAAGGCATTGCCTCGGTCAACGAGGCGGCGATCACCGGCGAATCCGCTCCCGTCATCCGGGAGTCGGGCGGCGACCGTTCGGCGGTCACCGGCGGCACGCAGGTTCTCTCCGACTGGATCCGAGTACGGATCACCGCCGCGCCGGGCTCCACTTTCCTCGACCGCATGATCAGTCTCGTCGAAGGCGCCGAGCGGCAGAAGACGCCGAACGAGATCGCGCTCAACATCCTTCTCGTCGGCATGACCATCATATTCGTCTTCGCCACCGCGACGATCCCGAGCTTTGCCCATTATGCCGGCGGCACGATCTCCATCGTCGTCGTGGTAGCGCTCTTCGTGACGCTCATCCCGACCACGATCGGCGCGCTCTTGTCGGCCATCGGCATCGCCGGCATGGACCGGCTGGTTCGCTTCAACGTCCTGGCGATGTCGGGCCGGGCCGTCGAGGCTGCAGGCGACGTTGACACGCTGCTGCTCGACAAGACCGGGACGATCACGCTCGGCAACCGCCAGGCGACCGAGTTCCGGTCCCTCCGCAATGTGAGCGAGATGGAGCTGGCCGATGCTGCGCAAATGGCCTCGCTTGCCGACGAGACGCCAGAAGGCCGTTCGATCGTTGTGCTCGCCAAAGAGAAGTATGGCATTCGGTGGCGCGATGTTCATGAGCTTGGCGGCAAATTCATTCCGTTCACGGCGCAGAGCCGCATGAGCGGTCTGGAAGTTGGCGGTTCGTGGGTTCGAAAAGGGGCAGTCGATGCCATTCTCAATCACCTGAACAACTCGCCGGTTGTCTCGGGATCGACGGCGACCGCTCGCGCGCTGCAGCCGATGATCAGTGGCGAAACGATCCGGGAGATTAACGCAGTCGCCGAGGAAATCGCCAAATCCGGCGGCACACCGCTTGCCGTTGCCAAGGATGGCAAGCTTCTCGGCGTCGTCCATCTCAAGGACATCGTCAAAGGCGGCATCCGCGAGCGGTTTGCCGAGCTGCGGCGCATGGGCATCCGCACCATCATGATCACGGGCGACAACCCGATGACGGCGGCCGCCATCGCCGCGGAGGCGGGTGTCGACGACTTCCTCGCCCAGGCAACGCCCGAGGACAAGCTCAAGCTGATCCGCGACCAGCAGGCCAAGGGCAAGCTGGTTGCCATGTGCGGCGACGGCACCAACGACGCGCCCGCGCTCGCTCAGGCCGACGTCGGCGTGGCCATGAATACCGGCACGCAGGCGGCACGCGAGGCCGGCAACATGGTCGATCTCAACTCCAACCCGACCAAGCTGATCGAGATCGTCGAGATCGGCAAGCAGCTGCTGATGACGCGCGGTTCGCTGACCACCTTCTCGATCGCCAACGATGTGGCGAAGTACTTCGCGATCATCCCGGCGATGTTCGTCGCCTTCTATCCGCAACTGCAGGCGCTGAACATCATGCGCCTGGCGACGCCGGAGAGCGCGATCCTCTCGGCGATCATCTTCAACGCACTGATCATCATCGCGCTCATTCCGCTGGCACTGAAAGGGGTCGCCTATCGCCCCATCGGCGCCGCGGCGTTGCTGACGCGCAATCTTCTCATCTACGGTCTCGGCGGCGTCATCATTCCATTCATCGGCATCAAGGCCATTGACCTCCTGGTCACGGCCCTGCACCTCGTTTGAGGAGACCTGTCATGTTGCGAGAACTTCGCCCGGCGATCACGTTCATCATCGCCTTTACGCTTATCACCGGCATCGCCTACCCCTTCCTTGTCACCGGCATCGCACAGGTCGTCTTCCCGCATCAGGCGAATGGCAGCCTTGTCGTGCGCAACGGGACCGTGATTGGTTCTGAGGTGATGGGCCAGAACTTTGTCAGCGATCGGTATTTCCGCAGCCGCCCGTCGGCGACGACCGGCCCCGATCCGGCGGACCCTTCCAAGAGTATCAGCGTGCCTTACAATGCAGCCAATACATCTGGCTCGAATCTCGGTCCGACCAGCAAGCCTCTCATCGAGCGCATTAAAGGCGACGTTGAAAAGCTCAAGGGAGAGAATCCAAATGCCGAGGTTCCGACGGATTTGGTAACCGCCTCAGGCAGCGGGCTTGATCCCGATATTTCGCCGGAGGGGGCGCTGTTCCAAGTTCCACGCATTGCCAAGGTCCGGACCATGCCGGAGGAACGCATACGCCAGCTCGTCATGGAGCATATTGAAGGGCGCGTTTTCGGGATTTTCGGCGAACCGCACGTTAATGTGTTGGCTCTGAATTTAGCGTTGGACCAGGCGGCGGGCCACTGACGGGCCCGCAAGCCGGTGCCGACGGAAAGTCTGACGCACGATGCCCGATCCGCGCCCCGATTCCGAACAGCGGCCCTCGCCGGATGCCCTGCTGGAGGTCGCACGCCAGGAGGAAAGTCCCGCCGGCAAGTTGAAGATTTTCGTCGGTGCGGCGCCTGGCGTCGGCAAGACCTACGAGATGCTGCAGGACGCGCATGCGAGGAAAAGGGACGGCTATGATGTCGTCGTCGGGGTGGTGGAGACCCATGGCCGCAAGGAAACCGAAACGCTCCTGGCGGATCTGGAGATCATTCCCCGCCAGCGTATTGATTACAAGGGCCGCTGGCTCGAAGAGATGGATCTCGATGCCATCCTCGCCCGGCGGCCCCAGATCGTCCTGGTCGACGAGCTCGCCCACACCAATCCGCCGGGCTGCCGTCACCCGAAGCGGTATCTCGACGTCGAAGAGCTGCTGAGCGCGGGCATCAACGTCTATACGACGGTCAACATCCAACATATTGAAAGCCTCAACGACGTCGTCGCCCAGATCACGCGCATCCGGGTCCGTGAGACCGTGCCCGACGCCATCTTCGACCGCGCGGACGCCATCGAGCTTGTCGATCTGACGCCGGACGATCTCATTCAGCGGCTCAAGGAAGGCAAGGTCTACGTCCCGAAACAGGCCAGGCGCGCACTCGAACACTATTTCTCGCCGACCAACCTCACCGCCCTGCGCGAGCTTGCCTTGCGCCGGACCGCCGAGCGCGTCGACGAGCAATTGCTGACCCACATGCGCGCCCGCGCCATTCCGGGCCCCTGGGCGGCGGGCGAGCGGATCCTCGTCTGCATCAGTGAGGACCGGCGCGCCGCGGGCCTCGTCCGCTACGCCAGGCGCATGGCCGACCGGCTGCACGCTCCGTGGACGGCGCTCTACGTCGAGACCCGGCGCAGCCTCCAGCTCACCGAATGAAGAACGCGACCGTATTGCCGACACGCTCCGTTTGGCGCAGACGCTCGGCGGTGAGGCGACCTCGATACCCGGGGGTGCCCGCCGGATTGCCGACGACATCATCGGCTTCGCTCAGGCCAACAACATCACGCAGATCGTCATCGGCAAATCGACGCGCACGCGCTGGTTCGAAATCCTCCACGGCTCTGTCGTCCACGATCTGGTCCGGCGGTCCGGCAATATCAGCGTCCAGGTCGTCGCGGGCGATGCGGCCGACTGCGAGCCGATTCCTCAAAAGACAGTCCGTGCAGCGGAGGAAAGCGAACCCTTCGACCTAGTTGCCTATATCGTCGCGCTGCTCGTCGTCGCCATCGCGCTTGGCGTCGGCATAGCCATCCGGCCTTGGCTCGGCGTGGAAAACGTCGATCTGGTATTCCTGACGGCCGTAATCGGCGTCGCGGTGCGTTACGGGCTTTGGCCGTCGCTATTCGCCAGCCTGGCAGCGTCCCTATGCTACAATTTCTTTTTTCTCGCTCCGATTTATACCTTTACCATCGCCGATCCGACCAACGTCGCTGCGGTCGTCTTCTTCACCATCGTCGCCGTCGTTGTTTCGAATGTGGCAGCGCGGACCCGCGTTCAGGCGGTCGCTGCAATGGCGCGGGCGCGGACAACCGAGTCCCTTTATACCTTCAGTCGTAAGCTCGCCGCGGTCGGCACCCTCGATGACGTCCTCTGGGCGACCGCTTACCAGACGGCCTCGATGCTCAAGCTGCGCGTGGTGCTACTCCTCCCGGAAGGCGGCACGATCGCGGTCAAGGCCGGCTATCCACCAGAATCTGCACTGGACGAATCTGATCTCGCCGCGGCCAACTGGGCGTGGCGGAACAACCGTCCCGCAGGACGCGGATCGAGCACTCTGCCTGGCGCTGAACGTCTGTTTCTGCCCATGCGAACCGGGCGTGGCATCGTGGGCATTGTCGGCCTGGATAGCGACAAGCCCGGTCCGCTGTTTACGCCCGACGAGCGCAGGCTGTTGGATGCGCTGATCGACCAGAGCGCGCTGGCCATCGAGCGCATCCATCTCGTCGAGGACATGGACAAGGTCAGGCGCACCGTTGATACCGAACGTCTGCGCTCGGCCTTGCTCAGTTCGATCTCGCACGATCTCAAAACGCCGCTTGCCTCCGTTCTCGGCGCCGCGGCAACGCTACGCGACCTTTCGGCCAACCTCAGCGGCGATCAAAAGACCGATCTGCTGACGACGATCATCGATGAGTCGGAGCGGCTCAATCGGTTCATCGCCAACCTTCTGGACATGACCAAGCTCGAAACCGGCGCCATCGTTCCGAACGTCTCGCCGCACGATCTCGGCGAGATCGTCGGCAGCGCGCTCGGTCGTGCGGCAGGGATTTTGGCTCCCTACGAGGTCGAGCTGGAACTCGCGGCGGACCTGCCGATGCTGGAGCTGGATGCCGTTTTGTTCGAACAGGTGTTGTTCAACCTGCTCGACAACGCGGCCAAATATGCGCCCGCCGGAACGACGATCCGCATCCAGAGCTGGCGCGAGCCGGATTCGGTCTGCCTGCAGGTGCTCGACGAGGGCGAGGGCATTCCACCCGGAGAGTTGGAGCAGATCTTCGACAAGTTCTATCGGGCCAAGAAAGGCGATCGGGTACGGGCAGGAACCGGCCTTGGGCTCGCGATCTCGCGCGGCTTCGTCGAGGCCATGAACGGCACGCTGACGGCCGCGAACCGAACCGACCGCACCGGAGCGATCTTTACGATCAGATTGCCGATTCCGGCCGAGCCCGAACCGATGGATACCGCCGGATGAGCACCAACGCGCTGCGGGTGCTGGTCATCGATGACGAACCGCCGATTCGGAAATTGCTGCGCACGGGCCTCGGCACCCAGGGCTATGAAACCCTCGACGCGCCGAATGGAAAGACCGGTCTGCAACTGCTGGCGCAAAAGCCCGATCTGATCATCCTCGATCTCGGGCTTCCGGACATCCAGGGGCTCGAATTGCTGAAAATGATCCGGGAGCGCGACGAGCACGTCCCGATCGTGGTGCTCTCAAGCCGCGGCGATGAGACCGGCAAGGTCGAGGCGCTTGATCTCGGCGCCGACGACTATGTCACCAAGCCGTTCGGCATGGGCGAGCTCCTCGCCCGGATGCGGGCCGCGCTCCGCCATCGACTGCAGGTCCAGGGCGAGCGGCCGGTCTTTCGGGTCGGCGATCTCTCCGTCGATCTCGTTCGCCGCATCGTCAAGATCGGTGACGAAGAGGTGAAGCTCTCGCCCAAGGAGTACGACCTGCTCCGGGTGCTGGTACAGCACGCAGGCAAGGTGCTCACCCACAAGTTCCTGCTCGGAACCCTGTGGGATGCCCTGACGGATGCGCAATATCTGCGCGTCTATGTTCGCCAGCTCAGGCAAAAGATCGAAGCCGATCCCGAACGTCCGCAATACATCCTGACCGAGACAGGCATCGGATATCGGCTCCGCGCTCCCGACTGATCGGGCAGGCGCGCAGTCGCCGGGAAAATCAGGCCCGTAACCGAGATGCCTGGCGGCACAATCTGCCGTGCCGCCGTCAAGCTGAATGCGCCGGCCTAATCGTTGCCCCGGCCCTCGGCTTGGCGCCGGGTCTTGGGCGTTGATGCCGGTCTTGCCCTGATCCGCATCGCCCGCCCCTCCGGCTGATCGAGATCGAATGCTCCGGTCTTTCGGACCAGATCGCTGAGCTTTCGAAAGCCGTAAGTGCGCGGGTCAAAGTCGGAGGCGATGTTCGCAAGCCGCTGCCCGACCTCACCCAAGCGCAGCCAGCCATCCTCGCTTTCCATCTGTGCGATGGCCTTGTTCAAGATCGGAATGGCCGCGCTAGGCGGCTGAAGAGCCCTCGGGAGCGGCCCCTCTTCGGGAGCTGCGACCTGGGCCTCGGGCAGCAAGTTCTCGGTGTAGATGAATCTGGCGACACGCTTGCCGGAAGCTCTCGGGGGTCTTCTGCTCGCCGAACCCGTAGACATCGGCACCCTGTTCCCGCAGACGCGATGCAAGGCGCGTGAAGTCGCTGTCCGAAGAAACCAGACAGAAGCCGTCCAGCCGGCCGCTATGCAATAGGTCCATGGCGTCAATCACCAGGGCGATGTCGGAGGCGTTCTTTCCAGTCGTGTAGGCGAATTGCTGGTACGGATCGATCGCGTATTTTGGCAGGATCTCGGTCCATGACCTCAGGCGCTGGCCCGAGAAATCGCCATAGATCCGGCGGACGCTCGCCTCGCCGAACTTGGCGACTTCCTCGAAAAGCCCGGCGGCGATGCGCGGCGAAGTGTTGTCGGCATCGATGAGGATAGCAAAGCGGGGCAACCGGTTCTCTTCTGCCATGTTTGGTACCTTGATGAGCATGGAGGCGTTGGGATCGGGTCTCCGGCGACCCGAATAACCACGATTATAGCAATCGGTGACGGCATCAATGTATTTCGCGGCGCGGTCGCCGGGAAGCCATGCTGCCTTGCCGCCCGCTATGCCGGAGCGAGGCAATCTTGACGATTTTCCACACGATACGATCTAATACTGGAGCGGCGGGGAATGCCGGCGATCGCGCCGCGCATCTGAGCGGAAACGAAGGAGTGCTGCCATGACCGAAGCTCTCGCCGACATCGAGATGCTTTCGCCCTTCGCGAACTGGCCGCAGGCCCTGCGCCAGGAACTGGCCGACAACCAGTTCAACGGCATTGTCGGAAGCGTGCTGGTCTCGGAGACTGAGCGGTTGCGCGTCTGGCACCTGACCATCCCGGCCGGCATGCGCTGTACGTTTCACCGGCATGTGCTCAACTATTTCTGGACCTGCCATACGCATGGCAAGGCGCGCGGCTATTTTAGCGACGGGCGCATTACCGAGAACATGCATTTCCCCGGCGATACAAGACACCTGAATTTCGGGCCGGGCGAGTTCATGGTCCATAGTGTCGAGAATATCGGCGACACGGATCTGGTCTTCACCACGGTGGAGTTTCTCGACAGCCCGAACCCGGCGCTGCCGGTGCCCGATGCGGTGCGGCTGAAGGCTGCCGGCTGAGTTCCGAGCCAGGATAGCGGAAGGCGCCGGGAGCTTGCCGCGCGGACTTATCGCCACATCCAGGAGACCGCCGGGGCGAATATCGCGCGCCGCCGCAGTCCTCCGCGCCGCTCATTCCACACCTTGCCGGTTCGTAAGCAGCGGTTCAGGTCGGCCTGAGATCATGGTCTCGCTGGAGCCGCGCAACGACCTCACTGAGGATTGGAGGGCTGGCTTGGCTTCCGAGCGTTAGGCCGGAATGTGGGTGCGTCGCGTTTCGGCCTCGACACTTTGCAATCGGGAAGATTTCCCGAAGGATGTCTCTGCGCGAGAGCCAGCCTCATGGCGCTACGCAAGAGATGGTGCTTTCGCGTCGTTGAAAGGGGACCGATGAGCTTCCCAAGAGCCAAATTGATAACAGGGGCCCTGGCCGCAATGCTGTTTGCGGCAACGCCGGTGGTGGCGTTTGCAGAACGCGGCTCTCATGCCGTTGGCGGCTTTTTCAAGTTCTTGGGCGTGATCAAGGGCCAAACCCGGGAGATCGACGCAGAAGCCATGGACGTCTACGAGAGTACATCGCGGTCCGGCTCCTGTGCGGAACGCCGTGAACGGCTCCTGGCAATTCTTCCCGACGCCTTGCGCTTCAGCCGCTATGCGCGAGACATTGCCCACGCCGATCATGGTTCCGAGATGAAGGCCGCCGGCGTTAAGACCTTGGATCTTGGTGACGGCCGCAGCGCATATTCCGACGGGGCAGGGCAGCGCTACGCGGAGGCTCGGGTCGACCCGGAGCGCCATCAAGCCGTCGTCATCTTCCGAGGCACGCGGCTTTCATCCGGAAGCGACATTTCGACCGATGTCCTGAGCTTCATCGGCCTTCAGACCGGCTATTATGCCTGGGCGTCTTCGCTCGTGGCCCAGGTCGTCCGTGAGCATCCGGGGATGGCGGTCGTGGTTACCGGGGAGTCGCTAGGCGGGGGGCTGACCCTCTATGCCGTGCTGCACAATCCCGGTGTGAGCGGGTTCGCCTTCAATCCGGCCGGACTATCGCTCCTGACATGGGCGACAACGCGTTCCTCCGAGCGCGCGCGGACCAACGCGGCAGTCACCGTGATTTCGACGCGCAGTGCCGACCATATCGAGCCTGTCACCGCTATTTCGTTGGCCGGCCGGTCGGTTCTGCCGGGTCATATTTTCGTGGTTGAAACCGGCGCTTTCGATGCGCTGACGCTGCATAGCGCAAAGACAGTGGTGGCGGCACTTGAGCACACTGCCTCGACCGATGCCGAGGGATCTGTGTGCGACGGCGACCTGGGCGTCCTTGCGAATTAAAGCTGCGCAGATCTTTTCAAGCTTCCATCTGATGTGGGTGTTTTTCGGTCGCAAGCGATTCCTATTGTGTGGAACCTTCTGAGCGCATAGCTTCTTTCGGCTGCTTACATTCATCAGGTGGCGATGTGCCGCCAAGACGCAGCGGCGTATTCCTATGAACACCAGTCGTGAAATTTCCGGTTCCGATCTGCGCGGCATGAGCAGACTTGCCTTCGATGCCATCGTCGGCGTGATCGGGCTGGTGGAAACCATGCACGGCAACATCGCCCGGCGCACGGGGTTCGTCGCTTCTCCCCCGGGAGAAACAACGAGCGGCATCACGAGACTGGTCTATCGCAGCATCCGAGGCGTGACCCATTTGGCGGGCGCGGGCGCCGATGCGGCGCTCGCGCTGCTGGAGCCGCGCCTCGCCGCCCAGAGCCCCACACCGGGCCGCGAGGCGGCGCGTGCCGCCCTAAACGGCGTATTGGGTGATCACCTTGTCGAGACCGCCAATCCGCTGGCGATTCCCATGCGCCTGCGCCATCGCGGCCAGCCGTTGCAACTGCAAAGAGACAGCCTGGCGGCGGCTCTCGCCCCGCCGAGCGGTCGGCTGGCTGTGCTGGTGCACGGCCTGTGTTTGAACGACAGGCAGTGGAACCGCGACGGCCACGATCACGGCGCCGCGCTGGCGCGCGATTTGGGCTACACGACGGTTTGTCTGCACTACAACACCGGGCTGCATATTTCCGTCAACGGGCGTGCGTTTGCGGATCTGCTGGAGGCTCTCGTTGCGGCGTGGCCGCTGCCGCTTGAGGAGCTGGCGATCATCGGGCACAGCATGGGCGGTCTGGTCGCGCGGAGCGCGTGCCATTATGGCGCTGCCGGAGGACATGCCTGGCCGCGGCACCTGCGCAAGCTGATCTTCCTTGGCGCGCCGCATCACGGCGCTCCGATGGAGCGCGGCGGCCAGTGGCTGCATCTAGCGCTCAACAAGAGCCCTTACACCGCGGCCTTTACGCATCTCGGCCGGATTCGCAGCGCCGGCATCACCGATCTCCGTTATGGCAATCTGCTCGACGGTGATTGGCAGGACCGGGACCGGTTCGAGCATGTCGGCGATAGCCGGCAGGTCGTGCCGCTTCCGGAAGGCGTTGAGTGCTTTGCCATCGCAGCGACCACAGGGAGCCAAGCCGGCGATCTGCGCGACCGGCTTTTGGGCGATGGCCTGGTGCCGCTCAATAGCGCACTCGGGCGCCACGAGGAGCCCCATCGCGCCTTGTCCATCCCTGAGGGCCGGCAATGGGTCGGGTGCGCCATGACTCACCTCGACCTGCTCAGCCGGCGGGACGTCTACGAGCAGATGAGGCTTTGGCTCGGGTCGGCGAGCCGGTCCGGATCCGTATAGCGACGCGGAGGCGCCAGCTTCGCAATCACCGAAACCGTCCCAAGCACCATTATTGCGCTCTGAGACGCCGCCGCGAGAACGAGCCGGCGGCAGGCGCGGCGGGCGTCCTCATGAAGACGCGCTGCCAAAGGTCGCCGCCGAAATCGCGCGCGGCGTGCCGCGGTCGCCCGTAACCCCCGCCGGGACTGTTGCCGTTCAGGCGCCTTGCCCGCTGAGGGTGATGCTCAAACATTCGCATAAATGTCGCAGACCGCTGTGAGTTAGGTGATAAAATGGCCAGGTCTGGGGATGCAAATCGGAGAAACCGAAGATGAAACGTTCGTTTGGGCGCCTGGCGGCCATCGCACTGGCGGTGGCGGCGATCGGTGCGGCTTCACCTGCCTTAGCCGAGACCGAGATCCAGTGGTGGCACGCGTTGACCGGCGCCAACAACGAGGTCGTTAACAAGCTCGCGAGCGACTTCAACGCCTCGCAGAAAGACTACAAGGTTGTACCGAGCTATAAGGGCAGCTACGCCGAAACCATGAATGCCGGCATCGCCGCCTTCCGCGCCGGCAACGCTCCGCACATCCTCCAGGTTTTCGAGGTCGGCACCGCGACCATGATGGCGGCGACGGGCGCGATCAAACCGGTTTACCAGCTCATGAAGGACGCCGGCGAGCCCTTCAATCCGAACGCCTATCTGCCGGCCATCACCGGCTATTACTCGACCACGAAGGGCGAGATGCTGTCGTTCCCCTTCAACTCGTCGAGCGCGGTGATGTGGATCAACCGCGACGCCTTCAGGAAGGCGGGCCTCGATCCCGACGCGCCGCCCAAGACGTGGCCTGAGGTGTTCGAGGACGCCAAGAAGCTGAAAGGGGCCGGCTATGACAAATGCGGCTTCTCCTCAGCCTGGTTCACCTGGGTCAATCTCGAGCAGTTCTCGGCCTGGCACAATGTCCCGCTCGCGACCAAGGCCAACGGCATGGAGGGCTTCGATACCGAGCTGAAATTCAACTCGCCGCTGCACGTCAGGCATCTGCAGGCGCTGGTCGATCTGCAGAAGGACAAGACCTTCGACTATTCGGGACGCGGCAATGCCGGCGAGGGCCGCTTTACCAGCGGCGAATGCCCGATCTTCCTCACCTCCTCGGCCTTCTTCGGCAATATCAAGGCCCACGCCAAGTTCGATTTCGCCGCCGCGCCGATGCCTTATTATCCGGACGTGCCTGGCGCTCCGCAGAATTCGATCATCGGCGGTGCCTCTCTATGGGTGATGGGCGGCAAGACTCCGGCGGAATATAAGGGCGTCGCCAAGTTCCTGGCCTTCCTGTCGGGTACTGATCAGCAGGTCGAGCTGCATCAGAAGTCCGGTTACCTGCCGATCACCAAGGCGGCCTATGAGAAGAGCAAGGCGTCCGGCTTCTATCAAACGTTCCCCTATCTGGAAACGCCGCTCCTGGAGCTGACCAACAAGCCGCCGACCGAGAACAGCCGCGGCCTGCGCCTCGGCAATATGGTGCAGATGCGCGACATGTGGGCCGAGGAGATCGAGGCTGCGCTGGCGGGCAAGAAGACCGCGCAACAGGCGCTCGACGACGCCGTCCGCCGCGGCAATGAAACGCTCCGGCAATTCGAGAAGCAGGTGTCGCGGTAAGGGGATACCAGCGTATGTTGCGAAGCGGCTTGCGCAAGCCGCGCCAACCGCTGCGGCATCAAAAGCCCCCTCACCCGGCTCGGTCCTAATGGACCTCGCCGCCCTCTCCCGCGAGGGGAGAGGGCTTTACTGAGCGAGATGTGAAGGCACGGCATAACCATGAACGCTAACTTGCCCTCTCCCCTCGCGGGAGAGGGCGACCGCGAAGCGGTCGGGTGAGGGGGCTTTGCGTGCAACGGAGATGAGATGTGTGATCTCTTCGCTCAACGGGAGAGAGCTTTCCCGCCGCGTTTTTGGCTGCATTCTGCTCATGTTAACGCCTGTGAGTTTCCATTCTTCTTGATCATGCAATCCAGGGATAAAAGCGAGAGGGGAGGGGGCCAGTCTGATGGAAAAGCGCGTCGGCTTTCGCGGGCATCTGCTGCCCTATGCGCTGCTGGCGCCGCAACTGGCGATCACGCTGATCTTCTTCTACGGGCCGGCGAGCCAGGCGATCTGGCAGTCCTTCCTGTTGCAGGACGCATTCGGCCTCAATACGCGCTTCGTCTGGTTCGACAATTATGTGACGCTGCTTTCAAAGCCCGAATATTATCAGGCGCTGACGACGACGCTGGTGTTTGCGCTGCTCGTGGCGACGTTCTCGCTTTCGATCGCGCTCATGCTGGCGGTGCAGGCAGACCGCCAGATCGCGGGGGCCGGGATCTATAAGACGCTGCTGATCTGGCCCTATGCCGTCGCTCCGGCCGTCGCCGGGGTGCTCTGGCTGTTCATGTTCCAGCCCTCGCTCGGCATCGTCGCGCGCGGCCTGCACGGGCTCGGCATCCCCTGGAATCCGCTGCTCAACGGCACCCATGCGATGATCCTCGTCGTCATCGCTGCGACCTGGAAGCAGGTCAGCTATAATTTCCTGTTCTTCCTTGCCGGGCTGCAGGCCATTCCGCGCTCGGTGATCGAGGCTGCGGCGGTCGACGGCGCGGGGCCGGCGCGCCGGTTCTGGACCATCACCCTGCCGCTGCTCTCGCCGACCGCCTTCTTTCTCCTGGTCGTCAACATCGTCTATGTGTTCTTCGATACCTTCGGCATCATCGACGCAGTCACCGGAGGCGGCCCCGCCAAGGCGACCGAGACGCTGGTCTATAAAGTCTTCTCCGACGGCCTGCTCGGCGGCGATCTGGGCGGTTCGGCGGCGCAGTCGGTGATTTTGCTGGCGATCGTCATCGCGCTGACGGCGGTGCAGTTCCGCTATATCGAGCGGAAGGTGGTGTACTGATGGTCGAGCGGCGCGGATGGTCGCATGTGCTAGCGCATTTCGTGCTGATCGCCAGCGTCGCGGTGCTGGCCTTCCCGGTCTATCTGTGCTTCGTCGGCTCGACCCAGCCCCAGGACGTCATCGCCAACGGACAGATGCCGCCCTGGCCCGGCCCGCTATTCTTCGAGACCTACTGGCAGACGCTTTTCGTCGGCACCACGCAGACGACCGGCGCGCCGGTCGCGGCGATGCTGTTCAACAGCGCGGTGATGGCGGGCGTCATCGCACTCGGCAAGATCGCCATCTCGATCCCCTCCGCCTATGCGGTCGTCTATTTCAAATTCCCCTTCCGCATGGCCGCCTTCTGGCTGATCTTCGTCACGCTGATGCTGCCGGTCGAAGTGCGCATCTATCCGACCTACAAGGTCGCCTCGGACCTCAATCTGCTCGACAGCTATGCCGGCCTCACCCTGCCGCTGATCGCCTCGGCGACGGCCACCCTGTTCTTCCGCCAGTTCTACCTGACGATCCCCGACGAGCTCATCGAAGCGGCCAAGCTCGACAATGCCGGGCCGCTGCGCTTCCTTTGGGACATCGCCCTGCCCCTCTCACGCACCAATATCGCGGCGCTGTTCGTGATCCTGTTCATCTATGGCTGGAACCAATATCTTTGGCCGCTGCTCATCACCACGCGCGAGGACATGCAGACCATCGTCATCGGCATCAAGAAGATGATGGTGATGTCGGACGCGCTGACGGAGTGGAACGTCGTCATGGCGACGGCGATGCTCGCCATGCTCCCCCCTGTGATCGTCGTCATCGCCATGCAGCGCTGGTTCGTGAAGGGCCTTATCGAGACGGAGAAATAAGGGTGGCGCCGGTCAGGCTCGACAATGTGCGCAAGGTCTATCCCGGCCAGGTCGAGGCGGTCCGCGGCGTCTCGCTCGACGTGCCCGACGGCGCCTTCGCCGTTCTCGTCGGGCCGTCCGGATGCGGCAAGTCCACATTGCTGCGGATGATTGCCGGTCTTGAGACCGTCACTTCCGGCGAGATCCAGATCGGCGGGCGGCTGGTCAACGACATGGAGCCCGCCCAGCGCGATATCGCCATGGTGTTCCAGAACTACGCGCTCTATCCGCATATGAGCGTGTTCGACAATATGGCCTATGGCCTCAGGAACCGCGGCATGCCTCGCCCCGAGATCGCCAGCCGGATCGCCGAGGCGGCCCAGCTGCTGGAAATCGAGCCGTTTCTGAAACGCAAGCCGCGCGAACTCTCCGGCGGCCAGCGCCAGCGCGTCGCCATGGGGCGCGCCATCGTGCGCAACCCGCAGGTCTTTCTGTTCGACGAGCCGCTCTCCAATCTCGACGCCAAATTGCGCGTCGCCATGCGGATCGAGATCCGGCGTCTGCATGACCGGCTCGGCGCCACGTCGATCTTCGTCACCCACGACCAGGTCGAGGCGATGACGCTTGCCGACAAGGTCGTCGTCATGAATGTTGGGGCGATCGAGCAGACCGGAGCGCCGACCGAGGTCTACCGCCAGCCGGCGACCACTTTCGTCGCCACCTTCATCGGCAGTCCGCCGATGAACCTGTTTCGCGGGCGGATCGTCGAGAACGGCGTCATCGAGATCGCAGGCGAAGGACGGCTACGTTACGATGCGGCGCAGTTCACGGCCGCGCCGGGCACGGAGGTTCAGGCCGGTATCAGGCCCGAGGACGTTGCCATCGACGGCGAAGCCCGCGGGAAATGGCTCGGAACCGGGCGGATTGATTGCCTCGCGAGAGTTTGTCGAGGAGCTGGGGGCCTCGCGGATTCTTCACGCCCGAATGAACGGCTTGCCGCTCGCAATCCTGCAGCCCGCATCGACCCCGCTCGCCGGCAGCGCGGCGCTGCACGTTTCGGCGGAGCCCGGCGCCGTCCATCTGTTCGACGCGATGGGGCGCACGCTGCGCCGCCCGATTTCGCCGCGCACGCCGTAGCACATCACCTTAAAGCCTTGCAATAGCGTGATGCGGCGGCCTTCCGGAGTTCGCTCACGAGATAGGTCGCGTTGACCGGCAACAGCGCGACGTGAAGCATCAGAATCGGGACCAGGTCCATTTTGGCTGCATAGGCAATGAAGAGAATATTGCTGACGATCGCACAGCAGCGCAGCGTCAGCATCGTCCGGCAGCAGAAGGTGAGGGCGACCATCGAGGCGGCCAAATAACCCAGAAGATCAGAGATAGCCATGCCGTTGCCCTTTCGTCATTTGAATTGATCGATATTCTGACAAAACGGCGCACGATCTTGAGAACCATGCACACAACGGACCCGCATCAGCAGCGGTGCCCAAGATAGCTTTGAATTAACGGTTCTCATTGCCAAAATGCATCACCCGAATGAGTGAGGATTTCGAGATCAGTGCAGCCGCCTTACTCTCGATGCTCCATCGACCGGCCGGAGTGGGCGACCCCTGAAACGGTTGCCTCGCGCGAAGAAAGGGCCGGCGATTTCGGCCCCTTCTCCGTCCTTCCAATCAGTTGTGCTTGTCCCAATGGATACGGGCGCTCTGGCGATCCAGCGCATTCTGAAGCCGCAGCCTTTCACCAAGCGTCAAGTTGCCGTCGCTCTTGAAGCGGTGCTCCATGCGGCGGACATGCACCTGGC
The DNA here is from genome assembly GCA_963773735.1 of uncultured Alphaproteobacteria bacterium. Taxonomy (GTDB): domain Bacteria; phylum Pseudomonadota; class Alphaproteobacteria; order Rhizobiales; family Rhodomicrobiaceae; genus CAVZCK01. The sequence goes on along the minus strand of CAVZCK010000022.1, from coordinate 117,688 downwards.
CTCTGATCAGTTTGCCGGCCTCGTGGAAATTGACATCGCCGTTGACGATGCCGTTATAGAGCCGGTGGGCCTGGTTCCGCTCTCGCTGGTTGACCCAGGGGGACGCCGTGCCGGCCATAGCCGTCCCGGTAACAACGGTCAGAGCGAGACCGGTGACGACGGCTGCGATAAGTTTCTTGTTCATCATGGTTCTCCATAGCTATCCATTCAGGCTTGGCTGAGCCTCATTTCGGCTGAGCCGTAACGCGGGATTGCGTTAACGCCGGCAAGAATAGCTGGAGGCCACTGTCCGCCCGCTGATAGTCGCTGTAAGTGAACTGTCAGCTTCGAACACGTATGATAAAGGCCATCACCGAGCACCGGGGACATGCCGTGGACGCGCCGCTTTATCAGAGACGAAGGACTTTGGTCTGGCTCAGCACGGCAGCATTTCTGCTGTTGAGTAGCCGTCCCGGCTCCGCGCTCGCGCAGGATAACGGGCAAGCGGCTCAGCGCTTTTTCGAGGTGCAGCAGCGCGCACGCGAACTCGTGGAGGCAGGCCGGGTGCGGCCTTTGCGCGAGATCGTCAAGATGCTGCGTGACCATGTCGATGGTGAAATCATCGACGTCGAACTGCTCGAAATTGGGTCCGGGTATTTCTATCGATTTAAAGTTCTGACCCATGACGGCCGCGTCGATGAATTGTTCGTCGACGCAAAAACGCCGGAAATTCTGACCCTGCCGCAGGCGCGTCAGCGCTTTCCGAAAGAGATCGCCGAGCTGGAGAGCAAGCAAAAATCGTCCGATGCGGACCCGCTTGGACCGAAGCTCAACTTGGCCGATCTGCCTCCGCGTCTGCGCTCCGTGATGCAGGAATTGCAGAAGCGCGTTGACGGCAAAATCGTCGATTTCGATTTCCGCAGGGTCGCCAATAGTTTGATCTTTGTTTTTGACCTGCGCACCGACAAAGGCCAAACTGAGCGTTTCTTTGTCCATGCCAGGACCGGCGAGATTCGCACGCCCGAACAGGCCCGAGATTTCATCTCGCAGCGCTTCCCCTGGCTGATGGATGAACTTTACCCGCCGGCGGCGCGTCCGAAATAAGAGGTCGCTCCACGCGGCGGACTCGCGATTGTCCGGCAGGCGTTCGGTGAACAGCGAGGATATATTTATGCGTATTTTGGTCGTTGAAGATGAGCCGAAACTCGCTGACGACATCTGCCGTGTCCTGAAGGCGTCGGGATTTGTTCCCGAATGCGCCGGGGACGGCGAGGAAGCGTGGTTTCTTGGCGATACGGAATATTACGCCGGAATTATTCTCGATCTCAGCCTGCCGAAAATGGATGGCCTCAGCGTCCTGCGGAAATGGCGCCAGAACGACCGGCCGACGCCGATCCTGATTCTGACGGCCCGCGCCAGCTGGACCGAGCGCGTCGACGGCATCGATGCAGGCGCTGACGACTATCTGGCAAAGCCGTTCCACATGGAGGAGTTGCTCGCGCGGCTCCATGCCATTCTCCGCCGCTCCGCCGGACAGTCGAGCTCGCAGCTGCTTGCCGGCCCGCTGACGCTGGATGCGCGCCAAATGCGCGTCTCGGTCGATGGCATGCCTGTCTCGCTGACGCCTTTGGAGTACCGGTGCCTTGCCTATCTCATGCATCACAAGAAGCGGGTCGTCCCACCCCACGAATTAAGCGAGCATGTCTATGGCATCGACACCGAACGGGAGAGCAACGCGCTCGAAGTGCTGATCGCCCGGCTGCGCCGTAAGCTTGGCGTTCCAATCATCGAAACACGGCGCGGTTACGGCTACATCATTCCCTGCGATGACTGATGGCGCCCAGGTCTCTCAAATACCGCTTGATCGGCGCGGCTCTTATCTCAATTACCAGCGCGCTGTTGCTCTACTGGATCGGCCTCAGCTCGACTTTCGAACGGCACGTGATTCGCCGCGTCGAGGAAGAACTCGATGCTCATCTGCTGCAACTTGCCGCCGCGATTCGCGTCGGCAACGGCTCGGTCGTCGAGCTCTCGCGGGAGCCGGCCGACCCGCGATTTGCGCGTCCTTTCAGCGGGCTTTACTGGCAGATCAACAAGCAAAATGAAGCGGTCTTGAGATCGCGCTCGCTATGGGATCAGGAACTAGCGATACCGCCGGGCAAACTCGGCTCCGGCGAGAAGAAGCGCTATGAGGCGATCCCGTTCGGACAAACCGAGCTGATCGCGGTCGAACGCCGGGTCCGCGTCGGCACCGGCAATGAGGAACAGGATCTCAATCTGGTCGTCGCCATCGATCGCGAAGACGTGACAAAGGCCCGTGATGCTTTCAGCGCCGATGTTCTGGGGCTCGTCGGCATCCTCGGCCTGTTCCTCGTCTTTGCGTCCGGGGCGCAGATTATCGTCGGCCTGCAGCCGTTCAATCTTTTGCGCCACCGCTTGAACATCGTCCGCTCCGCGAAAGCCGCAAGGCTCGAAGGTCAGTTCCCGTCGGAGGTTCAAAACCTGGTCGATGAGCTCAACGAGCTTCTGAATGCCCGCGATGAAATGATCAAACATGCGCGGGCGCGCGCCGGCGACCTGGCGCACGGGCTGAAAACGCCGCTTGCCATCCTTGCCGCCGAAGGGCGCAAGCTGAAAGAAGAGGGGCGGGCCGAAATATCGGAAGAGATCGCGCGGCAGGTGGAACTGATGAACCGCCATGTGGAAAGACAGCTTGCACGGACCCGCGCCCGCGGGCCCGGCGAGCCCTTGCGGGCGCCGGCGAAACTCAGGCCGGCGATACAGAGATTGGTGAAGACGTTGAAGCGGCTCCCTCAGGGCGATCGCCTGAACTGGATCGTCGAGATCCCGGCCGATCTGGAAATCGACTTCGACCCGATGGATTTCGACGAAGTCGCGGGCAACATCCTGGACAACGCCCGAAAGTGGGCGCGGACACGGGTGATCGTCAGCACCTTGAAGGCCGAGAATGAATTGCGGATCATTTTTGAGGATGACGGACCGGGCGTGCCGAAAGCGGAATTGCCGAATGTGGTCGAGCGCGGCGGCCGGCTCGATCGAAACACCCCCGGCACCGGACTTGGGCTGGCCATCGTGAGCGATGTTATGGAAATTTATAACGGCAAATTGCAGATCGAGAACGCTATGCCGTCGGGCCTGCGGGTAAGCCTGCTCTTGCCGCGTCCGATCTGAGGCGCGCGGCGCCGCATTGCGGCAGATGCCTACGAATATAGTCTTTAGCATGCGATCGTCGGAGGCTGCAAAGGCAGCGGTGGCGGTGGCGGCGGCCCGGCGCCGGGACGCCAACGGCTGGCCGTCTCGGTGAAGAGGCTCGACGCGACACATGATGTGATCGTTGCCGGGGGCGGGAATGCCGGGCTTTGCGCGGCTGTGGCGCCGCCGCAGACGGTCGCTGACCTCGAAAACCGGGCGAACATCGGCTGCCGTGCTTATGAATGAGCCGGCGCGGGAAGGGCAGCGAACCATCGAAACGATCTCAATTTAGGCGAGGACACATGGCAGTGCGCAAGGGCGGCGATCTGATCGCCGAATTTCTGGTCAAAGAGAAGATTCCCTATGTTTTCGGCATTTGCGGCCACGGCAATGTCGGCCTGCTCAACTCGCTTTACGACGTCAGCGACGAGGTGAAGCTGGTCTCGCCGCGCCATGAGCAAACGGCGGCGCACATGGCCGACGGTTTCTTCCGCATCAGCCATCGGCCTGCGGCGACGCTCACCTCGACCGGGCCCGGCTCGGCCAATCTGATCATGGCACTCGCGGTCGCGCAGACGGATAGCTCCGCCATCTTCTCGATCACGGCGAACGTTCCGACCTCGCAATTCAACCGCGGTCCGTTCCAGGAGCTGAACCGCCACTATCAGGCCGATTTCAACAACGTCATCAAGCCGGTGGTGAAGCGCAGCTTTCAGCCGACTCGCGTCGAGATGCTGCCGCTGGCCATGCGTCAGGCGGCGATGACCATGACCAGTGGACGGCCGGGGCCGGTCAATCTGGACGTGCCCTATAATCTGTTCATGGAAAGCGCCGAGGTGCAGGAGGAGCCGGCCTGGAACGGCTATAACAGCCGCCGGAGCGGGGCGAGCGAGGCCGATGTCGCGCGCACGGTCGATTGGCTCCTGGCGGCGGATCGCCCGGTGATCTTCATCGGCCATGGCGTCACTTTGTCGGAGGCGGGCGCCGAGCTGACGGAGCTGGCGGAGCGGCTGTCGATCCCCGTGATCTCATCGCCGAACGGCATGGGCTGTCTCGACATGCGCAAGCGTCTCTCGCTCGGGTTCATTGGGCGGAACGGTGCTTATCCAGCCAACCAGGCCGGCCGCCATGCCGATCTGGTGCTTGCGATCGGCGCGCGCTTCGACGACCGCTCGGCGTCCTCCTGGATGCCCGGCTATTCCTGGAATTTTCCGTCGACGAAGCTTATCCATGCCGACGTCGATCACAGCGAGATCGGCCGCAACTACGTGCCGGATCTCGGTATTTTGGCCGACGCCAAGGCTTTCCTCCAGCAGCTTCTCTCGGAATTGGATCGCCGCAAGATCGATGCCGCGCCGCGCCTGCCCGCCTGGCACGAGACCATCGCCGGCTGGCGCACCGAGTGGGAGGCCTATGTCAAGCCGGGGTTCGAGACGCACCAGGCGCCGATCCGCCCCGAGCGCATCGTCGCCGACTGCCGCGCCGTGCTGCCCGATGATGCGATCATCTCACTCAACTCCGGCATCCACCACAATTGGTTCATGCAGTTCTGGGAGGCGAGGCAACCGCAAGCCATGCTGAACACCTGGGGCTATTCCGGCATGGGGTTCGGGCCAAGCTCGATCCTCGGCGCCAAGTTGGCGGCGCCCGACCGTCCATGCGTGGCGATCTGCGGCGATGGCGGCTTCACCATGGTCCCGCATGTGCTGTGCACTGCCGTCGAATATGACATTCCCGTTGTCTGGGTGGTCTGGAACAACTTTGCCTGGGCGGCGATCCGCGACCTGCAATATGCCTATTTCGACGGGCGCGAGATCGGCACCGGCTTCTATCATGGCGCCAACCGCGAGGCTTACAATCCGGATTTCGCCGCCTGGGCAAAGGCAGCGGGCGTCGCCGGCCACACCGTCACCCGCTCGCAGGATTTCGCCGGCGTTCTCGATGAGGCCGTCGCCTCGGGCAAGCCTGCGCTCATCGATGTGCATGTCGACGCCAATATCCGCCCGCCGGGAACCGGGGCCTGGGCGCTGCCGCCAATTCCGCCCAAGGAGCCGGTCTTCGGTGCACCCTGGCGGCCGGGAGATCAGACCCGTTGAAAAACGGAATGACATTGGAAGAAGTGAGGTGTCGAGGACTGCTTCTTTGGTACAGCCGGGCCGCCGCAAACAAACAGCCCCCTCACCCGGCTTCGGTCCTGACGGACCTCGCCGCCCTCTCCCGCGAGGGGAGAGGGCAATTCAGTGCCCGCGGCTAAGCCAGGTCTCACATCTTGCTCAGGAAAGCCCTCTCCCCTCGCGGGAGAGGGCGGACGCGAAGCGTCCGGGTGAGGGGGCTTTTGGGACCACTCGGATACGAATAAGACTTGTTAATTGACAGCCTAATGGGAGAAGTAGCTTCAGTGTCGGCGGTGTTACCGATCATCAGATCAGACAACAGAATTCTGGGAGGACACCGATGCCAAAGGAATATCAGCCCAGCATCCGCAACATCGCCGAAGAGCCCTGGCAGCAATTCCCGGCGCATTATGGCGGGGCGCTGTCGAAAGCGCTGGTGCGTCCGGAGACGGTCGGGTCGCGCCAGATCGACTATCGTATCTCGACCTATCAGCCGATGGCCTATGTCGAGCCGCATGCCCACAAGGTGCAGGAGCAGGTCTATCACGTCCTTGAGGGCGAAGGGCTGATAGAGATCGACGGCGCGCGCAAAGTGGTGCGCGGGCACGACGTCATCTTCCTGCCGCCGAGCGCACGGCATTCGATCCAGAATACCGGCCTGGGCGACCTGACCTTTATCGTGGTGACGACGCCGATCAAGGATGAATGATCGAGGGCCCTGCGCGAAACGGCACGGGCTTCACGCCGGACGAACGATAAATACGCGGCCCCCCGCGCCGCTGGCGTATCCGTTGCGCCAGATCAATCAGCCGCCGGCGGCCAACCCCCTGGACGGCCGCCGCAGGATCACGCGTGCGGGCGGGCGTGCAGGGCCATGGCAATGAGCGCCGTGCCGCCGAAGATCATGTTGATGCCGACCAGCAGCCCGATCGCCCACGCGGCGGTGCCGGGGAGCCCAGCGAAAATAATGCCGGCCAGGATCAGGTCGATGATGCCGCTCGCCAGCATCCAACCCCATCGTCCCGACAATTCGCGCTTGTGCTCGAGCGCAAACATAATCGTCGCAACACCTTCGATCAGGAAAAAGAGGATCAGCACCAGGGTGAGGGATAGAACGCCGCTCACCGGCCATCCGAGCAATATGGCACCGGCCGCAATTCCAATGACCGCAGAAAGCAGCGACCACCAAAAACCCGGCGCGCCCCACATCCAGACCGTCGTGATCAGGCCGACGATGCCGCTGATCAGAAACAGCCAACCCAGGAGGAGGGTGATGGCCAGCGTGGCAATCGGAGGAACGATGATCGCCGCCGCACCCAGGGCTAGAAGGACGATCCCCTCAACCAGAAAAAGCACCCAATGCTTTCGAACAGACACAGCAACGACGCGCCGAAGCCTCTCAGCGTCAGACTGGCTCACCGACATCCTCGTGCTCCCTTATTAGCAGTCATGCCGACGCTCGAATTCGTAGTCCTTCGACCGCCGGTCGAAACGATCTGAAATGTCTTCGATGAGACGCCCACCAACATGCGCCCGAATCATTGCGTCAACAAGACAGATCATGCGTCTCGGCTGGATAAGGTCCATGTCCCGGATTGCCGTAAGCCGATCGTGCTAGCGTGATCGGCCGTCTCCGCCGCCGAGGACGAACTGCGCGGCCGGCGAGAAGGCGCGCCCACGAACGAGCAGCGTCGCGACGAGCCCGGTGATGCCCGATGCGGCCAGGATCATGGCGACGATGATGAACTGGTAAATGCCGGCATAAACCGGACTGGCCCCCGAGACCACCATTCCAGCCATGACGCCCGGTATCCAGACCAGGCCCAAAGACTTCAGCATATCGAGCCGCGGTAGAAGGCTCGCATAGACCGCGCTCTGCACATAGGGCGCGGCCGCCGCGGCGGGGCTGGCGCCGAGCGCCAGCCCGGTCTCGACCTGGCCCGCATGCGCGGCCATATCGGACCTGAGCCGCTCGATCGATTGCGCGCAGGCATTCATGGCGTTGGCTATGATCATGCTGCCCACCGGCACCAGCACGGCGATGTCCGGTTTGAGCGCCCCGGTCACCAGCATTGCTGCGATCACCGCCCCCGCGCCTGCGGCGATGGCGTAAAAGCAGGCGAGCAAGGCGTTCTTTATGCCGCGTGCGCGGCGCGAGGCGGTCATGGCCGCGGCAGCCGTCATGGCCAGCAGGATGAGCACCCCGACAAGCAGGCGGCCATGCAGCAGCAGCGCCAGCACCACGCCCACGGACACCATCTGCACGAAGCCGCGCAGCAGCGATATCGCCGCCTCGCGTTCGACATGGACCGCAAAGCGCCGGCACAGCAGCACGACGGCGATGCACAGCACGAACGCGCCGGCCGCCTGCGCCAGCGCCATCATGACGTCGCCGCTCAAGCCGCTCATCACCTCAGTCAGCATGAAGCACCTCGGCGACCGGCCCGATCGCAATCATCCTGCCGGCGTCCAGCACCATGGCGCGGTCGGCGATGCGGGCGGCTTGAGCCGTATTGTGTGTGACGATGACGCAGGTCATCTGCCGGTCGCGGATGATGCTCAGCACGAGATCCTCGATGCCGCGCGCCGCGGCGGCGTCGAGTGCAGAGGTCGGCTCATCCAGGAGCAGCGCCTCGGGATTGTTCGCCAGCGTGCGCGCGATCGATACGCGCTGCGCCTCGCCTCCCGACAGCTTGCCGACATCGCGATCCTGATAGCCGGGCAAGCCGACGCGATCGAGCAGCGCGGCGATCGCATCACGCGAGAGCGTCTCCTGGCGCTGGCGGGGACCGAATGCGATGTTCTCGGCCACGGTTCCGGGGAACAGATAGGCGGTCTGCATGACCATGCCGACGCGGCGCCGCAGGTCCGGCGGCGCGATCTCGTGGTAGTCCTGGCCGTTGATGAATACCGTGCCCTCGGTCGGCTCGTCGAGCCGGTTAAGCAGCCGCAGAAACGAAGATTTACCCGCGCCGCTCGGACCCACGACCGCCAGCACTTCGCCCGACCGGATCTGCACGCTGACGTCGCGGACCAGGACCTTGCCCGGCACGTCCCGGCAGAGATGCCTGGTTTCAAGGGCCGCGTGGGAGGTGGCGTGTGCCGGCACACCAGGCGCTTCAACAGCACGTTTCTCGCCGGTTGCACGATCGGTGAACTCGGGCATGGTCCACTCTTTTTAACTGCGATCCGGTCGCCATAGCGATGAGCGCTGGCGTGTGGATCGAGGCGGCCTCGCCGACAAACACAGCGGCAGCTGCTTCGGTTTCAGCAAACCTTGCCCTAGTGCACTGACACATTCACTGCGTTCATGTTTCGTTGCACTAGCTCTTTGTTTGGCATCAATTTTGCCAAACTCCGGCTGTAGCCTCCGTTTGGATCGATGCACTAGGCAAGGCATAACCGCAAGGTAGCGTGCCATCCGCTATTGCGGGCTGGTATTCGCGCCGTCCTTGGTCCGGAGCACTTCGCGGATCTTTGACTCGAAATCGCCGGGCGGGGTCTGGGCTGCGGCGCCGGCAGCTTCGGTGCCGGCTGACCAGCCGCCGGCCGGCGCGGGCTGAGCCGGCTGTGCGGCGCCATTGTCGGGGCTGGGAATCTTTGGAACCTTTGGCGGCAGGTTATTTCCCGTCGCATCCAGAACGGCGGGCGGCGCGCTCAGGAGCGACTGCGTTGGAATGGCCTCGCTCGGCGCGTTGGGCGTTGCGGGCGGCGTCGCCGACGCGCTGGGGTTGCCCGCCGGCTTGGCCGGGCCGCGCGATGCGCTCGGGCTGCGGTTCAAATTCCGCTGGTGGTCGAGCTTTTCGAGCCGGTCCATATCCTGATCCATGCGCTTGATGGTCACGAAGCGCTCGAATTCGTCGGCGTAGAGCATCGGCTTCAGCGCGGAAAGCTGCTCGAGCGGACCGGCAAAAACGAGCCGGACCGGCGGCAGGCTCTGGCCGTCGCTGGTCTTTCTGGTATTGGTAATCTGCCATTCGCTGTCGAGACGAAGCGAGCCAAGGTCGATGCTGGTGTCCGCATCGGCGCGATAATCCTGGCCTTTGAATGTCGCCTGGGACACGCGAAGAACCCCGTCCTTGACGGCAACGGGCGTGGAAATCGGCCCGTAGCGCAAGCTGCCCTGGCGAAGGTCGCGGTCGAGCTTTGCCGCGAGCCTGTCCTTGTCCGGAATTTCCTGGGTCAGGTAGGTCGCCGCCACATGTTCCAGGACCGCAGGCGAGAGCCCGTAGAGCGTGCCGCCGCTCAGCTTCAGCGTGCCGCTGCCCGAAATCACGCTGATCAGCCCGCGCGGGCTAAAACCCTGGCCTTCGAGCGATAGATCGAGATCGGCGGTGCCTTTTGCCAGCTCGTTGCCGCCCTGTCCGCGGCTGAGAGCGGAAAGGTTGAAATCGCCGGCCGTGAGCTTGGCGTCGAAGTCGGCGCGCCCCTGAAGCGCTTTCAAATTGCCGGATGCGCTGAGGGTACCGCCATAGAGCTTGCCGCCAAACCGCGAGACTTTGAGGGATCCGGCCTGCAAGGAAGCCTCGATCTGGCCGTCGCTGACCTTCAGACTGTCGGAGAAAGCGATCGACTGCGCCTTAAGCTTGAGCGTGCCGTCGCCGGCCTGGAGTGCAGCGAGAGCAAAAGCCTGGTTCGGCCAGACGTCGCCGCCACCGCTGGCAATCTTTGCGATCTGCGAGGTGAGGTCCTGCCGGTCCCAGTCGACAAGATAGGCGGCGATCTTCGGCAGCGAAACCGCGGCTGCGTTGATGTCGATCTTGGCCGAGGGCCGCTCGCCGGAAAGGTCCAGATCGGCCGTGCCGCGAACGGTCTCGCCGCCGATTTGCAGCGACAGACCGGCGATCTTGAACGCGGAGGCCTTTTTCGACACGGATGCGCGGAGGTCGATGGCTCCGGTGACCGGCGCGCCGCCCGGCGACAGACGCAGCATGGAGAGGGCAGTCGCCGCATGAGCGGCGCGCAGGTTGAGATCGCCGCTAAAGCCCCATGCCGGCTCTTCAAGCGGCGAAATCTGGCCCTCGAACTCGCCGCGCGCCTGCGGGGTCTGCAGCTCGATCTTGCTGACCAGCCCGGATTTCATTGCACCGAGCGCGGAAACCTTGAGGAAGCCTGCGCCGGTCTGGTTGCCCGCATCGTTCAGCGGCACCTCCGGGGCAAGCTGGGCGATCAGGCGGCGGCCGTCGGCATTGGCGATCAAGCCGTTCACATCGACGCGCGCCGTCCGCAAGGCGCTCAGCTCGCCCTCAAGCCGTCCGGTCAATGTCAGCTCGCTTCCGGCGGCATTCCCGGCGAGCTTCAGCTTGATGAGACTTTCGCGCGCCACCGCGTCCAGCGTGCCGGAGAGGCGGAACGGCGCCAGCGCATCGATCCGCCTGCGGGCGCCCGGACTGACGCTGTCGAAGCCGCCGAGCTGCGCCAGATTGGTGACGGACTGCGTCGAGGGCGCATCGATGGTGAGGTTGAGCGAGCCGTTCGGCTTGGCGTCAAAGCCGGTGATGCGGCCGTCGGCCTTGACCTTGAGGCCGTCGGTCGTCGCCAGATTGAGCTCCTTGATGTCGAAGGTGCCGTTCTCGTAGCGGAAGGCCGAGCGCACGTTGCGCGCCTCGAAATCCGGGAGCTGAAGCTGGGTAATCAGCAGGCTGACATTGGATTGGTCGGCCTTGAAGACGGTCTTGAGCACATCCGGCAGGCTGGTCTTTCGGGCCGGGACGGTCTCGGCGGTCCAGCTGCTCGCGGCCTTTGACGGCTCGACCGGCAAGAGCGATGGGTCATCGGCCGGGCTGTCGGAGCCGAGCGCCTTGCCGCCATACAGGCCGCGCAGATCCAGCCGCTCGCTCTCCAGAGCCAGAAGCAGCTTGGACTCCCGGCCATAATCCTGCACCAGATCGAAGTTGAACGAGGATTTGCCGAGTGTGCCCTTTGCTGCCTCGAAGGCAAGCCGCACCGGCGTCAGGGTCATCGCGCTCGACAGCGAAAATGACTGGGCGTTCCCGGTGTCGACCACGCCGAGCGAAGGGGCCGCCCAGCCCAGCAGCCGCGACAGGTTCTTGCCGTTCAGCGTGAATTTGCCGCCGAAGGCGAGCGCATCGCCCGCCGGCAAGGTTCCTTTCACATCGATGTCGGTATCGCCGGGAAGGCGGGCGAGCAAATGGTCGACTTTCCAGCCGCCAGCGTCGTGGGAGGCGCTGAAATCGAGCTTTTCGATCACGTCGCCGCCGAGACCGACCTGCTGAATCTTGGCCTTGATTTCGCCCTGCTGCGGGGTGAAGGCCCAGCCCTCAAACACCTTTGGCAAGGCCGCGATCGCCGCGGCCGGCGCTGGCCGCTCGTCCGCCGGATGCGCGCCGAGGATCTGGTCGAAATCGAGCCAGGACGCCTCCATGGTCATATCGAGCTTGGGGACGGCGCCCCAGGAGGCATAGGCGCTTCCGGTCAGGGATTGCGGCCGGTCGTTCCGGGTGACGGTGAGCGCGATATTGTCGAACTTCGCATCATCCAGAGTAATCTTCGCCGAGGCGCGCATCTCGACGGCCTTGCCGGCCATCGGTTCGGCGAGTTGAGCGGGCTCGGCGTTCTTGGCTTCGGCGTCCAGAGCCAGGCGCGCCACGACCGGGCCGACATAGCGAACCGGCCCGTCCAGCCCTTTGATGTCCCCATCGAGCTGATAGAGGCTGACACCCCCATCCGAACGCACGGATGCCTTGAGACGAAGGCTCGCATCGGCCTGAAGCTTGCCGGCGGAGAACTGGATCTCCTTGTCGCTGCCGCCGACCGAGCCTGTGCCGGAAAAGTGGAACGGGCCTTTGAGGCTATCGGCGGAGAAGGTTCCCGAGATGCGATCGATCCGCTTCGGCTCCGCCTGCCGCCCGCGCCGCAGCTCGATCGCGCCGTCCTTGATGCCGACGCTGTCCAGGATGACCTCGCGGACCGGCAGCGGAATGTCCAAACCATAGGGGCCGATGCTCTGCCATGAGCCTTCGCCGAAATCGTCGATCTTCAGTCGCAGGATCGGCTGATCGAGCTCGACCGATTTTGCCTCGATGATGCCGCTGAGCAATGGAGGCACGGCAAGGATCGCGTCCAGCTCCTCGACCTCGGCGAAGGGCCGCTCGAACTTGCCGAATTCATCGGCGATGCGGACGCCATGCAGGCTGAGCGTGGGGACCGGCAGAATGGTCAGGTCGACATTGCCGTCAATGCGCACGGGGCGGCCGACGAGCTCAGCCGCATGCGCCTCGAACTGCGCCTTGTAGTCGTTCCAGTCGACCATGTAGGGCAGAGCGAGCAGCGCGGCGAGCGCGGTCACAATAATCGTTGCAAGGGCAGCGAGCAGCGAACCCAACGAGACCTCCAGCCATTGCTGCAGAAACGGGGGCTGTTTCCCGTCCAAGCATGGGACAATAATGTAACCCTAGGGCAATGCAATGATCTTGCCAGGATTTAGAATATTATTTGGATCGAGTGCCTTCTTTGTGGCAGCCATGACAGCCAGAGCGGCGCCGTGCTCTTTCAGCAGGAATTTCATCTTGCCCGTGCCTACGCCATGTTCGCCGGTGGAGGTGCCGCCCATTTTTAAGGCACGCTCGACGAGGCGGTCATTAAAGGCCTCGACCTGCGCGATTTCTTCGGGGCTGCTCATATCAACGAGCGGCACAACGTGAAAGTTTCCATCGCCGACATGACCGACGATCGGCGCGATAAGGCCCTGCTGTTGTATATCGGCCTGGGTTTCCGAAACACATTCAGCCAGCCGCGACAAGGGGACGCAGACGTCGGTGGCGAGCACTTTTGCGCCGGGGCGCAGCACGAAGGCCGCCCAATAGGCATCGTGCCTTGCCTGCCAGAGCCGGCTGCGGTCCTCCGGCCGCTCGGCCCAGTCGAACGGACCGCCATCCTCCGCCTCCGCCAGCTCCTTGAAGATCGCCACCTGCTCCTGGGTGGCGGCGCGGGTGCCGTGGAATTCCAGGAACAGCGTCGGCACCTCGGCGAGCGAAAGCTTGGAATAGCGGTTCACCGCCTGGATTTGCAGCGCATCGAGCAGCTCGATGCGGGCAAGGCCGAGGCCGAGCTGGATCGCGGTCGTCACGGTGCGGCAGGCGCCGTCCAGCGTCTTGAACGGGCAGACCGCGGCTAAGATCGCCTCGGGGATGCCGAACAGGCGCAGTCTCAGCGCCGTGATGATGCCGAGCGTGCCTTCCGAGCCGACCAGCAGCCGCGTCAGATCGTAGCCGGCCGCCGATTTGCGCGCGCGGCTGCCGGTGCGGATGACGCTGCCATCGGCCATCACCGCCGTCAGGCTCAAGACCAGCTCGCGCATGGTGCCGTAGCGCACCGCCATGGTGCCCGAGGCGCGCGTTGCCGCCATGCCGCCGAGCGTGGCGTCGGCGCCGGGATCGACGGGGAAGAACAACCCGGTGTCGCGCAGGTGCGCCTCCAGCTCCTTGCGCGTGATGCCGGGCTCGACCTCGCAGTCCATGTCCTCGATGTTGACCGAGAGCACGCGCTTCATCCGGGCGAAGTCGAGGCAGACCCCGCCAAAGGGGGCGTTCAGATGGCCTTCGAGCGAGGTGCCGGCGCCGAAGGCGATGATCGGCGTCCGGCTGGCGCGGCAGAGATTGACGATTTCGACCACCTCGTCCGTCGTCTCGGGATAGATGACGGCGTCCGGCGGCTGATTGGGAATCCAGGTGGTGGTGTGGGCGTGCTGCTGGCGCAGGGCAAGGCCGTCGGCGTAGCGCGAGGCGAAACGGGTCTTCAGCGCCGCGAGCGTCACCGCGCGGGCGGGGCTCTGCTCATCGTTGGCGAATTCGGCTTCGGCGGTGGTCACGGCGCTTGCTCCAGAATACGATAGGACATCCGATTTGAATCGGTTCAGGAAACATCATAGTCCGGTTGGATGTCATGCCCAAATGCGACAGTTCCAAGAGCGCGCCAGTGGAGACGACGACGTGGCGCGAAGGACGAACATGAACGGGAAGGATGCGATGACCGCCCCGGACGGCACACATCAAGTCGAAGTCGTCAAAGGCGACATCACGCGGATCGAAGCGGGTGCGATTGTCAATGCCGCGAATAGCGAGCTCGCCATGGGCGGCGGCGTCTGCGGCGCGATCTTCCGCGCGACGGGCATTGACGACCTGACGCGCGCATGCCTGGCCATCGGTCATTGCCGGACCAGCTCAGCGGTCATCACGCCGGCATTCGGCATTTCAAGCGTGAAAGATATCATTCACGCGGTCAGCCCCATCTACGCCTGCTATGCCCCCGACGAGGCGCGCGCATTGTTGCGCTCGGCCTATGAGAGCGCTATCCGGCTGGCCGCCGAACATCGCCGCCGAAGCATCGCATTTCCGGTAATCAGCACAGGCATTTACGGCGATCCGCTCGAAGAGGCCTGCCACGAGGCGGTCGATGTCTGCGGGGCGGAGGCGGCGGCGGCGGGAGTAAGGATCAAGCTGGTCGGCTTCGACGATCGGACGCTTGGATGTCTGAATCGCTATGCCGACCAGGGCTAAGGCGGGCGCGACAGGCGGCGCCAGGGCAGGTTTCGTTAGTTATTAGCTTCCTGAAGCTGCAACTGGAGCCTTTGGCCAAGATCGCTGCGCTCACCGGGCGGCGTAGGCTTCGGCTTCGCTTTGAGCTTATTGGGCGGCAGCACATCCAGCCTGCAAACCCAATTGCCGTCGATCTTCACGGATTTATAGCCGTGGGGACAGGCGGAAGCGGCACCCGCCATGGTGATGGTAGCAGCGGTAGCGATGGCAGCGGCGAAAAGCTTGTTTTTCATGGCCTCATCCTTCTTTTTTTGGAAAGCTTGATTGCCTCCCTCAAGGGGTTGGTCGCCACAAGCTGGCGGGTGGTTCAAAGGATCAATACGATTTTTTCGAGCGGCGGCTGAAGGCGACGAGGATCGCGTAAGGGTCGATCATGTGGATGCGCGGCCGGGGCTGGATTGTATAGCGCTCAAGCATGAGTTGCGGGCATGGGAGCGAGTTGTAAGGAAGCTTTGGAAGGCGCGTCACCGCCGCAGCGGGCTCCTGAAGATGCGGCTCCGACGCCACAGAATCAGGGGGGCGTCGTCGCGCCGATTCCGCTGTCGCAACGTGCCGCGCCGTTCCTTGCGGGGTGGAGAGAATTACAGCAACGCCTCGCGGGCCAGCCCCGGAGAAGGGATTGGTGTTAAGCGGAATTGTCACCGCTGCCGACCGCCAGCGCGAGCCGGGGTCACGTGAGGCGCTTCAGAACGCGGCCCCGGACCCCGGCTCGCAGACCGGGCCAGGCAAGCGCTGCGCGCTTTCCGGGGTGACGAAAGCAGGTGAGGCCCGGCGAGGGAATGGGTGTTGGAGGTAATCTTGCCGCGCATTCTGCGTCGTCCCGGCCGCCGAGCCGGGACCTACTCGCCTTACGGCTCGCCGAGGTGATGGCAGATAGGCCAATGAACCTCGGGTCTCGCTTTGCTCGCCTGTCCCGGCCCCGGATCAAGTATCCGGGGCAGGCAAACGAGGCGAGGGCCGGCGAGGCAGAGACCGAACGGACCGGACAGGTGTGCTAAAGGCATGTGGACGGGGCGCAAAGGCTGGATTACCCGCGCCAATGATGATATAGTCCGCATCATGGGAATGAGTTCGGAAGCAAGCGTTGGAAGTCGGGCCTTCCGCGCCGAGCCGGTCCGGGGAAACTGCGTTGGTGGCACAAGGCACGGGGGATAGCGCCCCGATTCCGCTGTCGCGCCGGGCGATGGCGGGCGTGACGCCACCTTATTTCGCCGGCCTCAATCCGGAGCAGCGCGAGGCGGTCGAGACGCTGGACGGGCCGGTGCTGGTGCTCGCCGGCGCCGGAACCGGCAAGACCCGCGTGCTGACCACGCGGATCGCCCATATTCTGGCGACGAAGCGCGCCTTCCCCTCGCAGATCCTCGCGGTCACCTTCACCAACAAGGCCGCGCGCGAGATGAAGCAGCGCGTCGGCCATCTGGTCGGCGGCGCGGTCGAGGGCATGCCCTGGCTCGGCACCTTCCACGCGATCGGCGCGCGCATTCTGCGCTATCACGCCGAGCTTGTCGGCCTGCAACCCTCATTCACCGTGCTGGATACGGACGACCAGCTCCGGCTGCTGAAACAGGTCATCGAAGCCGACCGGCTGGACGCCAAGCGCTGGACGCCGCGGCATCTGGCCAGCCTGATCGATAGCTGGAAGAACCGCGGCCTGGTGCCGGATAAAGTGCCGGCGGGCGAGGGCTTTCGCCTTCGCCAACGGCAAGGGCGCCGAGCTTTACGCGGCCTATCAGAAGCGGCTCAAGGAGCTGAATGCGGCCGATTTCGGCGATCTGCTGCTCGAAAACATCCGCCTGTTCGTCGAGCACCCGGAGATCCTGAAGAGCTTTCACGATCGCTTCCGCTTCATCATGGTCGATGAATATCAGGACACCAATGTCGCGCAATATTTGTGGCTGCGGCTGCTCGCGCAAGGCAATCACAATATTTGCTGCGTCGGCGATGATGATCAGTCGATCTATGGCTGGCGCGGCGCCGAGGTGGACAACATCCTGCGCTTCGAGGCCGATTTCCCCGGCGCCAAGGTGATCCGGCTGGAGCGCAATTACCGCTCGACCGGCAATATTCTCGCCGCCGCCTCGCATCTGATCGCGCATAATCAGGGCCGTCTCGGCAAGACGCTGCATACCGATGACGAGCTGGGCGACCGGCTGACCGTGCGCGGCGTCTGGGACGATGAGGCCGAGGCGCGCGCGGTTTCCGACGAGATCGAGGAGTTGCGGCGGGGCGGGCATGGCCTCAACGAGATCGCCATTCTGGTCCGCGCCTCGTTCCAGATGCGCGCCTTCGAAGACCGCTTCATCGCCATCCAACTGCCCTATCGGGTCATCGGCGGTCCGCGCTTCTATGAGCGCCAGGAAATCAAGGACGCCATCGCCTATCTCGATGTCGCGCATAATCCGGCGAACGATCTGAAATTCGAGCGGATCGTCAATGTGCCGAAGCGGGGCCTCGGCGAAACGGCTGTGCGCACCATCCATCACTTCGCCCGCGCCGAAGCCCTGCCGCTGTTTCATGCGGCGCGCACGCTGTCGCAGACGGAGGAGCTGAAGCCGCAGGCGAGCAAGCCGCTCGGCGTGCTCATGCAGTCTTTCGAGCGCTGGCGCGGCCTGCTCGCGACCATGCGTCATACCGAGGTCGCGCAGATCATTCTGGATGAGTCCGGCTATACGGCGATGTGGCAGAACGACAAGTCGCCGCAAGCCCCGACGCGGCTCGAAAACCTGAAAGAGCTGATCCGCTTCATGGACGAGTTCGATACGCTCGGCGCCTTCCTTGAGCATGTCTCCCTCGTCATGGACGCCGATCAGGCGACCGATGGCGACCGGGTCAGCGTGATGACGCTGCACGCCGCCAAGGGCCTCGAATTCGACACGGTTTTCCTCCCGGGCTGGGAAGAGGGCCTGTTCCCGCATCAGCGTTCGCTGGATGAGAATGGTCAGGCGGGGCTGGAGGAGGAACGCCGGCTCGCCTATGTCGGCATCACCCGCGCCAAGAAACGCGCGCATATCTCCTTCGCGCAGAACCGGCGTGTTCACGGGCTTTGGCAGACGGCCGTGCCCTCGCGTTTCGTCGACGAACTGCCCGAGGCTCATGTCGACCCCATCCAGGATGCCGGTTCGATGAGCAGCTACAGCTACAGCCCCGGCTTCTCCGATGTCTGGTCCGGAGGGCGGCCGGATGCGGGCCATACCAGCCCGGGCTGGCGGCGCGCGCAAAACTATTATCAAGCGCAGGAAAGCCCGCAAAGGCCGGTGCGCTCCGCCCTGCCCGTGATCGAGGGCGAGCTGGTCGCTTCAAGCAGCGCCGCCTCCGGCGGCTTCGAGCCTGGCGAGCGGATTTTTCACGAGAAATTCGGCTATGGCGAGATCGCGGAGATCGACGGAAACAAGCTGACCGTCGATTTCGACAAGGCGGGGCGCAAGCGTGTCGTCGCGTCTTTCGTGACACGCCCTTGACGTATCTCGGCTTCCCGCCTTTAGACATTCATAATAAGATGCGCCCGCTTGCGTCTATATGAGCCCGTCATTGGCCCGGCGACGACCTTTGAGCCAATAGCTATTGAGCGATGTTGGAGTGATCTCATGAATGAGGCTAGCCCCGTTTCGATGGCCGGGCCAGCGCTGGCCGAACCGGCGTTCATTCCTGTTTGCCGAACCGATGTCATCGACGCGCTGCTGAGCCAGGACCTCTGGCCAAGCGGAGCCCAGCGCAGCGACGTTGCCGATGTCCTCAACAAGATCGGATTGCTGCGCCAGCATAAATCCGGCGAGATGCTCAACCAGCTCAGCGACATTTACGACCCGTTCAATCCGGACGATGAGACCATCAATCTGACCGAGCCCTCGGAGATCGAGCGCCTGGAAAAGCGCCGGATGTTCAACGCAAAGCTCAAAGAGCTGGTGACGAGCGCGAACTATCAGGAGCTGCAGGCTGACGAGCTGGCCGAAATTCTCACCCGGGCGTCACCGGACGGCGTCCAGGTCGACATCGATTTTCAGGAATATGACGTCAAGCTGATGTTCTATCGCGGCGAGACGCAGCATCAAGAGGTCAAAACGCGACGTCAGACTGCTTTTCCTGAGACGTCGCGACTTTGTAGTGCCGACCTTCGAGCGCCTGTTTCTTGCCGTCAAGTTCAAGCCGGCAGAGCAGCGCATCGAGGAGATCATGCGCGAGGAGCGGGTCGATGAGGCGAAGGCGCGCAAGAAGCTGCGCAAACTGCGCCGGATGCTTCCCCCGAGCTGCTCGACGGATCACATCTATCTCAAGGTGTTCAAGAATATTCCGCGCTATGACGTGGAAATGCTGTTTCCGAATATTCGCGTGAAGATAAAATATCGCGATAAGCTTCAGCTCGGCGGTAGCGCCGTGGTCGGCACGGCGACATGGGCGGTCGGCACCGCGTCCAAGCTGCTCGTCGCGGTCGCCCTGTCGCCGCTCGTGCTTGCGGGAGCCCTGGCGACGGGTGTGGGCAGCATCATGTATGCGCAGGTCCGCAATATCGTCATCACCCGCGACCGTTACAGAATGCAGCTCGCCCAGAGGCTCTACTTCCAGAACCTTGCCAACAATCAGGGCGCTCTGGCGCTGATGGTGGACGAAGCCGAGGAGGAGGACGTCAAGGAGGAGGCATTGCTTTACGTGCATCTCCTGCGTGCGCCGGTGCACATATCGCAGCTCGAACATCTGCGCAGCCGCGTCAACGCCTTTCTGAAGCAGAAGTTCGACATCGACGTCAATTTCGATATTCGCGACGCACTCACGCGGCTCATCTCGGTCGGCCTTGCCGTACAATCCCCGGCAGGCGACCTCCGCGCTGTCGCGCCGGAAGAGGCGAGCCAGCATCTTCGCGACCGCTGGTGCCGTCTGGCCGAGCAGCGCTGAGCGATGCCGACCTATGTGGCGCGGATTTCGGCGGCGAGAGCCGACGCCGAGCTTCTTGCGGGCCTGCTCACGGAAATGCTCGACCCTCCGCCGGCGGTTGGCGCCAGCGAAGGGGCGGACGGCTGGCTCATCGAGGCCTATTTCGTCGAGCCGCCCAATCCTGCCGCGCTTGCTGCGGTCGCCGACAGCTTTCCGCATTTGGCCGCAATTCGCAGCCTTGAGCTGGAGACCGTGCCCGATGAGGATTGGGTGGCACGAACGCAGCGCGGCCTGCATCCGATTGAAGCGGGGCGCTTTTTCGTCCATGGCAGCCACGACCGTGCGCTGGTGAAGGCAAAGCCGTTCGCCATCGAGATCGATGCCGGTCAGGCCTTCGGCACGGCGCATCACGGCACGACGCGCGGCTGTCTGATCCTGCTCGATCGTCTGGCGAAGCGGGAAAAGCCCGGTAGCGTTCTGGATCTCGGCACCGGCTCCGGCGTGCTTGCGATCGCGGCCGCGAAATCGCTCCGAGCGCATGTCACGGCAAGCGATGTCGATCCGATTGCGACCTGCGTTGCGCGCGAAAACTGTGCCCGTAACGGCGTGGCTGCGCGGGTGACGGCGGTCATCGCGGATGGCGTCAACGACCCGGCAATTCAAGGCGCAGCGCCCTTCGACCTCGTGATGGCCAACATCCTTGCCGATCCGCTTCTTGCAATCGCCTCGGATGTCACCAGGATCATGTGTCCGGGCGGGCATCTGATTCTGGCGGGCGTGCTCGACGATCAAGCTCGGGAGGTTTTCGGCCGCTATCGGGGTCTGGGCTTTCGCCTCTCGGCGAAAATATCATTGCAGGGCTGGACATCCATGCATCTGCGCCGCTTCGGCGCGACATAGCAAAGCCGCCTCGGCCATGAACCAGGCGGCTTTGGATCTTGCGCCTGTGCTGCTGCGAAAGGCCTTAGAGGTCGCGTGTCGCGCCACCATCATTCCCGGCGATCAGTCTGATCTGCTCGTCGGTATAGCCGAGGTGCTTCAAGGTGTCGATGTTGAGGCCCCTGAGGTGGCTCAGAATACGCCGGTTCGCTTCCCTCTGCTGTGCCTTGGCGAAGTGATCGAAAAGACGCCGAACAAATCCCGCATTCGGCCTTTGCCGCGATTCAATGGTTCCAGTGGTGTCATAAGTCGTTGCCATGATCTTCTCCTGCGTTTCATCAGCATTCGACGTGTTGCGCCGTTGCTGATATTTTTTCTGCGCCGAACATCGCCTCTCGGGACCAAATTGACTAGCTCCCTTTACCGCATCGCTGCGATGCACCAAGCGCATGACCGCCCGATTGCTGTGACGGCGGTCTGGCGGCATAAACCCTGATTGAATGCGGCGCGGTTCGTGCGTAGAACAAGCCATGTTTCAGACCTTTGATGAGATCGGCGGTCCCGGGCATGGCGCCGAAAGGCTCCGGCTTTTAAGGCGCGAGCTCGACCGCATCGGCGTCTCGGGCTTCCTGCTGCCGCGGGCGGATGAGTTTCAGAACGAATATGTGGCTCCCGACGCCGAGCAGTTGCTTTGGCTGACCGGCTTTTCCGGCTCCTGGGGAATCGCCGCCGTGCTGAGAGACAAGGCCGCCCTGTTCATCGATGGCCGCTATACGCTGCAGGCTGCGGCGCAAGTCGATCCTGCCGCTTATGAGATCGTCAACGTAGCCGACACCGCGCTTTCAGCTTGGCTGAAAGAGCAGCTGAAGCCTGGCGACCGTCTCGGCTACGACCCCCGTCTGCACACGGTTGGCCAAGTCGATGAACTCAAGACCAGCGTTGAGCCTGCGGGCGCTGAACTCGTTCCCGTTGAGCCGAACCCGCTCGCCGCGCTTTGGATCGACCGGCCGGTCCAGCCTCCAAGACCCGTCGAGATCCAGCCGATCGCCTTTGCGGGCGTGGAGGCGCGGGACAAGGTCACTGCGATCCAGGAGCATCTCGCCAAGACCAAGCACGACGCCGTCATCATCACCGCGCTCGACTCCATCGCCTGGTTGTTCAACATTCGCGGCCGCGACCTGCCGCATACGCCCTTCGTGCAAAGCTATGCGATCGTGCCGCGAGAGGGGCGGGCGAAGCTGTTTCTCGACGGCGGCAAGCTTGAGGCGGAGGTCCGGCAGATCCTCTCGGGCGTTGCTCGAGATCGCCGAACCCGACGCGCTCACCGAGGCGTTGCGCGGGCTGGGACGCAGCGAGGCGAATGTCGAGATCGACCCGGCACGTGTCTCGCAGTGGTTCGTCAACCAGCTCCGCGACGGCGGCGCCAGGATCGTCAAGGATCGTGATCCTTGCGTCCTGCCGAAGGCGAAGAAGAATGCCGCTGAACTCGCGGGCAGCCGCGCCGCTCATTTGCGCGACGGCGCTGCCATGTGCCAGTTCCTCGCCTGGCTCGATAACAACGCGCCGGGTGGTCGCCTCGACGAAATCGCCGCGGTGGTGAAGCTCGAAGAGTTTCGCCGCGCAAGTCCCGAGCTGCGCGAAATCAGCTTCGATACGATCGCCGGGGCCGGGCCGAACGGCGCCATCGTGCATTACCGGCCGAGCTATGCGACCAACCGCAAGATCGAGCCGGGAAACCTCTTCCTGATCAACTCGGGCGCTCAATACCAGGATGGCACCACCGATGTCACCCGGACCGTCGCGATCGGCGAACCGAGCGCCGACATGCGCCGGCATTTCACGCTGGTGCTCAAGGGCCATATCGCGATCGCAACGGTCCGATTTCCGAAGGGCACGCGCGGCACCCATCTCGATGCGCTGGCGCGTCTTGCGCTCTGGCGGGCGGGTCTCGACTACGACCACGGCACCGGGCATGGCGTCGGCAGCTTCCTCTCCGTGCATGAAGGGCCGCAAAGCATATGCCAAGCGCGAGTTGGTCGAGCTGGACCCAGGCATGATTTTGTCGAATGAGCCTGGCTATTACCGGCCCGGCCAGTATGGCATCCGCATCGAAAATCTTGTTTTCGTGACTAAGCCCGAGGACATCCCCGGCGGCGATCGGCCGATGATGCGCTTCGAGACGCTGACGCTGGCGCCGATCGACCGGCGGCTGATCGAGCCGACGCTGCTGACGCCCGAGGAGGCCGCTTGGGTCGACGCCTATCATGGGCAGGTATTCGCCAGGCTCAGCGAAGCAGTCGACGATGAAACGCGGCGCTGGCTCAGCGTGGCGACGGGGCCGCTGGATCGCTGAGTCAGTCAGTGCGAGAAAAAGTCGTCGAACCAATTCTTGTGCTTGGGGCTGCCCTCGCTGCCGCTGCTGCTGGCCACAGGCGTGCCGAGCGTCGGATCGCGGCTGCTGGACCCGCCGCCGAATAGAGCGTCCCAGAAACTGTCGCCTCCACCACGGCTGCTGCCCGGTCCGCGGCGTTCGTCGGCCATATATTGGTCCGTACCTGGAAGATAGGCCGGCTGTTTGTTGACATGTGCGTAGACCATGATATCGCGCCAGATTGTCGTCGGCAGCGACCCGCCGGTCACGCGCTTCATCGGTGCGAAGTCGTCATTGCCTAGCCAGACGCCTGTGACGTAATAGGCGGTGTAGCCGACGAACCAGGCGTCGCGGTAGTCCTGGCCCGTGCCGGTCTTTCCCGCCGCGGGATGCGGGTCGATCGAGCCGGCAGTGCCGGTTCCGTATTGAATTGTCGCCATCAGCATATCGTTCATCTCGGCGACGTTGTTCGGCTGGATGACGCGCCCCCAATTCGTCCGCCCGACGTCATAGACCACGTTGCCGTGAGCATCCCTGACGTCGCGGATGATATGCGGCATCGCGCTGAAGCCGCCATTGGCGAATGGGACATAAGCCGAAGCGAGCTCCAGGAGCGACACCGCCGACGTACCCAGTGCAATCGAGGCATTGGGTTCGAGCTTTGACACGATGCCGAGCCGGTGCGCGGTCTTAATGACATCGTCGCGGCCCGCCCATTCGGTCAGGCGCACGGAGACGGTGTTGAGGCTCTTGGCCAATCCCTCGCGCAGAGTGACGTCCCCGTAATAATGGTGGTTATAGTTACTCGGAGTCCAGTTGCCGATCCGGAGCGGGCCGTCACGGACGACCGATTCCGGCGTCAGCCCCTTTTCCAGAGCGGTGAGATAGACGAACGGTTTGAAGGCCGAGCCGGGCTGCCTCTTCGCTTGAACCACGTGATTGAACTGGCTCTTGGTGTAATCGCGCCCGCCGACCATCGCCTTGATGGCGCCGTTCCGATCGATGATCACGGCAGCAGCTTCGCCGGCGTCGTATTCCGCGGCATGATGGTCCATCTGGTCCTTAACGATGCGCTGGGCAACGGCTTGCAGCTCATAGTCGACGGTCGTATCGACGACCATGTCCTCCTTCAGGTCGAGGCCCAGCTCCGGCAATTGCTGCACGACCCAGTCGATGACATAGCCGAAGCTTTCGGATGGCAGGTAACTGCGCAGGACTGGCGGATCGGCGAGGGCGGTCTGATAGGCGTCTTTCGACATGTCGCCCTCGTCGCGCATATTGGCAAGCACGACCTTGGCCCTCTCGAGCGAGCGCTGAAAGTCCGTCGTCGGCGCGTAATAGGTCGGCGATTTGATCACTCCCGCCAGCATTGCCGCCTCGTATGGAGTGATTTTCGTCACGCTCTTTCCAAAATAATACTGAGCCGCGGCCTCGACGCCATAATTGCCGGCGCCGAAATAAATCCGATTGAGATAGAGTTCCAGGATCTGCTTCTTCTCCAGCCGCCATTCGAGCGACAGCGCCAGCAGAACCTCTTCGACCTTCCGCCAATAGGTGCGTTCCGGCTTGAGGAAAAGCACCTTGACCAGCTGCTGCGTGATCGTGCTGCCGCCCTGCACAACTCGGCCCGCGTGACGATTGGCGATGAAGGCGCGAAAGATACCGATCGGGTCGAAGCCGTAGTGATAGAAGAAGCGGTGGTCTTCGGTGTCCAGCACGGCATTGATCAGATGCGGCGGCATATCCGCCAGCTTGATGTGGTTCCGTCTCAGCCCTTTCTCCGCAATGACCTTCTTGTTCTCGGCAAGGATCGTGATTTTCGCTGGCTGTTTGCTGAGCCCGGCTTTCAGGGGGTCTTCGCCGAGCCGGGAATAGATGGCAACCGCGCCGACCAGCATGATTCCGAGCCAGACCGCGGCGACAGTGCCCCAATAGAGCACGAAATAAGCGACGCGATATGGCCACGCGCGCTTCGGCTTCGGAGCGTCTTTCTGCCTGGGCGCGCCGGGCTGGCGCCTGAAAAGCCGTTTCAGCCGTTCCGGAAGCGGAACACGGCGCGGCTGGTCATCCCCATCTGGCGCGGTGTCCGTCGCGGGCTGCGGGTCCAGCCACGGCTGGGCATCCCGAATGAAGCTCGGCAGCGGATCGCTGTCGCCCGGCTGCGCGAACACGCGATGAGGCTCGGTCATTTGCGGACGACGGTCCTCAAAGCTGAATGGCTCGTCGCGGCGCGCTAAGCTTTCCTGCTCCTCGATCAACTCCATCAAAGAGCGGCGTGGGCGTCGGCGAAAATACGGTCCAGGCGGATCATCGGAGGTCATGACAGACGCAAACTTATCGATCCGAGACCGCGAAATCCTATGCTCAGCATCCAAGATTTCCAATCGAATACACGGTTGCACTGTAAACTGACGTCAAATTTTGACCAGAGAGCGACGCCGGCGCCACGCATCGGGGTTTATACGCGCCTTCGACCTGTGTGCGGCGCCTCAGCGCGACGGACCCTTCAACTTGTGTTCTTCAACGCCAAGCGCGTCGGCAAGCCGCGCGGCGGCTGAGCCGGGCTTCAAAGGCTTCTGCTGGCTTTCATGCGGCGACCAGCCGGCAAGGTGAATGATTTCGAAGCTCGCCTTCACGCGCCCGCCGCCGGCAGAGAAACGGTCGGCATAAATCTCGACCGCCCGGTAAAGGGTCGCCCGGCGCAATGGCCGCTTGCGGCGCTCGGTGAGGACATTGCCGGCCCCCATCGCCCGCAGATCGAGCATCAGCGCCAGCGGGGAGTCATAGGTCACGGTAACGGAATCGGCGTCGGCAACGGGCAATGCGAAGCCGGCGCGTTGCAGCAATCCGCCGAAATCGCGGATGTCGGCCATGGGCGCGATGCGCGGGCTGGCGCCGCCGTCCAACTCCAGCTCGGCCTGCATGAACGCCTCGCGCAATTCGGAGAGGGTGAGCCCGCCGAGCACCGCGCCAAGAAAAAGGCCGTCGGGCCGCAGCGCTCGTCTGATCTGGACCAGAGCGCCGGGCAGATCGTTGACGAATTGCAGCGAGAGGGCAGAGACGATCAGATCGAAAGCGCCGTCGCGGAAGGGCAAAAGCTCCTCGTCTGCCTGCACTTTGGGCGGCGGACAGAGCGCCAGCAGTGCGGCGCTCGCCTCCATGCTGATGATGAGGTCGGCGGCGGGGTGCGAGCGCGCGATCGCGCAAGTCAGCAGCCCATTGTGAGCACCGACATTGAGGACGCGCGAGAATTGCCGCTCAATACCCGGCAGGCGCCCGGCGATGTCTTCGGCGGCGCGTCTCAGCAGAAAATCGGCCAGGTCGCCTTTGCCGGCGGCGCGCGCGCGGCGCTTCATGAGGAGATCGCGGTCAAAAAGGCGCGGCGCGGTCAAAATGATGCGGACCCGTGATATTACGCTCTTGCGCCAGATGTAGGCCCGATTAGGCTCGGAAGGAAGGGCAAAGGGGGCCGCGCGTTGGTGTGATCACGATTGACGAGCCAGTGGCCGGAACCGGGTCGAGCCGCATGCTCGCCGACCTGCGCGGTTGGGCGCTCGCCAATTTGCGCTATGCGAGCGACCTGATTCTGCCGCCGGTCTGCATCCATTGTCACCGGCCGGTTGCGTCTCATGGCGTCCTCTGCGCCGCGTGTTGGCGGGACATCCAGTTCATAACGCCACCCGTCTGTGGCCGGCTTGGCCTGCCGCTGCCCTATGCAGAAACGCCGTCGATCTCCGCAATGGCCTTACGGCATCCACCGCTTTACGGGCGGGCGCGCGCCGCCGCACGTTTCGACGGGGTGATGCGCCATCTGATCCACAGCTTCAAATATGCCGACCGGCATGAGGCGGCGTCGTTCTTTGCGCGGCTGATGCACGCGGCCGGCGGCGAACTGATCCGCGACGCCGATATTCTGCTGCCGGTGCCGCTGCATCGCGGCCGGCTTTGGAAGCGCCGCTACAATCAGGCCGCGATTCTGGCCAAGCGGCTTGCGGCGATTACCGGCCTTCCGCTCGACTTGTCTGGATTGCGCCGCGTGCGGCAGACGCCGAGCCAGGTCGGCCTGTCGTCTCACGAGCGCCGGGAGAACGTGGCTGCGGCCTTTGCCGTCGGGCGAGGAGCGGCGGCACGGCTGCGCGGCAAGCGCGTTCTCCTCATCGATGATGTGATCACGACCGGCTCAACTCTCGGCGCCTGCGCTCAGGTTCTCAAAGACGCGGGCGCGGCGGAGGTCGATTGCCTGGCACTTGCGATGGTCGTCGGCCCTGGCATAAGGGCGGCGTAGCCCGATATCCCTTTGACGAGGCGCGCTAAACCCGGTTCCCCGGCGGCGTGAACGCTTGCAGGGCGCCGTCCATGGCGGCATGCTTGAGCGAAACCGGACGCAAATGAGTTCCTCCGCAGCGAGGGAAGGCCCATGGACGAAAATTCTCTGCGCGACGCCGCCCTCGATTATCATCGCCGGCCGAAGCCCGGCAAAATCGCGGTCATGCCGACCAAAGGGCTGACCAACCAGGTCGATCTGTCGCTCGCCTATTCACCTGGCGTTGCCTATGCCTGTACCGCGATCGCAGACGACCCGCAGCAGGCGGCGGAGCTGACATCGCGCAGCAATCTTGTCGGCGTCGATCACCAACGGCACGGCGGTGCTAGGCCTCGGCAATATCGGTCCGCTCGCCTCCAAGCCGGTGATGGAAGGCAAGGCCTGCCTGTTCAAGAAATTCGCCGGCATTGACGTTTTCGACATCGAGATTGCGGAGACCGACCCGGAAAAATTCATCGACATCGTCGCCTCGCTGGAGCCGACCTTCGGCGGCATCAATCTCGAAGACATCAAGGCGCCGGAATGTTTCATCATCGAGCGCACGCTGCGCCAACGGATGAAGATCCCGGTCTTCCACGACGATCAGCACGGCACGGCGATCATTGTCGCAGCCGCCGTCATCAACGGATTGAAGGTCGCCGGCAAGGACATCTCCAAGGTGCGGCTGGCGGGTTCGGGCGCGGGCGCGGCGGCGCTCGCCTGCCTCGACCTGCTCGTCAGTCTCGGCCTCAGGCGCGAGAATATCTTGATCTCCGACATCGATGGCGTGGTCTATAAGGGCCGGTCCATCAACATGGACCCGGAGAAGGACCACTACGCGCAGGACACCCGCGCCCGCACGCTCGCCGATATCATGCCCGGCGCGGATATTTTCTTAGGGCTATCGGCCGGCGGCGTTCTCAAGCCCGAAATGGTCAGGGAGATGGCGCCGACGCCGATCATCATGGCGCTCGCCAATCCGACCCCTGAAATCGACCCCGACCTCGCCCGCGCGGCGCGTCCCGACGCGATGATCTGCACCGGTCGGTCTGACTATCCGAACCAGGTCAATAATGTGCTGTGCTTTCCCTATATCTTCCGCGGCGCGCTCGATGTCGGGGCGACGGCCATCAACGAGCAGATGAAGAAAGCGGCGGTCTACGCCATCGCCGAGCTCGCCCATGCCGAAGTATCGGACCTGGTCGCCACCGCCTACGCGACCAATCCAACCTGCTTCGGGCCGGACTATCTGATTCCCAAGCCGTTCGATCCGCGCCTGATCGAGAAAATCGCGCCGGCCGTCGCTCAGGCGGCAATGGACAGCGGCGTCGCCACGCGCCCGATAGCGGATATGCGCGCCTATCGGGACCGCATGGAGCGCTTCGTCTATCATTCCGGCGCCAGCATGAAGCCGGTCTTCGATGCCGCCAGGGCCGCGCCGAAGCGCGTCGCCTACGCCGAGGGCGAGGAGGAACGCGTGCTTCGCGCTGCGCAGGTCGTCGTTGATGAGGGCATCGCCTTTCCCGTGCTGATCGGGCGCGTGGAGATCATCAAGCAGCGCATCGAGAATTTCGGCCTTCGGTTGCGGCTTGGCGAGGATTGCGAGGCGGTCAACATCCTCGGCGATTCGCGCTACCGCGAGGTCGTCTCCGAATATTACGAGCTGGCGAAGCGCAAGGGCGTGACGCTCGCCATCGCCAGGGAGGCGATGCGCACCCGGCCGACGCTGATCGGCGCCGTGCTGCTGCGCCGCGGTGACGTTGATGCCATGCTCTGCGGCACGACGGGCGCTTACGAAGAACATTTGAAATTCGTCCGCGAGGTCATTGGAGCGCGGCCCGGCGTGCGAACGCTTGCGGCGATGAACCTGCTGATGCTGCCGGACCGGCAAGTGTTCATCTGCGATACGCAGGTGAACCGGCGGCTCAGTGCCGAGCAGCTCGCCGAGATCACGCTGCTGGCGGCCGACGAGTTGCGCCGCTTCGGCATCGCGCCGCGCGTGGCGCTTCTCTCGCATTCGAGCTTCGGCTCTTCCGATTGTCCCGAGGCTCAGCTCATGCGCGACGCGCTGGCGCTCGTCGTGGCCCGCGCGCCCGAGCTCGAAGTCGAAGGCGAGATGCAGGGCGATGCGGCGCTGTCCGAGCCGATCCTGGCGCGGACGCTGTCCGGTGCCCGGCTGACGGGCCCGGCCAATCTGCTGATGATGCCGAACATCGACGCCGCCAATATCGCCTATAATCTGCTGAAGGTGGCGGCGGGCAACGGCGTCACTGTCGGGCCGATCCTGCTCGGCCCCGCACAGCCCGTGCACATCATCGAGCCGACCGCCAGCGTGCGACGGATCGTGAATATGACGGCGCTCGTCGTGGTGGACGCAGGCGTCCAACGAGCTGCCGATTAGCTTTCACGCCCTAGTTATGGAGCCTTAGACCATAGAGATTTGATCACCGTCCGTGGCTTCACGGAAAAGCCGCTCAATGCGGAGCGGATTTCCGAGGCGCTCGGCTTCTCACGCGCCAATGTCAGCGCCGGGCTCAAGGAACTCGATAGCGGGTGGCTCGTTCGTCTTGCACACCTGCCGGGAAACCGGCGCGAATGCTCGCGAGCTGGTACCAGGACGTTCAGAAAATGGAGACCGCGCGCCTCATTCAGCTTCTGCAGACTCGGTTCGAAGGTCTACAAACTTCATGAAATGAGAGATAGGGCTGAAGCTCATTCCTGGCGGCAAGCCCAAGACAGGAGGCAAGTGATGGATGCGCTGATGCTCGCGCGGATCCAGTTCGGCGCCAATATGACCTTCCACATCCTCTTTCCGGCAATCACGATTGCGCTGTGCTGGATTTTGCTGTTCTTCAAGCTGCGCTTCGATGCAACGGGCGACGACAAATGGATGGACGCCTATCGCATGTGGGTGAAGGTGTTCGCCTTGTGCTTCGCGCTGGGCGTGGTCAGCGGCGTCGTCATGTCCTTCCAGTTCGGCACGAACTGGCCGGGCTTCATGAACACGGTCGGCAATATTGCGGGCCCGCTGCTGGCCTATGAAGTGCTGACCGCCTTCTTCCTGGAGGCGACGTTCCTCGCCATCATGCTGTTCGGCACCGGCCGCGTCTCGAATCGGATTCATACCGTCGCAACCGTTCTCGTCGCGATCGGCACGACGGTTTCCGCATTCTGGATTCTGGCGCTCAATAGCTGGATGCAGACGCCCGCCGGCTTCGCGATGATCGACGGCAAGGCCCATGTGACGAGCTGGTGGGATGTGCTCTGGACGCCATCCGCGCCTTACCGGCTCGTGCATATGCTGCTGGCGTCGGGCCTCACGGCTTCGTTTCTCGTCGCCGGCATTTCCGCCTATCGCTGGCTGCGCGGCGACCGGGCGCCCAGCGTCATGGCGGCGCTGCGAACTGGCGTCTACACCGCCGCGATCCTCATACCGTTGCAGATCTTTGCTGGCGATCAACACGGGCTGAACACATTCGAATATCAGCCGCAGAAAGTGGCTGCGATGGAGGGCATATGGCAAACCGAGCGTGGCGCCGATCTGCGCCTGTTCGCCATACCGGATGAAAGACATCGGACAAACCATTTTGAGGTGACGCTGCCGAAGGGGGCGAGCCTGATCCTAACGCACAGCTTGGATGGCGAGGTTAAGGGGCTCAATGAATTCGGCGACAACCATCCGCCGGTCGCCCCGATCTTCTTCGCCTTCCGCATCATGGTCGGCATGGGCCTGCTGATGCTCGCCGTGTCCTGGTTCGCGGCCTGGCAACTTTATCATCGCGGCGAGCCGAGCCGCTGGCTGGCGCGCGGACTCCTCGCCATGACCTTCGCTGGCTGGATCGCGACAGTTGCCGGGTGGTACACGGCCGAGATCGGCCGCCAGCCCTGGCTCGTCGAGGGCACCCTGCGCACCGCTGATGCCGCCGCCAAGACCGTGACCGCACCGATGATCGGCCTGTCGCTGACGATGTATCTGGCACTTTACGCGCTGCTGCTATCGATGTTCATTCTCGTCGTCTTCTATATCGCGCGCGGTGCCGGCGAGGAGAGTCACGAGCGGCCGGCCGTGAGCGGATCATTTGCGCGCGAGCCCGGTGTCGCGCATTCCCGGGAGGACCGCTGATGTGGAGCTATCTGACCAGCGCCGATGTGCTGCCGGTTATCTTTGCCGGATTGATGGGCCTCTCGATCCTGCTTTACGTGATCCTCGACGGCTATGATCTCGGCGTCGGCATTCTCATGAACCGAGCCGGAGCGGCAGAGAAAGACATGATGATCGCCTCGATCGGACCGTTCTGGGATGCCAATGAGACCTGGCTGGTCTTGGGGATCGGGCTGCTCCTCGTGGCTTTCCCGGCTGCGCATGGGGTCATCCTCACCGCGCTGTATCTGCCGGTCGCCGCCATGCTCGGTGGGCTGATCCTGCGCGGCGTCGCCTTGGATTTCCGCGCCAAGGTGCGCGGCGAGCACAAACATATATGGGACAACGTGTTCTTCGCCGGCTCGCTGCTGGCCGCACTTTCCCAGGGCTTCATGCTCGGCGTTTATATCGTCGGCTTTGACTGGAGCGTGATTAATGCGAGCTTCGGCATCATCTGTGGCCTTTGCCTGGCTGCCGGCTACGCCCTCATCGGCGCCTGCTGGCTGATCATGAAGACGGAGGACGATCTGCAGCGCAAGGCGGTGGGATGGGCGCGCATCGGTCTGTGGCTGACCGCGGTCGGGCTGGCGCTGGTGTCGCTCGCGACACCCTTCGTCAGTGAGCGCGTCTTCGAGAAGTGGTTCAGCCTGCCCAATCTGTTCCTGCTTGCGCCGATCCCGGTTGCCGCCGGCGCGCTCATCATCGGCCTGGAGCTGCTTCTGAGGCGGATGCCGCTGGCGGACGACCGCTATGACTGGCTGCCCTTTCTCGGCGTGATGGGCATCTTTGTCCTCGGCTTTGCCGGCCTTGCCTATAGCTTCTATCCTTATGTGGTGATGGACCGGCTGACGATTTGGCAGGCCGCCAGCGCGCCGGAATCGCTGCGTTCATCCTTGTCGGCGTGATTATCGTGCTCCCTGCCATTCTGGCCTACACGGCCTACGCCTATCGCGTATTCTGGGGCAAGGTGCGCGAGCTGTCCTATTACTAGCGGGCTTGCATGTTCATCCGGCGCGCAAGGGCCAGGCAATATTACCGAATGAAATCAAATGATTACCGGCGCTTCTCGATCAGCGGCCCGCCGCAGTTGCCTTTTTTGCGGCTGGTAACGGGATGTTGATGCTTGCATCTGCGCTGCGTCTCCCATATGATGACTGAAGATTTTCAATTTTCTTCACTCATCAGATCGAGGAGACGCTGACCTCCAATGATTGTTCTGCAGGCCCAGACAGACACCAGACACAAGATCCTTGCGGAGGCTGACCGCCTTTTCCGGCACTATGGCTACGGCAAGACCACCATGGCTGATATTGCCGAGGCCTGCCAGATGTCGCCGGCCAACCTCTATCGGTTCTTCGCGTCCAAGTCTGCGCTTGTCGAGGCGATTTGCGGAGAGGTCACCTCCTCGGCGGAGGGCCGGCTGCTGCAGATCGTGCGCGCGGACGAGCCGGCGTCACGCCGTCTCGAACGCTTCATCGCGGAAGTGCACCGGCATACGCTCGAAAATCTGCTCGATCACCGGAAGGTTCACGAGATGGTGGTCGTGGCAATGGAAGAGCAATGGCACGCCGTGAAGGCGCATCTGGACCGTGTCTGCGGACATATCGAGCTGATCATCAAGGATGGCATCGCCGCGGGCGAGTTTGCTCCGCAGGACACCGCGCGCGCCGCGAAATGCGTGCATAGCGCGATGGCGTTCCTCTGCCATCCGGCGCTTGTCGCGCAGAAGCTTGAGGACGAGGATCGCACGACGCCGGAGGAAATGGCCCGGTTTGTCGTGCATGGTTTGAAGGCTAACGTCTAGCTTGGGAGAATCCCCATGTCTCTATTCGGACGGCAACGTCTCTTTTTTTGGCCAAACGCTGAAGAAAATCAAAATTCTTCAGAATTTTTCCGTCATAAGTCAGCCTTCAGTTTGGTTGGCGTCGCTGTCTTGGCTCTCGGGCTGACGGCGTGCAAGGAGGAGACGGCGCCCCAGCATGTCATCCGCCCCGTCAAGGCGATCGTGGTGCAGCGGGAGGCGGGCGACCTCATCAAGACCTTCTCCGGCGAAATCAAAGCCCGCACTGAAAGTGCGCTCGGCTTCCGCGTCTCCGGCAAGATCATCGAGCGTCTCGTCGATACCGGCAACAAGGTCAAGGCCGGGCAGGTCATTGCGCGGCTCGACGATACCGATCTTGTCCTCAGCGAGAACAGCGCCCGCGCCGCGGTCTCCTCCGCCAAGACACGCCTCGCCGTCGCCAAGGACGCCCTCACGAGGGCGCAGACGCTGCTGCCCAAGGGCTACACGCCCGAGTCGACGGTCGACCAGCGCAAGCTCGAAACCGATGCCGCGCAATCGGCGCTCGAAGCGGCTGAAGCTCAGGCGCGCCAGGCGACCAACGCCGCCGGCTATGCGGTGCTCAAAGCCGACAAGGACGGCATCGTCACGGCAGTCCACGCCGAAGCCGGACAGGTCGTCGAGGCCGGCGCGCCGGTGATCATGCTCGCCGAGTTCCGGGGACACCGAAGTCGCGCTCAGCGTGCCGGAACAGGATGTGGTGCGGCTCGCCATCGGCCGCGACGCGGATCTTACGCTGTGGGCCGATCCCCAGATCGTCGCCAAAGGCAAGATCAGAGAGATCGCCGGCCAGGCCGATGCCGGCTCACGCACCTATGCCGTCCGCGTGACAATCATCGATCCGCCCGCCGCCATGCGCCTTGGCATGACGGTGACGGCCGCGCTGCATGTCGGCGACGAGCCGCCATTCATTCCTCTGCCGATCACCGCTTTCACGCATATCGATGGACGCAAAGCGGTTTTCGTCGCCGACCGCGAGACTTCGAAAGTTTCGTCCCGCTTCGTCGAAACCGACGGCGTAACAGCGGACAAGGTCAAGGTCGTCAACGGATTGCAGCCGGGCGAGGCCGTGGTCACCGGCGGCGTCCAATTCCTGACCGACGGAAAGCAGGTGCGGCTGCCTCAGAACGTCGTCCGTACCGCATCCGCGGATCAGCAGCCCTCAAGCCATTAAGCCACCTCGATCGCAAGAGAGGAAGCCATGTCCAAGCCGTTCATCTTCCCCGGTCAGCAGCCTCGCCGTTTCAACCTGTCGCGCTGGGCGATCCACCACGGGAGCCTGACGCGCTTCCTTGTCGTGCTGATCCTGGCGGCGGGCGTGCTGTCGCTGTTCAGCATGGGCCAGAAGGAAGATCCCGACTTCACCTTCCGCGTCATGGTCATCCAGGTGGCCTGGCCGGGGGCGTCGACCCAGGAGATGCAGGATCAGGTGGTCGACAAGATCGAGCGCAAGGTGCAGGAAGCGCCGTATCTCGATTTTGTCCGCTCCTATACGCGGCCGGGCAACGCCGTGATCTTCGTGAATTTCGAGGGTGCCGCGCGTGGTCGCGAGATCACCGACGCCTTCTATCAGGTGCGCAAGAAGATCGGCGATATCCAGCAAAGTCTGCCGGCAGGCGTGGTCGGGCCGTTCTTCAACGATGAATTCGGCGATACCTACATCACCCTTCACGCGCTCACCGGCAACGGCTTCTCCTATCCCGAGCTGAAGAGCCATGCCAAGCGCATCCGCGACGTTCTGTTGCGCGTGCCGGGCGTCGAGAAGGTCGATCTGATCGGCACGCAGGACGAAAAGCTCTTCATCGAGATTTCCTCCAAGGTGCTCGCCGAGCGCAATCTGTCCCCGCTCGATATTCAGAATGCGCTCGCAGCGCAGAACACCATGTTGCCGGCCGGCCGGATCGAGAGCGATGCCCGCTCCGTTCGCGTCGATGTCGACGGCCACCTCCTCTCTGTCGATGAAATCCGCAATCTCAGGCTGCGGATCGGCAGCGACACGGTCAGGCTGGGCGACATCGCCACAGTGACGCGCGGGTTGGAGGACCCGCCTGTCGCGATGGCCAGATATGACGGCAAGGATGCCGTGCTTATCGGCGTCGTCATGGCCAATGGCGCCAAGGTCACCGATGTCGGCAAGGCGATCAACGCGGCGCTGGACAAGGTGAAGGCCGACCTGCCGCTCGGTCTCGAACTCGGCCAGATCGCCGATCAGCCCAATGTCGTCGTCAAATATGTCGGCGAGTTCCTGACCGCGCTGGGCGAGGCGCTGCTCATCGTCCTCGCCGTGTCGTTCCTCTCGCTCGGCTGG
This sequence comes from uncultured Alphaproteobacteria bacterium, assembly GCA_963773735.1. Lineage (GTDB taxonomy): Bacteria > Pseudomonadota > Alphaproteobacteria > Rhizobiales > Rhodomicrobiaceae > CAVZCK01. The sequence goes on along the minus strand of CAVZCK010000022.1, from coordinate 82,117 downwards.
CGGGCCGGTCTGGTCGTAGCGCTGACCATTCCGCTGGTGCTCGGGGCGACCTTCCTGACCATGTAGGTGATGGGCATCGACCTGCAGCGCATTTCGCTCGGCGCGCTGATCATCGCGCTCGGCCTGCTGGTCGATGACGCGATGATCGCCATCGAGATGATGGAGCGGAAGCTGCGAGAAGGCTTCGACAAGCTGAGCGCCGCCAGCTTTGCCTATGACTCGACCGCCTTCCCGATGCTGACCGGCACGCTGATCACCGTTTCGGGCTTCATTCCCGTCGGCTTTGCCGCCTCGACCGCCGGCGAATATGTCAGCTCGCTGTTCTGGGTGGTCGGCATCGCGCTGGTCATGTCATGGATCTCGGCGGTCTATTTCACGCCGTGGATCGGCCATGCGATCCTCAAGCCGTACAAGCAGGCGGCAGAATCCGAAGCACCAACGCCTTCAAGGCGCCCTTCTACCGGCGGCTTGAGCGGCGCGATCGATTGGTGCGTGCGCATCGCCGGCTGGTCGTGGCGATGACATTCGCGGCCTTCATCGCGGGCATTGGCGGCTTCGCCTTTATCCCGCAGCAATTCTTCCCGGCCTCGAACCGGCCCGAAATGCTCGTCGATCTCTGGCTGCCGGAAGGCACCTCCTTCAAGCAGACCGAGGCGCAGGCCAAGCGCGTCGAAGCCGATGTGATGAAAGATCCCGACATCGCCTTCGTCACGACCTTCATCGGCGAAGGCGCGCCGCGCTTCTATCTGCCGCTCGACCAGCAGCTCCGCAATCCGAATTTTGCCCAGCTTCTGGTCATGCCGAAATCGCTTGAGACAGCGCGATCCGTTCATCAACCGCTGCGCGGCGATCTCGCCGAGAATTATCCCGACATCCGCTTCAAGGTCGACCGCCTGTTCAACGGCCCGCCCGTCGGCTGGCCGGTGCAGATGCGCGTGACGGGGCCGGAGCGCAAGGAGGTCCGCCGGATTGCCGGATGACGTCGCCAAGGTGATGCGGGCCAATCCTCTCATCAGCACCGTTCATGATGACTGGCTGGAGCCGGTTCCCTCGCTCAAGCTCGACATCGACCAGGATCGTGCGCGGGCCATCGGCGTGACTTCGCAGGCCGTCCGCCAGACGCTGCAAGCCGTGCTGAGCGGCGTCACCGATCGGCGAGTTCCGCGAGGGCGAGGAAACGATCTGCGTGGTTGCTACGCGACCCGTCCGGGCAGAGCGGCGCTTGAACGCGGTCGAAAACGCCTATGTGAAGACTGCGCGCGGCGATGCCGTGCCATTGACGCAGGTCGCCAAGATCAAAGTCGTGCTGGAGCCTGGGATCGAATGGCGGCGTTCACGTCTGCCGACGATCACGGTGCGCGGCACCGTGCCCGACGATGTCCAGTCGCCGGATGTGACGAAAGCGATTTATTCCCAGACTTCAGCCTATGCGCGAGGCGCTGCCGCTCGGCTACCGGATCGAGATGCAGGGCGCCGTCGAGGAGTCGGCGACCAGCCAAGCGTCCATCAACGCCAAGATGCCGGTCATGCTGCTCGCCATCGTGCTGCTGCTCATGATTCAGCTCCAGCATTTCGGTAAGACGATGATGGTGCTGGCAACCGGACCGCTTGGCCTCATCGGGGCCGCTGCGGCGCTGCTGATATTTCAGGCGCCATTCGGCTTCGTCGCCATTCTCGGCGTCATCGCTCTTGCCGGAATGATCATGCGCAACAGCGTCATTCTCGTCGATCAGATCCAGCAGGACTCGCGATGCCGGCCTGCCGATCCGCCAGGCCATCGTCAGTTCGACGGTTCGGCGCTTCCGTCCGATCGTGCTGACGGCTGCCGCCGCGGTGCTCGCTCTGATCCCGCTGTCGACGTCGCTGTTCTGGGGACCGATGGCTCTTGCCATGATGGGCGGCCTCGTTGCCGGTACGATCTTTACCTTGACCTTCCTGCCGGCGCTTTACGCGCTTTCCTTCGGTCTTGGCGGCGCCGCGGCGGAGGACAAAGGCGAGCCGGAACGGGCTGTTTACTCGGGGGAGCAGACCGTTCCGGCATACCCGCTGTTGCGGGCGGGGGAGTAGGCGATGCCTTAAGGCGCTGTGCGCGGCTGATTGCGCTGGATTTAGGGGCGCAGATAGCCGAGCACGACCTCGATGATATGTCTCGCGCGCGTGTCCAGCTCGGCCGGGCTGGCAAGATCGCGGCCCACGAGACCCGACAGGGTGAAGCGGGCACAGACGAAGAACGAGCCGAGCGATGCAATGGTCAGATAGAGATGGAGCGGATCGACATTGGCCTTGAACACACCTTGCTTCTGGCCGCGCCGCAACACGTCTTTCAAGGCCTCCATCAGCGGCGCGTTCACGTCGCGGATATGCTCGGAGCTCAGCGCATATTTGCCTTTAAGCATGTTTTCGATGGCCATGAGGCTTAAGAATTCGGGATGCTTGAGATAGTAGTCCCAGGTGAAGAGGATCAGCTTCTCGATGGCCTCGCGCGGGGCGAGATCGGTAAGCTTGAGCTGGCCTTGCGCCGCACGTAGCGAAGCGTAGACCTTCTCAAGAACGGCGACATAAAGCTCGTCTTTCTTGCCGAAATAGTGATAGAGCATCCGCTTATTGACGTTAGCTCGATCGGCGATTTCGTTGACGCTCGCTCCGGCAAAGCCTTTGCTGACAAACTCGGCCGTTGCCGCATCGAGAATGGCGCGCCGGGTCCGGTCCGGATCTCGCTGGCCTGCCGTTCTCATCCGTATCCTGGTGAGCGTGCTCGGCGCTGCAATCATATGGCTCGTCTTCTACAGGCCTCCGCTTCAATTTTTCCAGGTTGTCCATGTTTTTGTTTTACTCCTGGCCAATCCGACAGCTTGGATCGGCAATCTAAGATTGCACGAAACCGATGGAGGCCTCAATCGGGCCGCAGCCGGGACGCTGAGTGCTCGGTCCTCCACGCAGCGAAGGCTGCGACCGCGCCTGATTTGCCGCGGTTCCGGACCGACTGATTTGCTTCCATCTTAATAAAATACGAATGAAATCGATTAGAGGATCACCGATGGATCTAATTTATCTTTTTGAATGTGTTGGCGTGCTGACGGCAGCGGCGCGTGTGGTCAATGGGCCGGTTCGCCACCGAACTTGAAATGCGATGCAATTCAGCGCACATTGAATTCATCCCGAGGGGGGCCGGAGGCATCCGGCTGAGACCGTGCTGAAGCCGTGCGGCGACCCTTTGAACCTGATCCGGATCGTACCGGCGTAGGGACGGACGCATGCGCAAAGCACGGCACGTCACTCCTATCATCACCGACCGGCTGATCCTCCGCCGCTGGCGAGGGGATGATCGCGCGCCTTTCGCCGCGATGAACGCCGATCCGCGCGTGATGGAATTCTTTCCGCATGTGCTGGATCGTGAAACGAGCGATGCGGTCATCGGCAAGCTTGACGCGCATTTCGAGGCGCATGGCTTCGGTTTTTGGGCGCTGGAGGAACGAGAAACCGGGGCGTTCGCTGGCCTTACAGGCCTTCAATGGGTAGGCTTTGAAGCGTCGTTTACGCCGTGCGTTGAGGTCGGCTGGCGCCTGCCTCTCGCATTTTGGGGGCGCGGCATAGCCAGCGAAGCGGCCGGCGCGGCGCTGGGTTACGGTTTTGAGACCTTGCGCCTCCCTGAGATCGTGGCCTTTACCGCGGTCCCCAACATGCGCTCGCGGCGCGTCATGGAGCGCATCGGCATGGCCCGCGATCCGGACGGCGAGTTCATCCACCCGAAAATTCCGCCGGATCACCCTTTACAGCCCAGCGTCCTCTATCGCATTCAGGCCGCCGCTGTCGCCATCGGCGGACAGGCGGCCTGAGACGGCACATCAATTGGAGAGAAATCGATGAACAAGCCCCAGCGCCCAGACAATTTCGAGCCGTTCCGCGTAACGACGGGGCCACTCGCCAATCGCCGGAAGGTTTATGCGGGCGAATTGAAGGTTCCGCTTCAGGAGATCGAGACGAAGGAAGGCCCGTTCCGGATCTATGACACCAGTGGTCCCTACACCGATCCGGCAGTTGAGATCGATGTGGAGAAGGGCACGGCGCCGGTTCGTTCCGGCTGGATCGTCGAGCGCAACGATAGCGAGGTCTATGAGGGCCGGGCGATAACGCCGGCAGATAACGGCCATGTCTCCGGCGCCAAGCTGGCGCGGGAATTCCCCAATCGCCGGGCGCCGCTGAGGGGCGGGAGGGCCGCCCGGTGACGCAGCTCGAATATGCGCGCGCCGGCATCGTGACCAAAGAGATGGCCTACATCGCCGCGCGCGAAAATCTCGGCCGCGAGGCGGTGCTCGAACGGGCGAAGGCGGCGCTGGCCGACGGCGAGAGCTTCGGCGCGGCGATCCCGGACCATATTACGCCGGAATTCGTGCGCTCGGAGGTGGCGCGCGGGCGGGCGATCATTCCGTCCAACATCAACCATCCCGAGCTGGAGCCGATGATCATCGGCCGGAACTTCCTGACCAAGATCAACGCCAATATCGGCAATTCCGCCGTCACCTCCTCGGTCGAGGAAGAGGTGGAGAAGATGGTCTGGGCGATCCGCTGGGGCGCTGACACGGTGATGGATCTCTCCACCGGCCGCAACATCCACAACACCCGCGAATGGATCATCCGCAACGCGCCGGTGCCGATCGGCACGGTGCCGATCTATCAGGCGCTGGAGAAGGTCGGCGGCGATCCGGTCAAGCTCGACTGGGAGGTCTATAAGGACACGCTGATCGAGCAATGCGAGCAGGGCGTCGACTATTTCACCATCCATGCCGGCGTGCGGCTTCGCTATGTGCCGCTGACTGCGAAGCGCGTCACCGGCATCGTCTCGCGCGGCGGCTCGATCATGGCGAAATGGTGCCTGTCGCGCCATCGCGAGAGCTTCCTCTATGAGCGCTTCGAGGAGATTTGCGACATCATGCGCCGCTATGATGTCAGCTTCTCGCTGGGCGATGGCTTGCGGCCTGGCTCCATCGCCGACGCCAATGACGAGGCGCAATTCGCCGAGCTGGAGACGCTGGGCGAGCTGACGAAGATTGCCTGGGATAAAGGCTGCCAGGTGATGATCGAAGGCCCCGGCCATGTGCCGCTGCACAAGATCAAGGTCAATGTCGAGAAGCAGCTCGCCATTTGCGGCGAGGCGCCGTTCTACACGCTCGGGCCGCTCGTCACCGACATCGCGCCGGGCTATGACCACATCACCTCCGCGATCGGCGCGGCGATGATCGGCTGGTTCGGCACGGCGATGCTCTGCTATGTGACGCCGAAGGAGCATCTCGGCCTGCCCGACCGCGACGGACGTGAAGGCTGGCGTGATCGCCTATAAGATCGCCGCCCACGCGGCCGATCTGGCGAAGGGCCATCCGGCGGCGCAGCTCCGTGACGATGCGCTGAGCCGCGCGCGCTTCGAGTTCCGCTGGGACGACCAGTTCAACCTGTCGCTCGATCCCGACACGGCGCGCTCCATGCATGATGAGACCCTGCCGAAGGACGCCCATAAGGTTGCGCATTTCTGCTCCATGTGCGGGCCGAAATTCTGCTCCATGGAGATTACGCAGCAGGTTCGCGACTATGCCGCGAAGCTGAACGAGAAGCAGCAGGGCATGGCGGAGATGAGCGACAAGTTCAAGGAGATGGGCGGCGAGGTTTATGTGGAGGCGGACAAGCCTGATGCGTAGAAGAATCACTTAACAACCTTCCGAAGTTCGCCTCGTCGGCTTTGGGAGGGCTGTCTCGGGAGAACAAAATCGAATAGCGTCGTTGCCGGCCTTCTATGGGGACGGCGATGACAATTCCGGATTATCAGACTTTGATGCTTCCAGTGCTTCGGTCGGCGGGGGACAGGCCCGTCCGAATTACGGACGTGATATCCGAGCTGGCTGAAGATTTCGAGCTCACAGAAGCTGAACGCGAAGAGCTCTTGCCGAGTGGCCGCCAGGCTGTGTTTGCCAATAGGGTGCATTGGGCAAAGACCTACCTCAAGCAGGCGGGCCTCTTGTCGGCGCCGAAACGAGCGCATTTTCAGCTTACGGAGCGGGGCGGCGAGGCGCTTCGAGCCGGCCTCGACCGCATCGACAATGTATATCTGTCCCGGTTTCCGGAGTTCCTCGAATTCAAGGCCAGAACCCGGCCGGAAAAGGTCGACGAGACACAGCGGGCCATCGAGGAGGCGACGGTATCGTCGGCAACGCCCGACGAAGCGCTCCGACAGGCCCACAAGGAAATTCAGTCGCAACTGGGCCAGGAATTGCTTGATCGCATCGCGGCGGCGCCAGCCGATTTTTTCGAACGTCTGGTCGTGTCGCTATTGCTGGCGATGGGCTATGGCGGTTCGGCGAAAGAAGCGGGGCGAGCGCTTGGGCGGTCGAATGACGGTGGCGTTGATGGCGTTATCGATCAGGACGTGCTGGGGCTCGACCGCGTCTATGTGCAGGCGAAGCGTTATCGTCCGGGAAACAATGTCGGCGCATCGGCGATCCGCGATTTCTTCGGCAGCCTCGACCGCTTCAAGGCTGCGAAAGGACTTTTCGTTACGACATCCGCCTTTACGCAGGAGGCAGAGGAAACGGCAAAGCCCTCAGCAAGCGCATCGTGCTCATTGATGGGGCACGGCTGGCCCAGTTGATGATCCGCTACAATGTCGGCTGCCGGGTCGAGGAGACTCTCGAATTGAAGAAAGTTGATGAGGACTTCTTCGACGACTAAGCCAGCCCGTAGGATGGGTTGAGCCGAGCGAAACCCATTCTTTGATCACGATGGCGGGTTTCGCTCCGCTCAAGCCACCCTACCGCTCCCGCAGAGGCTCGCCGAACCGGCTGCCATCATCCCGGACGTCTCCGCCCCGATCCTCCGGATAAACACCGAGGCAGACCATCCGGCGAAATGACGAACGCCAAGTAATCCGGAAAAACGCAGCGAATTTCGGGGACAACCACAGGACGGCGCGTTTTTGCGCATTCTTTTCGGCTATTCCATTTGCCCGTGTTAGAAATTAGCCGGAGCTTCCGACATGCCAAAGAACGACACACTGATCCTTGAGCAGCGCTTGAGCATGACAAGTCAATCTACCGGGATATCGAGATCGAGGGCTCCAAATCCCTCTACAAACTCGCCGAGGCTATCGTTGCGGCATTTGACTTCGATTTCGATCATGCATTCGGCTTCTATAGCGGGCTCACGCGCGCGAAAATGTATCGCGCGCATCCGAAATATGAGCTGTTCGCCGATATGGCCGAGGCCGATCCCGACGTTCTCGGCGTGAAGAAGACGAAAATCGGCCGTGCGTTTCCGGCCATCGGACATACCATGATTTTCCTGTTCGACTACGGGGACGAATGGCACTTCCGCGTGAGCTTGAATGAACTCGGAAGCAAGCACGGAAAGACGAAATATCCACGGGTCGTCGCTTCTGAGGGCGAAGCCCCCGCGCAATATCCGGATCCCGATGACTCCGACGAGGATGGTCCAACTTGGGGAGTCAATCTAGCGACAGGTGAAAGGATAGAGTTTGGCAAGTAGCAATCATAGTCCGTGGGATGAGTTAAGCCCGTAGGATGGGTTGAGCGGAGCGAAACCCATTCTTTGACCACGATGGCGGGTTTCGCTCCGCTCAACCCACCCTACCGCTCCCGCAGAGGCTCGCCGAACCGGCTGCCATCGTCCCGGACGTCTCCGCCCCAATCCTCCGGATAAACACCGAGGCGGACCATCCGGCGAAATGACGAATAGGGCCAATCCTTTACCCGGCTCACATGTCCGTGATTCACCAGATTGAAATGGATGTAATCGACATGGCGCGCGAAGTCTTCCCCATCGCGGATGGTGTGTTCCCAGTATCGGCGCTGCCAGACGCCGCGCTCACCTTTGCGCATCCGGCTAGGCGAAATCCGTTCGGTGGCAGGCAAAGCGTGCGAGAAAGTGGATTTGATCAGCCGCCACCGCACGGCGAAATCCTCGTCACTCTCCGGCAGGGTCCAAACCGCATGCAGATGGTCGGGCAGAACCATGATCGCCTCAATGGCGAAGGGATGGCGCGCCCGCGTGTAACGAATGGCGGCGCGCAGCAGGCCGATCTTTTCGATCAGAAGCCGCGAGCGCCGATCCGCTAAGTTTACAGTGAAGAAATAGCTGCCTCCGGCAACGAAGTTGCGCCGATAGTTCGTCATCGCCCTCTGCGCTCGTGAATAGCTGTTTTTGCGTTCTGTTTGTTTGCGATGGGTTTCGCTCCGCTCAACCCATCCTACGTTTGCTGCTTCGGCGCAATTCGCTGCAATACGGCTCATGACCTCTCCAAGAGGCAGAGGAAACGGCAAAGTTCCTCAGCAAGCGCATCGTGCTCATTGATCGGACACGGCTGGCCCAGTTGATGATCCGCTACAATGTCGGCTGCCGGGTCGAGGAAACTCTCGAATTGAAGAAAGTTGATGAGGATTTCTTCGGCGACTAAGCCAGAATGGCTGCGTCCCCCAATATATCGGATAGAGGAAGCCTATGGACGCCGATGCACTCAAGATCCCTGCAAGCCCCGATCAAAGAGCGTTATCGCGAGACGCCGGAGGCGGCGATCGTCACACTCCGGGCCGAAGGCGCGGTCGGCGAGGGCGTGACCTGCTCCCTGCAGACGGGGAAAGCGCTGGTCGAGGCCGGCCTCCATCCCGCGACCGGCGGCACCGGCATTCATGCCTGCTCCGGCGACATGCTGCTGGAGGCGCTGGTTGCATGCGCTGGCGTGACACTCAACGCGGTGGCGACAGCGCTCGGTCTCGACATCGGCGATGCCAAGGTCCGCGCCGAAGGCGATCTGGATTTTCGCGGCACGCTCGGCGTTGCCAAGGACGCGCCGGTCGGCTTTCGCGACATCCGCCTCAGCCTTGACATTGACGGGCATCTGACCCCGGACCAGCGCGAGACGCTGCTGAAATTGACCGAGCGCTACTGCGTCGTCTATCAGACGCTGCGGAATGCGCCACCGATCGATGTGAAGATGCGCGGAGCCGTATCAGCCGGATAGCGCCGCGCATCGGAGACGACGGCCATGGGGAGATATGAGATAGCGCGGTTTCCCTCACGGTTCGCCGCGCCTTCCCGGAAGCCGAGAGCGACCCGCGTCCAATTGGACGCGGTTAAGTCGCTCTAACACCATAGAATAGATCAACTTTTATGCGTTTAATCGATTCCGATTAAAGGCAGGTTGATCTAGCACATTATTTCAAAGGCTCGATCACGCGCTGAAGGCTGTAATTGATGCCGACCTTCACGGTGTGAATATCGTTCTCATGCGCGAACACGTCCCCGTCGAGATTGCCTGAACGATCCTTGCCGAAGTCCATATAGAGATATTCGATCTTCATCGACATATTGGGCTGGAACGCGTATTCGATGCCGGCGCCGAGAGCCCAGCCCGTCTTCACCTCATCCAGCTTGGTGAAATCCGTGCCGTCGACGACGCCGCCGGTGATCGCTCCGGCCCGGTTGTCGATGTCAGCGAAGGCCGCGCCGCCTTTGGTGTAGAACAGCCAGCGGTCCTGGCCATAGCCGATGCGTGCCGTCAGCGTGCCGTATCCGCCATATTCGGCGCTGGCAAAGCCTTCGGAATTCCGCACGGTTTCCTGGCTGCCGAGATAGCCGAGGTCACCCTCGAAACCGAACACGAATGCGTCCGTCTGCCAATTATATCCGAGTGTTACGCCCGCAAGCCAGCCATAGGGGTGCGTGTTAAAACCATCCAGGCCGTTGAAGGCGTCGCCATTGCCCGCATCCGGCAGGTTCCGGGACGAGGACGACCCCCAGCCATAGCCGAGATGACCACCGATATAAAAGCCGGTCCAGGAGAAGTAAGGCGGAGGTACGACGATCGGCTCGCCGTAATCCTTGTAGCTGCGGTGATAACCGCCGAGATCCGCTGCACTGGCCGGGCTCCAGGCAGCCGCCGCAAAGGCGAACGCGAACGCAAAACGCGACGCGACAGAAACACACTTGTACATGATCCTCTCACACAACTGAGACTGAACAAACCCTCTGACGCGCTGCTCGATCTCGACCGGCGAGGAAATACGCATACGCCTCGGCCCCGCCGGTCCGAAGCAGCGAGGTGCACATTACACAGTTTTCCCGCAATGGTTGTATATAAAGCGAGTTATCCAACCGGAAATTGAACTTTCCCGCGCAACTGCGGCGGGAATGCAACTCGGCAGGCACGGCGGGCCAAGCTTTCTTTCCCGGTGAATGGACTATTCACGGGGCGCAATCAGCCCCAAAATGGCCTCCAGCCAAATTGCTTTAGAGGTATCCGATGCGCCGTCAGCCGCCGTCGCCCGTCGCTCTTTCTTTTGCGATGCTTCGCAGCACGCTTTGGGCCGTTGTGCTCGTCGCGGCGTCAGCCCTCCCGCCCTGCGCCTATGCGCAGCGCGCCGACGATCCGGCGGCGGCGGCGCTCATAGCCGAGGACGCACTCTTCCATCCTGTCGTTGCTCGCAATGGCATGGTCGCCGCGCAGGACAGGATTGCGGCCGAGGTCGGCGCGGAGATCTTGAAGAAAGGCGGCAATGCGGTCGATGCCGCGGTCGCAACCGGATTCGCTCTGGCCGTGACGCTTCCGCAGGCCGGCAATCTGGGCGGCGGCGGCTTCATGCTGGTCGCCATGCCCAAGCAAAAAAAGATCGTCGCTATCGACTATCGCGAAATGGCGCCGGCGGCGGCCACGCGCGATATGTTTCTCGGCGCGAATGGCGAGGTCGACAATGAAAAGGCGCGCTTCAGCCACGCCTCGGCCGGCGTGCCGGGGACGGTCGCGGGGCTGATTGACGCGCTCGAAACCTATGGCACGATGAAGCTGCCGGAGGTTCTCGAACCGGCGATCCGCCTCGCCGAGGACGGATTTCCGGTTCCCTGGGGCCTTGCTTACGCCATGGCGCAGAACCGCAAGCGCTTCGAGAAGGATCCCTCCTCGTTGCGCTATTTCATGCGTGCCGATGGCCGGCCCTATGAGGCAGGCGACATTCTGAAACAGCCCGATCTCGCCAAGACGCTGCGCGCCATCGCCGAGAAGGGGCAGGCCGGATTTTATGAGGGATGGGTTGCCGACAGCATTGTTGCCGAAATGAAGACCGGCAATGGCCTCATCACGCTTGAGGATCTGAAAGCCTATCGTGCCATCGACCGCGAGCCGGTGCGCGGCACCTATCGCGGCTATGACATCGCTTCGATGCCGCCGCCGTCTTCCGGAGGCGCGCATCTCATTCAGATGCTGAATATTCTCGAAGGCTATGATCTGAAAGCCGTCGGCCACAATAGCGCCGACTATATCCATCGTCTTGTCGAGGCGATGCGCCGCGCCTATGCCGACCGGGCCACGCATATGGGCGACCCGGATTTCTGGAACGTGCCGGTCGCCTGGCTGACCAGCAAATCCTACGCCGACACGCTGCGCGCGGGCATCGATCTGACGAAGGCGTCGAAGTCCGCCGATATTTCCGCAGGAAAGCCGCCATCGCGCGAGGGCCAGCAGACCACGCATTTTTCGGTGATGGACAAGGACGGCAATACCGTCGCCAACACCTATACGATCAATTTTGCCTTCGGCAGCGGCTATTCCGTCGACGGAGCAGGCTTCCTTCTCAACAATGAAATGGACGATTTTGCCGCAAAGCCCGGCGTGCCGAACGCTTACGGCCTGATTGGCGGCGACGCCAATGCGATCGCGCCGAAAAAGCGGCCGCTGTCGTCGATGACGCCGACCATCGTGCTCAAGGACGGCGAGCCGTTCATCGCGACCGGCAGTCCAGGCGGCAGCACGATCATCACCGTCGTGATGCAGCTTCTCCTCAATGTCATCGACTTCCACATGAACATCGCCGAAGCCACTGCCGCGCCGCGCATCCATCATCAGTGGCTGCCGGACAATGTGATCACCGAGCGCGGCATCTCGCCGGACACGCTGCGAATCCTCGAAGCACGCGGCTTCATCCTGCCGCGCGGACCGGATGGTCAGATCACGCATCGCATCCTCGGGCGGACAAATTCCATCATGCGCGAGAATGGCTATCTCCTTGGCGCCGCTGATCCTCGCGCGGCGGACGGCGCAATTGCCGGATATTGAAAGCCCGGTTCCAGGCGCGCCGGAAGCCAGGCCGCGGGTGCTGCGGCGCTCGACGCGCCCTTCCATGAACGTTGGCACTACGCGCGAACTAATTTTTCATGAGACTTTGGCAAATCGGCATTCCGCCACAGCTTGATACATCATCGCCTAAATTATTGATGTTAATCACTGTAATTCAACGGCTTAGCGAACAAAGTCCGTTACAAAGTCGGCATTGAAGAGACATGCGACTATCCCAAAAATACTCTCGCCAGGGAGAGGCTTCCAAAAGGAGTTTTTCTCAATGCTGAAAATGAAAATGGCTCTTGCCGCCGCCGCCGTCGGCTTTGCGACGTTGGCTGCGGGACAAACGTCGGCTCAAGCTGCATCGGTACAAATGACGCCGCTCCCCTCGATCTCGCCGGCCGCTGCGGCTGATGGCGGCCTGCTGCAACAGGTGGATTGGCGCGGCGAGTTCTGCGAGCACCATCCGTACAATTGGCGCTGCCGTCATCGCGTGCGTTACAATTATTGCTATGATTGGCGCCACTCTTGTGCGGAACGGTGGGGCTGGCGCACGCATGATTTTTATGTGTGTCTCCGTCGCCGCGGCTGTTGAAGCCGTCGGCCTGACGATCAGTTCAAAAAAAAAGCGGTAGCCTCTGGGGCGTTGCTGCGCGCTGCAGCGCGCTCCTTTTTTGCTGCTTTCTGTGTTGATCCTTCGGCCAAAGAAGATCACGAGGCTGTGTATTTCGATCACAAAATCGCGAGTGCTCAATTCGTCATCATCCGGATCGTTTCAGCATGTCAGGCTTGTGAATTGTATTGAATTGAAGCTTCTTTCTCCCGCAGCGACAGTTAGGATGCGCAAGAACGCGAGGTGATCGCGGCGGCTTCAAAAAATCCGTATCGGAAGCAAAAAAGATCAGACCCCTGCCCGCGGCTCCGGAATGCAAGCGCGGGCCGAGATTGGAGACGATCATGAGTGCGCAGCGCGGGCGATCGTTCCATTCCTGCCCTAGTGGCTGGTGGCGCTCGGCGCCGGCCTGTGGATATTTGCGCTTTAGATCATGGCGCATCTCTTCGCCGGACTTCCGCCATTTCGCAGCGTTATTTCCCTCACGGGCGTCACTGGCTGGCCAGCTGCTATTCGCCTTTACTGGCGCGGCGGTTGTCAAGGCGCGTCACGGCTAACCCATTTGGGGGATGCCGCCGCGCGCATTTACCTGCGAATGGGAACAGGCGCGCAGATTTCGCTCGTTCTCTGCCTTTTAAACACAAAGCTCATGCCTCGGATCGCTGACCTCGTTGCCCAGACGCTTTACGCCCACGGCGTCCGCCATGCTTTCGGCATACCAGGCGGAGAGATCGTGACGCTCATCGACGCCCTCGAAGTGGCCGGCATCCGGTTCGTGCTCTGCCGTCATGAGACCAACGCGGCGATTATGGCGGCAGGCGCATCAGCGGTCACGGGCGCGCCGGGGCTGCTGGTGACGACGCTGGGGCCAGGGCTCGTCAACGCGGTCAACGGGATTGCCGACGCTTCGCAGGAATATGTGCCCCTGATTGTGCTATCGGGCGTGGTCGAGCATATGCTGCGCGGCCGCTATACCCATCAGATTCTGGATCAGACCACGCTCGTGCAGCCATTCGTGAAGGCGAGCTTCGAGATCGAGCCGCAAGGATCGGCGGCAACCGTGGCCCGCGCGATCCGGCTTGCCCTGCGTGCGCCGATGGGACCGGTCTATATCCAGCTTGCGCCCGATACAGCGGCGAAGGGCGCACCGGATCACGAAGCGGCTGCCAGACCGTCGGAACGGCTCCAGATTTCCTGCGATCCCCAGAGTGAGGCCGCACGCGGTGTCGCTCGGCTGATCGGTAAAGCCAAGCGGCCGATCGTTCTTGCCGGTCTTGAGGTGGTTCGCGACGGATCGAGCGCACCGCTGCTGCGCCTGATGGAAATGACCGGTGCTCCGCTGGTCACGACCTACAAGGCAAAGGGGATCGTGGATGAAAACCATCCGCTTGCCCTTGGCGGCGCGGGGCTTTCGCCGCTTGCCGATGGGGAACTTCTGCCGCTCTTCAAGGCTGCCGATCTTGTGCTGCTGCTCGGCTACGACCCGATCGAGATGCGGGCTGGCTGGCTCGATCCGTTTTCCTCGGATGCAGACATCATCGAGGTTTCGGCCTGCCCGCCCGATCATGGAATGCATAGCGCGACCGCATCGATCGAGGCATCGCCGCGCCGGTTTCTTGAAGCGCTGCTCGGGGCGCTTGATCTGTCAAAGCGTAGCGCCTGGCTGGGCGGCGAGCCGGCTGCGGTCCGCGAACGGCTGCAGGCTCTCTTCGCGCCGCCGGCTGCGTGGGGGCCGCACGCCGTCATCGATGCCTTGCAGAAGCAGCTGCCCGCGACGGCGCTTGTCACCGCCGATAGCGGCGCCCACCGCATTCTTCTGAGCCAGCAGCTCCGGGTACGGCGTCCTCTCGGCCTGATGCAGTCGGCGGGGTTCTGCACCATGGGCGCGGCGATCCCGCTTGCGGCTGGCGCAAAGATTGCACAGCCGGATATGCCGGTGGTCGCGGTGCTCGGCGATGGCGGGCTGGAGATGGGGCTGGGCGAGCTGGCAACGCTGAGAGATCAGGGCGCTGCGAGTATCATTGTGGTCTTCCAGGATGAAAGTCTTGCGCTGATCGAGTTGAAGCAGGCACATGCGGGGCTCGATCGCTGCGGCGTCGCGCTCGGGCGGAGTCAATTCGAAAATATTGCGGCAGCGTTTGGTGGAAAAGGCTGGCGCGTCAATTCGCGTGAAGCATTCGAGGTCGCTCTTTCAACGGCCCTTCAGGAACGCTGCTTCACGGTTCTCATTTGCGAAATTCAGGTTAATGACTATGTTGGAAAATTCTAAACTTGCAGCATCAGATCGTGATCCGCGGCTCGACTTTTTCCGCGGCATCGCAATGTTCATCATCTTCGTGTCGCATACTCCGGGCAATTGGTGGATCAACTGGATTCCCGCGCGCTTCGGCTTTTCCGATTCGACAGAAATTTTCGTGTTCTGCTCGGGCATGGCGTCCGCCATCGCCTTCGGGCGCGTCTTCGAGACCCAGGGCTTGGCCATGGGAACGGTGCGGATTCTGTATCGCGTCTGGCAGGTCTACTGGGCGCATATCGCCCTTTTCTTTGCCGTGACCACCTTGCTCATCGGTTTCGACCGGCTCCTCGGAACCGGCGGCTCCTATGCCAATGGGCTGAATCTGGCATTGTTCTTCGACAATGCGCGCGCCGCAGTGTTCGGGCTTTTGACGCTGACCTATGTGCCGAATTACTTCGACATCCTGCCAATGTATCTCGGCATGCTTCTCATGGTGCCGCTGATCGTTTGGCTTCACTGGCACAACCCCTTTGCGCCGTTCTTCTTCTGTGCCGCACTCTGGATCGTTGCCGACTACGGCTGGCTTGATCTTCCGGCCGAGCCGTGGAGCGACCGGACCTGGTTCTTCAATCCCTTCTCCTGGCAGCTCGTCTTCTTCACCGGCTTCGCCATCATGCGTGGCTGGCTGCCGACGCCGCCAGTCCGCAAAAACTGGATGATTGCCTGCGGCGTGGTGCTGGCACTTTGTCTGCCGTTCTCGTCACACAAGTGGTTGTACGACTTTTCCGATCTCCAGGCGGTGATCTCCGCCATTAAGCCGCTCACGGACAAGACGCATTTCGGCCTTTTCCGCTATGCTCATTTTTTGGCGCTCGCCTATCTTGCCTATTCTTTCGTCACGATTCTCGGCCCCCGTTTCAGCGGCAGCTTTGTCGACATCAGCCGCAAGGTCGGGCAGCAATCGCTGGGCGTCTTTTTAGCGAGCTTGATCCTTGCCCAAACCGCTGGCACACTCTTAAAGGTGATAGGCCCTTCCTATGTCTTGGTTGCGCTTGTCAATTTAATGGGCTTTGCCGGTCTGGTTGCTGTCGCTTATGTTGTGGGCTGGTACAAATCAACACCTTGGAAGACCGCTCGCCCCATTCATCGGTACGGTTCACCCATTTTCACCGCTGGGCCGGGGTTGCTCGCCAGCGCTGGTCACAGCGGGCGCATCGAGAATTCCCTCGCGACCCAGGATTTCACCGGCCGAATGACGCTGCAGGCGGAGCACGCCGCCCATGAGCTACATGGGGCGTGCCGTCGCCTTTCTGATCATCGGGCTTGCCAGCTTGGCTGCGATGTCACCGCTTGCGCGCGCATCCCGTATTCAGACCGACCTTTCTGTCGATAGCAAGCTTCTGCATAAGTCGATCGCCTACTCGGTCTATATACCGGATGACCCGGCCCCGGCAGGCGGCTGGCCCGTCCTTTATCTTCTCCATGGCCTTAACGGCAACGAGCAGGACTGGCTCAAAGCCGGGGGCGTCGGGGAGGTACTTGACGAAATGATCGGCGGTAAGACCTTGCCGCCCATGATCGTCGTCATGCCCATGGCCGGCAATAGCTGGTATGTCGATGACGCGCGCCAGACCGGCCTCGGCCCGGTCGCCACGGCCATGCTGAGCGAATTCATTCCGGAGGTCGAAAAGCGCTACGCCATTGCGGGTTGCCGGGATGCGCGTGCCATCGGCGGCGCTTCGATGGGCGGTTATGGGGCGCTGCTCTATGCGCTCGAACGGCCTGATCTGTTCGGCGCGGCGATCAGCCTTTCGGGAAGCATTTTCCCTGAAGCCAAAGATCTCGATCCGGCGCGCGAAATGCTGGTCGTCAGCCTGGTCCGCGGCGTCTTCGGCGAGCCTTTCAGTCGCGAGCGCTATCAGGCGTGGAACCTATTTCCTAAATTGCGCCGGCTCGGCAGCCAAGCGATCAAGCCGGTGCTGTTCCTGGCGGCGAGCGACGGCGATTATCCGCGTCAGCTGTTGGGGGCCACAACCTTCCAGATCGCCGCCATCTCTGCGGGCTTCAAATCCGAGCTTCGCGTCGATAACGGCTCGCACAGCTGGCGTTATTGGGGGCGCGCAATCAGGCCGGCATTGTCATGGCTTTCGGGCGCGCTTCCGTTTCGCTGTCAATAGCGCGGTGATGCACGGTCGGAAACGGGCCTCGACCATGGCCGTGTGCGCCGATCTCGGGGAATGTCTTGACTGAGCGGCCGCCCGCCGGCCGGGGTGCCGCGGTCGGACTGCCTATCTGAAGTAAAACGGCATGGTGAACCGGCGGTCACCGTCCGGCACGCCCTTGGGCGCGCGCGGAAACGGAACGGCGCCGTGCAGCGCGCTCAGAACGGCTCGGTCAAGCACGGAATTGCCGCTGGAGTTCGAAATTCGCGCATAGGCAAGGCCGCCCGACTCGGTCAGGCCGAAAGCGGCAACAACGGTGCCGGTCTGGCCCGAAAGGCCCGTCGGACGGTTTTGGGATACATGCGCCCTGACCTGCGCACTGTAGTCCCGCGTCTTGCCAAAGCTTGCCGACACGCTCGCGCCTGCATTTTGAGGACTTCGCCGAGTGCTTGCCGCTGAACGGCCGCTGGCCGACTCTGCCTTTACAACGGCTTTACGCGGCTCCGCCTTCGGTCCCGATTTGCGCCCGGTCTCAACCTCGTGCTCCTGCGCGGCCTGGGTTTTTCGGCGTGCCTCGGCTTCGCGCTCGGCTTGTTCCTGCGATTTCTGGCGCGCCTCATCCCTGACTGCCGCTGCCCGGCCTTCCGCCTCAGCCTGCTCCTTTCGGCGTGCTTCGGCTTCAGCTTTCAGCCGCGCATCTTCCTCAGCGCGCCGCGCGGCCTCCTGCTCTGCCTTAAGCCGGACGGCATCGCTCTGTATCGCTGGGTTCGGCGTGGGCGGTGGCTTATTGGTGTCGCCGAGGTTGGTATTTGATGACCGCTGCTCGACCGCAGCCGCCGCTCTGACCACAGCCGTGCGAACAAGATTGACGCTGATTGCGGCTGTCGGAACGTCGCTTGCGCCGGGTCGCGGCGGATGGCGAAGCACCAAGCCGATCACCACCGCATGGAGCGCCAGCGAGGACACCATTGCGGTCGCCATCGTCCAGCGCGGTCTGGCAAGTGGAGCCGCCGGGCTACCGCTTGCGGCCGCCCCTCGCGGGATCTGGTTGGAGGTTGCCTCCATTTCGCTGCCAAATGACGCGCTGCTCATGCGACTGTGGTGGTTCGACGGCACCTTGGTTGAACCATAGCCATCGTGAGTCCGCAATGTTCGAGTCGAACCCGTACATAGGCGCCACTTAATTATAGCGTTATATTATAACATTAATCGCGCAATCGACCTGTCTCACTCGCTCCATTCGCAAGGCCTCACGCTCTGCGGCACAAGGAGCGATGCTAGTGTGTGATCGAGAAATCCCCATATTGTAGCTTCTCAGCAAGGGGTTTCTCGATCTCGAACCACACTAAATCATCTGGTCGCAGTGTCCCTTGAGATTCCGAAATTCGCTAAGGCATCTCGTTGGACAACCAAGCGAATTTCGGCATCGGGACACTAGAAGTTGATGTTGTTGATGACGTATGCCCCTGCAGCCGCGGCGAGCCCTGCCAACAACGCTGGTGGAAGCGTTTTGACGAGCACCGTCAGCAGCGTGGCGAAAGCGGCAAGCGCCTTCTCCCCCGCCTCCAGGAGTTCCCGGATCGCCTTGTAAAGCAGATAGAGCACCGTGCCGGCGGTCAGCACCAATAAGAGCTGTTTCCACAACGGCAAGCCACCAAGCTCACTCCATGGAACGGCCAGAATCTGCTGCACCGCCCATCGCCAAATCAATTCGACGAAGCTGAAAATCGCCGCAATGCCCTGTCGCAGAAACCGCAAGAGCTGATCGATGAACTGCATTTCGACAACCTCCCCAATGGGCTCGCGCCCGCCCCCTGTCTGACGCGGTCTTGACGCAATCGCCCCCGACAGGCCGGCTGAAAGTGTGCCACGGAACCCGGCCCAGGCAAGCAGGAATCATGAATTTCCCGCCATACGGTCTCGATCTGCGGCTGCAAAACCCCAAATTGGCCATAAGGTTCCCTTAGGCGGTCATTTGCGCTCTGCGGACGCTGCGCCGCCGGGTTTCTTGAGTGTGGCACGCTGAGCGATGCAACCGCGTAGCATCAATTCGCCGGTGAAATAGGTTGCTCCTTCAGGACAGAGGAGGCAAAGTCGCGACCGCAGCGGAAGCATCTTCACCATTGTGCGGCAACACCGCACGCCTTCTCCTTTTCACCCGGCATTCCATATTTCCCGCTATGCAGCCGATCATCACCGTTTCCAATTTGTCGAAGGCCTATGCCGGCGGTTTTCAGGCGCTGAAGACCATCAATCTTGAGATCCGCCAAGGCGAAATCTTCGCGCTGCTGGGCCCGAACGGCGCGGGAAAAACGACGCTGATCAGTATCATCTGCGGCCTCGTCAATCCGACGAGCGGGCATGTCACGGTCGACGGGCACGACATTATCGCCGATTACCGTGCTGCGCGTTCGCTCATCGGCCTCGTGCCGCAGGAGCTGACCACCGATGCTTTCGAGAGCGTATGGGGGACCGTCAGCTTCAGCCGGGGGCTGTTCGGCATGGAGGCCAATCCGGCGCACATCGAAAAAGTGCTGCGGGACTTGTCGCTCTGGGACAGGAAGGATAGCCGGCTGATGACCCTGTCGGGCGGCATGAAGCGCCGTGTGCTGGTCGCCAAGGCGTTGTCGCATGAGCCCAAAATCCTTTTTCTCGACGAGCCGACCGCGGGTGTCGATGTTGAGCTGCGCAGGGGGATGTGGGACGTGGTCCGGTCGCTTCGCGATTCCGGTGTCACCATCATTCTCACCACGCATTACATTCAGGAAGCGCAGGAAATGGCCGACCGGGTCGGCGTCATCAATAACGGCGAGATCATTCTCGTTGAGGAGAAGGCCGAGCTCATGCAGGAGCTTGGGCGCAAGCAGCTTATCCTCGACCTGCAGAAGAAGCTTGGCGAGATCCCGGAGGCACTGGCGACTTATGCGCTGGAGATCGCCGATGGCGGCCATCAGCTCGTCTATACCTACGACACCCAGGCGGAACGGACCGGCATTGCCACGCTGCTCCGGGCGCTGAGCGAGGCGGGCATCCGCGTCAAAGATCTGAATACCAAGCAAAGCTCGCTTGAGGAGATATTCGTTGATTTGGTGAGACGAACGGCATGAACGTCTATGCGGTCAAAGCCATCTATATTTTTGAAATGAGGCGCTTCTGGCGGACCTTGTGGCAGAGCATGGTTTCGCCGGTTGTCTCGACATCGCTCTATTTTGTCGTGTTCGGCTCCGCCATCGGCTCGCGGATTACCCAGGTCGACGGCGTGAGCTACGGCGAGTTTCTGGTGCCGGGCCTGATCATGCTGAACTTGCTGACGCAGAGCATCGCCAACGCCTCATTCGGCATTTATTTTCCTAAATTCACCGGCACCATCTACGAAATCATGTCGGCGCCGGTCTCCTTTTTCGAGATCGTGCTCGGCTACGTGGGCGCCGCGGCGACGAAGGCGATCCTGCTCGGTCTCATCATCCTTGTGACCGCCAGCCTATTCGTTCCCCTGAGGATCGTGCATCCTTTCTGGATGGTATTCTTCCTGGTTATGACCACCGTCACATTCAGCCTATTCGGCTTTATCATCGGCATCTGGGCAGATGGTTTTGAGAAGCTCCAGATCGTTCCGCTGCTCGTGGTAACACCATTAGTTTTTCTGGGAGGCAGCTTTTACTCGATCCATATGCTGCCGCCGTTTTGGCAGCGTGTGACGCTGCTCAACCCGGTGCTCTATTTGATCAGCGGCTTTCGCTGGAGCTTTTATGAGATTGCCGATGTGAGCGTCGCGGTAAGTGTCGTAATGATTGGCGTGTTTCTGGCGCTTTGCCTCGGCGTGATCTGGTGGATCTTCAAGACCGGATACCGGCTGAAAACCTGATCCTGAAACCGGATCAATTGTCGCCCGAGCGTGCAGTTCGTGCGGATGCCGCCTGGCGTTGCTTCTCGGCAATCGCCGAGGAGTCGATGTCGACAAACTCGTTACGCATGATGTCGACCTGTCCTGTGGTCAGCACATTTTGCCCGCGGCTGGCGTTCCCGGCCGGCGCCACACCGGTGAAAGCGACCGTCTGCAGAGACTGCTTCGAGAAATCAAGACGCGCCATAAGTTCGGGATTGGGCTTGTAGGCGCTGTTCGATACCACATGGACGACCTTGAAGCCCTCCAGCTTGAGCTGGGTCAGAAACGAATCCATGGCTTGCGCGGTTACGTCCTTGAGATCGTGAAACAGGACAATGCCGCGACCCATGTGCCGGATCCGCTCCATCGCCTGGTTGACGAGCTGCTCGGGGGTCAGGCCATGCATGGTATCGTCAGAGACAACGTCAACAGACCAGACACTGATATTGCGGCTGGCAAGGTAAGCGTTGAGCTCGGGGGACTGATTGAAGCCGGGATAGCGGAAGAACGGAGCGATCGGCTGGCCCAGCGCGTGCGACGTCGCAACAAAGCCCTTCTCGATTTCGACCTTTGCCTCTTCAAGCGGCAGCTTGGCCAGATCTCTTGGGTGCGACCAGGTGTGAGTGGCGATCGTATTTCCGCGCCGTGCTGCATCTTTCAGAACGTGCGACATGAAAATCGCCATCCGGCCCACCGTGAAGAAGGTAGCCTTCACGCAATGACGATCGAGGATGTCGAGAATGGTCGTGGTATTATGAGGATGCGGTCCGTCATCGAATGTTAGCACCACCTCGCCGCGCCGGAGCGGGACAAACTCCTTATATTGGAGACGGCCGAAAAACTTACCGCCCGCGGAATCAATGGCGATCGTGCGGGAAAGGCCGGTCGTTCTCGGATCGTCCGCGCAGTCTGCCGCCTTGGCATAAGAGCCTATACTGAGCAGAAGGGTGGCAGCGGCAACGATTTGGAGGAAACGAAACATTCTCAGCCCTTCTGGCTTCGCAAGAACGGGACACCAATCTCATTCTGCTGCTGGCCCGCATGGACACAAGGCATAATTGATATCACGCCGCAGTTGGGCCGGCCCTGTTGATTCTGTGCTACAGCTCTCGATTTTCGCCATTAAATTGGCGTAGTCTTTCGTCCCTTTCATTCGGTTCGCGAACGTGCCCATGCCCCCTCTGAAAATCGCCAGCTGGAACGTCAATTCCATCAAGATCAGAGCCGAAGTCGCTGCCGATTGGCTGCGCGAGGCGGCGCCGGATATCGTTTGTTTTCAAGAGCTAAAATGCCAAGATAGCGCCTTCCCCCGAACAATCTTTGAAGATCTTGGCTATAATGTCGCCCTATTTGGTCAAAAATCGTACAATGGCGTTGCGCTCCTGTCGAAATGGCCGATCAGCGATGTCCGGATGGGCCTTCCCACCTTTTCCGATGATGATCAGGCGCGCTATCTCGAAGGCGTGATCGGTCTGCCGGACAAGGCGCTGCGCGTCGCCTCCCTCTATCTGCCGAACGGCAATCCACCGGACAGTCCGAAATTCGACTATAAGCTGCGCTGGATGACGGCATTGCGCGATCATGCGCGGAGTCTGCTCGCCTTTGAGGAGCGCCTCATCCTGGCCGGTGACTACAACGTCATTCCCACCAATGCGGACGTCCACGATCCCGAAGCGTGGAAAGGCGATGCGTTGTTCAGAATCGAGAGCCGCAAGAGCTTCCGCTCGCTGCTCAGCCTGGGATTACGGGACGCGCTGAGACTTTGCACTGATGACGCCGGTCTCTATAGCTTCTGGGACTATCAGGCTGGCGCCTGGCAGAAGAACAACGGCATCCGCATCGACCACATCCTGCTTTCACCGGAAGCTGCGGGCGAAATCAAGGAGGCTGGGATCGACAAATACGTCCGCGGCCGGGAAAAGCCTTCGGATCACGTGCCGGTCTGGGCGGTCTTCAACTAATCGCGCCCGGCGCCTGCGGCACCGCACAATAAGCTGTAACGTCCGCCGGCGTTAAGCCGATGGTCACTGCCCGGTCGGTGTGGCCGCAGCCGGCGGAACCGTCGCCCTCGTCGTGTAATCGCTGTAGCTGTCGGTGTTCGTTGCGTTGTCCAGGTTCAAACCTTTCAGCTGCCGCGCCGGAGAGCGGACCGGTTCCGGAACACCAGCAGGCTCGCCGGAGACGGTTGCGGAGGTCTGAAGAGTGTTGCCGGCCGGATCGCCATGAACGCTCTTCCATTTATCGACGAGCGCGAGCGCTTCCTGCTCGATGTTTTTTGACGCCGTGATCATTGCGTCGTCATAAAGCGAACCGATCCAGGCCCGGTCCTCCGGCGATGTGCCTGACTTAGCCGAGGATCAGCAAAGCCAGACCAGGCGCCTGGCGGCGCTTCATGACCTTGCCTTCCCACATCATCGAGCCGAGCATGGCCTGAGCCGGCGGATAACCCTTCCTCGCAGCGCTGTCGAGGAAGTAGATCGCCATCGCCGTGTTCTGCGTGATACCGTCGCCGTTCAGATAAAGCTTGGCGAGTTCAAATAGGCTCGCTGGGTCTTGCAGGATGACGCCGGCATGGAAGTAGAGATCGGCCACCGCGCTCATATTCCTTTCCCAGCCTTCCACCGGGAGTCCCTTCGCATAGCATTCGGCGGAGCGCCGAAACGCTTCCGCCGCCAATTGAGCGTCAGGATTGAAACGGTCGAAATCGGCGACCCGCTCCATGGCGAGACTATAGCTGCGGCACGCCTTCAAGCGGTCTCTTGCGACCAGCTTGCCCTCGTCATAGATCTTGCCGATCCAAAGCAAAGCGCGCAGATCCCCCCGGTCGGAGGCCCGTTGCAAGGCCGAAAGACCGGCGTTAACCTGGCCGTCGCGGAACGCCGCATCGGCGTTAACCACTTCATCGAAAACCGAGCGCTCGGCAGGTCCTGCCGCGAAGGCTCCATTTGAAAGCGCACAAACCAAAGTCAGCGCAGAAATAACCCCGAAGACGTACCGCATCCTACTGATCCGCATAACAAACAGTTTCTTTTTTTGCCCCGGGATGCGTAACCGCACCCATCCGCGCCGGCCCAACTTCCTGCGCGTATTTCCAAAGTACCCCACTCTGATATTGATTTTGTGGCGGCAACCAGGCCGCTTTGCGATTTGCGAGCTCGTCTGGTGACACTTCCAGATCGAGCCGCCCCGCCTCGGCGTCCATCGAGATGATGTCGCCATCGCGAACGAGGCCGATCGGGCCGCCGACCGCCGCTTCCGGACCGACATGGCCGATGCAGAAGCCGCGGGTAGCGCCAGAGAAGCGGCCGTCCGTGATCAGAGCAACCTTGTCGCCGGCGCCCTGGCCATATAGCGCGGCCGTGGTCGAGAGCATCTCGCGCATCCCGGGACCTCCCCTCGGCCCCTCATAGCGGATGACGATCACATCGCCGTCCTGATATTTGCGCTCCTCGACAGCCCGGAATGCGTCTTCCTCACAATCGAAGCATCGCGCCGGGCCGCGGAAGGTCAGCTTCTTCATGCCGGCGACTTTGACGATGGCTCCTTCGGGCGCCAGAGTCCCGCGAAGGCCAGCGACACCCCCAGTCTGGGACAGCGGCCTGCTCAGTGGACGGATGACGTCCTGCTCTTCCGGGAAGACGACGTCCTTGAGGTTGTCGGCCATGGTCTGGCCCGTGACGGTCAGGCAGTCGCCATGGATGAAGCCGCCGTCGAGCAGCACCTTGAGCAGCACCGGCATGCCGCCGGCCTCGTACATATCCTTGGCGACGTAGCGCCCGCTGGGCTTCAGGTCCGCGATGTAAGGCGTTCTTTTGAAGATTTCGGCGACGTCGAACAGATCGAAATCGATCCCCGCCTCATGCGCGATCGCCGGAAGGTGCAGTGCGCCATTGGTCGAACCGCCCGAAGCGGCGACGACCGTCGCGGCGTTCTCGAGAGCCTTCCGGGTGACGATGTCGCGTGGCCGGATATTCTGGGCAAGCAGGCTCATAACGTGCCGGCCGCTGTCATGGGCATATTTATCCCGGCTCTCATATGGCGCCGGCGCGCCCGCCGACCCTGGCAGCGCCAAGGCCGATGGCTTCCGACACGCAGGCCATGGTGTTGGCGGTGAACTGGCCGCCGCAAGACCCCGCGCTTGGGCAGGCAACGCATTCCAGCTCGTGGAGATCCTCGTCGGACATCTTGCCGGCCGAGTGCTGGCCGACCGCCTCGAAGACGTCGCCCACCGTGACGTCATGGCCCTTGAATTTGCCCGGAAGAATTGAGCCGCCATACATGAAGACGCTGGGCACGTTCAGGCGGACCATGGCCATCATCATGCCCGGCAGGGACTTGTCGCATCCCGCAATGCCGACCATCGCATCGTAGCAATGGCCGCGCATGGTCACCTCGATCGAGTCGGCGATCACCTCGCGCGAAACGAGAGACGACTTCATGCCCTGGTGACCCATGGCGATGCCGTCCGTCACCGTAATCGTGCAGAATTCGCGCGGTGTTCCGTTCGCCTCGGCGACGCCCCTCTTGACCGTCTGCGCCTGGCGCATCAGCGAAATATTACAGGGCGCGGCTTCATTCCAGCAGGAAACCACGCCGACAAACGGCTGATTGATCTGCTCCTCGGTCAGCCCCATCGCATAATAATAAGACCGATGGGGTGCGCGCTCCGGACCCTGCGTCACATGCCGGCTTGGAAGCCGTGCTTTATCGAATGCCTTTGCGTCCATCTTTATCTCTGATACGCGCGGCTCGTGATCTGATCGGTACGAAAAACGAGGAGCCGCTTTGCACTTTTGGTCCAGGATAAATTCAATAATGCAACCAAACCGTTCAAATTTTCTTTAACTTAACACGCCGCCTGCACGCTGGCAGTGGACGCTGTCAACCAATTGCGATGGTCAAAAAGTTTTATGGCGCAAAAGAGGCAAGAATGCCGCAGTAAGTTGTAATATGGTCACAGTGGCGGTCAAAGCCTGCGAACCGATGATGAGCCTAGGCGCAATGCGCGAGACGGGCCATCGAATTATTGATTAAATGTGACTATTTTGCCACTCAAGCAGCGGCCTGAAGCCTTTTCAACGCTTCGTTCAGCCGCTTCTCGGCGGCGGATGCCTCGGCGCGGCGCTCGCGATTTTCCTCGACGACGTGCTCTGGTGCCCGTGAGGTGAATTTCTCGTCGCCAAGCTTCTGGTCGAGCTTTTCGATTTCGCCCCTCACCTTGGCGATCTCGCGCCGCAAGCGCTCGCCTTCGACGTTGAGGTCGACAATGTCCGCGAGCGGAAGGGCGAGGACCAGATCTTTCGAGATAATCTGCACGGCGCCTTTCGGCGGCGCCTTTTCGAACGAAATCGAGGCAAGGCGAGCCAGCCGCGACAGGGTTTCGCCGTGACGGCCGGCGCGGGCCTTAACCGCCTTATCGGCGCCGCAGATCATCAGCGGAATTTGTGCGCCGGGGGGCACGTTCATTTCGGAGCGGACCGAACGCACTTCGGAGACAAGATCGATCAGCCAGGCGATTTCGGCGTCCGCGTCAGCGTCTTCGAGGCCGGAAAGCGCAGGCCAATCCGCCGTAATCAGCATCGTCTCGCGGCCGTCGCCCGCCTCGCCGATCCGCTGCCACAGCTCTTCGCTGATGAACGGCATGAAAGGGTGAAGCAGGATCAAGATCCGGTCCATCACCCAGGCGAACATGCCGCGCGTTTCGGCCTTTGCGTCGTCGTCCGCGCCGCCGAGGATCGGCTTGGCAAGCTCCAGATACCAATCGCAGAATGTGTGCCAGACGAAATGATAGACTTCATTGGCCGCATCGTTGAATCGGTACTCTTCGATGGCTTCGGTGACGGCCATCGCCGTGCGCTGCGTCTCGCCGGCGATCCAGCGATTGATCGTCTCTTTGGCTTTGGCCGGGTCGAAATCCTTCGCCGGCAGACAGCCATTCAGCTCGCCGAAACGTGCCGCATTCCAAAGCTTGGTCGCGAAATTGCGATAGCCCTCGACACGGCGCAGTCGACAGCTTGATGTCGCGTCCTTGCGCGGCCATGGCGGCCAAGGTGAAGCGCAGCGCGTCGGCGCCATATTCGTCGATGAGTTCGAGGGGGTCCATGACGTTCCCCTTCGACTTCGACATTTTCTGGCCCTTCTCGTCGCGGACCAGGGCATGGATATAGACGGTGTGGAACGGCACTTCCTTCATGAAGTGCAGCCCCATCATCATCATCCGCGCGACCCAGAAGAAGATGATGTCGAAGCCGGTGACGAGGATGCTGGTCGGATAGTAGCGCTTCAGCTCCGGCGTCTTCTCCGGCCAGCCCAGTGTCGAGAACGGCCAGAGCGCGGAGGAGAACCAGGTGTCGAGGACGTCGGGGTCACGAACCAGATTGAGACCTTTTCCAGCTCATTTCTGGTCTTATTTACCCCGGCCGGTATCAATATATGGCCCAAGTGTGCGTCTTGGATCGTCTCAATTCGGTACCGGTTGGGTAGCGTAGATATCGATGTCAACGTGGGCGCCATAATACGCTTTGGCTTGCTCAATCGCCTCTCCGTTCGGTGCTGGCAACAAAAACTTGCCGAGGCGCCCCACCGGTAGATAGCCCATCGCTCGTCGTACTTGCAGGCCCATACCAGGCCGGGATCTGATGCCCCCACCAGAGCTGGCGCGAGATGCACCAGGGCTGGATGTTGCGCATCCATTCGAAATAGGTCTTCTCCCAGTTCTTCGGCACGAAGACCGTGCGCCCGTCCTCGACCGCCTCGATAGCCGGACCGGCGAGCGTCTTAGCGTCGACGTACCACTGGTCGGTCAGCCAAGGCTCGATGACGGAGTTCGAACGGTCGCCATAGGGCACTTTGAGCGTATGCGGCTCAATCCTTTCGACGAGGCCGAGCGCTTCGAGATCGGCAACCACGCGCTTGCGCGCCTCGAAGCGATCGATGCCCGCGATAGGTTTCCGGCACATTCTCGTTCAGCGTGCCATGCTGGTCGAAAATATTGATCAGCGGCAGATCGTGCCGGCGGCCGACCTCAAAGTCGTTGAAGTCATGCGCGGGCGTAATCTTGACCGCGCCGGAGCCTTGCTCGGGATCGGCGTACTCATCGGCGATGATCGGAATTTCACGCCCCACGAGCGGCAGCTCGACCATCTTGCCGATATATTTCTGCCAGCGCTTGTCGTCCGGATGGACCGCGACGGCGGTATCGCCGAGCATGGTCTCGGGCCGCGTGGTGGCGACGACGATATGCTTGTGCTTCAGGCGGCCGGGATTCTTGATCGGATAGCGGAAATACCAGAGATGCCCCTTGGTCTCGACCGACTGCACTTCGAGATCGGAGATCGCCGTCAGAAGCTGGGTATCCCAGTTGACCAGGCGCTTGTCCTTATAGATCAGCCCTTGGCGGTAGAGATCGACGAAAACCTTGGTGACGGCCTTCGACAACCCCTCGTCCATGGTGAAGCGCTCGCGCGACCAGTCGCATGAGGCCCCTAAGCGCTTGAGCTGGCTGATGATGATGCCGCCGGACTGCTCCTTCCACTCCCAGACACGGCTGACGAACGCCTCGCGGCCCATCTTCCGGCGGTCCGGCTGCTGCCGCTCCATGAGCTGGCGCTCGACCACCGACTGCGTGGCGATGCCGGCATGGTCGGTGCCCGGCTGCCAGAGCACGTCCTTGCCGCGCATCCGCTCGAAACGGACAAGCACATCCTGCAGCGTGTTGTTGAGCGCGTGACCCATATGCAGCGAGCCGGTGACGTTCGGCGGCGGGATGACGATGCAGAACGGATCGGCAGCCTTGCCGCCCTTCGCCTTGCTGCCGGCGCGGAAAGCGCCTGATGCTTCCCATTGCCGGTAGAGCCGGCCTTCAATATCTGAGGGCGTGTAGTATTTTTCGAGCATGATTTCGGTCAGGAATGTTTGGAGAATGAACCGCTGGCGAGCACTTAAGCGTCAGCCGTCAGCGCCGTCAACCCGCGCCAGCTGCGGGTGGGCCCCGGCGCGCAAAGACGCAGGATTCAGCGTCTTACACCGCCCCGCTGCGGGGATAGGAGAGCCTGCTCGGCGATTTCTTCGCGGACGGCCTTTTCGACGATGCGCGGCAAATTCTCGTTGAGCCACTGAACGATCAGCGGCTTGATCAGCTCCTTGATCGCGTCTTCCAGGCCGGGAAGCTCGGCCGCGATGGCAAGCGGCGCCTGGGCCGCGGCTTGCGGCGCCGCCGTCCCGGAAATGGCGGGCTTCGGTGCAGCCGTTTGCGGTGGTGCTGTCTTGGCGGTCGGCTTGGTGCCCGACGTCGGGAAAAATGCCTGGGGCGCCGGCACTTCATCGGGTTCGCCGAAAAGCCTCGCACTCTCCCTCTCGAGATTTGCGCGAGCGGCCTTTTCCGCCGTGGCCTCTCCGGTCACCGGCATTGCATCAGCCCGGCCGCGTGGAGCCGCGAAGGCCTCGGCTTCGGTATCCGGCGGCAGCAAGGCTTCCGGCAACTCGTCATTAGGCGCGGTCTGCGCTTCGATCTGCTGCTCCGCGCCAAGGTCTTCGCCAAGCGAACTGGCTTTGGCAAGGGCGGTCTCCAGCGTATCGGAGATCACCTCCATGAACGGCTTATCGGCGCGGAGCGCGTCCGCGACCGCCGGGGCACGCAGCATCTCCGAGGCAAAGTCGGACACCGTCGCCTCGGCGAGGGTCTCGGCCTTCGTCTTCGGTCCGGTCGTCTCAGAGGGAGCTGCCTGTTCGGCACGCTTCGACGCGCCTCCGAAAACGCGGGTAAGCATTTCGCCGACGAAGGTTTTCTCCTGCTCGATCCCGGCCCGCACCTCTCCGCTTCCGCTCAGGGGCGGGGTGGCGTCGCTCTCCTCGTCCATGTCGCGCGAGAACGGCGGAGCCGCGGGCCCGGTCTCCGGAACCGGCATTTGAATGCCTTCAGCCCAGCTATCGCGCTCGGCAATTCCCTTGGGGCGAGCGGCTGGCTCGGGCTGGATGCCGGAACGGGCCGCAGCGGGTCGCGTCGTGCCCTGTCGCGTGCCTTCGTTTTCGAGATGTCGCGCTGACCAGACCGGACGCGATGCCGCGGGTTTCGGTGCAGGGCGGGGACTGCGCGCCATCGGTCTGGAAGCCGCTTCTGCCGATTGTGGACCGGCGCCGGGCGGCTCGCCGGAGCTAAAGGAAGGCGGAGCCATCGGCGGCACGCTGGATGGTGATGCGGCCGTAGCTCCGGCCCAATGCTTGTCCGAAGACGCAGTTTCGGCCTCGGCGCCCGCCTGATTTGCCGAGGAAAGGCGCTCGACCTCGGCGGCGACGCTGGAGAAAACGCTTTCGAGGCCATGGCGCTGGCCGGCTAGCGCAGCAGTTGCGACATCGCTCTCATCGGCTGAAAAGCTCTGCGCCGAAGCTCCAATCGTCCGATCCGCTTCAGGCGCAGGATCCGCTTGATTCCGGCCGGCGCGCTCCTCGACCATAAAATCTTCGGTGAGTTCCAGGATCTCGTCCTCCCCGCCAAGCTCCGACGGCTCGTCCGGTTCCGCATAGGGGTCGTGCGTTCCAACCGCCCAATCATCGTCCTCGGCGGCGCTGGTGAAACGCCGCTGGGAAGCAGAGACACCTCGCGATCTCACCGGCGCGGGCGCGGAAGCATTGGCGGGGGCCGAGTCGTCGGCAATGATCTGCCGGATCGACGCCAAGATCTCCTCGATCGAGGGCTCGGGGCTCTGTTCTGGCTTTCGCATCAAATCCTCCGCCGCGCTGAAGACGGCACACTGTGCCCGGAGCCTGCCGGGGATCGATCTACCGCCGCGCGATGGACTGAAACGTTGGGGCTATACGCGGGTGGCCGGATACCAAACACGCCCCGCCGTCGCTATTATGAGCGACTCGGCCGCCACACTCAACTGCTGAGGTGTAATATTACCACGGCCAGCCATCGATATAGGCAGGTCCGTCGCCACGCGGCTGATCGGGCTTCCTGCCAGGCGCTGTGACCGGGGCAACGACCGGCTCCGCTTCGCTCTCTTCAACGGACGTGCTCCAGCCGATCCACTGATTCTTCACATCGCGGTAGTGCTGCGTCGGATCATATTGCTCGACGCCAAGGCCGATTGCCCCAGCAGACAAACGGCCGATTGCGGCTAGAAGAGCGTAGGACGCGACGACGAGGTCGCGATGGGACGTTACGAGCGCAACCTGCGAGTTCAACAGTGTCTGCTCGGCGTTCAGCACGTCGAGCACCGTGCGTTGACCAACTTTTTCCTCCTCCTTGACGCCGGTGAGCGCCACCGTGTTGGCATCAACCTGCGCCTGATTGGAGGTGATCTGCGCCTTGGCGGAGACGAACACGCCCCAAGCTGAAATAACGTTGGCCCGGGTGGCCTCGCGCGCCTCGTCGATCTGGTGACGGAGTTGCGAGCGTGTTTCGATATTCTGGCGGATACGGGCGGACACTTCACCGGCCTGATAGATCGGAACGGTGACGACACCGGTCACGGTCGTTACATCCTGGTGGTTATTTCCGACAGTGCCCTGACTGTCAAAATTGCGCGAATAGCTGGCCTGCAAATTCACGGAAGGCAGCAGCTCACCTTCAGTCTGTTTGACGACATGGTCTTCGGCGCGCTCCCGAAAGATTCCAGCAAGAATATTCGGGTTTTCACCCTCGCCAATTTGAAGCAACTCATCGAGCGTCTTCGGCTGCCTACGGAATGGTCCAGGATCATGGAGCGTTCCTGGAGGATTGCCAATGAGCTGCGCATAATTTGCGCGGCTTGCCTGCAGATTTGCCTTAGCCTGGCTGATGGCGGACGACGCACCGCTGACGCTCGCACGGGCTTGCGCCACGTCGGTTTTCGTCACTTCGCCGACATTGAAGCGGTCAAGAGCGGCGCGGAGCTGTTCGTTGAGGACACGCAAATTGTTCTCTTGCAAACCGAGGATCGCCACGTCGCGGACGACATTGACGTAAAAGGTGACGGCGCTCAGCAAAACCTGCTGCTCTGACGCGCGAAGGTCCTCACGTCCGGCTTCTACGAGAGCCTCTGCGCCCTTTACGGCGTTGATCGTGCGAAACCCCTGAAAAATCGGCTGGTTAAGCGTAACCGAATAGCTTCGCGGATAAGTGTCGCCTCCACCGCCTCCACCGCTGGTCTGAATATCCTGATAGCTGTGGACGGCTTGGCTAGTGATGGTCGGCCGAAATCCGGACCTGGCGCGTGGCACTTCTTCGTCGGTTGCCCGGAGTCCTGCCCGCGCGGCCTTGAGCGTCGGATTGAAGAGGTAGGCTGAAGCCAGCGCCTCCTGCAGGCTTTCCGCGCGCACGGCACCGCCCGTACCCGCCGCCATCGCCGCGACGGAGACAAGAATCACCGCCGCCCAGCACCTAACCGACATGCGGTTCGCCGAAACCACATTTACAGGTCTGCATCGCATCCCTGGTTTATCCCTTCTAAGCACTTTAGATGCTAGAGGGGGCACCCCAAATCTTCGCCCGCCCCGACTCACTGAACACATAACGCCCGCGCCTGTCGTCGGAAAGACGAAAGCCCACAATCACGCTGCTGGCTGCCAGGTTTTTGGACCGACGTTGCCAATTTGCCGCTGTTGCGTGCGCAAGAGGTGCTAAAAAGTGAAGATAGGCTTGGCCTCGAAACCCGGTAGTTGCGGGGCCGCGGCGTCAAAAGCGGCAATTTCCTGGATGGACGAGTCGATTTTGGTGAACAGCCGTGCTTTTGGAGCCATATCGGGTCCCTTGATGCCAACGAGACGCCCGCCCGCCGCAAGCTGCGCGAGAAGCCTATCCGGCATGCGCCCGAGTCGCCCGTTGACGAAAATCACATCGTAAGGGGCGTCCTCAGGGGCGCCGTCTTCCAGCGGGCCGATGATCAGCTTGGCGTTTTCGATGCCTTGCGCGGCGAGCGCGTCTTTGGCCAGGGCGGCAAGCCCTGCGTCCCGCTCGACAGCAATAACCTCTTTGGCAAGCTTGGCGAGAATCGCCGTGGAATAGCCGGTTGCCGGGCCGACATCGAGGACGCGATCGCTCTCTTTAACTCGGGCGAGCTGCGCCAGCTTGGCAAACACCGTCGGCGCCAGAAGATAGCGAGCCGGTTCCCCATCCCGCGGCGCCTCGACGCGCAAATTCCCATCCATATAGGCAAGGTTTCGCAACGACGGCGGAACGAACGCCTCGCGCGGCATCGTCAGCATTGCGGCCAAGAGAGCGACATTCGTCACCGCATTGGGACGGATCTGCAAGTCGATCATGGTCTCTCGCTCGGCCTTGAAGTCGCTCATCGGGATCCCTTGAAGACGGATTGTGGCGAGGCGGTCCGCGCACCGTACGCCGGTCGAGGCGGACATTAAGCCAAAGAGGAAAAACTTGCCAAGCCCTTACGATGAGCGGTTGCCCGTCCGTTGACAGAGAAAGCCGGATTTTGGGTGCTGGAGGCAAATGTCCGCGAGCGAAACGGCGAGCGGCCGCCCGCAAGCTAAGGTGGTGGAGCTGGATCGAGAAACCTCGAACCAGCTTTTTGGCTAGGTGAGCGGATTGGACTATCGCGTTAAAGTTTATCGATGTGCAGACTTGCTGTCCCGAGCAAGCTCAACGTCCGACATCAACAATCATTCGGCTAACGCCTCATTCCGCACGGAAATATTCCAATAGAACTGCACTGGTGAGATGATCACGCCCTCGACATTTTTGCGGTAGGCAACCGGCAGATAGAACTCGCCGAGGTGAGCCGCGGCGCCGATCGCCCACAGGCGCTCTTGTACCTTGGCGGCGATCATCTTCTGTTCGTCCAGGTTTCGTGCCATGACGAAATCGCTGCGCAGCTTCTCGATCTCCTTATCGTCCGCCCAGCCGAACCAGCCGTTTACCGGATCGCCTGAGAAGACGATCTGAGTTGGATCTCTCAGGTCGCTCGCGGCCCAGAAGGTGTGGAACAAGTTCCAGCCTTTGCGGTCCGCGCGCTTGGTGGCCATGGCGGCCCAGTCCGTATCGCGCACCTCGACTTTCATGCCGATCTTGCGAAGCTTGTCGACCGTCACCTTCGTAAAGGCTGCCACCACCGGAATATCGGTGGCGTCCAGAATGACGACCGGCGTGCCGTCATAGCCGGCCTCCTGCAGCGCCTTCTTCGCGGCCTCGATGTTGCCGGTCTTGAGGAAGTCGCTGCCCACGTCGGTCGCCAGCGGTGAGGCGCAGGGGAACACCGAATAGCAGGTGTTCCAGAATTTCTTCGAGCCGAGGGCCGCCTTCATATAATCGTTCTGGTCCATCGCCATCATCACAGCACGTCGCACCCCGACCTTGTCGAAGGGCGGGATCTGATGATTGAATACGGCGAGTCCGATGAAGGGATCGGGTCCGGTCATGCCGACGACGATATCCTTCCGATTCTCCAGCCGCGAGACGAGCCTCGGATCGGGAGCCTCCAGGTAGTCGACCCGGTTCCGAATCAGGGCTTCAATTGCCTCGGCGGGTTTGAGAGAACTGATCCATTCCACGCGGTCGACCTTGGCCACCTTGCCGCCTGCGGCCAGCGACGGCGGCTCCGCGCGCGGCACATAGGCCTTGTTCTTGACGTAGACGGCCTTCTGGCCGGCAACGAATTCATCCTGCTTGAAGATGAAAGGCCCCGAGCCGACAAATTCGTGGATCGGCGTGTAGGGATCGGTTTCCGCGACACGCTTGGGCATCATGAAGGGAACGAAGGAGGACAGCTGCGCCAGCGCTTCAAGCACATAAGGATAGGGCGCCTTAAGGTGCATGGTGATGGTCTTGGCATCGGGAGCGGAGATGTCATTGACAACGCTGAACAATTGCTGCCCCACACCGCTGCGCTTGGCCCAGCGTTTCAGCGAGGCCACGCAATCCTCTCCGGTGACCTCGGCGCCGTCGTGCCACTTCAGACCGTCGCGCAGCTTGAACGTCCAGGTCAGCCCGTCCGGCGCCACGGTCCAGCTGTCGACCATCTGTGGCCGCGGCTTGCCGCTTTCGTCGAACGCAAACAGCGTATCGTAGATGAGATAGCCGTGATTGCGCGTGATGTAGATCGATGTCCAGATCGGATCGAGCAAATTCAGGGGCGCATTCGGCACGACGCGGAGGACCGATTCGGCTGAGGCTGCGGGTTGCGTTGCCTGGTGTGGCGTCGCCGGCCGGGAGGACTTGGACGCCTGTGCCATTAAGATTGACGGCGCGGCAACCAATGCCACGGCGACAAGCGCACCAAGCGCCCGATATTTCGTGCCATATTGCATAGGGGGTAGCCTCCAAAGCGGGACGACCTCCAAAGCCTAGTCCGAAATCATCAGCAATCTGTTCAATAAAATGTTCAAATCTGACGCATGACTCCGGGCGGCTTTCAGAAAAGCGGTGGCGCGGTGTTTTTTCTCACTTCTGCATCACCTTGGCCAAAGCGATGCAGAAGCGATGGCCAGCGGCGACATGGACGAACTCCGATCCGGGCCTCGGCTGTCGTTTTGTCCTCCGCCATCAACGGTCATTCGATGACGGATCTCGTCGAATCTCGCGAGCTTTTGGATGTCAATGCGGACCGCTCCGGCTGTGCGCCCGCACCCGTCGCCGCAGACCGGAGCGGCCGGTCCTGGTGAGGAGATTTTGTTAATACCTAATCGTTTGAGAACAGGACTGTCCGTGGCCGGAGGAGCGGCTGAGGTCGGCAGCGAGCTACGACCCGATGCGCCGCTGCCGGCGCAACGCCTCGGCAGCTGCGCCGGTGAACAAGGCCACCGCCGTGTGCATCATCTTCGCTCCACCCTTGGGCGACAGGCGGGCATTCTGGCGCGCGTTCGTTCGGTCCTCCGCGAATCGCCTCTGTCTGGCGAAATCAGCGTTCCCGCTCAGGTCCGAATGGACAACCTCCCGAAATATAGCCGCTAGAACGCAACCGACATTTCCAGCGTTCCGTATGCGCTGCCTCCGCCCCAATTCTCGTCCGTGTTCGAATAACCTCCGGATACGGACAGTTCAAAGGGCACCAGGGCCGGATCGCGGAATGTGGCAAAGGCACCGATCCGCTGCTCATCCGACTCCGGATTGCCGGTCAGCTCAAATTCTGGGCCAAAAATGACCCCCCGGTAACTGCGACCGATGCGACCGCGTGCCCAATACCGGTCCTTGGCAGACCCATAGCTGGTAAGCAGGCTGGCATAGAAGGGTGAGTTGTAGAATGTCTCCAGCTCACCACGCACCTTCACGCCGACTCCAGTGCCGCGATTATAATCAAACGGGTTGTTGGGAGAGAGATCGTGACTCTCGTAATCGACCCCGACATAGGCTCTTCCGACGAATCCCTGGAAATACCTCTGATAACCGAGCACGACGTCAAAAGCGGTCATGCGGCCATCAACGTTTCCCCCGACGACGGCATTGGACGAGTAATTATACTCATTATAAATCCCAAGAGCCCTGAGCAGGAAACCATCCGTGCTGAGATCTCTATTCAGCGCGTGGATCACGCCAACATAGCCATAGTAACTCTGCGAGCGTCCGTCAATTCCGGCAAACGCCACGGTGCCATAGGTCGTCACTGGCGGCGGTGCATCCGGCTGCACGATATCCGCCGCGCTCGAAGCGCATGTTCCCCCGATATACAGGGCCAGAGCGCAAATCGCTCCTTTCCCAGACAGCATATGCGTTATCAAACGGCGTGGGGTGATCCGCTGCAACATGATACGGAGCGAGGATGTTTGACACCGGCAAACACGAAACGGCTTTTTCTTATACATTATAATTTGCCTCCATTTATTATACGGACCTTAGCGGATCATTAACCTCCATTGATTGTGTAGACCTTACCTGCCATCCGGGGTGGCCCGTCCCTGCAGCGGACGCGTTGGCTCACGACCGCATTGACAGCGGCTTACAGTGATTCTCAGCGAATTAATACAGCGAGCCCAACGCTCTATCGGCGGGAGCAGCAAATGGAAGCCCGGGCGAAAAAGAGAGCATGGTGTGACACAGCCGGCCTTCGTCGAACCATGCCTCAAGCTTAACGGGCCCGCTCAACCTGTCTATTTGGCAGGTCAGCCGTTTCGGCAACGAGTTGCTTGGCGTTATCGGTTTTGTCTCGATCGTCAGCAGTTGAGTTCCATTGGCAGGCGCAGCGATGCAATAGCACGCCAATTGCGAGAGTTCGGTGTGGTACGGGAAAGCCAGCAACGTGAACCAGGCGCCGGGACCGGATGGCGGGAGCGGCACAGGTTCGTGCCAGATCGTGCCCTCGACGGCCGCATATGGGATCGACGGAACTGCGAGCGCGAGAAGTTTGAGCAACGGACAGCGCAGATCGCGAACCCCAAGGAGGCGCCACGCATCGACGTCGATGTAGGTCACGAGCTGACCTTTGCGCGATGAGAACAGATGCCGGCCGTACTCATCGAGCCAGATCCCGATGCTCACTGCGTCGCCGGTCCTGTACCCGCGAAATTGCCGGGGAATGATGCCCTCGACTTCGATCTGCCAGACCGCCACGCCAGGCGCAATGCTGGTAAGCACGCCATGCACTTGCGGATTGGGCTGCGCCGCAGCGATGATGCTGCCCGCCTGCGGCAGGCCGGTCGCATTCCAGCGCCGCAGTTGCGGCGCCGGCTCACCGGCCGCCGACATGAAATTCGCCAGACGAAAAGGCATCGTTGGTGCACCGGGCTCGCGTGAAATCTGCGCCTGCAGATGAAGATGCGGAGTCGGCGAACGACCGGAATTTCCTGCCTCGCCGATATAGGTGCCGATCTCGACGCGTCCCCCATTGACGGCGATCGTGTCTTTCCGCAAGTGCGCCAGCATGGCCCAGCCGCCCTTATCGAGACGGATGATGACGTGATTGCCCCAATTGTCGGCGAAGTTTGCCACGCCGAGCGGATTGTCCGGCACGTCGCTCCTGATGCCGTCCACGATGCCGGCGGCGGGAGCATAGACAGGTACCCCCCAGATTGCATTGCCGGGTTCGTTGGCGGTGGCCGGGCGTTGAAAATCCAGCGCATGGCGCCACAACCCGACGTGGCTGTACTGTCCTTCGAAGCCTTGCGCGATGGTGACGGGTCCGACGACGGGGACAATGAACAGCGGTTCTCCCGCGCCAAAGCGTTCCGTCTGATAGACGTCATTCAACAGCGCCACTTCGGGAGGCGCGTTGTGTTCCGTGTTGCGCCGGAATCGGGGGTTCAGCGACAGAGCGGCGATGCCGAACGAGATCGACAGCGCGGCGGGAATGGGCAGGAATGCGTATGCAGATCCCGGTACAAGGAACTGAAAATAGGCGGCAAACGCCGCTGCCACGGCGCCTGTGACCACAGCCATAAACGGTTGCGTGAACCCGGGAAGGAAGAAGGTGGCGCTAAGCAGCGCCGGTGCCAAGAAATAGTTATGCGCGGAGAGCAGCCAGAGATAATTCAATCCCAGGCGCTCAAGGAAAAGCGCCGTGCTCACTCCCGCCAGCCAGCCGAGGACGCCGGACAGAAACATCACGCGCGACCACAACAGAATTGCAAGACCGACGAGGATGCCAACCTCGGGCCTTGGAAGAAAAACCATCATTCCCAGCGATCGAAAGAACGACTCGAACCAGCCGACGGCATCGACCGGTCGTGGCCAATGAAGCGTGGCCTGCAGCGCATTTTGCGTCCAGACCGGAAAAATCGTGAACAGGATCGCGCCCGCCAGACAGTAGCCCCATTGCAAAGGCGGGAGCGCTTTGAATCCCCATACGAGCGCGGCAGCAACAAAAGATGCGAAGGTTGCCGCGACGACGGCGACGGTCAGCTTAATCTCCAGCGATTGCGGTGCGCCTGTCACCGCCCAGCCGGTCGCCAGCGAAGCGAAAATCGCGTTGACGCGCATCGAGCCGTCGCGCGTCACCTTCTCGCCCACCCCGATGGCCCAGGCGATGACGTCAGCAACCGAAAGGCCGATGATGACATAGAGCGGAAAACGAATATCGCGCGTAATCGCCAGCCAGAGGATGCAGCCGATCCAGGGCGATCTGATCAGAAAGGCATTGCCTAATGCTACCGCCAAGAACGACATCCACGCTGGCGGACCGCTTCTGGCCGTCGTGAACCGAGACGAGTGTCGCCGTTCACCGGGCGCGGCCATCGATGGTCCTCTGCGCGCTTTGCGGCCGTTCGCTCAGATGCGATGGAAGCCGTTCCATTCGATCAATATCGTCAAAGATTTCTCTGCGACGGATCACCTGCGGCTTTCCATCCTCGCCAATCAGCACCGCGGCCGGCCGGTAGAAGATGAATTGCATCGACTGCGCGAGATTGTAGGCCCCGACGGGATGCAGCGTCAGGATGTCACCGACATCAAGAACCGGCAGATCTACGGTTTCGCGAATGACGTCGATTGCCATGCACAGATCGCCGTAGAGGCGCGTCGGTATGACCTGCGTATGGACCAACTTTGCCGGCGACACGCCGATCTCGAACCATGCCGCCGTGTAGAGGAAATTGATGCCGGCATCGACCACCAAACCGCGTTTGCCGTCTTCCTGAAGAATTTGCCACTCCTTTGCAGCCACGGCGGACAGATCATTGCCGGCAGGCGGCGGGCGATTGTGACCTTTCACGGCAACCACCGTCGTCAGAAGATAACCCGCTTCATCGACGACATGGCGCCCGAGCTCCATCCGCAACAACGGCTTCTTTTTTTCGGGAATCCCGTTCAGCACACTCGTGATTGCTTCGGCATATTCCTCGACAGGCCGTATAAGATGGTCGGAGCTCGCCATGCCGTGCAACAGACTGTTGGACGGAAAACCGCCGCCCAGGTTGACGCAGCTGACGAGATGCCCCTCTTCGAGATAGAGGTGCTCTCTTAATGCAACGAGTTTCTGCGCCGCGACGCGATAGACCTCCGGAGCCAGAATATAGGTTCCAATGTGCGTGTGGATCGTGTGGAGTACCAGCTTCCGGTTTTTGATCACGCGGGTGGCCGCGCGTACGGCTTCTCCGTTCGCCAGGGCGAAGCCGAACTTTGACCAGATCGGCCGAACGCCCGCGTCGAGCCATATGCGAATTCCGACCTCGATTGGTGCGGTCAGTTTCTCGGCGAATTTCTCAATAAGATCGAGCTCGTCCCAGTTGTCGATCTGGACAAGGGCCCCCTCGCTCATCGCGCGCTCAAGGATTTCCGGCGATTTGTGCGGGCCATTGAAGATAATTTTATTGGCAGGAACGCCAAGCTTGCGCGCTTTTTCATATTCGAAGTCGGACACGACTTCTGCCAGCCAGCCTTCGCTATGAAAAATCTGGCAAACGGCTTTGAGATTGTTGGTCTTATATGACCAGGCGAAACCGCATTTCTTGTAACGATTCCCGAACGCTTCTTTGACCCGGCGCGCCTTCGTCCTCATGTCGTGTTCGGAAAACACGAAGATGGGTGAGCCAAATTCGCGCACCAGCCTCGACACTTCCACGCCGTCGATCGCCGGGATCGGAGGAACGAAGGCGCCTCGTGAATAGGAATTGCGGTCGATCGCTGCCTCGGGCGAGCGGCCGAGATCGCCGGAGATCATGGGGGCCTCATAGTTCAGTGTCATTCGATGACCTCTTCTGCCGCCGCAAGCGAGCCGGCGCGATATTCGCCGTCGCTGGACAGCTTGGCGAGTTCGGCGAAGTCCGCCACGAGATCGACGCTATGGCGGATGAACATCCGCCCCGCTTCGCAGTTTTTGAGGCTCGTCAATCTCTTTCCGAGCAGCATTTCGAGCATTCGGACCGGCAAGTTGCAGCCGAGCTGCGAGGCAAAATCGGTCCAGGCCGGAAAGCGCGGATTGATCTCGAAGAGCGCGTGGGGTCGCCCATGCGCCTTCAGGAATTCGATCTCGAACGGACCGCTCCAGCGCAATTTCTTGATGATATGCCTGGCGCAACGCATCATCTCCGGGTCATCGACGACGATCCCGGCAAAAGCTTTCCCATTTGCGGTCCGGAGCATTTTCCGAATCGCGCAATGACCGATGATCTCGCCGGCTTCGCCGGCCAAGCCGAGCACGTCATACTCGTCGCCAATCAGAGCTTCCTGCACGAGTACGGGAAGACCCCAGGTTCTGGCAATCTTGTCATATTTCTGGACGAGATCCGCGGGCGAATAGACCAGCCATGCCTCGTAATACTTGCCCTTGACGTAGACTGGGTAGCCGATTTCTTCCGCATACTGAGCGAGTTCGTTCGCGTCGTTTGCGGCAAATGTCGTCGGGCTCGCAATATGATTGCGTTTGCAGAACTCGGTGAGATTTTCCTTCGCACGCCTGTCGAATGCGGTCCGCGTTGGAAGCATCGCCGCAACACCACGATCCTTCAGATCGGGATAAATCGTTATGAAATTGGACAATTCCGAATCGAGGCAGGGAATCAGGACCTGGAAGTTCTCTCTCTTCTGAATGGGCAAAATTCGCTCCCGCAAGGCATCGGGTCCTTTTGCCGGAAACGGCAGCAGATAGGCTGCGTCTACCTTATCGATGTCATGACTGTAGAGACCGCTCTCAAGCGGATCATAGGACAGGCCGACAACGCGAATGTCAGGGATCAAGTGCCGCAAACTGCGAATGACTGCCCCCCCGGGTTGCGGATTGCCACCTCGATGAAGGCCGGTGACGGCAACTGTGAGAGGCGCCCCCATCGGTCTCAATGCTCCGGATTTTCGATAAGCTCGAGCGAGCGCAGCTCGGAAAGAAAGAGCTCGACGTCCCTTTTGGCCTTCGCGTGGCGGGTGCCGAATCGTTTTTCGACGATCTTGGCCAATTCATCGTCGTCTCCCCCTTCTATGAGAGCCTTCAAGACGAAGCCCGCCATTGCGCGTAAGCCGGTAAAATCTTCCGGAGACCGTATCGAGGACGAACTGATCTCCATAGAATCGAAGCTTTGAAATGCAATCGTTGTGCTTCCGCTCTTTCTTTTCCTCGCTGCGATTATTGTGCATATTTTCACTCACGCGAGCTTTCCGCTTGATCTGCAGTTTCGAGGCTAACATTTCATTGCTGCTAATACGTTAAAGTTTTCGGTTCATTTCAATAGAAGGTGCGAGGCTCCAGGAAATATAAGTCTTTAATCTATTACAATATTTCGAGCCGCGTGGTCTGCTTCCCTGAAACGATACCAATTTAATTAAGAGATCCCGGCTATTTCCAACCCTTTGATGAGGAATGAGAAATGGCGCGGAAGCGATTTACGACGGAGCAGATCATCGGGTTTTTGGTGTTCAACAGGTCGCGGGAGGCACGTCTCCAAATAAGGAGCGAGGATAGATTTCAGCGCTTCGTCTTGCGTCGCCTACGGCGCGGACGTAAAGGTCTAGCTTCGGCGGTGAGGCGGCAAGCTAGCCTTTTGTTTCACGCATTATCTCATGCGAGGCGGCTTGTTTCGTCAGTAAGACTATACGGCGCATGTTGGTGACGAGGTTGGAGTCTGACGGACGCCATAACGGAAGAACGGCATGGTCGAACCTATCAGCAAAGGCCCCGCGGGGTGTCCTGAACCGCTTGCGCGTCAAGCCGCGCTGCATTCGGTGCAATTGCCGGCGGTGCCCACTGACGATCCGGATTGGATCCTGGCTCAGGAAGGGGTCACGCTGGCGCGCGAGCACGAGCTGGAATTGTTGTTCGCGATCGGGAACGGCTATGTCGGATCGCGTGGATCGCTTGCGGAGGGCACCGCACTCTCCTCGCCCGCGACGTTCGTGGCGGGCATATTCAATTCGCAGGCGGGCTCCGTGCCGGATCTTGTGCCGATTGCGGACTGGACCCGTCTGTCCGCCACAATAGACGGCAACCCGCTTCGGATCGACCGGGGCCATAATCTGGAGCATCGCCGCATCCTCGACATGCGGCAAGCCATTCTCTGGAGGGAGTGGCGGCATCGGGATGAGGCGGGCCGGATCACGCGGCTGCGAGGGCTGCGTCTCGCTTCCTTGGCGGACCGTCACCTCCTTGTTCAATGCGTGACGATCACGCCCGAAAACTTCAGCGGAAGGCTGTCCCTGGACGCCATGCTGACCGTTCCTATGACCCGGGTCATTGATAGCGGCACGACCGTTAGCATGGCGGTGGCGCACCGAATTACCGATTCCGCCGGCCGCTGGACACCCTCAGCCGAACTGCTTGAGGGCCGGCAAAGCCTCGAGCTCCGGCAGGGCGAAACCTACCGGCTCGACCGGATCGTTGCCTTGTACACCTCCAGGGACGCGAGCGAGCCGCGTGAGACCGCAAGCAGGCATGCCGAGCGGGCGATCGAAGACGTAGAGAGCGTGATCGGCGAGCACAGGGATGCCTGGCTCGCAAGATGGGAGGCATCCGATCTTCGGGTCGAGGGCGATCCCGAGGCGCAGCGCGCATTGCGCTTTGCCATTTATCATCTGGTGAGTGCGGCAAGTCCGCAAGATGATCGGGTGTCCATTGGCGCTCGCGGGCTGAGCGGAACCGCCTATAAGGGGCATGTGTTCTGGGACACCGACATCTTTATGCTGCCGTTCTTCATACTCACCTTTCCAGAGGCTGCGCGCGCCCTTGTCATGTACCGCCACCACACGCTGCCTGCCGCACGGGCCAAAGCCGCCCGGCTTGGCTATCGGGGCGCGCTCTATGCATGGGAGTCGACCGACAGCGGCGAAGATGTGACGCCGCCCTACGTGGTCGCTCCCGACGGTGAGGTCGTACGGATCCTCACCGGAGAGCAGGAGCAACACATCAGCGCCGACGTGGCCTTCGGCGTCTGGAACTATTGGCACGCTACCGGCGACGATCGCTTTCTCGTCGAGGCCGGGGCCGAGATTCTGATCGAGACAGCTCGCTTTTGGGCAAGTCGCAGCGAGCGCGAAGACGACGGCCGCTACCATATCCGCGGTGTCATTGGGCCTGATGAATACCACGAGGCAGTCGACGACAATGCCTACACCAATGGTCTGGCACAGTGGAACCTGGAGGTCGCGGCCGAGATTGCGATTTTGGCTGCCGAACGCTGGCCCGATGAGTGGCGGGTGCTTTCGGGGAGGCTGGGTCTTGAGCCGGAGGAGCCGTGCCAGTGGCAGCATGTGGCTCGCGATCTCTATACCGGATTCGACGA
This sequence comes from uncultured Alphaproteobacteria bacterium, assembly GCA_963773735.1. Lineage (GTDB taxonomy): Bacteria > Pseudomonadota > Alphaproteobacteria > Rhizobiales > Rhodomicrobiaceae > CAVZCK01. The sequence goes on along the minus strand of CAVZCK010000022.1, from coordinate 38,041 downwards.
GCAGACCGGCCTTTTCGAGCAGTTCCGTGGCTATTTCCGTTTGGAGGAAGTCGACCTCGCTGCGTTCGTGCCGCGAACGGCGCCGATGGATCTGCTGCTCGGCCGCGAGCGCATCCAGAAATCCAAGATCATCAAGCAGCCGGATGTGGTGATGCTGGTATATCTCCTCTGGGATCGGATACCCCCGAAGGTCCGCAAGGCGAATTTTGACTACTATGCGCCGCGCAGCGGGCATGGCAGTTCGCTCAGCCCGGCAATTCACGCGCTGGTGGCGGCGCGCCTTGGCGAGACTGAACTGGCTGAGCGCTACTTCCGGCAGGCCGCCGAGATCGACTTGCTGGACAACATGGGGAACGCGGCCAGCGGCGTTCACCTCGGAGCGCTCGGCGGATTATGGCAGGCTGCGGCGCTCGGCTTCGCTGGTTTGCGCTTTGGTGAGGAGAAACCTCAGCATCGCGCGAAGCTGCCGCCAAGTTGGCGCAGCCTGTCGATGCGCTTTCAGTGGCGGGGGCGATGGCATGAGCTTATGCTTCGGCAAGGTTCGGAGCACCCGAACCCAGCGGAGGATTTATGAGCGGATCGGTTATCCTTGTCCCGCTCGACGGCTCCGACCAGGCGCTGTCAGCGCTGCCGGTGGCAATAGTGCTCGGCAAGATCGAGCGAGCGGCCCTCCACATTTTGTATGTCGGCGAACATGAGCTGGCGGGCGAGGAATTGCACAACCGGCTCGGGCTCGGCGCTTTCGCACTCGACGGCGCCACCTTCGAGGCCCGCGTCGGAATAGCGGCGGCGAAAATTCTCCAAGTCGCGGAGGAGATCGAGCCGCATCTGATCGTGCTGTGCAGGCAGGGCGGCGTGGAGCGGGGAAAGGTGCTGGGCCGCACAGCGATGAAGGTGCTGGCCAATGCGTCTTGTCCTGTGGTGCTGGTTCCGCCCGAGCGCGGCGCGACGCCGTGGCATTTTCATCATGTCCTGGTGCCGCATGACGGAACGCCCACCACCAGCGCCGCCCTGAAACCTGCGGCAGAGCTTGCCCAAGCTGGTCACGCCGAGCTGCTGGTGGCGCATGTGACGGGTATCAGCGCTGCTGCGACCGAACCTGGCTCTCTCGCAACACCAGCTTATGTCGATCAGCCGCAGCACGAATGGCCCGCCTGGAGTAGCGAGTTCGTCAAACGTCTCGAATCTGTTTGCCCGCTCGGCCACTTGCACCCACGGATATTCCTCGCCCAAGGCGATGCCGCTGCGGAAATCCTGCGTTTATCGGAGAGCCAATCCGCGGATCTCATCGTTCTCGCTTGGAGAGGAAGGTGGGAAGCCCCGCGCGCGCCGATCCTGAAGCACGTCCTTGGCGAAGCGCATTGTCCAATAATGGTGGTTCGTGCCCGAGGTCGCAGCAAATCTTAGCCATTCTCTGGAGTTGGGCGCCTACATACAAGAGAACCATGCTTATTAAGTCACTCACGATAAGCCGGCGCGATTTTGACGCTGCGATCTTCGATCTGGACGGCGTGCTGACGAATTCGGCGCGCGTCCACGCGGCTGCGTGGAAAGTGGTGTTTGATGCGCTCCTGCAGAGGTGCGAGCAACGGCGTGGTCTGACCTTCCAACCATTCGATATCGCGGCCGACTACCTCACCTATGTCGATGGGCGGCCGCGCTACGACGGTATCCGAAGCTTTCTGACCGCCCGGGGCATACACCTTCCGGAAGGATCAGCGGAGGACGCGGAGGACGCGGATACGGTGTATGCGATCGGTGAGCGCAAGACGCGGCTGTTTCGGCAAGCACTGCAAAAAGGGATCGATCCGGCTGCGGGTGCCGAAGCTCTTCTGAAGACGCTCCGGGAAGTGGGCATCAGGACGGCGGTCGGATCATCGAGCAAGAACGCTCAGGCAATTCTGCGCGCTGCCGGGCTGGAGCATCATGTGGATGTCCGCGTCGACGGGGTTGATGCGGAGGCGCTCGGGCTACGGGGCAAGCCGGATCCGGCACTGTTTCTCGAAGCGGCACGCCGCCTCGGTGTTCAACCGTCGCGCACAATCCTGTTCGAGGATGCATTGGCCGGCGTGGAAGCCGGCAAACGGGGCGGTTTCGCATGCGTCGTCGGTATCGATCGTGGCCAGCAAGATGAGGCGCTACGCCAGCACGGCGCCAATGTCGTGATCAAGAACTTGCAAGAGGTGGAGGTAGAAGCGACCTAGCGGATAGAATCGAACACGTGATGCCCGCATCTGACGGCGGCGATGATTTTGTCCGGATCGGCGGTCCATGTGACGGGGTTGGGCTCGTCGTTGTGCTCGTCGAGGAAGCGGGGATGGACAACAAGCCCGGCTTCTGGGACAGCCTCAACATCTTCTCGAAAAACGGACCGCGGACTCGGGTCTCACCGGACAGCGCCCGCTCGCCGCTCACTGCCGCTGTTTGCCCACGGCGACGCCGATGCAGGCGCAATCGGCCGGCCCCGAAAAAAGCGAGAGCCGGCGCCCCGGAGCGCCGGCCTCTTGCGGGCTATGATGGACCTGTCTCGCGGGGAAACCGATCAGGCCCGGACAGCAGACCCGCAATTGACTGACCGCTGCCGCCGCCTCGTTCAGCGGTCGTCGCCGCCGCCATTATCGTTGTCGTTGTCGTTGCCGTTGTCGTTTCCGTAAGGCACATAGCCGTTCGACCTCAGGCAGTTTCTGAGCACCCAGGCATTCCTTAAAGGCAGCGAGCGGATCTCGCACCAGCCGTTGCGGCATCCTGCGTTGATATAGGTGCCGCCGTTCAGAGTGATGCCGGTACGGCAGAAATAGCCGTCACAGCTGAACAGGACGGCGTCCTGGGGTACATAGAAACTGCGGGTATGGCCGAAGTCGTCAAAACCTTGCCCGCAGCAATAGTAGTTGGCATTGGCCGTTCCAGCCTCAAGCCCTAAAAATGGTAGCGCCAATAACGCGGCGAATGCATACAGTCTCATCCTCATGCCCCTTTACAAACCTAACTTTAGCGCGATGGCATAAGCCAATTAACGGCTGGAAATATTGTATTTTTATTAAAATGATAGGCAATTTGCCTTATCGCTAACGAAGTCTTAAGCCGGGCAAAGGAGGCATTATGCTTTACCTGTCCATGATTACGCTGGGCGTCGAGAATGTAGCGGCCGCAACAGCATTCTACGAAAAGCTGGGGCTCCAAAAATCCAAGGCCAGTCAGGAGACAGTGACGTTTTTCCAGCTCGGCGGCGGTGTGCTGGCCTTGTTCGGCCGTGACGCGCTCAGCGAGGACGCCAATGCCGCCGAGGTGTGGTCAGGCCATGGCGGTGTCACCCTCGCATACAATCTGCCGAGCGAAGCCGAAGTGGACAAGGTGATGGACCACGCCGGCGAGATCGGCGCCAGAATTCTAAAGACGCCGCAGAAAGCCTTTTGGGGCGGCTATCATGGCTATTTTGCCGACCTCGACGGCCATGTTTGGGAAGTTGCTTACAATCCGTTCTTCCCTGTCGATCGGTCGGGCGTCGTCACCTTGCCATAACGCAGCCGCGCCTCTTGGCACTCGAAGGCCTGGCAGTCCTTTGCGGCCCGCAAAGATGCATTGACGATGGCCAAAGCCCCGTCAGTTGAACTTCGGCGGCTGGTTGAGATCGGTCGCCGGCGGCTGTGCCGGCTGACTTGGCGCGCCGCCGAGGCCGGGCGGGGGCGAACCGAAATTCGGCATTCCTGGCGCGGTCGACGGCCCGCCGATTGGGGGAAGCTGAATCCTGATATCTGACGGATTCACATGCGGTCCGGTATCTTTGTAATGCGTGACCATCCGCGGGAAGGCGATCGTCAGCCCGACCATCACCAGCTGGATCAGTACGAAGGGCACTGCGCCCCAATAGATCTGCCCCGTCGTGATCGGCTCGATCCGCTGGCCGGTGATGCGGTCCCGGTAGGGCTCGCGCGCGGCGACTGAGCGCAGATAGAACAAGGCGAAGCCGAAGGGCGGGTGCATGAAGCTGGTCTGCAGATTGACGCTGAGCAGCACCCCGAACCAGATCAGATCGATGCCGAGCTTGTCGGCGACCGGTGCCAAGAGCGGCACGACGATGAAGGCGAGCTCGAAGAAATCGAGAAAGAAGGCCAGAAAGAAAACCAGCAGGTTGACGACGATCAGAAAGCCGAGTTCGCCGCCAGGTACGCTGAGCAGGAGATGCTCGACCCAGAGGTGACCGTTGACCCCGAAAAAGGTGAGTGAGAAGACGCGGGCGCCGATCAGGATGAACAGGACGAAGGACGACAGCTTGGTCGTCGAGTTCGAGCGCCTGCCGCACCAGATCGAAACTGAGGCGGCGTTTGGAGATCGCCAGGATCAGCGCGCCGACCGCGCCCATCGCGCCGCCTTCGGTCGGCGTCGCAATCCCGAGAAAAATCGTGCCCAGCACCAGGAAGATCAGCGCCAGAGGCGGCATCAGCACGATGATCACCTGTTGCGCCAGCCGCGACAGCAGACCAAGGCCGAGCGCGCGGTTGATGAGCGCGATGGCATAGGCGATCACGATTGCCGCCGTCGCCGACCAGATGCCCTTATTGACAAGGTCTTCGCCGAGAATCCCGACGATGGCGTATCCCGCGGCGATCGAGATCACGATCGTGATGAACAGCGATACGACGCCGCCGCCGAGCGTGCGCGCCTCGGAGGGCAGGGCCGGGACGGCGTTCGGATAACGCGCGGCGATCACCGCGACATACCCCATGTACATGCAGGTCAGCACGAGGCCGGGGATCAGCGCGCCTTCATACATGTCGCCGACCGAGCGGCCGAGCTGATCGGCCATGATGATCAGCACGAGCGACGGCGGGATGATCTGGGCGAGCGTCCCCGAGGCGGCAATGACGCCGGTCGCAACACGCCTGTCATAACCGTAACGCAGCATGATCGGCAGCGAGATGAGACCCATCGCGATTACCGAAGCGGCGACAACGCCCGTCGTCGCGGCCAGCAGCGCGCCGACCAGCACGACCGCATAGGCCAGACCGCCGCGCACCGGCCCGAAGAGCTGCCCGACGGTGTCGAGCAGATCCTCCGCCATGCCCGATCGCTCAAGGACGAGCCCCATGAACGTAAAGAACGGGATCGCCAGCAGCGTATCATTGCTCATGATGCCGAAAATGCGCTCCGGCAGAGCCTGCAGGAAAACCGTCGGAAACAGCCCGAGCTGAATGCCGATGAGCGCGAAGACGAGACCGTTGGCGGCAAGAGCAAAGGCGACCGGGTAGCCGAGCAGCATCAGCACGATCAGGCTGACGAACATGATCGGCGCCATGTTTGCGATCACGAAGTCGGTCACGGCCGCTCTCCCGGATGCGCGCTGATTTCTTCGGCAAGGCTCTGAGCGCCCTGGCCTTCATGGGGATCGGGAATGAGGCCCTGCATGACGGCGATGCGTTTAATGATCTCCGAGACGCCCTGCATGGCAAGGAGCAGGAAGCCTGCCAGCAGCAGCGCTTTCGCCGGCCAGATGATCAGCCCGCCGGCATTCGTTGACACCTCTTGTTGCGCAAAAGAGGTCATGACGAAGGGGTAGGCTTCGTAGATCATCAGGATCACGAAGGGCATCAGCATCAGCACGTGACCCAGGAGATCGATCAGGTTCCGCACGGATTTCGGCAGCATGGCGGAAATGATGTCGATGCGGATGTGGTCGTTGCGTTGCAGCGTATAGCTTGCCGCAAGCAGGAACACGGCGCTGAAGAGATACCATTGCAGCTCGAGCCAGGCGTTCGAGCTCATATCGAAGGCCTTGCGGATCACCGCGTTGCCGGCGCTGATCAGAACCGCAATCAGGATCAGCCACGAGACCGCATGGCCGATGAATGCCGTGAACTGATCGATCGCGGCGCTCAAACGGAGCAGCGCTTTCATCGCCTCCCCCTTATGGGAAGCGCCAGAGTTGATGTCTGGCGCTTCTTTTGATTATTTTTTCGGATTGCCGATCAACCCAGCTTTCCGGCGCGCTGCTGGGTCATCATGAAGCTGTCATAGCCGTAATCGGCGATCTGCAGCCAGAGGAACGCGTCCTTCCGGAAATTCATGTAATTATCATGGATCTTCTTGAACTTGGCGTTGCTGGCCGCGATCTCGGAATAGGTCGATGTTGCCGCCTCGAACGCCGCCTGCAGGATTTCCGGCGAGAACGGACGAAGCTGCGTGCCTTTCGCGACGAGGCTGCGGATGGCCGCCGGATTGACGGCATCGTATTTCGCCAGCATGTCGCAGTTTGCGGCCTCGGCCGCAGCCGCGATCGCGCCTTTATACTGCGCGGGCAGCCCTTCCCATTTGGCCTTGTTGATGAAGACGTGCAGCATCGCGCCGCCTTCCCAGAAGCCGGGATAATAGTAATGGGGCGCGACCTTGTAAAACCCGAGCTTTTCGTCGTCATAGGGCCCGACCCATTCGGTGGCGTCGATCGTGCCCTTTTCCAGAGCCGGGTAGATATCGCCGCCGGCGATCTGCTGCGGGACGACGCCGAGCTTGGTCAGCACCTTGCCGCCGAAACCTCCGATGCGGAATTTCAGTCCCTTCAAATCGGCAACGCGTGTTGATCTCCTTGCGGAACCAGCCCCCCATTTGCGCGCCGGTATTGCCGCAGGGAAGGGCATAGATATTGTAGCCGGCGTAGAATTCGTTCATCAGGTCGATGCCGCCGCCGTAATAATTCCATGCATTTTCCTGGCGCGCGTTCAGACCAAAAGGAACCGCCGTGCCAAATGCGAAGGTCGGATCCTTGCCCCAATAATAGTAGCTGGCGGTGTGACAGATCTCGACGGTGCCATTGGAGACGGCGTCGGCCGCTTGCAGACCGGGAACGATTTCGCCGGCCGGGAAAACCTGGATCTGGAATTTGTTGTCGGTGCTCTCTGCGATATATTTCGAGAAGGTTTCGGCCGCGCCGTAAATCGTATCGAGAGACTTCGGAAAGCTGGAGGTCATCCGCCATTTCAGCGGCGGCTGAGACTGAGCGATGGCCGGAGCAGCGAGCGCAGCGGTTCCCGCACCGGCAACGGCCGCGTGTTTCAAAAACGATCTTCTATCCATAAACTCCTCCCAATGGACATATCAGATGATGGTCCTTGCGCCCTGTGCGCGGAACGCGGGGCTCCTCAGAGTGTGATGAAAAGCGGCTTGTGCCGGTGAAATGACGCCTCCATCGCTTTCCTCACCCCATTTCGCCAGCTCTGTGTCTCGCGTTACAGCAACGAAAGTGCACTGCCGCCCGCATTCAATCAAGCAGGAAAATGGCCGGTGTTTATCGGAGTGGCTTTGGCGGGCAAGGAAGCCGGGAAGGTCTTTTTTTAAAGTGTTTTTAGCCTTTCACTAACACTTTACGGATTAGGACAATTTTTACTAAACTCGATCCGACCTCGTAACCCAGCATCGCCACAATGCGCGGGTACGGTTGAGGCCGATTGAGTACTGCGTTGGAGAGACCTTTCATGAATTAGGTTTCGTGGACGCGCATTCTACAGCGCGCTGGCGACGAGCTTCCGAGTGAAGGCGGCGCAGCCATCATCAATATGCAAGACCGCGCGGCCGAGCGTCAGAAAGCGTCCAGACATCCGATGCCGCAGGAGCGCAATGCGGACGATCTGGAGTCAGACCTGAGGCACGCTCTCGACCGTGCGGCCCAGCGGGGACGTGTGGCCAATCTACCCCGTCCAGTTCCGCAACCACCGTCTCAGGCCGGCGGGCGCGCAAGACGACATGCCGCAGCCTCAAGGCTGGGACCGGGCAACCCGTATATGCGTGCTCCGCTGACGCAGCTCACGCCGGCGACCATGGCGGGCCCGGCCAAGCGGAGCGGAAGCGGCGCGCGAAATCTGATCGCGATTTCCTTGTCCGTTGCCGTCGTGGCCTTTGCCTTCCATCGGATCGGCACCGAGTGGGCCGAGTCTCAGAACGAGAAGACGGAAACGGGCGACGGATCGGCGGCAGGCGCACGGTCTGCATCCGTCCTCTATACTGGTCCAGTCGGGCAGGACGCGCCGAACCAGGCGCAGGTGCGCCGCAATGCGAGCAATGCCGATGTCGGCATTCGGATGGAGCTGAGGCCGTCCCTGGCGCCGGCGGACGGGGCGGAGAAATCACCCGCGCCGAGCGGACGCGCCGAGGCCGCACTCGGCAATGATTGGGAAGAGGCCATGCTTCGGCGCGGTCACGAGCTGATGGACCGCGGCTATGTATCGGGCGCTCGTCTCATCTTCGAACATCTCGCCGAACAGAAAAGCGCGCTCGGCGCTTTCGCCCTGGCGCAGAGCTACGATCCGAAGGTCCTTGGCAATCTGCCGGTCCAGGGCGTGCAGCCGGACGAGATGCGGGCGGCATACTGGTATCAACGCGCGGCCGAACTCGGGACGCTTGCCGCCGCTGTGCGCTGAAGCGACGTGGCTCTCCGTACCGCGATGAATGCGCTCGCCTGAAGGTAGCCGTTTCTTCGATTGCGGCTGCAAGCGCGACATTTTGGCGGGCCACGTCCTGACAGAGCTGAGCATTTCAGCCCACGATCTCAGCCTTGGAAAAGCACATCGCGATCTCCGCCGCGGCATTCTCGGCGCTGTCCGATCCATGAACGGAATTGCGCTCGATATTTTCTGCAAATTCCTGGCGAATTGTCCCGGAGCGCGGCATTGGCGGGATTGGTCGCGCCCATCACCTCGCGGTTTTTCGCCACCGCATCCTCGCCTTCCAGCACCTGCAGCACGATCGGCCCTGACGTCATGAAGGCGACGAGGTCGCCGAAGAACGGCCGCTCCTTGTGGATCGCATAGAACTTTTCGGCCTCGGCCTTGGTCCAGCGCACCCGCTTTTGCGCGATGACGCGAAGCCCGGCATCCTCGAGCTTGGCGATGATGCGGCCAGTCAGATTACGTTCAGTCGCATCGGGCTTAATGATCGACAATGTACGTTCAACGGCCATCGTGTTTCCTAATCGGTGTGGGTCCCTCAAGCGGCGCTTATAGCCTTGGCGAGTCGGAGCCGCAAGCCGCGAACCTTGCCGGTTGCGCCCATGTCCGCGCAATCCAGACGGCCGTGGATGCCGCGGCTTGCAATTTGCCGCGTTTCGTCCAGATTGCGCCCATGCTGCATATCAACGACCTGAGCTACCGGATTGAAGGACGCCTGCTCTTCGACAAGGCGACGGCCGCGATTCCGGCCGGGCACAAGGTCGGCATCGTCGGCCGCAACGGCACGGGCAAGACGACGCTGCTGCGCCTGATCACTCGCGAGATCGCCCCGGACGACGGCAGCATCTCCTGGCCGAAGGCGGCGCGGATCGGCGGCGTCGCGCAGGAGGCGCCGGGCGGACCGCAGAGCCTCATCGAGACCGTGCTCGCGGCCGACGCCGAGCGCGCGGCGCTGCTCGCCGAAGCCGAGACGGCGAGCGATCCCGGCCGCATCGCCGAGATCCAGCTCCGCCTCCATGACATCGGCGCGCATTCGGCCCCGGCCCGCGCGGCGCAGATCCTCGCCGGTCTCGGCTTTGACGAGGAGGCCCAGGCGCGGCCATGCGGCGAATTTTCCGGCGGCTGGCGGATGCGTGTCGCGCTGGCATCGGTGCTGTTTACCGCGCCCGACATTCTGCTGCTCGACGAGCCGACCAACTATCTCGATCTTGAAGGCACGCTATGGCTGGAGACTTTCCTTGCCAGCTATCCGCACACCGTCCTCATCGTCAGCCACGACCGCGACCTGCTGAATAGATGCGTCGGCTCGATCCTGCATCTCTCCGACGCCAAGCTGACGCTCTATGCCGGCGCCTATGACGTCTTCGAGGAGACGCGGCGCGAGCGCCAGCGCCTCCAGCTCAAGCTGAAGAAGAAGCAGGACGATGCGCGCCGGCACATGGAGGCGTTCGTCGAGCGCTTCCGCGCCAAGGCGACCAAGGCGCGCAGGCGCAAAGCCGCCTCAAGGCGCTCGCCAAGATGCAGCCCATCGCCGCCGAGATCGAAAGCGAGGTCGTGCCGTTCCGCTTCCCAAGCCCTGAGACGCGGCTCGGCAATCCGCTGATCCGACTCGAAGGCGCGGCCGTGGGTTATGCCGCCGATAGCCCCGTGCTGCGCGGCCTCGATCTGCGGCTCGACAGCGACGACCGGATCGGCCTGCTCGGCGCCAACGGCAACGGCAAGTCGACGCTCGCCAAGCTGCTGAGCGGCAAGCTCGCCCCGCAGGACGGCCATCGCCGCGCCTCGAAGAAGCTCAGCGTCGGCTATTTCGCCCAGCACCAGCTCGATGAGCTCGATCCGCAAAAATCCGCCTACGACCACATCGCCTGCCTGATGCCGGACGCGACCGAAGCGCAGAAGCGCGCCCGGACCGCTGCGGCAGGTTTTGGCGCCGACAAGGCCGACACACCGGCCGCCAATCTGTCGGGCGGGGAGAAGGCGCGGCTGCTGTTCACGCTCGCCGCCTTTCACGGCCCGCACCTGCTCATCCTCGACGAGCCGACCAACCATCTCGACGTCGACAGCCGCGAGGCGCTCATCCATGCGCTCAATGATTATGAAGGCGCGGTGATCCTGATCAGCCACGACCGGCATCTGATCGAGGCGACCGCCGACCGGCTCTGGCTGGTTAGCGGCGGCACCGTTGTCCAATATGACGGCGATCTGGACAGCTACAATGCCGAACTGATGGCCCGCTCGCGTGAGCAAAGGCGCGCGGGGGCCCAGGCGGCAAAAGGCCAAAGCGGCGGCCGGAGCCGGCAGGACGAGCGCCGCGCTGCCGCAAACGCCCGCATCGAGCTGGCGCCGCTTAAGAGGCGCATCGACGCCTATGAGCGCGAAATTGATGTGATAATGCGAAAAATCGCTCAGCTTGACCACGCCTTGGCCCAACATGGGCTCTATGAAGAAACGCCGGAAAGGGCCTTGAAACTAATGAAAGATCGCGGCGCGCTAGCGAAAAATTTGAGCGAGACGGAAGCGCTCTGGCTTGAAGCGTCGGAGATTTATGAGGAGGCCCGGCGGGCGCAGCAAAGCGCAGGCACGGCTTAACGGGGGGATTGCTGATGCCGAATGTGGTGTCGCAAAGCCGTTTGGCTTATTATTTGGGCTCCTCATACTTATCGGGCCGGGGCTCAACGCAGCGTTGACTGGCGGGGCGCGTGCCGCCGATATGCAGGAGGGCGCGAAATCCAGCCAGAAGCTGTCGCAGGATTCAAGCCGTGCGTGCACGGAAAGCTGCATCGCGCAGTGCCGGTCGGCGCTTGCTGCTTGCGCGAAGGGCAGCAGTAAGGACCCCTGCCGCGCCGAGTTCCAGATTTGCGCGCGCCGCTGCGTCGTGGCCTGCGGATCGAGGTAAATCGGCCCGCCTTTAATCGCAGCCGGCGCTCAGATTCAGCGCAAGGCGCTATCTTTCTCCGCCGTTCCAGGCATCGGCGATATAGTTCGGCAGGATGAACGCCGCACGGTGGACCTCCGGGATGTAATACCGGGTTGCGATGCCGCTCCCGGCATAGCGCCTCGCCAGCGCGGCGGCGGAGAGCGCCCTCGTCTTCGGATCATTCCCCGCCCAGGCCAGAGCGAAGGGGCCGCCGAAATAGGTCGGCTGACAGCAGAGAAAGCAAGCGGCATCGGCATAGAGCCTCCGCAACATGCGCCCGCTCTCGCTCAGATGCTCCGGATACAGAAACGGCAGGCCGTTCTGACCGATGAAAACGCCGCGCGGCCTCAGGCGTTTCTGGCAGGCGGCGAAGAAATCTTCCGTAAACAGCACTTTGGCCGGGCCGATCGGCTCCGTCGAATTGACAATGATGGCGTCGAACTTCTGGTCGGTCTCATTCACGAATCTGATCCCGTCGCCAATCATCAGCTCAAGGCGGGGATCGTCAAAGGCTCCCTGAGAGATACCCGGCAGATATTTCCGCGACATCTCGACGACGACGCCGTCGATCTCGCAGTGAACGACGCGTCTGACGCCGCGATGCTTCAGAACCTCGCGCAGCACGCCGCCGTCGCCGCCACCGATGATGAGCACCGTCCTGGCGTCGCCAAGGCTGAAAAGCGGCACATGGGCCATCATCTCATGATAGATGAACTCGTCCCGCTCGGTGAGCTGGATGACGCCGTCGAGCATCATCACCCGGCCGAAGGTCTGGTTCTCGAAGATGATGAGGTCCTGAAATCCGGTATGGCCTTCGTAAAGGACGGCATCGCATTCCAGGCCGCAGCGGAAATGGGGTTGAACGTCTCTTCGACCCAGCGCGTCATCCTGCGGCTCCTGCAAATCCTGGAATTGCCGTGAAAAAAGGCGTGCCCGGCCAAATGACCGGGCACGGGCGACCTTTAGCGGCAAAGCCTCCGGCTGGAGGGCGAGCCTCAAGCGGCAATCGCGACGTTCTCGCCGCGCATATACTCCTGGACGATCAGCTCGTCCGGCTGGAACGCCTCGCGAATGATATCCAGGGCCAGATGCGGTTTGGTGTCGCCGCACATGAAAATGTCCAGGGCGGCATAGCCATATTCGGGCCAGCTATGAATGCTGATATGCGATTCAGCAAGCACGGCGACGCCCGAGACGCCTCCGTTGGGAGTAAAATGATGCATGTGAATGTGCAGGAGCGTGGCGCCTGCGACCTCGATGCATTTCCTGAAGGTATTCTCGATGTGTTCGAGGTCGTCGAGACGACTGCCATTTTTCACATCGACGATCAGGTGCGTACCGGCAAATTTCCTGCCGTCACGCACACAGAAGTAGTCTTTCCTGTCGTGCTGCTGCGCCACGCTTGGGCCGCAGACGGAATGCTTTTCTTCCGTTTGGGCGGTGCTTGAACCGTGATCCAAGTCCATCCCCAATTGGAAGAGGGCGACATTGTAAGCCATATGGCGTCCTCCCCAACCAGTAGATGACCAGATGAAGCCGGCGGCATGGCGCTGCATGACCACCGGCTTACAAGGGGGGGCATATGCACGCTACGGCCCCCGGTTTCAAGAGAAAATTGCGCCACGAAACAAGAATTTGATTTGTTGGCGGCATCGAGGCGCGGATGATAAGCAGGATCGCACAGGTTGAGGCAAGACGCGCGCCGGTCGTGGTCGGAAGGAACGCGTAAAATCGGCTACTTGGTGCGACGCCATGGGTTGCGGGCGCCTGTGCCAAATCGGCACGTCCTCCGCGGCGTGGTCGCGCCCGCCACGGTTCTCGATTCGCTATCCGATAAGACGGCGCCGCCATGCCCCGGGGACCGCGCATGCTGAAGACGAAAACGCACGATTTGACCGCCGGAGAGTCAGCTGCACCCGAGGCGCCCGACGGGTGCGCGGCGAGGCCGACGCCCGTTTCGCGCGGCATCATCGATACCCCGCTCAGAATTGCCATCATCGGGCTCTTCGTCATCGCCGTCTTTTACACGCTCTATTTCACGGCGCCGGTGCTCGTCCCGGTCACGATCTCCATTCTTCTCAGCATGATGCTTTCTCCGGCGGTCGAGTGGCTTGAAAGGCTGCGGTTCCCACGCGCGGTTGCCTCGGCGATTATCGTTGCCGCCGCGCTCGGCTTCATCGTCGGTTCAATGATCACCCTCGCGGGGCCCGCTCAGGACTGGGTCGCCCGGCTTCCGGCAAGCTTCACCAAGCTGGAGGAGCGCATGAAGCTGATCCGGAAGCCGATTGCCGACATTCAGAAGGCGACGGAGGAGATCGAAACCGCGACCGAATTTTCGACGAAGCCGCCGCAGCGCCGCCAGATCGTCGAATTGCGCCGGCCGAGCTTTGCCGGCGAACTCCTGAGCGGCACGCAGCGCGTTGCGACCTCGATCGGCATCGTGCTCATCCTGCTCTTTTTCCTTCTGGCTACCGGCGACATGTTCCTGCGCAAGCTGGTTGGCCTGATGCATACGGACGAACACAAGGCGCGCGCAGTGGACATCACCCGCAGCGTCAGACGGGATATCTCCTTCTATCTCCTGTCCCTTACCGTAACGAATATCGGCTACGGCCTCCTGGTGACCGGCATGGGCTGGGCACTCGGCGTTGAGAATGCGCTGCTCTGGGGCGCGGCTACCGCGGTCTTCAGCTTCGCGCCCTATATCGGCCCGGTGGTGATCGTGACCCTACTGACCATGGCCTCGCTGGTCTCCACCGATTCGCTGGCGGCCGCGCTGGCGCTGCCGGCGATCTATGTTTCGGTGCTGCTGTTCGTGCAGAACCTGATTTCGCCCTATATCTGGGGACGCAGGCTATCGCTCAATCCCGTCGCGATTTTCATCGCCATCGTGCTCTGGGGCTGGATGTGGGGCATGGCGGGAGCGCTGCTGGCCGTTCCGCTTCTTGCAAGCTTCAAGATTGTTGCCGAGCGGTTTCGCACCCTTCGTCCGGCGGCTGAATTTCTGAGTTCCTGACCCAGCTCGTTCAAGCGTCGGCTCCGCTTGAAACCTCCGGCGAGCTTAATTGTTCTATGAACCGCGCCAGAGGCGATTCGTTAACCGGGCACATCAAGCAACAATGCGCGTTCATGCCATCCTCAACCGCAACGCCGGCACAATGATCGGCCTCGGACCCGAGCAGCTCGAAAAAAAGCTTGGCAATGCCTTCGCGAAGGCTGGGCACTGCATCAGCGTCGAGACCGCCGAGCCGGGGGACATTGCGGAGAGGCTGCAGAGCGCCGCTGGGAAGGACTATGACGCCATCATCATCGGAGGCGGCGACGGATCGGTCAACGCTGCCGCGACAGCGCTGCTCGGACGGGATATGGCGCTTGGGATTTTGCCGCTCGGCACGCTGAACCGGCTCGCCCGCGACCTCGATCTGCCGCTCGATATCGACCAAGCCATTAAGGGGCTCGTAACCACCGAGCCGCACAAGATCGATGTCGGCGAGGTGAACGGCCGGATCTTCCTCTGCAATTCCTTCATTGGCCTGCCGCCGATGGTCACAGCAAGGCGCCAGAGCCTGCGCGGAAGGTCGCTTGCCGAGCGGCTGGCCGGCTACCTGGCCTTGCCGGGCGAGATCGCACGGACGGTCCGCCGGCTCGCCCTGCTGATCGACGATAGCAAAACGCCGCGCGTCCATCGGGCGCTGAACGGTCGCCGTTTCGAACAACCCATATCTTGAGGAAGCTCATTTTCCGCCGAAACGAGGCCCGCTCGATACCGGCCGGCTCGGCCTCTATATCTCGAAACATCGGACGATAGCGCGGACCATTTGGCTCCTTTTGCGAGCCTCGCTCGGCCTGTGGAAGGGCGATCCGGAATTCGAAGGCCATAGGGTGAGGACACTGACCATCAACTCCAAGGCAAAGCGGCTTCGCGTCGCCAATGACGGCGAGGTGCTCTGGCTGGAAACGCCGCTGCATTACAGCATCCGTCCCCAAGCGCTGACAATCTTGAAGCCGAAAAACGGCACGACATGACGCGTATCGCCCTTCTCGCGGATCTGCATTTCGGTTCGGTGCCCGAAGGCTTGGCAAAGCAGCTTCATGCCGATCTCGAACGTCTCACCCGGACCTGATCGTTATCGCCGGAGACATGACCCTCCGGTCGCGGCAGCGGGAGTTCGAGGAGGCAAGGGCCTGGCTCGAAACGCTGCGCGCGCCGCTCCTCCTGCTGCCCGGCAATCACGATCTGCCGGTGTGGAACCTCGTCGAGCGTTTCACCAGACCGTTCGCGCGCTATTGGCGGAGCGTGGGACATCCGCTGATGCCGGTCTTCGAGGACGAGCAGGTCGTCGTGGTCGGGCTGAACACCACGGCGAGCTGGCAGCCGACACCTCAGATGGCAGGAAGGCACGGCGAGGCGGCGCGACATCCAGGCGATGCGGACTCTTCTCGCCGAGGCCGCGCCTGAGAAGGCGCGCATCGTCGCCACGCACCATCCGCTGATTTCCGTCGAGGGCTTCCCGCGTGCAAGACCGGCGCGCCGGGCCATGCAGGCGGTCGAGATGTTCAGCGCGCAAGGCGTCGAGATGGTGATGTCGGGGCATATTCATCAGGCATTTGCCGTCGAGTTGCAGCAATTGCCCGGCCGACTGATCGCAGTCGGCGCGCCGACGGCGCTGTCCTGGCGGATGCGCGGCGAGCCGAACGGTTTCTGGCTGATCGAAGTGCTGCCGGACGCGTTCACGTTGACGCTGCACAGTTTTGACGGCACTGCCTTCGGTCCGAGCCGTGATGCGCTGACATTCAACCGCTCCCGCCTCGGTCGAAGCCGGTAAAGCCGCGCTGCGCGGGTCAATGCTCCGCGTCGTTACTGTCAGGGGGCCGACGATTGCGCGGAATTGCCAGGGTCGAATGTCACGATCGCGCGCGTCCCCTTCGCTTTGGAGTCATAACGCAGCTCGGCACCCAGCTTTTGCACCATGGCGTTGACGATCGTCGTGCCAAGCCCGCCCGACTGAACGGCGGAACCGTTCACAAGGCCGACGCCGTCATCCTCGACGCTCATCAGACTCTGATTGGGATGAACGACCTGCAATCTGATCCGGATCGGCCCGCTGCCGTCGGGATAGGCGTGCTTGCGGGCATTGAGGACAAGCTCGGTCAGGATGACGCCAACCGCGACGGCGCGATCGGGCTCGATCTCGACCGCATCGGTCTCAAGCGAGACGGAGCCGGTCTCCCGGCCATTACCTGCGGCGCTTTCGATGTCCGCGACGAGCGCCTCAATATAGCGGTGAAGCGAGACCGATTGCACATTCTGCGATGTGTAGAGACTGCGGTGGATGCGGGCCACCGCCAGCACCCGGTTATGCGCCTCAAGCAAAGCATCCTTCACGTCCTGCATCACCGCGCGGGACTGGAACTGCAAGAGCGAGGCGATGAGCTGAAGACTGTTGCTCACCCGGTGATTGACCTCGCGGAGCAGCACCGCGCGCTCGGCGGCGAGAGCCTTGTAGCGGTCATGCGCGGCCACGATCTCGGCCTCAGCCGCCTTCTTGGCACGGCGCAGATTGGCCGACTCGATGCCTGCCTCGATATCGGCGCGCAACAGCGGAAGAAACTCGCTGCTAATGTCCTTGATGACATAATCCGCCGCGCCGGCCTTTAGGGCCGATACTGCCGTCCGGCTGTCTGCGGCGGCGGTCAGATAGATGACCGGCGGGGGGTCCGGCAGCTTTTGGATTTCGACAAGAACGCTGAGACCGTCCTGATCGGGCAGATTGTGATCGAGAACCACGGCATCGACCGCGGCCTTCGGCGAGCTTTGGCCAGGCCGCTGGCACCATCGAAGCAGATGTCGATGCGAAAGCCGTGCCGCTCCAAATCCTTCCTGACGAGCCGGCACAGGCCCTCGTCATCGTCGATAAACAATACGTGGACGATCGGAAGCTCCATTCAGGTCGTCTCTGGCACCTCGATCACCTGGAAGAATAGCCCAAGCTGACGGATGGCGTTAGCGAATTGCTCGTACTCGACAGGCTTGGTGACATAGACGCTGCAGCCGAGCTCGTAGCAGCGGTCGACCTCGCGATGGTCGTCGGTTGTGGTTAGAACGATGACCGGCACGCATTTAAGCGCTTCTTGCCCCTTAATATATTGCAGAATGTCGATGCCCGTCATGTCGGGCAGATTGAGATCAAGCAGGATCAGAAGGCTCTTTGGCCGCTCCGGATGCTGGAAATATTCCAGCGCTGCTGTTCCCGTCGGAAGATGTATGATCGCATTTCTGACGCCCGCTCTGGCGATATTTTTCTCGATCAGGCGGGCGTGCCCCTCGTCGTCCTCGATCATGACGATCGTCACCGCACTGTTCATGCACTCATCCTTCTTGCCTCATGAGGTAGGGTTCGCGGCAGCGTAACGCTGAATGTGCTGCCCTTGCCGAGAGTCGACTCGACGCTGATCGTCCCTCCAATCCTGCGCACGAGCGCCCGGACATGGGCCAGTCCCATGCCTTCTCCCTGCTTATCCTGCGTTCCGGCGGCACGCCGGAACATTTCGAAAATCCGGCTCTGATCGCGTTCGGATATGCCGCTGCCATTATCCGAAACCTCGATCGTCACCTTGGCCCCGTTCGTGGCGCCGGTAACGCCGATTTCCCCACGCTCGCCCGGGCGCAGATATTTCAGCGCGTTATCCAAGAGGTTGGAGAAGATCTGTTCCAAAGCGAGACGGTCGGAGACGATGGTCGGCAACTCGCCGATCTCGATATCGGCGCCGGCGTCTTGGGTCTGATGCGCGACCGCCTTGGTGACCGTTTCGATGAGACGGCCGAGATCGATGCGCTCCGGCTCAAGCGCTCTGCTGCCCTCGCGGGAGATCTTCAACACCGCGCTGATCAGGCGGTCCATTTTGGTAATCGAGGCTTTGATGAAGCTGACGGCTTCATCGAACTCTCCCCCGAACTGATCGCTGGCCGCGTTGGCGTCAGGCCCGGCCGGCTGCGGTTCCGCACCGGACATCTCATCCGGCAGCGCTGCCCCCAGGCGCTCCAGGAAGGTCTTTTTCAGCGCCTCCAGCTCGCTGGTAAATCCCATGATATTGACGAGCGGGGAGCGCAGATCGTGGCTGACGATATAGGCAAATCTTTGGATCTCTTCATTAGCGGCCGTCAGTTCCGCCGTCCGCGCCGCCACGCTCGCTTCAAGCTCGGCATTTGCCCCGCGCAGGACGTCATGCGCCTTCTGCATCGCGGCATTCGCCCGCCGGACGGCAAAGACCGAGATCGCGGCAAGCAGCACGATCAGCGTCGCGGCGACGACATTGGCTGCGAGCAGCCATCGCTCCTGGTTCCGGGCAGTGGCATATTGCTGAAAGCGAAGCTCGGCGTTCTCATGCTTCATCTGCGCTACGAGCAGCCGAATGTCGTCCATATAGCGGATACCCAGCTCGCTACGCACCAGCCCGATCGCATCGTCACGCTTGCCCGACTCATAGAGCTGCACGGTCTCGGCCATCTCGCTCAGCTTGCCGCCGACGAGCGGCTTGATGGCCTCGATGCGATTCTTCTGGCTTGCATCGCGGCCGACAGCGTCTTCCAGGGCTTTCATATGACCCGAAACGGTTGGCAGCGTGTCCCAATAAACCTTGAGATATTTGTTGTCTCCCGTGAGAAGATAGCCGCGCTGGCCGCTTTCCAGCCGTGTCAGCGCCGCGAGCAGTTCATCCAGTTCTCCCTGCGTCTCGATGGTCCTCATCAGTCTTTCGCGCTCGGCACGTGTATGTTCCAGCAAGGCCGTCGCAACGATCACCAGCACGAAGAGGAGCGTAAATGACGCCCCAAGAAACGTCGTCCCCTGGGGAAAATCGGTTCTCGGCAGGCGCCTGACGAATTTCGCGGCAATGGCAGGGCGCATAGGTCCACAAGAGCAGGAAGCACCTCGAAGCATCAGACCTTCGAGGCGCTTGGGGCAGATCGGCTTCATTCAGACACCGGACGGTGCGCGGTTATTCTTTCTTTGGAGCGCCGTACTTCGATTCGTCCTTGCTATTATACTCCTCGATCTTCTTGACCGCCTGATCCTTCAGCTCGCCGGCCTTTTCGGACGCTTTTGTCGCCACCTGGCCCGCTTTCTCGCGGACCTTGTCCATCGCCGTCTTTTCGGTCAGCTTATATTCGGGCGCAGCCTGAAGAGCCTCCTTGGTCAGCGGCGCCATGATCTGGCGCACGCCATCCTTTTCGCTGTAAGTGATGGCCGAAAAGGGGAGCGCCACGCGCTTCTCGCCGAGGCCAAGGAAGCCGCCCACGCCGATCACGACGGTGGTGATCTTGCCGGTCCGGTCGAACAAGATGTCGTTGACGTCGCCGATCTTTTCGCCGCTCGAATTCACGATCGGCTGGCCGATGTAATTGACGCCGCGCCACTCGTCCGGCGCCTGCGTGGTCTTGAACGCCGACGTATCGATGGTCTCAGCGCGCGCCGACGCCACGGCCGTGACGATGAATGCCGCAGCTAAGAGTCTGGATTTCATCTCGCAATCCTTTGCTTGTTCTTGCGGGTTTTTCCTAGCAACGACCCGATCCTGGCGGCGATAAACTGTGCCTTTTCCGCCAAGAAGGCAAGGGGCCGCGGACGGGTGTCCGCGGCCGCTCTCACACTGTGCTCAGCCAACGCGGCTCAGCCAGCTGTCGACATCCGCGCGGACCTGATCGCGGGCCTTGCCATAATGCTCCTGGATCTTGCCTTCGAGCTGGTCGCGGCGGCCGTTGATCTGATCAAGATCATCGTCGGTGAGTTTGCCCCACTGCTCCTTCACGCGGCCCTTGAACTGCTTCCAATTGCCTTCGACGCGGTTCCAATCCATATGACATCTCCTTATCAGGCGTTTTCGCCAGTCTCGGTGCACGGTTCCGCAATGGCCTGCCGGAAAAGCGAGGCGCACTGCAAGATCAGCCTCTGCGGAGGAGGCCGCCGAGCAGCGAGACCACGAAAAGAATGATGAAGACCCAGAACAGGAGGCGTGCGCCATCCATCGCCACGCCAGCAACTCCGCCAAAGCCGACGGCTGCGGCGATCAAAGCAATGATCAAGAAGACGACGGCGTAGTGAAGCAGGCTTCCCATCTGCGGCGTCCTCCGTTCCACAAATGCTCGATCATGCGAGCCCAGCGCCTACAATGCGCAGCGGCGTAAAAAGTTCCCGTCCGCCGGTGTTATTTGGAAAAGGCGGAGAAAGGCCGTGAAAGCTGAATGAGCGTCTATTCCGCGGCGGACTTTTTCTGCAGGGAGCCGTCCATCAGCGCTTCGAGGCGGGCGCGGGCGCGATTGACGCGGCTCTTGATGGTCCCGATCGGACAGTCGCAAATGGCGGCAACTTCCTCATAGGAGAGGTTTTCGACCGTCACCAGGATCAGCGCCTCGCGCTGATCCGGCGGCAGCGCTTGGAGGTTGCGCATCAGATCGCCGAATTCGATCGTCTTGTCCTGCGAGGCCGGCGTGATGAACTGCGAAGTCGTCGACCGAGCGTTCATAGGCCGTCTGATGTTTTTGCTTGCGCAGGCCGTTATAGAAATTGTTGCGCAGGATAGTGAACAGCCAGGCCTTCAGATTGGTGCCCTCCTGGAAACTGCTCAAATTGTTCCAGGCTCTGATCAATGTCTCCTGAACCAGATCGTCAGCCTCTGTTCGATTATGACACAGAGAAATCGCAAAGGCGCGCAGACTTGGAATGGATTTGATCAGGGCATCTCGCAAGGAGGGAGACGGCGGGCTCATTTCTTGCCGGACTCCTTGCAGTCAAGCTCATCGAGAAGCTTGACGAATCGGTCAGGGATCGGCTGATCCAGCAATTCCTTGTAAAGCTCCCTGAGCTGAGAGCCCAAAGCGCCAAGATCGAGGTCCGGATCGGCGTTGGCATCGCCTTCGGCCGGCGTTTCTCCATGTGTGGCAGCCTTCGGATTGCCATCCTCGGCCGGTGGCGCGGGAACTCTTCCCAAGCTGTCGTCTTTCTTGCTCATGCTGATCCACAGTCACATTCGTACTTGCCGGTCTCGCCGGGCGAACCAATCCTACCTTAATAACGTTTCGCACTGGTGATTGCACCCCTTCGATTATATGCACAGATTGTCGATCTTCGCCCGCAGGAATGAGGACAAGCCAATTATGCCGATTTCTCAGGACATCGCACCGCATCTGCCGCAACTGCGGCGCTTCTCCCGCACGCTTTCCGGCTCGCAGGACAGCGGCGATGCTTATGTCGTCGCGGTTCTGGAGGCGCTTGTCGCTGATCCATCGATCTTCCCTGAGGAATTATCGCCGCGTCTCGGCATTTATAAGCTTTTTCTGCAAATCTGGAACTCGCTTGACGACGTTCACAAGGTTCTCAAGTTCGACGCGCAGGAAAGCGAGGCCGTCCATAGCGTTCAAACCATCACGCCCTATGCCCGCCAGGCGTTCCTGCTCGTCAGCGTCGAGGGATTTGGACCTGGGGAGATTGCGCAAATTATGGACCGGAAGGTTTCGGAGATTGCGCGGCTGGTCGACCAGGCCGACCGCGAGATCGCCGAGCAGATCCCTTCGGCGAAGATCCTCATCATCGAGGACGAACCGCTTGTCGCGGCCGATCTGCAGCTCCTGGTCGAGGCGCTCGGCCACCGCGTGACCGGCATTGCCCGGACACATCGGGAGGCGCTCGACCTGGTCAAAGAGGACGCGCCGCAGCTCATTCTCTCGGATATTCAGCTTGACGACGGCTCCTCGGGCCTCGAAGCGGTCAACGAAATCCTCGGCTCGCTCCATCTTCCCGTGGTCTTCGTCACCGGTCATCCGGAAATTCTTCTGACCGGCGAGCGGCCCGAGCCAGCCTTCCTGATCCAGAAGCCGTTCGATCCGCGCACCGTCAAAGCCATTATCAGCCAGGCGCTTTTCTTCGACATCAAGACGCGCCGCACCGAGCCGGTGCCTGCACAATAGCGCCTCGCCGTCCGGTGCCGTCGCGCGCGCGGTTGCGGTTTTGGCTGGCGAGCGGCCTGCCGCGCTGTGGCCCGGCAATCGACATACTCGAAGCTCGCGCCCTGCTGATATAGGATGACGGCTTGCCCCGGTGGTTCGCCGCCGGTCGATCGTCACCGGAAAGGGACAAGGCCAACATGCGGAATTTCGAGCTGCCGGGCCGTTCGCCCGTCTATGCGCCCCACGCCATGGCATGCACCTCCCATCCCCTTGCGACCCAAGCCGCAGTTGAGATTTTGAAATCAGGTGGAAATGCCCTCGACGCCGCCGTCGCCGCCGGAGCCGTGCAATGCGCGGTCGAGCCGGGGTCGACGGGCATAGGCGGGGATTGCTTCTGCCTTTACTGGCCGGCCGGGCGCCGAAAAGCCGCTTGCCTTCAACGGATCGGGCCGCGCTCCGGCGGCGGCGCGCGCCGAATGGTACGCAGGCGAGGGCATCTGCAAGATCGCGCGGACCTCGCCCCATGCCGTGACCATTCCCGGAGCCGTCGACGCCTGGTCCCGTCTGATCGCGGATCACGGCCGCAAGCCCCTGAAGGAGCTGCTGCAGCCGGCCATCGCCTATGCAAGCGACGGCTATCCGATCGCGCCGCGGGTGCAGTTCGACTTCGTCAAGCAGCTTCCCATTCTCCGCGGGAACGAGGCGGCCGCGAGCGCCTTGCTCGTCGAAGGCGAGCCGCCCCGTGTTGGCGCCGTGCAACGTCAGCCCCGGCTCGCTGCGAGTCTGGAGCTGATCGCCGAGCATGGCCGGGACGCTTTCTATACCGGCGAGGTCGCGCAAGATATGGTCGACGCGCTGCGCACGCTCGGCGGCCTGCACACGTCTCGATGATTTTGCCGGCCATCGCGGCGACTATGTCGAGCCGATTTTCAGCGAGTTCCGCGGCTATCGCATCTGGGAATGCCCACCGAACGGCCAGGGCGCGATTGCACTCCTGCTTCTTAATATGCTGAGCGAAGCTGCGCTGGATAGCGGCCCGCTCGACCCGCGGCGCATGCATATGGAGATCGAAGCGGCGCGGCTTGCCTATCGCCAGCGCGATCTCCTGATCGCCGACCCGAGCTTTGCCAGCGTGCCGGTCGGTCAGATTTCTCGCCCGGCTTTGCCGCCGAGCTTGTCGCGGCCATCGATCCGGAGAAGGCGGCGGTCCGCCTGCCCGAGCCGCCCCTGCCTCCGCAGGCGAGCACGGTCTATATCGCCGTGGTCGATCAGGACCGGAACGCCTGCAGCTACATCAACAGCCTGTTCGCATCCTTCGGCAGCGGGATCATGACGCCGCGAACCGGCATCATGCTGCAGAATCGCGGCCAGGGTTTTTCGCTCGACCCCGGATCGCCCAATTGCATTGCGCCGGGCAAGCGTCCGCTTCACACCATCATCCCCGGCTTTGTCTCGAAGGAAGAGCGCGCCGTGATGCCGTTCGGCGTGATGGGCGGCGCCTATCAGGCTTTCGGCCACGCGCAATTCCTGACACGCCATTTCGATTATGGCCTCGACATTCAGGAAGCGATCGATTGCGCGCGCTTTTTCCCCCAGCCTGAGACCGGCGAGGTCGAGGTGGAAAGCGGCGTGCCGGCCGACGCCTTTGCGGCGTTGCGCGCTAGGGGCCACGCGCTGATCCCGCCCTCCCGCCCGATCGGCGGCACGCAGGCGATCTGGATCGACTGGCAGACCGGGGTGCTGACCGGCGGCTCGGAGCCGCGCAAGGACGGCTGCGCGCTCGGCTATTAGCGAGATCCGAAAGCCGACCCGGTGAAGTCAGACTGACGCGGGGGCAGCCATGGGCAAATTTCTCATTCTTGCGGGCCTCGTTTTGGTTGCCGCCGGCATCCTGTGGATGTTTGCCGAACGCCTCGGGCTCGGCCGGCTGCCCGGCGACATCGTCGTCGAGCGGGATAATTTCCGCCTCTATCTGCCGATTACCACCAGCATTCTGATCAGCCTCATCCTGTCGCTGATCTTCTGGATTATCGGGCGCTGGTGACGGGCGCGAAGGGAGCCCCCCGTTCCGGGCGAGGCGTCATTTGAGGCTCGTGACATAGGCCGCGATATTGCCCAGCTCATCATCCGACAAGATCAGATTGGGCATGCTGGCATGGGGGGTGTGAAGAAAAACCGCGAGGGCCGTCGGGGTCATGCCGGGCGTCCGGGCAATTTTTTCGAATGTCGGCGCGCGCGGATTCGGCGAGGTCCGCTCGCCTTTCTCGATCGCATGGCACTTCGCGCAAATCTGGCGGGCAAAATCGTAGCCCCGCAAAATATCACCTGGCTCTTGCGCCAGAGCCTGCCGGCCGGTCATGGTGCAAGCAATTACGGCGATCGCAAAATATCTGACAAACTCGACCATCATCAGCTCCCTCAAGGTGAGCCGCCAATTGAGCACGGGATAGACGCAAAGGGGTTGATGCATGTCAATCCTGGGTGGGGACAGGCAATCCGCATTGCCGCAGGTGCCCGCCGGCACCATGGCACAGCAGAATCGGCCTCTCGGTGCTTGCATCGGAACCATCGGGCGAAGATCATAGGCGGGGCAGGGCGATTGAGCTTACCCATCAAGGCGAGGACGATCCGGTGGCTTTGACCTCACAGGGCAGCGCAGATAGCCGGCCGCGCGTGGTGATCGTCGGCGCTGGGTTTGGCGGGCTGGCGGCGGCAAAGCGCCTGGCGAAGCAGCCGGTCGATGTCACCATCATCGACAAGCGCAACTATCATCTGTTTCAGCCGCTGCTCTATCAGGTGGCGACGGCCGCGCTCTCCCCGGCCGACATCGCCTGGCCCATACGCAGCATCTTTTCGCGCGCCGCCAATGTCCACGTCGTGCTCGGCAAGGTCGTCGGCATCGATTTCCGCAGCCGCGAGGTCATTTCCGACCGCGTCCGTGTCCCTTTCGATTATCTCATTCTCGCGACCGGCTCGTACCACTCCTATTTCGGCCATGATGGCTGGGCGCGCTACGCCCCCGGCTTGAAGCGGGTCATCGACGCCACCGAAATCCGCAAACGTATTCTCCTGGCCTTCGAGCTGGCCGAGCTGGCGCCGACCGAGGCCGAGCGCCGCCGCGAGCTGACCTTCGTCATCATCGGCGGCGGGCCGACCGGCGTCGAATTGGCGGGCGCTATCGGCGAGCTTGCCCGTCACACGCTTGCCTCGGACTTCCGCAACATCAATCCGCGCTCGGCGCGGATCATGCTGGTGGAAGGGACGGGCCGCCTGCTGCCGGCTTTCCCGCCCTCGCTGTCGGACTATGCCAGGAAGGCGCTCGAAAAGCTGGGCGTGGACGTCATCCTGAACAAAATGGTCGAAGTGCGCGGCGAAGAAGGCGCGGCGATCGGCGATCAGCTTGTGCCTGCGGCGACGATGATCTGGGCGGCGGGCGTCAAGGTCCCGCATCTGAAAAACTGGCTCCCGGCCGAGACCGACCGCAGCGGCCGCGTCCTGGTCGCGCCCGATCTCTCCCTGCCGGAGCACCCGAACATTTTTGTCATTGGCGATGCGGCGGCGGTGCCGTGGCAGGACGGGCAGATGGTTCCGGGCATCGCGCCCCCGGCCAAGCAGGAAGGCGGCTATGTCGCCAACGTCATCCTTGCCGCCGTCAAGGGCCGGCAGCCGCCCGGTCCGTTTCGCTACAGGCATCAGGGCAATCTCGCCACGATCGGCCGCAATTCGGCGATTGCCGATTTCGGCTGGGTAAAACTCACCGGCGTGATCGGCTGGTGGGTATGGGGCATCGCCCATATCTATTTTCTCATCGGCGTCCGCGCGCCGATGCTGGTGGCGCTGGAATGGCTGTGGTCCTATCTGACCTTCGGCCGCGGTGCCCGCCTGATTACCGGCCTTTCACCGCAATTCGAGGATTTGGATCTGCACCCATCCGAGGCGTCCGAAGCCAAGCGCCATGTCAAGCGGCCGGCGGAATAATAGCCGCTGCGGAGCAATTGCGGGGTCCGGCGTCCGGTCCCGAGGCCGGCACTCAAGGGGCCTGATCGCTGGCTATCTTGCCACGCTCCTCGGCTAAGCGGCCCTCAAAGCTGCTTTTACACGCCGGTCGGCGTGCATTCATGTTTTCCCGGAGGCAAGACTTTTGCTAGCTTAGCGCCATGGCACGGTTTGTGCCTGCACGCGATGTGATCAAAACAAAGTGGACCGGAAGGGGTTCTAAGATGCGTCCAATGACAATTATAGCGAGCGCATGTGCCGTCCTGGCACTTGCGGCAATGCCGGCGCTCGGCGCGACGCTTGCCGACGTCAAGGCTCGGGGATTTCTCAAATGCGGCGTGAATGGCGAGCTGGCGGGCTTTTCCGCGCCTAACGACAAAGGCGAGATGGCCGGAATCGACGCAGACTTCTGTTACGCGCTGGCCGCGGCGGTTTTCGGCGACAAGACCAAGGTGAAATTCACCAATCTGACCGCCAAGGAACGCTTCACCGCGCTGAGCTCTGGTGAAGTCGACGTGCTCTCCCGCAATACCACCGATACGCTGTCGCGCGACGCCACGCTCGGCATCGACTTCACCTACTACGACTATATCGACGGCCAGGGCTTCATGGTGAAGAAATCCCTGAATGTGAAAAGCGCCAAAGAACTCAATGGCTCCAATGTCTGCGTGCAGTCCGGCACGACCACCGAACTCAATCTTGCCGACTATTTCCGCACCAACAATATGCAATTCAAGCCCATCGTTTACGACAACGCCGTGCAGACGCGCGAAGGCTTCGATGGCGGTTCCTGTGACGTGCTGACCTCTGACAAATCTCAGCTCGCCGCCCTCCGCACCGAGCTGAAAGACCCGAAAGGGCGCGATCATCCTGCCCGAGACGATTTCGAAAGAGCCGCTCGGACCGTCGGTTCGCCAGGGCGACAATCAGTGGGGAGACGTCGTCCGCTGGACGCTCTATGCGCTCATCAATGCCGACGAGCTTGGCGTTTCCTCGAAAAACGTCGATGAGCTGAAAGCGAAAACCGACAATCCCAACATCCGCCGTCTACTCGGCACCGAGGATAAGATGGGCGAGGATCTCGGGCTTTCGCCGAGCTGGGCCTATGACGCCATCAAGCAGGTCGGCAATTATGACGAGCTCTATCAGCGCAATATCGCCCCGCTCGGCATCGTGCGCGAGGGCAGCGTGAACGCGCTCTGGACCAAGGGCGGCGTCCTCTACGCACCGCCTCTGCGCTAATGCTTCCGGCGGCAGCGGCATCCGAGCACTTGCGGATGCTGCTGCCTGCCTCGCTTTGCCTTAGAAAGCCAAAAGTCTAACGGGAAGAGACCTGCCTTGACCCCGAAAGCGCGTATCCCGTTGTACCGAAACCCGGCTGTTCGCGGAATTGCCGCTCAGGTCGCGGTGCTCGCGATCGTTCTTTGGGCGCTGATTACGATCTTCGACAACACCGTCATAAACCTTCGGGCAAGGGGGATTCAGACGGGATTTGGTTTTCTGGACCAGGTCGCGCCATTTGCGGTCGGCTTTTCGCCATTCATCGAATACAAGCTTGGCTCAAGTCCCTATTGGCTGGTGTTTCTGATCGGCATTCAGAACACCATCGTCGTCAGCGTCCTCGGCATTATCAGCGCGACGATCCTCGGCTTCGTGATGGGCGTCATGCGCCTGTCGCCCAATTTCTTCCTGTCGCAATTCGCCGCTCTCTACATCGAGACCTTCCGGAACATCCCGCTGCTTCTGCAGATCATGTTCTGGAATTTCGCCGTGTTTCTGCCGTTCCTGCCATTTCCGCGCGCCAGTCTGACCCCCGGCGCCGGCTTCTTTCTCAACAATCGCGGCGTTTATGTGCCGAGGCCGGTCGTGGCCTCGGGCATCGGGGCATGGGCGCTTCTTGCCGCCATCATCCTTGGCGTTGCCGCCATCATCGCCATGGCCCGCTGGGCAAAACGGCAGCAATATGCGACCGGTCAAAGACCGCGAGGCATCTTATACGGACTGCTCATCGCGGCCGGACTGATCGGTCTCGTCTATCTCATCTTCGACGCTCCGCTCAAACTCGAGCTGCCGGAACTCGGCCGCTTCAACCTGGCCGGAGGCTTATCGATTCCGCTGCCGATGTTTTCACTCTGGTTTGCGCTGACGATCTACACGGCGGCCTTCATCGCCGAAAATGTCCGCGGCGGGATCATCTCGGTTTCGAAGGGCCAGACCGAAGCCGCACAGGCGCTGGGGCTCAAGCGCGGCACGATGCTGCGCCTGGTGATCATTCCTCAGGCGCTGCGCGTGATCATACCGCCGACGATCAATCAATATCTGAATCTGACCAAGAACTCCTCGCTCGCAGTTGCCGTTGGTTATGAAGAGCTCGTCAATCTGTGGTCGGGCATCGCGCTCAATCAGACCGGCCAGGCGCTGGTGATCATTGCGATGACGATCGCCGTCTACGAGACCTTGAGCTTGACCACATCAGCGGCTCTGAACTGGTACAATAAGCGCGTTCAACTGGTGGAAAGATAGCGGGATGGCGGAAGCGATCGTCTTTGACCAGAAACAGACCCGGCCGCCGCCCCTCCAGGAATCGAGCAGCTGGCAGTGGGCGCGCAGGCGCCTGTTCGGATCGATCCCCAACACGATCGTCACGCTGCTCTGTCTCTACATCCTTTACCTGATCATTCCGCCGATCGTGCACTGGGCCTTGCTCGATGCCAATGTTTCCGGGGAAGACAAGTCCGTCTGCCAGGCCGAATCCGCACGGCGCCTGCTGGACCTTCATCAAAGTCCGCTTCACGCAGATCATGTTCGGCCTCTATTTCGGCAACCATCCGGAGCAGCTCTGGCGGCCCATCCTCGCCTTCGCCATTTTCGGCTGCCTGCTCGGCTGGCTGTTATGGCCGAGTACGCCGAAGAAGCCGCAGGTCGGCGTCTTCACGCTGATCGGTTTTCCGATTCTCGCCTATGCCCTCATCCAGGGCGAATGGCTCGGGCTGCTTGCCGCGCCGACGAACGAATGGGGCGGCTTTCTCTTAACCTTCACCCTGGCGAGCGCCGGCATCGTCGCCGCGCTGCCGATCGGCATTCTGCTTGCCCTCGGACGCCGGTCCAACCTTCCGCTCATACGCGCCCTGTCGGTCATCTATATCGAGTTCTGGCGCGGCACCCCGCTGATCACCATCCTGTTCATGGCCTCGGTCATGCTGCCGCTGTTCTTCCCTGCGCGAGATCGAGTTCAACAAAGTGCTCCGGGCGATGATCGGGATCGGGCTGTTTGAATTGGCCTACACGGCCGAGGCGATCCGGGGCGGGCTGCAGGCGATCCCGCGCGGGCAATATGAGGCCGCGGATGCGCTCGGTCTCGGCTATTGGAAGAAGATGATCCTGATCGTGCTGCCGCAGGCGCTGAAGATCTCCATCCCTGGGATCGTGAATACCTTCATCGCGCTGTTCAAGGATACCTCGCTCGTCGCGATCATCGGCCTGCTCGATCTGCTCAACATGGCGCAGAGCGCGAGCCGCACGATCGAATGGAAGGGCTATGATTTTGAAGCCTATCTGTTCGCCGCGACGATCTACTGGGTGTGCACATTCAGCATGTCGCGTTACAGCCAGTACATCGAGCGCAGGCTCGACACGACCAAACGAGGCTAGGAGCTCAAGCCATGACCATTGTAGAGCCGGCTGAAAAGAAGGTGAGTGCCCCGGCCGCGGAGCGCAAACCCGAACGGCCCATGATCGAGATCAGCGGGGTCAACAAATGGTTCCTCAATTTCCATGTCCTCAAGGACATCGACCTGATCGTCGATCGCGGTGAACGCATCGTCATTTGCGGCCCGTCCGGCTCCGGCAAGTCGACGCTTATCCGCTGCATCAACCGGCTGGAGGTGCATCAGGAAGGCACGATCCTCGTCGACGGCATCGAGCTGAACAACGATCTCAAGAACATCGAGGAAATCCGGCGCGAAGTCGGCATGGTCTTCCAGCACTTCAACCTGTTCCCGCATCTGACCGTGCTGGAAAACCTCACCCTCGCGCCCGTCTGGGTCCGCAAGGTGCCGCGCAAGCAGGCCGAGGAGGCCGCGCGCGAATATCTCAAGCGCGTGCGGATTCCGGAGCAGGCGGACAAATATCCCGGCCAGCTCTCCGGCGGACAGCAGCAGCGCGTCGCCATCGCGCGCTCGCTCTGCATGAACCCGCGCGTGATGCTGTTCGACGAGCCGACATCGGCGCTCGATCCGGAGATGATCTCGGAAGTGCTCGACGTGATGATCGATCTCGCCGAAAGCGGCATGACCATGCTCGTGGTGACGCATGAGATGGGCTTCGCCCGTCAGGTTGCGCACCGCGTTGTCTTCATGGACGCCGGTCAGATCATCGAGGTGCAAACCCCCGAGGGCTTCTTCAACAATCCGCAGAGCGAGCGCTCAAAGCTGTTCCTCAGCCAGATATTGGGGCATTGACGGCCGCCCGATCATTTTGACGCGGGGCGTGGCATGCCGGCGATTGCGTCGCATTCGGGCCCGGCAGAACCGGTATTGGCGAGACGCCGCCACATCTGTTGTTGCCGACTTGATCCGGCAACCCAAACCGCTGCCGCATCGGCTTGCTCGCGGGCAACGGAATGGGTCACGGGGTCTCGCTCCGCTCGCCTGCCCCGGCCCCGGATCAAGTCCGGGACAAGCCTCCGAGCCGGGGCCCGATGATGACGTAAGAGAATGATGAGCCGGGTTTGATATCAACAGTCGCGTACCGGCAAGCGCGCAGTGGACAGCACGGTCGCGGCGGGGACTGCGACATTCAGCATATTCGAAGCCGGACGACGTGAGGACACGGTCCGACCAGGTCTGCGAGCGCCTCTAAACTGCCCCTCAAACTTTGTGGCCCGCGACGGAGAGAGTGCGTTGAAAGCCGACGTGGGCGCAGTTCACGGCTTCAACATCGGGCCATTGTTGGCGTACACGCGCTCAACCGCCTATCGCACCACGTCCAGCCGAACAGCTGCTGTCATCAGCAGCTGTTCGGCTGCGAGAGCGCGCATGGAGGGCCAAAATACGGGCGCCTTGTCGCTGCCGTCGATTAAGCGCCAGGTATTGGCAGGACTGGCATTACCTCCACGGAGTCGCCTGGGAAAATTGTGAAATGAGGGTGGTTTTCGAAGAGCTTCGCTGCCGCTTCGTGCGATTCTGCGCGAATGACCGTGAAGGCTCCCAACTCGTTGCTTACATCTCCGATACCGCGTTCAGTAACCTTCTTGGTCTTGCCGAGCGGTCCACCCATGCCAACAATTGCGCCCTGGTGCTTTTCAGCCCATGCCTTCCAGGCTGCAATACCCTCGCGTTCCCTTGCTCGCCGTTCCGCTTCGGGAAGCGCGTCCCATGCCTTCCTTTGAGGGCTGGTTTTGCTACCAAGAAAAATAGCGAGATAGGTGTCGTTCGTGGTCATGACCTTTCCTTTCCTTCACGTTTTGTGGACTGAAACACAAGCTCGACGTAGCTTCGCAGATGATCGGCGCTTTCCCCGGCGACAGTGGCGTCGCCCTTTGCCTTCGCCAATATGAATGCGCCTTGCAACACGGCTTGCGCGTGTAGCGCGAGGCTTCAATGGTTAGTCCCTCCTTCCTGAAAGACGCACCAACCGGCGCCGATCCGACACCCCCTCTGCAAAAACTGCGCTGCCATTACCCGTAAATGTCGGCTTCGAGGCGCGAGCGGGCACTCGCGCATTGCGCAAGGATTGGCCTTTCCGCGTCACGACGGCCTCCTGCCGACGCTTAACTCGCGATAAGGAGCGGCGATCTGCTCGAGGAAGCGATGGCTGATTGCTAAGGCGCAGGTCGAGGATCTTGGCAAGCGCGTCTTAAGCACCATTGGGCCGCTCACCCAACAAAAGTTGCCGGCTCGTGTCGGGAAGGGAGATAACTGCACGTCTTTAGGATAGCAACCCGCCTTCTCCAGATGAATCTCATATAGGAAGGGATGCGAAACGAGACGCGAAGGGACACGCAATGGCCAAAAACACGATTTGCCTATGGTACGACAAGGACGCCGAAGCTGCCGCCCGCTTCTATGCGGAGACCTTTCCGGGGAGCGCGGTGGGCGCCATTACCCGTGCCCCCGGGGACTACCCGTCCGGTAAGGAGGGCGATGTGCTGGTGGTTGAATTCACGGTCTTCGACATTCCCTGTATCGGCCTGAACGGCGGCCCCATGTTCAAGCATAACGAAGCCTTCTCGTTCCAGATCGCAACCGACGATCAGGAAGAGACCGACCGCTATTGGAACGCCATCGTCGGCAATGGCGGCGAGGAGAGCGCCTGTGGCTGGTGCAAGGACAAATGGGGCGTCTCCTGGCAAATCACGCCGCGCGTGCTGATGGAGGCGCTGGCGGCCGGCGGCGCTGAAGCCAAACGCGCGTTCGCTGCGATGATGAACATGAAGAAGATCGACGTCGCCGCGATCAAGGCCGCGCGGCGCGGGTGACACCGGACACCGGAAAACCGGTGGCCTTTGTGAGGCGGCTCCGGCCGCCTGGAGGGCGATGCCTGCTCCTCCATTACTTCTCTCCCTCCGGCACACCTGGGCGCCGGAGAGGTTCACCTTATCTCGATCATACGGCTGACTTCCGTTCCTAACTCAAGGCGGAAGCGGCGACGCCTTTACCGCGGCGCCCCTTTCAGATCTTTTGGCTGCGCATACCCGCCGTCTTTATAGGTGGGATACTTGCGCTCGTCGTATGTGTGCCGATCGTAGTAATCGCCATCATAGTGTCTGTCGCAGTGGTAGTCGATTTCCTCATCGCGCAAGAGCTGGAAGAAGGCGACGACGCCTTGCACAACCGGTATCTCGTCGAGGCAGCCGACTTTTACCACCGTATCATCGGCCACCCTCATTGAGGAGGCTGCAACGCCGGCTAGAGGCGGCGCGGCGTGAACCGACGCGTGGTCGGTGAAGCCAATTCCTATTCCCAGAAGGGCAACAGCAAGGGCATGTTTGATCATTAGTCTTCTCCAAGTCTAAGCCAAGTGAATCATGACCTATCATCTTAGATCAATGCTCGCCTCACTTGTGTGACCTTCCGCATCGATGGCCGTCTTGGCGTGGCCGAAATGCAGCATCGATTTCACTGCATGTTCTCTCCTGCGAGAGGTTTGCGAAAACGCTGCAAAGTTGGCCGGACGAAGTGGATTTTCGGCGCCTGAGGCCGAGCGCAGTTGGATTTCAGGGCGTGGCGATAACCGCTTCGAGACGAAAACTCTCCGGCATCCGGCCTAGCCGGCGACGGAAAGAAATGTGTGATAAGCCGCCCTGCCAACGGCCGCAACCACCTCAATCCTCTTCCAGGCGGCACGGGCCGGCGATGTCGAGACGGTGCGCCGCGCCTTCGCGGCGGGCTTCGATCCTGCAACGCCTGACCACGGCAACCGCGCTCGGCTGGGCCGCTTTCTTCGGCCGCGAGGAGTTTACCACGCTCATCCGCGAGCGCGGCGGACGGAAATGAGGGGCCGAGGCGCAAAGCAGGCGAGGAGGCGGCATCGCCGAGCCGCCTCCTGGCCGCCTGGATCCTAAGCAGCCGTTTTCAGCTTACCGCTGATGAAGCGGAATTCCTGCGTCTTGCCGCCATAGCCATAGGCGGCCGCCGGAACCTCATGGACGAGGGCATAGCTCTCCGAATGCGTATGGCCGAGGATGGCGGCGAGCGTTGCATAGATGGCCTCGATATAGGCGGCCATTTCCGCTTTGGTGTTGGTGCCGTCGACGACCTTGACGTCGAGCCAGAAACTGTTGACCGCCTGCGCCTTGAGCGACTGGCCGCCGGCGAACCAATGCGCCGGGTCGATGTAATGGACGGCGACGGCGGTAAGGGTGGGGTCTTTGCGCAATTGCTGCCTGGTTACCTCCGTGACCTCGCGGGCGATGCGCTGGGAGAGCGCGGGGTCGGGCTCGCCGGTGACTGAAATATTGAT
This sequence comes from uncultured Alphaproteobacteria bacterium, assembly GCA_963773735.1. Lineage (GTDB taxonomy): Bacteria > Pseudomonadota > Alphaproteobacteria > Rhizobiales > Rhodomicrobiaceae > CAVZCK01. The sequence continues at coordinate 3,792 of CAVZCK010000022.1, read as the reverse complement.
AATCGGCATGGTTGATCTCCGTGGGTTAGCAGGATGAGGGTCATTCACAAGCGCCGCCCTACCCACCGAAATGATCCATTAAAATCGAATTGTTTTGAACTTACAATTTTGATAAACAGAAGTATGGAGACGCTCGATCCCGATCTGCTGCGCACCTTCCTCGCCTTCGCCGATAGCGGCTCGCTGGCGCAGGCGGCTTTGCTGGTCGGCCGCTCACCGTCGGCCGTCACCGCGCAGATGCAGCGGCTGGAGGAGCTGATCGGGGAGCCGCTGCTGGCGCCCGCCGGGCGCGGCCGGTCGCTGACCGCTGCGGGCGAGGATCTGGTCGGCCACGCCAGGCGCATCCTCGCCGCTCATCGCGAAGCCTGGCTCGGCCTGAAAGGCGCCCGCGCCGATGGCCGCATCGCGCTCGGCTGCACGCAGGATTTCGTCGACAACACCTTGCCCGGCCTGCTTCGCCTCTTCGCCAAGACCCATGCCCGCGTCCATCTCGACTTGCGGGTCGGGCGTTCCAATGAATTGGCGATCGCCTTCGAGCAGGGCGGGCTCGACATTCTGCTCGCCATGCGGACGGCGCCGGTTGCCGACGAGATGTTCGTCTTGCGCGAGCCGATGGTTTGGCTCGCTGCGGCGGGCGATGCTCTGCCGCGGGACGCCGAAATCCCGCTCGCGCTGCTCGATCCGCCATGCGGCTTTCGCAGCGCCGCCATCGCCGCCCTGGACGCGGCGCGCCGGCCCTACCGGATCGCGGCGACCAGCCATAGCCTTGCCGGACTGCGCGCGGCGGTGCGCAGCGGCATCGCCATCACGCCCCGGACGAGGCGGATGCTTGAGCCCGGCCTCGTGGTGGCGCCGGCAAAGCTCGATCTGCCAAGCCTGCCGGATGCCGAATTCGTGCTGCGCCTGCGCGCCGCCAGCCAAGCCCCGGCGCGCGATCTCGCGGCGCTCATCGCCGAGGATCTTGCCGTGCCGGCTGCCTGATGCAACCCTATTTGATCTTCCTCAATGCATAGAAATGTCGCGACTGTTCATTATCTTTCACCCGAGCGCGGACGCAGCGAGCGCCCCTGAATTTCCATAACGGAGAAGACAATGAGCGCCCCAAAGAACGCCAATGTAATCTGGTTCGAGGAGCTGGGGCGCGGCGATGTCGCTATCGTCGGCGGCAAGAATGCCTCGCTCGGCGAAATGGTGCGCAATCTCGGCGGCAAGGGCGTCAGCGTTCCGCCCGGCTTTGCCACCACCGCGGATGCCTATTGGCGTTTCATCGAGGCGAACGGCCTGCGCGAGGCGATCGGCGCGGTGCTCAATCACCTCGCCGCCGGCAAGTCCACGCTTGCCCAGGCCGGCGAGGCGATCCGCCATGCGATGCTGCAGGGCGACTGGCCGGCCGATATCGCTCAAAGCATCGAGGCGGCCTATCAGGATCTCTGCCGGCGCTCGGGGAAAGCCGATGTCGATGTGGCGGTCCGCTCCAGCGCCACGGCGGAGGATCTGCCCGACGCCAGCTTTGCCGGGCAGCAGGAGACCTTTCTTAATATTCGCGGGGCCGCCGCGCTGTTAGACGCTTGCCGGCGCTGCTATGCCTCGCTGTTCACCGACCGCGCCATCAGCTACCGCCAGGCCAAGGGCTTCGATCATCTGAAGGTGGCGCTGTCGATCGGCGTGCAGCGCATGGTCCGCTCCGATCTCGGCGGGGCCGGCGTGATGTTCTCGATCGACACCGAGACCGGCTTCAAGGACGTGGTGCTGATCGATGCCGCCTGGGGCCTTGGTGAGAACGTCGTGCAGGGCGCCGTCGATCCGGACGAATATCAGGTGTTCAAGCCGCTGCTCGACCAGTCGAATCTCGTGCCCGTGATCGAGAAGAAGCTCGGCGCCAAGGCGCAGAAGATGATCTACACCGCCGAGGGCGGGCGCACCACGCGCAACGTGCCGACCTCGAAACAGGAGCGCGCCACTTTCGTGCTGAGCGATGCGGAGATCGTCAGGCTGGCGCGCTGGGCCGCGATCATCGAGCGCCATTACGGCTGCCCGATGGATATGGAATGGGCCAAGGATGGCGAGACGGCCGAGATCTTCATCGTGCAGGCGCGGCCGGAGACGGTGCGGTCGCGCGAGAAGGCTGCGGCGCTCCGCTCCTACCGCATCCTCTCGAAGGGCAAAAAGCTGCTGACCGGCCTCAGTGTCGGCAGCGCCATCGTCTCGGGCAAGGTCTGCCTGATCGAAAGCGCCGCGCAGATCGAGCGCTTCGTCGACGGCTCGATCCTCGTCACCGGCACGACCGACCCGGACTGGGTGCCGATCATGAAACGCGCCGCCGCCATCATCACCGATCATGGCGGGCGCACCTCGCATGCCGCCATCGTCAGCCGCGAGCTTGGCCTGCCGGCGATCGTCGGCACCGGCCAGGCGACGCATGTGCTGCATGACGAGCAGGAGATCACCGCCTCATGCGCCGAGGGCACGGAGGGTTTCGTATATGAGGGGCGGGCCGAGTTCGAGGTGGAGGAGCTGAGCCTCGACCACATCGCCCAGACCCGCACCAAGATCATGCTGAATATGGCCAACCCGGCGGCGGCCTTCCGCTGGTGGCGGCTGCCGGCCGACGGCGTCGGCCTTGCCCGGATGGAGTTCGTAGTCAGCAACCACGTCAAAATCCACCCGATGGCGCTCGTCCGCTACGATGCGCTGCGCGACGAGGAGACCAAGCGCACGATTGCCGGGCTGACCGCCGGCTATGCGGACAAGACCGAATATTTCGTCGACCGCCTGTCGCGCGGGCTCGCCCGCATCGCCGCCTCGCAGTTCCCCCGGCCGGTGATCATCCGCATGAGCGACTTCAAGACCAATGAATATGCCGGCCTGATCGGCGGCGCCGAGTTCGAGCCGAAGGAAGAGAACCCGATGATCGGTTTCCGCGGCGCCTCGCGCTATTATTCGCCGCGTTACCGGGAGGGCTTCGCGCTCGAATGCAAGGCCATTCTGCGGCTGCGCGAGACGCTCGGCTTTGCCAATGTCATCCCTATGATCCCGTTCTGCCGGTCGGTGGGCGAGGCGGACCGCGTGCTTGCCGTCATGGCCGAGAACGGCTTGAAGCGTGGCGAGAGGGGTTTGCAAATCTATGTGATGTGCGAGATCCCCTCGAACGTCATTCTCGCCAAGACTTTTGCCCAGCGCTTCGACGGCTTTTCGATCGGCAGTAACGACCTGACGCAGCTCACCCTCGGGGTCGACCGGGATTCGGAGGCGCTGGCCGAGCTGTTCGACGAAGAGGATGCAGCGGTGGAATGGATGATAAAGCGCGTCATCCGCGAAGCGCATGAGGTGGGGGCGAAGGTCGGCCTCTGCGGCCAGGCGCCGAGCGACAATCCGGCCTTTGCCGAATTTCTCGTCGCTTGCGGGATCGATTCGATTTCCGTCAGCCCCGACAGCTTCGTCGCCGTGAAGAAGCACGTCGCGGCCGCCGAGGGGACAAAGGCGTAGGATCTCTAACGCATAGCATTCGCGTTAGCGCTTCCAACGAAGAGTAGGCAGATTGCGAGGCATCGTAGCGTCCTTAAAAGCCCTCTCACCCGGCCGCCTTCGGCGTCCGCCCTCTCCCGTGGGGAGAACGAGCATTCCTCGATTTCATATCATCTGATCTCGCTTTTAAGACCGAGTGAAGACCGCAACCAGCTCGACATGCGCCGACCAGACGAACTGGTCGATGGGAACGACCCGCTCCAAGCGGTAGCCGCCGTCGATCAGCGCGCGAGCGTCCCTGGCAAAGCTTGCCGGATTGCACGAGAC
>CAVZCK010000021.1:0-865226 GCA_963773735.1 uncultured Alphaproteobacteria bacterium | reverse complement strand
CACGGGGCGGGGACGCTGGTCAAGCGAGATAATTAGCATAACGAGGCAATTTCAGTTTTCCCCATAAATTATTCATTCTGACTACCAGAATGTTGAATACCTCAGCTTAATTATCTACGCCTGACAGATGCCGACCCCCCGCTATGCCAAATTTGTCAAGAAAGCAATTGCAACTGCTTGCTCTGCAATTGAGCTTTATAATAAGCCTCAATTCTCGCATCGAGAAGAGGTGGCGTCCACACTTCTTGTTCAAGCGTGGGAGATATTGCTAAAGGCCCGTATTTTGCTGGAAAACAATAACAATTTGAACTCCATCTACGAATTCATAAGCATAGAATCCGCCAGCAAAAGCTCGAGGTGCAAGAAGACCGTTAAACTTAATCGGTCCGGAAATCCGCTCACGATAGGTATATCAAAAGCGATAGAGATCGTTAGGCAATACAGCAATAAGAATATACCTCAAGAATGTATTGAAAACATAGTTATACTGATTGAAATTCGGGGAATTATATACTTGACATAGGTGCATCAGATGCCTACATTCCTTCTGACGGACGGAGGGTAAGATGAAACAAAAAAACATTACCGGCGCGGTTCAGCCAGGACAAGTTGTCTGGGCATTTCGCTGCAAGCATTGCCAAGCTCCGATTGCAATTTTGAATGAACTTGCTGAACTTGATTCTGTTGTTGATCTGAAGTGTCCAAAGTGTGGTCAAACTCATTCATATCCAAAAACCGAAGCTCGACGTGCTCAGGCACATACAAAACAGTAGGGTGCTTTACCATGTCAGTTAACCTCACCAATCCGATTTTCCACGATGAAGACGCGGCTCGTGCGCATTTGGAGGCGCAGCGCTGGCCGAATGGCCCGGTTTGCCCGCATTGCGGTGAGACCAAGCGCCTGTCGAAAATGACCGGCAAGAGCCACCGCAAGGGCCTCTACCAGTGCAACAATTCCGAATGCTTGAAGCCGTTCACGGTCACGATCAAGACGGTGATGGAGCGTTCCAAGATCCCGCTGGCGAAATGGGTTCTCGGCTTTCATCTGATGGCCGCAAGCAAAAAGGGCATTTCATCCCATCAGCTCCATCGCCAGCTTGGCATCACGTACAAGTCGGCTTGGTTCCTTTCGATGCGCATTCGCGAGGCAATGGGCCTGCCGACCGAAGAAAGCGGCCCGATTGGCGGCGAGAACAAAGTTGTCGAGAGCGACGAAACTTTCGTCGGCGGTAAGGCTCGGAATGCTCATAAGTCCAAGCCAACCCCGAAGAAGCATGCCGTTGTCACGCTGGTTGAGCGTGACGGTTCAGTTCGCGCTCGCCACGTCGCCGACGTGACCGCAAAAAGCGTCGGCAAGCATCTCGAAATCAACGTTGACGCCAAAAGCCATCTGATGACGGACGACAGCAACGTCTACATCACCGCTGGCCGCAAGTTCGCTGGACATTCGAGCGTCAATCATTCGGCGGAGCAGTATGTTCGCCTTGGCGGCTTCGCTCATGTCAACACCGCTGAGAGCTTCCATGCTCTCATCAAGCGCGGCATTTACGGCACTTTCCATGCCATCTCTGAGCATCATTTGCAGCGCTATGTGAGCGAGGCGGCATTCAAGTGGAACACACGCGCCAAGCTCGGCTTCGATGACGCGGATCGCGCGAACGCTGCCATCAAAGGCGCAGTCGGCAAGAGGCTGATGTACCAACAACCTCGTTGCGAGGCGGTCTAAGAACCGCTCTTCCGGGAAACCGTAGGCGTTCGCTGCGGCTTCCTGTTCCCCTTCTTCAAATCCTTGTTTTGTTTAGGAGGGGTGTTGAGAGCGCGGCGCAATGCTTCGTCACGCCTCCGCGCCGTCTCTGCTTCGTCCAAGTCCGCTTTATCAGGTTGCTGTTTCATGACGACAAATGATGCTCCGGAAGACCCGCCCTGGCCAGCCAATCCCGATCCTTCCAAGGAGCATATTTACGCGATCGGGCGGCTGTCCGTAAACTATAATGACCTAGAGGCGACGCTACTACATTTAATACAAATCTATGATGATGATACCTATCACGAAATAACCGATTTTCTATTTCAGAAGGTTCCAACGAACGTCAGAATAGAATGGCTTAAGAAAGTTCTATCCATTTTCGAAAGAGATAATGACGTAATCTTATCCATAGAACATTTTATATCTGCTTATTCCATTTGCACTGACAATCGAGGTTTATTAGTTCATTCCCGAATTTTCGCCCTTGGAATAGGCGATAACTCCTTATTAACAGCTAAAAGAAGTCGAAAAACTGGCGTTTTGACTGGGTATGAATTTCCGCTTGAGGTCATCCGCCGCATATCTGATGAAATAGAATTCTGGAAGCGATATGGCTCGCATATCTGCGCTTATCTCAATCGTCGTTCGTTGAGCCAACAGAAGCTACCGGAAGGGATGCAGCCGATCGGGCCGACCACATTGCCTCAAATATCTTCCTTACCAGCAAATCTGCTGGCCAATTTTCCTCATAAAGAAAATAAGCGTCCACACCCGCCTCAATCATAGCGGGCGTGATTTCAATTGTATCTTCGTGATCTCTACACATTGTGCGCCTCTATTACTGAAGGCGCAGCGCCGGCCTGTCGCGTCGAGCTATCGCGCGAGCGAACGCCTATGTCAAGTATATAATTCCCGAAATTCGCGACAATGCGATTCACTTTATTTCTGAAGACAAAGAACTGGCTGTTAGATGCCATCGCGCCGCCACAGCCGGTCTAATGAATTTTTTTACAGCAATCCAATCTTGGTTTGGCGTTGATTTGGACGAGTTCGGATTTATGCCTGTGCCCCTTGCTTTCTACCCACCTGATTACCTCCTTGCTTTAAGCGACCTAAAGCCAAAGAGGGGGAAGTACATTAAGAACTTTATGGACTACCTCGATAACCTGACGCGGAATGGTAGCGGCAAAACAATAAATTCATCACAAAAATATTTTACTACTCTTGAACTGAACGTAAAGTTCAAAAAAGACAGCAAGGACGAGGCTCTGCCCGTTCGGATCTCAAAGGATCCCACTGCTCCTGAGGTAAGATTGTCTGAGCAAGATATAAGAGCAAGTTTTCCTTGGGACTATCCATCCTTGGTTAAGGAGTTAAAGTGGCGCATTCCTAACTTAAAGCTTAATAACGACTTTCACAACCTGATGAAGGCGGTTAAGCAAAATCTTGGAAATTTTCACATCCGACAACTTGATCCAGGAAATTCTAAAAGTGCTACCAAATGTTTTTTCTCGCATCGTGCAATTTCCGATTTTGAAAAACTTCGTCGTAAATCGACATTGGAGCGATTCGACTAAGAGTTCTGATTGGAGAGAGCTTGTCTTGTAACGGCCGTCTGTGATTTTATCTGTAACGTTGAGACCAGATGTGGATTGACGAGACCGATCTATCTTCTTCTGCTGGTCCTCTGCCTCCGCCACGAATAAATCAATATTAATTGTCTGGCCAGTTCTTTACCCTTTCATTATCATTACGGTGATTTTTTCCAGCAAAGTTATCCCCGCGTCCCCACGCGCCCCTATACTCGCCGCCGTCGCTTCCCCTAAGGGGCGCCGGGCTTAAGACCGACTTCTGTTCTGGGGGGATGCGATTGCGGTGCCTGGGAAATCCGCGCGGGATGGCCGAGTCGCAGGATAGGCTGGCCGGGCGGTGGGGTAACGACCCATAACCAGGGGTTCGACGGACGACCCACCTGTGCTGGGATGCGCAGGTCTTCCACAGGTTCGACCCGTGCAGGCCACGGGCCGGAAAGTCGCTGCCCCGCCGTCCGCCTCTAGCCAAGAGGTCCACGGCGCTGTCGCCGGCAGTGCGCCATGTCCTTTGGCTGGAGGGCTGGCGGTCATCGCTGCCGGCGGCGCGGAAATGGAGCGGCTTTCAGCCACGGCTTGGCCGGAAGATACACGGGGCGCGCCAGGTTCGGTAAGAGAGCGGACCGGAGCCATAATATCGCCGCGCGTGGGCAGCCGTCAGGCTGACACATATAAACACGGACCAGCCTCACGGCTGCCCGCGCCGCCCCTATGGGGGGCGAGAATTGCCGCAACGCCTCGTGGACGACGTCCAGCGAGGGAATTGGTGTTGGGCAGGTGGGTCACCCCGGAGACGCCACAGGCGTCATCCGGGGTCGCGTGATGAGAGGCCGAATGTGACCCCGGCTCGGCCTGACGGCCGTCCGGGGAGACGAAAGAAGAGAACGGCGACGGGATTGGTGTTGGCCGCAGCGTCGCCGCACACTCTGCGTCGCCCCGGCCCCGGATCAAGTCCGGGGCAAGCCTGCGAGCCGGGGTCCACTCGCCTCGCATCCAGCCTAGGAGATTGCGGATAAGCCAATGGGCCCCGGGCCTCGCTGCGCTCGCCCGGGGCGACGAAATGGAGGGCTGGGGGGATGAAGGAAGGGACCGGCGAAGAGATGGGTGTTGGGCTTCACCTCGCAGCACACACTGCGTCATTGCCGGGCTTGCCTTTCCTCGGGCTTGACCCGGAGGGACGTCATTGCCGGCCGCGCCCGCCTTGCTAAGCCGGGCGAAACTGCCTAAAACCGCCGCACACACGCAAAAGGCGCGCAAAGGACATTGTCTCCATGACATCCAAACCGACGGTCCAGGAAGCTCTGATCTACGTGATGGTGACCATGTCGGCCGTCGACCGGATCGTCTCCGACGCCGAGCTGAGCAAGATCGGCAATATCGTCAGCCAGCTTCCGGTTTTCGCCGATTTCGATCTGGACCGTCTGGTCAAGACCGCCGAGGCCTGCGGCAACATCCTCAGCGAGGATGACGGGCTCGACAGGATTCTCGATGTCATGGCCGAAGCCCTGCCGAAGAAGCTCCACGAGACGGCCTATGCGCTGGCGGTGGAGATCGCCGCGGTCGGCCGCAATGTGCGCATGGAGGAAATCCGCTTCCTGGAGCTACTGCAAGACAAGCTGCATCTCGACAAGCTGATCATCGCCGCGATCGAGCGCGGGGCGCGGGCGCGCCATCAGATCGCCTGAGCGGCGCCGGCTAGAGCGGTTCACGAATTAACTGAATCGCGGAGGATTCCCACAGAGTACGAATTGTGATTCAAGATGCTGGCTGGAGTGGAGGCCAGCATCTGATGACCCGACCTCTGTCCAATGATCTGCGTGAGCGCGTCGTGGCTGCGGTTCTGGCCGGCGAGAGCTGCCGATGCGTGGCGTTGCGGTTTGGCGTTGCAGTTTCGTCGGTAGTGAAGTGGTCGCAGCGTTACCGGGCAACCGGCTCGGTTGCTCCTGGCAAGATGGGCGGCCACCGCAAGCGTGTGCTGGAATCACATCGCGCTTACATCGCCGAACGGATAAGCGAGACGCCGCATCTGACGCTGCACGGGTTAAAGGATGAGTTAGCGGCACGCGGCGTGACGGTCTCGCACAATGCGGTGTGGCTATTCCTGCGGCGCGAGGGATTGCGGTTCAAAAAAAACGCTACTTGCCCTTGAGCAGGCCCGTGCCGACGTCGCACGGCGGCGACAGCGTTGGCGATCCTGGCAGCCATTTCTCGATTCCAAGCGGCTGGTCTTCATCGATGAGACGTGGATCAAGACCAACATGGCACCGCTGCGGGGCTGGGGGCCGAAGGGCAAACGCCTGCGCGGTTTTGCTCCGCATGGCCATTGGCGCACTCTGACTTTCCTGGGCGCGCTGCGTCATGACAGTCTCGCAGCGCCTTGCGTCTTCGACGGCCCTATCAACGGTGCATGCTTCCGCGCCTATGTGGAACAACAACTGGTGCCAGCTCTGAAGCCGGGTGATATCGTTGTCATGGACAATCTGGGCAGTCACAAGTCAGTCGCCGTGCGAGAGATGATCCGAGCCGTCGGCGCAAGGCTGTGGTTCCTGCCACCTTACTCGCCGGATCTCAACCCAATCGAGAATGCTTTCGCTAAGGTCAAACACTGGATGCGCCAAGCCCAAAAGCGCACCATCGAGGATACCTGGCGCCACATCGGACAGCTCGTCGCAACTATCCGACCCGGCGAATGTGAGAACTACTTCGCCAACGCCGGATACGCTTCCGTCAAAATATGAAAGGCTCTAATAGATCGCCAGCGGGAAATAGCGCAGCAGCAGCTCTTCGAACCGGCCGGAAGCGCGCACGCGGGCAAGCGCATAATTCAGCACTTCCTCCAGCTTGATATTGCCCTTGGCCACGGCGATGCCGATGCCTTCGCCGAAATATTTGGCTTCGAGAAAGCCGCGCCCGCGGAACTGGCAGCAGCCCTCCAACTCGGCGCCGTTGAGCCAGAACATCAGGCTGATGGCGTCGCCGAACAGGAGCTCGACCTTTTCCTGCTTCAGGGCGGTGCGCGCCTCTTCATCCGTGGCGAAGGTGACGATCTTGGAGCCGGAGAAGAAGTGGCGCAGATAGGCTTCATGCGCGGTGTTCTTGACGACGCCGATCTTGTAGCCGTCGAGGTCTTCCGGCCGCACGTCCTGGATCTTGCTGGCATTGCGGACCACGAATTTCGCCGGCGTGGCGTAATAGCTGTCGGTGAAATCGACCTGTTCCAGCGTCTGCGGCGTGATGGCGAGGGAGGCCATGATGGCGTCGGCCTCATCCGCCTTCAGCGTCGGGATGAGCTTTTCCCAGTCAACCGCATTGACCTCGCAGGTCACATCCAATTCGCGGCAGATGGCTCTGGCCAGATCGACATTGAAGCCGGTCAGCGTGCCGTCCTCGTCGCGATAGTTGAAGGGCGGATAGTCGGCCTCGGTGACGAAGCGCAGCACGACGAGCCAGGACCAGTCGGGCTTGGGGCCGATCGTCTGCTCACGCCATTGCGAGGGGGCCGGAGCCGTCTCCTGCGCCAGCGGTTTTTCGGCCACAGCGAGCGGCAAAAACCACGCGGCGGCGGCCAGCAGCGCCAGTTGCATCCAGGAGAGTGCCCTGTTTCCGCGGCGTTTCATGAGCGTCTCACGTCCTCTTGCGTCATTCCCTTAGGCAGTCGCCGGTATTTTGGCTGCGCGCGCCGATTCATACAATCAAATCGCGAATATTCCTCGGGCGTCGGGGCACTCCGGCATGAGTTTTCCAGTTCTGCGTCATCAGCCGCCGGCCAGCGGCGCCTTGCGTTTCGGCCCGGGCGGGCGAACGGCCCCCCTCGCATTGCCGCGAGGCAGGAACGGCGCCCGCACGCCCAGCCTTGCGGACGACGAAAGCCTTCTTGCCCTTGCCGGCGTTTCGGCGCCCATTTTGCACCGCATCAGGCATCTTGCAATCCGCTGGGGCGTGCCGCTTCGCGAGGCGGCCTTGTCGAGCGGCGCGGTTTCGGCGCAAAGCTATCAGCGCGCCGTCGCTCTCGCCTGCGGGCTTGAGCCGCGTCAGGCCTGCGAGGACGTTTTACTGCGCCAACGGCCGGCGGTGCCGGAGCCTTACCGGCTGCTCGCGAGCCGCCAGCCGGTGCCGCTGGAGCAGCCGACGCGCGCCGTCGCCATCAATGCCGAGAGCGTCTCGCCCGCGGGTATCGCCGAGATCGCCGGCGCGCTCGGTCCGGCGCAGGACCGGCTGGCGCTTGTCGGCCGCCGGGCTCTGACGGCCGCGATCGCCAGAGTTTACGGCCCGCAGCTCGCAATAAGAGCCTCGCATGGTTTGCGCCAGCGAAATCCCCGCTTCAGCGCCGCAACCGGCCTCGTCCGCTGGCAGGTCGCCTTCCTGACGATCACGGCAGGCCTCTTCCTCGGCGCCGTCATCTTCGCACCGCGAGAGGCACTTGGCGTCTACAGCGCTGTGCTGTCACTGATGTTTCTGGTGACGATTTCGTTGCGCGTGGCGGCTGCGGTCCATACGCTCTACCGGCGCGCCTTCGCCCGCAGGACGGCCTACCGGCGCCTGCGCGACAGCGAGCTGCCGCGCTACACGGTGCTGGTGGCGATGTTCCGCGAGGCGCGCGTCCTGCCGCAACTGGCCGCTGCATTGCGGGCGCTCGACTATCCGCCAGCCAAACTCGACATCAAATTCGTTCTGGAAGAGGTCGATGCGGAAACGATTGCCGCCGCATGGGCGCTGAAGCTGCCGCGCTATTTCGAGATCCTCATCGTCCCGGACGGCGCGCCGCGCACGAAACCGCGCGCGCTCAATTACGCCCTGCAATTTGCCAGCGGCGACTATCTCGTCATCTACGACGCCGAGGACCGCCCCGATCCGGCCCAGCTCCGCAAGGCGGCGGCGCATTTCCGCAAGGCGGCGAAAGAGGTCGTCTGCCTGCAGGCCAGGCTGATCTTTGACAACGCCTTCGAGAACTGGCTCGCCAAGCAGTTCACCATCGAATATGCCTCGCTTTTCGGCGGTATCCTGCCGATGCTCGACAAAGCGCGCCTGCCGGTCCCGCTCGGCGGCACGTCCAACCATTTCCGCACGCGGATGCTGCGCCAGCTCGGTGGCTGGGATGCCCACAACGTCACCGAGGACGCCGATCTCGGCATGCGCATCTATCGAGCCGGTCTCAGAGCCGAGGTGCTCGACTCGGCCACCTATGAGGAGGCCGCATGTCAGCCAGGCAACTGGCTGCGTCAGCGGACGCGATGGCTAAAGGGCTGGATGCAAACTTACTGTGTGCATATGCGCCAGCCGCTACGGCTCCTGCGCGAGCTGGGCCTGCGGGGCTTCCTTGCCTTTCAGGGTCATTTCGCTGGGATCGTCGTCGCAGCGCTCGTTCACCCCTGGTCCTATGTGTTGTTCATCCATGACGCGGCGCGGGGCACGCTGTTTGCCCGTCCCGAGACGCTCGTCGGCTACAACGTTCTGGCCATTGCGCTCTTCAATCTGGCCGCCGGCTACGCCGCTTCGCTGGCGCTTGGCCTTTTCGTATTGCAGGGGCGGCAGGTCAGGCGGCTGATTCCGCAGCTCGTCTTCATCCCCTTTTACTGGCTTCTTGTCTCCGCCGCCGCCTACCGCGCGGTTTACCAGCTCGTCACCGCTCCCCATTATTGGGAGAAGACTGAGCATGGCGTTAGCAAAGTGCGGCGCACACGGCGGCGAAAGAAAAGCGATGACGGATGACCACGAGATAAAGCCCTCAGATATTCTCGGCTATTGGTTCTCGGAAGGCGCGAAGGCAAGATGGTTCGAGCCGGATGCCGCGTTTGATGCCGAGTTGAAGCAGCGCTTCGAGCCTGCGCTGGAGAAGGCCAAGTCGGGCGCGTTGGCCAACTGGAGCGAAAATCCGGCGGGCGCGCTGGCGCTCATCGTGCTGCTCGATCAGATCTCCCGCAACCTTTACCGGAATACGCCCGAAGCCTTTGCCGCCGATCCGCTTGCGCTCGACATCGCAAAACGGGCCGCCGCACGCGGGTTCGATGAAGGGTTAAGCCCGGACGAGCAATGGATTCTCTACATGCCGTTCATGCATTCGGAATGCCTTGAGGATCAGGAATCGGGCGTGGTACTGTTCGCCGCGCTCGGCCTCGATGATCCGCTCGATTATATGCGCCGGCATCGGGACATCATCGCGCGCTTCGCGCGCTTTCCGCATCGCAACGCAATCCTCGGCCGGCCGTCGACGCCCGAGGAACTGGCGTTTCTGCAGCAGCCTGGATCGCATTTCTGATTGGCGACGGCGCGGCGATGCCAGCGCCAATCGCCGCAACCTATTTCGGCTGATTGCCTTTGATCCGTGCGAGCTTGAGCAGCTCCGTGCCTCCCCCGGCGTAAAGCGTCAAGCTGTCGCCAGCGAGCTGAAACCGGCGCACACTATCGATCGCGGAGAAGAATTTTTTCTCCCGCGCCATCAGCACAGGCGCGCACATCTTCTTCGTCGCTGCGAGCGGTCCGATGCCGATCGTTTCGCCGTCGTGCTTGAAGGGGCCGCGGAAGCGGTTGCAGCCGCTCGAACCGAAGGCATGATTTTCGCGGTCGAAGGTGATCGTGATCTGCGCCAAGTCGGTCACGCCGCCGCCCTGAATGTCCTCGACCAGCCAGCTCCCGGTAATCGACGCGGTGTCCGCGTCAGCGATGGAAGACCAGCCCATGTGTAAGGCAAGGCCGCAGACGAGCCCGACGATAAGCCGCGAGCACCGCAAGAATCCGGGGGCAGCCAAATGCGTCATAACCAACCTCCATCCGCATGTTTCCTCGGGAATATTTTATCTTTGATTTGATCAAGTCACAGTGCCTCCCGCGCTGCGCAGGGACCTGACGCCTCCCGGCGGAGGAAACACATGACGCCTGCTTTTAGCACAGCCGCTGCTGCCCGCGAGCCAATCCGCCAGCCTCCTTCGGCATGCTGCCCTTGATGCAAGTCAATGCCGCTCGGCATGTCAGCGACTAAGCCCTTTTTCTTGAAGTTGTTCCGAGACGCCAGTCTGCAAGCCTGATGCCGGGTGCTTTGGCTTGCTCGAGCGACCGTTCGATCTATGGCGTCGCGATGCCGGGGCGCCTCAAAGAAAACAAGAGCCCGCTGCCGGGGCTTCTCATCGCCGGCGGCCTCCGATGAGGCTCTCGCGAGATGAAAGGCGATCAGGCGATGAACGACCGATCCATTCTGATCATCGGCGCCGGGATCGGCGGCCTCTCGACCGGCTGCTACGCTCAGATGAATGGATACCGGGCGAAAATCCTGGAGAAGCATACCGCGCCCGGCGGGGTCTGCACCTCCTGGACGAGGGACGGCTACACATTCGATGGCTGTATCCATAACCTTGCAGGGACGAGCCCGGACAGCGCGTTCCAGGGCCTGTGGCGCGAGCTCGGCGTAGTGCCGGCGATTGCCATGCACGCCTATGACGAGCTGGTGCGCGTGGAGCGGCCTAATGGCGAACCGCTGATCGTCTACACAAATCTCGACCGCCTTGAGGCACATCTGATGCAGCTCGCGCCGGCTGACCGTGCCGTAATCGATGAGCTGATCGGCGCCGCCCGCCGGTTCGTCCATTTCGATCTTTTGGGTCTCGCCGCCGCAGGTCTGCGCGAGCGCATTCGGGGGCTCGCCATCCTGCCCATCCTGCTCAGATATGGCCGGCTGACGCTGGAGCAGTTCGCGCAGCGCTTCAGCGATCCGTTCCTGCGTCGTGCCTTCCCGAGCCTTGTCTATGACTGGCCCGGTTCGCCGATGCTGTTCCTGCTCTCCTTCCTCGGCCGCCTGCACGTCGGTGATCTGGGCTGGCCCACCGGTGGCTCGCTCGTCTTTGCCCGGACCATCGAGCGGCGGTTCCGCGAACTGGGCGGCGAGATCCGCTATCAAACGCGCGTGCAATCGATCTTGGTGGAGAACGACTGTGCCGTCGGCGTCAAGCTCGGCGACGGCTCGGAGGAACGCGCCGACATCATCGTCTCCAACGCCAATGGCTACAACACGATTTTCGAGATGCTGGGCGGCCGGTATCTCAACCGCGCGATCCGGTCATATTACAGCGCGCCGGAGGATCGCATCGAGATGGGCATCCATGTCTCACTCGGCGTCGCCCGTGCGCTGCCTGCTGAGCCGCATGCGATCGTGCTGCCTCTCGAGGCGCCCGTGACAATCGCGGGGGAGGTGCGGCAGCGCCTTTATGTTGAGCCCTTCGCCTTCGACGCGAGCCTTGCGCCCCCCGGCAAGTCGGCCCTGAAGGTCGTCCTCGGCACGAGCTATAAATACTGGCAGGAGCTTTCGCGGACGCCGGAGCGCTATGGTGAGGAAAAGCAGCGCCTCGCCGAAAGCGTGATCGGTTTGCTTGAGAAGCGCTTTCCTGGGCTTCGGCAGCAGATTGAGGTCGTCGACGTTGCGACACCGATCACCACGCTGCGGATCACCGGCAATGGCCACGGCTACCGTTCGCCTGCAAGCGCCATGGCGCGGACGCTGTTCACGGGCTGGCGGCTGAGCCAGACACTGCCGGGGCTGAAGAATTTCTACATGGTCGGGCAGTGGGCTGGGGTGGGCGGCGTCCCCTTGGTCGCTGCGATGGGCCGGGATGTGGTACGCGCGATCTGCCGCGGCGATGGGCGCGCATTCCGCGCCGAGTCGGCATCGGCGGCCTGATCAACTGCGGGAGCAAATACAGGCGCGGCTTGACACCAAGCCCGCCGCGGCCACAAGCATGATCACCTTCAGGCGTGTCCGTCCGATATTTTCGCTCCTCCGTCAAATTCCTGATCCTGCCGTCACAGCCTCCGAATGATCGACCGTCTTACCGGCACCACCCTGATCGCGACGACGTTCTTTGCCATGCTGGTGGAATGGCATGGCGCGCGGATCTTCGCTTATGTCGCCGCGCTGGGCATCATCATTTTCCTGATCCTCGCGACGCCCCGCGTCGCCTGGTCGCGCCGGGTCTTCGTCTTCGCCGGCGTCGCCCTCTTCCTCGCCGCGCTCGCGACGCGCTCCGACTGGCGGGCGATCACCGAGGCGGGCCTCGCCACCTCCGCCTTCATTGCCGCATTCTTTACCGCCCTTGCTTGCCTGCGCGATGCCTCGGCAACCTCGCCTTCGGTCGAAACCTGCGGCCGGTTCCTGGCCGAGCAGCGGCCCGGCCGCCGCTATCTGGCGCTGACTATTGGCGGTCATCTCTTCTCGCTCGTGCTCAACTATGGCGCCATCTCGCTGCTCGGCACGCTTGCCGAAGCGAGTGCGCAACGCGAGCCAAATCTGGAGATCCGCGGTCACCGCATCAGGCGGATGCTGCTCGCCATCCAGCGTGGCTTCGTTTCGACGCTGGCCTGGTCGCCGCTGTCTTTCTCCATCGCCATCTCGACGGCGCTCGTGCCCGGCGCCAGCTGGGCGAAGGCCATCGCCCCTTGCCTGGTCAGCTCGCTGCTGCTCGCCGGGATCGGCTGGGCGCTGGACACGATCTTCAAGCCGCGCCTTTCGACCCCGAGGCCGCCGCGCGCCAGCCCCTCCGGCTCCTGGGCGAGCATCCTGCCGATGCTGGTGCTGCTGGCGATCCTGGTGACGATTATCGGCGGCCTGCATATCGTGACCGGAGTTCGCGCCGTCGGCGTGGTCATGCTGGCCGTGCCGCTGATCGCGCTCGGCTGGGTGGCGATGCAGAACCAAGGCCGCGGGCCGCTCAAGCAGGCCGCAAGCCGTGCCTCCGCCTACGTCGCCAAGCTTCACGTCTACCGCTCCGAACTCATCCTGCTGGTGATGGCGGGCTTCATCGGCACGATCGGCTCGCGCCTCCTCTCCCCGGTGGTGGGCGCATCGGGATTCGATCTGACCGCGTTGCCCGGCTGGCTGATCCTGATCGCACTGGTTTGGGTCATTCCGCTGAACGGGCTTATCGGCATGAACCCGATCCTCTCGGTTTCGCTGATGGCGCCCCTGCTGCCCAGCGCGGCCGATATGGGCGTCACGCCGACCGCAATGATCGTCGCGCTGACCGCCGGCTGGGCGCTTGGCGGGGCAAGCTCGCCTTACACGGCGACGACGCTGCTTGTCGGCGCCATCGCAAGGGTAAGCCCCTGGCGCGTCGGGCTGAAATGGAACGGCGCCTATACGCTGATCTGCGGCATTGCGCTGTCCGTCTGGGTGGCGATCTTCGCGCTCGGGTGACGCTGTCGCCGCCTTGTCTCCTGAGAGTTGTCGGATTAAATCCGGCGACGATGCCTACGAGGTTGCACCCAACACCGATGCCCTCGCCTGGCCTCACCGCATTCGTCTCCCCGGACCCCGGCTCGTCGCTTCGCGCCGTCCGGGGCAGGCGCCGGAATGGGCGATCCGGGGTCATCACCGGGCCCCGGCTCGCAGGCTTGCCCCGGACTTGATCCGGCGCCGGGGCGGGCGAGCGCAGCGAGACCCGGGAACACATTTTCACGGCGTCGTCATGGCGTAGGGTGGGTTGAGCCGCGCGAAACCCATCAAAATTGGCGATGAGGTGGGTTTCGCTCGCGCTCAACCCATCCTACGGAGCCAGCATTACGATGCCCATCGTCCAACACCAAACTCCTCGCAACTCTCCGCTCTTTCGTCGCCCCGGGCGAGCGCAGCGAGACCCGGGGCCTATTGGCCTGTCTGCAATGTCGTTGCCAGGTCGCGACGCGATTAGGCCCCGGCGCTCACGGCCGGGGCGACGGAGCGTGTGCTGCGACGCTGCGCCCAAAATCAATCTCCGCGCCACCACCACCTTCTGCGTCATGCCCGCGCAAGCGGGTATCCAGTCCGTTCCGGCGCGCAGCAGAAAATGGCCCGCCGGGGCTGGCCCGCGAGGCTTGGCGGTACTCTCATTCCGCCCCCCATAGGGGCGGCGCGGGCAGCCGTGAGGCTGGTCCGTATGTTTAGTGTTCAGCCTGACGGCTGCCCACGCGCGGCGATATTATGGCTCCGGTCCGCTCTCTTACCGAACCTGGCGCGCCCCGTGTATCTTCCGGCCGAGCCGTGGCTGAAAGCCGCTCCATTTCCGCGCCGCCGGCATCGATGACCGCCAGCCCTCCAGCCAAAGGACATGGCGCGATGCCGGCGGCAGCGCCGTGGACCTCTTGTTAGAGGCGGACGGCGGGGCAGTGACTTTCCGGCCCGTTGCCTGCACGGGTCGAACCTGTGGAAGACCTGCGCATCCCAGCGCAGGTGGGCCGCACCGTTAAACCCCTGGTTATGGGCCGTTACCCCACCGCCCGGCCAGCCTGTCCCTCGACTTGGCCATCCCGCGCGGATTTCCCAGGCACCGCAATCGCATCCCCCCAGAACAGAAGTCGGTCTTAAGCCCGGCGCCCCTTAGGGGAAGCGACGGGCGCGAGTATAGGGGCGCGCCAGAGCGCGGGGACAACTTTGCCACTGTGATTGGAAATATGCTGAACGGATCATTGATCGCCGCTGCTCTCTCGGCGTCGCCCCGGCCGTAAGAGCCGGGGCCCATTGGCCCAACTTCACGGCACGAAATTGCTGAGACGCTATTGGGCCCCGGACGACGCCCTTGGCGCCTCCGGGGCGACGCGGAGGGCAGGAATGTTCCGTATTCGCCAGCGGCGCTCCGTGGCCCAGACTGCCGGGCTGTCCTCTCAAAGCCCATCCGCTCATGTTCCACGTCTACATCCTCACCAACCGAAAACGCGGCACCCTCTATACGGGCGTTACCAACGACTTGGTGGTCCGCGTTGCCTTACACCGCAGCGGTCAGGGGTCTAATTTGGCAACATCGTCTGTTCCGGCTGGTCGGCGTTCAGACCTTCGCAACTGCCGCGGAAGCCATCGCGCGGGAAAAGCGGCTGAAGAAATGGCAGCGTTCATGGAAGATCCGGCTGATCGAAGCGGACAACCCTGATTGGCACGATCTCTATGAGGATCTGCTAAGTTGAGAAACGGCTTCCGATCATTCGTCGCCCCGGAAAGTGCGAAGCACTTGTCCGGGGTCCACTCGCTTCGCCTCTTAGCGAAGAATCCGCGGAAAGCCAATAGGTCCCCGACAATGCCTGCGGCATTTCCGGGACGACGCCATTGCAGATGACAGGGATCGAATGCTGCGCATTCAAGGGATAAGCGCTCGAGCGACGCGGAACCCAATATTGTTATAGCGTTCAGTGACGTCAGCAAAAATCCGGCGGGCCGAACGGGCATCCGCGCGTAGGTTGCTCCAAGACCCACCTCGAAGGACATGTCTGCTGCTCTCAGGTGTCGCCCAAGGTCCCCCCGTATCGTTTAGATCTTTTGGCTTGCCTTGATAGCTTTCATGCCACGAATCTTCGACCCATTCCCACACGTTGCCGTGCATATCAAAGAGGCCGAATGCATTGGGGGGATACGATCCGACCGGCGTCGCTCCCAACGCCGGTATCACTCTGGAACTACGAACATTTGCTTCGTGTATCCTGATCCGATCACCAAAAAAATACCGCGTTTGCGTTCCGGCGCGGCAGCAGTATTCCCATTCTGCTTCGGAAAGCAGCCGGTAGCCTTTGTTCCCGGTTACCGAATTTAGCCAAATCGTATAAGCCTTAGCCTCGTTCCAGAATGGGCTGACAATCGCGTGTTTCAAACGCTCCTCATAACTGCCGCGGGGTAACAGACCCGGCGGTCTCGCGAACACAGCGTATTCCTCAAAAGTTACCGGATAGCACCCCACCGCAAATGGCTTGGGAATTGTGGCGCGATGCTGAGGGCTTTCCGAACCAAGACGATCTTTGTCGTTTTCAGGTGATCCCATTAAAAACGATCCGGCGGGAATTACCACCATCTTCGGGCCGAAGAAAAGTTTGCTGTCCTGCTCCCAGCGATCCTGAAATGGTACCCGCTCGCCGGGAACACGCCACTCATCCCTATCTTTTTTGCCATCACGCACGATGACTTCGAAAACTGGGCAGCATCGTCGTATGCGGCAAATGTAAGTCAGGCTCAGGTCCTTCGAATTCCCTAAAAATCTCCTCTTGTTTCCACGGAAATTTGAGATCGGCAAAACGCCGCCGGATCGCTCTTACTAGACGCTTGGCACTCAGCCATGCGGCCAAAGCCTGTTTGCGGAGCCCTTCAGTGAATCTCTTATCCGTCAGCAGATCGACGCCGTGCTTCAGCGCTTCGAGCGCATCGCGGATAAGCGCGACGATCGATGCTGGGTCGATATTGACGACATTGAAATGATCGATTTTGATGAGCGTGCGTTTCGACTTTGCCAGATCCTCGGCAACTCGATCCAGCTGCTCTCGCAATGGCTTTTCGAGCACGGTGCGGCGCGTTTCCTCATCAACCTGCTTTTCGAGCCGAGTAATGCGCTCGATCAGTTCGTCCCGCTCGGGCGGGATGACGTTGGCCGGAATATGGCCCGCCGCTTCCAACGTCGCTTCGATCGCATCGGTAAAATCGGTCAGCTTCTCAAAATAGGGCGGGTGGTAGTCGGGATCGAAACGATGGTCGCGCATGGCCTCGCGCAGCTTGCGCCCGGCGACAGCGACCGCGCGCCAGGTTTCCGGCGTATCCTTTTCCCGCGCGAGGGCGTGATGGCTCTCGAATTCAGCGAGTGGCGCGTCCCATTCAGTACACCAGCCATTGGTGGCTTCGGCGCGCAGCTTGATTAGCTGGTCCCATTGCCCGGCAAGTTTGTCGTTGGTTTCGGGAGGAAACAGCATGATTTGGCATAAAGTTTCGAAATATGAATAACTCAGCGCGTAAGCCGTAAATTTTACGCGATAGGAACTGCGGACGCAATGATCGCCGCCGCTGCTCTCTCAGCGTCGCCCCGGCCGTCAGAGCCGGGGACCATTAGCCGTACGGAATATGATGAATTCGCGGATACGCCAATGGGTCCCGGCCCGGCCTGACGGCCGTCCGGGACGACGGCGTGCCATATTTCTGATTCCAACAGCGAGGGCACCGCCGATTGGATGATCGGCGGCTCTCCCGCCCTAAATCTCCCCCTTCTTCATCTGCTCCGCAATATAATCCGCCTGCCGGATCGCCAGGGTGACGATGGTCAGCGTGGGGTTCTCGGCGCCGCCGGTGGTGAACTGGCTGCCGTCGGAGACGAACAGATTGGCGATGTCGTGGGTCTGGCCGTGCTTGTTCACCACGCCGTCGCGCGGTTTTTCGCTCATCCGGTTGGTGCCGAGATTATGCGTCGACGGATAGGGCGGGGTCGGAAAAGTCCGCACCGCGCCGACCGCCTCGTAAACCGCGCTGCCCTGCTTGTAGGCGTGGCTGCGCATGGCGATGTCGTTGGGGTGATCGTCGAAATTCACATTCGGGATCGGCAGACCGTATTTGTCCTTCTGGGTCGGATGCAGGGTGACGGCGTTCGCCTCGCTCGGCATGTCCTCGCCGACGATCCACATGCCGGCCATATGGTCATAGCGGTCCATCGCCGAGGTGAAGGAGCGGCCCCAGGCGCCCGGATCGAGGAACGCCGCCATGAAGGGCAGGCCGAGCGACAGGGTCTCGAACTCATAGCCGCCGACGAAGCCGCGCTTGGGATTGTTCTCGGCCTCGTCCTGGATGATGCCGGCCATGGTGGTGCCGCGATACATGTGCACCGGGTTCTCGAAGATGCCGTAGACGGAGCCGGTCATGTGCCGCATGTAGTTCTTGCCGACCTGGCCGGAGGAATTGGCCAGCCCGTCCGGGAACATCGAGGAGGCCGAGTTGAGCAATAGCCGCGGCGACTCGATCGAATTGCCCGCCACGCAGACGGCGCGCGCCTTCTGCCTGAGCTGCTTGCCCTCCTTGTCGGCATAGACGACGCCGGTGACCTTGCCTTTCGCGTCATGCTCGATCTTCAGCACCTGGCTATTCGGCCTCACTTCCAGCTTGCCGGTGTCCTCGCCCTTGGGGATCTCGGTATAGAGCGTCGACCATTTGGCGCCCGACTTGCAGCCCTGGAAGCAGAAGCCGATCTGCTGGCAGGAGCCGCGGCCGTCGCGCGGCTGCGAATTGATCGCCATGCGCCCGGTATGGCAGATCTTGTAGCCCACCTTGTCGGCGCCGGCCTTCATCACCTTGAAATTGTTGTTGCCGGGCAGGCCCGGAATGCCGTTGGTGCGCGTCACGCCCATCTTGTCCTCGGCCTTGGCGTAGTACGGCTCCATCTCCTTCAGCGTGATCGGCCAGTCGAGCAGACTGGCGCCGGGGATGTCGCCATAGGTGGTGCGCGCCTTGAATTCGTGCTCCTGCAGGCGCAGAGAGGCGCCGGCCCAATGCACGGTCGAGCCGCCGACCGCCTTGACGATCCAGGCCGGCAGGCCGGGGAAGTCGCGGTGCACGCGCCAGCTGCCGGAGGTGGTGCGCGGGTCCACCCAGGCGAGCTGGCTGAAGCTGGCCCATTCGTCGTTGACGAAGTCCTCGATCTCGTGCCGTCCGCCGGCTTCGAGGATGACCACGTCGATGCCTTTTTGCGCCAGCTCATTGCCGAGCGTTCCGCCGCCCGCGCCTGAGCCGATGATCACGACGACCTTGTCGTCATTCAAATCATAATGGGCTGCCATTGTTGTTTCCTCCCAAAGCTGGGGCGTTCAGATCCAGTCGATGTCGTCGAAGCCGCGGTGGATGTAGCCGCCCTTGTCGGCGGAGGCGCCCTCATAGCCGAATTTCGGCCAGACATCGTGGTTGTTGTAGAGGCTGGTGACGAGGCCGCCGCGAACGGTCTGGAAGAACTTGCCCTGCTCGATCTGCTTCAGGATCGCGACCCGGTCCGCTTCCCAGCCGACGCTGACATAGCGCCCGCCATGCTGGGCCGCCGCGATGGCGTCGAGCGAGGCGATGCCGTCCTCGACCATCGCCTTGACGGCGGCGTCCGACCCGGCCTTATCGTCATAGGAGGCGACGGCGAGCGCGTAATATTTGTCGCCCAGATGGTCGTGCGGATAGATGTCCCGCGCCATCTGGATCAGAGTCTGCATGGTCTCGGGCTTGAGGTTTTTCACCGACATCGCCCAGGCGCCGTCGGGGCTGGCGATCATGCCGACACCGACCGAGAGCGCGACCAGGCCGACGGTGGCCGCGCCGCTCTCTTTCAAAAAGGCGCGGCGGGAGAGTTTCGTTCTTTTATCGACAACCCGCATTTTCATTCCTCCCTAGCGATAGGACGGGCCCGGCTGAGCCGTCCGCCCCGATTTGAGCGGTCCGCCTCTCAGCGGTACCGGCCATGTTTTTGAAGAACCTCGATCTTGTAGCCGTCGGGGTCCTGCACGAAGAAGAATTTTGCCATCAGCGCGCCGTCGCGGTGGAATTCCTTGATGTCGCCGGGATTGATGCCGCCCGCCTTCATCCGGGCGTGCTCGGCTTCGAGATCGTCGACGGCAAAGGCGATATGGCCATAGCCGGTGCCGTGCGTGTAAGGCTCGGTGCGGCCGTGATTGACGGTCAGCTCGACCTCGAAATCGGCTTGCCCGCTCCGCAGATAGATCAGCGTGAAGCCGTCGAAGACGAAGCGGTCGGCGATCGGCAGATCGAAGGCTCGGGCGTAGAAATCGACAGAGCGCTGCTCGTCGAGCACCCTGATCATCATATGAATGGCTTTCGCCATCGGCTCGTCTCCCTCGCTATTTGGACGCTGCCGCGCTTCCTTGAGTTTGGCCCTCGCCGGACGCACCCAAGGATTTGAGATAGCTGATGATCAGCTTGCGCTTTTCCGGGTCCGCCTGCCGATACATCATCACCGTGCCGGGCACGAGCACGGCCGGATTGGTCAGCCAGCGGTCGAGCGTCGCTTCGTCCCAGGTCAGGTGAGCGCCGGCAAGCGCGTCGGAATATTTATAGCCGGCGATCTGACCCGAGGCGCGGCCGTAGACGCCGTGCAGGTTCGGTCCTTGGCGCGGGCCGGCGTTCGGGTCGACGCTGTGGCAGCCCCAGCACGTTTTCTTGAACTGGGCTTCGGGGGTTTCTTGCGCCAGTGTCGGCTGAGAGGCGAGGCCCGCAAGCAGCGTGGCGGAGGCGAAGAGAGGTAAGCCTCGCGCGGTCGCTTTGCGCGCTGTCGCAAGCGGAAATTGCCCGATCATCGGCTTAGGATAGGCCAATGACGCGCGCCGTGGTGGTAGTCCCCTGCTACGGCGCTATTCCGCCGCCGCAAGCACCGGAGTGCCGCTCGGAATGCGGAAGCGTCGGCTCTCCTGCGGATTCTGCCGGTCGAGATAGATCAGGCAGCAGCAGCGCAGCAGCGAGGCGAAGTTACGGGCTTCGCCATGGGCGGCAATGACTTCGTCATGCAGCTTGCCGATGAATTTCGCCAGGCTGAGATTTTCCCGCGCGGCGATCTCCTCCAGGATCTGCCAGAAGATTTTTTCAAGTTGAATGCTGGTCGAATAGCCGCCGAGACGGACCGAGCGTTTCTCGGATTCATAGTTCGAAGGCGGCTGGCCCGCAAAGATCTGACACATGGCGCTTCTCTCCCATTCGTATTTTTGCTTTTTTGGCTCTGGGCTCATGCTCGCGTGATGGGGCAGAATTTGCAAGCCTCACGGGAGGGGAGGATTTGTGACGCGGGTTGCGCTGTTCAGGGCCGATCGCTGGCGCGAAAGGCCCACAGATCCTCCGGCGTATCGATATCGGTGACGAAATGATCGTTCGCGCTTCGTAACGCTGCGTGAGCTGCGGGTTGGCATCGATGAATTTGCGGCAGGCGACATTGCGGCCTCTGGCGCGCATTTCGGCGATCAGCCGGGCGGGAAAGACGACGGGATTGGCGCGCTGATCGCCAAAAAAAGGAATGAGAATGCGGCCGCGGCCGCTCATCGCAAAGGCGCGGAGCAGATCCTCGATGTCGGCAGGTGTCAGCAAGGGCAAATCGGCGGGCGACACCAGCATCACGTCGTAACCCCTGGGCACGGCGTCGACACCGGCGCGCGCCGAACTCGCCCTACCTTCGGCAAAGTTCGGGTTCTCGACAAAGCTCAGCGGCAGGCCGGCCAAGGCGGCCCGCACGGCCTCGGCCTCATGGCCGATGACGGCATAGACATCCACGCCGGCCGCCAGAAAACGACGCGCCGTGCGCCGCACCAGCGGCTCGCCGCCGATCTCCACGAGCAGCTTATTCCGCTCGCCCATGCGCCTGGACAGCCCGGCGGCGAGCAGAACTGCCGCGACCTTCAGCTCCGCGCCCGTATGCGTTGTTCTCTCGCTCATGGCCCGCTTTCCTTGGCCGCAGCCTGACGCAGGCTGATGATTTCGGCAAGGATGGAGATGGCGATTTCCGCTGGCGTTTTCGCGCCGATATTCAGCCCGGCAGGCGCGCGCAGACGGGCGAGCAAGGCCTCGGACACGCCGTCCGCCGCGAGCCGGTCGCGCATGGCTTTGCCTTGGTCCGGCTGGAGATGAAAGCGATATAGGGCGCATCGGTCGCGAGGGCCGACTTCAGCGCGGCATAGTCCCGCGTGCCTTGCGTCGCCACGATGATGGAGCCATGGTCGAGCCCCGGCCGCTCCGCCAATGCCGATAGCTGGGCCTCCTCACTGTCCCCGCCAATCGCAATCAGCTCGACGCTCAGGCTGGAGGCGAGATCGTTGAGGGCGCGCGCAATATGGGTCGTGCCGATGACGACGAGCGGCGGTTTCGGCATGACCGGCTCGATGAAGACATCGGCCTTGCCCTTGCCTGGGCAGCCATTCGCATGCAATTCGACGCCGTCCGGGTCCTTCGGCGCGGTGATCTGCTCTTTCGGCCGCACGCGGATGAGCCGCGGCTCGGCCGTATCCATCGCCTGCCGCGCGGCGCGCAGCACCGCCCCGCGCAGACAGCCGCCGCCGATCCAGCCGATCAGCTCGCCGTCAGAGGTGACGATCGCCTTGGCGCCGGCCTTGGCAGCGGTGGCGCCATTGGTGTGCACGACGGTGGCGCGGGCATAGGGCGTCAGGCCGTCCCAGTTCCGGCAATAGCGTTCCACGATGTCATTCGGGTCGGGCGTCATGGGCGTTCGGGTGGTTGGAGGATCACTTTAGCTGGAAATATTTGACGCTGTCTGGCAGTACTCTCCGGCGTCATTCCCGCGAAAGCGGGAATCCAGTATTCTACAGCGATCCTAAGTGTTTACTGGATCCCCGCCTCCGCGGGGATGACGGCTTATATTTGGCCACGTGCGTTTTCATCCTATCCGATCGGGGTCTAGAGGCGCGCCAATTCCTCTTCGAGAGCGGCGAGGCTTTCGAGATTATGCGCGGGGGCAAACAGATCGAGATAGGGCAGGGCGGCGGCCATGGCGGCGGCGCGCGGCTCATAAGACGCCCGGCCCAAGAGCGGGTTCAGCCAGACTAAGCGCTTGGTCCGGCGCTTCAGGCGTGGCCAGCTCGGCGGCGAGCTGGCCGGCCGGCCCGGTATCGAAGCCGTCGCTGACGATGATCGCAAGCGTCCGCGAATTCATGATCGCGCTTGCATAGCGGTCATTGAACGCGGCGAGCGCCTCCCCGATGCGCGTGCCGCCGGACCAGCCCTGGCTGATCAGCGCCATTTTCTCCATCAGCTTCATCGGATCGGCGGTTTTGAGTGTCGGGTGATCTGCACGAGCTGAGTATGAAAGATGAAGGCTTCGGTCCTGGCGAAATGGGCGGTGAGCGCGTGGACGAAGCGGGTGAAGAACAGCGAATAGAGGTCCATCGAGCCGGAGACATCGACGAAAATCACGATGCTGAACGGTTTCGGCTTGCGGCGGCTGCGATAGAGTTTTAGCGGCATGCCGCCGGTCGAGACCGAGCGCTGGAACGTCCGGCGCAAGACGGGCCGCGTGCCGCGTCTGGTGATGCGGCGCCGCCGCGACAGCCGATAGCGGATGCGCGCTGCCCAGGCTTCGGCGAGGGCGTGCAGGCGTTCGAGCTGTTCCGGATCGGTGACCTGGCGGAAATCGGCCTTGGCGAGGCTCTCGATCGATGAGGCGCCGGCGGTGCGCCCGGCGGCAATGGCCTCGTTGTCATTGGCATTTGCGCCCCAGTCGAAATAATCGGCCAGCGTGCCGGCTTTCCCCGCCCCTGCGCCACGCTCTTGCGCGGGGCCGGACGGCGCGCCGCCCTTCTCTTTGATGACCGAGCGCCGCTTGCGGGCACGGCCAAGCCAGAAGGCATCGAAAATCTCGTCGAACCGCCGCCAGTCGCGTTTGGTCGAGGCGAACAGCGTGCGCAGCGTATGGCGGACCTGCCGGATGTTGGTCGCGATCGATCGCGCCGAGCGCCGTCAGAGCGTCCGTGATCTCGGAAATGCCGACCGGGAAGGCGTTGTCATGCAGCAGCCGGGCAAAGCGGGTCATCTGCGCTTCGAGCAGGGACGCGGCGCTTTCCGTCATGAGGTCGAGGGCAGCCATTCGTGCCTCCCCAAACCGGTTGCTTTAGTCGCAAGCGCATTGCCGCGGCACAGACGGTCTCGTCTCCCAGAGGAGATCTTTGCGAAAGGCTGCTTCGACACTCCGCGTCGTCCCGGACGCGCCGCAGGCGCGAGCCGGGATCCAATCCACCTTTCCGCAAGCTCGTGCTTGGTGGTGAAGCCAATGGGCCCCGGCTCTGACGGCCGGGGCGACATCCGGGTGATCGATGAGCGCATCATCCAAGCGCACCCTCTTTCATGCCGCCGTTCCTGCGAGCCGCTCGAAAACCTGCAACGGGATCGCCTCGCGGTCTTCCCTGCGTCTTCAAGAGGCAGAGCAGCGTCTGGTGAATGGTTTCGGGATTATCCTGGAGCGCCGTGATGTCGAGGCCGACGAGCGCCGCCACCCAATCCAGCGTCTCGGCGACGCCGGGCTTCCTGCGCAAATCCTCGGCGCGAAGGCGCTGCACGAACTGCGCGATCTGGCCGGCGAGGGCCACGGATATGCCCGGAAAGCGCGTCTCGATGATCCGCAGCTCGGTCGCGGCGCCCGGAAACTCGACATAATGATAGAGGCAGCGGCGGCGCAGCGCCCCGGACAGCTCGCGGGTGGCATTGGACGTCAGGACGACTTGCGGGATGCTCGTCGCGCGGATGGTGCCGAATTCGGGGATGGTGATCTGGTAATCGGCGAGGACCTCAAGCAGATAGGCTTCGAATTCCTCGTCGGCCCGGTCGATCTCGTCGATCAGCAGCACCGGCGGCTCGGCTTGGGTGATGGCTTCCAGCAGCGGGCGCTTCAACAGGAAGCTTTCCGAGAAGATGTGGCTTTCCTTGGCCTCCGTGCTCGCCGCCTCGCCTTCGAGCACGCGGATCGCCAGGATCTGGCGCTGGTAGTTCCACTCATAGACGGCGCTCGAAGCATCGAGCCCCTCATAGCATTGCAGCCGGATCAGGCGCCGGCCCGAGGCGTCCGCCAGCGCTTTGGCCAGTTCGGTCTTGCCGACACCGGCCTCGCCCTCGACAAGCAACGGCCGTCCGAGCAGCCGCATCATCGCCAGTGCCGTAGCCAGCCCGCTATCCGCGATATAGCCGACGCGTTCGAGCGCGGCTTGAATATCGGGCGGCGTCTTCATCAACAGCGACCTGCGGGTATAGCTAGAATGACACTCCTCCGACCCGGTATTTTGGCGCACTGGGCCGGAGGAGCTTGCGCGTCCCGGCTCTATGCAACCAAGCCCAGCTTTTTAGCATAGGACCAGACGCGCGGCGCGGTATGCGGCATTTGCAGATGCACGCCGCCAAGCTTGGCAAAAGCGTCATTTACCGCATTAGAGAAGGCCGGCACGCCGCCGACATTCGGGCTCTCGCCCACGCCCTTCGCCCCGATCGGGTGGTGCGGCGCTGGCGTCTCGGTGTAGTCGGTTTCCCAGACCGGCGTCTCGACGGCGGTCGGGAGGAAATAATCCATGAGGCTGGCATTGCGGACATTGCCGATCTCGTCATAATCGATGATCTGGCCCATGGCGATGCCGAAGGCTTCGGTCAGCCCGCCATGCACCTGGCCTTCGATGATCATCGGATTGATCCGCGTGCCGCAATCGTCGAGCGCATAGAAGCGGCGGATCTTGGTCTCGCCGGTGTCGACGTCGATTTCGGCGACGCAGATATAGGCGCCGAATGGAAAGGTGAAATTCGGCGGATCGTAATAGTCGACCGCCTCCAGTCCCATCTCCATGCCCGGCGGCACATTGTTGTAGGCCGCCCAGCAAGCTCCTTCATCGATTTGCGTTTTTCTGGCAGGCCCTTGACCTGAAATCCGTCCACGTCCCATTCGAGATCGTCGTGGTGAACCTCAAGAAGATGCGCCGCGATCATCTGCGCCTTCTGCCGGATCTTGCGTCCAGCCTGCGCGCAGGCGGCACCTGCAACCGGCGTCGAGCGCGAGCCGTAAGTGCCGAGGCCGTAAGGCGCGGTGTCGGTGTCGCCCTCCTCGATGGTGATCATTTCGGCGGGGATGCCGGTCTCGGTCGACAGGATCTGCGCATAGGTCGTCTCGTGGCCCTGGCCCTGGCTCTTGGTGCCGAGGCGGGCGATCGCCGAGCCGGTCGGATGCACGCGGATCTCGCAGCTGTCGAACATGCCGATGCCGAGAATGTCGCAATTCTTCGATGGTCCCGCGCCGACGATCTCGGTGAAGAAGGAGACGCCGATGCCGAGCAGCTTGCGGCTCTTGCCGGCCTTGAAGTCCGCGAGCATTCTCGCCTGCTCGGCGCGCAAGGCGTCGTACTCGACGGCTTCGCCCACCTTGCGCAGCGCGGCCGGATAGTTGCCGCTATCGTATTCCCACCCCAAGGCCGATTTATACGGGAACTGCGATGGCTGAATGAAGTTCTTCAGCCGGACCGCGGCCGGGTCCATATTCAGCTTTTGCGCCAGGATATCGACCAGGCGCTCGATCATGTACGCCGCTTCCGTCACCCGGAACGAACAGCGATAGGCGACGCCGCCGGGCGCCTTGTTGGTATAGACGCCGTCCACCTCCACATGCGCTACGGGGATGTCGTAGGAGCCGGTGCAGATGTGGAACAGGCCCGCCGGGAATTTGGTCGGGTCTGCACAGGCATCGAAGGCGCCGTGATCGGCGATGACATGGGCGCGCAGGCCGGTGATCTTGCCGTCGGCCGTCGCCGCCAGCTCGCCGGTCATATGATAGTCGCGCGCAAAAGCCGTGGCGGAGAGGTTCTCGATGCGGTCCTCCACCCATTTCACCGGCACGCCGAGCACGATCGAGCCGACCACGCTCATTACATAGCCCGGATAGACGCCGACCTTGTTGCCGAAGCCGCCGCCGATGTCGGGCGAGATCACCCGGATCTTGTGCTCCGGGATGCCTGCGATCAGCGAGGCGACCGTGCGCACCACATGCGGCGCCTGGAAGGTGCCCCACAGTGTCAGCTCGCCCCTGATCTTGTCCATCGAGGCGACGCAGGCGCAGGTCTCCATCGGGCAGGGATGGCAGCGCTGATAGGAGATCAGCTCCTTCACGGTGACGGGCGCGCTGGCGAAAGCCGCGTCGGTTGCCGCCTTGTCGCCCACGCCCCAGCTGAAGATATGGTTGTAGTGCTTGCGCGGCCCCGTGCGCGCCGTCGGTCTTGTCCTTGATGTCCTCGCGCAGGACCGGCGCGTCCGGCGCCATCGACTTCATCGGATCGACGAGCGGGGGCAGCTCCTCGTAATCGACCTCGATCAGCTCGACGGCATCGGCGGCGATGTAGCGGTCGGTGGCGATGACAAAGACGACTTCCTGGTTCTGGAACAGCACCTTCTCATGCGCGAGCACCGCCTGAACGTCGCCCGCCAATGTCGGCATGTAATGCAGATTGAGCGGAATCAGGTCCGCGGCCGTCAGCACCGCCTTGACGCCGGGCAGAGCGAGCGCGGCGTCCTTGCGGATCGCTTTGATCCGCGCATGGGCGAAGGGGCTGCGGACGAAATCGCCGAACAGCATCCCCGGCATGGTGAGGTCATCGACGTAATTGCCCTTGCCCTGAACGAAGCGGATGTCCTCGACGCGCTTGCGCCGGCAGCCAATGCCTTCGAGCTTGGCCTGGCGCTCGGAAACGGGTGTCTGGTCGGTCATTCGGCGGCCTCCCGCACATTCATTTTGCTCCGCCGCATGGCGGATCGACTTGACGATGTTCTGATAGCCGGTGCAGCGGCACAGATTTCCGGAGATGCCCATGCGGATTTCCTCGTCCGTCGGGTTCGGGTTCTCGGCAAGCAGCCGGTAGGCGCGCATGATCATGCCCGGCGTGCAGTAGCCGCATTGCAGGCCGTGCTCGTTGCGGAAGCCTTCCTGCAGCGGATGCAGGCTGCCGTCGGCGTTGGCCATGCCTTCGATGGTGCGGATCTGCGCGCCCTCGGCTTGCACCGCGAAGATAGTGCAGGATTTTACCGACTTGCCGTCCATATCGACGGTGCAGGCGCCGCAATGGCTGGTGTCGCAGCCAATATGGGAGCCCTTCAGCGCCAGATCCTCGCGCAGGAAATGAATGAGCAGCGTCCGGTCCTCGACCGCGCGCTCATGCCTTTCGCCGTTCACGGTCAGCGAAATCAGCCTCTTAGCCATCCGAAAACGCCTCCTCCTGCCTTGACTTCGCCCGCGCGGCTTGCCGCTTCCATGAGCGCGCGCCGGACCATCACGCCGGCCATTCGTCTGCGATATTCGACGGAGCCACGCCCATCGTTCACCGGTGCGGTCATCGCCTCGGCGGCGGCGGCGGCGGCATCGACATCGGCTGCGCCGAGCGAGCTGCCGGTGATGCGGGCGACGGCATCATTTGCATAGAGCGGGGTGGGGCCGAGATTGGTCAGCGCAATGGACGCCTTCTGCACCTTGCCGCCGGAGATTTCGAGGATCACGGCGGCGGCGGCTGTCGCATAGTCACCGATCTTGCGCTTGAGCTTTTTGTAGGCATGGCCGTGCCCGGCCGGAGGGATCGCAAAGCGCAGTTTGGTGAGCATTTCGCCGGGCTTGAGTGCGGTAACGAACGGCCCCCGATAGAAATCCCGCGCCCGCACCTCCCGAGTCGCGCCGGCGCTCTCCAAGACAAAGGACGCGTCTAAGCACTGCATCAGCGCCGGCATGTCGTTGGCCGGATCGCCGCCCCCGACATTGCCGCCTATGGTGCCGCAGGATCGCACCTGCGGATCGGCAATCTGCGTGGCGGTTTCGCGGATGATCGGGCAGGCGCGGGCCAGCTCCTCCGAGCTGATCAGCTCGGCTTGCGTCGTCATTGCGCCGATTTCGATCTGCGAGCCGCTGACCGAAACGCCCTTCAGCTCGCCGATGCGGGTGATGTCGATGAGATGCGCTGGGGTCGCCATGCGCAGCTTCATCATCGGCACGAGGCTGTGTCCGCCGGCCAGCACGCGGCCATCATCGCCGAACTGACCAAGCAGACGGAGCGCCTGCACCTTGCTGTCCGGGCGGTGATAGGTGAAGTTAGCCGGAATCATCTCCGCCTCCTCGGGTCATGATGCTTCCTCCAGGATATTTTTTTGGTTTGCGGCTCGTTCGGCTCGCCGGCATGACGCGCTGCGGCGCAGGCCGGCGACATATGCGTTCGAATCCAGTCTGTAAGCCTAGCTCAGGACCCTGGCGTGTTTCCGGCAGCGTTCACGAGTGACGAAAGCCGTTCATGAATGACGGCTATGCACAAAGGATGCACGATTGCCGGCGCAGGCCAACGCCCGGTAAGGTCTCCACTTGGTCCAGCCGTGGGCGCCAGGAACCAGCTTGTGCACACCCCTGCCCGAAACGTGATCCCGCACGAACGGCGGAAATATTGCATGAGTGACGAGCCGCGGATACACTCATAAATCAGTTTCGGGGAGCGGTGAGGCCGCCGTTTAAGCGCCAATGATCGTCTCTTACGATCCGACCCTTGTTCTGCTCTCGATCTCCGTGGCGATCTTAGGATCGTTTGCCGGCTTTCTCATCATGGCCCGGCGCGGGGTTTTCACCAGCGCGCCCTACAAGCTCAAGATCGTTGCCGGCGCCGCAACCATCGGCAGCAGCATCTGGTCGATGCACTTCATCGCCATGCTCGCGCTCGGGCTGCCGGTTCCCGTCGACTATGACAGTCTGGTCACGACGATCTCGGCGTTCATCGCCATCCTGCTCACGGGCCTTGGCCTTTATGCGGCGAGTTCCGGACGCATCAGCCGCTATTCCGTACCTGCCGGCGGCCTGCTCATGGGCAGCGGCATTGCCGGCATGCACTATATGGGCATGAGCGCCATCCGGGCGAATTGCATCGTCAGCTACGATCCGTTCGGCGTGGCGGCCTCGATCCTGGTCGGCATCGCCGTGTCGACGCTGGCGCTGTGGTTCACCTTCCGCGAGCGCGGCCCCTGGGAAACGGTCGGCGGGGCGGTGGCGCTGGGGCTTGCCATTTCGTCGATGCACTATGTGGCGATGATGGCGACGAGCTTTGCCTCGGCGGGCGACATCGTGATCGTGCAGGGCCCGGTGCTGACGCAGCACAATCTCGCCTTCATCGTTGCCATCACCACATTCCTGATCTGCGGGCTGTTTCTGGTCATCGCGCTGCCGGACCAGAAACGCGGCGACGACCGGCCGCGCGACATCTCCGTTCCTGCCGCCGCCGACGCGGAAGCCGGAGCCGGGCATCCGCTTTCCATCGCCGCCGCAAATCAGCCGGCGCGCATTCCGCTGCGCCGCAACCAGTCGGTCTTCTTCGCCGAGCCGGCCTCGATTCTCGCCGTCCGCGCGGACGGACATTATTCCTGGATTTCGCTGAAATCCGATGGCGGAACGATCGACGAATTCTTCTGTGAGAGGTCGATTTCGGTGCTCGCCAAGCTGCTGGCGGCCCCGCAATTCGTGCGCTCGCATCGCAGCCATCTGGTCAATATCGAGCATGTTCTCGGCTTTCGCCGTCAGGGCGACGGCGGCCTCCTGCTGCTCAGCGCGACGGGCGAATGCTCGGTGCCGGTCAGCCGGTCGAATGTGCGTCAGGTTTTGACGCTGCTCGAAGGCCGCCCCGGCCACC
This sequence comes from uncultured Alphaproteobacteria bacterium, assembly GCA_963773735.1. Taxonomy (GTDB): domain Bacteria; phylum Pseudomonadota; class Alphaproteobacteria; order Rhizobiales; family Rhodomicrobiaceae; genus CAVZCK01. The sequence goes on along the minus strand of CAVZCK010000021.1, from coordinate 834,989 downwards.
TGCCGCCCCTGCCGCAGGCCGCGCCGGCTTAGCCAAGCGCGTTTGTTCCGCGGCACCTTGCTGCTTTGGTGGTCATTACCGGCAGGACGCGGCGCCGTATTCGGTGTCGCCCCGGCCGTGAGAGCCGGGGCCTACTCGCTTCGCCTCACGGGCCAAACTTGCTGCAACGCCATTAGGTCCCGGCTCGGCCTGCCGGCCGTCCGGGACGACGCCGAGAAAGATAGCCTGCGATCACACTATTCAGCCCGATGCGCTCGCTAAGCGGCGCCGTTGGCGATCATCCAGGCGGCGATCTTCGGCCAGAACTGCTTGAGGCTGTGCGAGCCCATGAACAAGCCGATATGGCCGCCCGGCACGAGGGCCTTCTCGATCTTGTCTTTCGGCGTGCCAAGGAGGCGCTCGGCTTCGAAAACCTGCTCTCGCGGGGTGATATCGTCGGCCTCGCCTGCCAGGAGATAGACCGGCACCGTAATGTCACGCAGCGAGAGCTTGCGGCCAAGGCCGACGAACTCGCCCTTGGCAAAGCGGTTCTCTTTGAAGATGAGCTGGATCGCCTGCAGATAATAGCGCCCCGGCAGATCAAGCGGGTTCTCGTACCAGCGCTCGAATTGTTCGGTCCGCTTGATGTAGCTTTTGTCCTCGATGTGCTCATAGAGGTTGAGGAATTTGCCCAGATATTGCTGGTCCGGATGCATGTTCTTCCACCCTGCGAGCATATACCGTCCGAGCATCCGGCCGCCGCCTGCGGCAACCATGTCCTCATAAAAGCTGAGCGGCAATTCATGCGCCATTTTCTTGATGGGACCGTCGCCCGCGTCCGCATCCATCGGGGCACCCGCCAGCACCAATGCGGCGACCTTCTCGGGAAAGCGGCAGGCATACATCGCCGACATCCAGCCGCCCTGGCACAGGCCGACGAGCGTCACCCGGCGGCCGATATCGTCGACGACGACATTGATTTCGGCTAGATATTTGTCGATGTCGAAGTCACGCATCTCGGGCCCGGCATTCTTCCAGTCCATCACCAGAACGCGCTTCACTCTCGAGGCATTGAGCGTCTCGACAAGGCTCTGCCCTTTGGCGTAGTCGGCGATGGTCGAGCTGTGCCCGGCATAGGGCGGATCGATGATGACCGGCGCCGACTTCGCGTCCGCACCGGCGGCGGAGAAGTCTCTCAGCCGCATCGTGTCCAATTCGAGAATGACGCGGTTGGGCGTTGCCCATTCCGGCTCGGGCGGCGCCACAAGCTTTTTCGCTTCGCCCAGATAGCGGGCATTCTCCTGAAACAGGCGCAGGCCCTCGCTGCCCATTTCGATGGCGGCCGCGAGCGGCCAGAACCACGGCACGCTGTGCTCAATCCGTGGGGTCGTCATGCCGTCTTTCGCCATGATCAAATTCCTCGCTTTCACGCGATGCGTCGTCAGAGCGGCGCGATGCAAGGCTAACGTGGCAGAGCATCGGCGGTTGCGATTGCCGGCCCCTCGGCGAGCGAACGCCGTGCGAGCATATGCGCCCGCCCCATATTGACCGCATCGACGGCGATGAGGCGGCCCGCCTTGAAATAGGAGACGGCGAAGGCGTTCTCCTCCGGCTTGCCTTCCGTCGCGATGTGATCATAGCCCTCGCCGAGACCGGCAATCTGCAGCTTGATCTCATATTGATCCGACCAGAACCAGGGGACGGGATCGTAGCGCACCGCGTCGCCGAGCATGGCGTGCGCGGCGGCGCGCGCCTGATCGTTGGCGTTCTGAACGCTTTCGAGCCGGACCTGCCGCCCATAGCGCGCCGACGGGAAGCGCGTGCAGTCACCGGCGGCGAAAATATCGGGCGCCACGCGGCAATGGTCGTCGACCAGAATGCCATCCCGGCAGGGCAGGCCGGCCTCGCGGGCAAGCGCGTCATTGGCCATCGCGCCGATCGCGACCAGCACAAGGTCGGCGCCGATGCGCTCGCCGCCGGCGAGTTCGACGGCCATTGCCGCGCCGTCCTTGGCGATGCCGATAACTTTCGCGTTCAGCCGGATGTCGACGCCGCGCTCGCCATGCAGACGCCGGAAGAATTCCGACACGGCCTCGCAGGTGACGCGGTTCATCAGGCAGGGCTGCGCTTCAAGCAAGTGTCACGGACTTGCCCATCGTCCGCAGCACGGCGGTGACTTCCAGGCCGATATAGCCGCCGCCGATGATCGCGATGCGGTGGGCGCCGGGCAGTCTCTCGCGCAGCCGGATGACGTCGTCGATCGTGCGGAGCGTTTCGAGATCGGTGCCGTCGGCAACCGCCACAGGCAGAGGCCGCGCATGGCATCCGGTTGCGATGAGCAGCTTGGCGTAGGGGACCGGCGCGCTCACGCCGGCGAGCTGGATGCGCCGCTCGCGCGGGTCGATCGCCAGAACGCGGCTACCTTTGACGAACTCGATGGCGTGATGCTCGAAGAAGCTGTCGCCGTGCAGATGAAGCTGCTCCTCGGACATCTCGCCGGCGAGAAATTTTTTCGACAGCGGCGGCCGCTGATATGGCGGATAGGGCTCTTCGCCGAACATCAAAATCGGATTGTCGCAGCCGAGCTGGCGGAGCGTTTCGGCCGCGCGGATACCCGCCTGGCCGGCGCCGACGATCACGATGGGTGCCGTCATCAACGATGCCTGACCGGCTTGTCGGGCGGGTCGCGCCGTGCATCGCGGCTTCCCGGGCGGCCGGGTCGTGCCGCGTTCGGCGAAGACCTTCTGAACGTCGATCGGCGGATATTCGATGGCCGCGCCTGCCAGCGCAGCGATGTTTCTCAGTTCGGGCTCGCCTGGAGAGGCAATGCCCGTTCGGACGATATAATAATCGATGATGCGCTGATTCATGGGGATTTCCCGCCAGAAGAGCTGGGATGGAGGGAATATAGGAGCTCAGTCCGAATAGGGCAATCCATCCTCGATCGGAAGTTTGCAATTATGCAGGGACAAAGATCGTTGCGGGCGGTTGGCCGCGCCTTTTCGCTAGCGCCCCGCGCTCAGGGGTGCACTTTCATCGTCTCGTTGTACCAATGGTAGATCTGTGCCCCGGTCCAGTGGATGACGCCCGGATGCGCGTTGATGTGCTCATAGACCTGTTCGAGATATTTGATCCGGTGGGGCTGGCCGGAAATATAGGGATGGATGGCCATCGCCATGATCCGCGGGCGCGTCGAGCCTTCCTGCCAGAGCCTGTCGAACTGGTCGCAGCAGCGCCGCTGCCAATATCCGGACTCATGATGCTGGACGATCATCATCGGAATGTCGTTCAGCTCGACCGAATAGGGCAGCGTCACCAGCGGGCCGGTTGCCGTTTGGATGACGGTCGGCTCATCGTCATAGACCCAGTCGCCGATATATTTGACCCCGGCGGCGGCAAGAATATCCGGCGTATCATAGGTTTGCGTCAGCCCCGGCCCGAGCCAGCCGACCGGACGGGAGCCGGTGAAGGCTTCCAGCGTGCCCATGGCGCGCTCGATCATCGCCGCCTGATCCTCGATCTTATGGATCGGCATCTGCTCGAAGCCATGGCCCATGAATTCCCAGCCGAGCTCGCGGGCCTCGCCGGCCACGCGCTCATAGTCCAGGCAGACGCGCGCATTGATCGCCAGGGTCGGGACGATGCCGAGCCGCCGGTACAGCTCGAAGAACCGCCAGACACCGACGCGCATCCCATATTCATGCCAGGACCAGTTCGGCACGTCCGGCAGCAGCGGCTGGCCCATCGGCGCCGGGAGGATCTGCCTCGCCATCGGCCGCGAAATGTCCCAGACCTCCAGATTGACGATGGTCCAGACGATGATGCGCGCCCCGCCCGGCAGCGTGAGCGGCGGACGGTCCACGATGGCGGAATAGGCGTGGCGTTCGGTCGGCGTCATCGGCTCACCCATCATCTCCTCCAGAATTTGCGCGGCCATGCTGCGGTCCCCGCTTATTCAGCATGGTCTCGGGCGGCGACGGCGCCGTCAAGGCCGCAATCGCGACAGCGCAAGCGCCGCAATTCGCAGCAAATTTGATTTCTTTTTTCCCGCAACTGGCCACAAACTGGGCAGACGCTGTCTAAACGAGCAACTCTCGCTGGGCGACGTTCATTCGGTCGGCAACAATCGTAAAAAACGGCGGCAAATCAGCGGAATGGCACGCCGCTTGCTGCATTGCGCGCACCGAGTGCCAGGAAAGGGAGCGTTTCATGCGACGTCGCGACTTCACCAAATTGGCTCTGGCGACTGCCGCCAGCACCATTGCCGCCCCAGCCATCGTGAAGGCGGAGACCACCTTCAACTGGAAAATGACGAGTTTCTATGGCCCGAACGCCTATTTCTATTCGACCGGTCCGGGCAGCGCCAAGGACCTGATCAAGCGCATAGAGGATATGTCGGCCGGGCGCATCAAGATCCAGTTCTACGGCGCCGGTGAACTCATTCCCGCCAATGCCGGCTTCGACGCGGTGTCCGCCGGCACGGTCGAGATGAACTACGCCAACTCCTATTTCTGGACCGGCAAGACCTTTGCCGGGCAATATTTCTGCGCCGTGCCCTTCGGCTTCAATTTCGTCGGCCTGAATGGCTGGATGTATGACGGCGGCGGCCTGGAACTCTGGCACGAGGTCTACGACAAGTTCAATCTGGTGCCGTTTTTGTGCGGCAACACCGGCGTGCAGATGACCGGCTGGTTCCGCAAGCCGATCGAGAAGGTCGAGGACCTCAAGGGCCTGAAAATGCGCATTCCGGGCCTGGCGGGCCGCGTCTATCGCGAGCTTGGCGTCGACGCCATGCTGCTGGCGCCCGGCGATATTTTCCCGGCGCTTGAACGCGGCGTGATCGACGCCGCCGAATTCGTCGGCCCCTATCTCGATCGTCAGCTCGGCCTGCAGAAGGTCGCCAAATATTACTACACCACCGGCTGGCACGAGACCGCCACGGCGAGCGAGCTGACCATCAACAAGAAGGCTTGGGGCTCCCTGCCGCCCGATCTGCAGGCGATCGTGGAGAATGCCTGCATGGCCTGCAATGTGCGCGGCGAGGCCTGGTGCCAGAAGGTGAACGCCGAGGCGATGGACGATCTGATCAAGAACCAGGGTGTGATCGCTCAGCCGCTGCCGGATCCGGTGCTGGAGGCGCTGCGCGCGGCGAACGCGAAGATTCTGGCGGAAGCGGTCGAAAAGGACCCCGTCACCAAGAAGGTGCACGAGTCCTATATGAGCTACATGAAGACCTATCGGCAGTGGGCGAAGTACAGCGAGGCGCCGTACTACGACAAGATCCTCGGCAACGTCTGAGGTGGCCGGGGCAGCTAAGCTCGCCGACTGGATCGATGCGTTCATCGATCTCGTCGGCCGCGTCGTCTCCTGGCTGGCTCTCGCGGTCGCCCTGGTGATGGGCACCAATGTCTTCCTGCGCTATGGCCTGTCGATCGGCTTCATCTGGGCGCAGGAGCTGGAGTGGCATCTGCTGGTGCCGCTCACCCTGATCGGCATGTCCTATGCGCTGAGGCACGGCGAGCATGTGCGCGTGGACGTGCTGTTCGTGCATTTCCGCACCCGCACCAAGCACGCGGTCAACGCCATCTCGGCGGTGCTCGCGATCATCTTCTCCACCCTCGTCATCTGGCTCTCGATCGCCTACGTCGTACAATCCTGGGACATCGGCGAAGGCTCCCCCAACCCCGGCGGCATCGGCGCGCTCTATCTGATGAAGGCGATGATCCCGCTCGGCTTCAGCCTCCTGCTGCTGCAATCGCTGGCGCACGCCATTCATTCGGTCATCGCCTTCAGGAGCAGCCGCTCATGAGCCTTGAGCTTCTCGCCACCTTGATGCTGGTGGCGTTCTTCGTGCTGCTGCTCGCGGGCATTCCGGTCGGGCTGACATTGGCGACGACCGGCTTCGTCTTCGGCTATCTCGGCTTCGGGCTGTCGCTGTTCAACCTGCTGCCGGCTCGCATCTTCGGCGTCGTCACCAATTACACGCTGCTTGGCCATTCCGCTCTTCGTGTTCATGGGCGTGATGCTGGAGAAATCCAAGCTCGCCGAGGAGCTGATGGACGTCATCGGCCTCGCCGCCGGCAAGCTGCGCGGCGGGCTCGGCATCGGCATCATCCTGGTCGGCGTGCTGATGGGGGCAACCACCGGCATTGTCGGCGCCACGGTGGTCACGCTCGGCCTGCTCACTCTGCCCGGCATGCTCAGGCGCGGATACGACCGCGGGCTTGCTTGCGGCGTGATCTGCGCCTCCGGCACGCTCGGGCAGATCATCCCGCCGAGCCTCATTCTGATCCTGCTCGCCGACATCACCAACCAGTCGGTCGGAACGCTGTTCGCCGCGGCGATGATGCCCGGCCTCGTGCTGTCGGTGATCTATATTATTTACATTCTGCTGCTCGGCATCCTCCGCCCCGGCATGGTGCCGGCGATCTCGGCCGAAGAGCGCGCCGCCATTTCGGGCATGCAGCTCGCCGGCAAGATGCTGCGCGTCGTCGCACCGCCGATCGGCCTCGTCATCGCCGTGCTCGGCTCGATCATCGCGGGCATCGCCGCGCCCTCGGAAGCCGCAGCCATGGGCGCGCTCGGCTCGATCCTGGTTGCGGCGATCGGCCGGCGGCTCTCGCTGCGGGTGCTGCGCGAGACCGTGCAGTCGACCACGCGCATCAGCGCCATGGTGCTGTTCATCCTGATCTGCGCCCAGGTGTTCTCGCTCGCCTTCCGCGGGTTGCATGGCGAGAAGCTGGTCCAGGACGCCTTCTTGCTGCTGCCGGGCGGTATCAACGCCAGCATCTGGTTCCTGATGGGGCTCATCTTCGTGCTCGGTTTCTTCATCGAGTGGATCGAGATCTCCTATATCGCGGTGCCGCTGTTCCTGCCGATCTTCATCAATGCCAACACCGACCTGGTCTGGCTGTCGACGCTGATCTGCGTCAATCTGCAGACCTCGTTCCTGACGCCGCCATTCGGCTGGTCGCTGTTCTTCCTGCGTGGCGTCGCGCCGCCCGAGGTGACCACGAGCGACATCTATCGCGGCATCGTGCCCTTCGTGCTGATGCAGGTGATGGCCCTGGTGCTGGTCTTCAGCTTCCCCGGATTGGCGACGTGGCTGCCCAAGGCGATCGGCTGGTGAGGCCGAAGGTGTCGCCCCGGCCGTCAGGGCCGGGGCATGCTCGCCTTTCAACCGGCCACAGCGTCGCTGATATGCGAGAGTGGACCCCGGGCCGGCCCGTGGCCGCCCGGGGCGACTGAAGAGATCCAAGCCTCGGCCTCAGCTCGTCTTCATGACGAAGGGGTTGCCCCCGCCGGCGCCGTTATTGATCCAGACGCTCTTCGACTGCAGATAGCCTTCGATGGCTTCGGCGCCATTCTCGCGGCCGAGGCCGGAAGCCTTATAGCCGCCGAACGGCATCAGGAAGCTCACCGCGCGGTAGGTATTCACCCAGACCGTGCCGGCCTTGATGCGCCGGGCAACGCCGTGCGCGCGCTTGACCGACTGCGTCCAGATGCCGGCACCGAGCCCATAGGCGATGTCGTTGGCGATGCGGACGGCGTCCTCCTCGTCCTTGAACTTGATCACCGACAGCACTGGCCCGAACACCTCTTCCTGGGCGATGCGCATCTTGTTGTTGACGCCGGTGAAGATGGTCGGCTTGACGAAATATTTGCCGCCGCCCTCTTCTGCCGTCGCCGGACCGCCGCCGAGAACGCAGGTCGCACCCTCATTCTTGGCGATGTCGATATAGGAGAGCACTTTCTGATATTGCGGCGGCGTCGTCACCGGGCCGACCTGGGTCTCTGCCTTGCTTGGGTCGCCGAGGCGCGCGGTCCTGGCCATGGCAACCAGCTTTTCGACGAACTCATCGTGGATGGTCTCCTGCAAGAGGAGGCGCGAGCCGGCAATGCAGGTCTGGCCCGTTGCCGCGAAGATGCCCGAGATCGCGCCCGACACCGCATCGTCGAGAATGGCGTCGTCGAAGACGATATTCGGCGATTTGCCGCCGAGTTCGAGCGACACCTTCTTGAAGCTCTTCGCCGCCAGCTCATTGACGCGCGCGCCGGTTGCGCTGCCGCCGGTAAAGGCGACTTTGGCCACCTTCGGATGGGTGACGAGCGGCTCACCCGCGGCAGCGCCGTAGCCGGTGACGACATTGACGACGCCCGGCGGCAGGCCCGACTCCGCGATGACCAGCTTCATGAATTCGAGCAGTGAGGCGGAGGTATATTCGGACGGCTTGATGACCACGGTGCAGCCGGCGGCCAGCGCCGGGGCGAGCTTCCAGGTGGCGAGCATCAGCGGCGAGTTCCACGGGATGATGAAGGCGCACACGCCCACCGGCTCCTTCAGGATATAGTTGAAATGCTCGGGCCGGTCGACCGGCACCACGGCGCCCTGAATCTTGTCGGCGAGCCCGCCATAATAATAGAACCATTCCGGCATATATTTTGTCTGCGCCGCCATCTCCGAGATCAGCTTGCCGTTGTCGCGCACCTCGATGCGGGCGAGATGCTCGCCATGCTGCTCGATGAGCTGGGCGATGCGCCGCATGATCTTGCCGCGCGCGGTCTGGGTCATGGCCGGCCATGGGCCGCTCTCGAAGGCGCGCGAGGCCGCCTCGACGGCGAGATCCACATCGGCCTCACCGCATTCCGGGATCAGCGCCCATGGCTCGCCCGTATAGGGATCATAGGTCGGAAAGCTCTTGCCGGAGGCGGCATCCGTCCATTTGCCGTCGATATAGGTCTGGTAGGCTTTGAGCGTGGCGGGGGTGTCCTGCATGGTCGTTGTCCTCGTCTGCTGCGCGGCGATCGAGCCAGGGTAACGCCGCGACCGGCATCTGTCTTCTCCTTCGACGCGCGGAACATCCTCGCGGGAGATCGGCAATCCAGCGTCAAATGCGAAATTACAAATGAATTCCGCATTTTTCTTGCCAGACATTTTCCCGATAGTGCAAGGAACGAAGTCGGGGAACGTTTGGGACGGCAATGGCTGAGCAAGCGCTGCAAATTCGTAATGACTCCGATCTGAAGGCTGAGCTGCGGGCCGGGGCAGCTCCGATCTCCTGCTATATCCGCACCCTTAACGAGGAGCGCCGGATCGGCGAGGTCATCCGCGGTGCGCTACAAATTGCCGATGAGGTCATCATCGTCGACTCCGGCTCGAAGGACGAAACGCTGGCGATCGCCAAGAGCGAAGGCGCGCGGATCATTCAGCAGCCCTGGCTCGGCAATGGCCGGCAAAAGCGGGTCGGCGAGGACGCGGCGCGGCATGACTGGGTGCTCGATCTCGACGCCGACGAAGTCGTGACGCCCGAGCTGGCCGAGGAAATCCGGCGCATTTTCGAGTCCGGCCCGCGTCACCGCATGTATGAGCTGACGCTGATCATCGTGCCGCCATTCGGCAAGCCTTGGTGGCGCTTCAAGCGCGCCAGCCGCATCAAGCTCTATGACAAGCGGCGCATCCGCATCCCGGATCATGCGGCCTGGGACCAGTTCGATCCGCCGGCCGGGGAGACGGTCGGCCGTCTCGGTCAGCCGCTCCTGCATTATTGTTTCAGCGACATCGGGCATATGGTCACGAAGCTCAACCGTGTCAGCGCGGTGCGCGCCCGGGAGGCGCCGCTGAAGGCCCGCTGGCAGGTGATTTTGCGCGTGCTGTTCGCCTTCCCGGCCTATTTCTTTAAAGAATATATTCTGAGCGGGCTGATACGGGGCGGCGTCTACGGATTTGCCTTTGCCATGACGGTCGCCTTCGGGCGATGGCTGCGCGACGTCAAAATGTACGAGCGCCATCGGCAAGGATAGGCTGCTGACGACCGGTCAGCGTGAATGATGCCGCGCCGGCTTCAGCGGAGGGAGCGCGACAGGCGCGGCCGGGCGCGTTGCCTGCATCGAAGCGGCGCGTTCCAGCATCTTCGCAATCAGTGTCGTCCGCAGGAACGCGTGACAAAGCGAGAAGTAGAATCCCTTCCATCCGCCCGTGAAGTGACGGCGCAGCACATAACTCTTCAGGAAGCTGACTGGGAACTCAAACCATAAGCGGGCCAGGAGATAGCTCCGGCTGCGAAGTGGGAGACGCTCAGTCCGAAAGCTGCTGAACCGGTTGTTCTTTTCGATGATGTGCGCGAGCGAGATGTAGGAATAATGAAAAATCGGCTGAGCGAGCTGTGTGGGAGTCGTTCCTTTTAGGACGACGCGATCAAAGACTGGATGATCGCGATAAAATCCGATCGATTTGTGATAGAGCCTGACGACATTGTAGTCGTCTGCGAATAGTCTGGGCGTCTCCTCCCCCGGATAGACATTGAGAATGCGCAGTTTGTAGGCGGTCGGCTCGAGCGCTTTGCCATCTCGGAACAGCGAGCAGATCTCATCGGCAAGGGCCGGGGTCACGACTTCGTCAGCATCGACGTTCAGCACCCAGTCATTGCGGCATTGCTTTTCGGCAAAGCGCTTCTGCTGGCCATAGCCGCTCCAGTCGCGATGCAGCACCCTGGCGCCCATGGAACGAGCGAGATCGACTGTGCGGTCCGTACTGCCGCAATCGACGACAACGACTTCATTCACCCAGGGCCGTAGCGCCGCAATGGTTCTGGCGAGACGGGCTTCTTCATTTTTTGTGATTATGAATGCAGAAATGGGAACTTGCACATCGGCCTCGACAATCGAAACGTGTAATCTCATGGACTACACGCATGCGATTGTAAGAACAAGCCTTGCCCGCGCCTCTCCACAAATTCGATTACCTAGGTGAATCACACGGCGGCGAAATGTCGGAGGCGGTGTTCCTCTGAGCGGCCCGTCTAAATTACCATAATGCCGGCATCTGCTGACGGTCACCTTAGCCACGATTTCGACACGGAGGGGCCATAAAGGCTTTGCAACGGGGGGCATGCGCTTGACCCATGACGCTAGGAGATTTTCATGGCCATGGGAGGCGGCCGCTCCTTTGTGCGATCGAGATCTGCAGCGTCGTCGCACGACTCGTCGTAAGCGGAATCGGACCTTGGCGCGGACGATCGCGGCCAGGGGAGCCGCATTCCGCAGGTTTCAAGGTCGCTAAGAGCGACGATCCGGTTCGGAGGCAGTGCTGATCCATGTCACTTATCAATCTCGATGCTATCCGCGAAGCACCTTTATCGCGTGAGCCTTATTCCTTCTTTTTGGGGTCCAGTTTCCTGCGCGACGAGCATGTCGGCGAGCTTGCAGGCCACTTCCCAGACATCAAGAAGCCCGGCTATCTGACCGTCGACGAGGTGCAGCTCAAGGGACAGTTTAAGTCGCTGATCGACGAACTTGAAGGTCCCGAGCTCACCGAGGCTCTGTCGCAAAAATTCGACCGTGATCTGCATCCCTATCCGCGGCTGACCACCATCATGAAGCGCTCCCAGCCGAAATATGGGGCGATTCACACGGACGGCGCGTCCAAGGTGATGACCATGCTGGTCTATATGAACGATGACTGGGATCAGAACGGCAGCGGGCGGCTCAGAGTGCTCTATGACGGCTCGCATTTTGAGCCCTATGCCGCCGAAGTGCCGCCGACCATGGGGACGGTTTTCGCATTCCTCAGATCCGACAACTCCTGGCACGGCCATCTGCCGTTCGATGGCGAGCGCCGAGTTGTGCAGATCGCCTGGGTGAAAAGCCAGGAGGATCTCGACCGCAAGCGCAAGAGAAACCGCGTCGCTCAATATTTCAAAGGCATTTTCGGCCGCTGATCGCGCCGAATCGTCGACGCAGACAACCGCGATGCGGAACCTGAGCCGGATCGCGTCCGTTTCTTATGCGCGCCGGCGGATAGCGAGGAACGCGTTTGGCAGCACTGATTGGAGACTGCTGCCAAACCATTGTTTTTGCAAGAGAATTGCACTGTTAAGGATTGCCACGCTATACTAGGACACCGCCGTTTCGTCAACCGAAGAGGTGTCGATGACCAAACAGCACTTGCTCGCACAATTGCGCGGCTACAGCCTGACGACCGCAGAAATTCTCTATCGCATGCCCGACCACCCCGGGCTCATCCAATCTTTCATCTGGCAGGACTATGATTTGGCACCGCGTTTCCCGCGTCTTGGAGCATTTCTGACCTATTGGAACGACAATCTCGAAGGCCCTCTCTATCGGATCACTGTCTCGCATAAGAAGCTGGTCTCGCCGGCAGAGTTCCAGTTCATCGGCGGCGAGTTCGTGCTCCATTGAGCTGAGGGCCGTCCGGTCCAGTATTCCGCAACTTGGGGATTATGCGCTTGATCCCCGGCAGCAAGGCTTATATTCAGCGCTGGCACGAAATCGGACGGTTGGGCTGGATCGGGGGGCATGATCAAACAGAGCAAGCGATTGGCGCGGCCTTATGTGCGTGCGGTACAGGGCGGCTATCGCGCCGTGCGGCGGAATATCACTGAAGCGTCACCGCACTGGCTCCGCCGCTCCCTCGATCCGATTCTCGATTATTTCGACCTGGTCTTTGTTGATCATGGCGTCTTCCGCATGATCTATCGCAACCGCCACCGGCTGTCGGACCGCGCCTGGCGGTCGAGCCAGCCGGCGCCCCATGACGTCGCGCTGCTGGCCCGGCGCGGGCTGAAAACCATCATCAATCTGCGCGGCGACCGCGACTGCGGCAGCTACCGGCTCGAAGAGCGCGCCTGCCGGAAACACGGCATCCGGCTGATCAATTTTACGGTGAAGTCGCGCCAGGCGCCCCCGGCGCGGACGTTCCATGAGGCCAAGGCTCTGTTCGAGAGCATCGAATATCCGCTGCTTCTGCATTGCAAGTCGGGCGCGGATCGCGTCGGGCTGATGAGCGCGCTCTACATGATCTTCAAGGAGGGGCTGCCGGTCGACGAGGCGAAGCGCCAGCTCAGCCTGCGTTTCGGGCATGTCCGTCAGGCCGATACCGGCGTGCTCGACATGGTCTTCGACAGCTATCTGATGCATTCGAGCCGGGAGCCGATCGGCTTTCTCGATTGGGTGGACCGGCATTACGACGAAAAGGCGATCAGCCAGCGCTTCCGGGCGCATTCCTGGGCCAATGTCTTGGTGAACCGGCTGATCGCGAGAGAGTAAGACCAGATCTTGATAAGGGCGACTCATGCGCCGATTGCTGGCGTTTACCGTCTCCAAGCACGACAGACTGCTGCGCCCTCTCCCATGGGGAGAGGGTTGGGGTGAGGGGGGTTAAGTGTCTGAAATTAAATCCATAACCCCTCACCCGGCGCTGCGCGCCGCCCTCTCCCCATGGGAGAGGGAATGCCCCGACGTCGTGACGAGAGGCCGCCATACGGGCCATACCGAATGAGTTCATCTCGATCGGAATTGTTATAAGGCTCCGCTTCCGAGCTATGCGTGCCCAAGCAGGCTTGCCCGGAGGTCGGTTCCGGCGATCAGATCGACGAGCGCGGCCAGCGGATAGACAAAGGCGCTCCAGAAGCCGAGCCCGGTATCCGAGCGGATGATGCCCGGGAAAATATGAAAGCGGTAATAGGCCCAGGCGGCGCCGGCCGGGACGAGGACGAGCACCGCCTGGGTGATGGCATGACGGACCATGCGCGGCGCGATCTGGTCGGCGAGCCTGTATGCCAGCCCCTCCCAGCTCGATGCATGCCCTGAGAATTGCAGCGCATAGCGCGCGAGACGCCCGGCGGTCGAAGGCTTGCCTTCAGCATTGGTAAAAGCCTCGCGCAGGCGGCTCAGGATGAGCTGATAGAGAACCAGCCGCGCAAGCTTGTTCGGACCGACGCGGGTCGCCGCCCAGACCGCGATGATCGGAAGCGTATCGATGATCCCGCTGATTAAGGCCCAGCTTCCATAAAGGCCGGCCGCGAGCACGATCGAGGTCGCTGCGAGACGAAGGGTCTCTGGGTCGCCGATCACGACCGCGGCGAGTTCGGCGATGGCAAACAGCACGGCGACGACCAGGGAGGGAATGAGAATGCCTTTGACACGCGTGTGGATCACGGCGTCGACTTCCGCCAGCGCCAGGCGCTCGGCAACCGTTTCTCCCGTCGAAAGAGCGCTCCGCAAGCCTGTGCGGAGCTGATCGATGGACTTCAAAACCATGGCGCCGTTCTCCAGATGCCTTAAAGTCTTAACATGAGTGGTGGCTGCTCCCAATGCGCATGGACGAACGCATAGCCTCGGCGCTTGCCGATCCGGAAGACGTACGCGCACTTTTGCTCGGCGCGACGGACGCAGAGCTCGACACTTTGCGCAACGCGCTTGGCGGACCGGCGGGACCGGTTCATGCCGATGTGCTCGCCCGGGCCATAGAAAGTCAGATCGCGGCCAAGCTGCCAGCGGCCGATGAGGCGGCGCGTGCGCCCTTATTCGCTCTGGCTGCGTGGGCCGCCGGTCAGCTCGGATCGCACGCCAAGCCCCGCAGTCTCGATGACGCCGACCAGGAAATCCTGCGGTTGTCACCGAGACGCCGCGGACAATCCGCCAAGGCGGAGGCGGAGCCGCTTTTTCCCGGCGGCGGCGACTCCGCCCTTCTCCAAATTGCGATCCGGCTTGCCCATCTAAGGCAGAAGAAGATGAGGCGCCTGGGTTGGTGGCAGCCCTTGCTTGGCAGGCTGGTCGGCCAGCCGCCTGCGCGCGCGCCAGGGCCCGCGGACGGAGCCCAGCCGCCGCGCGGAGAGATGGCGGTCTCCGGTGAAGGAGTGCTCGATGGCGATGCTTTGTGGGACGCAATACGCGGCGCTGCTGGGCGCCTGCCGCTTTCGCTGTGGGAAGACAAGTTGACCGACGCGCGCAAGGCCATAGGCCGGTTCAATATCATCGTTGCCGGACGCACCGGCGTCGGCAAGACGACGCTGATCGGGGCGATTTTCGGCAAAGAGGTCGGCAACACGCTGATGGGGCGTCCGCGCACCCGCGGCCGGATCTGGTATCCGCTTTCGCCGGGCGAGGCCGACATTCTGCGGCTTTGCGATACCGAAGGGCTGGAAATGGAGCGCTATCAGGAGACGCTGGATGGTCTCAAGCGTGAAATCGAGAGCCGCAACGCCTCGAGCGACCCATTCGATCATATCCACGTCGCCTGGCTGTGCATCGACGAGCCGTCTCTAACGGTCCAGCCCGGCGAGGAGGCCCTCGTCGAGATGCTGACAAAGGATGGCATCCCGGTCATTGTCGTCCTGACCAAGGCGGGCATGGCGCCAGCCTTCAAGGACACCGTGGCCAAAATTCTCCCGGATGCCAAAGCGGTCGTGCGCGTTCGGGCGGAGTCGATCGCCATCGACGGCCAGAGCTTCCCGCAAATGGGGCTGATGGAGCTGTTGCAGGCGACGGAAAAGGCCATTCCGAGCGCGGTCGAAGCCGCCTGGCACGTCGCCTCGCGCAATCTTGAGGCCATGCTGCGGCGGTCGGAGACGATCGTCTGGCGTGCGGCGGCTGTTGCCGGCGCGGCGGGCGCGACGCCGATCCCGCTCGCCGATGCCGCCGGGGTTTTCGGCGTTCAGGTCGGCATGATCGTCGCCGTCAGCCTCAATATGGGCGTGAAGCTGAAACGCGCCGATCTCCAGGCCATGGCGGTGACGCTGCTCGGCGCGCTCGGCCTGACAGCGGGCGGCCGCTTCATTGCGGGGCAGTTCGCAAAACTGATCCCGGGCATCGGATCGGTGGCGGGTTCGGCAATTACCGGCACGACGGCCGCGACCCTCACCTATGGGCTCGGACGCGCCTATCTCGAATATTTGCGCCGCTTTTTTGAGCAGAACCAGCGAATGCCCGATGCAGACGAGCTGATCTCCGGTTTTCGAGTCTTCTGGAGCCGGTGGAAAAACAAGGAGGAACTACCACCTAAAGTTCCAAATTATTGAACATTTCCATTTTTCCGATAAAGTCTGTTCACCCTTCCGGGCAATTCAGAGAGCGAGCCCCCCAATGCCCCAAGCCTTGAAAATCGGCTACGACGCGCTCGTCGATGCGGCCAAGAGAGAAATCCGGGAATTGGAACCGGACGACGTCATGGCGGAGCTGGAAGACGGCGACGTCGTGATCGTCGATGTGCGCGACATTCGCGAGCTGCAGCGGGAAGGCCGGATCCCCGGTTCCTTCCATTGCCCGCGCGGAATGCTGGAATTCTGGATCGATCCGGGCAGTCCTTATTTCAAGACGATTTTCGGTGAGCCCAAACGCTTCATCTTTCATTGCGCGCTCGACTGGCGCTCCGCGCTGGCGACGCAGACGGCGCAGAAAATGGGTCTCAAGAATGTCGCGCATATCAAAGGTGGCTTCAAAGCGTGGAAGGATGCCGGCGGCCCCGTGGAAATGCTCGCCGAAAAATCATAATGTTGCGCGCCCGGCACGTGGCCGGGACCGGCTAAGGACGGGCGCGTGAGCAAGATCATCAGCAAAATTTCGGTGGCCAGCGAGGAATTCGCGAGCAATCGCGCGACCTTCGAGGCGCTCAACGCCGAGCTTCACTCGCATCTCCAAGTCGCTGCGCTTGGCGGTCCGGAGGCCGCACGTGAACGTCATGTCGCGCGCGGCAAGCTCCTGCCGCGCGAGCGCGTCCGCAAGCTGATCGACCCCGGCTCGCCCTTCCTGGAGCTGTCGCCGCTCGCTGCCCATGAGCTTTATGACGGTGACGTCCCCGGCGCGGGCATCATCACCGGCGTCGGCCGGATCTCGGGCCGCGAATCCGTGATCGTCTGCAACGATGCGACCATCAAGGGCGGCACCTATTATCCGATGACGGTGAAGAAGCATCTGCGCGCCCAGGAGATCGCCGAGGCCAACCGGTTGCCCTGCGTCTATCTGGTCGACAGCGGCGGTGCCAATCTGCCCTATCACACCGAGGTCTTTCCCGACCGCGAGCATTTCGGCCGCATCTTCTACAATCAGGCGCGGATGTCGGCGGCGGGCATTCCGCAGATCGCCGTGGTGATGGGCTCCTGCACGGCGGGCGGCGCCTATGTTCCCGCGATGTCCGACGAGACCGTCATCGTGCGCAATCAGGGCACGATCTTTCTTGGCGGCCCGCCCTTGGTCAAAGCTGCGACCGGCGAGACGGTGACGGCAGAGGAACTTGGCGGCGCCGAGGTTCACGCGCGCAAATCCGGCGTCGCCGATCATTACGCCGAAGATGACGAGGACGCGCTGGCGATTGCCCGGCGCATCGTCTCTCACCTCAATACGAGGAAATCGCCGGGCCTCGTCTATGCCGAGCCGCGCCCGCCGGCCTATGACCCGGCCGAGCTGACCGGCATCGTGCCCGCGCGCCTTGCCGTCCAATATGATGTGCGCGAGGTGATCGCGCGCCTTGTCGACGGCTCCGATCTCGATGAATTCAAAGCCAATTACGGCACCACCATCGTCACCGGCTTTGCCCATCTGGAGGGCATCCCCGTCGGTATCCTCGCCAATAACGGCATCCTCTATTCCGAATCCGCGCTCAAGGCCGCGCATTTCATCGAATTGTGCTGCAAGCGCCGGATACCCTTGCTGTTCCTGCAGAATATCGCCGGCTTCATCGTCGGCCGTGCCTATGAGGCCGGCGGCATCGCCAAGGACGGCGCCAAAATGGTGATGGCGGTCGCCTGCGCCAATGTCCCCAAGGTGACGCTGATCATCGGCGGCTCATACGGCGCCGGCAACTACGCCATGTGCGGCCGCGCCTATGCGCCGCGGTTCCTGTTCTCCTGGCCGAATTCGCGCATTTCGGTCATGGGCGGCGAGCAGGCGGCAAGCGTTCTGGCGATCGTGCGCCGCGAGCGCATCGAGGCCGACGGCGGAAGCTGGACCGCTCAGGACGAGGATGCATTCAAGGCTCCGATCCGCGAGCAATATGACCGGGAGGGCAGTCCCTATTACGCGACCGCACGGCTTTGGGATGACGGCATTATCGCGCCCGCAGAGAGCCGCCGCGTGCTCGCCCTTGCCGTCTCAGCCTCACTCAACGCGCCCATTCCCGACACGCCCTTCGGCATTTTTCGGATGTGACAACGACGAACGCTTTAATGCGCTGTCTTCATGGCGCGAAAACGCATTCATTATCATATATTCCAGTTGAATTCAAATATCTTTAAATATTTTCGTTTTGTTCGGCTAGCATTTGCCTTATCTTCTTCGCGCACCTAATGGGATCATTTTCTTAAATTTTTAACGTTAGCTGGCCGATGAACAAATTCTTCGACCAAAAGCTTGAAATAATTGCGAATTCGCGCTCTCGCTCGACGCTAGGCTCACGAAAGTCCGGCTCGCTGGCGTTAGCCGTTTCAATCCACGAACCAGCCGTCGACGATGCGGGCTGCCACGGTCCTAGGAGCGTCCATGCCATTCACCTATGATCCCGCCCTGGTGGCGCTGTCGATCGCCATTGCAATTCTGGGTTCATTCACAGGACTGGTGATGACTGCCGGCATTCGGCGCATTCGCGGGCCGGAAGTTGCTCTTCGTGTCGCGCTCGGCGGGATCGGTGTCGGCGGCGGGGTCTGGTCGATGCATTTCATCGCCATGCTGGCCGTCGTCCTGCCGATCCACGCTCACTTACGATATTCCCCGGACGGCCGCCTCGGCGATGATCGCGGTGATCGGCACGGCGATCGCTTTCTTCATCGTCAGCCGCGACCGGTTCGGCAACTATACGCTGCCGATCAGCGCGGTTTTTCTCGGCTCCGGTATCGGCGGGATGCATTATCTCGGTATGAGTGCGCGTAAGCGGAAACTGCGTGCTCGACTATTCTTGGCTCGGCGTGGCGATCTCCATCGTTATCGCCATTCAGGCTTCCGCGATCGCACTCTGGTTCGCATTTCGCGAACGCGGCGTCATCGATACTCTGCTGGGCCGTCGCGCTCGGGCTCGCTATCGCCTCGATGCATTATTCCGGCATGGAGGCCACCCATTTCCTGCCGAGCGAAAACGCTGTTGCGTTCTCGGGCAGCGTTGTTTCCGACCGCTATCTGGCGCTCGCCATATCGGTCACGATCTACGCCATTTGCGGCGTGTGCATTTTCGTCTTCTCAGTCCTGACCCTCACGCGAAACGCCCGCAACGAGCAGCGCGGCGGCGCCCGGTCGTAACCCGCTTAGAGCATCGGACCGAAAAGTGCGAAGCGGTTTTCGGACAAATCCGATGCCAAAACAAACAGCTAGAGCGGCGCTTCCGATTGCGATTAAAGGTCCGCCGCTCTAGTCAAGATTGCGCGGCTGCTTTTCGGGCATCGGCGGCGGCCCTTGAGGCTGAGGCTCGCTCTCGTCCGAGGCGGCGAGGAGCTCGGGGCGGTACTCGAAATGCAGCGTGTCGAAGTGATACCACTTCCCGCCCCAGATGAAGCCGTGCTTCTCAAAGATAGCCGCGATCTCCCAGGGGACGCTATTGCGATAGGCATAACGGCCGGCGCGGTCGGGCTTGCTCCACTGCCAGTAATTGCCGTATTTGGCGTTAAGGTCGATCGCAATGCCATAGGCGTGAGCACTTGATTTGTCCGTGCGCGAGACGGTCCGGCAGTTGAAGGTTCCGGCGACAGGTTGCAGATATTTCATGAACTCGGACGGCAGGGCGTCCAACTCGTCCGAGACTTGCTTCAACTTCTCCGCAACGCCGTTGATCGAGGTGATTTTGACCGGCTTGCCCCCGTGCTTGGCAAGCCAGTTGACGCTCACGAGATGCTTTTCGACCTCGCCCTTGCGGCAGTCCCCATACATCTTCTTGAAAAACGCCTCGTTGCGCGCGCGGCCAGGGTCGAAATCCTGCGGCGGGTCCTCCAGCATCGGTCCGGGTGGATAGGGCGGAACGAACGCGTCCTCTAAGTCGGGGTCGGCGAGACGTGCCTCCAAGGTTTTTTCCTTGCCGTCATCGAAGGGCATCCGCGTGCCGTCGCGCCAGATCAGATCGTTTCCCTCCCGTCCTTGGAGAAAGTCGGGATAGGCGGCGACCAGCCGATCGAGCAGGCGCGCATTTCCTGCCGTCCTCGCAGATTGCGGCGATGCCGTCTGGCTACTGGCTGGCGGCACAGGGGCAGCGGGGGCGGCCGCAGCGGCCGGTGTCTTTTCAGCCCGTCGCGCCTTGGAGGCAGCGTTCGGCGAATCGGCCTTGATATAGGCGAGCACAAAGGCCAGCACGAATACCGCATGGGTAAACGCGGCAGCAATTCCGCGAAGCCGTGGCTCGCCAAAATCGCCGCGGTCCTGCGGGCTTCGCGGTCTTCAACAGCTTGCTATCGGCTTTGCTCATCGGCGAGTTTGCACCTGTCACCAATCTCGTTCGCATCTACCGGCGCCAGCATAGGACGCGGCGACAACCGGCGCCAGGCTTCCGGCTCGATCGGGCCGATAACCGCCGCAACGGGTATTGGTTCAGCCCGTCCGCAGCAATTCACGGACCTCCACCGTTCCGCCGGCTTCGTAGTGCGGATTGCCGGCGAGCAGGGATCTTGCCTGATCGAGGCTTTCGGCATTCACCCGGATGTATCCGGCGATGTGCGCCGTCATCGACGCGGGCGTGCCGTTCTTGCGCGCGCAGATGCCGTCGCCTATGGCGCTGCCGCCTTGAAAGGAGCCGTTCTGCTTCAGCTTGCGGAGATATGGCTCCCAGTCTGCCTGGTCGTCATCGGCGTCATCATGCATAAGAAAGATGTACTCGGCCATGTCGATCTCCTGATGCCAGCGCAAGTTTCCGGCCACTTCGAGAGGCGCGTGCCAAAATAAGACGGGCAGCCGGCGCCTGGTTCCGACGCTTTCGGGCCTCACCCGCCCGCCATAATTAAGCCTTTTTTGCGAAAGCCTTTACGGCTGCATTATGGCTGCTAAAGTAGCTATTTGACCGGGGTTAGGGCCGTAATATTTATTGCTTGAAGGGCGTATTGTGACAGAGGGGAGCGAGCAAAGCAGCGGCGCGCTGCAAAGCACGGAACCGTCCGTCCCTGGCGCGTCAGCCCAGGACAGCGCCTCCCCGATTCCGAATTTGACCTACGCTCCCTCTCATTTCGACGAAAGGACCCACCGCGGACCGGGCGCTCCGGCCAAGCGCTATAGCTTCGGCCACAACGCCCAGATCTATGGCGCCCTCGACCTCGGCACGAACAATTGCCGGCTCCTGGTGGCTCGCCCGTCGCGACGCGGATTTCAGGTGATCGACGCCTTTTCAAGGATCATCCGCCTCGGCGAAGGCGTGAGTCAGACCGGCCGCATGTCCGAGGCGGCGATGCAGCGCACGTTGGATGCGCTGAAGATCTGCTCGGACAAGATGCGGCGCCGCAATGTCAGCCGTTCAAGGCTGATTGCGACGGAGGCCTGCCGCATTGCCGAGAACGGCGCCGAATTCGTCGCGCGCGTGCAGGAGGAAATCGGCCTCAATATCGAGGTGATCAGCCGCGAGACCGAAGCGCGGCTGGCGGTTGCCGGCTGCGCCTCGCTGATCGACCGCGGATGCGATTGGGCGCTTGTCTTCGATATCGGCGGCGGCTCGACCGAGTTGATCTGGGTCGATCTGCGCCAGTTCAGCCCGAGCCGGCGCCAGACGCTCTGCGACCGCGCCAAGGTTCATACGGCCATTGCGGCCTGGACCTCGCTTCCGATCGGCGTCGTTACGCTTGCCGAGACTTTCGGTGGCCGCATGGTCGACGCGGAAATTTTCGAGGCGATGATCGGCTGCGTGGTGGATAAGCTCGGCGCCTTTGAAGCTGAGCACGGTTTTGCCCGTCATCTGTTGAGGGACAGTGCCCACTTGCTCGGCACGTCGGGGACGGTGACGACGCTTGCCGGCGTGCATTTGCGGCTGACGAGCTATAGCCGCAGCCGGGTCGATGGCTGCTGGCTCACCGACGATGAGATCCGGCTCGTCACCGGCGAGCTGCTCGGCCTGAGCTATGAGGGGCGGGCGAGCCAGCCCTGCATCGGGCCGGAGCGCGCCGATCTGGTGCTTGCGGGCTGCGCCATTCTCGAAGCGATCATGCGGCTCTGGCCCTGCCGGCGGCTGCGCGTTGCCGACCGCGGCCTGCGCGAGGGAATTCTGACAAGCCTGATTGCCGAGGACACCGGCGACGGCCGAGATGGCCGCTCCTATCGCTGAGCGCAACCGATTGCGTTGCGGCGGCGACCGTGATAGCGGAACCCCATGCCGAAATCAGCGAGCGGGCGCGGGGGCAGGTCCCCCAGAGGCGGCGGCCAGCAGGGCCTCAAAGTCAAGGTCCGCACGGCCAAGCGGCGCAAGCTCTCCTCGACGCTCTGGCTGAAACGCCAGCTCAACGATCCTTATGTCGCCGCCGCCAAACGCGAGGGCTACCGGTCGCGCGCTGCCTATAAGCTTGCCGAGATCGACGCTAAATACCGCTTTCTGAAGCCGGGCGGCGTGGTAGTGGATCTCGGCGCGGCGCCTGGCGGCTGGTCCCAGGTCGCGGCGGCGCGCGTCAAGGCCGGGGAGGGCGCCGGGATCGTCTTAGCCATGGACATCGCCGAAATGGACCCGATCCCCGGCGTTACCATTCTTCTGGCCGACTTCATGGACGAAAACGCGCCCGGGGCGCTTATCGCCGCTCTTGCCGGACGCCGCCCTGACGCTGTGATCTCGGACATGGCCGCGCCCGCGACCGGGCATCGCCGGACCGATCATCTGCGCATCATGGGGCTGTGCGAGGCCGCGCTCGATTTCGCGCTCGGGGTGCTGGCGCCCGGCGGCGTCTTCCTCTGCAAGGTTCTGCAAGGCGGCACGGGGCATGAGCTCCTTGATGCCATGAAGCGCGATTTCGCCGTGGTCAGGCATGTGAAGCCGAAGGCGAGCCGCGCCGACTCGGCCGAGCTCTATGTCCTGGCGACCGGATTCCGCGGGAAAATCAGCGCTGGCGACCAGTCGCGTTAGGCGCCGGGCTAGGCAGGGCGGCGCCGAGATGATAAAGAGTTGCGGCAA
The DNA here is from genome assembly GCA_963773735.1 of uncultured Alphaproteobacteria bacterium. Classification (GTDB taxonomy): domain Bacteria; phylum Pseudomonadota; class Alphaproteobacteria; order Rhizobiales; family Rhodomicrobiaceae; genus CAVZCK01. The sequence goes on along the minus strand of CAVZCK010000021.1, from coordinate 812,164 downwards.
GCCGCCTTTAGGGCGTATTGCGAAGGCCCCCCCATGATGAGCAGAGAGACGATGGCGAGACTGAGGCCGGAAACCGCCCTGACCTTTGACGATGTCTTGCTGAGACCCGGCCATTCCGAAGTTCTGCCGACTTCCGTCGACGTGTCGTCCCGGGTGACGCGCAACATCAGCCTGAACATTCCCGTCATCTCCGCGGCGATGGACACGGTCACCGAGGCGCGTCTCGCCATCGCCATGGCGCAGGTCGGCGGCATCGGCGTCATTCACCGCAATCTGGAGCCGGCCGAGCAGGCCGATGAGGTCCGCAAGGTCAAGAAATACGAGGCCGGCATGGTCGTCGATCCGCTGACGATCGAGCCGACCGCGACCCTGAGACAGGCGCTCGATCTGATGAGCCGGCACAGCATTTCCGGCGTTCCGGTGGTCAAGCCGCCGGTGAACGGCTCCTCCGACCGCAAGCTCGTCGGCATTCTCACCAATCGTGACGTGCGCTTCGCAAAAGACATGGATCAGCCGGTCTCCGAGCTGATGACCAGGGAGAATCTCGTCACGGTGCGGAAGGGCGTCACGGGCGACGAGGCCATGCGGCTCCTGCATCAGCACCGCATCGAAAAGCTGCTGGTCGTCGATGAGGGCTATCACTGCATCGGCCTGATCACGGTGAAGGATATCGAGAAGGCGCGCCAGCACCCCAATGCCGCCAAGGACGAGCAGGGCCGCCTGCTGGTTGCCGCCGCGACGACGGTCGGCGAGGACGGTTTCCACCGCAGCGAGCATCTGATCGATGCCGGCTGCGACATCGTCGTCGTCGATACGGCGCACGGCCATTCCAGCCGCGTGCTCGAAGCGGTGGCGCGGATCAAGCGCCTCTCCAATGCTGTCCAGGTGGTCGCCGGCAATGTGGCGACGGCGGAAGGCGCCAAGGCGCTCATCGATGCCGGAGCCGATGCGATCAAGATCGGCATCGGGCCCGGCTCGATCTGCACCACGCGCATCGTCGCCGGCGTCGGCGTGCCGCAACTGACGGCAATCATGGACTGCGCGGAAGTGGCGGCCAAGGCCGGCGTGCCGGCGATTGCCGATGGCGGCATCAAATATTCCGGCGACGTCGCCAAGGCGCTTGCCGCCGGCGCGCACTGCGTCATGATCGGCTCGTTGCTGGCCGGCACGGATGAGAGCCCGGGCGAGGTGTTCCTCTATCAGGGCCGCTCCTACAAGGCCTATCGCGGCATGGGCTCGATCGGCGCGATGGCGCGCGGTTCCGCGGACCGCTATTTCCAGCAGGAAGTGCACGACACGCTGAAGCTGGTCCCCGAGGGCATCGAGGGGCAGGTTCCCTATAAGGGCCCGGTCGGCAGCGTCGTGCACCAGCTCGTCGGGGGCTTGCGCGCCGCGATGGGCTATACGGGCTCGGCGACCATCGCGGAGCTGCACGAGCGCGCCGAATTCATCCAGATCACCAACGCCGGGCTTCGTGAGAGCCACAGTCACGATGTGACGATCACGCGGGAGAGCCCCAACTATCCGAGTTACAGCTAGGCGCCAGACGGCGAAACGGTCGGCGAACCGGCCCGGCCGGCAAACGTTCTATCTGTGTCTCTAACGGGGGAGTTCGGGCGATGGGCGTCGCTATCCTTTATCCTGTCTTTGCGCAGATCATCTTGACCTTCGTGCTGCTGCTGTCGATGGGCAGGGCACGCCAGACCGCGTTACGCAGCAAGGACGTGGACGTCTCCGATATTGCGCTCGACAGCTCCCGCTGGCCTGAAGACGCCCGCAAATTCGGCAATTGCTACAGCAATCAGTTCGAGCTGCCGGTCATTTTCTACGTGCTTTGCCTAGCGGCGCTGCAGACGGCGAAGGCCGATTTCATCATGGTCGCGCTCGCTTGGTGTTTTGTGATCAGCCGCATCGTGCATGCCTATATTCACACCGGCCCCAATATCGTACTGCGGCGCGGCGGCGTGTTCGGCATCGGCTTCATCATCCTGGCGGTCATGAGCTTGATCCTGCTGAGCCGCTTGCTGCTGGCTCAACTCTAGGAGACGCAATGCGGCTTTCCGGGCGGGTGTCGGCCGCGATCGAGATTCTGCACGAGATTTCCGACCGGCACCGGCCGGCCTCGGTCGCGCTCGCCGACTGGGGCCGCAGCCATCGCTTCGCCGGCTCCGGCGACCGTTCCGCCATCGGCACGCTCGTCTATGATGCGCTGAGGAAACGCGCCTCGCTCGGCCGGCGCATGGGGAGCGACGCCCCCCGCGCGCTGGCGCTCGGCGCGCTGCGCTGGGTCTGGCGGCTTAAGCCGGAGGATATCGCGGCGCTCTGCGACGGCTCGCAGCATGCGCCCGAGGCGTTGTCCGCCGGAGGAGCTGGCGCGGCTTGGGGCGGAAGATCTGAGAGAGGCGCCGGACTGGGTCGCGGCCGACATGCCCGAATGGCTGTTCGCCGAGTTCAAGGCGGCATTCGAAGGCCGCGCCATCGCCGAAGGCGAAGCGCTCGCCGCACGGGCGCCGATCGATCTCCGCGTCAACACACTGAAGGCGGATCGGCCGCGTGTGCTGAAGGCGCTGGAGAAATACAAGGCTGCGCCGACGCTCTTTTCGCCGGTCGGTATCCGCATTCCGGCGCCTGGACCCCTTGAGAAGAACCCCAATGTCGAGGCCGAGGCGGCGCATGGGCGCGGCTGGTTCGAGGTGCAGGACGAAGCCTCGCAGATCGCGGCTTTCCTCTCCGGCGCGGCTCCGCGCCTGCAGGTGCTCGATCTTTGCGCCGGCTCCGGCGGCAAGACGCTGGCCATGGCTGCATTGATACAGAATACCGGCCAGATTTATGCCTACGATTCCGACAAGCTGCGGCTGCGCCCGATTTTCGACCGGCTGCGGCGCTCGGGCGCCCGCAATGTCCAGGTGCTCGCCGCGGGCGATGAGGCGGCGCTTGCCGATCTCCGCGGCCGCATGGACATTGTCTTCGTCGATGCCCCCTGCTCTGGCTCGGGGGTTTGGCGGCGGCGGCCCGACGCCAAATGGCGGCTGACGCCGGAAGCGCTGGCGGAGCGTATCGCGGAGCAGCGGCGGGTCCTCACTTTGGCGGCGCCTCTCGTCAGGCCCGGCGGGCGGCTCGTTTACGCGACCTGTTCGGTTCTTCCTTCCGAGAACGCCGAGCAGACACGCTGGTTTCTGGAGAACGTCCCCGAATTCGCAGAAATCGCCTGGAGGGGCATCTGGCAAAGCGCGCCGCTTGCGCCGCCGCCCGAGGTTGAAACTGGCAGCTTTGCGCTTCAACTGACGCCGGCAGGCCATGGCACCGACGGATTCTTATATCAGTATTCTGGAACGGGCGGCTTAAGCTTGCGTTCATCGGGCATCGGCTACGAAAGCTGTATCGAAATAAGGCAATTCCGCCCCATTCTCGCCGTCGTGCTTGTATTGGGTGGCGTGCGTCCAGTGGGATGGTATTGGAACCGGGGGCGAGAATCGCCTGTATCAAGCCAGACGTTCTGTCTCCGTTTCTTGCGGGAACTCAGCCGTCCGGCGCTAAGCAGAAGAATCGGAAAGCGAGCGGAAAAATGGGTGTGATCAAGACTTTTTTAGGGATCGTCATCGTTTTGGCGATTGTCGTTTTTGGCTATTGGCTCTATGCGACCTACACGATCGCAGCCGCAGATGATGAGATGTGGGTCGAGGTCAATAGCCGGATGCCCGACCCGCTGCGGAAATGGGCCTGCACGGAAGTGAACGGCCGCATCTCCGCTGCTGAAGCGCCACAGGGCTGCATGGACGTCTGGGAGACGGCAGCGGCGCCGCAGCAGCCGAATTCTGCTTCCGGCACGCCGTCGGAAAAGACGAATTAAGCCACACGCCTGGACAGGGCGGATGCTGCGCATCCGATCGCGCGGCCCCGCTCGCCGGCTTCACGCCGCCGGAGCACCTTGACGCAAGGTCAGTCCTGATGCTACCGGCAGCCGATGACGGACAGCATCCTTATTGTCGATTTCGGCAGCCAGCTGACGCAGCTCATCGCAAGACGCGTCCGCGAGGCAGGGGTCTACGCGGAAATCGCGCCGTTCCAGACGGCCGAGGCGGCTTTCGCTGCATTGAAGCCGAAAGCCGTCATCCTCTCGGGCGGTCCGGCGAGCGTCCATGAGGCGGGGACGCCGCGCGCGCCTGATGCGATTTTTGCAGCGGGGGTGCCGGTGCTCGGCATCTGCTATGGCCAGATGACCATGGCCGCTCAGCTCGGAGGCGAGACCGAGCCTGCCGACCAGCGCGAATTCGGCCGCGCCTTCGTCGAGATCGCCAAGGATAGCCGGATTTTCGAGGGCGTCTGGAGGACGGGCGAACAGCATCAGGTCTGGATGAGCCATGGTGACCGCGTGCTCAAGCTGCCGCCCGGCTTCGAGGTCTACGCCTTCTCGCCCAGCGCGCCCTTTGCCGTTGCCGCCGACGAGGCGCGCCGCTTCTATTCCTTCATGTTCCACCCCGAGGTGATGCACACGCCGGACGGGGCCAGACTGCTCGCCAATTTCGTCCGCAAGATCGCCGGATGCGACGGAAGACTGGACGATGGGCCGCTTCCGCGACGAGATGATCCCGAAGATCCGCGCCGAGGTCGGCAAGGGCAGGGTGATCTGCGGGCTATCGGGCGGTGTCGACTTTGCCGTAGCGGCCGTGCTCATCCATGAGGCGATCGGGGAGCAGCTCACCTGCATTTTCGTCGATCACGGCCTCCTGCGCCAGGGCGAGGCCGATGAGGTCGTCTCGCTTTTTCGCGGCTCCTACAACATTCCCCTTGTTCATGTCGACGCCGCTGAGCGCTTTCTCGTTGCGCTGGAGGGCGTCGCGGACCCCGAGCAAAAGCGCAAGACCATCGGCGCGCAATTCATCGACGTGTTCGACGAGGAGGCCGCCAGGCTCGGCGGCGCCGATTTCCTGGCGCAGGGAACGCTGTATCCCGACGTCATCGAAAGTGTCTCCTTTGCCGGCGGGCCGTCCGTCACCATCAAGTCGCATCACAATGTCGGCGGACTGCCCGAGCGCATGAAGCTGAAGCTGCTCGAACCGCTGCGCGAGCTGTTCAAGGACGAGGTGCGCGAACTCGGCCGTGAGCTGGGCTTGCCGGAAACCTTCGTCAATCGCCACCCCTTTCCGGGACCCGGCCTCGCCATCCGCATTCCCGGCGAGATTACCGCTGAGCGGCTCGACATCCTGCGCAAGGCCGATGCCATCTATCTGGAAGAAATCCGCAAGGCCGGGCTCTATGACGCCATCTGGCAGGCTTTTGCGGTTCTGCTTCCCGTGCGCACCGTCGGCGTGATGGGCGACGCGCGCACCTATGATTACGCCTGCGCCCTGCGCGCCGTCACCTCGACCGATGGCATGACGGCCGATTATTTCGACTTCGGCCATGACTTTCTCGGCCGCACCGCGACCCGCATCATCAACGAGGTGAAGGGCATCAACCGTGTGGTCTACGACATCACCTCGAAGCCGCCCGGCACAATCGAGTGGGAGTGACGGGGCATTGTCGCTCGCGATTACGCGCCGCAGTTTGTTAGGAACCGGCGCGCTAGCCGTGGTTGGTTTCGCGGAATTATGCAGCCTCCCTGCGCTTGCATAGACGATGACGCCGATGGTGAAGCGCGATCCGACCGATGCCGAGCGGCAGGCTATTCGCGACTATCACCTGCGGGGCGCCAAGGTGCTTTTTCGAAGGACTGTCACCGGCCCGGTTAATCTGCGGCTTTCCACAGCCCTGGATGCGTTCAGGGGCAATCCTCCCCACGACCCGCGAGGATTGACGATGAGTGTGGGTGAGGACGGAATCGGCGTCCCCGAAATTCTGCTGTCTCACTTTTGGGTCCGCTCCACTCGAAATTCTCGAAATTCCACGAGGTTCGCGCGGGTAATTGTCTTCCATAAAACCCGACGCTGGCAAATGGCCCTCTCAACCTCTCGCCGATGTGCGCATTGAACGATGTCATCCGATCAAGCGCCGAGCCAGCGAAATGACTTTGCAAGAAAGGCATTCCCGTTCGCGCGCGGCCACTCGCCGTGAGCCACAATGACGCGTCGACAATTCCAGCTCAGCACCTTGTCGCGCGCCCGGCGCGCCGGTGCGCGGTTGATAAACGATAATCGCCATTCGAGCGGCGCGCAGGCCTGGTCCTGGGTGAGGCCATCGAGGCGCGCCAGGAAGCGCCACCAACCCCAATGTTCTCGGAGAAAGTGATCGCTGAACGTCTGGATCAGATCGGCGATGATTGCGGTGGCGGAGGGGCGGTGAAGAAAGACAATCTCGTCCATGGCGAACGAACCGCGGAACCATGCCTGGTCGATATCGGGAAGCCATTCGGGCGGCGGGCTGTCCTTCAGCGCTTCGCGGAAGGAGAGGTCGGAGCGCTTCTTGATTGTCGATTGCGGCCCCCATAACGATGCCTCGGGATAGGCCGCCTTCCACTCCTGCAGGTAGAGGTGATGGAGTTTGTTGGGGCTCACGAGGTGACGAACAGAGCCCAGACGATCCACTTCGGTGCGCAGATCCGCAGTTAGCTTGACTGGCGACCATACCCACAGATCGCCGTTCTCCAATCGGGCGATGACGGAACGCGTCGGATAGGGAATGCCAAAGAAGCTGACATTCTCTCCTTCAGCGACCCAAAGAGCCTCATGCACTTGCTCGAGCATTTCTTCACCCTCTCCCGCGAATGGTTAACGCCATGGCCTTGTCTCACGCTTGCCGGAAACTTCGAGAACTCGACCGATCAGTGTCGATAGTCGCTGAAACCAAGCAGATTTTGATTCGACGAAATTTCCCTTTGAATTCAAAAGCGCAAATTTCTGACGGATCGGGGAGACGGTTCTTCGCCGGGCGTGGAAAAAATTGCGTTGCTCGTTCAACGCATTACCATGGCTCAGAACAATCGAGTGGGAGTGAGGGGGATAGCGGCCAGGAGCTGGAAATCGCCGCCGACTCTTCTGCCTGACGACGGAGCGGTGCCTGCAGCGCAACTTTGAACACGTCGGGCGCGAGCTCGGGCTCGAGATCCTAACGCCGCTCATGCATTGGGAGATGGTTTGTCCTTAGGCAGCCTTGTGATGCGAAGATGGCTGACGCGGAGTTGACGACAAATTCGCCCTATTCCTTCCGGACAGCCACGCGTGACGACCTGCCTCTCCTGCGGCGGTGGCTGCGAACCCCCGAAGTGGTTCGCTGGTGGGGCGATCCGGACGAGCAATTCGCGCTGATCGAGGAAGATCTCGGTATTGCCGAGATGGCGCAGTGGATCGTATCATTCGCCGATCATCCCTTCGCCTATGTCCAGGCCTACGAGGTCCACGCTTGGCCCCAGGCGCATTTCGACCACCTTCCGAGGGGCGCAATGGCCGTCGACGCTTTCATCGGCGAGTCGGATATGATCGGGCGCGGACATGGCGGCCGGTTTTTGAAGCTCCTGGCCGAGTGTCTGGCTGACCGTGGCGCCCCTGTCGTCGCCATCGACCCCGACATCGACAATCACCGAGCTCTGGCCGCCTACCGTAAGGCGGGATTTCGCGGTGACGCCGTGGTCGAAACCGCTGACGGACCTGCTGTACTAATGATTTTCGACCGCGGCTCTGGCGGGGTCATGGGAGCGGGCACGTGACGCCGGTCTCGGCGGTTAAGAATGTGACGCTCGCCCTCAGCCGGCGGTGGCTTCAATCCAGCCGGCAAAACGCTCCATGAAATTGCGGAAAAAGTCTCGTGTGCCGTCTTTTGCCAGGCTGCCATCTTCGGCGAACAAGCTTGCGGCTCCGCCGACATAAGCTTCGGGTTGCTGCAGGGTCGGCATGTTGAGGAAAACCAGCGATTGGCGAAGATGATGATTGGCGCCGAATGCCCCGATGGCCCCTGGCGACACGCTCATCACCGCCGCCGGCTTGCGGTCCCAGACGCTTTGTCCGTAGGGCCGCGAACCCACATCGATCGCGTTCTTGAGCACGCCCGGAACCGAACGGTTGTATTCGGGCGTCACGAACAGAATTGCGTCGACTGCTCTGACGGCATTGCGAAAGGACACCCACGGCGCTGGTGGAGATCCCTCATCATCCGGCGTCCTGGTCGTACAAGGGCAGCTGGCGGATCTCGATGACGTCCAGGTGCAGGGTTTGCGGGGCCAACGCGAGGAGGGCGCCGGCGACACGCCGGCTGAAGGAGGCTTTGCGCAGACTGCCGACCAGCACGCCGACGTTTCTTGCTGTGGCCATCGTTAGTCCTTTCATTGCGAGGGCAAATGTCCTGACACCAGTTCCGGGTTGCGCATTGCACCGGGCAACCGATCTGATGGGCACGACGGGCCTTCAGCTGGGTGCGGTCCGCAGCTTCAGGCGCGAGCACTATGACAGGAGTAAGGGGTCAAATGAACCCGTCAGTGGGCGGGTTCGGCGGGCTTGACGCGAATTTTACCAGCCGCAGCGGATCCGGCAGCGCTCGCAATACGAATCCTCGCCGCCGTCCTCGCAGCTCGACCGGCAGGCTTCGCAGGCATGGCCCCAGCGCGGGCCGTAGCCCCAATAGGGCCCGCCCCAGAAGCCGGCCCCGATGCCTCTGCGCTCCTTCGGCTTGTCGAAATCCCCGCGATCGAAGCGAAATCTCTGGCGCTCCTCGCCTCCATCGCGCCCTTCGCCCACGTCCCCGCGGTCACGGCCTTCGCTCCCGTCCCCGCGGTCACGCCCCTCGCGCCCTCCACGCCCCTCGCCGCGCCCTTGACGGTCGTCGTCGATCCGCGTCAGCGCGTGGAAGGCAAGCAGGGAAACGCTTGCCTCTCCGGACGGAAAAGCAAAGCCTGCGCGCACGCCCGCAAAGATGAGCGCGGAAAGCAGTGCCAAAAAGCACAGGCAGCGTTTCATCTATTCTCCTTCAAGGATGCGGCCGTATCCGTCATCCTGATGCGAGAAAAGAGGAACCCGAATGAACTCGCAATGAATACAATTAGGGGCGGTTGAAGCCTTGCGGCAAGCCCCGTTGGGGGAGCCGTTCTATAAGCTGCGGGAATTTTGGCATAAATTCGGCGCATCCCGGGTAAATCAGCGGCCGGTGCGGCAAGCCACGCGGCCACGCCCGTAGCGGCCCAGCTTACCCTCGGGAAACTCGTATAGGCGGAAACGATAATAGTCGCAGCCCCTGCCGCAATAGCCCGCCCGTCAGGCGCCGATACCAGCATCGCACGCCGCACCATTGTTCCCAAACCGGCTCGCCATATTCCGGAGGAGGTGGTGGCGGGGGTGCGGCATAAGCATGGCGCGGAAAGCGTTCCTCGGCGCAGTCGTCGCCGGGCAGCGCCGGCCCGCGGCGCATAGGCTCCGCGGTCGGGCCGCCATTCCGGTCCCCGCGCGGCCGGCGCCGCATAGGCCGAGGGGCCGTCATCCTGGCAGGGCCGGCCATCGGCGCAGAACACCACCCGGAGAAGCGGTGCCTCGATGCGCGGATCGATCGCATCGGTCTTGATCTCCGCCCTGCCGGTACCGGGCAGCGCAGACGCCCCGCCGACATGCAGGACTGCGAAACCGGCGGTCATAATGATCAAACGGACACCCGCGCGGACCGTGGATTTCATCGAATGACCGATCGCCGCCCCGTGCCAGCTCATGAGATCCCTCGCTTTCCAACGCTTCATTGCCTGGGACCGAGCGAAAACCCTTTATTGCGGGCTTCCAACTCTATAAATCTGGCCCATCTAAAGCCCGCAGACGCAAAGAAGTCCTTAACGGGACGGAAATTCGGGACACGAAATTGGAGTAAAATGTCTCTTCAGGCACAGATCAGGCGGCTCGCCGCCCCCGATATCACCAAGCGCAAGGGCGGCGAGCCCATTGTTTCGCTGACCGCCTATCACGCCCATACGGCAAAAATCATCGACCCTTACGTGGATTTCCTGCTCGTCGGCGACTCGCTCGGCATGGTCATGCACGGCTATGAGACGACCGTGCCGGTGCCGCTCGAGCTGATGCTCATGCATGGCGCCGCCGTCGTTCGCGGCTCCACCCACGCGCTGGTCGTTGTCGACATGCCGTTCGGTTCCTACGAGGAAAGCCCGGCCGTTGCGTTCCGAAACGCCGCGCGGGTGATGAAGGAAACCGGCTGCGGCGCGGTCAAGCTCGAAGGCGGCTCGCGCATGGCCGAGACGATCCGCTATCTCACCGAGCGCGGCATTCCGGTGATGGCCCATATCGGGCTGACGCCTCAGTCCATCAACATGATGGGCGGCTTCAAGACGCAAGGGCGCCGGCAGGAGGAATGGGCGGCGATCGAGGCCGATGCGGCGGCGGTCGCCGAGGCCGGCGCGTTCGCCGTGGTGCTGGAAGGCATGGCCGAGCTGCTCGCCGCGCGCATCACCAAACAGATCCCGATCCCGACGATCGGCATCGGCGCTTCGGCATCTTGCGACGGCCAGATCCTCGTTCTCGAAGACATGCTTGGCCTGAGCCCGCGCGTGCCGAAATTCGTGAAGAAATTCGGCGAGCTGGGCGCCGCGATCGAAACGGCGGTCAAGGCTTATGCCGAGGAGGTGCGCGCGCGTGCCTTTCCAGGCCCCGATCACGTTTACGCGATGCGTGAAGAAAGGCCGGCTGAGCCGAAGGCGAGTGCGCCGAAGGGGAAGAACACCTCGGCGCGATGAGCTTTAGCGCGTTGTTTGCGCCGCAGCCGGGTTCGCGCGGTTCGCACTTATCGGAACAGCGCTGGCGTCACCGGCCCTGCCGCGCTATGGAAGGCAGAACCGGATCGGAGGTGGCGGCATCATAAGCCGCCTAAGGCAATGAGCGACGACAATATTTTCCGCGAAGTCGATGAAGACCTGCGCCGCGAGCAGCTTGCCGCGCTGTGGGACAAATATGGCGTTTACGTTCTGATCGGCGCCGCGGTGATCATTGCCGTCGTCGCCGGCTACAACGCCTATCATTGGTGGTCGGAACGGCGCGCTGCGCAAACCGGCGAGGCCTTTTATCAGGCGAGCCAGCTTGTCGATGAGAACAAGCGGGTCGAGGCGCTCGATGCCTTCGCCAAGCTCGCAAACAGCGGCGGAGAAGGCTATCGCACCCTCGCCGATCTCGAAATGGCGGCCATTTACGCGCGGGAGGGCCGCAAGAAGGAGGCGATTGAGCTTTACGAAAAGGTGGCGACCGACGGCGTGGACCCGATTTTGCGTGATTTTGCCACGCTGCAAGCGGCAACGCTGCGTCTCGACGAGGCTGATCCCGGCGAGATCCAGAAGCGTGTCGCAGGACTTAATACCGACACGAATCCGTGGCGTTATTCGGCGCAAGAGTTGTTAGGATTGGCTGCTTTCCGCTCTGGCAATATGGCCGAATCGGAGAAAGTCTTCAGCCAGCTTATCGGCGATCCCTCGGCTCCGGCCGAGATCCGCCGGCGCGCCGAGACGATCCTCGCGCTGCTCGTCAAGGCGCCGAATAAGGCAAGCGCTGCGTCCGAACCAAAGAGCAGTCAAACGCAGTAGAGGTGGACCCATGACCGGGCGGCTTCCCAAGGGCTTTGCAATCCTGTGCGCGCTTGCGTCCGCACTTGCGCTTGCAAGCTGTGGTTCTGAGTCTCCCATCTCGGGCATTTCCAGCCTCTTCGAGAAGCAAAAAACGCCTCTCCCTGGCGAACGGATCTCGATCCTGGGCTCCGACGGGGCGGGCACGACGGCGAGCGTCGAATCCAAGGAGCCGGTCGTGCTCCCGGCGCCGCAGGAAAATGCATCCTGGAGCCAGCCCGGCGGCGTCGCGAGCAATGCTCCGGGGCATCTGGCCTATTCCGGTGCCGCGAAGACGATCTGGAGCGAGGATGCGGGGGCGGGCTCCAATTCCGATGGCAAGGTCACGGCGCTCCCGATTGTGTTTGGCGGCAAAATCTTTACGCTTGACCGCGAGGGCCGTGTGACGGCCTTCGCCTTGAACGGTGGGCGGGCCTGGCGGACCGATCTCAAGCCGGAGGAGGAAAAGGCCGATTCCGGCTTCGGCGGGGGACTTGCCGCCGAGGGTGACCGGCTCTATGTCGCCACTGGTTTCGGCACCATGGTTGCGCTGAATATCAGCACCGGGAAGCCGATCTGGACCAAGACTTTGGGCGTTCCGATCCGCACCTCGCCGACGGCGGCGAATGGCAAAGTCTTCGTCGTCAACACCGATTCCGAGCTTTTCGCGCTGTCCGGCGAGACCGGAGACCAGTTGTGGCGCAGCCGCGGACTGCCGGAGGGCGCAGAGGTCCTCAGCAATGTCAGCCCGGCCGTGTCCGGAGACACCCTCGTGGTGTCCTACCCATCGGGCGATATTTCGGCGCTGGACGTCAAATCGGGCCAGCAACGCTGGACCAACTCTGTCTCTGGCGGCGTTATCGGCTCATCGATCACCGCGATCGGCGATGCCGCCCGTCCGGTCATTGACGGCGGCGTCGTTTTTGCCGGCAGCCGAACCGGCCGGCTGGTCGCAACCAGCTTGAACAAGGGCGAGCGCGTGTGGTCGCTCGATATAAGGGCGGCGCAAACGCCCTGGGTTGCCGGCGACGCTGTCTTCGTGGTCGACATCAACAGCCGGCTCTATGCCCTCAATCGCAAGACCGGCAAGACTCGCTGGGTGACGACCCTGCCCGCCGCCAAAACCTGGAGTGGCCCCACGCTTGCCGGCGGCAAACTCTGGCTGGCCTCGAATAAGGGGCTGCTTGTCGGCGTCGACGCGGTGACAGGACAAGTCGCCACGCAGCGCGATCTCGACAGCCCGGTCTATATTTCGCCCATCGTCGCCAATGGCCGCATGTTCGTGCTGACCGACAAGGCGAATTTGATTGCGATGAATTAGCCCGCTTCACGCGGAGCGCCTATATATTAACGGGCCGCGACCGGCCCGTTTTTACTGTCGACAGCCATGACCAGCTTTATCGTGATCGCCGGACGGCCGAATGTCGGCAAGTCCACGCTCTTCAATCGCCTTGCAGGAAAGCGGCTTGCCCTGGTCGACGATATGCCGGGACTGACGCGCGACCGCAGGGAAGCCGAAGCCGTGATCGGCCGGCGGACGGTACGTCTCGTTGACACGGCCGGGCTTGAGGACGCGGCTGCAGGCTCGATCTCTGCACGGATGGGGGACCAGAGCCGGAATGCGATCCTTTCAAGTGACCTCGTCCTCTTCATGATCGATGCGCGCGCGGGATTGACGCCCGTCGACGAGCAATTTGCCGATCAGGTGCGCGCCGCCGGCAAGCCCGTTATTCTCGTTGCCAATAAATGCGAAGGCCGCGCCAGCAATGCCGGCTATTACGAGGCGTTCAGGCTCGGGCTTGACGAGCCGGTCGCGATCTCCGCCGAACATGGGAAGGGCATAGGCGAGCTTTACGAGCGCATCGACGAAGTGCTGGACGGGCTCGGCGGGAGGAGCGAAGACGAGGACCAGCCTGCTGAGATTGCCAGCCGCGACCGGCCTTTGAAGCTCGCGATCGTCGGACGGCCGAATGCCGGGAAATCGACGCTGGTGAATACGCTGCTTGGCGAGGAGCGGATGATCACCGGCCCGGAGCCGGGGCTGACCCGTGATGCGGTCGCGACGGATTTTACCTGGGATGGCCGGGGCTTGACGCTTTTCGATACGGCCGGGCTGCGGCGCAAATCGCGCGTGGCAGAGCGCGCGGAACAGCTGGCGGTTGGCGATGCCCTCAACGCCATCCGCTTTGCCGAGGTCGTCGTGCTGCTGCTGGACGTCGAGCGAGCGCTGGACAAGCAGGATCTGCAGATCGCGGCGCTCGTCGAACGCGAGGGCAGGGCGCTGGTCATCGGCCTCAACAAATGGGATCTGGTCGAGGATCGCGACCGGCGGCTGCGTGAGCTGCGCGACGCGGTCGCCTATCAGCTTCCCCAGCTCAAAGGCGTTCCGGTCGTTCCGGTGAGCGCGCTCAGCGGGCGCGGCGCGGACAAGCTGATGAAAGGCTGTCTTCGAGGTCTATGACGCCTGGAACAAGCGCGTCCCGACGGCGGCGCTCAATCGCTGGTTCGCCGAGGCGGTCGACGGCCATCCGCCTCCTGCGGTCGCCGGGCGCCGGATCAGGCTGCGCTATATCACGCAGCCGAATGCCCGCCCGCCGACATTCATTATCTTCTGCTCAAGACCTGAAGCCTTGCCGGAAAGCTACAAGCGCTATCTGGTGAATTCGCTGCGGGAGGCCTTCGGCCTCGGCGCGGTGCCGATCCGGTTGCATTTGCGCAAGCCGAAAAATCCCTATGCGGAAGGCCGCTCATGAGCGAGCAGATGACCGAAGTCTTGTTCTATCAGCTCGATCGCCAGCCCTTGGACCGGGTGCTGCCGGGCCTCCTGGAAAAGACGCTCGATCGCGGCTGGCGCGCTGTGGTGCAGGCCGGCAGCCAGGAGCGGCTCGATGCGCTCGACGGCCTGCTCTGGACCTATCGCGAGGAAAGCTTTCTGCCTCATGGCACGGCGCGCGACGGCTTTACCGATCAGCAGCCGGTTTTTTTGACCCTCTCCGAGGAGACGCCGAATGGCGCGACGGTTCGCTTCCTTGTCGACGGCGCGGAGTGCGGTAAGCTGAGCGCCTATGAGCGCGTGGTTTATCTTTTTGACGGGCGCGACGAGGACGCCCGCGTTCGGGCTCGCGAGCAGTGGAAGGCCGCCAAGGCCGCGGGTTTCGCCGTAACCTATTGGCAGCAGAACGAGCGCGGCCGTTGGGAGAAAAAGGCGTGAGCGTTGGATCTAGATCAAGTGTTGGCGGCGGATTGGGTATTAAAAAGAGCTGATACGGGGTGAGACCCTTGAGAATCGGAGGGAATGGATGACCATGAGATTGCTGTTTCTGATGAGTGCGCTTGCCGCGGCGGGCTTCGCCGATGGCGCTCAGGCGGCTGATATCGCGCAGGGCGAAACGCTCGCGCGGGCATTGTGTTCGAATTGCCATATTGTCGGCCCTGGCGAGGCTGGCGGGGTGGTCAACGCCGACGTTCCCAGCTTCATGGCCGTCGCCGCCTTACCGGGTGCAGAGCGTCGACAAGATCAAGGCCATCATCCTCAGTCCACCGCATCCGGCCATGCCGAAAGTCCAGCTCACCAAGCGCGAGTTGGAGGCGGTTGCGGCTTACATCATGTCGCTGAAGCCGAAGAATTAGTGCCGATTGCGGCCGGAATTGCTGCCTCGATCCCTGTGCTCAGGGAGACGCGCTGTTGTGAGAAAACGCGTGGGGCAAGCCGCGGACGGTTCCGCATGGTCTGATCGGCGCCAAGTTATTCGCAGGATTGCGGTTCAGCCTTCCTCAAGGGTAAACGGGTACGAAGAATAAGCTGACAACAACGTTGCCTGCCTCGCCGAAGGACCGCCGATGTTCCAGAAAATTCTGATTGCCAATCGCGGCGAGATCGCCTGCCGCGTCATCAAGACGGCTCGGCTGATGGGCATCAAGACGGTAGCGGTCTATTCCGACGCCGATATCGATGCCCTGCACAAGGAGATGGCGGACGAAGCGGTCCATATCGGACCGGCGCCGGCGGCGCAGTCCTATCTGGTGATCGAGAAGATCATCGAGGCGGCCAAGACGACCGGAGCCGAGGCGATCCATCCCGGTTATGGCTTTCTCTCCGAAAACCCGGCCTTCGCCGAGGCGCTGGAGGCTGCCGGGATCGTCTTCATCGGCCCGAATATCGAAGCCATCCGGGCGATGGGCGACAAGATCGAGTTCGAAGAAATTCGCCGCAAAGGCCAAGGTTAACACCGTGCCGGGCTATCTCGGCGTAATCGCCGATGCGGCCGAGGCGGTGAAGATCGCCGAGGAGATCGGCTATCCGGTGATGATCAAGGCCTCGGCCGGCGGCGGCGGCAAGGGCATGCGCATTGCGCGCAGCGCCGATGAGGTCGCCGACGGCTTTGCCTCATCGAAATCCGAGGCGAAATCCTCATTCGGCGACGACCGCGTCTTCATCGAGAAATTCGTCGAAAATCCCCGCCACATCGAGATCCAGGTGTTAGGGGACAAGCACGGCAACGTCGTGCATCTGTTCGAGCGCGAATGCTCGATCCAGCGGCGCAATCAGAAAGTCATCGAGGAAGCGCCGAGCCCGTTTCTCGACGCCGCCACGCGCGCGGCCATGGGCGCGCAGGCGGTGGCGCTGGCGAAAGCGGTCCATTATGAGAGCGCCGGGACGGTCGAATTCATCGTCGACCAGAGCCGCAATTTCTATTTCCTCGAAATGAATACGCGGCTGCAGGTCGAGCATCCTGTGACCGAGCTGATCACCGGCGTCGACCTCGTCGAGCAGATGATCCGCGTCGCGGCGGGGGAAAAGCTGCCCTTCGCGCAGAAGAGCCTCGCCATCAGGGGCTGGGCGATCGAGTTCCGTGTCTATGCGGAAGATCCGCTCCGCAATTTTCTGCCCTCGATCGGACGGCTGGTGCGCTACCGTCCGCCGGCGGAGGGCACGCATGACGGGCTAACGGTGCGCAACGACACCGGCGTCTATGAAGGCGGCGAGATCTCGCTCTATTACGACCCGATGATCGCCAAGCTCGTCACCCATGGGCCCACGCGCGAGGCCGCGATCGGCGAGATGGCGCGCGCGCTCGACGCCTTCTACATCGACGGCATCCGCCACAACATCCCGTTCCTCGCCGCCATCATGCAGCATCCGCGCTGGCAGGCCGGGGCGCTGTCGACCGGCTTCATCGCCGAGGAATTTCCCGGCGGCTTTGCGCCGCGCGATCCGGAGGGCGAGAGCCTTGAAAAGCTCGCCTGTGTCGCCGCCGCCGTCGATCACCTCTCCAATGAGCGGCGCCGGGAGATCTCCGGGCAGATGCAGGGCGAGCCGGTGCGGTTCTCCAATATGCGCATCGTCGATCTGGGCAAAGCCCGCGTGACGCTGCGCATTTCCGGCAAGCTCAGGGAGCCGATCAGGGTCGCGCTTGAGGACAGCGAAACCGGCTCAAACAGCGTAATCATCGAATCCGACTGGTGGCCGGGTAACCCGATCTGGCGCGGCACGCTCAACGGCGAAGCCATCCATGTCCAGGTCCGCCCGATCCTCAACGGTTTCGAGCTGAGCCATGCCGGCATCGTCGTGCCGGTGCGCGTCTATACCGAGCGCGAGGCCGAGCTTGCCGCGATCATGCCGGAAAAGAAGCTGGCGGACACCTCGAAGACGCTGCGCTGCCCGATGCCGGGCCTTGTCCGCGCCATCAACGTCACCGCGGGACAGGAGGTGAAGGCCGGCGAGGCGCTCTGCACTGTCGAGGCGATGAAGATGGAGAATATTCTGCGCGCCGACCGCGACGCCACGGTGAAGAGCGTCAAGGCCAAGCCGGGCGACAGTCTGGCTGTGGATGCGGTGATCATGGAGTTTGTTTAAATTTTCAAAAAGCTTTAATCGTCTCTGGTCCAGTGGCGCGTTCGCTTTAATCGGTATAACGGACGGATGAGATGGCGAAAGGACTTGAAATCCGAGCTCAGATTGACGCTGAAAATGCGAAAGGGTTGTTGTTGATCAATGGTGGCGGTGCAGTCGCACTTCTAGCATTCTTGCCATATCTGCTTGATAAGCTGGCATGGAGGCCCTTATCCACAGCGATTCTGATCGCCCTTTTGATGTTTCAGTTCGGATTGATTTCTGCTGTCTTGCACAATTGGTTTCGTCGCAAGTGCTCACTCGAATATGAAGCGCATGGATATCGGCCTCCCGTTCGTCCAATGGTGTGTCGATACAGCGATTTTTTTCTGTGGACGTCCGCAGGGCTATTCTTTGCGGCAGGGCCCGTCATTGCAGTTGGGGCGTATTTGAGCCTTTAGGCCGTGACGAAAATTGCCTAGACGCCTACAGCCGCTGTACGCCCGGCGGCATGTTATCCTCGTCGTCCTCGTGGTCATCGGGCTTCGACCGCTCCTCCTGCATTTGCTTGATGGCGTCAACCGCCCGGCTGAGGCCCTCGCGCGTCTCGGGCTTCAGATAGTTCCAGGCGCGGTCCCGCCAGATTTGCCCGAGCGCCTCGGTCTCCTGCTTGAGCTGCTGTTCTTCCTCCTTCGTGCGCTTCTTGAACAGCCCGTCTTTCTCCGCAGTCTCCGAAAAAGTCTTTAGCGATTGGATGTCCTGGCGGGTGAGCGAGGTCGCGGCGCGCACGGTCTCCTGCAGGAGACCAAATGTCTTGGTCATGACCGGCGAAAGGATAAGCAGATGAAGCTGATCGAGCTGCTTGTCGGTGAACATCGCGGCGAGCGTCGGCGGACCGGCGGACAGCATCATGGATTTTTCCAGATTGTAGAAGAACTCCAGCCATTCGATCTGGTTCTGAGCCTCCAGTCCCTTGCCTTTGCCCTCGCTGGCCTTGCCGGACTCTGGCTGAACGTCGCGGGCGAAGCGGATAATATCCTGAAGCATCTCGTCGAGCCGCGAGACCCGCATGAAGTCGGTGATGATGGCGGTTGCCTTGGCGAGCTTTTCCGCTGACGGCGGCGGCGTATCCGGGCTCATCAGCGGATTGTCCTTGAGGGTGGACTTCAGATCGCCCAGCCAGGCCGATTGCGCGTAATAGCTGCGCATGTCCTCGTAGCTGTAGCCCGTGAACAGCCGCGAGGCAGCATAGACGGCGTTGAAGATCTTGCGGATCGCGGGCATGTCGAGCAATTCGCCGAGCGCGTGAATTTCGGCGAGCGACAGATATTTCGCCTGCAGCGTCGCGATATCGGAGATGATGGCGTCGCGGTTTTGCGCAAGGAACGGCTCGAGTTCATCGCTTGCACGCAGCGAGTATTCGAAGAGGTCGGCGACTTTTGCCAGCGAGTCTCTTTGATCCGCGTCGAGCGGGGGCTGATCCGGCCGGTCGCCGCGCAGAGTGTCCCGCAAGGCCGGCAGATAGACCTCGCGCACTGAGCGGCGGAGATCGGCGTAAATCTCGGGCAGCCGCGCCGGCACCAGCGCCCGCGACATGAGAGCGGCAAGCTCTTGGGCTTTGTCGGCGGTCGGCTCCTGGTGAACGCCGCCGTTACGCTCAGCCGAGGCGGGGGCTGGCGGGAGCGCGCCGATTGCGAGCCCCAGGGCAAGACATGCGGCTTTGAACGGTGGCATCGAGCGTCTCTCCATTTCCCGCGCCGGAGCGGCAAGGGCTTTCTCTTCTTAAGCATCATTTCGAAAAGTGGGATTTCCGATTTTCGTAAAAATGATGCGAAATCGGAGAATTCTAAGCGGTCTTTCGTTGGGGAACCAAGGGAAACCTGCTTAGCGCAAATCGGCGCGGCGCGACAGTAGCGCCGGTAAAGGACCGAACAAGGGCCGCGATTGCTTTTTTGGCGATGACGCAGTGCGCGCGTCACGCACAGCCCCTGCCGCGTGGCGTTTGATCTGGCGTGAAGCCGCTCGCCGGCTCATACTCCACGATATGATCCGCGCCGTTGCCGCCACTGCGGCCGCCTTTGCCGCGATGTTCGCAGGAGATCCGTGTATGAGCGCCGCCCCTCTCAGCCCCCAAATCGTCTATCGGGTGGAAGGTCTGTTCGACGGGAAGGGCGGCGGCGTCGCAGCGGATTTGAGCGGTGCCGCCTGTATGCCGCCAAGGCCTGATGGCAGCCGCCTCTGCCTGTTCATCAACGACGAAAGCCGGCGCGCGCAATTTGCGACCGTGAATGACAGGACGATCTTTCCTGGCGACACCGTAAAGCTGACGGGTAAGACGCTGCCCGAGGATATTCCCGGCTCTCCACCGGAGGCTGAATGCCCCGGCGGGGAAGATGAGCATGGCGAGTTCGACGGCGAAGGCGTCGCCTATGCCGAGCCCTATTTCTATGTCGTCGGCTCGCATGGCTGCTCGCGGCGAAGCGGCAAGTTCAATCTCGCCTCATTTCTTCTCGCGCGCATCAAAGTCAATCCGGACGGCATCCCGGCCGATGAAAACGGCAAGGCTTTGCCTGAGCGCCGGTGGGGTGACGCCGTCGAGCTGACCTATCGCCTTTCCGAGGTGTTGCGGCGCGCCGAGCCTGTCGGCGCCTATTTCGCCAAGAGCCTCGACGAGACGGTCAACGGCCTCAATATCGAAGGGCTGGCGGTCGACGGCAAGCGACTGCTCGTCGGTCTGCGTGCGCCTTGCCTCGACGGCTCGGCTTTCATCGTCGGCACGGAGCTTTCGAGCCTGTTTGCGGCGGGTGATGAGCCTTCTACCGGCGCGGCGGAGGTGATCCCGCTGACGCTGGGTCAGACCATGGGCATTCGCGATCTGGCCAGCCTGCCTGATGGGCGCCTCGTGGTGCTCGCCGGATCAGCTCAGGACCAGCCTCTTCCCTACCGCATCTTTGTCGCGGAGCCGCGCGCCGGCGGCGCATTGGCCGAGATCGGAGAGCTTGAGCCAGTTCCGGGCGTCGAGGGTAACGCTAAAGCCGAGGCGCTTGCGGTGCTCGGCGTCGAGGACGGCAAGGCCCACGTCCTCGTTCTCTTCGACGGAGCGGAAAATGGCGCCCCGATCGGATTGACGCTCCGTCTGCCTTAAGCAAGCCTTCTTCCAACAGAGGGTTTTGGGAAAGGCCTGCCTAAGGCAATGTCGTCGTCCCGGAAATGCCGAAGGCATTGTCCGGACCCGATCCAGCTATCTGCGAGTTCGTGCCGTATCGCGAGGTCGATGGGCCCCGGCTCAAGGCTGGGGCGACGTCTGTATATTGGACAGCTTTATCCGCCGGCGGCGTCTTCGGCGACGACCGCCCCTTCAAGCCGGTGGGCGAGGAAAAATCGCATCATCTCGCGCGAGGCATCGGGCCCCTTCGGGTCG
The DNA here is from genome assembly GCA_963773735.1 of uncultured Alphaproteobacteria bacterium. Classification (GTDB taxonomy): domain Bacteria; phylum Pseudomonadota; class Alphaproteobacteria; order Rhizobiales; family Rhodomicrobiaceae; genus CAVZCK01. The sequence continues at coordinate 791,401 of CAVZCK010000021.1, read as the reverse complement.
GTGAACGAGCCGGCCGGATGCCCGCCGGACCAGGCGTGGCCTGAATCATGAACCTCCCATAGCTCAAGGACGGATCGCCCGCGCTCATCGGCATAGGATGTGCGGCTGTAGCCATGCCCGCCCTTGACGCGGCCACGCGTCTGCTTCCGCCGCAAAAGGCTGCCGGCTCCGGGCCAGGCTTGCTCCAGCACGCGATCGCTGTTGCGGGGATGGACCGTGTCGTCGCGGTCGCCGTGAAAGACGATCATTGGCACCGGGCGCTGCCGGATGAGGGAGATTGGCGGCGCGGCGACTTCCGGGGCGATTTCGGCCTGCCCATTGCGCATGACCGCATAGGCGGAGGGCACATTGCGGGCCGAGCCGCGGGCGAGGCCGGAATGAATACCGGCCGCCGCGTAGAGATCGGGATAGGTGGCCGCCATGATCGCCGCCGCGGCGCCTCCGGCCGAGAGGCCGGCGACATAAATGCGGGCCGGATCGATCGCATAGCTGTTCACGATCCGGCGCGTAAGGCCGGCGATCAGCGAGGGCTCACCGCGTCCACGATGCTGATGGCGCGGGTTGAACCAGTTCCAGCAGCGCAGCCCGTTCGCCGATTTTGGCTGGCCGGGATAGGCGACGAAGCAGCTATTCTTCTCGGCGACGAAATTCATCTGCGTGCCCGCCGCGAAATCCTCGGGCCATTGCCGGCAGCCATGCAGCATGACGATCAGCGGCAGCGACTGGCCGCGATAGGCGCTCGGAATGTAAAGCCGATAGCTCCGCATCCCGGCGAAATTGACGAAGACCTCGGTGATCCAGCGGCCCTCATTCGGTGCAACAAAGCGATCCAGATCCGCAAGCGAGCTGCCGGGCTCTCCGTTTGGCGGCACAGGATGGCGCCCAAGGACGCGCTTCAGGAATGCGCCGGCGCGTCCGAGCCCGCCGCCGCTTCTCCCGCGTTGCCTTTTGAGAATGTGGTTGCTGATGGCTGTGCCCCCGATGGTCCGTGAAGTCCACAAGCCTACCGCATTTTCGCTCGCCATGCAGGCTTCGACGTCTCTCAAGGTGCGCTTGATACAACAAAGATGGGCGCGCATCAGGTCCAAGCGTCGGAAAGTCGCAGCCCGTCCGGTTGAACTCGGTCTGATTGGGCAGCCCTACGCCAAGCCGAAGCGCCCCGCCTGATCGCAGTCATCCTTCTCTTCCACAGCATGAACGCGGCCTGCGGATCACGGCCGGGTGCAAAAATAATAACCGCTCGCGATTTTCGCCAGTGCAAGACCGGGACGAGGCGCGATGGGGCCTTGACTTCCGCATCCGCGCGGCGCCAATGCCTGCTAAGGCGTGCACGTAAAGTCTTGGGAATTATTTATGGAAAACTACTTGATTGCGGCCCTGCTCGGCGTCATCGAGGGGCTTACCGAATTTCTGCCCGTCTCCTCGACCGGTCATCTTATTCTATTTGTTGATTTGCTTGGCTTCAAAGGTCCTCCGGGCAAGACTTTTGAGGTGATGATCCAGCTCGGCGCGATTCTGGCTCTTATCGTGCTTTACCGGCAGAAGATCTTCGGCACGATTATAGGCCTGCCGACCAGCCCGGCCGCGCGACGTTTTGCCCTGCTCATCCTGGTCGCCTTTCTGCCCGCCATGGTGCTTGGGGCGGCGCTGCATGGCTTCATCAAGAGACGTCCTCTTCACGCCGACCGTGGTCGCCGTTGCCTTGATCATCGGCGGTATCGTCATTCTGATCGTGGAAGCAGCGCAGAAGCGCGTGCTCTATCGTGAGGTTGATGTTATCCCGCTCAAAACCGGCTTTCTCGTCGGCGTGGCGCAATGTCTCGCGCTCATCCCCGGCGTTTCCCGCTCCGGCGCGACGATCATCGGCGGCCTGCTCCTGGGGCTGGAGCGGCGCACAGCGGCGGAATTTTCATTCTTCCTGTCGATCCCGACGATGACCGCCGCCTTCGCCTATGACGCGTTCAAGAACCGCGCCGAGATGAGTTTTGACGATGCCGGGCTGATTGCGGTCGGCTTCGTCGCGGCGTTCATCGCGGCGCTGCTGGTGGTCAAGCCGTTCCTCGCGATCATCAGCAAAGTCGGCTTTGCGCCATTCGCCTATTATCGGGCCGCGCTGGGGACGTTCGTGCTGGTGCTGCTCTATACGTGAGTGCTGTTGATAGGCTAAATGCAAGCAACAAACTCTTGTCGCCCCGGCCATTAGAGCCGGGGCCTATTGGCCTTCGCCAATTGATGCCGATGCCGACAAGCGAATGGGCCCCGGATCTTCGCTGCGCTCGTCCGGGGCGACGCTGAGCGCGGTGCACAAGCTGTTACTGCGCGGCGGGCTTATTCGCCGACAGATCCAGGAGACAGCGAAAGTAGCCCTTTCGCTGTCTGATGATCTGCGTGAGCCGATCTTCGTTCATGGTCTTCAGATCGTCGCAGGACTGGGCGCTGAAAAAACGCGGGCAGTCCTTCTGCACCGTTCGGGCGATGGCGCGGCAGGGATCGGCGGTGCCGTATTTCGCGGCGAAATAGCCGGCAAAGCCCGCGAGAATGACGGCAAGCACGATCACCAGCCAGAATACGCCTTTCATCAATCCGACCCGGCCGAAACGGCGCCGCTCCCCTCAGAAACTTCGGCCTTATTTCACTTCATCGTCGGGATGACGAATTCAGCGCCTTCCTTTACGCCGGACGGCCAGCGCGCGGTGACGGTTTTGGTCTTGGTGTAGAAGCGGAAGCCGTCCGGGCCGTGCTGGTTGAGGTCGCCGAACACGGAGCGCTTCCAGCCGCCGAAAGTGTAATAGGCGAGCGGCACCGGGATAGGCACATTGACGCCGACCATGCCGGTGTCGACCTTCGTGGCGAAGTCGCGGGCCGCATCGCCGTCGCGCGTGAAGATGGCGACGCCATTGCCATATTCGTGTGACGACGGCAGGCGCAGCGCCTCGTCGTAATCCTTGGCGCGGGCGATGGAGAGCACGGGTCCGAAAATCTCCTCCTTATAGATGCGCATGTCCGGCTTCACCTTGTCGAACAGGCAGCCGCGCATGAAGAAGCCGTTCTCATAGCCCTGCATGGTGAAATCGCGGCCGTCGACGACCAGCGAGGCGCCCTCGCGCACGCCGAGATCGACGTAATTCTTCACCTTCTGCAATTGCGCCTTGGTGACCAGCGGACCGAAATCCGCGCCTTCATCCGTATAAGGGCCGATCTTCAGCGATTCGACGCGCGGAACGAGCTTTTCGACCAGCGCGTTCGCCGTCGCCTCGCCGACCGGAACGGCGACCGAAATCGCCATGCAGCGCTCGCCGGCCGAGCCGTAACCGGCGCCGATCAGCGCATCGACCGCCTGATCCATGTCGGCGTCGGGCATAACGATCATGTGGTTTTTGGCGCCGCCGAAACATTGCACTCGCTTGCCGTTCGCGGTGCCGGTCACATAGACATATTCGGCGATCGGCGTGGAGCCGACGAAGCCGATCGCCTTGATGTCGGGATGCGTCAAAATCGCATCGACCGCTTCCTTGTCGCCATTGACGACGCTGAAGACGCCCTCGGGCAGCCCGGCCTCGACCAGCAATTCGGCAAGCCGCAAGGGCACAGAAGGGTCGCGCTCGGACGGCTTGAGAATGAAGGCATTGCCGGCTGTCAGCGCCGGAGCGGCTTTCCACAGTGGGATCATCGCCGGGAAGTTGAACGGCGTGATGCCGGCGACGACGCCGAGCGGCTGGCGCATGGAATAGATGTCGATGCCGGGACCGGCGCCTTCGCTGAACTCGCCCTTCAGCATCTGCGGGGCGCCGCAACAAAATTCGACCACTTCCAGGCCACGCTGAATATCGCCGACCGAGTCCGGCACCGTCTTGCCGTGTTCGGAGGAGAGCAGCTCGGCGAGCGAGCGCATTTCCGCCTGCACGAGCTGAAGGAATTTGAACATCACCCGAGCGCGGCGCTGCGGGTTGAGCGCGGCCCAGGCGGGCTGGGCGGCCTTGGCGATATCCACAGCCTTGGCAAGTTCGGCGGCCGAGGCCAGGGCGACCTTCGCCTGGATTTCACCGATATGCGGGGCGTAAACGTCGCCGAAGCGCCCACTGGTGCCGGCGATGGGCTTTCCGCCGACAAAATGCCCGATTTCCTTCATGCGCTGCCTCCCGGCCTCAAGCTGCTCTGCTTGGATTTGATCCTCATGTGCCCGAATTTTGCCCGTCCGCCGGGCCTAGCGCAAGCAGGGCCGTCGCAAAGACCCCCTCCACGTGCATGGCTGCCATTCCGCAACGTGCTTTATACTTCTGTCGCACTTCATCTGACCGCCACAGTCAGCATATAGTTGTGCACCGCAACAAGCGGGCCGGCCGGCGACAAAGCCGGAAGGCCGCTTTAAGCGTTCAACCAGTTGGAGGTTTGGCAATGCCCGAAACTCGCATCTGGGGAGGCACGGTAAGGAAATTGTGGTTCATGGAATCGGAGAAATTCCGGGATCACTTGCTAAGGCTTGATTCAGAAAGCCGCCGGATGAGGTTTGGCATGGCCGTGGGTGACGAGTTCATCCGCCGTTATGTCGATGGGACCGGCCAGTTTCAGAGCATCGTTTACGGCTTTTTCGTAGGACGCGAGATGCACGCCGCCGCCGAGCTGCGCATGATTGGCGATAGCTGGCATGGCGATGCGGAAGCGGCTTTCTCGGTCGAGCGCAAATATCAGGATTCGGGCGTCGGCACGGAGCTGCTCGGCCGGATCATCGTGTCGGCGCGCAATCGCGGCGTGGACAGGCTGTACATGAATTGCCTGGCCGAGAACCGGAAGATGCAGCGCGTCGCAAAAAAATATGAGGCCGAGCTCTATTTCGATCATGGAGAGGTCGTGGGGCAGCTCAGGCCTGCCTATCCAACGCCAATGTCGCTTTGGAGCGAGGCGATGGACAATAGCAGCGGCTTTGTCATGGCCGTGCTGGAGTTTCCGCTCCAGCGGCTCAGCCCTGCGGCTTGACGCCGCGATCCGCTCAGCCCGAAAATTCTGCGATGAGAGTGAGGCCGCGCCGCTTGTCCGGTGCTTGGATGATCGACGCGGCCTCACCGCTCAAGCGGGCGGCCGAAGCCAGCGATGGAAGAAGAAAGCCGCGATCGCCGCGAGGATCTGAATCGCCGCGATCGCGGCGGCGTCCTCAAGGCGGATCGAGGTAAAACTGTCCGTCAGCGCGCGGGCGAGCGTCAGCGCGGGATTGGCAAAACTCATCGACGGCGTTGCAAGTGCAATCGGGAGCAGGCACAGCGCGCCGATGAGCACCCCCTGCTCTCCGCGCCGGTTCGCCTGAGCCAGTATCGCGAAAACAAAGGTCGCTGTCGCTAAAAACTCCCCAAGCCAGACGCCAGCACCCGTCTCGATCTGCGATGCGTTCTGAATTGCGCCCGTATTCGTCACGATATGTGCGGCCATGACGCCGAGAAAGCCAGCCGCGATCTGCGCTGCGGCGCAAAGGATGGCGGTCTGCAAGGCAATCCTGCTGGGAAAGAGCCAGGGCGAGCGCAAGCCCCGGATTGAAGAGAGCGGGCGCCGCATCTTTAAGCGTAACGGCGAGCACGGCGAAAGCGGCCGCCCCGGCGATCGCCGTTATCAGCATGGCAATGGCAATATTATGGATGGCGAAGCGTTCGGCGAGAAGGCCGGCGGCGACGACGAGGAAGGCAAAGAACCCACTGCCGATCGCTTCCGCGGCGATCAGCCGGACAAGGTCGGATTCGCTCGCCTGATCCGCGAGCCTGGCTTCGGAATCGCCCCCGATGCCGCCCTCAGGAGCCATCGCCCAGCTCATCCGGGGTCTTCGCCCTCACCGCGAGCGCGTGGACCGGCCCGGCCAGCTCGTCGGCGAGCACCTCATGAACCATGCGGTGGCGCTCGACCCGGGACCGGCCCGAAAAGCGGTCGGAAACGATCGTCACCGTGAAATGCGTTTCGCCGGTGTTGGCGGCGCCCTTCATGGCGGCATGTCCGGCGTGTTTATGGGAATCATTTTCGACGACGAGTTTCGCGGGCGAAAAGGCTTTGGTCAGCTTCTCCGTGATTTTGGATTCTACTTGCATTGATTTTCTGCGCCTTACGAACGATTTTAGGGATGACCGTCAGGTTGAACCGGCTGCTGCTCGCGCTTGTGCCCGGAGCGCCGAAGCAGCATAATTCTCGCGCACAGTCCTGCAGTGCCTCAATAGCCTGGCGACGACCCCTTGGATAGCAGAGCATGAAGCTGGACTCGAAATATTTCGATTGCATCCGGATCAAGCCGGATCAAGAGCGGGTGAAAGCTCAGCGGATGCCCGTCTGCGCCTGGCCCGATTGCGCCAAGCCCGGCGGCTACCGCGCGCCAAAGGGCAGGGGACGTGAGGGCGAGTATCACTTTTTCTGTCTCGACCATGTGCGGGACTACAACAGGTCCTATAATTATTTTTCCGGGATGAGCGACGACGACGTGGCTGCCTTCCAGAAGTCCTCGATGACGGGCCACCGGCCGACCTGGTCATCGGGCGTCAATGGCTGGGCGACAGGCGGGTTCGGCTCGGCAAGCCACGCTCATCGTCATAATTTCAGGCGAAACTTCGAAACCGCCGATCCGTTCGGCTTTTTTGACCAGGCCCGGCAGACCGGCACTGCGGGTGAGGCCGCGCCAAAACGTCCGATTCGCAATGCGGAACGAAAGTGCTTTAGTGCTCTCGAATTGCATGAGGAAAGCACGCCAGAGGAAATCAAGGCGCGCTTCAAGGCCCTGGTGAAGCGCCACCACCCCGACAGCAATGGTGGCGACCGCGGCAGCGAGGATCGGTTGCGCGAGGTGATCCAAGCCTATAATTATCTCAAGCAGGCTGGCTATTGCTGACCTTTCCCCGAAAGATCGGGTTCGCCGTCTGACGCGGCCGGGGCGAAACCGCTTTGTCTATCAATCCAAGGATGAGTGCTGTCTAGGAAGCCCATATGCCTGCCACGACGACTGAGGTGAACGGACTGCCCGACATGAAAGTGTCGGTGCGCCAGCTTTTTGGTATCGATACGGATTTCGAGGCTCCGGCCTTTTCCCAAGCCAATGAGCATGTCCCGGATATCGATCCGGATTATCAGTTCAACCGCGAAACCACGCTCGCGATCCTGGCCGGATTCGCGCATAACCGCCGCGTCATGGTGCAAGGCTATCACGGCACCGGCAAGTCGACCCACATCGAGCAGGTCGCGGCGCGGCTGAACTGGCCGCTGGTGCGCATCAATCTCGACAGTCACGTCTCGCGGATCGACCTCGTCGGCAAGGACGCCATCGTGCTGAAGGACGGCTTGCAGGTCACCGAATTCCGCGAAGGCATTCTGCCTTGGGCGCTGCAATCGAACACGGCTCTCTGCTTCGACGAATATGACGCGGGGCGCCCGGATGTGATGTTCGTGATTCAGCGGGTGCTGGAGCAGTCCGGCCGGCTCACCCTCCTCGATCAGAGCAAGGTGATCCGCCCGCATCCGGCCTTCCGTCTGTTCGCGACCACCAACACCATCGGCCTGGGCGACACCTCGGGCCTCTATCACGGCACGCAGCAGATCAATCAGGGCCAGATGGACCGCTGGTCGATCGTCGTGACGCTGAATTATCTGCCGCATGACGACGAGGTGAACATCGTTCTCGCCAAGGCCAAGAGCTACAACACGGATGAAGGCCGGAAGACGGTGGCGGCAATGGTCCGCCTCGCGGATCTGACGCGCAATGCCTTCATCAACGGCGACCTTTCGACGGTGATGAGCCCTCGCACGGTCATGACCTGGGCCGAGAACGCCGAGATCTTCGACGATATCGGCTTCGCCTTCCGGCTGAGCTTCCTGAACAAATGCGATGAGCTGGAGCGCGGGCTTGTCGCCGAGTTCTATCAGCGCTGCTTCGGCGAAGAGTTACCTGAGTTGACGGTCAATGTCGCTTTGAGCTGAGCGGGCGCTCCCTCGCGCCGAATTCATAGGGTGGGTTCGATGCCCCAACCGCCAAAACGCAAGGCCGACCCTGGACTGCCGTTCAAGCATTCGCTGGCGGCGGCGACGCGCGCCATTGCCGGCGACGATGATCTCCAGGTCGTATTTTCGGCGGAGACGCCCAGTCTCAGGGGCAATATTGCGACGCTCCCGCCGCCGTCCCGCGCGCCATCCAAAAAGGAAATCGCGGTGCTGCGCGGCCACGCCGATTCGCTCGCGCTGACGGTTGCCTGCCATGATCCCAAAGTTCACGCGCGGCTCGCGCCCGAGCCGGGATTGGCCCGCACGGTGTTCGAGGCCGTCGAGCGGGTGCGCGTCGAGGCGGTCGGTGCGCGGCGCATGAAGGGCGTCGCCGATAATCTCACCGCCAAGACCGAGGCGCGGTTCGAAGGTCACGGCACCGTCCCGACCGAGCGTGAAGACGCGCCGCTCGATGAATGCCTTGCGCTGATGGTCCGCGAGCGGATCCTGGGGATGAAACCGCCAAAGCGCGCTCTGCCGATGGTTGAGGCCTGGCGGCCATGGATCGACGAGCGCGCCATGTCGCTGATCGATGCGCTCGGCGATACGCTCGATGATCAGGAAGCCTTTGGCCGGCTCTTGCGTGACGTGCTGTCGGCGCTGGAGCTGATTGACGAACAGGCGCAGGGCAGCGAGGACCAGGCGAACAGCGAGGACGACCAGGGCGACCAGCCCGCTGAGGGCGAGTCCGAGGAGACCGGCAAGGATCAGGAAAGCAAGCCCGTCTCCGCCGACGACGAGAGCGAGGCGAACTCAGCGGACGCCGGCGAGGATGCCGAGCTGACCGAGGCCAGCGATCGCGGCGAAATGGACGGCCAGGCCGACGCCGATCAGCGCACGCAAGCGCCGCCGCGCCGGCCCAATATGTCGGTGCTGGATGATCCGGCCGCCTTTGGCTATCAGGTGTTCACCCGCCAGTTCGATGAGATCGTCGCGGCGGAAAATCTTTGCGATACCGACGAACTGGAGCGCCTGCGCGGCTTCCTCGACAAGCAGCTCACCCACCTTCACGCGGCGGTTTCACGGCTGGCGAACCGGCTGCAAAGGCGGCTGCTCGCGCAGCAGAACCGCGCCTGGGATTTCGACATGGACGAGGGCATCCTCGACGCCGCCCGCCTGCCGCGCGTCGTCACCGACCCGTTCCATCCGCTGTCCTTCAAGCGCGAGCGCGACATGCCGTTCCGCGACACGGTGGTGACGCTGCTCATCGACAATTCCGGCTCGATGCGCGGGCGGCCGATCATGGTCGCCGCCTGCTGCGCGGATATTCTCGCCCGCACCCTGGAGCGCTGCGGCGTCAAGGTCGAGATCCTGGGCTTCACCACGCGGCAGTGGAAAGGCGGCCAGACCCGCGAGCAGTGGCTGGCGATGGGCAAGCCCGCCGCGCCAGGCCGGCTCAACGATCTGCGCCACATCATCTACAAGTCCGCCGACATGCCCTGGCGGCGGGCGCGGCGCAATCTCGGCCTGATGATGCGCGAAGGGCTGCTCAAGGAGAATATCGACGGCGAGGCGCTGGCGTGGGCGCATAACCGCCTCCTGGGGCGGCCGGAACAGCGGCGTATTCTCATGATGATCTCCGATGGCGCGCCGGTCGATGACTCCACGCTGTCGGTGAATTCCGGCTCCTATCTGGAACGGCATTTGCGCCAGGTGATCAACGAGATTGAACTGCACTCGTCGGTCGAGCTGATTGCGATCGGCATCGGCCATGACGTGACCCGCTATTACCGGCGGGCGGTGACCATCACCGACGCGGAAGAGCTTGGCGGCGCCATGACCGAAAAGCTGGCCGAGCTGTTCGATGAAGAGGCGGTCAAGATGCGCGCCGCGGCCGCGCCGGGCGGACGAGGCCGCTTGCATTAGTGCCGGAGCGCCCGCAGCAGCCGGCCGAGCGTGTCGATGGTCGAGTGATCGGCGCGGCCACTGACGAGCGCCGGCCTGAAATGGCGCTGGAAAGCCGTGACGACCGCCTGCGTCTGCTCGCAATATCGGCCGGTGGGGGCGACCTCGTAGCCATAGTCCGCCAGCCGCCGCTGCAGCCGTTCGACCTCGCCGCTCTCATCGCCGGGCCCGAAGCCGGCATCGCCCTCGATGCGCGTCGGCTCGACCCAGTGGCCGATGCCGGCGCCGGCGAGCCGTCCCCAGTCGAATTTCTCGCCCGGGTCGATCTTGCGCAGCGGTGCGACATCGGAATGGGCAAGGACGCGGTCGGGCCTGATGCCATGCCGGGCAATGATGTCGAGCGACAGCGCCTCGACGGCCTGCATCTGAGCTTCGCCGAAATCGCAATAGTCGGCGCCGTGACCGGGATTGTGAACTTCGATGCCGATCGAGACGGAATTGATGTCGGTCTCGCCGGCCCAATAGGATTCGCCCGCATGCCAGGCACGCATTTCCTCGCGGACCATCTGGGTAAGGCGGCCTCTGTCGTCGATCAGATAATGGCAGGAGACGCGCGACTCCTCGGTCGTCAGCCAGTAGAGCGCGCGCTCGGTCGACGCCATGCCGGTGTAATGCATCAGCAGGATGGTCGGCCGCTCGCCCTTGCGGCGCGGCTCGAAATTGACCGCCGGGCGCCAATCCGCGTCGAGTGAGGTATCGGTCTCCATCGAGCAACCGTGGTCATTGGCCGAGTTGGCTAAATGCGCGCGCCGGCCAGGCGTTCCTTGCGGATTTCGTCATAGGCCACGTTGATGGCGGCAATCTTCTTGTTCGCAATGTCGATCATCTCCTGGGGCAGGCCGCGCGCGATGAGCTTGTCGGGATGGTTTTCCACCATCAGCTTGCGGTAATGCCGGTGAAGCTCGCCGTCGGCTATCTCCGGCGACACGTTGAGCACCTGGTAGGGGCTCTCCCGCTCGGCAGCGCAGTGGCGTGCCAGAATATAGCGGAACTCAACGTCGCCGATGCCGAAATGGTGCGCGACCGCGTGAAGATAATCACGCTCGCGCGGGTGAAGCGTCTTATCGGCTTCGGCGATATGGAAAAGACCTTCAAGAATGTTATGCAGCATCTCGGAATCGTCCTTGAACAGACGCGCGAGTTGCTTGGCATAGGACTCAAAGCCGGCGGTGTCCTGCTTGGCGAGATCGAAAATGCGGGCGACGTTCGCCCGCTCGCTCTCCGGGACCCTGAACACCTCCTTGAAGGCCCGGACCTCGTCTTTGGTCACGTGACCGTCGGCCTTCGCCATCTTCGCGCCGAGTGCGATGACGCCGATGGTGAAGGCGACTTGTTTGTCCGGCTGGGCGGCATCGTCGTCGCGGTCGATGACCAGATGGCCGGCCAGCCCTCCGAGCAACGCGCCGAGCGGCCCGCCAACTGCGAGCCCGGCCGCCGCACCGGCGAGTTTTCCCCAGATCGACATGCTTCTACCCCAGCTCAGTTCGTGAGAAAGTGCTAGTGTGGTGATCGAGAAATCCCCTTCATTGTCTCAGCGTGCTCAGCAAGGGGATTTCTCGATCTCAAACCACACTAGAATCATAGAGTTGCTAGTGTCCCTTGGATTCCGAAGTTCGCCAAGGAGCGAGCTGCAGCATGAGGCGAACTTCGGAATCGGGACACTAGCAAAAATCCATGCTTCTCTTTAGCTGTCGGCCCTGCATCAAAGCTATACACGATTTCTGGAACGAAAATGCAGCGTCACATTTCCCGCCCGAATGGCGCCGCAAGCCGCGAGCGATCGCGTGAGCTGACTGGGCTTTTGCTGCTCGGCGAGAAAGTCGGCTGGCGTCACGCCGGATTTGCCCTGGCTGTCGCCGTTATTGTCGCTCTTGGCCGCCGATTGCGGGCGGAAAGGCCGGTTTCCGGATGACCGACGCGAAGACGCGCAAGGCGTTCAGCCGGCGTGCGGAATACCGGCATTTTCTGCTGATCACGACACGCTGGATGGACAACGACATCTATGGCCACATCAATAATGTGGTCTACTACTCCTATTTCGATACGGTCGTGAACCGCTATCTGATCGAGGGCGGCTTTCTCGATCCGGAGGCGAGCCAGGTCGTTGGGCTTGTCGTGGAAACCGCCTGCCGCTACGCGAAGCCGATCTCCTTTCCGGAGAATGTCACGGCCGGCCTGCGCGTCGCCCATCTCGGCACCAGCTCGGTGCGCTACGAGATCGCACTGTTTCGCGACGACGACGACGACGCGGCGGCCGAGGGGCATTTTGTCCATGTTTATGTCGACCGCGCCTCGCGCCGCCCGGCGCCGCTGCCTGATGCGCTTCGGTCGCTGCTCGCGCCGCTGCTTGTCAGCCCCTAGGCCGTGTCGTCAGACAGGGCGTGCTTCAGGACGCGCTCTGCGCGTTTGCGAGCTCGTCGTCTCGCGCTATCGCCCGCTGCCGAGCCGGCCGCTGGTCTAGGCGCGCCGTGTAGCTGTCGAATTCGGGCCGATGCGGGATCACGCCGAACATCATTCCGTAACGCAAGGCGGAGCCGAAGACCACGTCGGCGGCGCTGAACCGGTCTCCGAGGAGATAATCGCCCTGCGCAACGGCCCCGGCCGCGACATTCATCACCGTATCGAAATCGCCATAGCCGAGGGCGCTGCTCGGCGCGGGCGGATACTGAAACGCTTTCGCGGCCATCGCCGGCTCGATGCAGCTGGGGCTGAAGAACAGCCAGCGCAGATAGGTTCCGCGCTTCGGATCGCCAATCGCCGGCGCAAGCCCCGCATCGGGAAAGGCATCGGCGAGATAGCAGCAGATCGCGGCGGCCTCGGTCACGACGGTGTCGCCATGCTTGATGGCCGGCACTTTGCCCATCGGGTTGATGGCGAGATAGTCCGGGGACTTGTGATCACCATTCTTGATGTTCAGAAGCTCCATCCGGTAGGGCGCGCCAAGCTCCTCAAGCATCCACAATACGATGCCAGATCGGGTCCGCGGCGCGTAATAGAAAACGAGGTCTCGATCTGCCATCTGCTTTCCCTGCGCACAAAGACAAAACCGGCTGCACGAGTGCAGCCGGCGCCGGTTGATGGTGATGCAGAAAGACTATTGCTTCTTGGTCTCCTTGCCCTTGGCCTCTTCTTCTTCCTTGGCCTTCTTGGCGAGCTCGACCTGGCGCTGGTAGATCGCCTGCATCAGCCGCTGGCGGGCTTCCTTGTATTTCTCATTGTCGACCGGCGGGCCGGCAAGCGCCTTGTCGAATCCGACGAGCGGCACGGGGAAGCCGATCGCCTTGCCGGCGAGGTTGATCGCGGCAACGATGACCTGCTTGCCCTTTTTCATCTCTTCGATGATGGCAGGGGTCGCCTCGGTCTCGGCCGTGCAGCCCGCGGCGTGGCAGAGCGTGTATTGCAGCTTGATCGGCTCGTTCTCGTCAACCTTGACCTGAATGCCGGGCGGCAGCGCCATGCCCAGCGGCACCATGACCATCAGAGCTTTCTTGTCCTGCCCGTTAACTTCGCGGATCGCCGCCGAAACCAGCACGCGGCCGGTATTGCCGTCCAGGCGCTCATGATGCGTCAGGCAGACGTTCAGCTCCTCTTTCGGATTGGTGATGTTCGGCGCCTTCTCGCAGAGCTTGATCCAGGCGCTCTGTTCCTTGCCATCGCCTTTTGCGGGAGCCCCCTTGGCGGCATCACTCTTCGGCGCGGCCGTCTTCCCGGCCGGCGCCTTTTTGTCCTGAGCCAGAGCCGGAGCTGCGGCCAGGCTTGCGCCAATAGCCAAGGCGAGCGCCGCCAGACCAGCGCGCAGGCCCCATCCCGCCTTACCCTTCACTCTCTCTGCGTACATGATTTCGACCTTTCACTTCGCTTCCGCGTAAGTTGCCTCTGAGGCTTATCGTTCCCAAACCCTCAAGAGGTCTCTCGGAGATCGGGTGCTTGCGCTCTCCCCAAAAAAACCCGGCTTGGCGATGACAATGTTCAAGCTAGCCGCGTCCAACCACTCAATTGCGGCATTCCCGTGACAGAAAGGCGTCAAAGTGGCTCTGCTCCACAGATCCATCACGGTTCGTAACCAGCGAATGAGGGCATTTTTTGCCCGCTTTACATACCACGCTCCCAAAATAAGGCGATAGCAAAGCTGCATCAGTCGGGGAGTTTTCAGCCGCCGAAATTGTGCTATGCGGAGAGGCGTCCGCAGGCCCGGCTGCCATGACGGAGGACTTACTTTTCATGAAACCCAATCGCGCCCGACTGCGCCGATCCTTGCTGGCCCTTCCCGCCGCATTCGCGCTTCTTCACGGCGCGGCGGCGGCGAGCGCGCCGACACACGGCATCGCCATGCATGGCGAGGTGAAATATCCGGCGAATTTCAGGCAATTCGATTACGTCAATCCTGACGCTCCGAAGGGCGGTCGCATCGTCTTCGGCGTTCAAGGCTCGTTCGACAGCCTCAATCCGCTGATCGTCAAGGGCAATGCCGCGCCGGGCATCAGAGACTATGTCTATGAAAGCCTGTTGGCGCGCTCAAATGACGAGCCGTTTTCGCTCTACGGCCTGCTCGCGGAAAGCGTGGAGGTACCGGAGGACCGCTCGTGGGTGACGTTCACCCTGCGACCAGAAGCACGGTTTTCGGACGGCAAGCCGGTCACGGTCGACGATGTGATCTTTTCGCTTAATCTGTTGCGGGAAAAGGGCCGTCCCAACCATCGCAGCTATTATGCCAAGGTCGAGAAAGTCGAGCGGGTCGGCGAGCGCGGGGTGAAACTGTTTTTCAAGCCTGACGGCGACCGCGAGATGCCGCTGATCATGGGGTTGATGCCGGTGCTGCCGAAGCACCTGATCGACGCCGAGCATTTTGACAACACCAGCCTCGACCTTCCGATCGGCAGCGGACCGTATCTTGCCGCCGCGGTCGATCCGGGCTCGAGCCTGACATTGAAGCGCAATCCGGACTATTGGGGCCGGGACCTGCCCGTCAATCGCGGGCTCTATAATTTCGACGAGATCCGCTACGAATTCTACCGCGACGCCAACAGCATGTTCGAGGCCTTCAAGAAAGGCCTGTTTCTGATCCTGCAGGAGACCGACCCGAGCCGCTGGGCGCGGGCTTATGATTTTCCCGCGATTTCGGACGGCCGGGTGCTCAAGGAGAGCTTCAAAACCGGCACGCCGGCGGGCATGAACGGCCTTGTCTTCAACACGCGCCGGCCGCTCTTCGCCGACCGCCGCGTCCGCGAGGCGCTCATTCTGCTGTTTGATTTCGAATGGCAGAACAAGAACCTCTATCACGGCCTTTATGAACGCACCGAGAGCTATTTTGACGGCTCGGAACTCTCCTCCCACGGGCGGCCCGCCGACGCCCGCGAGCGCGTGCTTCTGGCGCCATTCCCGGATGCGGTTACGCCCGCCGCAATGGACGGCACTCTAAAACAGCCGGCAACTGATGGCTCGGGCCGGGATCGGGAGAATTGGCGCAAGGCGCTCGCCCTGCTTCAGGAAGCCGGCTATGAGCTGCAGGACAGCAAGCTCGTTGAAAAGGCGACCGGAAAGCCGGTCAGCTTTGAGATGCTGGCAGTCACGCGCGATCAGGAGCGGCTTTTCCTCAACTATGCCCGCAGTCTCAGGAGGGCCGGCATCGATGTCAGCATCCGGCAGGTCGATTCGGCGCAATATCAGAGCCGCAAGACCAGCTTCGATTTCGACATGATCGAGAACAGCTGGGGCGCGTCTTTGTCGCCCGGCAATGAGCAAAGTTACCGCTGGTCGTCGGAGGCCGCCGACACCGAGGGCAGCTTCAACTATCCAGGCGTCAAAAGTGCTGCCGCGGACGCCATGATCGCCGCGCTGCTTTCGGCCAAGTCGCGGGAGGATTTCGTCTCCGCTGTCCGCGCTCTCGACCGTGTTTTGATGAGCGGCGCCTATGTGGTGCCCCTGTTCCATCTTCCGGAACAATGGGTGGCCCATTGGCGCGAGCTTCAGCACCCGGATGTCACTCCGCTTTACGGCTTCCAGATCGACAGCTGGTGGATCGCCGAAGACGCTAAGGCGCGGGCTGAGGCACGCTGACAGGATGTTCGGCGATAGCTGCAGCCCTGAGCCATTGTCAAGGTCCGGCGACCAAGCCGTGCCGCAGTTCCTGGAAGTGTGAATGCATGAGCACAAGCCAATACGCCGTCGGCTATTCCATTCGCAATGAGGACGATTATGCCCTGATACAGCTCGGTCCGGCGCTGGACGAAGCCGCCGCGCTCGGCGTCGACTGCGTCGAGCTTGCGCTTTATGCGATGGAACTGGTCGCCAACGGCCGCGTTCTGCCGGACCGGCTGAAGCGCGTCAAGGCTCTGACGGCCGGTCGGCCGTTGGGTTACACCATGCATGGGCCGCTTGGCCTCAATCTGATGGAGAGCGAGGACTCGGCTCCCGATCCACAACGATGTCCTCAAGGCGACGCTGGAGGTGACCGCCGAGCTCGGCGGCGTGCACTATGTTGCTCATGCCGGCTGCATCGAGCCTGGCAACACCGAAGATGTGGACACGCTGTTCAAGCGACAGCGCGAGGCGCTTGCGGAGGTTGCCGACTTTGCCGCAAGCCACGGCATCGTCATCGTCGTCGAAAACCTCTTTGGCGGCGCGCATGAGGCGGTATTGCCCTCGCGCCTTGCTGAAGAGGTCGCCGCCATCGGCCATCCAGCCGTCAGAGCCTGCCTCGATTTCTCTCATGCCTTTCTGCTGTCGGAAAAGCGCGGCGCGAATTTCCTGGAGGAGGCGGCGGCACTCGCCCCGCTGGCGAAGCACCTGCATCTGCATGATTCATTCGGCAAGACGACCAGGATTCGCGCGCGGCATCGCGCCGAGCAGCTCGCCTATGGCGTTGGTGATCTGCATTTGCCGCTGGGGCTTGGGTCGATCCCCTGGGACGATCTGATGGAGCGGTGCCGTTTTCCCGCTGGCGTCATCTTCATCAACGAGCTGGCGCCGCACTATTGGAGCGATCTGCCCGAGGTCGTGGAGCGGACCCGCGCGCTTGCGAGGAAGGCAAAGATCGGCGTGGCCGCTTGATCTGCATCGCGGCGCCCCGCCAGCGACAGCTCGCGCCGCATAAGGCCAATAGGATACCGGAACATTCGCTAGATCGGACGCCTGTTAGACTTCACTGCGCGGCTGGCCGGACCAATGATGTCTGAACCGCCTGCACAGTTGCTTTATTTTGCAGCTTGCTCGACAAATCCTTTGAATCAGGCTCGACGCTCAGAGCAAACAAACCCAAGAACATCGCCATGACAGCGATGCAAGCCGCCAGAATCCCATACATGTTAGGTGCTCTCCCAATCGTACCAGTCCAAGCGCCAACGATAGGCCGCGTTGATTGATAAAACGCTTAGACTCCCCCAGACGAAGCGTTGTACGGCGCCGTAAAACGCTTCGCAATCAACTCCGTTAAGGACGTTGAGCGTTTTCCCTGCCCCGTTGTCTTTACGGCCACGGCCGCGCCGACGGCATTCCGTCTTCCCGGCGGCGACGTGCTAAACGCGGAATGAAGGCGGGAGTTTCATGAGCGCTGCGGGAGTAGCGAAATTGTCAATCCATTGTGAGGCGGGGTGTGCGGAGCGCATGATAGAGTTGCGCTGGTAACAGGGACACGATCAGTGTGACTGAGCTGCGGGCAGCGTTTGGCATAGACAGCGGGCAAAGAGCCAAATTTTTCGATCCGGACTGGACCGCCAAAGGCGAACCGCGGGCGAAGGTGGCACTCGAAAGGCTTGAAACGCTTTGGATCAATACGGGCAGCCTTTGCAATATCGAATGCGTGAACTGCTATATCGAGTCCGGTCCGAAGAACGACCGGCTGGTCTATATCAGCGCTGACGAAGCCGTCGCGTTTTTCGACGAAATCGCCGGGCTCGGGCTCGGGACGACCGAGATCGGGTTTACCGGCGGCGAGCCTTTCATGAACCCGGACATCATCGCCATGGCCGAAGCGGCTCTTCGCCGGGGCCATGATGTGCTCATCCTGACCAACGCCATGGCGCCGATGCAGCGCCCGAAGGTGCAGGAGGGTTTGCTGGCGCTGAAAGACGCCTATGGCGACCGCCTGACCATCCGCGTCAGCCTCGATCATTATACGCCAGAGCGTCATCAGGAGGAGCGCGGGGCGGGAAGCTGGGCGCCGACCATCGCCGGAACCGACTGGCTCGCCGCGAATGGCTTCAGGCTGGCGATCTGCGGCCGGACCTTCTGGCACGAGAGCGAAGCGGCGATGCGCGCGGGCTTTGCGGCTCTCATCGCCGAGCGCGGCTGGCTGGTGGATGCCGCCAATCCGTCCGAGCTGGTACTGCTGCCGGAAATGGATTTGCGCGTCGATGTGCCGGAGATCACCACCGCCTGCTGGGGCATTCTCGGCAAATCGCCGCGCGATGTGATGTGCGCGAAAAGCCGGATGGTGGTGAAGCGGAAGGGCGCGGAGAAGCCCGTCGTGCTGCCATGCACGCTGCTTCCCTATATCGGCGCGTTCGAGATGGGCGCAACGCTTGCCGAGGCGGCAAAGGCCGATGGCGGCATGTTCGAGGATGGGGCGGTAAAACTCTGCCATCCGCATTGCGCCAAATTCTGCGTGCTGGGCGGCGGAAGCTGCTCGGTCTGAGCCGGTCAGTCCAGGCTCTCGCCCAAAAACACGATTTGACGGTCCCTCCAGCTTGCCGTCGCCCGTTCCGCCAGTCCGCAATGTTCGAAGAATGAAGCGGCTTTGCTTCCTGCCGTGGTGACGGCGTGGAGTCCTCCGATCCCATTGGCCCGGCAGTGCGCGCGAAACGCTGCGACCAATTCCGAGCCGGTCTCCCGGCCGCGGCAGTCCGCCCGGACGTTGACATGCACATGCGCTGGGTAGATGTCGACGAGAGCGGGCGGGAATAGCGTGTAGTAGTCCGGCCCGGCGAGCGGCGCGCGATCGCTGAAGAGCGAGCCGGCAAGATAGCCCATGACCGACGCCTCCGGCGTCGAGAGCGACGAAACAATCGGCGGGGCAATGGCGCAGATAGCGGCCGAGCCACAGCTCGCGATAGGCGGCGCGCTCATCCTGCGAGGCAAAGCTCTTCGTTGCCGCGCTGTCGAAGAAGATCGCGTCGATCGCGGCGCACACCTTCGCCGGATCACCTGCCTCCGCCAGCGGCACGATGCGCGCCATCTCACGCCCGGAAATGCTTGGACAGCTTCAGCCCCTGCGCCTGATAGTTCGAGCCGATGCCGGCGCCATAGATCTGATCGGGCATTTCGGTGAGCTGCTCATAGACGACCCGGCCGACAATCTGTCCGTCCTCCAGGATGAACGGCACCTTGTGGCTGCGGACTTCCAGGACCACGCGGCTTCCGGCGCCGCCCGCCGCCTCATGGCCGAAGCCCGGATCGAGAAAGCCGGCATAATGGACGCGGAATTCGCCGACCAGCGGATTGAACGGCACCATCTCGGCCGCATGGGTCGGCGGCACGTGGATGGCTTCCTTCGAGGCAAGAATATAGAACTGGTCGGGGTCAAGGATCAGCCGGCGCGCGTCGCGTGCCCGGATCGGCTCCCAGAAGTCGTCCGCTGCGTAGGCCCCTGGCTTGTCGATATCGACAAGGCCGGTGTGGCGTTTGGCGCGATAGCCGATGACGCCGCCATCGCCTTCGCCGGACAAATCGACCGACAGAGCAATGCCATTGGCGATGTCGGCGGTATCGCCCGAAATGAGGTGATGCTCACGATGAAGCCGGGTCAGCTCGGCATCGGTCCGTTCAGGCGTGCCGCGCCGGAAGCGGATTTGCGCCAAAAGCGAGCCGCGCCGCACAAGGACGGGGAAGGTTTGCGGACAGATCTCGGCATAGAGCGGTCCGTGATAGCCTTGCCGGATATGGTCGAAGGCGGGGCCGTTGCTGGTGATGACGCGCGTGAAGACGTCGAGCCGGCCGGTCGAGCTTTTCGGATTTGCGACAGCCGAGATTTCTGCGGGCAGGGAAAGCTGCTCCTGCAAGGGGACGACGTAAACGCAGCCTGTTTCGAGAACGGCGCCCTCGACGAGGCTGATCTCATGCAGGCCGAAGCTGCTCAGCTTGGCCTCGACGCTCATGCGCGCATTGGGCAGAAAGCTGGCGCGGACACGATAGGCAACATCGCCAAGCCGCAGATCGAGGCTGGCCGGCTGGATCTGGCTCGGCGCGATGGAGCCACGCGCGGAAATGTGCCCGGCCTTGATGAAGGCGCGCAGCGTCTGGGCGGGCAAAAGCCCGTCCGTCAGGTTGCGTGTCTCGCCCGTTCCTGGCTCATGAGCGCGCATGCGCTACACCTGCGCAACTTGACTGCCGCCGTCAATCGAATAACGCATCTTAGCGACCAGGGTCTTGACGCCAGGCCCTGCGCCTGTTTAATCGAGGATGTCCGTGGTGATTTGGCCGGCCGGCTTGCAGCCACGTAAAAGAATTCGCTAAAAGGGCCGAGTCGAGACATATCCGGCCCGGCTTCATGGCATGGCCGGTTTTTTGTTTCGAAAGGTCTGCTCATGGCTGAAGATGGCGTTGAAGTTTCTGCGGCTCCCGAGGCTGCGGGACATTGGGGTCAGGCGACCGCGCTGGTCCATGGCGGCACGCTCAGGAGCCAGTTCGGCGAAACCTCCGAAGCGCTCTTCCTGACCTCCGGCTTTATTTACGAAACGGCGCGCGACGCCGAGCTGCGCTTTCGCGGCGAGCAGGACGGCTTCGTCTATACGCGCTATTCCAACCCGACGCTGTCGATGCTCGAGACGCGCATGGCCCTTCTCGAAGGCGCCGAGGCCGCGCGGACAACCGCGTCCGGCATGGCGGCGGTCACGGCGACATTCTTCTCCTATCTGAAGACCGGGGACCATGTGGTTGCGAGCCGGGTTCTGTTCGGCTCCTGCCGCTATGTCGTCGAGGAGCTGCTGCCGCGCTTCGGCGTTGGCTGCGACCCTCGTCGACGGCCGCGATCTCGACGCCTGGGCGAAAGCTATCCGGCCGAATACGCGCGCCTTCTTCTGCGAGACGCCGGCCAATCCCACGCTCGAACTCGTCGATCTGGCCAGCGTGGCGGCGATCGCCAAGGATTGCGGCGCGCTGTTCATCGTCGACAATGTCTTTGCCACGCCGATCCTGCAAAAGCCGCTCGCGCTCGGCGCCGATATCGTCGTCTACTCGGCGACCAAGCATATTGACGGGCAGGGCCGGTGTCTCGGCGGCGTCATTCTCTGCAGCGAGACATTTCTGACCGACTATCTCAAGGTCTATCTGCGCCAGACCGGGCCGTGTCTCAGCCCGTTCAATGCCTGGGTGCTGCTCAAGGGGCTAGAAACCCTGCCTTTGCGCATCGAGCGCATGGCGTCGAGCGCGGCAAAGCTTGCGGATTATCTCGCCGAGCGCGGCGAGGTCGAAGCGGTGCTCTACCCGGGCCGGCAGGATTTCCCGCAGCGCGAACTTGCCGCGCGCCAGATGGCGTCTGGCGGCACGCTGCTCAGCTTCAACGTCAAGGGCGACAAGGAAACGGCCTTCCGCCTCGTTGACGCTCTAAAAATCATCAAGATTTCAAATAATCTTGGTGATGCGAAAAGTCTGATCTCGCATCCGGCCACTACCACACATCAGCGCTTCACGCCGGAAGTCCGGGCGGCTATGGGTATTGGAGACAATATGCTTCGCCTGTCGGTCGGGCTCGAAGATCCGGCCGACCTGATGGGCGATCTGGATCGGGCTTTCCGTGCGGCGTTTACCTGAGCCGCGCGGGGGAAGCTGCAGGAGATGGCCGTTGGCTTACGAAGCAACGACGCGCGACATTACTGTGACGGTCGATCCGAATTTTCTCGATGAAGATTCCGCGCCGCTCAGGGATTATTATTTCTGGGCCTATACTGTGGATATCCTCAACAACGGCGTGCAGCGCGTGCAGCTCCTCGCGCGCCACTGGCAGATCACGGATGCCGTGGGCCGGACCCAGGAGGTGCGCGGCGCCGGGGTTGTGGGTGAACAGCCGACGCTCGATCCCGGTGAAAGCTTCCGCTATACGAGCGGCGTTCCGTTGCGTACGCCCTCCGGCATCATGCTCGGCTGGTATACGATGGAGTCGGAAGACGGCGAGACCTTCGAGGTGACCATTCCGGCCTTTTCGCTCGACAGTCCCTATGCCGCGCGGCGGCCGAATTGACGGCCGCTTGCCGGGCGGGGCGGGCGTTCTTGTCGGGAAGGCGGAAAGAGCGGGGCGATGGCAATGCGCATGCTTGCTGAGCCGGGACGATGGATGCTTGCCGTCGCCATCGGGCTGACGGGGGCTCTTCATTGCGGCGAGGTGCAGGCAGAAGGAAAACCGTCGGGCTGCGTCGCCGCGCTTAAGAGGGACTACGGCTCGACCAATGCGTTACGCTCCGAATGCAAGAACGGAACGGATTGCACATTCCAGGCGCCGCCCGCCAATGCCTCCGCGCTCGCGCTCATCGGAACGATGGTAAAGCGCACCGAGGATTGTTTTGCCGCGGCGGGGCTGAAGGTGAGCAAGGAAAACACCGCCTCCGGCGGCACGACCCGCTATTACGAAGCGGCCGGCGCGGCGGAAAAATGCGCCCTTCTCATCGCTACCGGGACTGACCGGCATCGCCGAAGGCGTCCGCGCAGTCTGCCAGCCGGTCAAATAGCAGCGCGGCGCAGGCCGGCCGCGTCCGTTCATTGCAGCAGGCTGTCCTTCGATCGCAGCATATTCGCATCGAAATCATATCGCGTCTTGCAGAACTGGCAGGTCACCTGAACCGCGCCGTCCTCGACCATATCCTCCAGCTCCTCGCGGGAGAAATTGGCAAGCATCTGCTCGATGCGGTCGCGCGAACAATGGCAGAAGGCCGAAAGCGGCTTTGCCTCGAAGGCGCGGACCCGCTCCTCATGAAACAGCCGGTAAAGCAGCCGCTCCGGTGCGAGCATCGGGTCGAGCAGCTCATGGTCCTCGACAGTGGCGGCGAGCAGCTTGGCGCGGGTCCAGGCGTCTTCGACATCATGGCCGTTCGACGCTGCCGATCCGCCGTCCTCGGTCAGCTTCTGCACCATCAGACCGCCGGCGCGCCAGGACCATGAGCCTGGCTTGCTGTCCTTGCCGCCCTCATAATGGCGCGCAATGGCGATCTTGATGAAGGTCGGGAGCTGCTCAGACTGGCGGAAATAGAGGTCAGCAGCTTCGGCGATCGTAGCGCCCTCGAGCGGAACGACGCCCTGATAGCGCTCCATCTCGGGGCCCTGATCGATGGTCATGGCCATATGCCCCTCGCCCAGAAGGCACGCCGTCTGCGACCGGCTACCCGCCGCGCCGGTCTCGAAGGCGCTTTCGTCGAAGCTCGCATAGCCGCGGAGATTGCCGGGCGCGTAGTAATGGGCGACGAGAAAGTTGACAGGTCCCTGGCTCGAGGTCTGCAGGATGAACTTGCCCTCGAATTTCAAGGATGCGCCGAGCATGGCCGTCAGCGTCATGGCCTCGCCCAGCAGTTCCGAGACCGCCTGGGGATAATCGTGCTTGCCAAGGATCGCGCTGATTGCCGGTCCCATGCGCACGAGCCGCCCCCTGGCGCCGGACGTTTCGATTTGAAATGGAAGGACGTAATCGTCGGGCACGCGGATCAAATCATCGGTCATGGAAATATCGGATACAGGTTCAGGTTTTTTCCAGGCACCACGCCAAAATCGTTCGCTGCGCGTGCACCCGGTTCTCAGCTTCATCGAACACGACGGACTGAGGACCATCGATGACCTCATCCGTTACCTCTCTGCCGCGCTGGGCGGGAAGGCAATGCATGAATATAGCGTCGGGGCCGGCGAATTTCATCAGCGGCGCGTTGACCTGATAGTCCTTCAGCAGCGAAAGCCGGCGCTCTTCATCCTTCTGGCCCATCGAGATCCAGACATCGGTCACGATGCAGTCCGCTCCCGCCACCGCCTTTTGCGGATCCTCGAAAAGCACGAGCCTGGCACCTTCGCGCTCGGCCCAGGCGAGCGTTTCCTTGGAGGGCTGAAGCGATGCCGGCGCGCCGATATGCAGCGTGAAATCGAAGCGCGCGGCGGCGTGGATCCAGGAGGTCGCGACATTGTTCGCCGCATCCCCGACCCAGGTTACGAGACGCTGCGAAACCGGCCCCTTCTTCTCCTCGAAGGTCATGACATCAGCGAAGATCTGGCAGGGGTGAGAGCGGTCGGTCAGACCGTTGATCACGGGGACGTGGGCATATTCGGCAAGCTGCAAGAGCTTTTCATGCTCGGTCGTGCGCAGCATCAGCAGGTCGACATAGCGCGAGAGCACCCGCGCCGTGTCGGCAACGCTCTCGCCGCGGCCGAGCTGCATGTCGGTGCTGTTCAGTACGATGGCCTCGCCGCCGAGCTTGCGCATGGCGACGTCGAAGGACACCCGCGTGCGCGTCGACGGCTTCTCGAACATCATCGCCAGCGTCTTGCCGGCGGCGAGGCGGCTGAAGCGCTTGCCGCCGGAGACGAGATCGCGCTTCATGTCGTGAGCGACCGACAGCAGATGCGCAAGCGTCGGCCCGTCAAATCTATCGATATCCAGGAAATGCCGTATGGCCATGATCAGGCCGTATCTTCAGATGCATGCCTGGCTCTGAGCGCAGCGCAGGCGGAGTTGATCTTCTGGCAAGCTTCGGCGATCTCAGCCTCGCTGACGATCAGCGGCGGCAGCAGCCGCACCACATTGTCGCCAGCGCCGACGCTGAGCAGCCGCTCATCATGTAGCGTCTCAATCAGGCGTCTGTTCGGCACCTTACATTTGAGCCCAAGCAGCAGTCCTTCGCCGCGCACCTCTTCGATGATGTCGCTGTGAAGATCCTTGATTTCGGCAAGCCGCTGCTTCAGCAGCAGCGATTTTCGCTGGACCTCGTCGAGAAAGCCATCCGCCAGCATGACGTCGAGCACGGCGTTTCCCGCCGCCATCGCCAAGGGATTGCCGCCAAAAGTCGAGCCGTGGCTGCCGGCTGTCATGCCGGCCGCCGCCGCATCGGTCGCCAGCACGGCGCCAATCGGGAAACCGCCGCCAAGTCCCTTGGCGAGGGCCATAATATCCGGCTCGATGCCCGACCATTGATAGGCAAAGAGTTTGCCGGTGCGGCCCATTCCAGTCTGCACTTCGTCCAAGATCAGCAGCAGGCCATATTGATCGGCGAGTTCGCGAAGAGCCCGCAGGAACGGCCAGCCGGCATGGCGCACGCCGCCCTCGCCCTGGATTGGCTCGATCAGAATCCCGGCGGTCTCGGGACCGATGGCGGCGCGAACCGCATCGAGATCGTCGAGCGGCACCTGGTCGAAGCCCTCGACCTTCGGGCCGAAGCCGGCGAGATGCTTTTCCTGATTGCCGGCTGCGATCGTCGCGAGCGTGCGGCCGTGAAAGGCGCCCTCGAAGGTGATCAGGCGATAGCGCTCGGGGGCGCCGCGATCGCTGTGATATTTCCGCGCCATCTTTATGGCGCCTTCCATTGCCTCTGCGCCGGAATTGCAGAAGAACGCTTTGCCGGCAAAACTTGCCGCGCAAAGCCGCTCGGCGAGCCGGAGCTGGCCCGGAATCTTATAGAGATTGGAGGTGTGCCAGAGCTTGCCTGCCTGCTCCCTGATCGCTTCGACGAGGTGAGGGTGAGCGTGGCCGAGCGCCGTCACTGCAACTCCGGCGCCGAAGTCCAGATAGCGTTCGCCTGCAACCGTATAGAGAGAGGCGCCTTCTCCTCTCTCGAATGCGACATCGGCACGAGCATATGTAGGCAGCAGCGCGGACATGGCCTGTTGAAGATTGTCCCTGTTGTGAAAAAGCCGCTTAGCGGCGCGGTCCCGATTATGTCAGGATCATTCGGCGATTGCAGTAGGCCTGTCAATTGGCACAAAAGACACAGCGTGGCGAAAAACGAGCATTCTCGATGGACTTTAACCCTTCCTTTATTTGTTTTCGCTGAACGCCCGTGCCATTATCAGGCCGCTACGACAGCGCGTGCTCATTTCTTGCGCGCTTGTGTTCAGTCCCTGTCGTGGCGACCCAGCAGCATGTAGTGTCATGCATTCGTCCCGCTCGCTGGGTGTTTTCTCAAGTATAGCGTCCGGTTCTGCGTTTAGCGTCACGGGCTTTTGCTCCGCGTAGCCGCGCCGTGCTCGCATTTTGCGACGCGTGTCTGCCGCCGCGGAGGCTGGTGAGCTGTGCCGACACCAAATTCGCACAAGACGTATGAGGAGGCAGAAAAATGGGGTGGACTGAAGAGCGCGTGGAGCTTCTCAAGAAGCTTTGGGCCGATGGGCTGAGCGCAAGCCAGATCGCAGGTCGTCTCGGGGAAGTCACACGCAACGCTGTCATTGGAAAGGTGCACCGGCTGGGCCTGGCAGGCCGGGCCACGACCTCCCGGATGCGCTCGGCGCGCCCGCGCAATCGCGTTTCGCATCTGCCGCTGCGGCCGACGCGGGTTCAATACCGGACCCATGGCAATGTCGCGCTGAAGCCGGTTTTCGCCCCGATGGAAAGGCCGACCGTTGCGCTTAGCATCGTTCCGTCCGTCATCGAGGAGCTCAACATCCCGGCTGCGCTGCGGATCGACCTGCTCGATCTCAAGGAATCCATGTGCCGCTGGCCGATCGGCGATCCGCAGGACGACGATTTCCATTTCTGCGGGCATCCCAAGACATCCGGCGTCTCCTATTGCGAGCATCATGCGCGGCTTGCCTTCCAGCCAGCGGCGCGGCGGAAGAAATAAGGTCAAAGCGGGGGGTGAGAGCCGGAAGTGCAGAGGGTGGACTTCCGGCTCTCGAAACACTGGCGGCGCAATATGCGCGGCGGCCCGTCACCGCTCGGAAATGGGTGGTCCGGATTTTTAGCCGGCAATCCGATCACCGAAGGCGTAGCCGGCACCGCGGACGGTTCTGACCGGGTCTCGATCGCGGCCGCGGTTGATCGCCTTGCGAAGCCGGCCGATATGGACGTCGACGGTTCGCTCGTCGACATAGACGTCATGGCCCCAGACGCCGTCGAGGAGTTGGGCGCGCGAGAACACCCGTCCTGGGCTTTGCATCAGAAACTCAAGCAAGCGAAATTCGGTCGGCCCGAGCCTGACCTCGCGTCCATTGCGGGTCACGCGGTGGGCATCGCGGTCGAGGATGATCTCATTGACCGTCAGAATATTGGCGATCCGTTCGGGATTGGCGCGGCGTAGGATGGCCTTGATCCGCGCCATGAGCTCGGGCACCGAAAACGGCTTGACCACATAGTCGTCGGCACCCGTCGTCAGGCCGCGTACGCGGTCGCCTTCTTCGCCGCGCGCGGTCAGGATGATGATCGGAATATGACGGGAGGTGCGGCCGGTCCGCCAGCGCCGGCAAAGTTCGAGGCCGGAGAGGCCGGGCAGCATCCAATCGAGAACGATCAGGTCCGGCTGATCCTCGAAGACGGCAATTTCCGCCTCGTCGCCCCGATGAACGACTTTGACCTTGAACCCCTCGGCCTCGAAATTGTATCGGAGCAGGAGCGCAAGCGGCTCCTCATCCTCCACCAACAGGATTTTTGCCGTCATGGATCTTGGGGCTTTCGGCTAAATCCGCTCCTCACGTTCAATGGGTCGGTTTCTCCGGCATGGAAAAGCTGGTCGTATCCCCTTTGGGACGCTGGTCCATGATCGGCGTGCCTTTCACCAGGAAGTGGACCATCTCGGCAATATTCGTGGCATGGTCGCCGATCCGCTCCAAATTCTTCGCTCCGAATAGGAGATGCGTGCACAGGCCGATATAGCGGGGGTCTTCCATCATATAGGTGAGCAGTTCCCGGAAGATCGAATTGTAAATGGCGTCGAGCTGCTCATCGCGCGCCCAGACCTGAAGCGCTTTTTCGGCGTCGCGATGCGAATAGGCGTCGAGCACGGTCTGGAGCTGCTCCAGCGCCTTGCTGCCGATATGCTCAAGGCCGATCATCAATTGCCGGGGACGGTTTTCATCGGCGATGGCGGTTGCGCGTTTGGCGATGTTCTTGCCGAGGTCGCCGATCCGTTCGAGATCGCCGGCGACACGGATCGCGGTCATGATCTGGCGCAGATCAAGCGCCACCGGCTGACGGCGCGCGATGATGCTGACGGCGAGTTCCTCGACTTCGCGTTCGAGCCGGTCGATCTGCTCGTCCTGCTGAATGGTCTTCAGCGCAAGGTCCGGATCGCGCTTTGCCAGAGCATCGATCGCCCGTCCAAGCAGCTGTTCGGTAAGGCCACCCATTTGCGCGATCTTGCTGTCCAGCGCCTGCAGCTCTTCTTCGAATGCCGTGATGGTGTGTTCTGTCATTCGTCGTCTCTCTCCAGGAAGTCCTTCTATCGCTCTCCAGGATCCGCTGGAGACATGCTCAGCCAAAGCGCCCTGTGATGTAGTCTTGGGTGCGAATCTCTCTTGGAGCGGTGAAGACGTTCGATGTCTCCCCGAATTCGACGAGAGTTCCGAGATACATGAACGCTGTGTAATCCGAGACGCGCGCCGCCTGCTGCATATTATGCGTCACGATGGCGATGGTGTAATCCGCCTTGAGTTCGTCGATGGTTTCTTCGATTTTCGCTGTCGAGATGGGGTCGAGGGCTGATGCCGGTTCGTCCAGCAGGATGACTTCGGGCCAGAGCGCGATGGTTCGTGCAATACACAGGCGTTGCTGCTGACCGCCCGAAAGGCTGAGCCCGCTGGAGCCCAGCTTGTCCTTCACCTCTCCCCACAGCGCGGCGCGCTGCAGACTGGACTCGACGCGCTCATCCAGCTCCGCCTTCGGCAGCTTTTCGTAGAGCCGGATGCCGAAGGCGATATTGTCATAGATCGACATCGGAAAGGGCGTCGGCTTCTGAAACACCATGCCGACCTTGGCGCGAAGCAGATTGACGTCCTGATCGGGCGCCAGGACGTTCTCGCCATCCATCAGCACTTCGCCCTCGGCGTGCTGATGTGGATAGAGGTCGTACATGCGGTTGAGCACGCGCAGCAATGTCGACTTGCCGCAGCCCGAGGGGCCGATTAAGGCCGTCACCTTCTTCTCGAAGAGCGGCATGCTGATGTCGTAAAGCGCCTGCGAGTCTCCGTAGTAGAAGTTGAGTTTACGAAACTCGACCTTGGGATGCTGCCTTTGGGCACCGTTATCTCTTGGCGTCATTTGACCCCTCGCGGTGACGCGAGTGCGCGCGCGGCGATGCTCGTCGTCAGAACAAACAAGGTGATGATGAGAGCGCCGGCCCAAGCCAGATCCTGCCACTCCTTATACGGGCTGAGGGCAAACTGAAAAATCACGACGGGCAGACTGGCGATCGGCTGATTAAGATCGGCGCTCCAGAACTGGTTGTTGAGCGCGGTGAAAAGGAGCGGAGCGGTTTCACCGCTGACGCGCGCAACGGCCAGCAAGATGCCGGTGAGGAGTCCCGCGCGCGCGGCCTTATAGGCGACACGGCGAATGACGAAGGAACGGGGGGTGCCGAGCGCGGACGCTGCCTCCCGCAACTCATTCGGGACGAGGAGAAGCATGTCCTCGGTCGTCCGCACCATGATCGGGATCGCCAGCACGGCAAGCGCCAAAATACCCGCCCAGCCGGAGAAATGTCCCATCGGCACCACGGTAACCTCGTAGATGAACAAGCCAACCACGATCGAGGGCGCGCTCAGAAGAATGTCGTTGATGAACCGTATCACCGGCGTGATGCGGGAATAGCGGCCGTATTCGGCGAGGTAGGTGCCTGCCAGGATGCCGATCGGAGCGCTGAGCAGGATCGCTCCGGCGACCAGCATCGCGCTGCCGGCAATCGGATTGAGAAGCCCTCCGGCGCTTCCAGGCGGCGGGGTCATTTCGGTGAACACCTGAAGCGAAAGACCGCCGAAGCCGCTCCAGATCAAGGCGCCGAGGATCAGAGCGAGCCAGCCCAGGCCGAAGAAAGCGGCAGCAACACTCAGCGACATGGCGAAATTGTTTCTCACCCGCCGTCTGCGGTAGAAGCGATTGTCAGCAGTAATCGGATGTGCGCGCCATAACCTCAGCTCCCACTGCGCACCGCGAGCCTCGACAGCATCAGGCGTGCGGCGGCAAGCACGAAGAAAGTGATGATGAACAGAATGAGGCCGAGAGCGATCAGTGAGGAGGTGTAGAGATCTCCGACTGCCTCGGTGAACTCGTTGGCAATGGTCGCTGAAATCGTGGTGCCAGGCGCCAGGAGCGAAGCGGAAATCCGGTGCGCATTGCCGATCACGAAGGTGACGGCCATCGTTTCGCCCAGGGCGCGTCCGAGACCGAGCATGGTGCCGCCGACGATACCGACCCGCGTATAGGGGATGACGATGTTTCGGACCACTTCCCAGCGCGTGCAGCCGACGGCGTAAGCCGACTCTTTGAGCATCGCCGGCACGGTCTCGAAGACGTCGCGGGTCACAGCGGCGATGAAGGGCAGAACCATGATTGCCAGGATCAAGGCGGCCGTCAGAATGCCAATGCCGTAAGGCGGGCCGGCAAACAGCGCCGAAAGGATCGGAATCGGCCCAAACGCGGCAATGAGCGCGGGCTGGACGAATTCCTGCAGGAATGGCGCGAGGATAAACAGGCCCCAAATTCCGTAGATGATGCTGGGGATGCCGGCGAGAAGCTCGATCGCGATACCGATCGGCCGGCGCAAGCGCGGCGGGCACAGCTCGGTCAGGAAGATTGCAATTCCGATACCAACCGGAACGGCGACCAGCATGGCGATGGCGGAAGTGACGACCGTGCCATAGACAGGCGCGACCGCGCCGAATTTCTCGGTGACCGGGTTCCAGGCCTCGGTCATAAAGAAATCGAGACCAAAGGTGCGAAACGCCGGCGTCGCACCGTAAATAAGCGAAACGATCGTTCCGCCCAGCACGGCGAGCACGCTGATTGCAGCGGCGTAGGTCAGATAGCGGAAGGTCGTATCATTAAGCCGGAACCGACGAGCGACTTTCGCTCGATCGGCAATGATTCTCCCGACGGAGCCACCCCGCTCGATCCGGGATTTTGCTTCCAGGGAGGCGTCAGTCATCCGGCCACCTTACCTACGCCCTCTTATCGCTAGGACCCGGAGCCATGTTTCCGGACTCGGCTGCGAAAGGGGCCAGTCGATATGGTTCTCTCCCGGCCCCTGAATATAACTTATTTGGACGCGAAGACAGGATTGCCCTTCGAATCCTTGATCTTTTCGGACCAGGTCTTCTTGATCAGTTCGACGACATTGTCCGGCATGGGGATGTAGTCGAGGCTGCCGGCCATTTCATCGCCGTTCTTGTACGCCCATTCGAAGAATTTGAGCGCCTCTTTGGTTGCGGCAGGGTCCTTCGGCTCGGTGGGCACGAGGATGAAGGTCGCGCCGGCGATCGGCCAGGACGCGGCGCCCGGCTCGTCGGTGAGGATCATGTAGAAGCCGGGGGCATTCGCCCAGTCGGCGCGGGAGGCGGAAGACATGATCGCCTCGGGGGTCGCAGCAACGACCTTGCCGTCCTTATTGATCATCTTCATCGTGGTCAGCTTGTTCTGCTTCGCATAGGCGGTTTCGACATAGCCGATCGCGCCCTTGGTCTGCGCAACATTGTTGGCGACGCCCTCATTGCCCTTGGCGCCGATGCCGGCCGGCCATTCGACCGAGGTGTTGCTGCCGACACTCGATTTCCAGTCCAAGCTCACCTTCGACAGGTAGTTGGTGAAGATGAAGGTGGTGCCGGAGCCATCCGAGCGATGCACGAGGGCGATCGCCTGTGACGGTAGCTTGGCATTCGGGTTCAGCTTCTTCAGTGCCGGGTCATCCCAGGTCTTGATCTCGCCGAGATAGATCCTTGCGAGCGTCGGACCGTCGATCGTCAGGTCGTTGCTGCTGATGCCGTCGAGATTAACCACCGGAACGATGCCGCCCATCACGGTCGGAAACTGGATGCAGCCAATTTTTTCAAGTTCCGGAGCTTGAAGGGGCATGTCGGACGCGCCGAATGTCACAGTGCGGGCTGTGATCTGCTTGATGCCGCCGCCCGATCCGATCGACTGATAATTCAGTCTGAATCCGGTCTCTTTCTTGTAAGCGTCGGCCCATTTGGAATAGATCGGGTAGGGGAAGGTTGCGCCGGCACCCGAAATGTCGGCCGCAGAAACGGGAGCGATCGCTGCAAAAGAACATGCAGCTGCGGTCGCCGCCGCGAGCGCGATAGAACGTATATTCACTGGTGCTCTCCTTGATTTGCGCGTTGGAGGGAGAGGGGATTCCGTCCGCTCTCCACCAGGACCTTAACAACTGGGCCACGTAACTTTTATGACGATTTGATAAAGTTATGATGACAGCATAAAGTATTGTTTTTTCACGGTGAAAACCGATGAAAACTGACGTTTAATTTTAATGGATTTCAGATTTCGGTTCAGCGCGGCACGCGTCACGCCCGAGGCGGCGCTTCATCCAGAATGATGGTGAAGACCGAGCCCTTGCCTAGCTCCGAGTTCGATCCTGAGCTCGCCGCGGTGACGCGCGACAACATGCTTGACGATCGCAAGACCCAGCCCGGTGCCGGATTTTTCCCCCCCGTCGTCGTTGGCGCGATAGAAACGCTCAGTCAGCCGCGGCAGATGTTTCTGATCGATCCCGGTACCATCGTCCCGCACGGTGAGGCGGAACTGGCTGATGCCCGCCTCAATCCGCCGGTCGACCGTCAGCCAGACATTGCCGCCGCTGCGCCCATATTTGACGGCATTTTCAACGAGGTTGGAGACGACCTGGACAAGTTCGTCGCGATCGCCGAGCACCCGGGCGCCGCTGCCGAAGACCTCGAAATGCGTCGTCATACTCGCCTTTTCAGCGACAGGGGCGAGCATCGTCAGGACATGCCCGACGACCTCATTGAGATCGACGCGGTCTTGCGGCTTGAGGTGGAGCCGCATCTCCACGCGGCTCAGCGAGAGCAGATTGTCGATCAGGCGCGACATCCGCTGCGCCTGCCTCGCCATGATATCGAGGAAATGGTCGCGCGCAGCAGGATCGTTGCGCGCCGCGCCTTGAAGCGTCTCGATGAATCCGAGGAGCGAAGCTAGTGGCGTGCGCAGCTCGTGGCTTGCATTGGCGACGAAATCTTCACGCAAATGTTCCAACTGCTCCTGCGCGGTCAGGTCGCGCAGATGCAAGAGAATCGCTGGCGCCTGCTCCTCGGGGCGGCTGCTGTCGGGCGGGCCAACCCAGCTCACGGTCGCCTCGATATGGCGCTCGATCGGCACGCGCTGGTCGTAAGCCACGATCTGCTGGCGCCGGGCTGCCGCGCTGACCTGGGCGACGGCTTCGAGTACCTCTGGATCGCGAATGAAGGTCGAGATGTGGTCGCCGGCCTTAAGCGCGGGCAGAAACTCGGGCGCCAGCCTGTTGAAGCGGACCACACGGCCTTGGCGATTGAGCAGGATGGTCGGCGAGGGCAAGCCTTCAAGCAGCTCTGCGACGGCTTGAGTGCCTGCCTCCCGGTCGCCGGTTCCGAGACTCAGGCGGATCGCGCGCGTCACTCCCTCACGCGGCAGCAGTGCGGCGCCGGCGGCGATTGACAGAAAGCCAAGGAGTGCGGGGACGCCGGGGAGCTGATAGAAAAGCACGAAGACCAGAATGATGCCCGCGGTCAATATGACAAGCCAGCGCCGGAGGAAGAGCCGCTGAATGGCCCGCGTGGCAAAGGCTTCGGTGCTTGGTGGAAGATCAGGCAACACGATCTCGCCTATATAGCCGCCAAACGTGCTTTTGGGATCCTGCAAATGGTCCACCATGACCGGCGCTCGCTTCCTCTTTTGTTGCTTCGGCGCCACGAGCCGCTATTCGCGGCCTGAAGTTGGCCAAGGACAAGATGCCTAGCATAGGAATACGACAGTTTGTTCACAGGTCCGGTGATTTGCTCGCGGCAAGACCGATCCGGCCGAGGCGATTGGATTGACATTGCGGTGAATAATCCAGGATTGACCCCTGCCGCAACAGCGATGGCATGCAGTCTTGGAACGGCTCTCGGGTGCATGCGGTGCGGAATATAGGACGGGCCTGCCTCAGGTGATTCGGCCGGGCGTTCAGTCCCGCCTGAGCCCACGCTTTTCAAGCTCCTGCAAATAATCCCGCCAGAGCGCATCCTGCTTGCCGCCGATCTGATGAAGATACTGCCAGGAATAAATGCCGGTGCTGTGGCCGTCACTGAAGGTAAGCCGGACCGCATAGTGGCCCGTGGGTTCGATGGCGGTAATCGTCACCAGGCGTTTGCCTCCAAGGATCTTGCGTTCGTCTGGACTGTGTCCTTGAACCTCGGCGCTCGGACTGTGAACGCGCAGGAACTCGGCGGGGAAGGTAAACGCCTCGCCGGTGTCGAATTTTACGGAAAGCCGGTCTTTCGCTGGATTCAACCGGATTTCGGTGGGCCAACCGGCCTCGTTATCTGTCATCGCTTGCCTCATCTCACCCACTGCAGCATAATTTTAACCGACAGCCTTGTAAGTACTCCGTCGATGGCGAAAGCCAGATTGTCAGTCGAGGTCGTCTTCCATGCCGCCGATTCAGCTTTCCCGCAGAGAACGGACATCGCTGCAAAAGATTTTTGACCGGCCGTGTTTGGCCGGAGAAATCCCTTCGGACCACGAAGAGAAGTTCATCAATTACGAGCTCGCTCGCAAGCGGGTTCTCCTGCTTTACATAACGCCTCTCGGCCAGATCGAGCTTCTGCGCCAGCGCTTCCGCGGCCTGAGGACGGCTATTCCACCGTCCCAAGCTCTTATCTCCCAGCATCGGCCGCTGCTGATGGACCAGGCGCGCGAGCGGCTGTAGCCAAAAGGCATCTTTGCCCAGAATTGATGCCTGGAACTCGAAGAGTTTCATCGTGTTGTTGCGAGAAAGATCACGAATTCGATTATAATTGGTGTCATGCTCCGGGCCGAAGTCAAGGTGGAGAGTGTCATGAAAACAGAGATAACCATAATCGCGATTCTCAGTCTGTCGCTAGCAGCGGGCGGTGCGATGGCGAGCGGTTCGCGCTCGGGCGAGGCGCAAGAGAAGAACAATTACGCGCTGTCGATGAAAAAGCCGCAAGTCCGCGGCTACTATTTCCGCCCCGGCGGGCATCGCTATGATTTCGAATATCAGCCGTTCCTGCGCTGGAATGGGCCGTATGGTAATTTTCCGGAGTTCGATCCACGCAGCTTCAAGGAGCGGGTGTTCAGTGACCCGCGCCAGCCGACCACGAGCCCGTCGGCTTTTTAGTCAAGCCTGCGCGCCGGCCTGCTGCCACGGCTGTTCCGATGGACTTTGACAGAGCGGCCTGGGACGCGGCATATAGAGGCGCATCCTAAGCTGGCGCTTTTGTTGTTGAGGACTGCCATGAAGACCGCTGTCCGTCATTGTCTCGTTTTTGCGTTGTTGGCGCTAGCCCCGTTTGCCTCAATCGGCGCGCGCGCCGCCGATGCTGTAAGTACGGCCTCCGCCGTCCCGCTTGAGGTCCCCGAAATGGTGAGCGGCGGCGCTTGGTCCGACGGCGGATTGACCGGCGCTTACCGTGCGATGGTCGTAATGCCAGCAGCGGCGGGCCCTGCAAACGTCATTGTTCAGCTCATAACCATAGAAAAGGGCGACACGCCACCCAAGGTGGTCAAGACCGTTCCGATTAAGGAGGTCGCTGCGCAAAGCTTTTCCAGCGCCTTCCTGGCCATGG
This sequence comes from uncultured Alphaproteobacteria bacterium, assembly GCA_963773735.1. Taxonomy (GTDB): domain Bacteria; phylum Pseudomonadota; class Alphaproteobacteria; order Rhizobiales; family Rhodomicrobiaceae; genus CAVZCK01. The sequence goes on along the minus strand of CAVZCK010000021.1, from coordinate 755,821 downwards.
ACGCCGAAAATGAGAATGAGATGACGCTGATTGTCACCGCCTACGGCTCGGGGACCGACCAAGACACGTCCATGCAGTTCAAGTTCGACGCCAAAGGCAATTATAAAGTGCTGCCGGGGCCTGGGGATGAGCCGCCCGCCGACAGCGATCCCGCCACCAAGAATTAAAGCGGCAAGCTTGCGACTTCGCGACGCGTTGGGCTTCCCGGCGCGGAACGTTGGTGTGCGGGCGCAGGAAAACACTTGCACGAGCGATCATTCGTCCTATATCTGCAGGCTAACTGGGTGCGTTGTTTAAAATCCTCAGCGTATCTTTATTTTTGCGCAAAAGCCGGGACGGCGTTTGACATCGGGCGCGCGCGCTCTAATGTCGCGTCCGGCAGCTGTGGCCTGCGCCCGTTATAAAAAGTTCACGCTAACTCTGAATAGTTCGGCAGCTTAGTCGCTGCGAACAGGCGGTCATGACATTCGAACATTTTGGCCTTAGTCGTAAAGTTCTCGACGCCATTGTCGCGGCCGGGTTCCAGACTCCCACGCCGATCCAACTGCAAGCAATTCCCGCAGCCAATGAAGGCCGGGATGTGGTCGGCATTGCTCAAACCGGAACCGGCAAGACGGCTTCTTTCGTCCTGCCGATGCTCACCAGGCTGGAAGCCGGACGTGCGCGAGCGCGAATGCCGCGCTCGCTGATTCTCGAGCCGACGCGCGAGCTTGCGGCTCAGGTGGCGCAAGCCTTCGAGCAATTGGGCGTCAATCACAAATTCACAGTCGCCCTTCTCATCGGCGGCGTTTCCTTCGACGATCAATTCCGCAAGCTCGACCGCGGCGCGGATGTGCTGATCGCTACGCCGGGCCGCCTGCTCGATCATTTCGGGCGTGGCAAATTGCTTCTATCCGGGGTCGAGATTCTGGTCATCGACGAGGCCGACCGCATGCTCGATATGGGCTTCATCCCCGATGTCGAGAAAATCTGCGGGACGCTTCCGCCGACGCGGCAGACACTGTTTTTCTCCGCGACGATGCCGAAAGAAGTAAAGAAGCTCGTCGACAAGTTCCTCAAAGATCCGATCCGGATCGAGGTTGCCCCGCAAAGCTCGGCCGCCCAGACGATCACTCAGCGGCTCAAGCTCGTATCCTCCGATATCAAACTGAAGCGCGAAGCGCTGCGGCAACTCATCAACGGGTCCGACGTCAAGAACGCGATCATCTTCTGCAACCGCAAGCGCGATGTCAGCATCCTGCACAAGTCGCTGGTCAAGCACGGCTATAATGCCGGGGCGCTGCACGGCGATATGGAGCAGCGGGATCGCACCGCGACGCTCGACGCCTTTCGGCGCGGCGATATTGCCCTGCTGGCCGCCAGCGACGTCGCTGCGCGCGGGCTCGACATTCCAGACGTCAGTCACATCATCAACTTCGACGTGCCGATTACGCCGGAGGATTATGTTCACCGCATCGGCCGGACCGGCCGGGCCGGCAAGGAAGGCTTTGCCGCGACACTGGTGACGCCCAGCGAGATCGAGGCAGTTCGGGCGATCGAAAAAATCTGCCGCGAGAAGATCGAATGGCTGGGTGGCGAGCCCTCGGCCGAGGATCTTGCGCAGAGCCGCAAGGAAGGCCGCCGTCAGGGGCGTGGTGGGCGCCGTCCCGAAGGCAAGCCGCAGAGGGCCGAACGCAGCCGCCCGGAGAAGCCGCGCTCGCCAGCGCGCGCCGAAACCGGATCACGATCGGCGGCCGAAGCCAGGACACCCAAGGAAATGAACGGCAACCGCCGCGAGGTGGCGAAAAATCCGGCGCGGCAGGATAAGCCTGCGGCGGAACGCGATCGCCGCCGCGATCCTGCCGCCCGTTCGCGCGGCGGTCCCCGCCGCGCGCGCGCCGAGGACCCGGCCGTCGTCGGCATGGGCGAACACGTCCCGGCCTTCCTCCTGAACCCGGTGCGCTCCAAATAGCCGGATCTTGCCGACCTGATTCAGCCCGCCCGCCGTCGCCTCGCTGACATCTGGGACGCCGGCGCTGCGACCCGTCCGAAAAGCCTTGCGGAAGCGGAGGTGACGGCGCCATGATTTGCCGACCTCGACCGATTTCCGCTTTCTGCCGGAGGCATCTATGCACCATCCCAAGAGCCTGAATAACGAGCTGGATCTGTCCGCTTACTGGATGCCCTATACGGCGAACCGGCAATTCAAGGCCGCGCCGAGGCTTCTCGTCGCTGCCGACGGCATGTGGTTCATGAGCGCCGACGGAAAGAAGATCCTCGACGCCACATCCGGCATGTGGTGCGTCAATGCCGGTCATTGCCGCCCGGAGATTTCCGCGGCGGTCGCCCGCCAGATCGAGACTCTGGACTATGCACCGGCCTTTCAGATGGCTCATCCGCTTGCCTTTCAGCTTGCCTCGAAACTGGCCACCATCACACCTGCGGGCCTGGATCGCGTGTTTTTCACCAATTCCGGCTCGGAATCGGTCGATACCGCGCTGAAAATCGCGCTCGCCTATCATAAGGTGCGCGGGGAGGGCGGACGGACACGCTTCATCGGCCGCGAGCGCGGCTATCATGGCTGCGGCTTTGGCGGCACCTCGGTCGGCGGAATCGCCGCCAATCGGAGGGCGTTCGGCGCCATGCTGCCCGGTGTCGACCATCTTCCGCACACGCATGATCCTGCCCGAAATGCCTTTACGAGAGGCCAGCCCGAGCACGGCGCCGAGTTTGCCGATGCGCTCGAGACCCTCGTCGCGCTCCATGGCGCTGACACGATCGCAGCCGTCATCGTCGAGCCGATGGCCGGCTCGACCGGCGTGCTGCTGCCGCCCAAGGGTTATCTTGAGCGGCTGCGCGCCATCTGCGACAAGCACGGCATCCTTCTGATTTTCGACGAAGTGATCACCGGTTTCGGCCGGCTCGGCGCGCCATTTGCCGCGCAGCGCTTCGGCGTGACGCCGGATCTGATGACGGTGGCCAAGGGCCTGACCAATGGCGCGGTGCCGATGGGCGCGGTCATTGCGAAGCGGGAGATCCACGATGAGCTGATGCAAGGCCCCGAGCATGTCATTGAGTTCTTCCACGGCTATACCTATTCGGGTCATCCGGTCGCCTGCGCCGCCGGGCTTGCCACGCTCGACATCTACGCGAAGGAAGGCCTGTTCGAGCGTGCAGGAGCGATGGCTGGCGCCTGGGAAGAGGCCGTGCATTCGCTCAAAGACCAGCCGCATGTGACCGACATCAGGAACCTCGGGCTCGTTGCTGCCGTCGAGCTGGAGCCGCGAGCCGACGGGCCCGGCAAGCGCGGCTATGACGTTTTCATCGATTGCTTCCAGCACGGGCTGCAGGTGCGCGTGACGGGCGACACGATCGCCATGTCGCCGTCTCTGATCATTGAAGAGGACGAGATGGCGCTTGCCGTCGAGCGTCTGGGAGAGGCGATCGCGCGCGTGGATTGAGGCGGTGCGAGGCCGCGCGGACGGCTGCCAGACGGCAGGGCGTCTCAGTCGTCCGGACAGTTCGGCGCCGGCCGCGCCCAGTAGGGCCGGGGCGCGTTGCAGTCGCAGCGGACGCGTTCGTCATAATATAGGGGCGTACCAGCGGTCGCGATATTGCATCCGCCTTATATAGCCGCCGATCTGATCATTCGGGTTCGGCTCTCGCGTGAAATAGGGCTGCCGGCGGTATCTTTCGGTCTTGTCAATATCGTTGTACTGAAGCCTGGCAGCCTTATATGCCCGGGTCGGCTTCGGCGGGGGCAGGTTCTTGGGGATCGGCACCTTGGACTGGTCCTTGAACGCCTGCTCGGGCGCCGGCGCGACGGGCTTGGGCCGGGGCTGGACTTTGTAGCTCGGCGTCCTGTCCTGATAGCTTTGCATCCTCTCCTGATCCTTGAGAGCCTGCTCGCGCTGAGACTCTGCGGGCTTCGGCTCGACTGGCTTCGGCTTGGCGGGCTCGGCAATTTTTGTCTCCGGCTCAGGCTTCTTCTCCGGCTGCGCTTTCTCCGGTTGCGGCGCTACCGCCTTTGGCCCCATCGGCGGCGTGGTTGGCTCCGGCACCACCGGATTTCCGTTTTGCGTTTTTGGCTCGGCTCTGCGCGGTCTTGCCGGGCTCGGTGGCGGTCGGCGGAGCTTGCGTTGCAGGCTCTTCGGCCTTCTGTGCCGGCTTTTCGGGCTGCGCGGGCGGCTTGGCAAGGTCTCCACCTGGCGCGGTACTATCGTCCTTCGCGTAGGGGTAGGGGCCGCGAGGGCTGTTGTCAGGCGTGGAAAAGGCGATGAACATGATCAGGACCAGCATCGCAAGGATGATCAGCGCTGCCAGCAATCTCTCGACCATTTCCAGCACAGCGGCCTCGTTCGCCGTCGCAAAGTTAACAAGCAGTTAATTCTAGACCGGTCCGCAGGTTTCTCAAAGTTTGGCTCGATTTTAAGTTAAATCATGGCGCCGGGCACTGGCATAAGGCCTTCTGCGGAGGCCGATGCGGCTTGCGGGCCAGTCTGCCGCGCGATCGGTCACGATTTCATGCGGCCTGACCGGAAAAGCCCTGTCCTCGCCAACGTCAGTTGTCGAGACGCGTCGCGACGAGGTCGAGCTTGATCTTGACGAGATCGCCGATCACGAAACCGGAGACCGGGCCGTCCGGGCCGATGCCGAAGTCCCGCCGGCTGATAGCCGTCTCGCCCTTTGCATTGGCGTCTCCCTCATCGACCGCGAGGGTAAACGGAATCGTGAGCGGCTTCGTCTTGCCTTTGATGGTCAGGTTGCCTTGCAGAACGTAGCTATTTTCGCTGGTCCCGGCCGTAATCGATGTCGCTTTGAAGCCGGCAGAGGGATAGGTCTGGGTATCGAACCACTCTTGCCCCATCAGAGCGTCGTTGACCTTCGACTGGCCGGTGTTGACCGTATTCATGTCGATGGCGGCCGAAATTTCCGTCATGTCGAGATGCTGCCGATCGAAATGGATTTCGGCCTCGAACTGATCGAACTGACCGCCAAACGCTTGTCCGCCGGCGTCGACCTCGAACATGATCCGGCTCTTCTCCTTGTTGATCGCCCATTCTTGCGCCGCAGCGGGGGTGCTGAAGGCCGCAAAGAGCGGCACCACGAGCCCCAGAAGCATCAGAAGCCGGAATAAGGTGAGGAAACGCGGGAACAAACGCAACATGACGCCATCCTTGAACGAGTGCATGCCGCAGAGCCACGGCGGTCAGAAAGGAAACGAGGAAGCGGAGCCTTCAGATCAAGGCTCCGTGCACATTTTCGGACTAAGGTTCAACGGCTTTTTTGAGGCCCGCTGAAAGTTCTTGGAGCGCGGGGAGCTGCGGCCACGGTCCTACTCCGCGCGCATTTGTGTCGGCGATGATATGCCACTGCAAAATTTCGGCTGGCACCGCCGCCTACCATTCGCCCGTATTCGGCATGGAAAGCCAGGGTTCCTGCGGCGGCAGAGCCTGGCCCTTTTGCAGCAGCTCGATCGAAATCTTGTCGGGCGAGCGGACGAACGCCATGCGCCCGTCGCGCGGTGGACGGTTGATGGTCACACCGGCCTTCATCAGCCGGTCGCAGGTTTCGTAGATATTGTCGACCGCATAGGCGAGATGACCGAAATTGCGGCCTCCCGAATAGCTCTCGGGATCCCAATTATAGGTGAGTTCGATTTGTGCGGATTTATCGCCCGGCGCGGCCAGGAAGATTAGCGTGTAACGGCCCTTCTCATTGTCCGCCCGCCGGATTTCCTTGAGCCCGAGCTTGTTGCAATAAAAATCGACGGACGCATCGACATCGGTGATACGCACCATCGTGTGCAGATATTTCATGAGAACCTCTCCGCTGGCTGCTTCCAGCGGACTTTACCGAGGTGCGGTGTGCTTAAGCAATGCACAAGGCAATTCAAAAATTCGTTAGATCCCCAGAGAAAGACGGCAGCGGTGGAAAGTGGCGGTTAACCATATTTCCGCCCCATCCGGACCGAATCATCGGCAACTCACGTGGGGATTGGCGGCGAGCAAACGGCCTGTGCGAAGGCTGTGATTTGTGAAAAAAGCGTTTCAATAGCACACGCTTGAGTTGTATAAGGGGTTACCCGGTACGTGTCGCCGCGTGTATTGCCTCCGCGGAGGCCGTCGCCGGAAGTAAGGAGTGACAAGAAAAAAGAAAAGCGAATCAATGGTTTATGACCACGGTATGTCGACGGCCAGAGCCGGCTTTGGCCCATTCGCCAGCAGAGTTATCCAGTCTAGCGGAAATTTCGCTGGTAAGCGTTCCGTCGAATGGTATGTTTCATTAACGATTTGCGAAGACCCGGTAACGGCGGAAGACTTGGTCGAGCAAATAGGTACAACAGTGAAGTAAAGCGGGGGATCACAAAATGGGGGACAAATTACCTCCAGTCGTCTCATCGTTCGGTCAAACCTCCGAACAGTCCGGGGTCGATGTAACCGTCGTCGCTGGTCAGATTAAATGGTTCGATGCATCAAAGGGCTACGGTTTCATCGTCCCTGACAATGGCATGCCAGATATTCTCCTGCATGTGACGGTCTTGCGCCGTGACGGGTATCAGACTGCGTATGAGGGCGCGCGCGTGGTCTGCGAAGTCACTCAGCGCGACCGTGGGCTTCAGGCCTTCCGGGTTCTCGGCATGGACGAGAGCACGGCCATCCATCCGTCGCAATTGCCGCAACGGACTCATGTGACCGTGAACGCGGAAAGCGATTGGCAGCGCGCCATGGTGAAATGGTTCAACCGCATCAAGGGTTTCGGTTTCCTGACCCGCGGTGAAGGCACGGAAGATATCTTTGTTCATATGGAAACATTGCGCCGCTTCGGTTTCGCCGAGCTTCGCCCAGGCCAGACTGTGCTGGTGCGCTATGGCCATGGTGAGAAGGGATTGATGGCGGCGGAGTTGAGGCCCGATGGGGTGGCCTCGACTTTCCCTACGTCGCACTGACGTGATCTCAGTCGCGTCAGTCAAAAAGTTCGGCAGGGCAGCGTTTGCTGCCCTGCTTGTTTTTGTGTCCGGGATGATCGCCGAAGTCCACGCGACCGCGCTCGAGAAGCAGCCCCTCACCTTCGTCACGGCGAATGGAAAGCACACCATCACCGTCGAGGTCGCCGATACGGAACAGGCGCGCACCACCGGCCTGATGTTTCGCCGATCCATCGGCGCCGATGAAGGGATGATCTTCGTCTATGCGGATGATGAGGTGATCACGATGTGGATGAAGAACACCTACATTCCGCTCGACATGATCTTCGTCCGCAGCAACGGCGTGATCCATCGCATCGAAACCGACACCGAGCCCCTGTCGGAGCGTGTCATCGACTTAGGCGGCAAGGTGCGCGCCGTGATCGAGATGATGGCCGGGAGCGCCGAGCGCCTGGGTCTGAAGCCCGGCGACAAAGTGCTCTATCCGGCATTTCAATAAGCCGGATCGCTCTTAGGGTGAGGCTGCGGCCTCGCCGGCCGGATCGCTACCCCGCCCGCCGAAGACGAAACGCCCGTAAAAATAGCTGATCGCAAGCAGGCTCAGCCCGAGGCCAAGGAACGAGAAGACGCGGTAGAGCCCTGTCAGGCTGCCGGCGTCGAGCAGGAAGACCTTGCTTACGGTCACCAGCAGTACGGTGAGCGAAGCGTAGCGCAGAAGCTGGCTGCCCTTGAGCGTCCCGTAAAACAAGAGCGTGAGGGCGAAGACGAGCCAGGCGGCTGAATAGCTGTAGAATTCGGCGTCCGTCGGGGCCGGGCCGGCGAGCACAGCGCCGTGATAGAGCTTGCGGACCTCCAGGCTGATCCAGGCGAAGGCGAAGATCAGCATCAGCGCGCGTCCTGTCTTAGCGAGAGCGATCAGCCAGCGGTCCTTTGCGGCAGCACCGATTTCCGCCGAGGCAAGCCATGCCCACAGGATCGGCAGGCCGAATGTCACCGTGAGCGCATCGAAGAATGTGACGCCGGCGACCTCGCCACCATACCAGAGCGGGTTACGAGTGATCAGATCGAAATAGAAAATGCGGAACAATGCGATGGCGACGAGAAGCGCACCGCATTGAAAGAAGGCGATTTGCCCGAACAGCCGTCCGATGACGAGACAGCCAAGGCCGAAGAGGAAGAGCACATTGGTGATGACGCCGCGCTCGAAGAATGAGGCCTTGGCAAACAGCACGTCTTCGCCGGGATGGAAGAGCTTGGCGGTCGCATAGAAGCCCCAGAGCGCTATGAGTGCGACGGCCGCGAATTCGAGGGTGCGGATCAGGAATCCGTCCGCTGCGCGCCGCAGCGTGTAAGCCGCGAGCAGGAACATTCCAGCCGGCAGCGCGAGCTGGAAGCTCGGATAGTCGACGATCGGGATGCTTGCCTGAAGATGCCATTCGATGCCGAGAATACTGTAGAGCGAAAGCTGGACGAGCAGCAGGATCTGCGGAAACAGCAGCACGGCGAAGGCAATGCCGAGCAAGCCGGCGATGGGGCGCAGGGAGCTGATCTGCGTTTTCGTCGCCACCCATGCAACCGCGAGCAGCTCCGCGGCGATCGCGACCGAGAGGAATTCGCGGTCGAGCTCGATGAAGAATGTGAGGGCAAGAAAGGCCGTCGTCGCCAGCGCATAGATTGCGAGCACCCGCTCTTTCACGAGCGATGGCGGCAAGCGCCGGGCGGCCCAAAGCGCGGCGCCGAAGAACAGGAGAGAAAGCGCCATGGCGAGCACCGCCCAGATATGCGGAATGGCTGCGGCCGCCTGTTTGACGCCCTCGACGAGCGGCTCGACCGGCTCGCGCGATGGCGGAATGTCGATCGCAAGCGGCTGCGGCAGGGCCGGCGGCAAGGGGGTTAGCCGGAAAAAGCCAATCAAATAATAGCCGAGCGCCGCCGCGGCCGAAAGGCCGGCCCAGAGCAGAGGCGCAACCGCGCTTGAGACCAGAAGAAAGCCGCTGGTCACGTAGAGCGCGCCGAATGCGCTCAGAGCCACCGCGAGTTCGCGTTCGCCGCCCGGCATCCATCCGGCAAGCATGACGGCGTTGATCGCCATGGCGGCCCAGGGCGCAAAGCCGTAGCGGGGTGTGTCGAAAAAAGCGAGCCCGACCGCGCCGACCGCCAGCACTGCGAACAGCACCCAGTCGTTGAGGCCGAAGCGCGCGTCGAACGCCATCAGCGCCATCAGCCCCATGGCCCCGGCAAGGCTGACGATGTTGAGCGCGAGCGCACGGTTGCGCCAGGAGAAAACATCGCGCCAGGACGCAATGTTTTGGGTTTCCTCCACATAGCGCCCGCGCGTTGCGGCCACGATCGTCCCTGCAACGGCGACGAGGAAGACGCCGAGCCAGACGCTTTGGCCATTGGCGGCGGTTCCGGAAAAAATCCAGGTGAGCACCCAGCCAAAAGCGAAAAGCACGGCGGGAAAGGAAAGAATCCACCAGCCTTTCCGGCGGATGACGATCATCACCGCGGCGAAGACGAAATAGAGATAGGAAAAGAACAGAAAGGCGGAGGGCTCGCCGGAGGCCATCAGAGCCGGTGTCAGGAAACCGCCGACCATGCCGAGCAGCGCGACCGGCGGTCCGTGGCGCAGAGCGAGAATGACGGCGAGCGTGGTGATCGCGGCCAATCCGGCGAAGCCGAACAGCGGCGGCACGAGCTGATAGAGCGAGGTTGCGGCATAGACGGAGACGTAAAGAACGGCGAGGCCGGCTCCGGCGAGGGCCTGCGCGATGCGGTGGCCGTCTGGGCGCAGGATGCGCAGCGAGACCCAGCGGGCCGCCGCTAGCAGCGCAAAGCCGAGAAGACCGCCGAGGACGACCCGGGCTTGCGGCCCAATGAGGTCGTTTTCGATGGAGTATTTGACGAGGAAGAAGCCGGCAAAGGCGATCGCAATGCCGCCGATCCAGACCGGCAGAACGGCGCCGAATTGGCGTTCGAGGCCGCCTTTCGTCCAAGCTCGCCAGCCTCTTTCGCGGGTGGAGCGTTCCTGATAGCTCGCGGGCTCGGCCCCGGCCATTTCCGGCTCGGCGCCCGCCTCAGCCTCGGCCGGCGCAGGCTCGGCAAATGTTGCGTCGGTTTCGGTCGGCAATCCCTGAAGCGCGCGCAATTGCCGTCTCAGGCTGGCGATCTCGTCGTCACGCGCGGTGGCTGCCGTTTGCAAAGTGTCAAGCTCGCGGCGCCAGTCCTCGGCCGCGCGCTCGAGGCGTCCGGCGCGCAAGAGAGCCCAGCCGCTGAAAAAATAAGGCGCGAGCAGGAGTGCCACGGCCAGGATGACGGCAATTTCCATGTCACGCCCTTATCTTCGGTGCGTCCTCCGAAAGCGACAATCGGGCCGCCATCGCCTGCCTTTTGTGCTGACTTGCCTCGGGCCAGCCATCGCCTTCCTCATCCAGTCTAAAGCGCGAAGATGAACGGAACTCTGCCGATCAGCGATGAAGAGACGCCACGATCGGCATGCGCGGTGATCAGAGGGGGAAACAATCGCCGGTCAGTTCGCCTGATCGTGCTGGAAGACGAGCGCCGCATCCTCGGAGCTGAAGGATTGGTGGCCGGTCCCGAGCCCATGCTCGGCACGCGTCGAGCGCCTCGCTGAGGCCGTTCGCGGCCAGATGGCGCAATGGGATGCCCGTCTCGATCACGACATCGACCGGACCGCCGGTCATGATCAAATGCTCGACATTGTCCCGCCGGATGAGAAGCAGGCGCCGGCGCCCGTCGATCGCGGTCGTTTCAACGAGGCCGAGCCGCCGCGGCTTGCTTTGGAACAGCTTCATTCCATCAAACCCAAGACTCTGGCGCGCGATCCAGAAGGCAAGAAATGCCAGCGCGACGAGAAGCGTTATTGTGACGACGTAGATGACGCTGTCGGACATCGTTTCAGCCTTTCCCCAATGCGCCAGCGGCGCAATTCTTATTCTCGGCAACCCATCCGCCCCTCCCGGCCGGTCCATGGATCGCCTTTTTCCCCTAATGCCGGTATATCGCCTCTTGCGGGTATTTTTAACTGTTAAGTTCGAAGCATTGCGGTCAGCCGATCGCTGCGCGTGCGCTCGGTGGCTGCAGACCCGCGCTGCTTGTTCATTTTGGTACGCCTTGGAGCGCAAAGCTTAAGAAGCGGCCGGAGAATCGGATTAGGTAGAGCCCATGACGGTGAGCCGCACGGGAGCGCAGACCGCAGCGCAATTTCTGAGCCGGCCGCAGCCGGACCGCACGCCGGCTCGCCGGCTGATGGGACTTGCCTTGGCCATGGCGTCGAGCGTGTTTCTCGCCGTGCTGCTGAAGGATCAGGCTGCAGCCCTCGTCCTAGGCGTTTTCGCCCTTTTTGCGGCACTGGGTGTCGCGGCTCTGTTTGCAGCGGCCGGAGGATTTTTGCGTTTTGGTGTCAGAGCGAGCGCAGGGCCGCCGGATCTGGCGCGTAGCTATGCAGAACATGCAAGCCATGGCATCGCCATCACCAGCCGCGACGGTTCGACGATTTACGTCAATCCGGCCTATCATCAGCTCGTCGGGGGCGGCGATCCGTCACCGTTCAGTGTGGAATTGGCGCTCGTGCGTCATTTCGGCGGTTCCGAGCCGCTCTTCCGGCTGATCCGGGCCGCGCGCCGCGGCGAGATCGCAAGCGAAGATTTTCAGGCTTTTGGCGCGCCGGGAGCCGCACGTTGGCTGCGTGCTGAGGTCAAGCGTGTACCGGGGCCGAAGGCCGGCGTCTCACGCGACTGGGCCTGCCTTTGGGACATTACCGACGTCACCGCGCAGCGCCAGCACGAGACCTCCCTTGCCGATGGAGCCCGGGAATGTCGCAAACTGCTCGACCAGCTGCCCATCGGCATTTTTCGCGCCGGTTTCGACGGGCGGATTTCGTTTGTGAATGCAACGCTGCTCGGCTGGATGGATCTCGGTGATCCGGAAAACGGCGCCGGCCTCGAAATTGCGGCGATCTTTCCCGACCATGCGGCTGCCATGCTCGCAGCCGGCGGTGGCGACAGCAGCACGGCCTCAACGTTCTCGTTCGACATTATCAAACGCGACGGGACGTCCATGCCCGTCTCGGTGTTGCTGACCCGGCAGGGCCACAGCGGGGCCGCGGATGCCGCCGACGCTGACGAGGGACTGTTCGGCATGGTTCTCGAACGCTGCGCGGGTCTGGACGCCGGGACGAAGGAAGCCGGGATCGACCAGCTCATCGGTCTCCTGCGATCGGCCCCGATTCCGGTCGCAGCGATTGCCAAGGACGGGCGCATCACCGGCAGCAATCTCGCCTTTGCGCGCTTCTTCGGCACGGACAAACGTGTCGAAGCAGCGAGCCTTTATGAGCTCGTGGACGAGACAACCCGCGAAAAGCTTCACCAGTCGGTGGACAAGGCCTCGGCGCGCAAGGCTGCCATTCCGCCGGTCGACATCAGCACCACGGAAGGCAAGCGGACCGGCCGCCTGTTCATCAGCCCGCTTTCCCGCAACGAGGATGGGGACAACGCTGCACTGGTGTTCGGTATCGACATTTCCGAGCAGCGCATGCTCGAAGAGCAGATTGCTCAAAGCCAGAAGCTGCAGGCGATCGGCCAGCTCGCCGGCGGCATCGCGCATGATTTCAACAATGTTCTGACCGCGATCATCGGATTTTCCGACCTCCTGCTCGCCAATCATCGGCCGAGCGACCCGTCCTTCGCGGACATCATGAACATCAAGAACAACGCCAACCGCGCGGCGGGCCTCGTGCGGCACCTTCTGGCGTTTTCGCGCAAGCAGACCCTGCGGCCGCAGGTGATGTCGCTGACCGACGCTCTTGAGGATCTGATGATCCTGCTCGATCAGCTCCTCGGCGAGAAGATCAAGGCGAAGGTCGTACACGGGCGCGATCTTTGGCTGGTCAAGGTCGACCCGACGCAGTTCCAGCAGGTGATCATCAATCTGGCGGTCAATGCGCGCGACGCCATGTACCAGGGTGGCGAGCTGACGATCCGCACGGCTAATATCAGCGAGCGCGAATCGGCCAAGCTCGGCCATGCGCCGATGGAGCCCGGCGAATATGTGCTGTGCGAGGTGAGCGATACCGGGCACAGGCATGCCGCCTGAGGTGATGGATAAGATTTTCGAGCCGTTCTTTTCGACCAAAGAGGTCGGCAAGGGCACCGGGCTGGGGCTTTCGACGGTCTATGGTATTGTGAAACAGACCGGCGGCTATATCTTTGCAGAGAGCGAAGTCGGCGTCGGCACCGTGTTCAAGATCTTTCTGCCGCGCTGCGAAGCCGTGGCCACGGAAGCGGTGGCGCAGAAGCCGGCCAAAAAGGAGGCATCGCGCGATCTGACCGGCTCGGCGACGGTGCTTTTGGTTGAGGACGAAGACGCGGTGCGCAGCTTCGCCGCCCGCGCCTTGGCGACACGGGGCTACCGTGTGCTGGAAGCCTCGAGTGGGGTTCAGGCGCTCGATGTGATGAGCGAACATGGCGGTGATGTCGATATCGTGGTGAGCGATGTCGTCATGCCGGAAATGGACGGTCCGACGCTTCTGAAGCATCTGCGCAAGACCAACCCGCAGATCAAAATCATCTTTGTCTCCGGATATGCCGAGGAAGCCTTCCGGAACAATTTGAGCGAGGATGAGAAGTTCACCTTCCTGCCCAAGCCTTTCTCGCTGAAGCAGTTGGCGGCGGCGGTCAAAGAGGCGTTGGAGGCGGATTGAGATCGGGCGCCTCGTGTGGTGATCAGGAAGTCCCCTGCATTGTCTCCGCAAGCGCTCAAAGGGGACTTCCCGATCTGAAACCACACGAGAAACTGGCTAGTGTCCCTTTTAAATCCGAAGTTCGCTACGGAGTGAGCGGCGAAATCGGGCGAACTTCGGATTTGGGACACCAGTCAATTCGGAGAATCACTGGCTCAGTAATGATCACGCTCTGCATAAGTAAAAATTCCGGCCCGGTCGGGTTTTATCTCCTTGCACTAAGGAACAAAATGTGTACATCTGTCCTCAGATTGCAATGCGGCTGGCGATATGAAATAAAGGAGCACGAGAATGGCGAAGGCGAGTTTGCGCCTCGTGGAGGGGGCTGACATGGATAAGCAGAAAGCGCTCGAAGCCGCGCTTGGTCAGATCGAGAAGAATTTCGGCAAGGGCTCGATCATGCGGCTGGGCAAGAACGAGGCGCCGGCTGAAATCGAGGCGATCTCGACGGGCTCGCTCGGGCTCGACATCGCGCTCGGCATCGGCGGTCTTCCGCGCGGCCGGGTCGTCGAAATTTTCGGTCCGGAATCATCCGGCAAGACCACGCTCGCGCTTCATGTCATTGCCGAGGCGCAAAAGAAGGGCGGCATTTGCGGCTTCGTCGACGCCGAGCACGCGCTTGACACGATCTATGCGCGCAAGCTCGGCGTCAAACTCGATGAGCTGGTGTTCTCGCAGCCGGATAATGGCGAGCAGGCGCTGGAGATCACCGATACGCTGATCCGCTCCGGTGCGCTCGATGTCATCGTCGTCGATTCCGTCGCGGCGCTGACGCCGAGAGCCGAAATCGAAGGCGAGATGGGTGACGTGCTGCCGGGCATGCAGGCGCGCCTGATGAGCCAGGCGCTGCGCAAGCTGACTGGCTCGATCTCGAAATCGCGCACCATCGTCATCTTCATCAACCAGATCCGCATGAAGATCGGCGTCATGTTCGGCAATCCCGAGACGACGACCGGCGGCAACGCGCTGAAATTCTACGCTTCGGTCCGCCTCGATATCCGCCGCATCGGCCAGATCAAGGAGCGCGAGGAAGTGGTCGGCAATCAGACGCGCGTCAAAGTCGTCAAGAACAAGATCGCGCCGCCCTTCAAGCAGATCGAGTTCGACATTATGTATGGTGAAGGCATCTCCAAAGAAGGCGAGATCATCGATCTTGGCGTCAGGGCCGGCGTGGTGGAGAAGGCAGGCTCGTGGTTTTCCTTCGACGGTCAGCGGGTGGGGCAGGGCCGCGAGAACGCCAAGCTTTTCCTGAAGCAGAATCCGGAGATCGCCCAGAAGATCGAAAATGCGATCAGGCAGAATGCCGGGCTGATCGCCGAGCGCATCCTCGGAGGCGTTGAAGACGACGAAGACGGCGCTCCGATCGCCGAAGAGGAGATCGTTAAGCCCGTCTCGGCCAAGAAGACCGGATAAGCAGCCCGACGCCTCTTTGACTTGAATTTCCCCATGGACGCCAAGCCGTTGGCTGTCCACGGTTTTCATTTTGCGGCAGCGCCCGTCGCTGGACAGCCCGGCGCGTCAGCGCTAGAGAATTGGACTGGTTTCGGGCGAAATCTTTGCCTTCGGCATTTTGGTTCCGATAGTGTCGAGGTGTGAGAAGCCGGCAGCCCCTCGCGAGTGCGGCGGCCGGCACGGATAATGTTTCATGACCAGCAGCAACGCGATCCGATCGGCTTTTCTGGATTTCTTCAAGCGTCACGGCCATGAGGTCGTGCCGTCGAGCCCGCTCGTGCCGCGCAACGATCCGACCCTGATGTTCACCAATGCGGGCATGGTGCAGTTCAAGAACGTCTTCACCGGCCTGGAGAAGCGGCCCTACAGCCGGGCGGCGACGGCGCAGAAATGCGTGCGCGCCGGCGGCAAGCATAACGACCTCGACAATGTCGGCTACACGGCGCGCCATCACACCTTCTTCGAGATGCTCGGCAACTTCTCCTTCGGCGACTATTTCAAGGATGTCGCGATCGAGCTGGCCTGGGACCTTGTGACCAAGGAATTCGGCATCGACAAGAAGCGGCTGCTTGTCACGGTCTATGCCGAAGACGACGACGCCTTCAATCTCTGGCGCAAGATCGCCGGCCTGCCGGATGAGCGCGTCATCCGCATTGCCACCTCCGACAATTTCTGGGCGATGGGCGACACCGGACCGTGCGGCCCATGCTCGGAGATCTTCTTCGATCATGGCGAGCACATTCCAGGCGGTCCTCCCGGCAGCCCCGGCGAAGACGGCGACCGGTTCATCGAGATCTGGAATCTGGTCTTCATGCAATATGAGCAGCTTTCGCCGGGTGAGCGCATCGAGCTGCCGCGCCCGTCGATCGATACCGGCATGGGGCTGGAGCGCGTGGCGGCGGTGCTGCAGGGCGTCCACGACAATTACGACACCGACACCTTCAAGGCTCTGATCAAGGCCTCGGTGGACGCAAGCGGCGTTCCTGCCGACGCCAGTCACCGCATCAGTCACCGGGTTATTGCTGACCATTTGCGCGCGACGAGCTTTCTGATCGCGGACGGGGTGCTGCCCTCGAACGAGGGCCGCGGCTATGTGCTGCGGCGGATCATGCGGCGGGCCATGCGCCATGCGCAATTGCTCGGCGCGCGCGAGCCGCTGATGTGGCGCCTGGTGCCGGCGCTGGTGCGCGAGATGGGCCAGGCCTATCCGGAGCTGGTTCGCGCCGAGCCGCTGATCGCCGAAACGCTCCGGCTTGAAGAAACGCGCTTCCGCAAGACGCTCGAGCGCGGCATTGCGCTGCTTGATGAAGAAACGGCGGAGCCTCGGCAAAGGCGACACGCTGCCCGGCGAGGTGGCTTTCAAGCTTTACGACACCTATGGCTTTCCGTTTGACCTGACCGCGGACGCGCTCAAGGCCCGCAATATCGGTGTCGACCGCGAGGGCTTCGACGGCCGCCATGCAGCGCCAGCGTGCCGAGGCACGCAAGGCCTGGGCCGGCTCCGGCGAGGCGGCGACCGAGCGCGTCTGGTTCGAGCTGCGCGAGCGGCTGGGGCCGACGGAATTTCTCGGCTACGAGACGGAGAAGGCCGAAGGCCAGATCCTGGCGATTCTCAAGGGCGGCAAGGAGGTCAAGCAGCTCAAGAAGGGCGAAGATGGCCTCATCATCACCAATCAGACGCCTTTTTACGGCATGTCCGGCGGCCAGGTCGGCGACGAAGGCTGGATCAGAGGGCCGAAGGGCGCCGTCTTTATCGTTCGCGATACCGAGAAGAAGCTCGGCGACCTCTTCATTCATTCCGGCATTCTCGAGAAAGGGCCGCTGAAGGTCGGCGACGCCGTCGAGCTTGAGGTCGACCATGCGCGGCGAACCGCGATCCGCGCCAATCATTCGGCGACGCATCTCGCTGCACGAAGCGCTGCGCCAGGTGCTCGGCACGCATGTCGCGCAAAAGGGCTCTCTCGTCGAGCCGGGCCGGCTGCGCTTCGACTTTTCGCATCCCAAGCCGATGACGCGCGGAGGAGATCAAGGCGGTTGAGGATATCGCCAATGCGATGATCCTGCAGAATGAGCCGGTTGCGACGCGGCTGATGGCCGTCGATGAAGCAATCGATTCCGGAGCCATGGCGCTGTTCGGCGAGAAATATGGCGAGGAGGTTCGCGTCGTTTCGATGGGCGAAGCGACGGGCGGCGAAAAGGCCGGCAACACCTATTCCGTCGAGCTGTGCGGGGGCACCCATGTGCACAGGGTCGGCGATATCGGCCTCGTCAAGATCGTCTCTGAAAGTGCGGTTGCGGCGGGCGTGCGGCGCATCGAGGCGCTGACCGGCCATGCCGCGCGCCGCTATCTAAGTGAGCAGGACAGTCTCGTCAAAGCCGCAGCCAGCGCGCTCAAGGTCAGGCCAGAGGATTTGCCGGAGCGGATTGCGGCGCTTGCCGACGAGAAGCGCAGGCTGGAGCGCGAGCTGACCGAGGCGAAGAAGGCGATCGCGCTCGGCGGCGGCGGCAATGGTGCGGCGCGTGATCCGGGCGATGCTGTTCGCACTGTTGGCGCAGTCAAGCTTATGGCCCAGACCGTCCGCGGCATTCCGCCGAAGGATTTGCGCGGCCTCGTCGACGACGGCAAGCGCAAGATCGGCTCAGGGATCGTCGCCATTGTCGGCGTGAGCGAGGAAGGCAAGGCCGGCATCGTCGTCGGCGTCACCGACGACCTGACCGCAACCTATAACGCCGTCGATCTGGTCCGGGCCGGCGCCGAAGCCCTGGGCGGCGTTGGCGGCGGCGGGCGTCCGGACATGGCCCAGGCCGGCGGCCCCGACGGCAGTCGCGCCGAGGCTGCCCTCGCGGCAATCGAGAGGCGTCTGGCGGCCGACGAGAAACGCGTTACCGCCAGGGCCTAGCGCGCGGCGCGGCCGCGATCGCCGGATATTCGCTCACCGGGTCATACGAAAGCGCCGTCAACGGGAAGCGTGGCGCCGCTCTCTGTCCGTTACCGCCACGAGCGGCTATTTCATCGCCTTCTGCAAATTCTCGTCGATCTTGGCGATGAAGCCTTCCGTCGACAGCCAGGTCTGGCTGTCGCCGACGAGGAGCGCAAGATCCTTGGTCATAAATCCGGCCTCGATGGTGGCGACCGTGACCTCTTCGAGCGTCTGCGCGAAACGGGCGAGCGCCGCATTGTCATCGAGCTTGGCGCGATGCTTCAGGCCGCGGGTCCAGGCAAAGATCGAGGCGGTCGAATTGGTCGAGGTCTCGCGGCCCTTCTGATGCTCCCGATAGTGCCGCGTGACGGTTCCATGTGCGGCCTCGGCCTCGACGGTCTTGCCGTCCGGCGTCAGCAGCACGCTGGTCATCAGGCCAAGCGAGCCATAGCCCTGCGCGATCGTGTCCGACTGTACGTCGCCATCGTAGTTCTTGCAGGCCCAGACGTAACCGCCCGACCATTTCAGCGCCGCCGCGACCATGTCGTCGATCAGCCGGTGCTCGTAAGTGATTTTCTTTTCTGCGAATTTGCTCTTGAACTCCTTATCGAAGATCTCCTGGAACAGATCCTTGAAGCGTCCGTCATAGATCTTCAGGATGGTGTTCTTGGTGGAGAGATAGAGCGGATAGCCGCGCATCAGCGCGTAATTCATGCTGGCGCGGGCAAAATCCCGGATGGAATCGTCGAGATTGTACATGGCGAGCGCTACGCCCGCGCCGGGGAAGTCGTAGACCTCGTGCTCGATCGTCTCCTTGCCATCCTCGGCCTGCCAGCGAATGGTCATCTTGCCCTTGCCAGGAACTTTGAAGTCGGTCGCGCGATATTGATCGCCGAAGGCGTGACGGCCGATGATAATGGGCTGCGTCCAGCCGGGAACGAGCCGCGGCACGTTCTTGCAGATGATGGGCTCGCGGAAAATCACGCCGCCGAGGATGTTGCGGATGGTGCCGTTCGGGGATTTCCACATCTTTTTGAGGCCGAATTCCTGAACGCGCGCCTCATCCGGCGTGATCGTTGCGCATTTGACGCCGACACCGTGCTGCTTGATGGCGTTTGCCGCGTCGATCGTGACCTGATCGTTCGTCGCATCGCGGTTCTGGATCGACAGGTCATAATAGAGCAAATTGATATCGAGATAGGGATGGATGAGCTTGTCCTTGATGAGCTGCCAGATGATCCGGGTCATTTCATCGCCGTCGAGTTCGACGACGGGGTTGGCCACTTTGATTTTGCTCATGGGTCTCCTCAACCTGGCGGGAAATCTCCGGCCCATTCCGGGCCGCGGTTGCACCATAATCGAGGCTTGACATGGCGCCAAGTCGCGGGAAGGTCTGTAGGCATGGAAAATCGAATGTCAGACGTCCCGGACGCGCTGCGTGACGCAGGTTCGCTGCCCGATCCACCGGCCGTGATCCTGGTTGAGCCGCAGCTTGGCGAGAATATCGGCCAAGCGGCGCGCGCCATGGCCAATTTTGGCCTTGGGGATCTGCGCCTGGTTGCACCCCGGGATGGCTGGCCGAACCAGAAGGCGCTCGCGGCGGCCACGGGCGCTAGCGCGATCATCGAACAGGCCGCGGTTTTTGCCACGGTCGAGGCCGCGATCGGCGACCTTCATTATGTCGGCGCAACGACCGCTCGCATCCGCGAAATGGTCAAGCCGGTGCTGACGCCCGAAAGCGCGGTGCGCGATGTCGCCAGCCGCACCGCCGGCGGACAGCGCTGCGGATTTCTTTTCGGCCGTGAGCGCTCTGGTCTTGAGAATGACGAGATTCGCCCTCGCCGACAGTATCGTCATGGCGCCGGTCAATCCGGCTTTTGCCTCGCTCAATCTGGCGCAGGCCGTGCTGCTGATCGGCTATGAGTGGCGTAAGCTGACAGCGGCCGCAACGCTCGGCCGCATCACCCAATTTGACGGCCCCGGCGAGGAAGGGCTCTATCTGAACAAGTGCATGCCGGCCACACGTTCACGAGCTTTTGGGTTTTTTCGCCCATATCGAAGCAGAATTGGCGGAAGCGGGCTTTTTCAAAACTGACGAGAAGCGCGCAAGCATGATACGGAACATCCGCAATATGTTCCTGCGGGCCGCATTAACCGATCAGGAGGTCAGGACTTTGCGGGGCATGGTGGTTGCGTTAACAGGGCTGAGGCGTTCGCGCCACAGTATGGAGTAGCCGGGCAACAGATGTCATAGTTATGCCGCCTTTATGGTATTGCCGTTGCCTCATAAAATGACAGCTTTCGGCCCGCAGAGGGACGACCGGGCAGGGGATGTAAATGACCAAGTTGAGCCGACTGGGATGTTTGACGTGTTTAGTTGCCGGCTTTGCTTTTGCCGCCGCCGCGATGGCACAGACGACGGCTGCGCCCAAAAGCGACAAGGAGCCTGACGCGAAGGAACAATTGAGTGCAAAGTCCGTGAATCTGATCACCGGATTTGCGCTGACCACGATCCCTAGCGAGATCAAACAGCCAGACGGCACGGTTTTGAAGATCGACCGCACGAATTTGGACAAGATCATCGTCCCCGTAGAAGATGCGCGGCGGATCATCATGGTTGCGCGCAATTCCGCGCACGCACAGATCTGCGACCTGCCTGAGCTGCAGGCCGAGAACTATCTTGCCCTGATGCGCTCCGAACAGGCTAAGAAGAAGTGGAGCCAGGAGCAGATGCTGTTCATCAATCGGTTGCATCTGTTCACGGTGATGTGGCTGACCGGCAATGTGCGCTTCCTGGAAAAGGACGGCAAGAAGGAGCCGCACGTGATTTCCGAGCCTGATAAGGGCGGAAAGAAAGAGTGCACGGCCGAAGAGAAGCAAGCCGTGAAGGCGAATATCGAGGCCTTTCTGAAGGCGGTACAGAAATCGTAAGCTGAGGCGCGGCCGGCGGGCGTTGACAGCGCCGGGCCGCTTCGGTTATCACACGCACGGGCGGATCGCATTTGGTCCGCCCTTTTGTCATGCCCGTGGCGGTCGAATGAAAAGGCTGCCTGTCGTTTTCCGGTCGGGTCGGGACTTTACTTCTCGAAAATCGGATAAAAGCAGGAGGGCATGGTCAATTTGTCGAATTCTATCTTTTTTTCGGAGACAAACATGACCAAGCGCATTGGCGCGAAACACAAGATCGACCGCCGTCTCGGCGAAAATGTCTGGGGTCGCCCGAAGAGCCCCGTCAACAAACGCGAATACGGTCCCGGCCAGCACGGACAGCGCCGCCGCGGAAAGCCTTCGGATTTCGGCATTCAGCTTCGCGCCAAGCAGAAGCTGAAAGGCTATTACGCCAATATCAACGAGCGGCAGTTCAAGAACATCTATAAGGAAGCAACGCGGCTGAAGGGAGATACGTCGGAGAATCTCATCGGGTTGCTGGAGCGCCGGCTCGACGCGGTCGTCTATCGCGCCAAATTCGTACCGACCGTGTTCGCTGCTCGCCAGTTCGTCAATCATGGTCATGTGCTGGTCAACGGACACCGCGTGAACATCGGCAGCTATCGGTGCAAAGCGGGCGACATTATCGAAGTCCAAGAGAAGTCGCGGGAGATGATTCTCGTGCTTGAGGCGGCGCAGAGCCCCGAACGCGATGTGCCGGACTATATCGAGGCGGATCATTCGAAGATGAAGGCAACCCTGCTGCGCGTTCCGCAGCTCGGCGATGTCCCCTATCCGGTGCGCATGGAGCCTAATCTGGTCGTCGAGTTCTATTCACGCTGACCTTGGCTCGCGTTTGCCTGGATTTCGTTCAAACAGGCGCCCCGCCAGGCTGACGGCTGCGTCTTCGCTCGCGGGAGAGTGGCTGAAAGCCCCTACCTCTTCGGCGAACGACCGCCGAAGGCGGCCGGCAGTTGCGGCTGGCCGGCTTCGAGTCCGCGCCCGGCTGCCGCCGCGTTCTCATCGACCGCTTCCCGTGTGTCGGCCTCCGGCGTTCTCAGATCATGTTCGAGAATGGCGGTCGCGATCATCGTCAGGATCACGGCGGCCGCGAACAGATAGATGCCCGGCATCGAGGTGGCGTCGGCAAGGTCCGTCGCCTTGGCGTAGAAGATCAGAAGGGCGAGGACCAGCACATCGAGCATTGACCATTTGCCGACCCATGACATGCGTTTCAGCCAGCGCGCGGGGCGGCCCGGCTGCACTTGCTGGACCGAATAGAGCGCCAGCAAGTAGAGAAGTTTGATGAAGGGGAAAAGGATCGAAAACACGGCGATGATCGCCGCCAACATCACCTCGCCGGAGAGATAAAGCTCGCGCACGACCGATAGGAGCGAATGCACGTCGGTCCAGATATAAAGCCGCGTCAGCCGCATGATGGGCAGCGTGAGTCCCAGCACAAAACATACGGTGGCCGCAACGATCAAGAGTCCGAGCAGGAAGGACCGGCCGCCGCCGCTCATGGGACTAGCCGCGATTCCTATGCCGGATCTCGAAAAATCGGCTATTGCCATTCCGCATCATCTCGACCGAAGCAGCTGCGGCGATGACCTGCGGGCCCCGAACGGCTCGCGGACCTCAGGCCATCGCCTTCGAAACCTCGATGCCCTTTTCGCGCAGATGCTCCTCCAACTCGCCCGACTGAAACATCTCGGTGACGATGTCGGCGCCGCCGACGAATTCGCCCCGGACATAGAGCTGAGGGATGGTCGGCCAGTTGGCGTAGCTTTTGATGCCTTCGCGAAGGCTCATATCTTCAAGGACATTGATGTCCTTATACTGGATACCGAGATAGCTCAGGATTTGCGCGACACGGCCGGAAAAACCGCATTGCGGGAAATCCTTCGTGCCCTTCATGAACAGCACGACGTCGTTGTTCTTGACCTGCTGGTCGATCCAGCTCCGGATCTGTTCTGTGCTCATCATCATCCTTTCAATATCTTCGGTTGCCTGGGTCCAGGCCCCGATCGCCCGGAAGTATATTGATTTCCCAAGATCATTCTACACGATCTGGTCTCTCTCGCCCATGCTGTCTGTGGATCGGAACCACACGCATCAACGCCGCTATGCGGTCGCCTCGGCTCAGGCGTCCGGGGCTGCGGTCTGCAGGGCGAGCGCATGAAGCGCGCCGCCCATATTGCCGCGCAGCGCGTCATAGACGATCTGATGCTGCTGAACGCGGGTCTTGCCGCGGAACGCCTCCGAGATGATGTGCGCGGCGTAATGGTCGCCATCGCCCGCCAGATCCTTGATCGTGATCTGGGCATCGGGGAGCTTTTCGCGGATCAGATTTTCGATCTCCCTGGCGCTCATGGGCATGGCTGTCACCTCTGGGCTGGCCGTCAAACTTATCCTAACTCAGCGTTCACCGAAATAGTGCGGGAACCATGCCTCATATTGCGCTTTGAGGCGGCTGAGCGGCAGGGCGTCCTCCCCTGGAAGAATGATGTCGCTGCCGCCGGCCTGTCCTGCAATCCGTGCCGGAACATCGGCGCTTTCCGCGCGCTTCATAATCAAATCGGCATTTTCCGGCAAAACTGCAAGGACATAGCGCCCCTGATCCTCGCCGAAATAGAGCGCATGAAGCGGCGGGGCGCCGATCTGATCGGACAAAGTGAACCCGGTTCCGCCGGCCAGCGCCATTTCGGCGAGAGCGACCAGCAAACCGCCGTCGGAGACATCGTGAACGCTGTTGCAGAGCCCCTCGCGGATCATGGCGTGCACCAGATCGCCGGCGCGGCGCTCGGCGTCGAGATTCACGGCAGGCGGCGCGCCATTGGATGCGCCGGTGATCATCATCTGATAGAGCGATTGGCCAAGATGGCCGGTCTCGCCGCCGAGCAAGATAATGGTCCGGCCAGGTTTGAGGGCGATGCCGGCGCGCGCAGTGAGGTCGGGAATGAGGCCGATCCCGCCAATGCCTGGCGTCGGCGGAATGGCAACGCCGTTCGTCTCGTTATAGAGCGAGACATTGCCCGACACCACCGGGAATGCCAGCACCCGGCAGGCTTCGGCCATACCCTCGATGCAGCCGACGAACTCGCCCATGATCTCCGGCCGCTCGGGATTGCCGAAATTGAGGCAATCCGTCACCGCGAGCGGATCGGCGCCGACGGCCGTCAGATTGCGCCAGGTCTCGGCGATCGCCTGCTTGCCGCCCTCGAATGGGTCGGCCTGGCAGTAGCGGGGCGTCACATCGCAGGTGATGGCGAGACCCCTATTCGTGCCATGAATGCGCACGATGGCTGCATCGCCGCCGGGGCGCTCAACCGTATCCGCCATGACCATGTGATCATATTGTTCCCAGATCCAGCGGCGTGAGCACAGATGCGGCGAGCCCATCAACCGCAAGAGCATTTCGGCGTTTGAGTTGGCCGCGGGCACATCTTCGGCGAGGATAAACGCGGGCGGCCTTCTGATCTGATAGGGGCGCTCATAGACCGGCGCTTCCTCGGCAAGCGCTGCGATCGGGATGTCGGCTTCAAGGGCGCCGCGATGGAAAACCTGCAGCCGGCCGGTTTCGGTCGTTTCGCCGATCACGGCGAAATCCAGCTCCCATTTGCGGAAGATCGCCTCGGCCAACCCCTCCGAGCCGGGGCGCAGCACCATCAGCATGCGCTCCTGGCTCTCCGAGAGCATCATCTCATAGGCATTCATGGCCGCCTCGCGCTGCGGCACACGGTCGAGATCGAGCCTGATGCCGACGCCGCCCTTGCTTGCCATCTCCACGGACGAGGAGGTCAATCCCGCTGCACCCATGTCCTGAATGGCAATGATGGCGTCCTCGCGCATCAGCTCCAGGCAGGCTTCCAGAAGAAGCTTTTCCGTGAACGGGTCGCCGACCTGCACGGTCGGGCGCTTTTCGGCCGAGGCGTCGTCGAACTCGGCCGAGGCCATGGTCGCGCCGTGAATGCCGTCGCGCCCCGTCTTCGAGCCGACATAGACGACGGGATTGCCCGTGCCGGCGGCCGCCGAATAGAAGATGCGGCTGGTGTCGGCAAGGCCCACGCACATGGCGTTGACAAGGATGTTGTTGTTGTAGCGCGGATCGAAATTGGTCTCGCCGCCGACCGTGGGCACGCCGATGCAATTGCCATAGTCGCCGATGCCGGCGACGACACCCGAAACGAGGTGGCGCGTTTTCGGATGATCTGGATCGCCGAAGCGCAGCGCATTGAGATTGGCGACCGGCCGCGCGCCCATGGTGAAGACGTCGCGCATGATGCCGCCGACGCCGGTCGCGGCGCCCTGATAGGGCTCGATATAGGAGGGGTGGTTATGGCTCTCCATTTTGAAGATGGCCGCGACGCCGTCGCCGAGATCGACGACGCCGGCATTCTCGCCCGGACCCTGGATCACCTGCGGACCGTCGGTGGGCAGCGTCTTCAGCCAGACTTTTGAGGATTTATAGGAGCAGTGCTCCGACCACATCACCGAGAAGATGCCAAGCTCGGTGATATTGGGCTCGCGGCCCATGAGCGCGATAAGCCGCTGATATTCTTCAGCGTTAATGCCGTGCTCGGCCACAATTTCAGGTGCCGGCATCTGCATGGATTGTTCGGAAGCCTTTGCCGTCATGCGCGGTCCGCCGGATTTGACCTGTGCCGCATAGTGACACCCGGAACCGCTCCGCCGCCGCACCCGTCATCATTTCCGCCGGTCAATCGCTTTGGGAGACCCCGGTCAGGCAAAGGCGCGGCACCAGACCGGCCCTCAGCCGGCGTCAATCCTTCTCTTCCTGGTCGAGCTCGTATTCGGCAATGCCCTGCTTAAGCATCTCCGGCGCTTCTTCCAGAAATTCCTCTTCGTCGTAATATTCGACATAGGGCGGGAAGTAGCCGCCATCATCGAAATCCGCGTCGCTCGGATCCTCGCCGAGCGAAGACTGGAAGGTCACGCTGCCGTCCTCGTTGATGTTGATGCCGGCGAGCCTTTCTTTTGTCGGCGAATGCATGATCACAATGGAAGGCTCGTCGCCCTCTACGAGCATGAAGCTGAGCCGCCGGCTTTGGATCTTCTCCGTCAGCTTGCCATGGAGCGCCGCGGTCGCGGCCTTGATGCCAGCTGCGTCGAGCTTCGGCGTTTGCAGCTCCCGCTTCAACTGATCGACTTCGTCATCAAACGCCATGATCTGATCCCCAAGGTTGGAAACAACGGAATGCTGTCGCTGGCCGCTATTGAAGGGTTGCGACTAAAGATTCGAACAGGCGGCGTCCATCGGTGCCGCCATGGATGGGGTCTACCGCACGCTCAGGATGCGGCATCAAACCAAGGATACGCCGGTTGTGATCGTATAGGCCAGCGATGTTTCGCCGCGAGCCGTTGGGGTTCGAGCCGTCCGAAATCTCGGCCGCTTCGTCGCAATAGCGAAAGGCGACCTGACCCTCGCCTTCAAGGCGATCGAGGGTTTCCTCATCCGCGAAATAGTTGCCGTCCTTATGGGCGATCGGAATTCTGATGGCGCGATCCGTGGCATAGCGCCCGGCGAACAGAGTATCGTTCCGCTCGGGCCGGACATACACATCCCTGCAGACGAATTTCAGGGACGCATTCCGCATCAGGGTGCCCGGCAACAGCCCCGTTTCCGTCAGCACCTGAAAGCCGTTGCAGATGCCGAGGACGGCGACGCCCTGGCGAGCCTTGGCCGCGACCGCGCGCATGATCGGCGAATGCGCGGCCATCGCGCCGGAGCGCAGATAATCGCCATAGGAGAAACCCCCGGGCAGAACGATGAGATCGCTCTCCGGAAGCTCGCTCTCGCCATGCCAGACCATGAGCGGAGGCTTGCCGGTTATGGCCTTGAGCGCCACTTCCGCGTCACGATCGCAATTCGAGCCGGGGAAGACGATCACGCTTGCCTTCATGTGCCGCTCTCCAGCTCATAGCGGTAATTTTCGATCACCGGATTGGCGAGCAGCTCTTTGCACATGCGCTCAAGCGAGGCCCTGGCGCGCGCCGGGTCCGTTTCAGCGAGTTCGACTTCGATGAATTTGCCCTGCCGAACGTCGCTGACGCCGTCAATGCCGAGCGCGGCCACGGCATTGGCGATGGCCTTACCCTGCGGGTCGAGAACGCCGTTCTTCAATGTCACTGTCACCCGGGCTTTCATGCTGCACCTTCAAGCTGCCCGTTCTCAGTAGCCTAATTCGAGCTGACCAGGACCGGGCCGCTCGTCTTCGGCTGGCCGTTCTCCACAAGAATGCCAAGCCGCCGCGCCACTTCCTGATAGGCCTCGACGAGGCCTCCCAAATCGCGGCGGAAGCGGTCCTTATCGAGCTTGTTCTGGGTTTCGACATCCCAGAGGCGGCAGCAGTCCGGGCTGATCTCATCCGCGAGCATGATCCGGATCATCTCGTTTTCGAACAGCCGGCCGAATTCGACCTTGAAGTCGACGAGCCGGATGCCGATGCCGAGGAAGAGGCCCGACAGGAAGTCGTTGATGCGCAGCGCCAGCGCCATGATCTCGTCGATTTCCTGCGGATTGGCCCAGCCGAATGCCGTGATATGCTCCTCGGA
This sequence comes from uncultured Alphaproteobacteria bacterium, assembly GCA_963773735.1. GTDB lineage: Bacteria > Pseudomonadota > Alphaproteobacteria > Rhizobiales > Rhodomicrobiaceae > CAVZCK01. The sequence continues at coordinate 728,277 of CAVZCK010000021.1, read as the reverse complement.
AACCATGGGGTCGCCGAGCTCATCGCTTTTGTAGTAGAATTCAATGATCGAGCGGGGCAGGGGCGCGCCTTCTTCGAGGCCCAGCCGGGTTGCGATCGAGCCGGCCGCGACATTGCGCACCACGACCTCGAGCGGAACGATCTCCAGCTCGCGGACGAGTTGCTCGCGCATATTGAGCCGGCGCATGAAATGGGTCGGAACGCCGATCTCGCCAAGACGCATGAAAAGATATTCCGAGATCCGGTTGTTCAGGACGCCCTTGCCCTCAATCCGCTCGTGCTTTTTGTTGTTGAAGGCGGTGGCATCATCTTTGAAATGCTGGATCAGGGTGCCGGGTTCGGGTCCTTCATAAAGGATCTTCGCCTTTCCCTCATAGATCTTGCGACGGCGATTTATCGGGATCGAACCTCGTTGGGTGTCAAATGCAAAAGGCCGCGTCACGCCAAGGCCCGCGGCTTCTTGGATCATGGCATATATGAGCTGGCCGCGGGGCGAACAAGCTTGCACGCTGAAGTTGCATCCCGCGCGCCTTCAATCCTCCGCTCGGTCAGGCTGTTGCGCGCGGCGACCCTAGCGGTTTTGCCGGCGCGAAACAATCCTTTGATGATAAAGCATCTTGACGTGGCGCGTTGAATCCATGTGCCGAGCGGGTTATGTCTCATGCGGCTTTGCGCTAGTGGAGCGAATTTGACATTTGAGTCCCGCCTGTCGCGAGCTCGTGCTCAAATGTCAAATTCAAAAGCTCCACTTATCAGGAGAGGACTGCGGGAATGACGACTTTCGACGAGCGGGAAAAAGCGTTCGAGAAGAAATTCGTGCATGACGAGGAATTACGCTTCAAGGCCACGGTGCGGCGCGACAAGCTCTTTGGGCTTTGGGCGGCAGAAAAGCTTGGCCTCAAAGGCAACGAGGCGGAGGCTTACGCGAAAGGGGTAGTAAAAGCTGATTTCGCGCACCCCGGGGACGAGGATATTCTGGGCAAGGTCAAGGCGGATCTCGCCGCGAAGGCGATTGACCAGTCCGACCGTCAGCTCCAGCATGCCTTGGTAGACTTCATGGACGAAGCGCTCCGCCAGATCGAGGCCGAGGCCGGCAAGGCGTCTTGACATGAGCGTTGAAGCCGGGGGCGGCCCCATCCGCGCCAAAATCGCCGGCGGCAAGCCGCTGTTCAATGCCTGGCTGTCGCTTGGCTCGGCTCTCGCGGTCGAGCTTGCGGCGGACGCCGGCGCCGATCTCGTCACCATCGATCAGCAGCACGGCACGGGCGGCAATACGGAGATGCTGGCCTGTCTGACCGCGGCAGGTGCGGCGCGCATTCCGGCGCTTGTGCGCGTCGTCGCCAATGATTTCGGCCTGATCGGGCGGGCGCTCGATGCCGGTGCGCATGGCGTCATTTGTCCGATGATCAACAGCGCGGATGATGCCTGGCGGTTTGTCGAGGCGGTCAAATTCCCGCCGCTCGGCCGCCGCAGCGTCGGCCCTTTCCGCGCCAGGCTGGTTCTGCCGGACTATCTCCGCGCCGCCAATGACTGGACGATCGCTTGCGCCCAGATCGAGACCAAGACCGGGCTCGACAATCTTGACAAGATCCTCGGCACACCCGGCCTCGATATGATCTGCGCCGGTCCGAACGACCTGGCGCTGACGCTGTCCGGCGGCGCTCACAGCGACATCCGCGCGCCGGAGGTCACCGCGGCGCTCGATCTCCTGCTGGCGAAATGCAAGGAAAATACCGTCATGGCGACGGTCTTCGCGAATGATGCGGATTATGCTAAGTCCATGATCGAAAAGGGCTGGCAGGTGGTCGCGGTCGCCTCTGACGCGCGCTGGCTGAGCGAGGGGGCGAGGGCGGCGCGGCGCCTGTTCGATGGGATTGCGTGAGGCGACGCGACGGCGTTTACCAAAATTGTGTAGCCCGATCGAAGCAACGCCGCGGAGACGCTAAATGATACGCCGGTCGGGCAGACAGTGATTGCGGGTCGCCCCGGACGGCCCTAAGGCCGAGCCGGGGTCTACTCGCGTCAAATCAGAGGAATGAATTTGCGGCGACGCTGATGGACCCCGGATAAGCGCTCCCGCGCTTTCCGGGGCGACGACGGAGAGCGGAGTTGAGCTTGTGGGTTCAACGATTCAGTACGGCAGGGCAGGGATTGGCGGCAAGGCCGCTTTTGGGGGAGTATCATGAGTATCGTCTACAATATTTTTCTGCTGATCCTGGTCTTCGTTATCCTGAAAACCATCCAGATCATCTTCGATTTCGGCTATACGACTTATAAATCCGTCACCATTCACAAGAATTGGGAACACGCCTTCAATCCGGGCCTGAGCTACCGGCTGAAGCGCGGGCTGATCGGGGATATCGTGTATTTTATCGCCGGCATCGTCGTGGCGGTGAACGCCGACGCCATTCGCGGCCTGATTGCGGGTTAGGACGGCCTGCCGCGAGAGCAAGCGAGGCCACCACGGCTATTGCGGACCAGTTTCGGGCCGACCGCGTCCGTTCCTGCAAGCGGAATGGCCAGGCGCACGAGGCCGCCCGGGCCGGTTCCGCCCGCCGCCGATCATGACCGCTCAATAGCCGCCATAATAGCCGTCGCCGCCATAATAGCGTTTGGCGTAATAGGGGTAATAGCGGTAGCGATAATAGTCGTGGTTGTTGTAATAGCTCGTATAATTGTAATAGTCATTGTTGTAGTTGTAATAGCCGTAGTCGTAGTAACGCCTGTGTGGCCGATAATAGTTTCTGTAGCGGTAATATGGGTAATAATTCCCACAGCAGTCGTCGCAACAGCCATTGCCATAGTACCCGACAGCAATGATCGGGCTTTGCACGCCGGGAGAGGCGAGATTTGCCCCTGACGGCGCTGCTTCCGCCGTCGAAACGTTTGCTGTCGAGAGACCGAGGACGGCCGTAAGAACGGGGATGACCAAGGCCGAAATACGCATAAGAGCCTCCTGTTGCTGTGCGCTTACGCGCCGTCCAACGAGGCGGAGCCGGCGGTGCGCCGAGGAATAGGTTAAAAGATACTAAAAAGTTCGCGTGCTGAGTGACTTTTTTTCCCGTACAACCTGAATTCAACAATTATGGTTAATGCTGAAGCGGGGCGGGTTGACGAATTTTGCTGGGAGCAGCTTGGGAGCCGAAGGCCGTTAGGTCGATGGCGCGCTGAGTTCATTAGTCAACGGCCCATCGATTGACACATGTTACGCTCTGATTGCGGTAGATATATCGAATAGAACGAAATTTCCCCAGTCGCTGACCTGATGGATTCAAGAAAATGAGAAATACAAGAGCTAGATCCACCTTTCCTTCGCTTTCTTTTGATGAAATTGAATAAAGATTTAGATCGAATTTCTTACTTCTGCCCCAGCCATCATGGTGGAGGTTGCAGTAGAGCTCACCAGTCCATCAAATGGTTCTTCTTTTGGAGGATAGACGATTTTTTAACATAAAGGAGTTGATTTTGGGCCTTTAGACGCGAACTCTTTCATATGTTTACATTTCGGAAGCATGGCGGCGCAAGCACGATAGACATGCAGTTGGTTAGGACGATAACGGGTTACCGAGAGCGCACGGTCGCGCGGAAGCTTTACGAAATGATCTTGGCGCGGTTGGTTCAGTATCATGCGACGAATGGCAAATTCTTGAATCATACCTGACGTCGCGTACTTCGGTACACGCTTAACTGGGTTCCGCAAGACCGCCAGCAGGAGTCTATACAATAAGCAGAATTGATCAACTGAGCGATCGAAGAAGCAGCAGAAATGGCATCGCTCTTGGTGTATCCGAAACCTACGCTTCGAAAATGATCGATGGAGGTTAAAAATGAAACGACGCAGTCGGATATGCATTGTATTTACACGCGCGTTCTAAAAAGATTTTAAATAGTATCCAGGTTGGCGCTTCAGCATACTCATTTTCCTTTAAGAGATTGTCGTCTACAAATATTTCTCTATTTTCGGATCTGTTCTCTGGATTTTCGTATATTGTTCGAGTTATATTGATTATCAATGTGATTTAGATAATTCAATCGAGCTTTCAATATCATGCAAGACGAGCGGTCTGTTGAGTTATCTGATCAGATTTCGCAAATACAAATCAATATGCCTTCCGATATCAACAAATTCTGAGTTTATCTCATCCTCGAATTTGTGAAATTCTTCAGTCTTCAAGGTGAAAAATAACCTTGATCAGCAATGAATTGAATTTTGAGTTCCACTCATCCAAGCACTTCTCTAGGCCTTTCGTAGAATGCGCGCGCGGCGAGGATCTCTCTGCCTTAGTGCGTAGACAACCTCTACGTCGATACCGCCTCGGTTCTTTTGCCTATAAGCCGTCATAAACGCACGGAGGTCATTTCAAGTTTTCATTCGCATCGAACCGCTCTTCGTAACTCACGAGTGACACGAGATCATCATATAAGTCATGGAGACTATTAAGCAGATTTGATTTCGCTTCGAAACGTCGTTGCCGTAGCCAAGTTCTATACTGCCAAGCAGAGAGTAAATAGTTGCCAAAAAGTGTAACCAACAAAAATGTAACAACGATGTTTATGGTGCTCATGACGTGGCTCTTCTTAAAACACTCGTCCGAAAATGCTCTCGACCGCCTTCGTATGATACCCCATATCAAAACACGCCTCGATTTGCTCCGGCGTTAGCGCCTTCGCGACCTCCGCATCCGCCTTCAGCAGCGCCAGAAAATCCTCGCCGCCCTGCCAGGCCTTCATCGCATTGCGCTGGACGATGCGGTAGGCGTCCTCGCGAGAGACGCCGGCCTGGGTCAGCGCCAGCATGACGCGCTGCGAATGGATGATGCCGCCCAGCTTGTCGAAATTCGCCTTCATCTTCTCCGGATAGACGACCAGCTTGTCGATGACGCCGGCAAGGCGCGCCAAAGCGAAATCGAGCGTGACGGTGGCGTCCGGCCCGATCATGCGCTCGACGGAGGAGTGCGAAATGTCCCGCTCGTGCCAGAGCGCGACGTCCTCCATGGCGGGCAGCGCATAGGCGCGCACCATGCGGGCGAGCCCGGTCAAATTCTCGGTCAGCACGGGGTTGCGCTTATGCGGCATGGCCGAGGAGCCCTTCTGGCCTTCGGAGAAGAATTCCTCCGCCTCGCCGACCTCGGTGCGCTGCAAATGCCGGATCTCGATGGCCAGCCGCTCGACCGAGGAGGCGATCACGGCGAGCGTGGCGAAATACATGGCGTGGCGGTCGCGCGGCACGATCTGCGTCGAGATCGGCTCGGGGCGCAGGCCGAGCTTTTCGGCGACGTAAGCCTCCACGCGCGGGTCGATATTGGCGAAAGTGCCGACCGCGCCGGAGATTTTGCAGGTGGCGACCTCCTCGCGCGCCGCCAGCAGACGCTCGCGCCCGCGCGCGAATTCGGCATAGGCATAGGCGAGCTTGAGCCCGAATGTGGTCGGCTCGGCGTGGATGCCGTGGCTGCGGCCGATGGTGAGCGTGTCCTTGTGCTCGAGCGCCCGCCGCTTCAGGGCGGCGAGCAGTGCGTCGAGATCGGCGATGAGCAGGTCGGCGGCGCGGACGAGCTGGACATTGAGGCAGGTGTCGAGCACGTCGGACGAGGTCATGCCCTGATGCACGAAGCGGGCTTCCGGCCCGACATGCTCGGCAAGGCTGGTCAGAAAGGCGATGACATCGTGCTTGACCTCGCGCTCGATCTCATCGATCCGTTCGATGTCGAAGCCGCCATGCTCGCGCACGGCCTTGGCCGCCTCTTTCGGCACCACGCCCAGCTCGGCCATGGCTTCGGTGGCGAGCGTCTCGATCTCCAGCCAGATGCTGAATTTCGTCTCCGGCGACCAGATTTCGGCCATTTGCGGGCGGGAATAGCGTGGGATCATCGGTTCTGTCCGTCGGTTATGCGTCGCGACATTGGAGATCGGCACGCGCGAGCTCCCCCTCACCCACCCGCCTCCGGCGGGAGCCCTCTCCCGCGAGGGGAGAGGGCAAGTGGTGCCTAGCCGCGCAGCTATTCTTCACTTAACTTGAATAGTTGCCGCGAGTCGGCCCTCTCCCCTCGACGGGAGAGGGCGGCGCGAAGCGCCGGGTGAGGGTGGGCTTCTCACGTCGCCTACATTCCGTTCAAGCTAGCCGCATTCCGCTGCCTTGACCAGCGCCAGACCGCAGCTCTCCAGCATCTTGGCCAGGGCAGGGGAGAGCGCTTTGCCGGAGGTGAAGATCGTCCGGCCCGGCTCCCGCGCAAAGCCCACGCCGACCGGAAAGCCGAGTCCGGCAAGCACATTCGCGGTGCGGCGGGCGATGGCCGGCGCCGGATCGAGCCAGGCAACGGGCCACGGCGCAAGCCGCTCCAGCGATGCGAGCAGCAGCGGATAATGCGTGCAGGCAAGGACGATCACGTCGGTCCGGCGGCCAGCCTCCTCGACGAAGCAGGGCACGATCTCGCTGCTGATTGCTGCGTCCGAAACGCTGCCGCCGTTCATTACCTCCTCGGCGAGCCCCGCCAGCCGCGCCGATCCGACAAGCGTGAACTGCCGGCCGTCGCCGAACTCGGCAATCAGCGCGCGCGTGAAGTCGCGCCGCACGGTCGCGGGCGTCCCGAGCACGGAGACAAGGCCGCTCCGGCTGAGCTGAGCGGCCGGTTTGATGGCCGGGACCGTGCCGATGATCGGCTGCTCAAAAGTCGAACGCAAAGCGGGGAGGGCGATTGTCGAGGCCGTGTTGCAGGCGATGACGATCGCGTCCGGCTGGAAGGCGGCGACGGGGCCCGCCAGAACCTCGCAGACGCGGGCGGAGAGTTCGGCATCGCTCAGCGCCGAATAGGGAAAGCGCGCATCATCGGCGAGGTAGGTGACGCCCGCCTCTGGAACAGCCGCCCGCAGCGCACGCAGCACCGTCAGCCCGCCGAGCCCGGAATCAAAAATCAGAAGACGCGGAGGTCTCGTTTGCGCCATGCGCCGGCCTTCACTCAAAGCGCCCCAATCCCCGAACGCATAGCCGACAAACGCATTTACGGCAAACGCCGCGTCGCCGTGATGAATCGGCTGGTCGGGCCCTCGAAGCCGATGGTCTGCACGTGAAGCGGCGCCGGCCCAGGCAATTGATTTGGAAAGCGTTGCGAGACGGAGGAAAATAAAGAAAATTTGTTGATTTTTCTGGTTGCGATCATGTGATGTCCTCGCGGCAGGCGGATTAAGCTGTTGGCTTGATCTTGGGAGGCAACCAGCTCTAAGGAAGCCTGGCTGAATGGAAGGCGAAGGATTTTTTCATGCTCGTACGCGACGAGGATAAGGCCGACCGGCCCGTCGAGAGCCGCGATGAACTCGTGGCCTATCTGGAGGCCGGCTGCAAACCCGCCGAAGACTGGCGGATCGGCACGGAGCACGAGAAATTCGGCTTCCACACGGCTGATCTGTCGCCCGTTGCCTATGAAGGCCCCGCCGGCATCGCCGCGCTGCTCAAGGAGATGAGCGCCCGCTTCGGTTGGGAGCCGATCTATGAGGGCGAGAACATCATCGCGCTAAAAGATCCGCACTGCGAGGCGGGCGGCTCGATCACGCTGGAGCCTGGCGGCCAGTTCGAGCTGTCCGGCGCGCCGCTGCGCACTGTTCACGACACCTGCGGCGAGGTGAACACCCACCTTGCACAGGTGCGCGAAGCGGGCGACGCCCTTGGCATCGGCATGCTGGGGCTCGGCTTTTCGCCGAAATGGACCATGGCGCAGACGCCGCGCATGCCGAAAGGCCGCTACAAGATCATGGCGGCCTATATGCCGAAAGTCGGCACGCTCGGGCTCGATATGATGTTCCGCTCCTGTACCGTGCAGGTCAATCTCGACTTCTCCAGCGAAGCCGACATGGTGAAAAAGCTGCGTGTCGGCCTGGCGCTGCAGCCGGTCGCCACGGCGCTGTTCGCCAATTCTCCTTTCAAGGAGGGCAAGCCGAACGGCTTTTTGTCCTATCGCAGCGAGATTTGGCGAGACACGGACGCGGCGCGCACCGGGACGCTGCCATTCGCCTTTGAGGACGGCATGGGTTTTGAGCGCTATGTCGATTATGCGCTCGATGTGCCGATGTATTTCATCTACCGCCATGGCCGCTATTTCGATGTGAGCGGCGCATCCTTCCGCGATCTTCTCGCGGGCAAGCTGGCGCAACTGCCCGGCGAGCGCGCGACGATGGCCGACTGGGCGGATCATTTGACCACGCTATTTCCCGAAGTGCGCCTGAAGACGTTCCTCGAAATGCGCGGCGCCGATGGCGGGCCGTGGCGGCGCCTATGCGCGCTTCCGGCCCTATGGACCGGCCTGCTTTATGATCAGGCAAGTCTCGAGGCCGCCTGGATGCTCGTCAAAGACTGGACGGCAGAGGAGCGCCAGGCGATGCGCGACGCAGTTCCCCGCTTCGGCCTCAATGTGCCGTTTCGCGGCGGCACGCTTTTGCCGTTGGCGCGCGACGTGCTGCAGATCGCCAAGCAAGGCCTTCAAACCCGCGTGCGCCCCAATAGTGCTGGCGACGATGAATTCGATCTTTCTCGAGAGCCTCGAAGAAATCGCCGCAAGCAAACTCACCCCCGCCGAGCTTCTGCTGCGGAAATATGAACAGGAATGGGGCGGCGACATCGATAGGATTTTCACCGCGGAAGCCTATTGACCCTCACGCTGCGCGCTGGGCATCCGCGCGGGTAAACAGCGCGCCGAACACGGCGGCTATGCCGGTGCGGCGGTCCTGCTCGCGCTCCGCGACGCGGCGCCGCCGGATTTCGCCGGCAAGAGCCTTGTACGGATTGGCCATCGCGACAGGGTCGGCGCGGCCGCTCAGCATGCGCAGCAATATCGTCTTGAGCGGCTGCCGCGTCTTCAGCTCGATCGCGCCGAGGGCGAGAATCGCGACATAGGGCAGCATCGCCTCCAGCTGTTCCGGCGCCAGCGGCAGCACCTTTGCGCGATTGCCGATGATTTTCTGAAGCTGGCTCGCATTCGGAAACAGCGTGCCCAGGATCGCCCGGCCCTCGGCTTCGATCTGCGGGTGGCCGAAAATGCCGGGGTCGGCGAGATAACGGTCGTGCCGCCTGGCGCCGACGAATTCGAGAAAATAAACCAAGCCCTGCGAACTCTCCATCCGCCGCGAAACGCTCTTGATGATCGGGGGCAGAAAATAGCGCACGACCTGGGCTGCAAGTTCGTCACTGATGCCGAATGCAGCGCCCAAATTAGCGAACACCCTTCCCCCTTGGGCACCAGCTATGCTGCGATAAAGTCTCATCCGGTTTCTCTCGTAATGCCTATAGAGACGCCGCGGCGCCTCCTGGTGTCGGATCACACGCAAGACACAACTGACCGAACGCAACGCTAACTGGTGGGATTGGGCGTGCCTCCTTGCCGAGACTCGGCACGCCGCGGGCAGACGCAAACACCCCGCGAATCGCAATCGTTAAAAATTGTAAAGGATTTCACCTGCAACCACGCACGCTGCAGCCGCAATCCACAGGGGGAACGGCAAATTGGCCACGTCGCTGTGGCCAACGGAGCACAAATCCGCCGTCTGGCGCGGCCAGGCCGGTGCGGCAGCTCTAATTGAGTTCCGGCAGACCGTCGGAAAAGCCCGCCAGCGAAATCGGCACGCCGATCCCGAATTCCGGCGTCTGAAAGATGATGAACACGGCATTCGTGCCGGTCTTCAGCTTTGACATCAGATCATCATTGGCGACGACTTCGGCGACGCAGCCGACGGGGCCGCATTTCAGGAACGGCGCGTGACCGACGTCGACATTGTCGATCTTAAGCCCGAGTCCGGTCGGCAGAAGAATGCCGAGCGGCGCGACGACGCGCAAAATGCGGGTCTTGCCGTCATAGGAGCGCAGGAAGATCACCGTGAGGGAGACATTGGGCCGGTCTTCCGCCTTCACGCTCTGAACCAGAGCGCATTTCTCCTGATGGGCGCCGGGCGGTTGGCCACAGCGCAGTTGCCAGGCCCCATGCGTTGCCTTCACCTCGCTGGAGCTGAGCTCCGGTCCCGCAGCATTTGCCATGGTGGCCGAGGTTGAAGCGGCTAGGATCGCGCAAGCCGCCAGAAGCGATCGTTTCACGTTCACTCGATGCTTTCTCCGCTCTTGATCCGCGTCATATCCACCCGGCCACGTATCGGCTTAAACGCGCGATGCGCTGGAGGTCAATAGGCCAAGAGAGAAGTCCCGGCGTGTCGGGCACCAATGCGGCCAAAGTGAGACGCAATGCGGCTGAGGCGCCGCGGCCCGCCGACGCGGCGCGAAAATATGTCGCGAATGCGGGTGCGGTCTGGCGGCATACGCCTGTTGTATATAGGGAGGGAATGAGCGTAAGAAGAGCCCAAGCCAGAGGGGGCTGGTGCGATTGGAGCATCTCCTGCGTCTACGCTTGGAGCCGGGCAAAGCTTTCGAGGTAAATCGATGATGCTGATGAGCTTAAGGACATTGGCGCTTAATGCGGCCGCTCTTTTGGGCTCTGTGACATTATTTGCCAGGGAGGCCAGCGCCGCAGAGGGGCGGGCGGAAAATTGGCAGCTCGGCTTTCAGCCCGCCGCCACGCCAATCGCCGAACAGATGCACGGCTTCCACGATCTGCTGATGGTCATTATCACCGCCATCACGGTTCTGGTGCTCGCACTGCTGATCTGGGTGATGATCCGCTACAATGAGAAGGCGAATCCGGTGCCGTCAAAGACGTCGCACAACACGACGATCGAGGTGCTGTGGACGATCTTGCCGGTCCTGATCCTTCTGGTCATTGCGGTGCCGTCCTTCCGGCTGCTCTATGCACAGTATGACTTTCCGAAAGCGGATCTGACGATCAAGGCGACCGGCCATCAGTGGTATTGGACTTACAGCTATCCCGATAATGGCGGATTCACCTTCGACTCGTCGGTCGCGGACGAGGACAATCCGCATTCGGATAAATACCTCCTCGCGGTGGACAATGAAGTGGTCGTCCCGGTCAACAAGGTGGTTCATGTGCTGGTCACCTCGGACGATGTCATTCACGACTGGGCGGTGCCATCCTTCGGCATCAAGACGGACGCAGTGAAAGGCCGCAATGCGCTGACATGGTTCAAGGCCGAGCGGCCGGGCATCTACTATGGTCAGTGCTCGGAGCTTTGTGGCGCCCGCCATGCTTACATGCCGATTGAGGTTCGTGTCGTGAGCGACCAGGAATTTGCGGCCTGGCTCGATGCGGCCAAGAAGAAATTTGCCTCATCCATGCCGCAGCCGCTGGACGATGTTGCGAAAAACGCGGCGAAAAAGGGCGAAGGCCAGCCGAGACTTGCGGCCGCCGACAGCCGTTAAAGGATAAGGGGGCCGCGCGACCCCGGCTTGGCCGGCGAGCGCTGCGTGGCCTCGATGTTTGGACAGAAGGACTGGATCATGGCGACGAAAGCTGAGTCTGGATACCACGACGAACACTCACCAGGCTTTTTCCGGCGTTGGTTCTACTCGACCAACCATAAGGACATCGGCACGCTTTATCTGATTTTTGCCATGATCGCCGGAGTCATCGGCGGCGCCTTGTCCGTCGCCATGCGCATGGAGCTGCAGGAGCCCGGCCTGCAGATCTTCTCCAACCCCCACACCTATAATGTGTTCGTGACCGCGCACGGCCTGATCATGATCTTCTTCATGGTGATGCCGGCGATGATCGGCGGCTTCGGCAATTGGTTTGTGCCGCTGATGATCGGCGCGCCGGACATGGCCTTTCCGCGCATGAACAACATCTCATTCTGGCTGCTTCCGGCATCCTTCACGCTGCTGATCCTGTCGCTGTTCGTCGAGGGCGACTCCGGCGGCGAGGGCATCGGCGGTGGCTGGACGCTCTACGCGCCGCTTTCGACCTCGGGCAGTCCCGGCCCGGCCATGGATTTCGGCATTCTGGCGATACATCTGGCTGGCGCCTCCTCGATCCTCGGTGCCATCAATTTCATCACCACCATTTTCAACATGCGCGCGCCGGGCATGACGCTGCATAAGATGCCGCTTTTTGTCTGGTCGATCCTGGTCACCGCGTTCCTGCTGCTGCTGGCGCTGCCGGTGCTTGCCGGTGCAATCACCATGCTGCTGACCGATCGGAATTTCGGCACGACCTTCTTCGACGCGGCAGGCGGCGGCGATCCTCTGCTGTTCCAGCACCTGTTCTGGTTCTTCGGCCATCCCGAGGTCTACATCCTGATCTTGCCCGGCTTCGGCATGGTCAGCCAGGTCATTTCCACCTTCTCGCGCAAGCCCATCTTCGGCTATCTGGGCATGGCCTATGCTATGGTTGCTATCGGAGTGGTCGGCTTTATCGTTTGGGCGCACCATATGTATGCGGCCGGCATCGGTGTCGATACCCAGGCCTATTTCATCTTCGCCACCATGGTGATCGCCGTTCCGACCGGCATCAAAATTTTCTCCTGGATCGCGACGATGTGGGGCGGCTCGATTCAGTTCAAGACGCCGATGCTCTGGGCGATCGGCTTCATCTTCCTGTTCACGGTCGGCGGCGTGACTGGTGTGGTGCTTGCCAATGCGGGCATCGACCGCGCCTTCCACGATACCTATTATGTCGTGGCGCATTTCCACTATGTGCTGTCGCTCGGCGCGGTGTTTACGATCTTTGCCGGCTGGTATTACTGGTTCCCGAAAATGACGGGCTATACCTATTCGGAATTTCTCGGCAAGCTGCATTTCTGGGTGACTTTCATCGGCGTCAACCTGGTGTTTTTCCCGCAGCATTTCCTGGGCCTTGCCGGTATGCCTCGGCGCTATGCGGACTATCCGCCGGAATTTTCCGGCTGGAACTTACGTGTCCTCGCTTGGCTCCTACATTTCGGGCTTCAGCGTGCTGATCTTCCTGTTCTCGATGGCCTACGCCTTCATGAGGCAGGAAAAGGCGGCTGCCAACCCGTGGGGGCCGAGTGCGACGACGCTGGAATGGACGTTGCCGTCGCCGCCGGCATTCCACGCCTATGAGGAACTGCCACGGATCAAATAATCGGCGTCCTGGCGGCGAGAGATCGCTGCTGGCATGTCCTCCATGCGGGACGACCGCTCATCGATTATCGAGCCGGTTTTGCCGGCTCGCATTGAAATAGCGAATTATGACCGACCTCAGCGCCAGCCAGACACGGACATTGCTCGCCGACGGGACCGCGGTCCACGGCACGCTCGGCGACTATCTGCTGCTGCTGAAGCCGCGGGTGATGTCGCTTGCGGTGTTTACCGCGCTTGCCGGCATGGTGGCCGCGCCCGGTACGCTCCACCCGCTGATCGGCTTCGTCGCGCTGCTGTTCATCGCTGTCGGAGCCGGGGCGGCCGGCGCCCTCAATATGTGGTACGATGCCGACATCGACCGGCTGATGAGCCGGACCGCGATGCGGCCCGTGCCGCGAAACCGCGTTCCGCCGGATGAAGCCCTCACCCTTGGTCTCGTTCTCGCGGGCGGCGCGGTGTTCTGCCTTGGTGTTCTGGTCAACTGGGTCGCAAGCGGCCTGCTGGCTTTCACCATCGCCTTCTATATCGTCATCTACACCATGTGGCTGAAGCGCCGGACGCCGCAGAACATCGTCATCGGCGGCGCGGCGGGCGCATTCCCGCCCATGATCGGCTGGGCCGCCGCGACGGGGAGCATTTCGCTCGAAAGTGTCCTCTTATTCGCGATCATCTTCCTATGGACGCCGCCGCATTTCTGGGCGCTCGCCCTCAACCGGACGCGCGACTATGAGCGCGCCGGCGTGCCGATGCTGCCAGTCGCAAGCAAGGACGAAACCCGGACGCAGATTCTGGTTTACGCGGTCCTGACGGCCGTCGCCGGTATCGCGCCGGCGTTCGTCGGCCTTGGCGGTGCGCTCTACCTTGCGGTGTCGGCCGCCGCGGGCGCCGTCTTCATCTACGATGCTGTTCGCGTTTATCGCCGCCGCGAGGGTCCTGCCGCCGACAAGGCCGCGCGCTCGCTGTTCGGCTTCTCGATCCTTTATCTTTTCGTCGTGTTCGCGGCGCTGCTGGCGGAGCACGCGCTTGGGCTCATGCGATGAATGACCAGCGGCCCGATGACCGGATTGTCCTGTCCGATGAGGAAAAGCGCCGGCAGCGCATCCGCTCGATCATGATCGGCTTGAGCTTGGGCGCGCTCGCATTGCTTTTCTTCCTGGTTACCATCGTGCGGCTCGGCAGCAACGTTGCCAACCGGCCGCTCTAGGTTCACATCATGGCCGAACGCCCGCATAGCTCACACCACATCAAGAACGCCGCCAACCGGCGCATCGCCCTCGCGCTGCTTACGCTGACGACGGCCATGGTCGGCCTTTCCTTCGCCGCCGTTCCGCTTTATGGCATGTTCTGCCAGGCGACCGGCTATGGCGGGACGACCCAGAGAGTCGAGGCGCCGTCTGGCCGCGTCCTCGATCGCATGATCACTGTCCGGTTCGATGCGAATGTCTCTTCCGATCTCGGCTGGTCCTTCCGGCCCGTGCAGCGCGAAGTGCACATCAAGATCGGTGAGAACACGCTGGCCTATTACGAGGCAACGAACCTCACGGACAAGACGCTGACGGGAGCTGCGAGCGTCAATGTGACGCCGGAGGACGCCGGCGCCTATTTCGACAAGATCCAGTGCTTCTGCTTTACCGACCAGACCCTGCAGCCCGGCCAGACGGCCCAGATGCCGGTCTCCTTCTTCGTCGACCCCGCGATCATGGACGACCCGAATGCAAAACGCATCGAGGAGATCGTCCTTTCATACACCTTCTTTAAAGTGGATAAGCCCGACAGTCAGGCAAAGCCGCGATCGGCCGAGGGCGCGGCATCAAAGCCATTTGAAACGACCGGCCCATCCGGATAAAAGGACGACGATTACGATCGGCCCGACGCACCAGGGGAAGCAATTCATGGCGGAGTCTCACGCTAAGCATCACGATTACCACCTCGTCGACCCGAGCCCCTGGCCGCTGGTCGGTGCAGGCGCGGCCTTCCTCATGGCGATCGGCGCCATCATCTGGATGAAAACCTCCTATGGCGGAGTGTTTGGCCTAAAGGGGCCGTGGCTTTTCGCCCTGGGCGCATTGAGCGTGCTGGCGACCATGATCCTGTGGTGGCGCGACGTGGTGGGTGAGGCCGAATACCGGCACCTTCATACGCCGGTCGTGCAGATGCATCTGCGCTACGGTATGATCCTCTTCATCGCCTCCGAGGTGATGTTCTTCGTTGCCTGGTTCTGGGCCTATTTCGACGTCGCGCTCTTTCCCGCCGATGTGCATCACATTGCCGGAACCAAGGAATTGATCGGCGTCGTCGGCCGCGACGAGGTTACCGGCGGCAAGTGGCCGCCCGTCCCAACCAGCGACGGGCGGTTCGTCGCGACTTTCAATCCCTGGGCGCTGCCGCTCGTCAACACGCTGATTCTTCTCACCTCGGGTACGACCGTGACCTGGGCGCATTACGCGCTTCAGGAAGGTAACCGCCGCGGTCTGGTGTGGGGACTTGCGCTGACCATCGTGCTCGGCATGATGTTCACGAGCCTGCAGGCTTATGAATATTACCATGCGAAGTTCCAATTCGCCGGCCATATCTATGGATCGACTTTCTTTATGGCGACCGGCTTCCACGGCTTTCACGTCATCATCGGAACCATCTTCCTGACCGTGACCCTATTCCGCGCCCTTGCGGGCCATTTCACCGCGAAACACCATTTCGGCTTCGAGGCCGCGGCTTGGTACTGGCACTTCGTCGACGTCGTCTGGCTGTTCCTGTTTGTCAGCATTTATGTCTGGGGTGCAGGCCCAACCGTCGCGGAGTGAACGGGCCGGCAACATCGAATGGCAAGCGGCGCAAGCCGCCTGCGCTAAGTAATGGATGACACGAACGGCCAAGTCTTTCCGGCGGTCTCGCCATTTTACGCGGGACTCCTCTGCCGCTGTCCGCGCTGCGGAAAGGGGCGCCTCTTCAAAGGCTATCTCGCGCTTGCCGAGCGATGCGATCACTGCGGCCTCGATTATGCTTTCGCCAATTCCGGCGATGGCCCGGCCGTGTTCATCATCCTGATCGCCGGCTTCATTGTGACGGGCGCGGCGCTTGTCGTCGAAGTCAAATATCAGCCGCCGCTTTGGGTGCATGCCGCGCTCTGGCTGCCGCTCGGGCTCGGCCTGCCCCTGTTACTCCTGCGCCCTTTCAAAGCAACGCTGCTTGCTCTGCAATACCGGTTCCGCGCCGAGGAAGGTCGCCGCTTCGATCACGAAGCTTGAGGCACGCGATGACGCGACTTCGTCCCCTGGCGCTGCCATTTTTCATGACGCTGATCGGTGTGGCGATTCTCGTCAGCCTCGGAAAATGGCAGCTCGACCGGCGCGAATGGAAGCTCGGACTGATCGAGCGCATCGAGTCGCGCGCCCATGGTGAGGTCATTTCGCTGTCGGAAGCGAAACGGCACTGGCAGCAGGACGGGGATGTCGAATATGACCGCGTTCAGCTCGTCGGGCGCTTCCTCCATGATGACGAGCGCCATCTTTACAGCATCCTTGACGGTCAGGCCGGCTGGCGGATCATCACCCCCTTCCAGACCCGCAGCGGCGACGTTGTGCTCGTCGACCGCGGCTTCGTTCCCGCGGAGCTGAAGGAGCCCGGAACCCGGCAGCGAGGTCAGATCGAGGGCGAGGTCGAGCTGATCGGCCTCGCACGAGCGCCCGAGAAACATGGCTGGTTCACGCCGGACAACGAGCCTCAAGCCAACCGCTGGTTCTGGCGCGACGTGCCCGCCATCATCGCCACGCTGCCGGAAAAGCTCAAAGCGCGGGCGGTCCCCTTCATCGTCGAGGCCGAGGCCGCGACGGTGCCGGGAGGCTGGCCGCGCGGCGGCGTCACGCGCCTCAGCCTGCCGAACCGGCACCTCGAATACGCGATCACCTGGTTCGGTCTGGCCGTAGTTTTGCTCGTGGTTTTCGCGTCCTATGCCAGGAGCCAGACTGCGCCCGCCACCCATTGCGGGCGGCGAAGCAACGATTGCGGACCATGGCGGCAGCGTATAGTCTGCCGCTCCAATCGGATGTCTTGAGGAATTCTACTTGAATTACATCAGTACGCGCGGCCAGGCGCCAGACCTCGATTTCGAGGCGGTGCTCATGGCCGGGCTCGCCCGTGACGGCGGTCTTTATGTTCCGAAGCAGTGGCCGCAATTTGCGCGCCAGGAGATCGCCGGGCTTGCGGGAAAGAGTTATGCCGAGGCTGCGGCGAGCATCATGCAGCCCCTTGTCGGCAAAGCGATTGCGGCGCCGGAATTCGCAAGGCTTATCGCGGCCGCCTATCGCGAATTTGCCCATGCCGCGACCGTGCCGCTGATCCAGCTTGGCGACAATCTCTGGCTGCTTGAGCTGTTCCACGGGCCGACTCTCGCCTTCAAAGATCTGGCGATGCAGCTTCTCGGCCTTCTGATGGAACGCTCGCTGCGGCGCTCGGGGCGGAGGGCGACGATCCTGGCCGCAACCTCCGGCGACACCGGCGCGGCGGCTGTCGAGGCTTTCAAGAATTGCGAGGCGATTGATCTCTTCGTGCTGTTTCCCGACGGGCGCATCAGTGCCGCGCAGCGTCGCCAGATGACGACCTCCGGCGCGGCGAATGTGCACCCGATCGCGGTCCGCGGTACATTCGATGACTGCCAGAGCATCGTGAAGACGCTGTTCGGCGACCACGCCTTTCGCGACGATGTCCGGCTTTCAGCGGTCAATTCCATCAATTGGGCGCGGATTCTGGCGCAGACCGTCTATTATTTCACGGCCGCCGCATCGCTCGGCGCGCCGCACCGGCGGATGCGCTTCTGCGTGCCGACGGGTAATTTCGGCGATATCTTCGCCGGCTATGCCGCGCATCGCATGGGCCTGCCCGTTGAGCGCCTCGTCATCGCCACCAACACCAATGATATTCTAGCGCGGACGCTCACAACCGGGCGCTATGAGCCGAGGACGGTGGTCGCCACGTCGAGCCCGAGTATGGACATTCAGGTATCGAGCAATTTCGAGCGGCTGATTTTCGAGGCGGGCGGACGCAATAGCGCAAGGGTCCGGGCGCTAATGGCCGGTTTTGCCGAAACGCGCGCCTTTGCGCTCAACGAAATCGAGCTGGCGGCGATCAGGGCGCTGTTCTCGGCGCATCGTGCCGATGAGGTGCAGGCGCAGGAAACCATGAGACGGGTCTTTCGGGAAACCGGCTACATTGCCGACCCGCATACGGCGGTTGCGCTCGCGGCGGCGGCTCAGGAGCACGAAGACACGGACGCGCCGATGATCGTTCTTGCTACGGCGCATCCGGCGAAGTTTCCTGAAGCCGTCGAGCGGGCCATCGGCCGTCGTCCCGCGATCCCCGACCGGCTGGAGCGGGTGCTAGCCCTTCCTGAAGCCTTTGACACGCTCGACGCAAATGCGGGCGCGGTCCGCGCGTTTATCCGGCAGCGCGCCCGCGTCGCCGCGACAGGTCCGGTTTCATGACCATCGAGATGACGAAACTGCCAAGCGGCCTCCGGGTCGTCACCTGCCGGATGCCGCATCTGGAGACCGCCTCGCTCGGCGTTTGGGTGAATACGGGCGCACGCTCGGAACTGCTGCATGAGCATGGGCTTGCGCATCTTCTCGAACATATGGCCTTCAAGGGCACCAAGACACGCAGTGCTCAGGAGATCGCCGAAGAGATCGAGGCGGTTGGCGGTGCCGTCAATGCGATGACGAGCTTCGAGACCACGGATTATTTTGCCCGCGTTCTGCGCGAGCACGTTCCGCTCGCCCTCGATATTCTGGCCGATATTCTGCAGAACCCGGTCTTCGAGCGCGAAGACATGACGCGCGAGAAGGAGGTTATCCTTCAGGAGATCGCCTCGATTCAGGACTCGCCCGATGATCTCGTTTTCGAGCTGGCGCAGGAGGCCGCCTACCCGGATCAGCCGCTCGGCCGTTCGATCCTCGGCACACCGGACAGCGTCCGTGCGCTGACCCGCGACGACCTTGCCGCCTACCGGCACGCCGCCTATGCCGCACCACGCATGGTCATCGGCGCGGCGGGCGCGGTCGATCACGACGAGATTGCCGTCGCCGCGGAGACGCTGTTCTCCGGCATCTCCAAAGACGAAGGCCGCCCGCTTGAGCCGGCGCAGTTCGTCGGCGGACATCGCAGCCTGACACGGCGGTTTGAGCAGAGCCACATCATCATCGGCTTTGAGGCGCCGTCATTCCGGGACGATGCGTATTTCACCTCGCTGGTCTATTCCGTGCTGCTCGGCGGCGGCATGTCCTCGCGGCTGTTTCAGGAGGCGCGCGAACGGCGCGGATTGTGCTACGATATCCACGCCTTCGGATGGGGGTTCTCCGATAGCGGCTTGTTCGGTGTTCACGCGGCAACCGGCAATACGCAGGTGGAGGAGCTGGTGCAGGTCATCATGACAGAATTGCGAGCGGTTGCTCTCACAGGGCCGAACGGGCCGGAGCTTCAGCGCGCCAAGGCCCAGCTCAAGGCGTCTTTGCTGATGAGTCTGGAAAGCTCGGAGGCGCGCGCCGGACAGGTCGCGCGCGATACGTTGATTTTCGGCAGACAGCTTACGACCACCGAGCTGATCGAGAGAATCGAAAACGTCACTGCCGCCGACGTCGGGGCGCTTGCGGCCGGCTTTGCGCTGGCGAAACAACCAGTGACGGCAAGCGTTGGACCTGAGGGGGTCTCCGAGCGTCTGCGGGAGTCCGTCGAGGACCGTTCCGTCCGCGAGACCGTGCACTAGGCCCCAAGGGAAGCTCATGGTCTTTCTGCGCACCGTCCCTTTGAGTGAAAGCGGCCCTCTCATCCGGGGCGACCGCGTCTGGCTGCGGGTTCCGCAGACGGGCGATTACGCAGACTGGGCGCAGCTGCGCGGCGTGAGTGACAGCTTTTTGAAGCCATGGGAGCCAGAATGGTCTTATGACGAGCTGACGCGCTCCGCCTTCAGGCGGCGGCTCCGCCATTACCAGCGGGACATGCGCGACGGGCTCGGCTATGCCTTTTTTCTGTTCCGAAACGGTGATAATAGATTGCTCGGCGGTGTGACGCTGACAAACGCCAGGCGGGGAGTGAGCCAGTCCGTCTCGATCGGATATTGGGTGGGCGAGCCCCATGCCAGGCAGGGTTATATGACCGCCGCAGTGCGCGTTCTCGTTCCGTTCGTGTTCGAAAGCTTAGGGTTTCATCGCATCGAAGCCGCATGTCTTGAAAGCAACGCCGCTTCGCGCAGGTTGCTTGAGAAATGCGGCTTTCAGCATGAGGGGCTTGCCCGAAAATATCTCAAGATCAACGGACAATGGCAGGATCATCTGCTTTATGCAGCGATCCATGAAGATTTGCGCTCGTGAGCGCAGCCGGAAGCCCGGCGAGGGGACGTTCAGGATGTCAGTCATCCATCTGATGGGGGCGCTGATGCGAGGCCTGCGGCGTCTTCTTGTGCCGTGGGGCATCTCGGGCTTGGCTTTCGCCGTGCTTTCGGCGGCCTCCCTCGTCTGTGCGGCGCAACCGGCGCATGCGCTCGAAGCGATCGTGATCGGCCCCGATCAGGAGCGCACCGACATCACGCTGCTCGGCGAGCTTTATGAAGGCCGCGGCGATCGGCTGAGCGTGGAAACCGCGGCCGGCCAGGACGGCGTCGCCGGGCGGATGTCGGTTTCGGCGAAGATGGCCGGGACCAATCCGAACTGGGCAATCTTCGCGCTCAACAATCCGACCGACCAGTCCGTGACGCTCTGGCTGATGGCACAGCGCTACGACATGGTCGGCTCGAAGGTGATCTGGCCAGACCTCGACGCGCCGCGCATCGCGAACGTGACCGTCTCGCTCGGCTTCAAGCCGGAGCGGATCGAGAACGATTATGCCGACATCTACCGCTTGGTGCTCGAACCCGGCTCGACCGTGACCTATATCGTCGAATTGGCCGGCGCCGGCTTTCCGCGCATCTACCTCGCCAATCCGACAAGTTTCGGCAAGAAGAGCATCGATCTGACGCTCTTCAACGGCATTCTTTTGGGAATCACAGGCGTCCTTGCCATCTATTTGACGGCGATTTTCGGCGCCAATCACAACACGATCTTTCCGGCAGCCGCGCTGGTCGCCTGGAGCGTTGTCGGCTATCTCTGTGTCGATTTCGGCTTCTGGCATAAGCTTTTCCAGCTCAGCGCGGCCGACAATGCGATCTACCGGGCGGCGATGGAGGCCGCCATTGCCGCGAGCGTCGTGATCTTCCTCTATGTCTTTCTCCAGCTCCGACGATGGCATTCCGGGCTGACCATCGTTTTCGGTGTCTGGACGCTCGCGCAGCTCTCATTGATAGGCGTCGCGCTGATCGATGCCAAGCTTGCATCCGGTCTGGCGCGGATTTCCTATCTGCCGGTCGCGGGAATGGGATCGCTGCTGATGACGGTGCTCGCTCTGCGCGGTCAGGAGCGCGCGCTGTCCTTCCTGCCGACCTGGATGCTCTTCCTGGTCTGGCTGTTCGGGGCCGCCGTCACCATCCTCGGCCAACTTTCGGGTGACATTATCGTGCCGGCGCTTAATGCCGGGCTCGTCCTGATCGTCGCGCTGCTCAGCTTCACCGTCACGCAATATGCCTTCCATGGCGGGGAACATATTTATGGCGAGGATGCCGGCGAGCTGCAGATGCGGGCTGTGGCGCTCGAAGCCTCCGGGGCCTCGGTCTGGGAGTGGAATGTCCGCCGCGATGACATGTTCGTCGGTCCTGAGGTCGACGCTTCGCTGGGACATCCGGCGGGCACGCTTCGCGGCAATGCCGAAGACTGGCTCCAGCACCTTCATGCAGCGGATCGCGAAAGGATGCGGCTGATCCTTGCCGGCATCCGCGACAAGCAGGGCGGGGAGATTTCGAGCGAGTTCCGCCTGCGCCGCGCCGACGGCAGCTATGTCAATTACGAGCTGCGCGCGCAAACCGTGACGACGCGGCAGACGCGGGCGTTGCGCTGCGCCGGGCTGATGCGCGACGTCACCGCGCAGAAGCGGGCGCAGGAGCGCCTGCTGCATAATGCCATCCACGACAGCCTGACCGGCCTGCCGAACCGTGAGCTCTTTCTTGACCGCACGCATTGCGCCATCGCCCGCGCGCATAATGACGGCTCGAAGCCGACCGTGATCTATATCGACATCGACACCTTCCATTCGCTGAACCGGACGACGGATTTCACGGTCAGCGACAGCATGCTGCTGACGATCTCGCGCCGGCTATCCCGGCATCTTGGCCCGCAGGACACGCTCGCCCGCATCCGCAGCGAGCAATTCGCCGTGCTGCTTTCCGCCGAGACCGAGCCGCGCCACATTGCCATGCTCGCCGAGCGCATCAGGCGTTCGCTTCGCGCGCCCATGAAGATCGCCGGGCGCGATGTGGTTCTGACGGGCAGCATCGGCATCGCCGTTTACGACGGCCAGCAGACGACGCCGGCCGACTTGGTGCGCGAGGCCGAAACCGCGATGTACCGCGCCAAGCGTTCGGGCGCGGACAGGATCGAACTCTACAAGCCCGAGATGCGCGGCGAGCGCAGCGAGCGTGAGATCATCGAAGGCGATCTAAAGCAGTCGATCGAGAAGCGCCAGATTCGAGTTCTCTATCAGCCGATTATGCGCCTTGGCGACGAACAGCTTGCAGGCTTTGCCACCCAGGTGCGCTGGCAACACCCGAAGCTCGGTGCGCTCAGTACGGCCGAGTTCTTGCCAATCGCCGAGGAAACCGGCCAGATTTCCGAGATCAGCGGCTATGTGATGGAGCGCGCCGCGCGCCAGGTCGCCCGCTGGCACCGGACCTTGCCGCGCGGCGAAGACCCGCTTTTCGTCAGCATCAACGTTTCCAGCCGCCATCTCTTCAAGCAGGAACTGGTCCAGGATCTGCGTCTGATCATCGGCCGCGAGAGCGTCCCGAAAGGTTGCCTCAGGCTTGAGGTTACCGAGTTGCTGGTGATGGAGAATCCCGAGCAGGCAATCGAAATCCTCGACTGGCTCAAGGGTCTCGGCGCGGGGCTCGCGCTCGATGAATTCGGCGCCGGCTATTCCTCGCTCTCCTACCTGCATCGGCTTTCGGTCGACACGATCAAAATCGACCGCTCGCTGATCAGTCATGGCAGCGACAATAAATCCGGCGCGGTCGTGCTCCGCGCTGCGCTCGCCATGGCCCGTGAGCTTGGCAAGGATGTCGTTGCCGTCGGCATCGAGCGCGAGGAAGACGGGGCCTATGTCCGCGCGCTTGGCTGCGAATACGCGCAAGGGTTTTATTTCGGCGAACCGATGAGCGAACGTGAGGTGATGAGCCTGCTCAATGCGCTCGCCAAGTCGAATAAGCGCGAGGAAAAGCGGGAGAAGAAGAAGCCCGAAGCAGTTGCACCCCCCTCGGCGCCCAGCGCCGCCGAGAGGGAACGGCCGAAACCGACCCCGGATTACCCTCCCGCGCCGCCGCGCGAGGGGCCCTATGCGCTGCCCGTCCCGGTTTCTCACCATCCGGCTGCGAAGGCCGCCAGCCTGCGCAAGAAGCGCAAGGGGATGCTGTCGTCGATCACGAAAAGCGCCAATGGCGCCTCGTTTTCGTCGAGGGCGGTGGCTTTCGGAAGCAAGCTGCTTGGCGCGATCAAACCAACTAAGAAATCCCGGCAGAATGCAGCAAATCAGCGGCCGGGGAGCACGGGCGGCGGGCGCGAGCTGCAATCGCAATCGCTGCGCGACCGACTCCCGCAGGTCGACCCCGCGCTCGCGCATCGTCAGGCGCCAAATGGGCCGCCGCCTGGGCAGTCTCCGCCGGTTTCCCGGCCTCTGCCGGCTCAGACAGCAGGGATGGATGCCGGGCCCGATTACCGCCCACCCGAGCCGGTGCGCGGCCGGCGTCGCGGCGCCTGAAGCTCGACGCCCCGCACCTGCTTCCTCCGTAGACAATAGTCACGATGAAGGTTGAGCCGAGATCGTTTCGCCGTGCAGCCCGATGCTATGCACTGACACCTTCACTTGGCACATGCGTCGGCGCAATCGTTCTTTGCTTCTGCATCGATTTTACCAACCTCCGGCTGGCGCCTCCGTTTGGATCGATGCACTATGCGTGACCAGCCTCCGAGACCAGGAATGACGGATGGATGCCAAGCTTGGCCATCGCGCGATCATATTTCGTATCGAGCGCCGCATCGAAGACGATCTCGTTGTCGGCGGGACAAATCAGCCAGCCATTCGCCTGGATCTCACGTTCGAGTTGGCCAGGCGCCCAACCCGCATACCCCAAAGCCAGGAGCGACCGCGTCGGCCCCGACCCCGCGGCGATCGCCCGGAGAATGTCGAGCGTGGCCGTCAGCGAAACGCTGTCGTCGATCGGCAGGGTACTGTCGGCGGAATAATAGTCGCAGGTGTGCAGCACGAAGCCACGGCCCGTCTCGACCGGCCCGCCTGTGTGGACCGGCATTTTTTCGAGCGGGATACGGATGCTTTCCGGCTCCGGCGTGGTCACGATGCCGAGCTGTTCCAGAAGTTTCGGGAAAGTGATGTGAGAGGCCCGCTGATTGACGACGATGCCCATGGCGCCATCGGCAGAGTGAGCACACATATAGATTACGGCTCGCTGGAACCGGGGATCCGTCATCGAGGGCATGGCCAGGAGGAGGTGTCCGTCCAAATAGCCGGTATCCGCCGCAATCTTTGGATTTGGCTCGCTCGGTTGCATAGGCTGTAGAATAGCTTCACTGTGCCGGGCCTGTGAAGCGATTTCATAGTCGGCGGGAGGCCGGCCGCGACGCCGGATCGTCTCAATTTCGTGTAACGCTGACATCGCGTTCTGGTATCGTCAGCGTCTAATCCACGGGGTCGCACGGATTTAATAAGGATTTTCGGTAAAGGCGTTCATGTTTGCTGCGGCCCGATTTCTTTGCCCGTTGGTTCTTGCGGCTGCTCTCGCCTGCGGCGCGGGCGGCATCGCTCTCGCCGGAGCGGACGCCTCGCCCTGGCACGAGTCCACCCATTCCCGCATCCGCCTCATTTCGGCGAGCGACATCCTTTACCGGGGCCGCTTCCAGACCTTTGCCGCAATCGAAATCACCCTTGATCCGGGGTGGCGAACCTATTGGCGCACGCCGGGCGACGGTCTGCCTGCCTCATTCGACTGGAAACAGTCCGAGAATCTGAAGGATGTCAGCGTGCTTTGGCCGGCGCCCAAGCGTGTCGCCGAGCCGGGCGGGCTTACGGCAGCGGGCTATGAGGGCCGGGTCATCTTGCCGGTTTCGATCACGCCCGAGGACGCCAAAAGCCCGGTCGGGCTTGCGCTCAAAGTCGGCTACGGAGCCTGCCGGGATATTTGCATTCCGGAGGAGGCGATCCTCCATCTGGACGTAGGTCTTGCCGGCTAAGGCTGCATATCGCAATGCGATCCGCACCGCGCTGGATCGCGTCCCACGAACACAGGACCGCGGCGTCTACTGTCCCCACAGCTTCGTCACGGCGCGGAAACGGATCGTGAACGGGAAGCCGGCGCTCGTGATCAAGACGGCCTTCGATGAGAGGGCGACCGGCCTTGATCTTTTCGTCGAAGCGCCGGAAGGGGTTGGTCTGCCGTTGCCAATGAAGCAGCCGCAATCCCCGCGTGGCCGCTCCCATTACGTCATCGACCTCGACAGTGATGCGGCGGCAAAAGCGCTTACCGGGAAGACGCTGACATTGACGCTGGTCTCCGACCAGGGCAGTTGCGAAACCACCTGGCGCGTGAAATGATGCGCGCCAATTCCATGCGTTGGCTCAACAGAAGAAAGGGTTCACTATGGTTATTGCTGTCGGAGATCGGTTGCCGGATGCGAAGTTCACAATAATGACCGACTCCGGGCCAGCGCCGAAGACAACCCGGGAGCTGTTCTCGGGCAAGAAGGTGGTGCTTTTCGCCGTGCCGGGCGCATTCACCCCGACATGCCACAATAATCATCTTCCCGGCTTTCTGGAGCACGCCGACGCAATCAAGGCCAAAGGTGTGGACGAGATCATCTGCACGGCGGTGAATGACATCTTCGTGCTGTCGGCCTGGGCCAGGGCCACGGGCGCGGAAGGCAAGATCACCTTTATCTCTGACGGCAATGGCGACTTCGCCAAGGCGCTCGGCCTTGATCTCGACGGCACGCCGATGAATTTCGGCATCCGCTCGAAGCGTTATGCAATGCTGGTGGACGACGGCGTGGTGAAAGCCCTGAACGTCGAGGACGCGCCGGGCAAGGCCGTCAAGAGCAGCGCCGACGCGCTGATGCCGGCGCTCTAAGCACGGCGGGAGCAACGCCTCTCAGCGCTTGAACGGGGCCATCGCGGCGCGGGCCAGCTCATCGGCCCGCTCATTTTCCGGCTCTCCCGCATGGCCTTTCACCCAGCGCCAATCGATCCGATGGCGCTGGCGCGCCTCATCGAGTTTCAGCCACAGATCGGCATTCTTCACCGGATCTTTGCCCGCTGTCCGCCAGCCATTCGCCTTCCATTTGCCGATCCACTCGGTAATGCCCTTGCGCAGATATTCCGAGTTGGTGTGCAGCTCCGCGCAGCATGGGCGCTTCAGGGCCATGAGTGCTTCGGCGGCGGCGCGCAGCTCCATGCGGTTGTTTGTCGTGTGCGGCTCGCCGCCGCTGATTTCCCTGCGCCTGTCGCCGTAGATCAGCACCGCGCCCCAGCCGCCCGGCCCCGGATTGCCGGAGCAGGCCCCGTCGCTATAGATGATCACGGGCTTGCAGTCCTTTGCCTCGCCCTTGCTCAAAGCCCATAATCCTTTGCAGACCTTGCCTGCTGATGAAAGCGCAGTTTGCGCCGGTATTCGAGCGGATCTTTCGGCTTCACCAAGGCGCCCCCATCCGTGTGGAACCAGTCATAAAGGCGAGTCAGCAGAAAGCGCAAGGCTGAGCCCCGAGCAAGGATGGGCAATGCCTCGATTTCCCCGGAACTCAGCGGCCGGCGTTCGCCATAACCGCGCAGCAGCGCGCGCGCCTTGGTGACATTGATGGCGTTCGGCTGTTCGAAGCACCAGGCATTGAGGCAGATGGCAAGGTCGTAGGCGAAAAGGTCGTTACAGGCGAAATAGAAGTCGATCAGACCGGAGATTCTTACCGTCCAGGAAGAACACGTTATCCGGAAACAGATCGGCGTGGATAATTCCCGCAGGCAGGCCGGAGGGCCACTTTCTCTCCAGGAAGGCGAATTCCTGGGCGATTTCCTCGCCGAGCCCGCCGGCCAGTTCGCTGGCGCGGCTGGCGGTCTGTGCGATGAGCTGGCGCCAGCCCTCGACGGAAAGCGCATTATCGCGGGCGAGGCCGAAGCCACGGCCCGCCAAATGCAGCTCGGCGAGCGCGGCGCCGAGCTGGGAACAATGGTCAACCCGCGGGCGGCGCACCGAATAGCCCTGGAGAAAGCTGATCAGCGCGGCAGGGCGCCCCGCAAGCTGCCCGAGCGCGTTGCAGGACCGGTCGCGGAGCGGAGTCGGGCAGGGGATGTTCCGCCCTGCAAGATGCTCCATCAGGCCCAGGAAGAAGGGCAAATCGTCCGGGCTGACCCGCCTCTCGTAGAGCGTCAGGATGAATTGGCCGCCGGTGGTGGTCACGTGATAATTGCTGTTCTCGACACCCTCGGCGATGCCCTTGACGGAGACGAGCGAACCGACGTCGTAACACGCAAGAAATTCGGTCAGATCCTCATCGGAGATATCTGTATAGACCGCCATCAAGGCTCAAGCCGCATTGGTCTGCAGCGTCCTGGGAAGCTTAAAGGTGACATTCTCAGTCGCGGTTGTGACCGTCTCGACGGTCACCTCATAGGCCTCGCGGAATGCAGCAATAATGTCCTGCACCAGCCACTCCGGAGCTGAGGCGCCGGCCGTCAGTCCAAGACTGCGCAAATCGGCCAGATCGGCCCAGGGAATTTCGTCCGCCGTTTGCACGAGGATGGCACGATCGCAGCCAGCCTTCCGCGCGACTTCCACGAGCCGAACGGAGTTGGAGCTGTTCGGCGCCCCGACCACGAGGATGGCGTCCGCCCTTGGCGCCATGGCCTTTACGGCCTCCTGCCTGTTCGAGGTCGCGTAGCAAATGTCGTCCTTGCGTGGGCCGACGATATTCGCGAAGCGCCGCTTCAGCACGTCGACGATCTCCCGCGTATCGTCGACCGACAATGTGGTCTGAGTCACATAGGCAAGTCTGTCCGGATCGCGCGGCGCGAAGCGCTCGGCATCTCCGACCGTTTCGATCAGGGCGACGGCGCCATCCGGTAGCTGACCCATGGTTCCGACGACCTCGGGATGGCGCGCATGGCCGATCAGCAGGATTTGAAGGCCACGCGCGAATTGCTGCTCGACCTGCACATGGACCTTCGACACCAGCGGGCAGGTCGCATCCAGATGGAACAGGTTCCGCCGGGCGGCAGCGTTCGGCACGGCCTGCGGTACCCCATGCGCGGAAAAGACAACCGGCGCGTCCGTGTCTGGAATTTCATCCAGCTCGGCGACAAAGATCGCGCCTTTTGCTCGCAATTCCTCTACCACCGTCCGGTTGTGCACAATCTCATGGCGCACATAGACAGGCGCGCCAAATCGCTGCAAAGCCAGTTCCACGATTTGAATGGCCCTGTCGACGCCGGCACAAAAGCCGCGCGGTGCGGCAAGATAAATTGTTAGCGGAGGCTTGTTTGCGGACCGGCATGCATCCGTGTCCTGTCCCGTTATCGATGTCATGGAAACGCGAGCCTCGTCGTGAAGGTGTGGCAATGCAATATTCTTTTGGCTATATAGGGGCGGTTGTGCGCCTCATCGACCGGCAAGAAAGGCGACCAATCCGCCAGCTGGGCGGTTTTAGCAAAATTCGCCCGGCTGAAACAACAAACATGTCACAGAGTATCCGCAATCCCGCATTACTCCGTAGGGAAACAGCGGCGTCACCTTCGGCATCGGGGGAAGAATTGAGCGCGGTGGTCTTAAAGGCCGTTGGCAATACGATGGTCCGCGTAACGGTTTTGGCCGGCTTATGCGGTGCCCTCGCGGCTTGCGGCGTGTCGCAGCTGACGGCGCCGTTCAAAGGCGGTCTGTTCGGCGGCGGTAAGCAGGAGACGACCTCAACAGAGGCGGTTGCGACGCCGGCGACCGTGGTGGGCGCGACTCAGACAGCGCAGACCGGGGGCAACAATCTGACCACCGGCAGCATCGGCTGTCCGAGCTTCGAAATCTCCTCCAGCGACCGCACCATCACCTTCCGGACGCCCGGAGCGGGCGATGACAGCCTGTCGGTCATGCATCGCGGCGAGATCACCAATACGGCGCGGGAGTGCGAGCCGTCATCAGGCGGCATGACGGTGAAATACGGATTTTCCGGACGGGTCCTGCTCGGTCCGAAGGGCAAGCCGGGATCGATTACGCTTCCGGCAAAGGTCATCGTGGTCGACGGCGCAAAAAGCACGCTGAAAACCGAGAAAGTCCGCGTTGTCGTCAATGTGCCGGCCGGCGAGACAGCGGGATATTTCTCCGAGGTTCGGGATATCGAGCTTCCCATGCCGGCAGGAACGTCGCCGCAGACCTACCGCATCTATGTCGGTTTCGATCAAAGCGCGGCCGGTACGTGAGGCGCGGCCGACGGGTGTCTGATTCGCTGGGACGACCTTCACAGCGGCTGATGCCTCCGGAGCGGCAATTGTGCGCAAACCCTCAAGCCGAATTGCATGAATGCAAGCTTTCTATTATTTATAGCGGGAAGCCGTGCGACGCACGCGGAAGAGACCGGTGAGAGCCGGCGCCGAAGGAGCAACCGCCCCGGAACCTCTCAGGCAAAAGGACCGCATGCCGACGGCACTCTGGAAAGCAGCTCTGACGTTCGCGCTCAGGCTCACCGAAGGGGTAAGCACCGCTCAGCCGCTCCGAGCGGGGTGAATTCTCTCAGGTCACGTGACAGAGGGGGCAGAAAGTCCGGCTTAGCCGGACGATGCCCAATTCTGTTCGCGGATCGTGAGAGACATGGCGTCGCCAGATCATCAGGCCTCGAAATCCGATTTGAAACATACGCCGCTTCACGCTCTGCATGTGGAGCTTGGCGCGAAGATGGTTCCGTTCGCTGGCTATGACATGCCGGTCAGCTATCCTTTGGGGCTGATCAAGGAGCATCTGCACACGAGGCAGTCCGCCGGCTTGTTCGACGTCTCCCATATGGGGCAGGCGGTCGTCAGCGGTCCGAGCCACGCCATAACCGCCGCCGCGCTCGAAGCGCTGGTCCCCGGCGATGTCGCCAGCCTTGAGCCGGGGCGCCAGCGCTATACCCAGCTTCTAACCGACGACGGCGGCATCATCGACGACCTGATGATCACGCGCCCTGTCTCGCCGAGGGAGGACGGCACGCTGATGCTGGTCGTCAACGCCGCGCGCAAGGAGGTCGATTATGCCCATATCGCCGCCAATCTTCCGCCCGGCGTGACGCTGACGCCCAAGGAGGGGCTCGCCCTTCTGGCGCTGCAAGGTCCGGCTGCCGCTCGAGATTATGACCAATCTCTGTCCCGAGGCCGTGAAACTCGGCTTCATGACCGCGATTCCGGCCGATATGGGCGGAGTTCTCTGTCATATCAGCCGCTCCGGCTATACCGGCGAGGACGGCTTCGAGATCTCCGTTGCCGCCGACGAGGCAGAAGCGCTGGCACGCACCTTGCTTGCCAATCCCCTAGTGGCTCCGGTCGGTCTTGGCGCGCGCGACACGCTGCGCCTGGAGGCCGGCCTTTGCCTTTATGGCCACGATATCGACGAAACGACAACGCCGGTCGAAGCGGACCTCTCGTGGTCGATCGGCAAGCGCCGCCGGGAGGATGGCGGTTTTCCGGGCGCCGAACGGGTCCAGCGCGAGCTTCGGGAGGGACCGGCACGCCGCCGCGTCGGGGTGAAGCTTGAGGGCAGGGCGCCGGCCCGCGAAGGCTGCGAGATCGTGAGTGCCGATGGCGAGCCGATCGGCCGCGTCACGAGCGGCTCTTTCGCCCCAAGTCTCGGTGGCCCGATCGCCATGGGATACGTCGCCAGCGCCCATGCGAAACCGGGGACGCTCGTCAAAATCATCATCAGGGGGACGCCGAATGCGGCGACCGTCGTCCCCATGCCTTTCGTAGCGCATCGCTATCACCGCAAGACCAAGTCAGGAACAGCACATGGCTGACCCCAAATACACGAGCGATCACGAATATATCCGCGTCGATGCAGGTATCGGCACGGTCGGGATCTCCGAATATGCGCAGGACAAACTCGGCGACATCGTCTTCGTCGAATTGCCCGAGGTCGGCAAGGTTCTCTCCAAGGGCCAGGAGGCGGCCGTCGTCGAATCGGTCAAGGCGGCGAGCGAGGTCTATGCACCGGTCTCCGGCGAGATCGTCGAGGTCAACGAAGCGATCGTAGCCGATCCCGCGCTCGTTAATCAGGACCCTGAAGGCGAGGCGTGGTTTCTGAAGATCCGGCTCAGCAATCCGCGCGAGCTCGACATGCTGATGTCCACCGAAGCCTATAAGGACTATCTGGAGACCATCGAATAATGCGGTATCTCCCCCATACGGCCGATGAGCGCCGCCAGATGCTTGCCGCGATCGGCGTCGCCGAGGTCGACGAGCTGTTCGCCGACGTGCCGAAGGGCTTGCTGCTGGACGGCATCCCCGGCCTGCCGCAGCATCAGAGCGAGATGGCCGTCGAGCGCGCGCTCGGCAGGCTGGCGGCGCGGAACACGCCCGCCGGCTCGGTGCCGTTCTTTGCCGGCTGCGGCGCCTATAAGCATCACGTCCCGGCAACCGTCGATCACATCATCCAGCGGTCGGAATTCATGACCGCCTATACGCCCTATCAGCCCGAGATCGCGCAGGGCACGCTGCAATATCTGTTCGAGTTCCAGACCCAGGTGGCGGCGCTGACCGGCATGGAGGTGGCCAACGCCTCCATGTATGACGGCTCGACCGCGGCCGCCGAGGCCGTGCTGATGGCGCACCGCGTCACCAAGCGGAAGAAGGCGGTGCTGTTCGGCAATCTGCATCCGCATTACCGCGCGGTGATCGAGACCATCAGCCGCTATTCCCAGCATGAGGTCGTGGCGCTGCCTTCCGCTGCCGAATACGGAGTTCATCGAGGACATCGATGCCGAGACCTCCTGCATCGTGGTGCAATATCCCGGCGTCTTTGGTGGCGCCCGCGATCTGACCCCGCTCGCCGAGCTTGCCCATAAGAACGGCGCGCTGCTGATCGTCGTCGTCACCGAGGCGGTCTCCTTCGGCGCCTTGCGCTCGCCCGGCTCGATGGGCGCGGACATCGTCGTCGCCGAAGGCCAGTCGATCGGCAATGGGCTGAATTTCGGCGGGCCTTATCTGGGGTCTGTTCGCGACGCGGCAGAAATTCCTGCGGCAGATGCCGGGGCGGCTGTGCGGCGAGACGGTCGACGAGGAGGGCCGGCGCGGCTTCGTGCTGACCCTGTCGACGCGCGAGCAGCATATCCGCCGCGAAAAGGCGACGAGCAATATCTGCACCAATTCCGGCCTCTGCTCGCTCGCCTTCACCGTGCATATGACGCTGCTCGGCGAGGCCGGGCTACGCAAGCTGGCGCGGCTCAATCACGCCAATGCCGTGGCGCTCGCCGACAAGCTCGCCGCGGTGCCAGGCGTCGAGATCGTCACCCCGCATTTCTTCAACGAGTTCACCATTCGCACGCCGAAACCAGGTGCGGAGGTCATTGACGCGCTGGTCGATGAAGGCGTGATCGGCGGCGTTCCGGCCTCGCGCCTCTTCCCGGATGACGAGACGCTGCGTGACCTGATCATCGTCGCGGCGACGGAAGTCAACACCGCCGAAGACCGCCAAGCCTATGCAACCGCCCTCAGCAAGGTGCTGTCATGAACGAGATAACGGCAAAAGCCTTTGCCAAGGTCACGGAGCCCCGCACCTATACCGGCAATCGCGGCCTGCAGATCGAGGAGCCGTTGATCTTCGAGATCGGTGCGCTGTAGACGTCCGGGATCGATGTTGAGGAGCCCGAAGCCTTCGAAAGCCGGCTCGGCGACGTCGAACGGCACGACGCCATCGGGCTTCCGGGTCTCTCCGAGCCGGAGACGATGCGCCATTATGTGCGGCTCAGCCAGAAGAACTACGCCATCGACACCGGGATCTTCCCGCTCGGCTCCTGCACCATGAAGCACAATCCGCGCCTCAACGAGAAGATGGCGCGGTTGCCGGGCTTCGGCGACATCCACCCGCTGCAGCCGCAGAAGAGCGTTCCGGGCGCGATCGAGCTGATGGCCATGCTGTCGGACTGGCTGATCAAGCTGACGGGCATGTCCGCCGTCGATCTGTCGCCCAAGGCCGGCGCGCATGGCGAGCTTTGCGGCATGATCGCGATCCGTGCGGCGCTTGAGGCACGCGGCGAGGCGGATCAACGGCGCGTCGTGCTCGTGCCGGACTCCGCGCATGGCACCAATCCGGCGACCGCTGCCCTCCTCGGTTTCAGCGTCCGGCCGATCGCGGCTGATAAGGACGGCACGGTGCGCGCGGCGGCGGTTCGCGAGGCTCTCGGCGACGATGTCGCCGCGATGATGATCACCAATCCGAACACCTGCGGGCTGTTCGAGCCGGAAATCGCCGAGATCGCCGCGGCGCTGCATGAGGGCGGCGCCTATCTCTATTGCGACGGCGCCAATTTCAACGCCATCGCCGGAAAAGTGCGGCCCGGCGACCTCGGCGTCGACGCGATGCACATCAATCTGCACAAGACCTTCTCGACGCCGCATGGCGGCGGTGGGCCGGGGGCGGGGCCGGTCGTGTTCTCCGAAAGCCTTGCGCCGTTTGCGCCGCTGCCGTTGATCCGCCGGGAGGATGGCCGCTTCGTGCTGGTCGAGGACGAGGCCGGGGCGGGCAAGGACAAGCCCTTTCGGCCGGCTGGTTGCCTTTCATGGCCAGATGGGCATGTTCGTGCGCGCCTTGTCCTACATGCTGAGCTTCGGCATCGACGGTATCCGCCAGGCGTCCGAGGATGCGGTGCTGAACGCCAATTACATCCGCGCGGGGCTCAAGGATGTCATGAGCCAGTCTTTTGGCGATCGCGCCTGCATGCACGAGGTGCTGTTCGACGACAGCTTCCTCAAGGGCACCGGCGTTTCGACGCTCGACTTCGCCAAGGCCATGATCGATGAGGGCTTCCATCCAATGACGGTCTATTTCCCGCTCGTCGTCCACGGTGCGATGCTGATCGAGCCGACCGAGTCGGAGTCAAAGCAGGGCCTTGATCAGTTCATCGGCGCGCTGAGATCGCTGGCCCACGCCGCGCAACAGGGCGATGCCGAGCGCTTCAAAGGCGCGCCGCATTTTGCGCCGCGCCGCCGCCTCGACGAAACGCGGGCGGCGCGCCAGCCGGTTCTGAGCTATACGCCGCCGGCGGCCAAGGCTGCCGAATGAAGCGGCCGCCGACATCGCAACAGGGTTAATTCCAAATGAACGCGGCCTTCGAGCCGCGTTCAGTTTTGGGACATTAGCGTCTTCCAGATTTCAAGGGACGTAAGAGCTCTGCGGGATCATTCCGCGAAATTTGGGAGAATACCGATGCATAAATTTTCCTCAAAACTGTCAGCTTTGGTATTCGCGGGGGCGATGGTCGTCGCCTCGGGCGCACATGCGGCCGGCCTTTTCGACGACGATGATGACGGCAATTCCGGCACTTACCATCGCCAGAGCCTCAGCCGCTATTGCCACGAGCACCCTTATGAGGATGCCTGCGATCCCTACCGCAACGGCAATGATCAACAGAACGCCGACCGGCAATCGTATGACAACGACCACTGCGCCGCGCTTGTCCGCGCCGTCGGCAAGCGGAATCTCATAACCGTTTTTGCCAGGAACAGCGCCCGCTTCGCCTGGGTGCGCGAGACGCGCTTCGTTCACGGCGACCAATACGCCAACTGGAACAATGCCCATAATGCGGAGATCAACTGTATCGAGGTCGGCGCGCTGAAAAGCTGCGTCGCGATCGCCACGCCCTGCCGGTATTGAGGACATCCACGTAGCGTTTGTTGCGTCGAGTTCGACAAAGCCGCCAGTTCCCCCACCGGCGGCCTTGTCGTGAACAATGGGCCCGTACCGGCAATCACTGGCGAAATCCGGGGAAGCCGCGCCGCTTGATCGGAACGGACAGCACAAATCAACGGCTGATCAAGCTTTTTTCAAAGGCACGCAGAAAAAGAAAAAACCGGGTCACGACAACCCGGTCAGTTCCTCTCCTCCCACAGGACCTGGGCCAAAAGCCTCAGTTCAACTTGGTGCTTACCTCACGGATGCTTCTCGTCACCAAGTCTTCCGCCGATTTGCCTTTGAGTTCTCGAGCGATGATGATTTCAGCCGCGGCTGCCGCCGCATCGACTGACCGGGAGCGGATCTCAAGCACGGCCTGCTCCTCGGCACGGGTGATTTTTTCCTCGGCAAGCTTTACGCGCCGCTGCAAGGATTCGTTCAGGGCCTTGCGCGACTCGTCTGCGTAAAACTGCGCCTCCCTCCGTGCCATCGCAATGATATCCTCGGCCTCCTTCTCCGCATCTCGCCGCTTGCGCTGGTAATCGGCCAGGATCGACTGGGCCTCCTCGCGGAGGCGGCGTGCCTCATCGAGTTCGGTCCGAATTCGGTCGGTTCGGTTATCCAGGGCTTTAGCTATTTTATTCGGTATGTTGTAATACACGAGAAGCGCCAGAAACAGGACGAAGGATACGAGTACCCAAAGTTCGGGGGAGCTAAACATAGCATACCTTCGTCAGTTGCCAAGCACTTCGTTTATCGCGCCCTTTAAGTCTGACCGGCCAACCGGCTTGCCCAGCAAACGGGCAGCAAGAGCTTGAGCCGTCTCCGTCGCAATTTCGCGAACATGGCCGAGCGCCGACTCTTTGAGCGCCTTGACGCGTTTCTCGGCATCGGCGGTTTTTGCCGCGGTTTCTGCGTCGACTGCGGCGCGCTCGCGACCGACAACCGCAGCGATTTCCTCGCGTGCCTGACGTGCGATCGCCTGCGCACGCGCTCTGGCGTCTGCGAGCGCCTTCTCGTAATCGGCAATCGCCCGTTCGGTTTCCTCACGCAGCTTGGCCGCCGCGGCAATATCGCCGGCCATGCGGTCGCGCCGGGCTTCCAGGACCTTTCCCACGCGGGGCAAGGCGACGCGCAGCATCAGCAGATAGAGCAGCACGAAGCTGATCGCCAGCCAGATGATCTGGGGTGCGAAATTCGCGGGATCTAATTGCGGCATGCCTTCTCACCTCCTGCCAGCTTCTGCCGCCGGCGATCGGCCTTAGAACACGAAGAGAATGATGAGCGCGACGACCAGACCGAAAAGACCGGTCGCTTCGGCAAGCGCAAAGCCTAACAGCAGGTTCGGGAATTGACCGGGAGCCGCGGAGGGGTTCCGCAACGCGCCTGCCAGATAGCCGCTGAAAATGTTTCCGATGCCGACGCCGGCACCGATCAGCGCCGAGCATGCGAGGCCCGCGCCGATGAGCTTTGCTGCTGCTGCTTCCATTTTCTAATTCTCCTGACAGTTGAATGAGTGTTCGGTCGATCGATCAGTGATGCATGTGCAGCGCATCGTTGAGATAGATGCAGGTCAGAACGGCGAAGACGAACGCCTGCAGGAAGGCAACGAGGATTTCCAGTCCCGTGAATGCCACCATGAACAGCAGCGGGGCAAGGCCGCCCAAAATGCCCAAGGCGACGACAAAGGCGGCAAAGACCTGAAGCATCATATGCCCCGCCATCATGTTGGCGAACAGACGCACCGACAGGCTGATCGGCCGGATCATGTAGGAGATCACTTCGATAACGATGAGGAGCGGCAGGAGCACGATCGGCACGCCCGAGGGCACGAAAAGTTTCAGGAAGCCGGGCCCGTTCTTGATGAAGCCGACGATGGTAACCAGGACGAAGATAAACAGCGCCAGGGAGAAGGTGACGATGATGTGGCTCGTCACGGTGAACGTGTACGGGATCATTCCGATCATGTTCAACGTGAGGATGAAGAAGAACAGCGAGAACACGAACGGGAAGAACTTCATTCCCTCCTCGCCGGTATTGTCGCGCACCATCTTGGCAACGAACTCGTAGGAAAGCTCGGCCGTCGACTGCAGCCGGTTCGGCACGAGCGCCCCCCCGCGCACCGCGTAGACGAGGAATGCGGTGATCAGGCCGACGGCGATCAGCATGAACAGCGCCGAATTCGTGAACGACGCATCGAGGCCGAAGATCTTGATCGGCAGGTAGCGGTCGATCTGGAACTGATGCATCGGGTCAATGGAGAGGCCGCCGCCATGGGCCGCCGCACCGGGAGCGGCCGCCGCTGTCCCGCCAGGGGTCGCCTCACCTGCTTGCGCTATCATCCACTTGTCGGCCGCCACGTCCTGCCCGTCCATCGCGTTTAAAGGTCTTTCTGCATCCGCTGCGCTGCTCTTATCGAATTGAGCAGCCCGGCTGCAATACCCAAAAGCAGAAAGACAATGAGTAAAATGGGCGCAGTGCCAAGCCAATAGTCGAGCACCCAGCCGATCCCGCCTCCCACGAAGACGCCCGCCACCAGTTCGGTTGCCAGCCGGAAGGCCATGCCCATGGCGCGCCCACGGGCATCGGCGGTAGGGCCACTGGGCGCCTCCTCCTTTTTCGCATGTCGGAGTTCGTCGCCGAGCCTGTCGAGCCGGCGTTTAATATCGCGGTAATCTGGGTCTCCGTCTCGCGGATCACGACCACCGCCGGACGCTGACTGGATCATGAGAGCCTCGGGAAATGCGCCACATTGGGCAGCGCAGATGATTGCTGCGGACCTTAGAGCATCACCCTCGAAAGGAAAAGCCGGTTTTAAGAGGCGGCGCCGGGGTGATCGGCGGTCGGAACCTTCGCCTCGCCGGCGCCCAGCGCGCGCTGCATCAGCACGACATCCAGCCAGCGGCCGAATTTAATGCCAACCGTCTTGTAGGTGCCGACCAGCTGGAAGCCGAGCGCGCGGTGCAGTCCAATCGAGCCGTAATTGGCGCTGTCGCCGATCAGGGCGATCATCTGGCGGTAGCCGAGCGCTTCGCAGCGTCCCAGAAGCTCGGCGAGCAAAACGCGGCCCGCGCCGCGCCGATGATGTGCCGGGTCGATATAGACCGAGTCCTCCAGCGTGAAACGATAGGCGGAGCGGCGGTGGAACTGGCCGGCATAGGCATAGCCGATGACCGCCCCATCTGCCTCCGCCACCAGCCAGGGCAGGCCCTTAGCGCGGATTTGCTCACACCGCTCCGACATCTCAGCGAGCGACGGCGCGGTTTCCTCGAAAGTCCCCGTGCCGCTGCTCGACGTAATGCGCATAGATCTGCGTGACCGCTGGCAGGTCTTCAGGACGGAGATCACGTATCGCTACCATGGCCAGGGGTTCCGAGTGCGGCTATCGCCGCGGAAGATGGATCCTGACGCGACCGGGCTCGACGATCCAAAGCTGACCCAAGACGTCATTGGTTTCGGCCAGCGAGAGAAAATCTGCGAGCCGGTCGAGAATACGCACCGGGCTTGCGCGCGTGCCGAGATCGAGAATCACGATTCCCGCGCTGTCCTCGGGTGGAAAACGGAGAACCTCCCCGAAGTCCCGGTCGAGTGTGATCGGCACACGGCACTCACTTGCACAAACATCGAAAAGCCTGTCGTCGTCGGCCCCGGACAAACCCTGATCGTAGACCGACAGAGCATCGTGACCCTCGAGGCGCAGCAGCTCAAGGCCACGTTTTCCGATGTTTTCGTCGAGCTTGATTTTCACGCGGCTGGCTTGGCTGGCACCGGCACAACCCGCTCGCGTGCGATCTCGGCTGCGTAGGCTATGCAGGCTCGAATATCTTCCGACTGAAGTTGCGGATAATCGTGGAGAATCTCCGCTTCACTCACGCCTTCCGCAAGAAAATCGAGAACGAGCGATACCCAAATTCGCGTACCGTTAATGCACGGCTTGCCGCCACAAACTTGCGGGTCGACGGAAATACGATCGAGCAGAGCGTTCATGTCCAAAGCCTACAGCGGAGGCGGAAATTTGTCATCCGTTGTCGCCAGACCGGCGACTGCCGCCTGCTGTTATCACCCCGCCTCTCTGAACCTTTCCGCCGTCTGCAGATCGACCGACACCAGCTGGCTGATACCCTTTTCCTGCATGGTGACGCCGAACAGCCGGTCCATCGCGGCCATGGTGATCGGATTGTGCGTAATCACCAGGAAGCGTGTATCGGTGGTCTTGGTCATGTCTTCAAGCATCGCATTGAAACGGTGCACGTTCGCATCATCGAGCGGTGCGTCGACTTCGTCGAGCACGCAGATCGGCGAGGGGTTGGTCTGGAAGACCGCGAAGATCAGGGCAAGGGCGGTGAGCGCCTTTTCGCCGCCGGACAGCAGCGTCAAAACCTGAGCCTTCTTGCCGGGCGGACGCGCGAGGATTTCAAGGCCGGATTCGAGCGGGTCGTCGCTCTCGACGAGTTGCAGCTCCGCATCGCCGCCGCCGAACAAGACCTTGAAAAGCCTTTGGAAATGGCCGTTGACGGTCTCGAACGCCTCCAGCAGGCGCTTGCGGCCCTCTCTGTTCAGATTGATGACGCCCTGGCGCAGCTTGGCGATGGCCTCTTCGAGATCGGCCCGCTCCCTCTCCAGCCCGTCATATTCGGCGCCAAGGCTGGCTGCCTCCTCCTCGGCGCGCAGATTGACGCCGCCGAGCCGCTCGCGGTCGGCTTTCAGCTTCACGATGGTCTGCTCGACCTCGTCGTGAGCGGGAAGCGGCTTTGCCCGATCGACGCCGACCATGGCGAGCACGTCTTCGGCCGAACATTCGAAATTCTCGCGGATGTGCTGGGCCTGATCGCGCCGCCTTTCGCGCGCGGCTTCGAGCCGCGCCTCGATGCGTGCGCGATCTTCGCGCGCCTTTGCCAGAACGCTTTGCGCCTCGCGTAAGGAGCGCTCCTGATCGCGGACCGCGCTTTCGGCCTCGGCCAGCTTGACGGCAGCGTGGCGGCGCAGCTCTTCGGCCTGGCTCAGCTCGTTGAGGATGTGCTGGCGGCGCTCCTCGATTTTGGCAGGGAGTTCGGCGAGCACGGCCAGTTCCTTGCGGACCTCCCCGAGCCGGTCGCGCAGCGTCGTGATTTGCTGCTCGGCGCTGCTGTCCCGCCCCAGCCAGCGCTTGCGCTCGGCAATAATCGCTTCGAGGCGCGTCTGACGGGCGCGGATTTCGCGCTCCACGCCGTCGGCGCGCGATTTGGCTTCGGCGAAGGCCGAGCGCTGTGCCGACGCAGCCGCCATCGCGGCCTGGAGCGTTGCGTCGAATTCGGTGGCCGGTGCAAGGGCTGCGATCGCGGCTTCCGCCTCGGCCCGCTGAGTGGCAGCCTCTTCGCGCGCCACGCTCGCGCGCTTTGCTGCCTCGGCGAGCGTGGTGAGCTTCGTCTCATGCTCCCGGATCGCGCGCTCGGCCTTCGTCAACTTGTCGCGCGTGCCGGTGGCCTGGGTTTGAAGCTGACGCCAGCGGTCGCGCAGGAGCTTGTCCTGCTGCTGAGCGTGGTTGACGGCCTCGGTTGCCGTTTCGCGTGCGGCCTCGGCGGCCTCGGCCTCGGCAAGCAGCGCTGCGACGCGCTCTTCGAGCTGGCCGAGGCGGTTGCGCTCGGCAAGCCGCTTGGCGGCGGCGGTCGGGGCGTCGGCGGCGGCGATAAAACCGTCCCAGCGCCAGACATCGCCCTCGCGGCTGACGAGACGCTGGCCGGGCTTGAGCTGCGCCTGAAGCGCCGCACCCTCGGTGCGGTCGACAATGCCGATGTGCGCGAGGCTCCGGGCGAGTTCGGCCGGCGCTTTGACATGTCCGCTGAGCGGCTGGGTGCCGCCGGGCAGGGCGGGATCGCCGTCGGCGGAAACATGCCTCCAGCGGACGGGCGCGTTTGGATCGAGCCCGGCTTCGAGATCATCGCTCAGCGCTGCCCCAAGCGCCACTTCGTAACCCGGCGCGACACGGATTTCATCGATGACCGGGCGCCATTTGGCGCTCTCGCTGGGCATCAGCAGCTTGACGAGCGTGGCGACCTCGGTTTCGAGCTGGCGCGCCTTCAACCGGGCCTGGCTTGCGGCTTCGCGCGCTTCTTTCTCCCGGGAGCGAAGCTGCGGCAGGGAGGCTTCCAGCACCGCGGTCTCAGCCTCGACCGCGGCGAGGTCATCGTCGGACTGCGCAAGCTGTCCGCGAAGCGTTTCAACCTCAAGAACGGCCTCCGGCGCAGCGCCAAGCGCTTCGATCTGGCGATCGATGCCGGCGGCCTCGGCCGTCAGCCTGGCGGCGCGCTCGCCGGCCTCGCGGATGCGCCTTTCGGCCTGAGCACGTTGCGCGCGCGCTTCGGCCGCCCCGGCGGTTGCCGCCTGAAGCGCGGCTTCGGCTGCGTGGAGGCTTTCGGCGGCTTCAGCGACGGCCTGCTCGAAAACCTCGCGGCTCGCTGGGTCCGCTTCGCTCACCGCGCGCAGCTCATCTTCTTCCTCGTCGAGCTTTTTCAGCAGCTCCTTGGCCTCGCCGATCGCGTCGGTCTCGCGTTCGATATCCTTTTGAAGCTGCGCCAGACGTGTTTCCAGCTCGGTCTGCCGCTCCTTTGCCCGCTGTTCTTCACGCTCCAGGGTCTGGCGCTCGACCTCGAGCCGATGCAAGACAGCGGCGCGGGTCGCCTCTTCTTCGCGCAGCGGCTGTATCGTCCCGGCGATCTCGGCCCGCGCGCGCATTGCGGCGGACTCTGCCTGCGTGAGCTGACCGACGACGCGCGTTGCCTCAAGCAGCGCGGCCTCCTCGGTGGTCACATGGTCCGATGCGGCGCTCCACTGCTGATAGCCGTGGATCGCTTCCGATTTGCGCAGCTCTGCGGAGATTTCCTTATAACGCTGGGCTTGCCGGGCCTGCTTGCGCAGATTCTGAAGCTGTGCGCCAAGCTGGCCGATGACATCGCGCAGCCTTTCCAGATTGGTTTCCGCCGCCTTGAGGCGCAGCTCGGCCTCGTGCCGCCGGCCGTGCAGCCCGGCAATTCCGGCGGCATCCTCCAGAATGCGCCGGCGTTCCTGCGGCTTGGCGCTGATGATCTCGCCGATCTGGCCCTGGCGGACGAGCGCCTGGCTGCGCGCGCCGGTTGCAGCGTCGGCGAATAGCAGCTGGATATCGCGGGCGCGCACGTCTTTGGCATTGATCTTGTAGATCGAGCCGGCCTCGCGCTGG
Source organism: uncultured Alphaproteobacteria bacterium (assembly GCA_963773735.1). Lineage (GTDB taxonomy): Bacteria > Pseudomonadota > Alphaproteobacteria > Rhizobiales > Rhodomicrobiaceae > CAVZCK01. Next base: position 686,071 of record CAVZCK010000021.1, on the reverse strand, counting down.
ATGCGGCGGGCGATTTCCAGCGTGTCGTTGTCGTTGAATTCAGCCGGGGCGCGGCGCGAGCGGTTATCGATGCTGAGCGTCACCTCGGCCATATTGCGGGCGGGACGATTGTCGGTGCCGGCGAAGATGACATCATCCATCGCCCCGCCGCGCATGTTCTTATAGGAGGTCTCGCCCATGACCCAGCGGAGGGCTTCGAGCAGATTGGATTTGCCGCAGCCGTTCGGGCCGACGACCCCCGTCATTCCCTCCTCGATCAGAAGCTCGGTCGGCTCGACGAAAGACTTGAAGCCTAGAAGGCGGAGGCGCGTGATCTGCACTGGCAATCCCTCGTGGCTCGCTAGCGTCCCGAATCCGAAGCTCGCCTCATTTTTCGGCTTGCTCCGAAGCGAACTTCAGATTCGAAAGGGACACTGGCAACTATAAGCTTTTAGTGTGGTTTTGGCCGAGAAGTCCCCCTGCCGCGCTTGCTGCAAGCAATAGAGGGGACTTCTCGGCCACTACACTAGCGGCGCGCATTGGCACGAGCGGTGGGATTAGACCGGCTTGGCCGCGCTTTGGAGATGCTGCTCGATGAGTTTCCGCATCTCTTCATAACTCGTAAAGCCCTGCACGTGCTGGCCATTAATAAAGAAGGTCGGCGTTCCTTTCACGCCAAGCCCCCGCCCCCGCTGTTTGACCTCGGCAATTCCATCCTTAGTCTTTTGATTCGCCATGCAGCTGTCAAATGCGGTGCGGCTGAGGCCGGTTTCTTGCACAATTTTGTAAAGAAGATCGGGGCTCGGATCGCGGCCGTTCCAACGTCCGCGATTGGCCAGGAATTTGTCGTTGATGTGGAAATACTGCTTGTCGGGCACGCAGCGCGCGGCCTGGGCCGCCGCGGCTGGGGTATTGCCGATCGGGAATTCGCGATAGATGAAATAGACCTTGCCGGTGTCGATGAACGCCTTCTTGACCTGCGGAAAGACCTGGGCGTGATAGGCGGCGCAGATCGGGCAGCCGAGTGAGGCATATTCGATGATCGTGACCGGCGCGTGGGCGTTTCCGAGCGTTTTTTCCTCAAGCGGGCCGGGCTTGCGAAGCTCGGTGGCGTCTGGCGCCGCGCCTGTCTGGGTCGACGAGACTTCGGAAAGCGCAGCGGGCAAGCCGCCGGCGCAGCCTGCCAGCGCGCTCAAGATCGCGAGCGCCAGAATCGTGCGCAGGAACACGATTCCGCGCGGAACGTCCGCCGTATCGTCAGCCATAAAATCCGCCCCGTTTGATCCGCTCACCGGTCTCCAATGAGATCTATTCCCCCGGAATGGCAAAATTAGGCTCAGCTCTTGCCGTCAGCGCCCATGATCTTATCGAAATCTGCAAGGTCGGCGCCTTGCAGCTTATGGCCGTTGACGAAGAAGGTCGGCGTCGCGTGAACGTCGAATTTCGTATTGGCGCGGTCCCGGACCAATTCAATATATTTCAGCACCTTCTCGTCCTTCAAGCACTCGTTGAAGCGCTGCTCTGTAAAGCCGACCTGCTTGGAGAATTTCTGCAGTGCAGGAATCGGGTTGTTCTTGAATGCCCATTCATCCTGATTGCCATAAAGCAGGTTCACGAAGTCGAAATATTTGGGCTTGTCCACACAACGTGCGAGCAAGGCGGCCGCGGCGGCGACATTATCGAGGGGGAATTCACGAATGATGTATCTGGCCTTCCCCGTATCGATATATTTTTTTTTCAGCTCAGGCAGGACAGTATTGTGAAAATGCGCGCAGTGCGGGCAGGTCATCGACGAATATTCGATGATGGTGTAGGGCGCGTCGTCCTTGCCCATGACGTTTTCGGGCAGATCGCCGGGCTTCATCAATTCGCTCAGATCGACGTCCGGTTTGAGCGGTGCCTGGGCACGCGTTTCGGCCGGTGAAATGAGCACGAGCAAGCCGGCCAGAAAAGCTGCGGCGCCAATGGACCCCGCAAGCAACGCTGCGCGGCGCGTCAGTGTCGCCTCGGGGGAAGAGAGCAAGTTGAACAATTCGATCTCCTTCAAGCGATATTCGGCCCCCTCGGCGGGGGCCGCGCAAACTCCCTGTCTGTCAAGGCATGACATAGGACGAGATCGCCCCGCTGTCGAGCGTAGGAAGCGCAATGCCGATGAAAATGGCGTGAGGCCAGGCATCTAAGACGCGCTGGCGGCACTTTGTCTGGCCCTGATCCCGGCGGCCATGCGGGCGAGCGCAGCTTTGAGGCGGTCTGCGGGCAGATCGCCGATGAGGGCGTCCTGTTCGCCCGATCCGGATGCGAGGGACAGGACGAACCTCCGCCTTGGCCCGCGGCAACGGCGCCTGGACGATCCGGATGTCGGACACGGCACGATAGCCGAACATGGCGTTGATACGCTCAATGAGCAGCGGCCGAAGATGCTCCACTTCGAGGGCATGGGCGCCGCTGACGCGCAGGATCAAGGTTGCGCCCGGTTCGGCGGCGTTTTCATCGGCCGATCGGGCGGAGCGAGGCCATTTGAGGCGCTCGGGCGCGGTAAAAGCCGCAAATTCCGGTCCAGCGATTGCTGCCCAGTCGGTGAGGATCGCTGCGGCAGGAAAGCCGAATTTCTCGAATGTCGGCCGCATCAGGGCCGGGATCAGCTCTCCGACCATTTTCGCCCGCGCACGCCGCGGCACCCAATTTTGGGCAGCGGGCCTAAAGCCCCGCCGCGCAGCGTTCGTCTTGGCTTTGGCGTTCATGGGCCCCCCGGCCGCCTCCTGGATGTCCGGGACGCTAGATGATTCGCGAGCGAGCGGCGAGACCGCCGGCGCGTTATGCGGCGCCGGCTTCGTGCTGGAACTGCAGTTCGGCGAGCCGGGAATAGATCCCGCCCTCTTCCACGAGGCTGCTATGTGTACCTTCCTCGACGATCTGGCCGCCGTCGAGAACGAGGATCCGGTCGGCACTCAGCACGGTCGCCAGCCTGTGGGCGATGACAAGCGTTGTGCGACCCTCCATCGCGCGGTTGAGCGCGGTCTGAACCAGGTTTTCGCTTTCCGCATCGAGTGCACTGGTTGCCTCATCGAGCAGCAGAATCGGCGCGTTGCGCAGCAGGGCGCGGGCAATGGCGATGCGCTGGCGTTGGCCGCCGGAGAGGGTGACGCCGCGTTCGCCTAGTATCGTGTCATAGCGGTCGGGCAGCGCCTCGATGAATTCGCTCGCCAGCGCAGTGCGGGCGGCATTGCGGACATCCTCATCGCTCGCATTCTGGGAGCCATAGCGGATATTGTCCGCAATCGAGGCGGCGAAGACCGCTGGGTCCTGAGCCACGTAGGAGATACGGCGGCGCAGCGCATCAAGTGCGGCCTGATTGGCGGCGACGCCGTCGATCACCACCCGTCCGCGCTGCGGGTCGTAAAAGCGCAGGATGAGATTGAAGATCGTCGTCTTTCCCGCGCCAGTCGGACCGACAATGGCGACCCGTTCGCCGGGCTGGATCGTGAAGCTTAGATTTCGCAAAACTGGCGCGTCCGGGCGGCCGGGATAGAAAAAGGAAACGCTGTCAAACCGGATTTCGCCGCGCGCCGGCTCTGGAAGCGGCTTCGGGTCGGCGGGCGAGACGATGTCCGGCTCGACGGCCATCAGCTCGCCAAGCCGCTCGGCTGCGCCGATGGCCTGCTGGATCTCGCCCCAAACCTCCGAAAGTGTCGCGACCGACCCGGCGGCGAAGGCGGCGTAGAGCACGAACTGAGCGAGACGTCCCCCGGTCATCGATCCGGCGAGAACGGCATGCGAGCCATACCACAGGATGCCGACGATGCTGGCAAACACCAGAAAGGTCGCCGTTGCGGTAAGCCAGGCCCGTGCCGACACGCGCCGCCGCGCCGCCTGGAAGGCGGTTTCGACAGCTGCGCTGAAGCGGCGAATGACCACGGGCTCGAAGGTGAAGGCCTGCATGGTGCGCGGCGCGCCGAGATTCTCCGCCGCATAGGCCGACGCGGCGGCGAGTTCATCCTGCGCCTTCCGCGACAGGCGGCGCACGACGCGGCCGTAAGCAACGAGCGGCAGAACCACAAGCGGGATCGCGCCGATGACCATGGCGCTGAGCTTTGCGCTCGTCAGCACCATCATGATCAGCGCGCCGACCACAAGAACGAAGTTGCGCAGCGCCTGGCTGACGGAGGCCGATACGGCGGTCTTGATCTGCGTCGTATCGGCGGTGAGCCGCGACATCAGCTCTGCGGAATGGGTCTGCTCGTAAAAGGCTGGGCTGAGCTTGGTCAGATGGGCAAAGACGGCGGCCCGGATGTCCGCCACGGCGCGCTCGCCGAGCCAGGTAACGCTATAAAAGCGCAGGGCGCTGGCGCCGGCGAGGATTGCCGCGATCAGCAGCAGCATGCCGAAATAGCTGTTGACCAGCCCGGCATTGTCCTTGGAGAAGCCGAAATCAATGACGCGGCGTACCGCGACGGGCAGAACCAGCGTTGCGGCCGCGGCCACCACGAGGCTGACGGCGGCGAGGATCATGATCCCCTTATAGCGGGTGACGAAAGGACGGAGCTGCCAGAGGTTTTCCAGCGAGCGCGACCGCTTGGGCGGTTTCAGCGAAGGGTCGAGGGCGACGCCGTCCACGGCCATGGTGTTATCTTTCGGCTCGGTGAGCGAACCATTCACAGCGCTGCCGTTCTTCATGTCTCCCTACCTTCGACCCTTGGGCGGACCTCCACCGAATGTTCGTGCAAAAGCATTACTGCCGCCATTCAGTGCAATGTGCAACTCAACATGGCCGAAACATGGGGCGACAAATGTGACGCGTGGATCTTGCCAGCGCATATTCTGCTGGGATATTAGGAGCAGCAGGACAAATCACCCCAAAGTTAGGATGCGGTCATCCGGCGCGGGCCCCAAGCGAGACGGAAGGCGACTTGCCATGAAAAAAGAAGGTCACCCCGATTATCACAAGATTACGGTCGTGCTGACCAACGGCACGGAGTTCGAAACCTATTCGACCTACGGGGCTGAAGGCGACCGGCTTCAGCTCGATGTCGATCCGGCCACGCACCCGGCCTGGACAGGCGGCAACGCGCAGCTTGTCGACCGCGGCGGACGGCTGAGCCGGTTCAAGAAAAAGTTCGAAGGCTTTCTGGGTTGATGACTGCCGCCGAGCGCGCCCGAGGGGCAAATCCGGGACCGATGGCTTTTCAGCGCGTGAAGGCAGCCTGGATCTGCGCGACCTGTGCCCCGACGGGATTGAACTTGCGCATCGTGGGCCGGGCTCCGCCGCGATCGACGGCATCGAAATTGCGGATCTTGGATTGCAGCCTGTGAACGTCCTCGATCAGCTCTCTGAGCCGGATCGGCAGCTGCTCATAGCCGCGGGAGCCCGCCGCACGGCTCATCGGCGGCAATACCAGCGGATCGTTGGCGCTTCCGGCCAGCGGCAACCGCTCGCCATTTAGGACGGCGCGTCGCCCAAGCAGCCAAGTGGCGAGCTGCGTCAGCCGAGTCGTCAGCCGCATGCTTTCCGTCGCATAGGACAGGGTCACATAAGGCGTGAGGCATTTTGATTCGCGCCGACCCGGACCGTCGAGATAGGTCGCAGCGGCTTCAACAAGGGCCATGCCCTCGCGGAACAGCGAGAGGAACTCATCCTTGCGCCCGTTATGCGCACGAAACGGAATGGTGACGGTCCCATCACTCTCGGGCGGGACGATGCCGGTCTCGCTACTCATCTACGCGAACCCTACCCACGGACAAACTGATCGCTGCTATGAACAAGCCTATCGGAGCATAATGTTTAATTTCGCTTTAGCCATGCAAGGGATTTTTATGAAATTGATGAAGGAAGGCGTGGATTGTGCAAATTCCGAATGCGTGCTGCCGCCTGCTGCGGGCGTCTCGCGTAAGAAAAATGCCGCGGAGAGCCGCGGCATGAGTTTCAAGGAGGCATTACAAAACTCGAGAGTCGTCTGGTAATCTTGGAACAACTCTGACGAAGATAAGTCTCGCCAAGAAAAGATAAGATTGAGTTAAAATTGTTTTCGGGCTGCCAAGCGCGCTCTTCGCCTCGGCGGCGGAACGCGATAGCGGGATCAGGGCGGCGTCAGCCCTTGAAGACCGAGTGGGCGGCGTCACGCGAGGATTTCTTCGATGCGATCACCGCTTCGGCCCGCTGGCGCTCGGCTGCCAGCAGGGCGACATACTCTTCGAGGTCCTTGACGGATAAGGCCGAGAGGTCCGCTCCCAGCTCGAATGCGGGGCGTTTCTTCGGCAAGTCTTCGTCCCAGCTCATGGGATCCTAGCTCCAGCTCGTGGCTGTTTATCAAACGGCGCTTGCACGGCCGCGTCAGGGCGGCATTATGCAGCGGGATCGACGAGATGTTCAATGCGTGAAGCCGGAAGGAACCCATCGATGAGCGTGCCCGCGGTGATGACAGCCATTGCGATAACCGAGCCTGGCGGCCCGGAGGTGCTGAAGCCGGTCGAGATGCCGGTGCCGCGCCCCGGCGCGCGGCAGGTTTTGTTGAGAGTCGAGGCCGCCGGCGTCAACCGCCCGGACGTACTGCAGCGAGAGGGGCGCTATCCCCCGCCTCCCGGCGCGTCCGACATTCCCGGGCTGGAGATCGCCGGCGAAGTGGTTGTGCTCGGCGCCGCGGTGGAGAGACTTAAACTCGGCGACCGCGTCACGGCCCTGGTCACCGGCGGCGGCTACGCGCAATATTGTCTCGTCGACGAAAGGGCAGCGCTTCCTTTCCCCGGCGGCTTCGATGCTGTCCAGGCGGCCGCGCTGCCTGAGACGTTTTTCACGGTCTGGCAGAATGTTTTCGCGCGCGGCGGGCTCAAGAGCGGCGAAACCTTTCTCGTGCATGGCGGATCAAGCGGGATCGGAACGACCGCGATCCAACTCGCGAAAGCTTTTGGCGCAACCGTCTACACGACCGCCGGAAGCGCAGAAAAATGCGCGGCTTGCCAGAGCCTGGGGGCCGATCGCGCGATCAATTACCGAACCGAGGATTTTGTCTCCGTGGTGAAGGAGCTGACTGGCGGGAAAGGCGCCGATCTGATCCTCGATATGGTCGGGGGCGACTACGTCCAGCGCAATTTGAACTGCATTGCCGAGGACGGACGCATCCATCAGATCGCCTTTCTAGCGGGGCCGAAGGCGACCGTCGATTTCACCCGGCTGATGGTCAGGCGGATCACGCTTGACCGGGTCGACGCTCAGGCCGCGGCCGATCGAGGTCAAGGCCGCGATCGCGCAGGCTCTTGAGGCGGAGGTCTGGCCGATGCTTGCGAGCGGCAAGATCAGGCCCGTTATCGACAGCACTTTCCCGCTTGAAAAGGCGGCCGATGCTCACCGCCGGATCGAGGAGAGCGCTCATATCGGCAAGATCATCTTGACCGCATAAAGCATTGCGGGCTGCGGCTCGACCTTGGATTTTCAGCCGGCCGACAAGAAGATTTGCGTCTTTTGCCGAGTGAGCTTATATGCTGGGCGTAGCTTTGATGCGAACGACGCAATCTCCACGCATCGCGAACGACATCATTCCTGGGAGCAAAACGGTTTTCCAGGACACGGGAGAGATTTATGACGCAGCGGCCATTGATGCCCAAAGCGACAGCCGTCTGGCTTGTTGAGAATACCGCGCTGACTTTTGAGCAGGTTGCCGAGTTTTGCGGCCTTCACGTGCTGGAAGTGAAGGGGATTGCCGACGGTGACGTCGCCCACGGCATTAAGGGCATGGACCCGATTTCATCCGGCCAGCTTACGCGCGAGGAGATCGACAGGGCCCAGAAGGACCCAGATTACCGGTTGCAGGTCGCCAAATCGAAGGTGGACATGCCGCAGGTCAAGACCAAGCGCGCGCCGAAATACACGCCGTTGTCGCGCCGGCAGGACCGCCCGAACGCCATTCTCTGGCTGCTGCGCCATCACCCCGAGCTTCGCGACTCGCAGATCATGCGGCTGGTCGGCACCACGAAGCCGACCATCGAGGCGATCCGGGAGCGCACGCACTGGAATTCGGCCAATCTTCAGCCGCAGGACCCTGTCGCGCTGGGTCTGTGTTCGCAGATCGATCTCGATACGGAAGTCCGCAAGGCGGCGAAGCGGCTTGATCAGGAGAGACGCACATCAGGGGATGGTTCGGCGAGCGCGCCCGAGGAAGCCGGCACGCTGCTGCCCGCCGAGGAAACCGCTGATCCGACGCTGATCCGCCGCCGCCAGCCGCAACCGGCCGCGAAGGTCGAGGACGAGGATCGGCAACTGACGGTTGAGGACGTATTCGGCGCCAACCCCGACGGCAGCTGAGGAAAAGCCTGCCATTTTCCCCATGTCAGGCCCCCGGCCGGCGGGCATAAGAGAATGCGCTTAACAACGGATGCGCATTCACTATGATCGGGGCCGCAAAGCCAGAGATCTAAGGGGGACCGGCGGGAGATGACAGGCAGGCTGTTCTGCGTGCTGCATGTGCCGAAATGTGCCGGCAGCACGATCGAATTTCATTTGAAGAAACAGTTGGGGCCAAAGGGCTTCTGGTCCCCGCCAAAGCGCACAAGAAAACTGCCTCTGGAGCTGCTTGGGCGGAAATATGACAATCGCCTGCCGGGCCCAGCAACCGCGATCCGTGCGATTTCGGGCCATTTTCTCGGTCGATCGATTGAAAACTATTTCCCTGAGAGACAGATCGGCCGCGTGATCCTGCTGCGCAGACCCGCCGACTTGATGCTCTTCTGGTATAATTTTCAGCCCGGGCTCATTGGGCCATAATCGGGCAATGTCTCGGTTTGCGGTGCTGGTTCAGTCGCCAGTGCGCTAGACAGGAGCGCTTCCGAACACATGCTGAGCGAGCGCAAAATTCCACAGCTTGAGGCTTGAGGCCGATCATCGAGAATCCGGCCGACTTCGGACTATGTTGAGCTTATGAAGCAATATCTCGATCTTCTGCGCATGGCGCGCCGTGAGGGCATTCGCCGGACCGACCGCACCGGGGTCGGAACGCTGGGCATTTTCGGCCATCAGATGCGCTGCGATCTCGCCGAAGGCTTCCCGCTGGTGACGACCAAGAAGCTGCATGTGAAATCCATCATCCATGAGCTGCTTTGGTTCCTGTCCGGCTCGACAAACATCCGCTATCTGCAGGAAAACGGGGTCAGAATTTGGGATGAATGGGCCGATGAGGCCGGCGAGCTGGGGCCGGTCTATGGCAAGCAGTGGCGGTCCTGGGCGGCGCCTAGCGGGCGCAGTATTGATCAGATCTCTCAGCTCATTGAGGCACTAAAGGCCAATCCCTATTCCCGGCGTCACATTGTCAGCGCCTGGAATCCGGCCGATGTCGAGGCGATGGCGCTGCCGCCCTGTCATTGCCTGTTCCAGTTTCACGTCGCCGAGGGGCGGCTGTCCTGTCAGCTCTATCAGCGCTCGGCGGATATTTTTCTCGGCGTGCCATTCAACATTGCCTCTTACGCGCTCTTGACCATGATGGTCGCTCAGGTCACCGGCTATCGGCCCGGCGAGTTCATCCATACTTTCGGCGATGCTCATCTCTATCTGAACCATCTCGATCAGGCGGATGAGCAGCTCAGCCGCGAGCCGAGGCCGCTGCCGTCCATGGCCATCAATCCGGATGTCGGCTCGATCTTCGATTTTGTCTATGAGGATTTCCGGCTGGAGGGCTACAAGCCTCACCCGCATATCAAGGCCGAGGTCGCGGTGTGATGGGGGAGGCGATCCCCATTGTCTCCATCGTCGCAGCCGTGGCGGAAAACGGCGTCATCGGCCGCAAGGGCGATTTGCCCTGGCGGATCCCGTCGGAGATGCGGCATTTTCGCCGGCTTACGCTCGGCAAACCGGTGATCATGGGGCGGACGACGTTCGCCTCGCTGAAGAAGCCTCTTGGCGGGCGCGACAATATCATTCTGACGCGCCAGCCGGATGTCCAGGCCGGCGGCGCGATCGTCGTCGGCAGCGTCGAGGAAGCGCTCGATTTGGCGGCCGATTGCGCCCGGCGGCGTAATGCCGGTGAAATCATGGTCATCGGCGGTGCGGAAATCTACGCGGCAATGGTCCCCTATGCCCGGCGTCTCTATCTGACGCGAGTGCATGCCTCCCCGGAGGGCGACGCATATTTTCCGAGCATTGATCTCACCGATTGGGCCGAGAGGCAGCGCTGCGATCACCTGCGTGAGGCCGGGGACGACTACGACTACTCGACCTTCCTTTTCGAGCGCGAGGAAGCCGACGGGATCGCGTGAATATTGACGCTGTCGGCCGCAAACGCCATATGCAGCGGTAATTTCCGATCGGTGTGCCCCGTGTATGTTTTTTTCTGCCGCTAGGACCTCCCGATCTAAACCAGACAAATCTACAGTTGCTAGTGTCCCTTTTCCGAAGTTCGCCAGGGGTCCGAATCGGATTTGGGACAGTGGTGACGAATTTGCATCAAGCGCAGGTCTACGCTAAACCCACCCTATCGCATCTGGCGGCTGGCTGCGCTTCGTCGGCTTTTTCTTCTCGATTTGAAGCTCAACGAAACACTGTGTTAACCGCGCCCGGTGAGGATGCGTCTTTGAGTTTGGGGCGGTAGAGGACAAGCAAAATGCCTTGGAGTAGTCAGAATGGCGGTGGGGGCGGCGGCTGGAAAGGCGGCGGCGGTCCCTGGGGCCAGGGTCCGTCCGGAGGCGGTCCTTCCCCGGATCTGGAAGAGCTTCTGAAGCGCAGTCAAGACCGGCTGAAACAGGCGATGCCGGGCGGCGGAATCGGCGGTGGTTTTCTCGCCCTGATCCTGATCGCGGCGATTGCCGTGATCGGCTTTTATTCCTTCACGGTGAGCGTGCAGCCCAACGAGCAGGGCGTGGTGCTCCGCTTTGGTAAGCTTGATCGCACGCTGACGCCCGGCCTCAAATTCCGTTGGCCCTATCCGATCGAGATGGTCTATCTGCCGGGGGTGACCAATATCAACCGGGTGGAGGTTGGTATGCGGGCATCGTCGAGCGCCAATCTTTTCGGCGGCACCAGCGACAACGTCACTGTCCGTGACGTTCCCGAGGAAAGCCTGATGCTGACGGGCGACGAAAACATCGTCGATATCGATTTCGTCGTGTTCTGGCGCATCAAGGACGCCCCATCGTTCCTGTTCAACATTCAAAATCCGGAAGCGACGGTGAAGGACGTCGCCGAAAGCGCAATGCGGGAAATCGTCGGCCAGAACAGTATTCAGCCGATCCTCACTCGCAGTCGTCGCGAGATCGAGGAGTCGGTTCGCACGCTGATGCAGAAGACGCTCGACAGCTACGGCGCGGGCGTCGAGGTCACCCAGGTGCAGATGCAGAAGGTTGACCCGCCCTCAGAAGTGATCGCGTCCTTCCGCGACGTTCAAGCTGCGCGTGCCGATCAGGATCGTTTTCAGAATGAGGCAGACACCTATTCCAACAGGATTGTTCCAGAGGCGCGCGGTGATGCTCAGAAGATTCTGCAGGCCGCCGAAGCCTATAAGCAACAGACGGTCGCGGAAGCAGTCGGCCGGACGCAGCGCTATCTGAAGGTCTATGGGGAATATGCCAAGGCTCCGGAGGTCACGCGCAAGCGCATGTTCCTTGAAACCATGGAGCGCGTGTTTGGCAATACGGACAAGATCATCATCAGCGACGATGCCAGGGGATCGGGCGTGGTGCCCTATCTGCCGCTCAATGAGCTGAACCGGACGCAGCCGACGAGCGGGAGCCAGAAATGAGAAACGCGATCTTTGTCTTCCTGCTGATCGTTCTCGGCGCCGCGGCTTTCATCGCCTATAACGCGGTCTTTATTGTCCACCAGACGCAAACCGCGCTGGTGCTTGAATTCGGCAATCCGAAGAAGGTCCTTACGACGCCCGGCCTGAACTTCAAAATCCCCTTCATTCAGACGGTGGAGTTTTTCGACAAGCGCATTCTGGATATCGATCTACCATCGAAAGAGGTGATCGCAGCCGACCAGAAGCGGCTGGTTGTCGACGCCTTCGCCCGGTACAAGATCGTCGATCCGCTCTTGTTCTTCCAGTCCGTGACGAACGAACTCGGTGCCCACAATCGGATCGACAGCATTCTCGACGCCGTGATGCGCAGTACTCTTGGCGGTAGCGACTTCTTCGAGGTGGTCAAAACCAAGCGCGCCGATCTGATGCACGATATTGCCAAGCGCGTCGACAATGAAGCCAAAAGTTTTGGCATTCAGGTTGTCGACGTAAGGCTGCGGCGCGTCGATCTGCCGGAGGCCAACAGCCAGGCAATCTATGAGCGGATGAAAACCGAGCGCCAGCGTGAGGCGGCCGAGATCCGCGCCCAAGGCACCGAGGCCTCCAAGCGCATCAGGGCAATGGGGATCGCCAGGTCACGATCATTACCGCCGACGCAAACCGCGATGCCGAGCAGATCCGTGGTGACGGCGACGCGGAGCGCAACCGCATCTATGCCGAGGCCTTCAGCAAAGATCCCGAATTCTTTGCCTTCTACAGATCGATGCAGGCCTATGAGGAAGGCCTGAAGTCCGCTGATACGCGGCTTGTAATCTCACCGACTACGGAATTCTTCGATTATTTCAACAATCCCGATGGGAAGGCCGCAGCCGCCAAGCCAGGCAAGCCTAACGCCGCACCATCGCCAACATCGGCACCCGCATCGCAAGCCGCTCGATGAGTGATTTCCTGGTCGGTCTCGGCTTGGTTCTGGTTATCGAGGGCCTGCTGTGGGCCCTCGCCCCGCGTCTCGGCTTTCGTTTGCTCGAGCTTGCCGCATCGACGCCCGAGCAGCGTCTGCGAAGCGGGGGCGCTGCAGCGGTGGCGGCTGGCGTATTATTGATTTGGCTGGTCCGCGGTTGAGATCGGCTCTGCAGATACGCTGCGCGGCTTGCCGCAGCAGATTTGGTCGGGGGCTTGTTGCGGAGTAGCGCTATGCTTCAGATTGAAGCTCCAACGCCGTCATTTTTTCCATTAAAATGACATGATGCTTCATGGAAGCCGCATCGAGGCGGCAGCCCCCAAACCACAGGACCGAATGATGACACGGCTCTTTCCGCTGCAAACACCCGGTATTTTTGACCCGTCAGGGGCGCGTGGCGGCATGGCGCGCCGGCTTCTCCCCGCACTGGTCGCCGCCACCTGTACGGTGCTCATTCTCACAGCTTCCGCGACCGCCGACGCGCAATCGCACGGCCCGGCATCGGTCGCCGACATTGCCGCACGGCTGCAGGGTGCCGTGGTGAACATCTCAACGACCCAGAAGCTCAAGGACAGTCGCGATGTGCCGCTGCCCGAGGTGCCGAAGGGCTCGCCATTCGAAGAGTTTTTCCAGGATTTCTTCGATAAGGAGGATCGCAGCAGCGGTCAGCGGGCCAGTTCGCTCGGCTCCGGCTTCGTGATTGATCCGGACGGCTATGTCGTCACCAACAATCATGTCATCGAAGGCGCCGACGAGATCACCGTCATCTTTACCGACGGCTCCAAGCTGAAGGTGGCCGAGGTCGTCGGCCGCGACCCTAAGGCCGATCTGGCGCTGCTGAGGATCAAGCCCAAGGCGCCGCTCGCCGCGGTCAAGTTCGGCAACAGCGACAAGATGCGCGTCGGTGACTGGGTCATGGCCATCGGCAACCCGTTCGGTCTTGGCGGCACCCTGACGGTCGGCGTCATCTCGGCGACCAGACGCGACATTCAGTCCGGCCTTTATGACGAATTCATCCAGACAGACGCCGCGATCAATCGCGGAAATTCCGGCGGACCGCTGTTCAATATGGACGGCGAGGTGATCGGCGTGAACACAGCCATCATTTCGCCGACCGGCGGCTCGATCGGCATTGGCTTTGCCGTGCCGTCCAATACAGCCTCTCGTGTGCTCGGCCAGCTCAAGCAATTCGGCGAAACGCGGCGCGGATGGCTGGGCGTGCGCATTCAATCGGTGAACGACGAGATCGCCGAGAGCGTCGGGCTGAACAACGCCGAAGGCGCGCTCGTTGCGTCCGTCACCCCTGAGGGGCCTGCCGCCGCTGCCGGTATCGAGGTTGGCGACATCATTCTCTCCTTCGGCGGCCAAGATGTGACCGCGATGCGGCAATTGCCCAAGATCGTCGCCGATGCCACGATCGACAAAGAGGTCGACGTCGTGATTCTGAGGAAGGGCCAGCGGAAGACCGTCAAGGTGAAGGTTGGCCGGCTGGAGGAGGAGAACAAACCGGCTCCCACGGAAGCCAAGCCGGAAAAGCACGGTGAAGCGGACCAAGGGCCGGGCAAGAAATCCGCGCTGGGGATGACCTTTTCGCCGATCACGGACGAGCTTCGCTCGCGCTTCAGCATTGACCACGATGTGTCGGGCGTCGTGATCACCGAGGTCGACCCTGACGGGCCGGCGGCAGACAAGGAACTCAGAGCTGGGGACGTCGTCGTCGAGGTCACTCAGGAGAAAGTGAACTCACCGGATGAGCTGAATGCGCGGCTCGATGCGCTGCGTAAATTGAAGCGGAAGAGCGCACTGCTCACTTTGTCGGACGGTCAGGGCGAGCTTAGCTTTGTCGCCGTCACGATCGCCGATCGGTAGCCAAGAGCAAGTCGGCATCCCGGCATCCCGCTAGCGGTGACCGCCAATTGGTCCCACGGGGGCCTATCGGCGCGAGCTTCAGCCTTTAGCGATGGCATCGGCGAGCATCTTCGCGTGCTCGGCAATCACCGCGTTGTCCGCTTTGATCCCCGGAGGCCGCATTTCGAATCCCTCGCGGCGCGGCAGCACGTGGAAATGCGTGTGGAAGACGACCTGCCCGGCGGCGCGTTCCGAGAATTGCGAGATGATCACACCATCCGCCTGAAACGCTTCCTTTGCGGCGCGGGCGATCTTCTGCGTGACGAGAATGAGATGTTGGAGATCGGCCGGCGCGATGTCGAGGATGTTGCGGGACGGCGCGTTGGGAACGATCAGCGTGTGACCGTCAACCCGCGGCATGATGTCCATGAACGCCAGGCTTTTGTCGTCCTCGTAGACCTTATGGCAGGGCAGCTCGCCGCGCAGGATCTTGGCGAAAATATTGTCGGGATCGTAGGCGGGAGCGCTCGGGGTCATGGGGGGAGCCGTTTCCGTTTGATTTCGGGCACGTTAGAAGCGGCCGACCGGCCCGGTCAAGATCTAGCTTGCGTCGGTGCCGGACTTCTTGAATGGTCCAAGATCGGTCAGCGCCCGGACTTCCTCCGATACGGCGCAGCGCTCCCGCTCAAGAAACGCGGCGACGGCATGTCTGAGACCCGAATGGGCAAGATAGTGCAGGCTGTAGGTCGTCACCGGCAGATAGCCGCGCGCGAGCTTGTGCTCGCCCTGTGCGCCGGCCTCGACGCGGCTGATGCCATTGGCGATGGCATAGTCGATGGCCTGGTAATAGCAGGTCTCGAAATGCAGCAAGGGGTGATGTTCGATTGCGCCCCAATAGCGTCCGTAGAGCGCATCGTCGCCGACGAAATTGAGGGCGCCGGCGATCATCTTGCCCGCGCGCTTGCAGATCATCAGCAGGACACGCTCGGGCATCGCTTCGCCGATCAGACTGAAGAATTTTCGGTTCAGATAGGGACTGCCCCATTTGCGGCTTCCGGTATCCTGGTAGAAGGCGAAAAAGGCGTCCCAATGCCGTTCCGTAATCTCCGCGCCGCGCAGATGCTCGATCGTAACGCCCGCGGCCACCGCCTCGCGCCGCTCTTTCCGGATCGCCTTGCGTTTGCGTGAAGCGAGGCTGTCGAGGAATTCATCAAAGCTGCGATAGCCCTTGTTCTCCCAGTGAAACTGCTGGTCGGTCCGCTGCAGGATGCGGTCGTCTCCGTGCCGGCGCCACTCGGGCTCGCGCAGAAATGTGATATGCAGGGATGAGGCTTTGTGCAGGCGGACGAGCTCCACCGCGCCGTTGAGCAGGGCAGACTCGACCGCTTCGCTGTCCGAGCCGTCCCGCACCAGAAGCCTGGCCCCGGTGACCGGCGTGAACGGCACGCAGCATTGCAGCTTCGGATAATAGCGCCCGCCGGCACGCTCATAGGCGTCGGCCCAGCCATGGTCGAAGACATATTCACCCCGGCTGTGGGATTTCAGATAAAGCGGCATCGCGCCGAGGGTTGCCCCGGTTGCGTCCTCGAGCACGAGGTGCTGCGGCAGCCAGCCGGTCCTCGGTGCGACGCAGCCGCTTTGCTCAAGAGCGTGAAGAAAAGCATGGGAAATGAATGGATTGAAGCTTCCGGCGCGCGGATTGGCGCAAGCCTCCCACGCCTCTGGCGCAATCTCGCTCATGGCGCCGATCGCGCGCATGCTGATGTCCTGTGGTGCATTCATGACGGTTTTAGACCGGCCTTTGCCGAATTTCCTGGATCCCGTGCGATAACGGCCTGAACCCTTCAAAGATCATGCCATCGGCGAAGGCGTTCGCCTTTCTGCGCTCTTCGCGGGTTCTCACCGTCCAGGTAACGATCGGCAGATCGGGAAACCGGCGTCTTAGGGCCGCCCCCATCACGGCGAGATCGTCGACCTCGTAGGTCAGGAAATCGGGTTTCGCCTCGCCAATGTCCAGCATATGCGTCAGGCGGAAGCGGTCGGTGGCCGAAAGCCCGCGGTCCTTCGGCCCCCAGAAGCGCATGGCCGAAAGGCCGCGGGGAATGCGGGGCGCGAACCGGCGCATCGCCGCAAGGCTGGCGGGATCGAAGGAGATAACCGCGACCGGGCCGCGGTAACCGGCAAGCTCGTGTGCGATGCGCCGCTCAAGCGTCCGGTCGGTCCGCTTGATGCTCTTGATTTCGAGGAAGAGCGGCGCGCGTCCCTTAACCAGCGCAAGCAACTCGGAGAGCGTAAGGATGCGGTCCGCCGTGCCGCGCATCGGCACGCGCGCGAGCTGTTCCAGCGTGTAGGCGGAAACGGGACCCTCGCCCGTCGTCAGCCTTTCCAGACGTTCGTCGTGAAAGATGACCGGCTCACCGCCGGCGGCGGCTTGAACGTCGGTTTCGATCCCATATCCGCCGGCGATCGCCGCCCTGAATGCGGATGCCGTGTTTTCGATGATTCCCTGCCGGGTATCGTGCAGACCGCGATGCGCGATGGGCGGAACAGACCGGAACGGGACCATGGTGCCTCATGCGGCCGCGAAAATCGCGTCGATCTCGACCGCGAAGCCGGAAGGCAGGCTACTGGCGCCGATGGCTACGCGCGTATGTCGCCCTTTGTCGCCGAGAACGGCGACAAGCAGGTCGGAGGCGCCATTAATGACGGCTGGGTGGTCCCGGAAATCCGCTGTCGCCTTGACGAAGCCGGTCAGGCGAAGCGTCTGGCCGACGCGATCAAACGAACCGAGCGCGGCCTTCACCTGAGCCAAGAGATTGAGGCAGGCAAGCTGCGCCGCTTTCTGACCGTCGTCAAGGCTGAGACCTGCGCCAAGCGTTCCCTTGATCCCGCCGTCGGCCGACCGCGAAAGCTGGCCCGAAACAAATAAGAGACCGCCTGAGAGGAGATAGGGTACATAGTTCGCTGCCGGAGCTGGCGCGGCTGGAAGCTTGAGGCCCAGATCGGCAAGACGCGCTTCGACTGCATCGGGCATAGACACCTCCTTGCGAACCTTCCGCTTTCTCTTATCAGGCCGTCAGGGCAAAACAAAGCGCTTACGGCCGGTTGTATGTTTAGGCTCGACGAGAATGGCTGTTGCCAATCCTGTCGCGATGCGGTCTGTTAAATGAAACCGAACGAGCGCGCCGCTATACATCGGCACGCGCTACCAAGAGTGACGATGATCAATAAGGCCGCCCTCACCCCCGCAATCTTCTTTATTCTCACTTCAATCCCCGCTCACGCCGCCGGGGCCGTGCCGCAAGCTCCGGCGATCGACCTCGCGCCTCACCGGGCGATCTATGACATGAGCTTGCGCGATGCGCTCGCGAGTTCGAACGTGTCGGACATCAGAGGGCGCCTCGTCTTCGATTTCGAGGGCTCGCCTTGCGCCGGATACACGCTCAAATCGCGGCTGGTGACCCAGGTCGTCGACCGTGAGGGCAACTCGACTCTGACCGACTTGCGCTCCGCGACCTGGGAGAATGCCGACGGCGACAAATTCCGCTTCAACAGTTCGCAATATATCGATCAGCGCTTGAGTGACCATGTGGCCGGGCTGGCGGCGCGAGGCAAGGCGGACGACGCGATCGAGGTGACGATCGACAAGCCTGAGCGGCGGCGCATGAAATTCACCGGCGCCGCGCTTTTTCCGACGCAGCACTCGCTCGCCATCCTTGAGGCCGCCCGGCACGGCAAGAGCGTGCTGCAGGCCGACATCTATGACGGCTCGGAAAAGGGCGACAAGCTTTATGAAACCACGACATTCATCGGCAATCCTTCCGCAGGCAGCGCAAAGCCCGGCCGAATCAAGGTCGAACACACCGAAAAACTCGACGGCATGGCTTCGTGGCCCGTATCGATTGGCTATTATGAGCCGGCCGCCGATCCGGCGCGGGATGATGGCCTGCCCACCTATGAGCTGTCCTTCAGGCTGTTTGCGAACGGGGTGAGCCGCGATCTCGTCATCGACTATGGCACCTTCTCGGTCCGCGGAACGCTGAGCCGGATCGATTTTCACAAGCCCACCGAATGTGCGGACAGGGGCGCAAAGCGGCGCCAAAGCCGGTAGGTCTAGGTCAAGGCGCGTCCCAAAGCCGCGCGGCCCCGCGGCCACCGCTGGCGTCGCCATGGACGGGCGAGCGAATGATAATATTGCGGCTGTCGGCGAAGACGAATGGCTCCATCAGGCCAGGCACGGTCTCATAAAGATGGCTGAGCTGCGAAAGGCCGCCGCCGAGAACGATGATCTCGGGGTCAAAAATGTTCACCACCATGGCAAGGCCGCGTGCAAGCCTTGAGGCATGACGGCTGAGCGCCGCTTGCGCCCCTAGGTCGCCACTCTCGGAGCGCCGCGCGACCGCTTCGCCGGTTGCTGCAAGGGCAGGATCGCCGCCATTTGCCAGATAATCGCGGTGAAGAGCCGGGCCCGACACCCAGGTTTCCATGCAGCCTCTCAGGCCGCACCAGCAGGCCGGCCCCGGCATCTCCTCGGCTTCCGGCCAGGGCAGGGAATTGTGGCCCCATTCGCCGCCAATGCCGCGCGGTCCGTCGATCAGCCGCCCCTCGTAAACGAGGCCGCCGCCGCATCCGGTGCCGAGAATGACGCCGAAAACCGAGCGCGCGCCCTTCGCCGCGCCGTCTACCGCCTCCGACAAGGCGAAGCAGTTGGCGTCATTGGCGAGGCGGACAGGCCTGCCCAGACGTGCAACCAGATCGGCGTCGAGCGAGCGCCCGTTGAGCCAAGTCGAATTGGCGTTCTGCACGCGCCCGGTTGCCGGGGAAAGGGACCCTGGCACGGCGATGCCGATGCTCGCCTCGCCGGTGCAGCCAAGGTCGCGCTCGGCCTCGGCGATCAATGAAGCAATCGCCTCGATGGTTGCGTGATAATCCCCGCGCGGGGTGACGATCCTACGCGCCAGGTGCTCGGCGCCACTCGCATCGAGCGCCGTGATGGCGATCTTGGTTCCACCCAGATCGATGCCGATGCGGAAAGGCGCAAGCATGCGGATCAATCCGAATTGGCTTGGTCGGGCAAGAGCGCCCGCCGTGCCGCTGCGATCCTGGCTGGATCGATGCTCATGTGACTCGGCGAAGACGAGGAGCAGGGATTCATCGTTCAAGAGAAAATCAAGCACGCCGGCAAGAAAGCCCGATGATGCCGCTTCGGCTCTGATCCCGGCAAGGTCATAGCCGGTTGATGCGACGAACGCCGAGAGGCGGGTCTCATCGGCAGCGAGAAAGGTGAGAGCCGCGATCGCAAGCTGCTCGGCGTCCTCACGCCTCGGGTCGGTCTGTTTCGGGAACTGGGACGGCATGACTATCGCCACAATGATCGTCGGAGCTGCCATCAGCGCTGCGTAGGTGCGCATTAGGCATTTGTTACCGGATTGTCCTATAGGAAGCGAAGAGAATCCGGCATAATGCAACTCCTTTGCGAAACATGGCGGATCTTCGATCCGGAGCAGAGGCTTCCTGCTCATCGAACCGGACCACAAACGGCGAAATGTCCAAAACCGTTCTCATCGTCGAAGACAATGAGCTGAATATGAAGCTGTTCCGCGATTTGCTGGAAGCGCATGGTTATGCCACGCTGCAAACGCGAAACGGCATTGAGGCATTGGCGCTGGCGCGCGATCACAAGCCGGATCTGATCCTCATGGACATTCAGCTTCCCGAAGTGTCGGGCCTAGACGTGACGAAATGGCTGAAGGAGGACGACGAGCTACGGCATATTCCTGTGATTGCCGTAACGGCCTTTGCCATGAAGGGCGATGAGGAACGCATCAGGGAGGGCGGCTGCGAGGCTTATATCTCGAAGCCGATTACCGTGTCGATGTTCCTGGATACAATCCGCCAATTCCTCGGCGACCGCTAATATTGCGAATTTTTCCTGGGGATAACCATGCCAGTTAGACTGCGGCGGAATGACGCGTTCCGCCCTGAATTTAATCTTTGAGCAATTTACCTTATCGGCAATTCTTATTTGTGTTTTTTCTCGCGGGGGCCCTTAATATCATCCGTAACCGGTTGAAATTCATATGTCGCGGAAACGCGCGCTGCGCGTGTGAGGCGATATGGAGACCAGACCGGGGGAAAGAGGGCCATCTCCGACCGGCGAGTTAACTTGCAATTCGGCCTCTTTTTCCCTTACTGATTGAATAGCTCTGTTTCCCTGCGGTTCGCTCAGGTCCGCCGCATCTCCTGGGTCCGTAGGGAGAAGGCCGATGAAGATGGTTTGAGTGGCCTCCTCGTTACTGCCATCGGAACTCGGCCAACAGGTCATTGGCCAATGCCCTCTTTGGTCATGACTTGCGGACCAGCCCCGTTGCCATTATCGGATCTACCCCGCTGCCGATAGGCGCGGGGCTGGTCATATTTGCACTTTGCCAGAACTCGGATTTGTGAGAGCGCTGCCCGGACGCCTATTTGATCTTGGCTTCCTTGAACGCGACATGCTTGCGCACGACCGGATCGTATTTCTTGAGGGTGAGCTTCTCGGTCATGTTCCGAGGGTTTTTTTTCGTCACATAATAAAAGCCCGTGTCAGCCGTGCTGACGAGCTTGATTTTTTGGGTGATCGGCTTGGCCATGGCGGCTGCAATCCTAAAGCAAGCATGCGTTCAGTTGGCCCGAAACTTACTGCGCTATGCCGTGGTGTCAAGAGGGCAGACGCTTACAGCAGTTTGCGGTGAAAACAGGCCCCGCGCATGAAATAAAACGGAACTGAGACCTCCGGATCACAAACTGTGCCCGCATCGATCCGTGCTTCGAGATCGTCGAGAATGATGCGCGTAATGCCCGGGAGATCCTGCTTGCGGGCCTCCGAAAGCGAGAACCATTCCACCGCCACGAACTCGCCGTCGGTGATCGGCTTCCGCTCTGTGATGCTGTCGGCTGCCACGATGAAAAACCGTGTGTCGAACCGGCGCAGGCGGCGCGGCGGCGTGATCGCCCTTGCCAGAAACGAAAGGCCGGTGAAGTCGGGCACAAGCTCGGCATCGCTCTCCGGGGCTTTGGCGCCGGTTCCAATTACGATCCCGGTCTCCTCCTGCGTTTCGCGCAGAGCGGCATGGGCGAGCGCATAGGCACGCTGCGGATGGGCAGGGCGGTCAATGCCGCGCAGGAGCCTGGCCACGATCGGCGCGGGCAAGCTGCAGCCCGCCGTCGCCAGATAGTCCTGCGGCTCCACCCGGCCGCCGGGGAAGACGAACTTGCCGGGCATGAACTTCAGCTTGTGATGGCGTTGGCCCATCAGCAATCTGGGCTCGCCGGCGGAGCTGTCGAGAACCAGGAGCGTTGCCGCATCGCGCGGCCGCGAATTCGGATAGCGGCTCGCCTGAATTTCCTTGGTCAAGTCGCGCCAACGGGCGCGCGCGGCGTGGACGCTCTTGCTGTCCGGCGCCGGCTCGGCTGGCTTGGCAGCGGCCTTATCCAATGTGTTCGACCTCAGCGAAACCGCTCTCGTCTCTAGCATCGGGATCAAAGCCGTGCATGTAAAGAGCCCATTGCAGTCCGACGATGGCGCCCTTGACCACCGGAAGCAGGACAAGGCAAAGCGCAGTCGCGGCGGGTAGCCAGATCGCGGCATGAACCCAAAGGGGTGGCCTGACGGCGATTTCGAGGGCGAGCAGCAGGGGCACGATCAGATGCCCGGCAATCAGAATGGTGAAATAGGGCGGCGCGTCATCGGCGCGGTGATGGAAGAGCGCTTCGCCGCAGGCGGGGCAATGATCGGCGACCTTGAGATAGCGGGCAAACAGCCGCCCCTCGCCGCAGCATGGGCAGCGGCCGCGCATCCCCCGCAGCATGGCTGTCCAAACGCTGCGTTTGCGCTTCACGGTGTAGAGCGGAGCTTTGATGTCCGGCATAATGAGGATGGTCGCTTTCTGTGGTGTGCGGGCGTGCAACGCTTCTTTAGATAAGGCGTCCGCTGCTCCGGCCTCACCGTCTGCGGCGCGGCGCTTTGCCGCGGACCGGCGCGCGCTTGCGCCGCGACAGTTTTAGATCGAAGCGCCCGTCGCTCACCAATTGAAAGCGCAGGGCCCCGGCGGCCGGATGGGCTTCGACGAGACGCACCTCGACCTTGTCGCCAAGCCGGAACGCCTCGCCGCTGCGCTCGCCGATCAGCGCATGGTCGGCTTCCGAATAGACGTAATAGTCGCGCCCGATGGTCGAGGCAGGAATGAAGCCGTCGGCGCCGTTTTCATCCAGCTTGACGAATAGGCCCGACCGGGTGACGCCGGCGATACGCCCAGGAAAGGTGGCGCCGACGCGTCCCGCAAGATGAATGGCGATCAGCCGGTCGACGGTTTCCCGCTCGGCGGCCATGGCGCGGCGCTCGGTCTGCGAGATCTGCTCCGCGATGGCGTCAAGCTCGGCGATTTCGCCATCGGCAAGTCCGCCCGGACCAAGCTTCAAAGCGCGGATCAAGGCGCGGTGGACGATGAGATCGGCATAGCGCCGGATCGGCGAGGTGAAATGCGTGTAGCGCCGCAGATTGAGACCGAAATGGCCGAGATTGCGGGCGCTGTACTCGGCTTGCGCCTGCGAGCGCAGGATCACTTCGTTGATCAGTTCCGAGATTTCGCTGTCCTTGGCATGGCCGAGAATCCTGTTGAACTGGCTTGGCTGGATCAGGCCGGCCTTCGGCAGGCTGATGCCTAGGCTTGAGAGGAAATCCGAAAGCGCCTTGATCTTCTCCTCGGCGGGCGCGTCGTGGATGCGGTAGAGCAGGGGCGATTTCGCCGACTCCAGCGTCTCGGCCGCCGCGACATTCGCCTGGATCATGAATTCCTCGATCAGACGGTGCGCATCGAGCCGCTCAGGGGTGACGACGCGCGCGACGCGGCCCTGTTCGTCGAGAATGATCTTGCGCTCGGGCAGGTCAAGCTCCAGCGGCCCGCGTCTTTCGCGCGCCCCGTGCAGGACCTTATAGGCCGCCCAGAGCGGCTTCAGAACCGGATCGAGAAGCGGCTTCGCGCGCCTGCTCGGATGCCCGTCGATGGCGGCCTGTGCCTCAGGATAGGCAAGCTTGGCGGCCGAGCGCATCATGCCACGGATAAAACGGTGCTCGCGCTTGTGCCCCTGGCGGTCGAAGACCATCCGCACGGCGAGGCACGGCCGGTCGACAGTCTCCTTCAGCGAGCAGAGATCGTTGGACAGAATCTCGGGCAGCATCGGCACGACCCGGTCGGGGAAATAAACCGAGTTTCCGCGCTTCAGCGCCTCCCGGTCGAGGGCCGTTCCGGGCCGGACATAGGAGGCGACGTCGGCGATCGCCACGATGACGATGAAGCCGCCCTTGTTCTGCTCGCTGTCATCCGGCGCCGCCCAGACAGCGTCATCATGGTCGCGGGCGTCCTCCGGGTCGATGGTGACGAGCGGGATTTTGCGAAGGTCCTCGCGGCCGCGCAGAGTCGGAGGCTTGAGCCTTAGCGATCTCGTCGATCGACGGCCTGAGGAAAGACGTTCGGCAGGCTGTAATTCTCGATCGCGATCATGCTGATCGCGCGCTCGCTCGCCGGATTGCCGACGCGTTCGAGAATGCGGGCGCGCGGCGCGAGCGCCCGGCCGGTCTTCGTCACCTCGAAGCGGACCAACTCGCCGTCCTCGGCATCTGCCGCCTCGTCGGGCGAGAGCCGCCATTCCCTGAGCTGTTTCTTCTCGATCGGCTCGATGATGCCGCCATCCTTCAGCTTGCGGAAAATGCCGAGCTGGCGCGCGCGCTCGCGCGGCAGGATCTTGATCGGCGTTGCGGTATAGTCATAGCCCTCGGGCTTCACCGCCGGCTCGATGCGCGAGAGCACATGATCGCCGATGCCCGGCATCCGGCCGGGTTTCAGCCGCATCAGCACGCGCGGCGCCGCGCCCTCCGCCTCTTCGTTCCAGTCGATCGGAACGGCGTAAAGCTCGCCGTCCTCGTCCTGCCCGGCGATCTCCAGGACCGCGACCGAGCGCAGCTCGGCCCGCCCGCGAAGCCGCTTGCGCCGCTTGGTGACCTGGCCGTCCTCGGTGAGCTCGCGGAGCATTTCCTTGAGCCGGATGCGGTCGGCGCCCTTCAGATTGAAGGCGCGGGCGATCTCGCGCTTGCCGACCTTTGCAGGCGATGACCGAATGAATTTGAGAAGGGCGTCCTTGCCGGGAAGGGCCTCGCCGGCGTTGCCATCGCTTTTCTTCTTCGATGCCGGCCTTGAGCCCGGCTTTTCAACGTCCATCAAGCCGAAGCCTCTGAGCTGGTGCTGCGGGCCTTGGATTTGGCCTTCGCCGCTTTCCCCTTCGGCTTTGGCGCTTTGCCGTTGGCGCTGCGGGCCGCCAAAAGTTTCACCGCTTCGTCCAAGGTGATCGCCTGGGGGTCGGTGCCCTTGGGAATGGTGGCATTCACCTTGGCATGTTTGACATAGGGGCCGTAGCGTCCCGAGAAGACCTCGACCTTGCCGCCGAGTGCGGGATGCTCGCCAAGGCTTTTGATGGCGGTCGGCGTCGCCCGGCCGCGGCCCTTCTTCGGCTCGGCGAGCAGGCTCACCGCGCGATTCAGGCCGACCGTGAACACCTCGTCGGGGCCGTCGAGATTGGCGTAATTCTTGTCGTGCTCGATGAAGGGGCCGTAGCGCCCGAAGCCGGCAACGATCGGTTTTCCGGTCTCGGGATGCTTGCCGACCTCGCGCGGCAGGGCCAGAAGCTTCAACGCCAGGTCGAGATCGACCTCGGCATTGAGCCCCTTCGGGATCGAGGCGCGCTTCGGCTTTTCGCCTTTCTCTTCGGCCTCGCCGAGCTGCACATACGGTCCGAACCGGCCGGTCTTCAGATAGACCGGCTGGCCTGAATCCGGATCGATGCCGAGTTCGCGGTCATTGGAGACCGCCTGCGCTTCGCCGTTCTCGGCCGCGCTGTCTGAGAATTGCCGCGTATAGCGGCACTCGGGATAGTTCGAGCAACCGATGAAGGCGCCGAATTTTCCGATCTTGAGACCGAGCTGTCCACTCGCGCAGGCCGGGCATTTTCGCGGATCGGAGCCGTCCGCGGTCGCGGCGAAAATATAGGGGCCGAGCATCTCATTCAGCGCTTCGAGCACCTCCGAGACGCGCAGCTCCTTGGTGTTGTTGACTGCCTCGATGAAATCGCGCCAGAAATCGCGCAGAACATCCTTCCAGGCCAGCTTGCCGTCCGAAATGAGATCGAGCTTCTCCTCAAGATCGGCGGTGAAATCATATTCGACATAGCGTTGGAAGAAGCTTTCGAGAAAGGCCGTGACCAGCCGCCCCTTATCCTCCGGGATGAGACGCTTCTTATCGAGCCGCACATATTCGCGCTCACGCAGCACGTTGAGCGTCGTCGCATAGGTGGACGGCCGGCCGATGCCAAGTTCCTCCATCTTCTTGATCAGCGTGGCTTCGGTGTAGCGCGGCGGCGGCTCGGTGAAATGCTGCTCGGCCTTGATCGCCTTGCGGGCGAGCCGGTCGCCCTGGGCGAGTTTCGGCAGGCGGGCATCGTCGTCGCCCTCCTTGTCGTCGACGCCTTCTTCATAGAGCTTGAGGAAGCCGTCGAAGAGGACGACCGAGCCGGTGACGCGGAGCCCATAGACTTCGCCGGCCCTGGCCGCCTCGATGTCGACCGTCGTCCGCTCCAATTCGGCGCTGGCCATCTGGCTGGCAACGGCGCGCTGCCAGACCAGCTTGTAGAGCGCTGCCTCGTCCGGCTTCAGCGTGCGCTGCAGGCTCTCCGGCAGGCGGCCGAAATCGGTCGGGCGGATCGCCTCATGAGCCTCCTGGGCGTTCTTGGCCTTGGTCTTATAATCTCTTGCATGAGACGGGACATATTTCGCGCCGAACTGTCGCGCGATGACGCCGCGGCATTGCGAGATGGCTTCGGGCACGATCTGCACGCCGTCGGTACGCATATAGGTGATGAGGCCCGCCGTTTCTCCGCCGATATCGACGCCTTCATAGAGCCGCTGGGCGACCTGCATGGTCTGGCGCGCCGAAAAGCCGAGCTTGCGGGAGGCTTCCTGTTGAAGCGTCGAGGTGGTGAAGGGCGCCGCCGGATGCCGTTTGTAGCCGCTCACATCGACGGCGAGCACCTTGAAGTCGCAAGCTTCAAGCGCGGCCTTCAGCTTGAGCGCCTCGGCCTTGTTCGGGATGTCGAATTTCTCAAGTTTTTTGCCGAGCGCGCTGACGAGACGCGCTTCGAAGTCCTCGCCCTTCTGCGTGCCGAGCTGAGCTGCGATCGTCCAATATTCGCGGGTAACAAAAATCTGAATCTCGGTTTCGCGCGCGCAGACGAGCCTGAGCGCCACGGACTGGACGCGGCCCGCCGACTTCGCGCTGGGCAGTTTCCGCCACAAAACCGGGGACAGCGTGAAACCGACCAGATAGTCGAGAGCCCGGCGCGCGAGATAGGCATCCACAAGCGGCACGTCGAGCTGGCGAGGATGGGACATCGCGTCCATCACCGCGTCCTTGGTGACCGCGTTGAAGGCCACGCGCTCGACCTTGACGCCGTTCAGCGCCCGCTTGTCCTGGAGGATCTGCAAGAGATGCCAGGAGATCGCCTCGCCCTCGCGGTCGGGGTCGGTCGCCAGAATCAGCCTGTCGGCGCCTTTCACGGCACGCGCAATTTCATTCACAACTTTTGCAGAGCCGGGATCCACGGCCCACGCCATTGCGAAATCATCATCGGGCTGAACAGATCCGTCTTTCGCCGGCAGATCACGGACATGGCCGAATGAGGGAATGACTTTATAGTCGTTCCCCAAATATTTGTTAATGGTTTTTGCTTTCGCCGCCGATTTAACGATGACGATATTCATATGTTATTCCAAGGTTTAGATTTGGCACGATAGGGTTTAATTTAGGACGTGCTGAGCAGATCACTCATGTGGCCGCATATTTTAATGGGAGTCCGACGGAACCTGACGGTGCGCTGCGCTACAGTAAGGGCAAAAGAGCCCGGAGCTGTCAAATGGAGAATGATAAGGGTTGAAACGGCTTGCGATATACAACCAAACCGGGTATTGGCTGACCCCCATAAACTTCAAGAATATGAATCGGTTAAACCAATTCTCCGACATGCCTCCGAACTATAAAAAAGGAAAGTCTATGATCAGTGGCCAGGCAATCAACCCTCCCGAAAAAAAATTTCGTCTCCACATGAGCGAACCTAAGCAAGCCCCAAACGGTGATGCTTCCGATGCTCCGGTCGGTGCAAAAGCCGTCGCCGAATATTCCGCCGATATCCTTACCGAACTCCGCGATCTTGCAACCGGCGCCGGCCTCACATTCCTCGCTTACCTCATTCAAGTTGCGTTTGAAGAGGCAAAAATTCAAGCCGCCGAGCCTGAAGATAAATAACGGCTCCCGGTCGCGACCTGCGACTCAGCACCAGCGAACGCAGCGCAGCATTGCGATCAGTCTGCTTGAATCTGGGCAAGCTTCAGCGAAATGCGCTCGTCGTCATGCCGGTCGATGCGGCCGGCCAGATCGAGCTCAAGCAGCGCAATGGCAAGGCGCCGTGGACTGAGGCTCGACTGGCGCAGAAGCGATGTCGGGGTGAACCGGAGCAAGGCTGAGCAGCCCCAGAACCGTCTCCCGGTCTC
Organism: uncultured Alphaproteobacteria bacterium; assembly: GCA_963773735.1. Classification (GTDB taxonomy): domain Bacteria; phylum Pseudomonadota; class Alphaproteobacteria; order Rhizobiales; family Rhodomicrobiaceae; genus CAVZCK01. The sequence goes on along the minus strand of CAVZCK010000021.1, from coordinate 657,936 downwards.
GCCCGGCCGGTTCTGCGCCGACAGGTTCCGGCTCTGAATAAATCCATGCCGCAGCGTTGCCCGGCTCGCGCCAAAGAGGCGCGCGTCTGTAGGGCGCGAACAGCTCCGAGAGCACATCGTCGGCGCTCGTCACCAGATGGGCTCCGCTCCTGATCAGGCCGTTCGTCCCCGAAGCGCGCGGATCGAGCGGATGACCGGGGACGGCGAAGACCTCTCGATTCTGTTCAAGCGCAAGGCGCGCGGTGATGAGCGAGCCGGACTTCTGCGCGGCCTCGACGACGATCACGCCGGAGGATACGCCGGAGATGATGCGGTTGCGTCTCGGAAAATCCTGGCCGCGGGGCGCAAAGCCCGGCGGGCACTCGGTCAGGATGAGGCCGCGCTCGGCGATCGCATTCTGCAAACCGGCATTTTCCGGCGGATAGACGACGTCGATACCGCCGGCGACGACGGCGATTGTGCCGCTGGCGAGCGCGCCTTCATGCGCTGCCGTGTCAATGCCACGCGCAAGGCCGGAAACAACCACCGCCCCGCCGCGCCCCAGATCCCTGGCGATTTCGGAGGCGAACTGCCGCCCGACCGCCGAGGCGTTCCGCGAACCGACGATCGCAACGGTGTTCCCGGCTGCGAATTCCGGCCGACCTTTTGCGTAAAGGATTGGTGGTGCTGCGGCGATCTGCTTCAGCAAGGGCGGATAGTCCGTTTCCGGGAAGGCGAGGATCCGCGCGCCGGCATGTTCAGCCGCCTCCCATTCCCGCTCGGCCAGCTCTTTTGGGTAGGGTTGGCGAACGATGCATGTCCCTCCCCGCCGGCACAGCTCGGGAATGGCGTCGAGCGCTGCGCTGGCACTGCCGAGATGCGCGATCAGTTCATGAAAAGTGATCGGGCCGATATTTTCGGTCCGGATCAGCCGAATCCAGGCCAGCTTCTCCTCATCGCTGAGCCGGATCGTCCCAGCTCCGCGCGCCGTTCCGGGGGACGTCTCAAGCTCTTCGAGCGCCAATTTTGCTTTCCTCGCCTTTCATGAGTTGCGAAATATTCTCATGATGGCGAATGAAGACGAGGATTGTCAGCACCGTGAAAAGACCTACCGCGCCCCAGTTGCTTCGGACAGCGAGGGCGATCGGCGTCGCCGCCGAGGCGGTGAGCGCGGCGAGCGACGAGTAGCGGCTGAGCCAGGCCACCGAGAGCCAGATTGCACCGAAAACGAAGGCCGCGAAGGGGGCGAGGCCTGCCAGTACGCCAAGATAGGTGGCGACGCCTTTTCCGCCTTTGAAGCGGAGCCAGACCGGGAAGAGGTGGCCAAGAAAAGCCCCGAGGCCAGCCGCAAGCGCAGGTTCCGTACCCCATTGGCCGGCAATCAGCACCGCAGCCGCGCCCTTGCCGATATCGCTGAGCAGCGTCAGCGCCGCGAGACCCCATTTGCCGGTTCTGAGGACATTGGTGGCGCCGATATTGCCGGAGCCGATCGCCCTGATGTCTCCGAGGCCGGCGAGCCGGGTGATCAGCAACCCGAACGGGATCGACCCCAGCGCATAGCCGAACGCCAATGCGGCGGCGATCGGGCCACTCGATTCAGCGGTTGCAAAGGACATGTCGGGACCGGGTTTTGTCAGTAAGACCTGCATTTTAGGCGCGGCGCGGATCCTCCGCATAGCTGTAAACGCAGCGTCCGGCAACGAAGGTCTTCATGGCCCGGCCTTGGAGGACCGTTTCGTCGAAGGGCGAGTTCTTGGACTTCGAGGCGAGCGCCGATGCGTCGACCCGCCACGGCATTTCCAAATCGAGGACGCAAAGATCCGCCGGTGCGCCGACCGTGAGCCGACCGCCGGGCAGGCCGAGAAGCTGAGCGGGGCGAATGGTCATGGCGGCGAGAAGGGGCTGGAGGTCGACGACGCCATTATGATAGAGCCGCAGCGCCGCCGGCAGCAGCGTCTCGACACCGAGAGCGCCGTCGGCAGCTTCGGCGAAGGGGCGCCGCTTGACATCGACGTCCTGCGGGTCGTGCGCGGAGACGATGACGTCGATCTCGCCATCCCTGACGCCTTCGACCAAGGCCTGCCTGTCGCTTTCGGGGCGGAGCGGCGGCTTGACCTTGAAATAGGTCCGATAGGAGCCGATGTCGTTTTCGTTGAGGGTCAGGTGATTGATGGTGACGCCGCAGGTGACATTGAGGCCCGCCGCCCGCGCCCTGCGGATGACGTCGAGCGAGGCCGCGCAGGAAATATTCGCGGCGTGATAACGCCCGCCGGCAAGAGCGACGAGGCGCAGATCCCGTTCGATCATGATGGTTTCAGCTTCCGCAGGCGCACCGGGAAGCCCAAGGCTTGCCGAGACCTGTCCTTCGTTCATGACGCCGGCGGCAGCCAAATTCGGGTCTTCGGTGAAGTGCACGATGAGCGCGTCGAAATCGCGCGCGTAGCTGAGAATATTGCGCATCAGACAAGCGTTGGCGACGCTGCGCTTGGCGTCGGTGAAGGCAAGGGCCCCGGCCTGGCGCAGCAGGCCGATCTCGGTCATCTCCTTACCGTCGAGGCCCTTGGTCATGGCGGCCATCGGGTGGACATGGACGATGGCGGTGTCGCGCGCGCGCCGCTCGATAAAATCGACCAGCGAGACATCGTCGATGGCCGGCTTGGTGTCGGGCATGCAGATGATGGTGGTGACGCCACCGGCAGCCGCGGCGCGGCTTGCCGTCGCCAGCGTCTCCCGGTGTTCCTCACCCGGCTCGCCGGTTGAGACCTGCATGTCGATGAGGCCGGGGATCAGCAGTTTGCTGTCGCAGTCGATGATCTCGGCATCCGCGCCGGACTGTGCGTCCGTCGTCAAATGAGGGCCAACATCGGCAATCACGCCACGCTCGATGCGCAGGCCCCCGGTTTCGTTACGTCCCGTCAAGGGACAGAACAGACGGGCGTTGACAAGAATGGTCGGCCCCGGTGGCTGCGGCGGTCTGGCGGGAGCAATCATCGTGCTGGCGAGGTCGGTAAATTGCGCGCAAGAACCTGGAGCACGGCCATGCGAACGGCCACGCCCATTTCCACCTGTTCGCGAATGACGCTGCGCTGGTGGTCGGCGACGGCGGAGGAGATTTCGACGCCGCGGTTGATCGGACCCGGATGCATGATCAGCGCGTCCGGCTGGGCTTTTTTGAGCTTGTCATTGTCCAGGCCGAAAAAGTGAAAATATTCGCGCGTCGAGGGCACGAACGAGGTCGTCATCCGTTCGCGCTGAAGCCGCAGCATCATGATGATGTCGGCGCCGGCAACGGCTTTTTCCATCTTCGTGAAGACTTCGACGCCGAGCCGGTCGGCGGCGGGGGGCAGCAGCGTCGACGGCGCTGCGACCCGGACATGGGCGCCGAGGGCGGTCATCAGCAGGATGTTGGACCGCGCAACACGGCTGTGCAGAATATCCCCGCAGATGGCGATCGTCAGACCCTCGATGCGGCCCTTCCGGCGCCTGATCGTCAGTGCATCGAGAAGCGCCTGCGTCGGATGCTCATGTTCGCCGTCGCCGGCGTTGATGACGGCGCAGTCGACTTTTCGCGCCAGAAGCTCGACGGCTCCGGCAGCATTGTGCCGGACGACGAGCATGTCGGGCCGCATGGCATTGAGGGTCACGGCGGTGTCGAGCAGCGTCTCGCCCTTTCTCGATCGAGGAGGCTTTGACCGCCATGTTCATGACATCGGCGCCAAGCCGCTTGCCGGCCAGCTCGAACGAACTCTGCGTGCGCGTCGAAGCTTCGAAAAACAGATTTATTTGGGTGCGGCCGCGAAGAATGTCGCGTTTTTGAGTGACACGCCGGTTATACTCGGCTTCGGCGTCGGCCAAATCTAGGAGGCCGACAATTTCTGCCGGGCTCAACCCTTTGATCCCGAGCAGATGTTTGTGTGGGAACGAGAATTTTTGAGACGCTGGCGCGATATTCATTGAGGCGCTGTTATAATGAGAGCCATAAACGCCCGCAAGCAGGATGATCGGGCTAGGGAGCTTCGTCCGCAGAAATGCAGAACACCGATCGCATGGCCTCGTCTCTCGCGGCGACCGCCGCCGATGCCGGCCTCAATCAGAGCCCCATTTTCGAGAACGTCAATCTTTTTGCGACCGACCGGCCGTTGCGGGAGGCGGCTCTGCGCGAAGGCGCGGGTTGGGCAAATGACGAGCTCGATCAACTGGGGCGGATCGCCGGAAGCGCCGCATGTGCTGGAGCTCGGCCGGCTGGCGAATGAAAATCCGCCGAAGCCGCGGCTGATCGATCAGAAGGGCAGGCGAATCGACCGGGTCGAATTCCACCCGGCCTATCACGAGCTGATGGCGATCTCCTTCCGCCATGGCCTGCACTGCCGGGGCTGGGAGGACGCCGCTGCCGGGCGTCCGCGGCGTCCGGGTGTTCACGTGGCGCGGGCGGCAGGCCTCTATATGGTGTCGCGAGGCCGAAGCCGGGCATATGTGCCCGATCACCATGACCCATGCGGCGGTTGCGACTCTGCGCGCTCGACCGAGCCTTGCTGCAGCGGCTGATGCCGAAAATCCTGTCGCGCGAATACGACCCGTCCTTTCAGCCGATCGACGGCAAGACCTCGATCACTATCGGCATGGGCATGACGGAGAAGCAGGGCGGCACCGATGTCCGCGCCAACGTCACCGCGGCGCGAGCCTTTGGGCGAGCGGGCTCTACAGCATTACCGGGCATAAATGGTTCATGTCGGCGCCGATGTGCGACGCCTTCCTCGTGCTGGCGCAGGCGCCTAACGGGCTCTCCTGCTTCTTCATGCCGCGCTTCCGCGCGACGGCAGTCTCAACGCGATCCGGATCGAGCGGCTGAAGGACAAGCTCGGCAACCGCTCCAACGCCTCCTCGGAGGTGACGTTTCTCGGCGCCGAGGCAACGCTTGTCGGCGAGGAAGGTCGCGGCGTTCCGGCGATCATCGAGATGGTGACCCTGACCCGGCTCGACTGCGCCGTCTCCTCCGCCGCGCTGATGCGCTTCACGCTGGCCAACGCGGTTCGGCACGCCAAATACCGCACGGTGTTTCAACGCAAGCTGATCGATCAGCCGCTGATGGCCAATGTCCTCGCCGATCTGGCGATCGACTCCGAAGCCGCGACCGCGCTTGCCATGCGCCTTGCGCGCAGCTTCGACCGCGCGGAAAGCGAGCGCGCAAGAGGCCGCCTTCCGCCGCCTGATGACGCCGGTTGCCAAATACTGGATCTGCAAATCCGTGCCGGCCTTCGCCTATGAGGCGATGGAGTGCATGGGCGGCAACGGCTATGTCGAGGAGGGCCTGTTGGCGCGCGCCTATCGCGAGGCGCCGCTGAATGCGATCTGGGAAGGCTCGGGCAATGTGATGTGCCTCGACCTGCTCCGGGTGATGCAGAAAGAGCCTGCAGGCGGTCGATGCCGTGCTCGCGGAGATCGAGCCGCGGCCGGGCAGCAGCCGCATCTTCGCGCCGCGCTGGATCAGCTCAAGACGGCGCTTGGCCTCGCGCGCCATCCCTGAAAGCGACGCCCGCTGGCTGATCGAGAGACTTGCGCTGATCGCCGCCGCCGCGCTGCTGACGGCGCATGCGCCACCGGAAGTCGCCGAGCCTTTCGCCGCGTCACGGCTCGCGGGCGGATGGCGCCACAGCTATGGCGCCGGGCTCCGGGGCGCCGATCATCAAGCCATCCTTGCGCGCGCCGGGGAAGGGCTGTAGCGAGAGTGTGACCGCGAGCTTTTCCCGTGAGGAGACGCCTTGCAGCCCGACATCGTGACCGCCGCGATCCTCGTCATCGGCGACGAGATCCTCTCCGGGCGGACGAAGGATAAGAATATCGGCACCATCGCCGACCATCTGACTGCGATCGGCATCCGCCTGCGCGAGGTCCGCGTCGTGCCGGATGTCGAGGAGGAGATCGTTGCGGCGCTCAACGCGCTCCGCGAGCGCTATGATTATGTTTTCTCGACCGGCGGCATCGGCCCGACCCATGACGACATTACGGCCGACTCCGTCGCCAAAGCCTTTGGCGTTTCGATCGATATCGATCCGCGCGCCCGGGCCATGCTGCGCGAGCGGCTCGGCGAAGCCGATCTGACCCCCGCCCGTCTGCGCATGGCGCGCATTCCGGCAGGCGCCGAGCTGATCGACAATCCGATTTCGCGGGCGCCCGGCTTCATGATCGGCAATGTGGTGGTCATGGCCGGCGTGCCGAAAATCATGGAGGCGATGCTGGCGGCTGTGACGCCCCGTCTCAGAACGGGCGCGAAGCTGATCTCGGTCACCATTCATGTGAAGGCGCCGGAAGGCACTGTGGCCGGCTATCTGTCGGCGGCTCAGACCGCTTACCCGGACGTGCAGATGGGTAGCTACCCCTATTTCGAAGACGGCCGGCCCGGCACGCATTTGGTGTTGCGCTCAGTGGATGAAGCAATGCTTGCGGAAGCTGCCGGCGCGCTGCACGCCAGTCTCGACGCGGCGGGTGTTCCCAACGAGCGGCTGTCCGCGAGCGGCAGTTAATGGTGCGCCGATTATCTGCGAGGCGTCAAACCGCGGTCTGCTGGATCTCGGTTCCGCCGCCCTGCTTATGGCTGTTGATATAATCGAAAATATCGCGCCCGTGGATCCAGCCGGCAAGCTGGCCGTTCCTGACGACCAGTGCCTGATTGCCGCGCGCCCGGCTGAGCTGGCGGAGGGCTGCGATTGCGCTCGCGTCGGGGCTCAGTGTTTCATCCGCCGTCAAGGCGGTCGTAATGGCACGGATCGCTACCTCGCCGCGCTTTTCCGGCGGTATTTTTTCGAGCGCCGAGATCTCGACGATGCCGATCACCTGCCCGTTATCCGTGACCGGCAGCGAGATGTCCCGGCCGCTTAAGTCAGGGTGTTGGGCAACCCGCTCAACGGTGATATCGGCGGGAATGCTCGGCGGCGGCGCTTTCATGAGCTGGCCGACGCTGACGCCGCGCAAGACCTCGAAGACCTCCATCTGACGCCGGGCATTGCCCGCGGCGCTGAAGATGAAAAAGCCGATCAGGATCTGCCACATCCCCCCGATCGAGGACGCCCTGATAGCTGTTATAGGCGCCATAGACCATCAAGCGCGATGCCAAGCGCCGCGCCGAGGGTCGAGGCGATCCGGGTCGCCTTGCGCAAGCTGCCCTGAGCCCACCAGAGAATGGCGCGAAGCACCCGGCCGCCATCGAGCGGGAAGGCGGGGATCAGATTGAACACCGCGAGCACGATATTCATGAATGCGAGATAGTCGATAAGAGCGTAGCTTGGCGTGGCTTCAGGGAGAATCTGCAGCAGGAGCCAGAGGCTGCCGGCTAGCGAGAGGCTTGCGATCGGTCCGGCGATCGCGACCAGGAATTCGGATTTCGCGGTGGGCGGCTCATCTTCCAGCTCGGCGACGCCGCCGAAGATGAACAGCGTGATGCCGGCGATTTTGATGCGATAGTGACGCGCGACAAGCGAGTGAGCAAGCTCGTGATAGACGATGGAAGCGAACATCCCTGCTGCCGCCACCGCCGAAATCAGATAGTAGGCCGTAGCGCTGCGGCCCGGGAGGAAGTCGCGGGAAAAACCCTGTCGCAAGGCTCCAGATGATGAGCGCCGCCAGAAAGAACCATGAGAGGTCGATGCTGATGCGGAAGCCCAGAATTGAGAAGAGGCGAAAGCTTTTGGTGAACATCGTATCGCGCTGATTTCGAGTGGCTTCTGTTAGATGGGGATTGATGGCGCAGAAGCGAAATCAAGACAAGCGTCGATGGCGTTCAAACCGGCTTGCCTGGCGCGAAAGGCGCGTGCTATGCAAATCGGGCCAGGCAGGTCTTGACGGCCACCTTCCCGCATTGGACGCGTAGCTCAGCGGTAGAGCGCTACGTTGACATCGTAGAGGTCACTGGTTCGATCCCAGTCGCGTCCACCATCCCCCTGAAAGAACGGCTTTTTGCTGCATATTTTGTGGCCTTGGCGTGCCGCCGGGCCACGCGCAACCAGATTCTCGCCGTTTTTGCGGCCTATTCATTATGCAATGACGCAGCAAAATCATAGCTGTGATTGCGGTTTTGAGCGGATGCCTGACGTGCCGGCCGCGTAGAGTAACGGATTTGGCAAATCGTAATCTTCTCTATCTCTTCGCAAGCGGTCCGTTCACCCGCATCAGCTTCATAAAAAGTGTGGAATGTTTGGGCGTTGATGTGGCAATGTTCGCCCTGGGCATAGGGAGTGCTGGATCGGTGCGAGCCGTTTTACGGTAACGGCCATCCAGAAGACGGAAGGTGGTAGGACTGCCCCTCAAAGGGTCTCGTCTCACGGGGCGGAATGAAGACCGGGCAGGCGACCTTCTCGTTGGAGAGAAACATGGCGGAAGATCTTGAAGATAACCCGCAATCCAATTCGTTTGCCGCGACGGCTTCGAAGCCGCAGCGTCTGTCTGATCGGGTTGCGAAGACTTGCGGACGACGCCCCCCGGAACGAAGGCGCTGATCCGGGAGAGCCGGACCCGGCGGCGGAGCCGATCATCGCGGACACTTTCCACATAGGCCGCGTCATGCGGCCTGCGGGACGCATGGTGCTGGGATCGCGGGCGCTCGCCCCGATTCCGGCCGCGGCCGGATCGGAGTCGGCCGGCCGAGGACAGTCACCGGTTTTCTCCAGCGCGGAAGAGGGCCGCCGCCGGGGTTTCTCCGGCGGAGCGGCCATCCTGCTCGTATGTGCGCTGGCCGCTGGAGCGACCGCGCTGCTTACGACTATGGTCCACAAAGGCGCGGGATCGAGCGGCGTAAAGGCGGTGACGACGCAAGCGGCCCAGGCGGGCGGGAATGCGCCGGCGGTTCAGGCTGACAGTGCGCAAGGCTCCGCGCGGCCGATCGCCCAGCTTGCGGCGGTTGCTTCGATCGATCAACTCAATGCCCTGAGCAATGGCAGCCGGGAAGTGGTCGAGGTCGCCGGTCCGGGCGCGGACGGCCTCGTGGTCGAAAATATTTCAGGCGATCCCAGCTCGCCCATTCCCGTCAAGATTAAGGTCAGACAGGTCGATGCGGCGGATTATTCCTTCCTGATGTTCCGCGGTTTGCCCGAGAATTTCTCGTTCTCGGCGGGTTTCCGTCTCAAGGACTCCTGGGCGGTCTCGCTGAAAGACGTCGCCGATCTCAAGCTCGTACCGCCGGGTGATTATCGGGGCAAATTCAAGCTGGAGGTCCTTCTTGTCAAAGGCCGCAACCAGCCGGTCGAAAGTCACACGATGTTGGTCAGCCTCAGCGGGGCGAACGTTATTGCGCCCGCCGAAACCGGATCGGTCGCGAGCGCGAGGAGCGGACCGGCACCCGGCGAACGCCTGCTTACGGCGGCGCCGCCCGCTTCGGAGCCAATTCGCGAGGCGCCTGAAGGCGAGCAGGCGCTGCCTGCGGGGCTGAGCGGGCCGCCTGAGGTGACAATCACTCCGCAGGAGGAAGCGGAGATGATGGAACGGGCGATGAAGATCCTTGCCGATGGCGACATCGCCAGCGCGCGTCTGTTTCTCGAACACATTGCCAGGAGAGGCAGCGGCAAAGGCGCGCTTGCGCTCGCACAGACCTATGATCCTCAATTCTTCCGCTCCATGGCCACGCTGGGCGGCATCAGACCCGATCCCGAAAGAGCGAAAAAATGGTATCGGATCGCTGCTGAACTTGGTCAGGATGGCGCTCGCGAGCGCCTGAGCGCGTTGGCCGGGCAATAATTGCGGCGAACTCCAACTCGCAGATTTCCCGCACGTTCGGCCTTTGTCCGGCCAAGCGCGAGTTGACAATGCTCATGTGCCTTACTAGTGTCGCGCCTGAGCGGATTTCCACCGATGAGAGGATGCTTCGAGCTGCCAGCCGGGGTGCGTTGGCGCGAGCGGGGCATTTAAAATTGTCATGAAGATTAAGAATTCGATCAAATCGCTCAGAAAGCGACACCGCGACAATCGCGTCGTCCGCCGCCGCGGCCGTCTTTACGTGATCAATAAGACGATCAAACGCTACAAAGCCCGCCAGGGCTAATGCTCCTCCTGTCGCTCCGGGCACATCGCGATTGACACCGGCCGTTTATGTGCTTGACTGATGTTATGAGCTTCAAACCCGCATTGCATGCATTCTGCGTCGCGGTCCTTGTGCTCGGGCTTGCAGGATCGCTTTCCTCCGCATCCTTTGCCGCTGAGCCTCAGCCGCCCTCGAAGCTTCCTCCGCTCAAGTCGCTTGCGCATCCTAATCAGTCGCTGCGCAAGGCGCGGCAGGAGCTGCTGTCCTCTCTCTATGACCAGCTTCAAAAGGCCGATAGCGATGAGTCGGCGGATTTGATCGTTTCGGCGATCGAGAAGATCTGGGCGCAGTCCGAGCAGCGATACGGCGGACCTGCTGATGCAGCGGGCCGGCATCGCCCTCAAATCCCAGAAATACGATCTGGCCACGCAGATCTTGACCGCGCTGACCGAGGCGGAGCCGCGCTTCGTCGAGGGCTGGAATCAGCTCGCGACGATCTATTTCCTCCAAGAAGACTATACCAATGCGATGCGCGAGCTGAGGCATGTTCTGGCGCTTGATCCTCGGCATTTCAAGGCGATCGAAGGGATGGGCATCATTCTTCGCGAGACCGGCCACAAGAAGGCCGCGCTTGAGGTGACGCGGCGGGCGCTTGCCATCAATCCGCATCTGAAGTCCGCCAAGCAGGCCATCGAGGAGCTGTCGCGCGAGGTTGACGGGCAGGGGATCTAAAGCGAGCTGCGAAAAGCCTGTCTTCGTGAAGACGGACATGCTGCGGTGGCAACGCGTCAGGCGAAGGTCGAACCCGCGTCCTGCAACGCCTGAGCCGCGCGCATCGCCTGGGCCTCAATCCGGACAATCCGCAGCATGTTGGTTGCGCCGGGTGTGCCGAATGGCAGCCCTGCCGAGACGATGACTTTGTCGCCCAGCTTTGCCATGCCTTCAAGCGCCGCGAATTTGCACGCGCGCGTGACCATATCTGCAACCGAATGCGGGTCCTCCGTCAGCACGCAGTGAAGCCCCCAGGCAACGGTCAGGCGGCGGGCTGTTGCCTTGCTCGTTGAAAGCGCGAGGATCGGCTGCCGCGGCCGATAGCGGGCGACGCGCAGCGCCGTCGCGCCGGTTGAGGTGTAGCAGATGATCGCGGAAAGGCCCGCATCCTGGGCGATTGAACAGGCCGCGGCGCTGATTGCATCGGCCGAAGAGGCGTCCGTCTCGGGCCTCTGACTGTGAATGCTCTGGTCGTAGAGCTGGTCCTCCTCGACCTCCATCGCGATGCTGTTCATCGTTGCGACCGCCTCGATCGGGAACTGGCCTGAAGCCAACTCGGCGGACAGCATCACTGTGTCGGCGCCCTCGAATACGGCGGTTGCCACGTCCGAGACTTCTGCACGGGTTGGAACCGGCGCGCTGATCATCAATTCCAGCATCTGCGTTGCGATCACCACGGGCTTTCCATGCAGACGTGCAAGCCGCGTCAGGCGCTTCTGGACGCCGGGAACCTGCTGAAGCGGCAGCTCGACGCCGAGATCACCGCGCGCAACCATCAGCGCGTCCAACTCCGTCATGATGCCGTCGATGTTTTTGACGGCGGCGGGCTTCTCGATTTTCGACATCACGGCGGCGCGTCCGTCGATGAGCTGTTTGGCTTCGATGATGTCCTCGGCGCGCTGCACGAAGGAGAGCGCGATCCAGTCCACGCCGAGATTGGCGGCATATTCGAGATTTTCACGGTCGCGCTCGGTGAGCGGGCTGAGCGGAAGAAGCGTGTCGGGAAGGCTGACACCCTTGCGGCTGGACAGCTCGCCGCCGATCAGCACCTTTGTATCGATCCGCTCCGCGGTTTTCGCGGTGACGACGAAACGCAGCTTGCCGTCATTGAGAAGCAGATGATGGCCGGGCTCGATGCTGTCGAAAATCTCCGGATGAGGCAGGAACACGCGGGCCGCATCACCGGGCGCCTCATTCCTGTCGAAGCTGAAATGCGCTCCCGCCGGGAGTACCACGGCGCGCTCGCCGAAGAGGCCGACGCGGAGCTTCGGTCCCTGCAGGTCGCAGAGGATGCCGATCGGATGGTTCACGTCGCGCTCGATGGCGCGGATGGTGGTGTGACGCTCGCGCAGATCCTCGCGCGAGGCATGGCTCATATTGATGCGGAACACGTCGGCGCCTGCTTCGAACAGCCGCTTGATCATCTCCGGTTGAGACGATGCCGGCCCAAGCGTTGCGATGATCTTGACGCGCCGCTGCCGAATCATTGCGTTGCCGTTCCATTGTCGCCTGGATCCGTCAGCCGGACGGTCCAATCCCGCTCCTCATTCGTGTCGACCTCGAAAAAGCCCGAGCGCTTATTCCCCCGCGACTGGCAATCGTCGACGCCCCTGATCGTGAATGCTTTGTCCGCCGTGCACATGAAGGACGGACCGCCCCATTCGCCGCCGCGATCATAATCGACGGCATGAATATAATAGTAGCGCGCGACCAAAGACCCCTTCAGCAACACCTCGCAGGTCTGAGACGCGACGTTCCACCAGCCTTCGCTGACCCAGCCTTTTTCGTCCTTATAGCCGATGGCAACGCCGACCCGGCTTGTTGTGGTGTTACAGAGTTTGAGGTCGGCCCTGGCCGGCGCTGCAAGGCCGAGCATGGCGGCAGCGAAGATGCCAAGAACAATGACGATACGGCCCAAGTTGTGTCTCTTCATCGCAATTCCACGATTTGCAGGATTTACGCTGTTGCGCGTCATGCCGGCTCGACCAGGATCACGCGCAGATCGTTCACGTTGGTGAATGTTGGCCCGCTTATGATCAGGTCGTCTAACATCTCGAAGAATCCGGTGGAATCGTTTTTTGTCAAAAATATTGCCGCATCCTGTCCCTGAACGCGCGCTCGTGCAACTGTGTTCGGCATAATGAATGCGCCGGCCGGATCATCGGCGCGGCCGCTTCCCCCGTCAATGCCGTCCGTATCGCCGGCAAGGGCAAAAATGCCGGGCGCTCCGCCGAGCGCCAGCGCGAGGGCCAGAGCATATTCCTGATTGGGGCCGCCGCGGCCACCGCCTTTGATCGTCACCGTCAGCTCGCCACCCGAGAGAATGGCGATGCGCCGCCCGCCTCTTTGCATCTCCAAAGCTAGCGCGGCGTGATCACGGGCGACCTCATGGGCCTCCCCCTCCAGGGCGTCGCCAAGAACGACCGGCTCATAGCCGAACTCGGCGGCCTTATCCGCCGCGGCCCGGAGCGCGTCTTTCGGCGCGGCGGCGAGGATGAAGTCGGCGGCGGCGAAAGCCGGATCGCCCGGCTTCGGCGTTTCGTTGCGTGGGTCAAGAAGAGCGGCTTCGATCGAAGGCGCCGGCCGGAGCCGGTATTTTTCGATGACGGCGCTCGCATCGGCAAGCGTGGTCGAATCAGCAACGGTCGGCCCGGAACCGATGGTGTCGGGCGCATCGCCGGGCACGTCGGAGATCGCGAGCGTGACGATCCGCGCCGGGAACGCAGCGCGCGCGAGCCGCCCGCCTTTGATGCGCGAGAGATGCTTGCGCACGCAGTTCATCGCGCTGATCGGCGCTCCCGCTCTCAGCAGCGCGCGCGTAAGGTCCTGCTTTTCGGCGAGCGTCACGCCATCGACGGGTGCGGCCCATAGCGCCGAGGCACCGCCGGAGATGAGGGCGAGAACCAGATCGGTCTTGCCGGCTTGCTCGGCAAGGGCGAGCGCGCGGCTGGCGGCGTTTACGCTGGTCTCATCTGGCACCGGATGTGCCGCTTCGATGAGCGTGAACGCGCGAAGCGGCAGCGCGTAACCGTTGCGGGTGACGGCAAGTCCCGTGACGCGGCCTTCGGCGATAGCGGCGGCATAATGCCGCTCCGCGGATTGCGCCATCGCCGCCGCGGCCTTCCCGCATGCGAGAACGATTAACCGTCCGTTTTGAGGTGGTGGCGGAAAATGCGGCGGCAGGCATCGGCCGGGCTGCGCAGCGGAAACGGCCGCGTCGAAGATCGACCGGAGGATGGTCCTGTGATCTGCCTGCATCATGTGCCGAAATGCACGCTTTTGAGCATTTGCAGAGCGTCTCATGCATCAATTGTGCAAAAAAGCCAATCCCGTTGAAAAACAGCAGGAAGGGCCTTTCGTGCTCTAGCCGCACAATAGGGCGGCGTCTATATCTACGCCATGCTTCACACGGTGCCAAAGACCGGCACGGCTGTTTCGCTACCAGCCGATGCACCCTACATTATTTTACCGGGCTCGCTCACCAGCGGGATTCTGATCGTCTGCGATCATGCCGCCAATGCCTTTCCGCCGGGCTACGATACGCTCGGCTTACCACCTTCGCAGCTTGAGCGCCATATCGCCTACGATCCGGGGGCGGCGGGAATCTCGCAGTCGATGGCCCTTATTCTCGGCGCGCCTGCAATTCTGACCCGTTACTCGCGCCTCCTGATCGACCCGAATCGCGGCGAGGACGATCCGACCCTTATCATGCGCATTTCCGACGGCGCGATGGTGCCAGGCAATACCGGCATGACTGCGGCCGAGCGGAAAAAGCGGATCGACGCGTTCTACCGGCCCTATCATCGCGCCATCGATGAAATGATCGACGCCATGATCGCTGCGGGCAGGCCGCCGCTGATCTTCTCGGTGCACAGCTTCACGGAAAACTGGCGCGGCTGGATGCGGCCCTGGCATGCCGGCGTGCTTTGGGACAACGACCCTCGGCTCGCAATTCCTCTCTTGGATGCGCTGTGCGCTGACGCCGCGCTAGTCGTCGGCGATAATGAGCCCTATGCCGGCGCACTGCGGGGCGACTGCATCCATCAGCACGCAACGACGCGAGGGCTGGCGAACGCGCTGATCGAGGTTCGCCAGGACCTCATCCGCGACGAGGCCGGGCAGGCCGCGTGGGGCGAGCGGCTCGCCGGAATTCTGCGCGGCCTTCTTGCCAAACGGAATGCCGACGCCACATTCCATACCATCCGGCATTATGGATCCCGGACCGACCGCGCGGCGAGCGCGAACGGGGAGGGCGGGAGGAAGGATGGCATGGAAAAGACCGACATCGACCCGAAACTGGCGACCGAGTTGGAAGCCGCCGCATTTCGCAGGCTGCTTCAGCATTTGCGCGATCACGCCGACGTTCAGAATATCGATCTGATGAATTTGGCCGGGTTCTGCCGCAACTGCCTGTCCAACTGGTATCAGGACGCAGCGCGCGAAAAGGGCGTTGAGCTGTCGAAAGACGAAGCTCGTGAAATCATTTACGGCATGCCTTACGACGAGTGGAAGGCGCTGCACCAGCAAGAGGCGACGCCAGATCAGCTCGGCCGGTTCGAGACCGCGGCGGGCGGGAAAATCACTAAAGGGTCGGTACTGCCCCAGAAATTCGCTACGAGCTTTTTTTCACGGTTATCCGCAAGCATTTGCAAAATGGGATAAATCCGTCGCCCGGCTTGAGCCGGGCGTGCGAGTTTCCTAGCCTCCTCGCAGATATTTCCCGGGCCGAATCGCGGCGCCGCAACGAAATGGGGAGAAGCTCATGGCTATCGCCGAAATGATCGAGGAATCCGCGCCGGCCGAAAGTTTGCAGGGCAGCGCCAAAGACCGCTTGCGTGCGTTCATCGAGCGGATCGAGCGGTTAGAGGAAGAAAAAGCCGCGCTGAGCGCCGACATTCGCGAGGTTTTTGCCGAGGCGAAATCGACCGGCTTCGATACCAAGGCGCTGCGCGCCATCATCCGCATGCGCAAGCAGGACGATCATGAGAGAATGGAGCAGGAGGCGCTGCTCGCCACCTATATGCACGCACTCGGCATGATCGGCGGACTCGAAAGCAAACAGTGACAGCACGCGAAGCGGCGGGGGCCGATCCGACGGCGGCTGTCGCGTTATTTGCGGGCTGTCCTTGTCGCTTCCGCTGTCTGCACGGCTCGCGGCTCGTTGTCGCGGGCCAGCCGCTTAAGCGCGGTATTGACTGCCGTTCCATGGAAACGCTGCGCCCAGAACAGCTGCGCAAATTGCAGGCCCGGCTGGAACTCGATCTGATACATCTCGCGGGTTTCGGCGAACATCATATGCACCTTCGACAGGCTCAGAGCCGGCGCATCCCCGCTCAGATCCATCGACGCAACAGGCGTATCGACCATGAGCGGCAGTATCGGGAAGGGCTGATAGTCGAGTTCGTCCGGATGGTCGTCATCATAATCAGGCGATCCGGCGATCTCATCGTCGGGCACGTTTTCCGTCGGCGCCTTCGCCAGGAAATCACGTTTGAAGACATCGGCATCGGGCGCGGCCGCCGTCTGCTGTGTGCCCGAGCGGATGAGCGGGTCGGGGCCGTCAGGCTTTTTTTCCGGCCGACCATCGCCGAACCCTGCAAAGGGCGTAAGGCTTGCCAAAAGCATATGAGGCTTCGGCTCAGCCCCCGGCCTAACCACCGCGGGCAGCATGTCCGGAGCGAGGCGGGCAAGGATCGTACGGCCTTGACCGCCATTCTCAAGCCTGCGCTGCAAGGCGGTCGGCAACTCGCCGCCCTTCTTCTCCAGATTGGCGAGCGCCATCTGGAAATCTTGCTTCGTCAGCGGCCTGCCATCCGCCGGGATATATCCGGAGTGGCCGGAGGGAAAGAGAATGGCAAGCTCCTGACGCGGCAGGCGCGGCCAGTGCCGGACCCGTCCGGTATCGACATGGACGAAGGGGATGGCCGAGGTCGGATAGTAACCGACGCCGCCCCGCTCACGAATCAAGGCGGAATTCCGCAGCTGTTTGATCGGAATGTCAGGGAACTGGATGTCGGCGGCCTGGCCGGTAATATGCAGGCTCGCCCTCGCCTGTCCGCCGCGTGTCCGCCGGAGCATTTCGTTCGTCGCGCCGGAGCGATGGCCGCAAATCAGGTTGACGGGCTGCTTCGAGCCAAGCTCCTGATGAATCTCCCAGATCAGATCGAAGAGATCCGGATCGATTTTGATCGTCTCGTTCTTGCGCCAGTCGCGCATGAAGTAATTCAACTTCTGCAAAGCTTCCGGAATAAATTTTCCGTCCCGCTTATAGACGATCGAAATGTTATCCTTTGTGTGGATGTTGTAGAATTCGATCTTTCGTTCCTCGGCGGTCGCACCGCGGGAGAAAGAAGCGAAAGGCGAAGAGTGGTGAGCATTGCAAACGCAATCCATCCGCGCCGGCTCAGCTCAAGGCCGAAAGGAGACGTGACCAAGTTTCCCTCTCGATCGGATCTGAAGAAACCGATCTCTATTTGCCCAAAAACCCAACGCATCCGTCGCACCGTACTCGCCCCGTGAACAGGCGACTCGATCTTCGGCGGCGTGTGGTTAAAAATTAGTATCTGTGGAAATGCGGGGAAAACATGGCGGCGTCGCCTTTGGGCAACTTGTGGATATCTCTGCCCCGGGGCGAGGCTCGGCGCGGCCGCTCAGAAGGCGGGACGCAGGCAGCGTGAAGATCGAATTGTGACGTCGAGCCTAGTTCTGCAGGCCTCGCTCGCCGGCATCGAAATCCTGGCTCTTTGAAGCGATCACCTTTGCCGGTTCGAGTTTGAGCGCCACTTTGGTGGCGGTGTCGAAGCCATAAATATCACGATAGGACCGGAGTTCGCCGTTCTCATCCACCCAGACGGTAAAATAGGCAATGTGGACCGGAATCCGCTTGGCCAGCTTCACATGATCATCAGAGGCGGTCAGCAGGGTCTGCTGGATGCGGTCATCGGTCCAGCCCTGATCGGCGAGCAGCAGTTTGGCGAATTTGAGCGGGTTGCGCACGCGCATGCAGCCGTGGCTATAGGCGCGCACCGGACGGTCGAACAGATATTTGGTCGGCGTGTCGTGCATATAGACGGAATGTTTGTTCGGAAAGTTGAACTTGACCTGGCCGAGCGCATTGGCGGTTCCCGGCGTTTGGCGCAGCGTGACCTTAGCCGGGTTCACCTGATACCAGTCAACCATATAGGGATCGACGGTACGCTGGCCGAGCCAAATCACCTCGAGATTGTTCCGCGACAGATAGTCGGGATTGTTCAAAACCATCGGTATGATCTCTTTCACGAGGATCGATTGCGGTACATACCAATAGGGATTGAAGACGACCTCCTCCATCTCGTCCGAGAAGATCGGCGTCGGATGCTGCGGCGAACCCGCGACGATGCGTTCTTCGTGAATGACCTTGCCGTTGCTCACCAGACGGAATTTGAATTCGGGAATGTTGACGAAGACGTATTTTTCGCCGAGGTCGCGCGGCTCCCAGCGCCAGCGCTCCATATTTGAGATCAGTGTCTTGACGTCGACTGCGACCGTGCCTTGGTTCAGCGCGTCGCGCGTGTCGCGTCCAACGACACTGTCCGCCTGGAGCCCTTTGCTTTCCTGAAACGCCCGAACCGCTTCGGCGAGTGCCTCATCGTAATATTCGACCGGGTTTCCGTGCGGAGCATTCGCGGATGGGGGGACCGAGAATCGCTCGCGAAGAATGGCGATCTGCGGATGGTACGTCGCGGGGCCCAGGGCTGGCCCGTCGGGGATGCGTACCGGTAGGGCTCCGGATTTGATCGCGCCTCTTGCTTCTGCGAGCTTCTTTTTTAGGGCCTTGAATTGAGGCTGGGTCGGGTTATAGCTCTCAAGTTGCGAGGCGATGTCCTTAGCATCGGCCAACGACTTCAACACTGCGCGCGGCGCAGGTCTTGCCGGCTTCAGGTCCAGAGATTCTGGGTCGATTGAAGTCGGTACAACCCGGCCGGCCTCGGCATAGCTGGCGTAGGTAACGGCGGCGGCGCTCATCCTGATTTCGGCGTCCGCAAGCCACTCGGCGGGATAGCCGGAATAGGCCGCAAAGCGTGACCCATCAACGACCGCGTAGTCCTTCGGATCAAGGCCAAAGCTATCGGCACGATCGAAGACCATCTTCAGGCTTGCGGCGGACTTCCGGTTCAGGCCGTTATTGCCGACCCATAGGGGCTTGGCGCCGGGCTCGAAATAGTACTCCTTCAGCCCCTTGGCCGTCTCTCTGGAGACAGGTGGCTTTTTCTTCGTGGTGCCATCGAGCTCGTCCCGCAGATCGATCAGGGTTGCGTCCATTCGCGTGATGAGCTTGTCCGGCCCATCCGGCTCGACGGCTTGCGCGGTCATCGTCGAGGCGCATCCAAATGTGAGTGCTAAAAAAGCGCGTGCCGGCCAGCGAAATTCGATCATAAACCCCTCGTGCCTGTCGTCCCAATCCCCACGGGCAGCCGTAATACCCCCTACGGATTTCCATGCAGGCATTTTCGACGAAACGGAAGCGCTTTCGCAAGCCCAACCAGACGGAATGGGTCAGCGTCACTTAATTGTGACGCAGAGCAAGGCCGAATTCACGCATTTTGCGATAGAGCGTCGAGCGGCCGATGCCCAAGCGGCGGGCAACCTCGGTAATGTGTCCGCGATAATGGCCGAGTGCCAGCCTGATAAGATCGGCTTCAATCTCATCGAGCCGTCTGACCTCGCCTTCCGCTGTAAGGGCAGGAATACCGAGCATGGTGCCGTTCGCCATCGCCGCGAGCGCGATCGGGCGTGTCGAGGGCAGGCTTCCGCCGATCATCGCCGGTCCCTCATAGCGAGGCCGAGAGGCGAATGACGGCGCTGGCGGGATGCCGGCTCTGAAGCCAGGCACCTGCGCAGCGATCTGCGGGAATTCCTCGATCGTCAGCCGGTCGTCCTCGGCAAGCACTACGGCACGAAAAATGGCGTTCTCGAGCTGGCGCACATTGCCGGGCCAGACATAAGCTTTGAGCAGCGCCAAGGCCGCGTCGTCGATATCGTCGATGCGTCTGCCTTCTTCGGCAATGACCTGCCTTAAGAAATGCTGAGCAAGGGCCGGGATATCTTCGACGCGGTCGCGCAGAGGCGGAAGCCAGATCGGGAAGACGTTGATCCGGTAGAACAGATCTTCGCGGAACTCGCCTTTGCGCACGCGTTCGACGATGTTCTTGGTGCTGCTGCAAATGAGCCTGACGCTCTTATCGCGATGGTCGAGGCCAAGGCCTTGCGCGACGAGGTATTCAGCCAGCTTTTCCTGACCGGCCGGTAGCAGGTCGCTGATCTCTTCGATGAAGAGAACGCCGTCCTGGGCATCCGCCCAGCTATTCTCGATGAGGGCGACGCTGCTATCCGCATTGCCGGCATCGGTAAGATTGGCGCGGCCGCCGCAGCGCAGCACGACGAACGGACCGGCGGCGCGGTTGCTCGCCGCACGGATGATCCGCGCGAACACCTCCTTGCCGGTTCCTGGCTCGCCTTCGAGGAGCACCGGCAGATCGAGATTGGCGGCGCGCTGCGCCAGCGTGACGGCGCGCTGCATCTCCGAGGAGAGCGCGACGAGGTCGGAAAAATGCGGCTGGCCAAGCTCGCGGCGGATGCGGGCGAT
This sequence comes from uncultured Alphaproteobacteria bacterium, assembly GCA_963773735.1. Lineage (GTDB taxonomy): Bacteria > Pseudomonadota > Alphaproteobacteria > Rhizobiales > Rhodomicrobiaceae > CAVZCK01. Next base: position 637,555 of record CAVZCK010000021.1, on the reverse strand, counting down.
TTCCTCTTCGAGCGCCGTGATCTTCAGTGCGTTGCGGATCGCGCTTTCAACCCGCTCGGTGATTGCCGGCTTGGCGATGACATCGAAGACGCCGGCTTCGAGCGCCTCTTTGCCGGCTCCCGGAATCTGAGGATCGGCAAGCGCGATGACCGGGACGCCGAACACCTTGCGTGCGCGCTGGACCGAGGAAACTGCATCAGGCAGAGGCATCGTTGCAAGATCGAGGACGATGAGGCTGGGCATATCGTCGCGATCCGGCTCGACGGCCGCCATGCTCCCGGCTTCGAACCGGGCGGTGAGACCCAGCCGGGAGACGATTTCGGCAAGTCGCCGGCTCTCGGCCGAATCGCTGTGCACGATTAGAACGCTTTGGGGCATACGCAAAACTCAACAAGGCGTCAGAGGGCCGGCAGACGCGATTGCGCGAGGAAATGCCGGAGTATCAACCCAGGATTGTGGCAGAGAAGCGTAAAGACAGGCTGAACGAGGATATATCGAGCCTTCTGCGGAGCCGGCGGACGCTCAACATCGGGGGGCGGGCCTAACATGCGCGCCTCGCCGCAGCGGCATTGCTTCACGCCGAGAAGCCGCTTTGACATTGCCCGTGGGCGTGCTCATGTTAGCACACCGCGTCAGCACAACTCACAGGAGCGGGGCCGGCATGACGGCAAATTCGGATTTCAAAGGCGCCTTTATCGAAGCACCATATGCCGCGCTCGATCCCGCGCAAAGCGGCTTTGGCGGTGAGACCACGGCCGAGATGCCTGCATGGGACCTTGGCGATCTTTACCCCTCGGCCGACGCGCCTGAACTCAAGACCGATCTGCAGAATGGCGCCGAAACGGCTGACGCGTTCGCGGCGCGTTATCAAGGCAAGCTTGCCGATCTTGCGGTGAAAGAGGGCGGCAAAGGGCTTTACGATTGCCTTAAGGACTATGAACGGCTTCAGGACCTGCTCGGCCGCATCGGCGCCTTCGCCTATCTGAACTATGTCACCAAGGTCGATGATCCGGCACGGGCGAAATTCTTCGGCGACATTCAGGAAAAGCTAACCAATATCGGCGCGACATTGTTGTTCCTGACGCTGGAGATCAACCGCATCGACGATGCGCTGATCGAGCGGCTGATGAACGAGCCGCCGCTCGACCATTTCCGCCCGTGGCTGGAGGAGGTGCGCAAGGAAAGACCTTATCAGCTTTCCGACGAGCTGGAGCGACTGTTCCGTGAGAAGAACATCACCGGGCGCGGCGGCTGGAGCCGCCTGTTCAGCGAGACCATGGCGGGCTGCGCTTCGAGGTCGACGGCGAGCATCTTCCGCTCGAGCCGACGCTCAACTTCATGATGCTCCATCCGGATGAGGCCAACGGCGCAAGGTCGGCCGAAGTGCTGACGACGGTATTCAAGGCCAATATGCCGCTGTTCACGCTCATTACCAACACGCTGTCCAAAGACCGCGAAATCGCGGACCGCTGGCGTGGTTTTCAGGACGTCGCCGACGCGCGCCATCTCGCCAACAACGTCGAGCCCGAGGTGGTGGAGGCGCTGGTTGCCGCCGTGCGCGAGCACTATCCGCGCATCTCGCATCGCTATTACGCGCTTAAGGCCCGGTGGCTCGGCAAGGACCGCCTCGAATTCTGGGACCGCAATGCGCCGATTTTCGCCGAGCCGGAACGCCGGGTCTCGTGGGACGAGGCGCGCAATACCGTGCTCTCGGCATATAATCGTTTCTCTCCGGCGATGGCCGGGATCGCCCGCGACTTTTTCGACAAGCGTTGGATCGACGCGCCCATCCGCCCCGGCAAAGCGCCCGGCGCCTTTGCCCATCCGACCGTGCCGAGCGCGCATCCTTACGTGATGATGAACTATATGGGCAAGCCGCGCGATGTGATGACGCTGGCCCATGAACTCGGCCATGGCGTGCATCAGGTTCTCGCCAACGGCCAGGGCGCGCTGATGGCTTATACGCCGCTGACCCTCGCCGAGACCGCGAGCGTCTTTGGCGAGATGCTCACCTTCAAATCGATCCTCGCGGGCATCAGCGACCCGCGGGAGAAAAAGGCCCTGCTCGCGCAGAAGGCCGAGGACAAGATCAACACCGTCGTTCGCCAGATTGCCTTTTACGAATTCGAGCGCCGTCTGCATGCGGAACGGCTTGAGGGCGAGCTGACATCCGAGCGGATCGGCCAGATCTGGATGCAGGTGCAGGGTGAGAGCCTCGGGCCGGCGGTGCATCTCAGCGACGGCTATGAGGTCTATTGGAGCTATGTACCGCATTTCATCCATTCGCCGTTCTATGTCTACGCCTATGCCTTCGGCGACTGCCTGGTGAATTCGCTCTATGCGGTTTACGAAAAGAGCGCCGAGGGCTTTCAGGAGCGCTATCTCGATATGCTGCGTGCAGGCGGCACGAAGCACCATAAGGAGCTGCTGGCGCCGTTCGGGCTGGATGCCACCGATCCGGGATTTTGGGCGATGGGCCTCGGGGTTGTCGAGCGGATGGTCGATGAGCTGGAGGGATATGACGAAGCGGCGGGGTCAACGTGATTGGTCTGTTCGAGCCATCCTTGGCCGAGTGGAGCGGGGCGACCAGTTGCGGCGGGGAAGCCGACAGTCAGCATGCGGCCATATAGGCTAGGCCGCGAACCCGTTCCCTGAAGCCAGTATTCAGCTAGTCCTGATCCGCGGCTCACAGCGCCGACTCTTTGCGCCGCAGTAAACAAGCACGGCGTTTTGCCGCGGCCAGGCACATTCGACCCGGCAACAGCGCGACAGAATTCTTCCACCTGAGTTACCGCCAGGTGAAAAAATATGGTAATGAAGTTGATTATGGTTCGAAGCCCGCAGCTTCCATGTTGTTGAAATAAATGTTGCCAAGTCATTATCCCGCACCGACCAATGAGTGAAGCGTCAAATCAGGGGGCCTCAGCTCAAGCTCGCCCTGTCTTCGAAATCGGGCTCGTCATGGCGGGTGCGATTTCAGCTGGAGCCTATACCGCCGGTGTCGTCGATTTTCTCCTGGAAGCGCTCGATCAATGGTACGCGACGCATAACGGCAATCCCCCTCATGACGTCAGGCTTCGCGTCATCTCGGGTGCCTCGGCCGGCGGGATCGTCGGCTCCATCTTGATGGCATCCCTTGGCGGGGACAGGCTCAACCCTGTGCGCTCCCGGCCGCTCAAAGGAGCGGACCCAAAAAACGAGCTCTATCGCACCTGGGTGCAAGAAATCGACGTTGCAAATCTGCTTAAGTCGGAGGATTTGCACAAGAAACGGGTTCTTTCCGCGCTTGATTGCACCGTGCTTCACAAGGTGGCGGAGCACGCCATTGACGTGAAGCCAGTGGCCGCGCCGCCGTTTTCGCAGCGTCGGCCCTATCTAGCCGATCCTCTCGAACTCATCATGACGGTCGCCAATTTGCGCGGCGTGGCCTACCGTTTGGAGCTCAAAGACAGCGTTGAATATATGAGCTTGCATGCCGATTACATGCACTTCTTCATCGGCAACAAGGCTCCTCAGGAGCCGGCCATCAAATTGGATCCCACCAACTACTCCACCGATGGATGGCAGCTGCTGGCAAGGGCGGCGCTGGCAACGGGAGCATTTCCGTTCGGCCTTGCACCTCATCGCATAAAGCGGCCCTGGGACGATTACATACACAAGAGGTGGCCGGTTACGTCATTGAGAGACGGGGAGGAATTCATCGAGTTTCACGAGCTGAAGCCCGTCGTGGAAGACTTGTCCGAGTTCTACGAATTTCTCAGCGTTGACGGCGGTCTACTCAACAATGAACCGTTCAACCTTGCCCATTCGGTTTTGGCGCAGCAGACATCGGGACATACATCGGGACATATTGAGCGGGACGGTCTAAAGAGCGACCGGGCGATCATCATGGTCGCTCCGTTTCCCAGCGCCGCCCCGAAGCCGTACAAACATCCGGCGGATTTGCTTTCTTACAGCTGGAAAGTTCTCTCGAGCGTTCTTGAGCAGGTTCGCTTCGACCCCGAAGTGCTCATCCTGGCGTCGGATGAAAATATTTACAGCCGCTTCCTTATTTCGCCGAAGAGGCCCGAAAAATGGGAGGGAGGCAGTATCGCATGCGGCACGCTGGAAGGATTTGGCGGTTTTATCGACGAGGACTTCCGCGATCATGACTTCATGCTTGGCAGGCGCAATTGCCAGTGGTTTCTCAAGAGACATTTTACCCTGCCTTGCGGCGATGAACCTGACAGCCGTGCCGGACGTAACGATCTTTTTGCAAATTGGGACCCCGACTTAGTTCGCGCACACCGACATCACGATGAAGGCTGGCAACTGCCGATCATTCCATGTGTTGGGACAGCTTGGGAGGACGTTCCACTTCCCGATTGGCCGAGCTATCCGGCGCGCAAGCTCGACCAGCTTGTCGTCCAAATCGATAGCCGCATGACGAATGTTTGCAAGCTGCTCATCGATGAGCATGCCAAAAGCACGATATTGCGCGGTTTGCTTAAGTTCGCTTTATGGGCCCAGAAGGGCAAGATTTTGAGGTCAATCCGCGCAAGAACAATCACAGATCTTAAGGCTCACAACGTTCCCATTGCACACGATGAGGTCAAATCATCGCGCCGCAGACTGATGCTTTGGTTCCTGGGGATCGGTATTGCCGCCGCTTTGGCGCTTTTGGCGATCAGTGTGATCAATCCTTGAGCGTGCTGGCTCCTAGGGCGGCCTCAGATCGAAGCCCATGCGCGCTAGGACCGCAACATATCGGATATAGACGGAGGCTCGCTTCGTTCGAGTGTTGGCAGGACGGTGTGCAACCCGGTTTCGCCCGACCCGTTCATCCAACCCCGCGTCATCGGACCAGCTTGGCAAGGCGCCTCCGCCCCCCTATCTCCGCTCTCATGTCCTTTAAGCGCGCTCCCTGACCATGACCGACGGCACGCCGCCCCGCGACTCCGAAGCCAACCGCCTCTCCCGCCGTCTGCAGCGCTATGCCCAGGTCGGCACCAATGTCGGCGGCGTCGCGGCGGGCATGGCGACGCGCTATGTGCTGGGGATCGCTCTCGACCGGGAGAAGAACGCGGCGGCGCTGGCGGGCGCGCTCGGCGGGCTCAAAGGTCCGCTCATGAAGGTGGCGCAGTTGCTTGCCACCATCCCCGACGCGCTGCCGCCGGAATATGCCGAGCAGCTTGCCACGCTGCAGACGCAGGCGCCGCCGATGGGCTGGGCCTTCGTCAAAAGGCGGATGGCAGCCGAATTAGGGCCGGATTGGGAGACGAAATTCACCGAATTTTCGAGGCAGTCGGCGGCGTCCGCCTCGCTCGGCCAGGTCCACAAGGCCAGGGCGCCTGACGGCGAACTGCTGGCCTGCAAGCTGCAATATCCCGATATGCAGTCCGCTGTCGAAGCCGATCTCACCCAGCTTGGCATGCTACTCGCCATCCATAAGCGCATGGACCCGGCGATCGACACCTCGGAAGTCGCCACCGAAATCTCCGCGCGCCTGCGCGAGGAGCTCGACTACGAGCTCGAAGCGCGGCATATGGCGCTTTACAGCCTGATCTTTGCCAATGACCCGCTGATCCGGGTGCCCGGATACCGCAAGGAGCTGTCAACCCGGCGGCTGCTCACCATGGAATGGCTCGATGGCGGCCGGTTGCTCGACTATAAGAGCCGGCCCGAGGGGGAGCGCCAGCAGATCACCCGCGCCATGTTCCGGGCCTGGTGGTATCCGTTCAGCCATTACGGCGTCATTCACGGCGATCCGCATCTCGGCAATTACACGATTTTCGAGCAAGACGGGCGCGCCGCGGGCATCAACCTGCTCGACTATGGCTGCGTGCGCACCTTCCGGCCGCGCTTCATCCAGGGCGTCATCGACCTCTATAACGGCCTCCTGCGCGGCGAGCGGGCGCTCGTCGTCCACGCCTATGAGACCTGGGGTTTTACCGGCCTCTCCAATGAGCTGATCGACATTCTCAATATTTGGGCAAAGTTCATCTATGGTCCAATATTGGATGACAGGGTGCGCCGGATCGCGCAGGACGTGGCGCCCAGCCAATATGGCCGCAAGGAAGCCTTCACGGTGCATAAGGGCCTGAAAGAGAAGGGGCCGGTGAAGGTGCCGCGTGAATTCGTGTTCATGGACCGCGCGGCGATCGGCCTCGGCGCGGTTTTTCTGCATCTCGACGCCGAGCTGAATTTCTTCCGGCTCTTCAACGAGACGATCGAGGATTTCCGTTTCGAAGATGTCGCGGCGCATCAGGCGGCAGCCTTCGGCAAGACGGGCGTGCCGCTGCCAGAATAGGAATGGCCATGCTCAAAGTGCTTGCCGGAGCTTTTCTCGCAACACTGCTCCTCGGCGGACCCGCCGGGGCGGAGGGCAAGCGCTTTCGCGGCGAGGGCGAGATGTGCGGCGGCATTGCCGGTTTCGCCTGCTCGGAGGGCCTTTGGTGCGACCCGGAGCCGGGCAGTTGCGGCCACCCCGATTGGGCCGGCAAATGCATCCAAGTCCCCGAGGTCTGCATGTACATTTACCGGCCGGTCTGCGGCTGCGACGGCAAGACCTACGGCAATGACTGCATCCGCCGCTCGGTGAAGGCGGCGAAACGCCACGATGGTGCTTGCTGAGCAGGGGACGGCGCGGCTTACGACCAGCGCCGGTTCGACCACATCCACTGCTCGGGATGCTCCTTGATCCACGCCTCGAACTGAGCGTGCAGCTCGGTGAGCGCCGCCTGGATGTCCGCAGTCGGGTCATCTGTCCAGGGGATCTTGATCTCGCGCATCCGCACCTTGAAGCGCGACTCCTTGCCGACCCGGATGCAGCGCCCGGCCCAGAGCCTTGCACCGGCCCGCCGCGCCAGCATCACCGGCACGACGTTCGAGGCGGCGGGCTTGCCGAAAAACGGCACTTTCACGCCCTTATTTTCATAGCGGTCGGCGAGAAAGCCAAGCCGGCCACCTTCGCGCACATAGCTTGCGATCATCCGCGCCGTATCGTGGCCCATCTTCACGCCGTTTATCTTGCCGCGCGCAAATAGCCCGCCGGGGTAGAGTTCGGTACGCTGGCTGCGCAGATAAAGGTCGATATAGGGATTGTCGACGAGACGGTAGACGGCGGCAGGCTTGGCGCCGACGCGGGTCAGCGGCCACATGGCGAGTTCCCAATTGCCCATATGCAGCGAACAGACGATCGCCGCGCCCATCTTCCCGGCATAGCGGTTCAAAAGCTCGGGATTTTCCAACTGAATGCGGTCCGGCTCATTCAGGATGCGGTCGAGCAGCATGGTCTCGGCCATCACCCGCCCGAGATTGCCCCACATTTCCATGGCGATGGCCTCGCGCTCCTCCGGCGTCTTTCCGGAAACGCGACCGCGAGATTGTCGAGCGCGCGCTGATGCCGCCGCCCGTAAGGGGCAAGAAGCAGCCAGATCTTGGCTGACCATTCGCGCGCCAGGTCGAGCGGCAGAAGGCGCACCAGGGCGATGACGCCGCGCAATAGCGCATATTCGACAAGATGGCGGACGGTGAGCAGCGTGGACATGAATTGCGGGAGATTCGGATGTTGCGCCGCGGATGAACGGCGGAAACGCTCATAAGACTTGCTGTGCTTAGTGCCAAGCCCGGGCCGGCGGCGTCAAGCGTCGAGCGCGTCGCAGCTTCGGAGGCGGTGGATCGGCCACGGCGCGACGCTTTCCGGCAACATATTGGACATCGATTGCATCTCGGCGCCTCAGCTCAGGCAACGGCCATGCCCCGGCGGATGGCCGCGCGGCGCAGCGGACCCGGCAGCGACAGAGCAAGGAGGCCACCGCCACGGGCGAGTTGGAACAGCGGCATGGCCGATATCAGGGTGCGGTTGAGGAGATCGGCGGCCAGCGTGCGCAGGAGCACGTCGCCCCGCCGCGCGCGCTCATAGGCGGCGAGCACCTCCGGCGATCCCGGATCGTCGGCGCCCGAGAGGCATATGGCGAGATCGGCAACGTCCCGGAAGCCGAGATTGAGGCCCTGGGCGCCGATCGGTGGCATGACATGGGCCGCCTCGCCAACGAGCGCCATGCGGTTGCTGGTCAGCCGGCGCGCGACGAGGCCGCCGAGCGGAAAGACGCCGCGCGGGCCGATCTCGGCGATGTCACCGAGAAGGCCGCCCAGCCGCTCGGCGAGTTTTTGTGCGAAATCCGCTTGATCCAATGCGGCCAAGGCCTCGGCGTCTTCCGTCCGCTCGACCCAGACGAGGCTCGACGCATCACCGGGCAGCGGGACTACGGTGAACGGCCCGCCCGAGAAATGGAATTCCGTACAGGTCGCCCTGATGCGGTCGCTTATGATGGAAATTGCAGACGATGGCGGTCTGATCGTAAGACCAGCTCCGAACGCCGATCCCCGCTGCTTCACGGCAGAGGGAATTACGCCCGTCTGCGCCGACGACGAGCTTCGCGCTCAGCTCAGAGCCATCGGCGAGGGCGAGGCGGGCTTCGGCCTCGCTGCGCTCGATCTGGCGGACGCCGGGTGTCGGCAGGAACCCATCGCCGAGCGCGTTGATGAGGACGCCAATGAGCGCGGTGTTCGGCACATTGTAGCCGAACGCCTGCAGACCGATCTCGGAGGCATCGAAGAGCATGTCTGGAGCGCGAAACAGCCGTCCGGTGCGATCGATCAGGCGCAGCGCGCGCAAAGGCGCGGCTGTCCGGGCGAGCTGGTCCCAGACGCCGGCCTTCGTCCAGGAACCGCACCGAGCCCTGCAGCAATGCCGTCGTCCGGCGGTCGGGCGCATCAGGCCGCGGCGCCGGCCCGACGCAGATCGCATCGCCGTCCCGCCTGCCGAAAAGCGGCAGTGGCGGCAAGGCCGGCCGGCCCCGCGCCGACGACGACAATATCGTGAGATGCACGTGTCACCGGCGCATTCTGGCGGTAGCAGGGAAGGCAAACAAGCGGTATCGCTCGCGGTCGGCGCTTTTGACCCAGACCATGACGGCTTAACGCCAGGCGGATCATGATCCGAACCTCTGCTGCGCAGCACCCGCATTCGCCCTCGTCTTCATGGGAACCAGCTTATCCGGATCATGCAGCAGAGCGGCCCGCAAAGCCTGTCCCCGTGAAAAAGCACGGCCCGGCGATTGCGATGTATTATCATTCCTGCTTTTGCGGGAATCCGGAAAATTCAATCACTTAGCTGGATGGCCGCTCCGCGTCGTCACTGGGACAGGCTTTGCAGGCACGACAAAATTTGCCGATTTCTCTTCTTTTTCAGCAGCCTGCTGGCTGTGGACGCTTCGGGAAAACCAGCTGCCCGGCATCGACATTGCACGCTTCTTGACCCACATAAGAACTTGTACGGTTCTGTTCGGCGGGGGTGGCGCCTGTCCTGTCGTCCCGGTACGGTCCTGAAACTTCGATCACAAGAGAAACGTTCGACCCGATGAAAGACAAGCTCATCGTGCGTCTGGCGCGGCTATCCGATGTCCCTGGCATAGCGGCTCTCAGCCGGCGCAGCTTCGACACGCCGCCTTGGGACTATGAGCGCGCCTCCCGGTCGCAGATCAACAATTTTCCGCAAGGCCAGTTCGTTGCCGAATTCGGCGGCGAGATCGTCGGCCACGCCGCGACATTCGTCATTGGCGGAGACATAGCGCTCAAACCGCATAGCTGGAACGAGATCACGGGCGAAGGGCTGGCCTCGCGCCACGATCCCGATGGCGATTATCTCTACGGCATGGGCGTGTGCGTCGACCGCAACTTCCGCCGTCTGCGGATCGGACAGCGGCTCTACAATGCGCGGCGACGGCTGTGCGAAGACTGGAAGCTCAAGGGCATCGTCTTCGGCGGGCGGATGCCCGGATATGGGCGGCGAAAGCAGCAGTTCCGCACGCCGGAGGATTATCTCAAGGGCGTGCTCGACCGGCGCATCCGCGACACCGCGATTCAGTTCCACCTTGCCAATGATTTCGAACCCATCGGGATCATCAAGAATTATGACCCGACCGACCACGAATTGCTCGGTTACGCCGTCCATATGCTGTGGCGCAATCCGCTGGCGGAGGAAACAGCCTCGGAGAAATCGTCACGGCAAGGCATGTCGCAGCAGGATATCGTCCGGGTCGCCACGGTCCAGTTCCAGATGCGCCGCATCACGGCGAAGGAAGAGTTCACTCAGCAGATCGAATATTTCGTCGACGTGGCCTCCGACTACCGCTGCGACTTCGTCGTGTTTCCGGAGCTGTTCACGCTCGAACTCCTTTCGCTGGAGCAAAAGGCGCTCTCGGCGAGCGAGGCCGTCGAGCGCCTGACGGGGTATACGGCCTGGTTCCGGGAGTTCGTCAGCGAGCTGTCCGTCAGCCACAACATCAATATCATTGCCGGCTCGCATCCGACGAGGGACGAGCACGGCAATTTGAGAAACGTCTGCTATGTGTTCCTGCGCGACGGCTCGGTGCATGCGCAGGAGAAGATCCATCCGACGCCGAACGAAGCCTATTGGTGGAATCTGAAGGGCGGCGAGAAGCTCGACGTCATCAATACCGATTGCGGTCCGATCGGCGTGCTGATTTGCTACGATGCCGAATTCCCGGAGCTCGCGCGCCATCTGACCGACCAGGGCGCGATGATCCTGTTCGTGCCGTTCTGCACGGATGAGCAGCGCGGATATCTGCGCGTGCGCTATTGCGGCCATGCGCGGGCGATCGAGAACCAATGCTATGTCGTCCTCTCAGGCGTCGTCGGCAATCTGCCCAATGTCGAGAATATGGATATCCACTACGCGCAGAGCTGTATTCTGACGCCGTGCGACTTTGCCTTTGCACGGGACGGTGTTGCGGCCGACACCGGGCCAAATACCGAGACCATCGCGTTCGCCGATCTGCGGCTTGCGGATTTGCGCATCGCGAGGGCGTCGGGGACCGTGCGCAATCTGAAGGACCGCCGCTTCGATCTCTATCGGGTCGCTTGGGGCAGCCAGACGCCTGAATATACCGACGTTAAAGACCTCAGGGATGAAGGGTCGATCTGAACGTCGCGGTGATCACCGGCTGGCCGCGTCAATGCGGACCAGACTGCGATGCGCACGTCTGGGGCCCAACTGCATGCAATTGCATGTTGCAACGCGACGCGCCCCGCGCGAACATGGCGCCTGAAAGCGGAGTCGCCATGACCACAGCCGATCAAAGCAAAGAAAAACATAAGCTTATTCTGGCGATTGCCCCGAATGGCAGCCGCCGCGGTAAGGCCGACCATCCCGCCATTCCGCTGACCAAGGACGAAATTTTGGCCGAGGCTCCGCAGTGGCGCGATGCCGGCGTCAGCGTCCTCCACCTTCATGTCCGCGATCGCGACGGCCGGCACAGTCTGGATCCCGGAACCTATCAGGAGATGTTCGCCGCGCTGCGCGACGCGATCGGGCGCGACATGGTCCTGCAGATGACCACGGAATTGGGCGGGATTTTTGCGCCCGAAGCGCAGATCGCCGCGCTCCGCGCCGTCCGCCCCGAGGCGGCCTCGATCGCCCTGCGCGAAATCGCGCCCAAGCGAGAGGACAAGGGCGAATTCGCCGAACTGATTGCCTGGATGCGCAAGGAGAATATCGCGCCGCAGATCATTCTTTACGATCGCGAGGATTTGAACCGCCTCGTGGCCTGGGCAGCGGAGGGCGCCATCGACGGCCCGGCCGCATCGGTTCTCTATGTGCTCGGCCGCTATACCGCCGGGCAGACCAGCAACCCCGTCGATCTGCTCGGCTTTCTCGGCACCGCAACTTTGCCGTTTCGCGACTGGATGGTCTGCGCCTTCGGTCCGCAGGAGGCGCGCTGCGCCGCGCTTGCCGCCCTGCTCGGCGGCCATGTGCGGATCGGCTTCGAGAACAATTTCTATTTGCCGAGCGGCGAGGTCGCCAAAAACAATGCCGAGCTGATCGAGGCGGCGGCCTCCATGCTGAAAATGCTGAATGTGCCGCTTGCCGATGCTGGCGAAGCGCGCGCGCTATGGCGCATTGGATAGCGCTCCCCCGGCCACTATCTTACCCCTATGGAAAGCCGAAGGGCGCTCTTGCGCCGGGGCTAGCGGTCGGCTAAGCCGTTTACAGAAGCCTGAATGGATCGCCGGTTGCCCCGAGCGGCGGCCGGCGTTCTTGAAATGCGGTGAACCATGAACACGCTTCTTGCCGATTATCTGCCGCTCGTCATCTTTTTCGGCGTCGCGCTGTTCATCGGCCTCGCCTTGCTGGTTGCGCCCTTCCTCGTCGCGCCAAGCCATCCGGACCCGGAAAAGCTGTCGGCCTATGAATGCGGCTTTGCGGCATTCGACGATGCGCGCATGAAATTCGACGTGCGTTTCTATCTGGTGTCGATCCTGTTCATCATTTTCGACCTCGAAGTCGCCTTCCTGTTTCCCTGGGCCGTCGCCTTCAAGGAGGCCGGGCTGTTCGGCTTCTGGTCGATGATGGTTTTTCTTGGCGTGCTCACCATTGGCTTCATCTATGAATGGCGCAAGGGAGCGCTGGAATGGGATTGAGTGCTGATCCGAAGGACGGCGCGATGCTGCGCGATGCCTCGGGCCGGCCGCTTGCCGCCGGAGCGGCGAAGCGTGACCCGTTTTTTACCGATGTCTCCAACGAGCTGGCCGACCGCGGCTTTCTGGTCACCACTGCCGATGAGCTGATCCAATGGGCGCGCACCGGTTCGCTGATGTGGATGACCTTCGGCCTTGCCTGCTGTGCGGTGGAGATGATCCAGGCCGCAATGCCGCGCTATGACCTCGAACGCTTCGGCTTTGCCCCGCGCGCCAGCCCGCGCCAGTCCGATGTGATGATCGTTGCCGGCACGCTCTGCAACAAGATGGCGCCGGCGATCCGCAAGGTCTACGACCAGATGCCGGAGCCGCGCTATGTCATCTCCATGGGCTCCTGCGCCAATGGCGGCGGCTATTACCACTATTCCTATTCGGTGGTGCGGGGCTGCGACCGGGTTCTGCCGGTGGATATCTATGTGCCGGGCTGCCCGCCGAGCGCGGAAGCGCTGGTTTATGGCGTCATGCTTCTGCAGAAGAAGATCCGGCGGACCGGGACGATCGAGCGCTGAGCGCTCTTTGCTGGCGAGATGAGGCGGCGGACGGAGCCGATCGGATGGAAGACAAGCTGAAGGACCTCGGCGCCGCTCTCGCTCAGGCACAGCCGCAATCGGTCAAGGGGTGGCGCATCGCACTCGGTGAGCTAACGCTCGATGTCGAACGTGAGCAGATCGCCAATGTGCTGCGCTATCTCCGCGACGATCCGCGCTGCCTGTTCTCCTGCCTGATCGATATTTGCGGCGTCGACTATCCGGGCCGCGAGCGGCGCTTCGATGTTGTCTATCATCTGCTCAGCCCGCAGCTCAATCACCGCATCCGCCTCAAAGTGCAGACCGATGATTACACGCCCGTGCCGACCGCGGTCGGAGTTTTCCCGGCGGCCAACTGGTATGAGCGCGAGGCCTTCGACCTTTACGGCGTACTTTTCTCCGGTCACCCCGACCTGCGCCGCATTCTCACGGACTACGGCTTTCAGGGCCACCCTTTGCGCAAGGATTTTCCGCTGACCGGCTTTGTTGAGGTGCGCTATAGCGAAGAAGCCAAGCGCGTTGTCTACGAGCCAGTAAAACTGCCACAGGAATTTCGTAACTTTGATTTTCTGAGCCCCTGGGAAGGCACTGAGTACCAGCTTCCGGGGGATGAAAAAGCTTCCAAATCCTAAAAGTCCGTTGAAGGAGGATGCCCAATGACCAATGAAGCGACATTTACGCTGGCCGAGGCGCTGGCTGCGCAGAAGGCCCTCCGCGACGCCGCGGGGGCTAAGGAAGAGGTGTTCGAGCTTGCCGACGTCATCGGTATGACAAGCGACGAGATCGAGATGCTTCAGGAGCAGGGCAAGTCCTGGGATGAGGTTGCCGTGCTGATCCAGAAGGCGACCGGCAAGCCGGTGACCGGCAAGGACGTTGAGGAACATTACGTCGGCCCAGACGAACGTGACCGCTGGGACGACGATGAATTCGAGGACGAAGACGACGATCGATGAAGGAGACCTTGCGGCCGGGCATCAAAGCCAGCTTTTCGCTTAAGGTGCCGGTGGAAAAGACCGTTCCCTATATCTATCGGGAGTTGCCCGAGATGCAGGGGATGCCCGAAGTCTTCGCCACCGGCTTCATGGTGGCGCTGATGGAGTGGACCTGCGTCCGGGCGCTCGCGCCGCATCTGGACGAAGGTGAGGGCAGCGTCGGCGTCCATGTCGATGTCTCGCATGACGCCGCCACGCCCGCGGGGCTGACGGTGACCGTCGAGGCCGAAGTAACTGAAGTTGAAGGCCGCCGCGTCTGGTTCTATGTGCGTGCGCATGACGGCATCGATCAGATCGGCGAGGGCTATTGCCGGCGGGCGATTGTGGACTGGGAGAAGTTCAAGGCGAAGATCGCCAAGAAGCAGGCGAAGGCGGCTGGGTAATGGAATTGGATTTTCTGACCAGCGTTATGAATTTGGTCGCGGCGGCCCTCGCGCTCGGTGTTGGGGCCATTGGCCTTTTTAAAAAAGTCTTCAGAGTGCACAAATTGTGCACTCGAATTTGGATCGGAGCCGGCAATGGCTGACGGCAGCGCGACCACAACCCCAGAAAAGCCGATGGCCGGCGAAAAGCCGCAAGGGCCGGCCGGCGGGGCGGGCGTCGAGCTGCGCAATTTCACCATCAATTTCGGCCCGCAGCATCCCTCCGCCCATGGAGTGCTGCGCCTGGTGTTGGAGCTCGACGGCGAGGTGGTCGAGCGCGTCGATCCGCATATCGGCCTCCTTCATCGCGGCACCGAGAAGCTGATCGAATACAAGACCTATTTTCAGGCAATTCCCTATTTCGACCGGCTCGACTATGTCGCTCCGATGAACCAGGAGCACGCCTTCTGCCTCGCTATCGAAAAGCTCGTCGGCGTCGAGGTGCCCCGGCGCGGTCGGCTCATCCGCGTGCTCTATTGCGAAATCGGCCGCATTCTCAATCACCTGCTGAATGTGACGACGCAGGCGCTCGATATCGGCGCGCTGACCCCGCCGCTGTGGGGATTTGAGGAGCGCGAGAAGCTGATGGTCTTCTACGAGCGCGCCTCCGGCTCGCGGCTTCACGCGAATTATTTCCGTCCCGGCGGCGTGCATCAGGATCTGCCGCAAGCGCTTATCGACGATATCGCCGCCTGGTGCGACAGCTTCATCCCCGTGCTCGACGACATCGACCGGCTGCTCACAGGAAACCGCATCTTCAAGCAGCGCAATGTCGATATTGGCGTGGTCGTGCTTAAGGATTGCCTCGCCTGGGGCTTTTCCGGCGTCATGCTGCGCGGCTCCGGCGCGCCCTGGGATCTGCGCAAGGCCCAGCCCTATGAAGGTTACGAGGAATTCGAGTTCGACATTCCCGTCGGTAAAAATGGCGACTGCTACGACCGTTACCTGATCCGCATGGAGGAGATGCGCCAATCCGTTCGGATCATGAAGCAATGCATCGAGAAGCTGAACGCACCGGAGGGCAAGGGACCGGTCCTCGCGCCGAATAACAAGGTGACGCCACCGCGGCGCGATGAGATGAAGCGCTCGATGGAGGCGCTCATTCACCACTTCAAGCTCTACACCGAGGGCTTCCACGTGCCCGAAGGCGAGGTCTATGCCTGCGTCGAGGCGCCTAAGGGCGAATTCGGCGTCTATCTCGTCGCGGACGGCACGAATAAGCCCTATCGCTGCAAGATTCGCGCGCCAAGCTATCCTCATCTCCAGGCAATGGATTTCATGAATCGCGGCCACATGCTCGCCGACGTCTCGGCGATCCTCGGCTCACTCGATATCGTGTTCGGCGAGATCGATCGCTAAGCCTTTCGCGCGGAGCGGGACGCCTGCGATACCCCTTTTTCCCGTTGGTTGGTCGCAGCGTGAAGGCGGCGACGCCAGCTCGACCACCTGCAATCTTGAGTTGTATCGCGGCAACAGCCGATCCGAATTGTGATGGCCGAGATCGTTTTCGGCTTGCTCCAAGCGCAACCAATGATACGACTTGACCGGTTGATTCACTCATAGGTTGCGGACTGCCTTGCCCAGCACAGAACGTGCTGACCCTGGCCCGAAAAAGGGGGATTACATGCAGAAGTCACTGCGCCTTGCTGCCGTGGGGCTCGCAACAGCGGCGATGATCGGCTGTGCAGGCACGGCCTTCGCCGCCGACGTCTACGCGCACGGCGGAATGAAGGACGCGCCGGTTGAATATATACCCCCGATTTCCTGGAGTGGCTTCTATCTGGGGGTGAACGCCGGATATGCCTGGGGAAGTACGGATTGGACGTTCCCGGTGGCCGATACGTCCGTATCACCGGACATGAACGGCGGAATTTATGGTGGTCAAATCGGCTATAATTATCAGATTGACAATTGGGTCTTGGGCGCTGAAGTGTCCTTCAGTGGCAGTGGTGCCGATGGTTCTGCCACCTGTCCCGATGATCTCTTCACGTGCAAATCTGATCATGAATGGCTTTTGCTTGCCGGTCCACGCCTTGGTTATGCTTGGGATCGGTGGCTTGGCTATGTGTCGGGGGGGTATGCGCTAGCCTCGATAAAAACGACTGCCAATCCGGCGTTTGCGAATTTCAATGATAGCCAAGACCACAGTGGATGGGCGCATTGGCGGCGGATTGGAATATCTAATCTCGTCGAATGTGGTGTTTGGTGTCGAATACATGCATGTTGATTTCGGCAGCGAGACTTACTGCGGGTTCGCCGTTCGATGAAGGCGTCACGCGCGACGTCGACGGCAATCTCAACATTGTCCGCGCCCGTCTGAGCTATAAATTCGATTGTTCCGAAGCAGCCGCTGAAATAAGCCAAATTCACGGCCTTTATCTCTGATTTGCCAAGCAGCCGGGCGCAGTGCCCGGCTTTTTTGGTTGAGCGAGGATTGGTCCCCCACTGCTCGGTTATCTCTGGTCAGAACCGGCGAATCGCGTGTTGCGGCCGAATAATGACAATATTCCAAAGTCGAGCCACGTGAATCGGCTGCGGATGTATCCGTCTCGGCGAATAAGGTCCGAGGTTATCACGACCAAAAGTTAATATTGTCAATTTTATGTAGTTTCGAGGCAACAGCAGGCCGTCATTAAGGCGTGAAAAAGGTCGGACAGCCTTGTTTTCAGCACCGAGCTTGTTATGTCTCTGGCAAGCGATGTGCCCACTAATTGGGCATGGGGCCTGGTCGGCGCGTCGCAGGTTTCTTAGGGCACTATAGGGGAATTTCATGCGCGAATCGACGCGGCTAGCCGCAATGGGCTTGGCTTTGGCCGGTGTTATTGGACTTTCCAGCGCCGCCAATGCAGCGGATATCTATCATCGCGGCGGAAGCTTGAAAGACGAACCGGCGCCGGCATCTTTCCGACCTGGGCCGGTCTTTATGTAGGCGGTTCGGTCGGCTATGGCTGGGGGGATGTCTCGAACGATTTCACCTTTTGTGATCTTGATTGTAAGGACTCCGATAATATGAACGGGGTCGTCTATGGCGGCCGCGTCGGCTATAATTTCCAGCGCGGCGATATCGTCTTCGGCGCTGAGGCGAGCTTCAATGGCACTAATATGGACGGCACCACCTTTGATGGCGACGTGAAAGATAAGCTCGACTGGTACGGGACAGCAGTCGGGCGCCTTGGCTATGCCTATGGCGACATGCTGCTCTATGGCTTTGGCGGCGTTGCCTGGGGCAATGTGAAAACGACGGTTTTGGGCGACGACGACGACGCGACGCATGTTGGCTGGACGGCAGGCGCGGGTGTCGAGCGTGCCATCACCGACCGCTTTAGCGTCCGCCTTGAATATTCTCACGTCGATTTGGGCAGCGAGACAGTCTTTAAGAATAGCGATTTTGAAGACAAGGTCGACGCCAGCTTTAACGCCGTCACGGTGGGGGTCAACTATAAGCTGACCGGCGAGCGCCCGCTTGAGTTGCTCAAATAAGCTAGGTTCGCGGTCGTCACGTCTGATCTTTTAAGGAGCCGGGCGCAACGCCCGGCTTTCTTTATGGGTGGCACGTGCATAAATATCGGTTGGCTTGGCGGCTCGGCTGGATCAGGGTCGTCACCTTTTCCGATCGGGACGGGATGAGGGAAACGGAACCTTGGCTCAGATGATCGCAACGGAAATCCTGATCGCCGCGCCGCCCGAGCGGGTCTGGTCGGTGCTGACCGATTTCGCCGTCTATCCCGAATGGAACCCGTTCATTATTACCGCCGAGGGTGAGCCGCTTGTGGGGCAGCGGCTCAAAGCGACCTTCCGTCCGCCCGGCGGCAGCGCGCAGACCTTCAAGCCGGTCGTCCTCAGAGCCGAGGCGCCGCAAGCCCTGGTCTGGCGCGGTTCGCTGCCCATTCCCGGCCTGATCACCGGCGAGCATTCCTTCTTGCTGACGCAGCAAGGCGATCAGACAAGGTTCCAGAACAGCGAGACATTCTCCGGCCTGCTCGTGCCGTTCCTAGGCAAGCTGCTCAGGCAAAGCGAGGAGGGCTTCCAGCAGATGAATGCGGCATTGAAAGCAAGGGCCGAGCGCCGTTCCGCTTGAGCCTCCGACGCGCCGCGCGCCCGGCGCCGGGCGATGCCCTCCGGCCATAACCACCATGGCACGACAGGCACCGCCGCCCGGCTGCGCCTTTGTTGCCTCTGGAGATTGCGCCGAAGCTGGGTTATGACGCATCAGAACCTTGCCGAAAGAGACCCGCATGTCCGTCCGCAGACTCGATCCCGAACAGCCCGCCAATTTCGAGTTCACCCCCGAAAATCTCGCCTGGGCGAAAGCCCAGATCGAAAACTATCCGCAAGGCCGGCAATGGGCGGCGGTGATCCCCTTAATGTGGCGCGCCCAGGAGCAGCAGGGCGGCTGGCTGCCCGAGCCGGCGATCCGCGTCATCGCCGATTTTCTGGAGATGCCCTATATCCGCGCCTATGAAATCGCCACCTTCTACACCATGTTCAACCTGTCGCCGGTCGGCAAATTCCATGTCCAGCTTTGCGGCACGACGCCCTGCATGCTGCGCGGCTCCGAGGAGCTGAAGGCGGTGTGCCGCAAGGTGATCGGGCCGGAAGGCAAGGTGACGCCGGACGGGCTGTTCTCCTGGATCGAGGTCGAGTGTCTCGGGGCTTGCGTCAATGCGCCGATGGTGCAGATCAACAAGGACTATTTCGAGGATCTCACTCCCGACATCTTCACCAGCCTTCTGCAAAAGCTCAAGGCCGGCGTCGCGGTGAAGCCGGGGCCGCAGATCAACCGGCAATTCTCCGCGCCCGCCAGCGGCGCGCGCACGCTCCTGAAGACGGATTAGCTCGTGTGGCGATCGGGAAGTCCCTACATCCTTGCGAGAAGCGCTTTTAGGGACTTCCCGATCTCAAGCCACGCGAGAAACTTAGAGTTGCTAGTGTCCCTTTGAACCCGAAGTTCGCTAGGAACCTAGCTGCAAATCATGTGAACTTCGGGTTCGGGACACTAGATATGCTTTCGGACAAGGACCGCATCTTCAAGAATCTCGATGGCCAGCTCGATTGGCGCCTGCCCGCCGCGCAGAAGCGCGGCGCCTGGGACGGCACCAAGGCGTTCATCGATAAAGGCCATGACTGGATCATCGACGCAGTGAAAGCCTCCGGCCTGCGCGGCCGCGGCGGCGCGGGCTTTCCGACGGGCCTCAAATGGTCGTTCATGCCCAAGAGTGATCCGCGCCCGTCCTATCTCGTCGTCAATGCCGACGAGTTCGAGCCCGGCACCTGCAAGGACCGCGAGATCATGCGGCACGATCCGCATCTTCTCGTCGAGGGCTGCCTGATCGCCGGCTTCGCCATGCGCGCGCACGCCTGCTACATCTATATTCGCGGCGAATATATCCGCGAGC
Source organism: uncultured Alphaproteobacteria bacterium (assembly GCA_963773735.1). Classification (GTDB taxonomy): domain Bacteria; phylum Pseudomonadota; class Alphaproteobacteria; order Rhizobiales; family Rhodomicrobiaceae; genus CAVZCK01. Next base: position 617,675 of record CAVZCK010000021.1, on the reverse strand, counting down.
GCGAGCGCCTGCAGGCGGCCATCGATGAAGCCTATGCGGCCAAGCTGATCGGCAAGAACAACATCCATGGCTGGGACTACGACATCTATATGCATCATGGCGCCGGCGCCTATATTTGCGGCGAGGAGACGGCGCTGCTCGAAAGCCTGGAAGGCAAGAAAGGCCAGCCGCGCCTGAAGCCGCCCTTTCCGGCCAATGCCGGTCTCTGGGGCGCGCCCACGACGGTCAACAACGTCGAGTTGATCGCCGTCGTTCCCGACATCCTGCGCCGCAGTGCGGCTTGGTTCGCCGCGCTCGGACGCCCCAACAACACCGGCACCAAGCTGTTCTGCATCTCGGGCCATGTGAACGAGCCGTGCAATGTCGAGGAGGAGATGGGCATCCCGCTGCGCGAGCTGATCGATAAGCATGCGGGCGGCGTCCGCGGCGGCTGGGACAATCTGCTCGCCGTCATACCGGGCGGCTCGTCGGTACCCTGCGTTCCGGCTTCCATGTGCCAGGAACTGCTGATGGACTTCGACTTGCTGCGCGACGTTCAGTCGGGCCTCGGCACGGCGGCGGTGATCGTCATGGACAAATCCACCGATATCATCGCGGCCATAGCTCGCATTGCTTACTTTTACAAACATGAGAGCTGCGGCCAGTGCACGCCCTGCCGCGAGGGCGCCGGCTGGATGTGGCGGGTGCTTGAGCGCATGGTGAAGGGAGAGGCGCGGCCCGCAGAGATCGACATGCTGCTCGACGTTTCCAAGCAGATCGAGGGCCACACCATCTGCGCCCTCGGCGACGCTGCGGCCTGGCCGGTCCAGGGTCTGATCCGGCATTTCCGCCCGGTGATCGAGGAACGCATTGCCCAGCGCGCCGCGCCCGCGAAACGCAGCCGGGTCATGGCGGCGGAATAGGGTGCGAGCCAATCCGAACAGCAAGCCTTGGCGCTCACGCGCCGCGGTTGAACTGCCGCAGCACGCATCTGCCCCGGTCCACAATTGGTGCTGCGGCTGACAGTGGCAGCAGAGGAGACTATGGTCGTGCTGCAGATCTTGCCATTCACTGTGGGGGGAAACAGATGCGGGGCGTTGTGCCGACATTGATCAAACGGAGGAGTAGCAAATGATCCTTCGAGCAGTTTTAGCAGTCTCAGCCTGTTCTCTGGTTCTGCTAAGCTCGACGGTCGTCGCGCCGCCGGCTTCGGTCGCCGCCGGTCTGAGTGTTTTCACCCACAACGGAAAAGGTGAAAGGGGCAATTGCCCCACAGACCTGCAAAAGCTCGAAAAATTCTGCTCGCACGGCGGTTATCGTAAAGAACACTCGGATTGCTGCAGCGGGGTGCCACGGGGTAATCATGGAAACATGAGCACTCCACACAAGAATAGGTAATGCGGCGGTCGCGTTACCTAATTTGAAGACGCCGCAGCACGCATCTGCCCCGGTCCACAATGGCTGCTGTGGCTGACAGCGGCGGCAGAGGAGACTATGGTCATGCCGCAGATCTTGCCATTTACGGTTGGGGGATGCGGATGCGGGGCGTTGTGCTGGGTTATGACACGGCGGCGGGAAAAGGCGTCATCAGTGGCGATGATGACAAAGATATAGCGTCGACCGCGCCGGCCTCGGTGACGGCGTCCATTCGCTGATGCCCGGAAAGACGGTGGACTTCATCGCCGAGAGCGGATGCGCGACATCGGTCTTCCCGATCGCAGGCGACTTTTCCCTGGGAGAGAAGAACAAATGGATAGCAGCGGCTCTGGCGTTGATTTTCAGCGGCCTTGCCATCCATAAATTCTACCTGGGAAAGAACACCGCCGGCTTCATCATGCTTGCCGTGTTTCTTGGCGGGATCATCCTGGCCGGCATTCCGACCGCCATCATGGCCATTATCGCCTTCATCGAAGGCATTATTTATCTCGTGAAAAGCGAACAGCAATTTTACGACGATTATGTCGCGGGCGATCGCGCCTGGTTCTGATACAGGTGAATTCGTCGCCTCGCAGGTTCCTCATTTGAATTCTTACAAACACTGTGGCACAAAGCCCGCTCAAGGCGAAAGGCCGCGTCGGCACAGCGCCTGCGCTGTTGCGCAACAGCCGAACTTGTTTAAAATCCAAAAGAAAACGCATCAGGGGTGGAACGGGGCTCACGCCGCTTACTGCTCCCATGGATGGGGCGGCTCGATCGGTCGTCTTTCTGTGGGGAGTATGCGAAATGGTCGGCGTAATCGGGCGGATCTTTACCGTTATCGGTGTCGTGTTGTTAATCGTTGCTTGGCTGTGGTGGCTTTACGTCTACCGGACCGCCGCCGCGATCGACTGCCTTTATGTGCCCGGCAAATGCGAGGCGCTGAAGGATCTGGCGCCGATCGTGACGCTGCCGCCCTATGATCCCAAGGTGCTGTGGGCCGGCGCGGCGGCCGCGTTGCTCGGCACGGTGCTGCGGCTCGTGTCGCGGGGTTGACGCGCTTCGGGCGAAACCCGCCAGGCCGTCCGGCGAAATTCCTTTGAGGGAAGCGGTCCAGAAGGGCTGCGAAGGCGCGCAGCCCTATAGCCATTGCCTGCGGCCAGGTTTATAGAGCGGGCGGTGCGTCCTTGCGCGTGTTGCGTTGCGATAGGACACGACATAAAACCTGTTGGCGGGATAAAAGCCTATGCTGGGCCGGCGGGAAGAGAAGAGCGGCAATGCCAAAGCTGATCGTCAACGACAAGGCCGATCGAGGTTCAGGACGGGCTCAACCTCCTGCAGGCCTGCGAGCTCGCAGGCGAGGAGATCCCACGCTTTTGCTACCATGAGCGGCTCTCGATCGCCGGCAATTGCCGCATGTGCCTCGTCGAGGTGGTGGGGATGCCGAAACCCGTCGCCTCCTGCCATATGAGCGTCAACGATCTAAGGCCCGGCCGCGACGGCACGCCGCCGATCATCCGCACCGACAGCGCGGTGGTGAAAAAGGCGCGCGAAGGCGTGATGGAGTTCCTGCTCATCAACCATCCGCTCGACTGCCCGATCTGCGACCAGGGCGGCGAATGCGATTTGCAGGACCAGGCGATGGCCTACGGCACCGACGGCAGCCGCTTCGAGGAGAACAAGCGCGCCGTCGAGGATAAGAATATCGGCCCGCTGATCAAGACCATCATGACCCGCTGCATTCAGTGCACGCGCTGCGTCCGCTTCATGACCGAGGTCGCGGGCGTCTCCGAGCTCGGCGCGATCGGCCGCGGCGAGGACATGGAGATCACCACCTATCTCGAACATGGAATGACGTCGGAGTTGTCCGGCAACATCATCGACCTCTGCCCAGTCGGCGCGCTGACTTCCAAGCCCTATGCCTTCAAGGCCCGGCCGTGGGAGCTGCGCAACACCGAGAGCATCGACGTGATGGATGCCGTCGGCTCCAATATCCGGGTCGACTCGCGCGGCCGCGAGATCATGCGCGTGCTGCCGCGCAACAACGACAACGTCAATGAAGAGTGGATCTCCGACAAGAGCCGCTTCATCTGGGACGGGCTCAGGCGCGGCCGCCTCGACCGGCCCTATATCCGCCGCGACGGCAAGCTCCGCGAGGCGAGCTGGAACGAGGCTTTCGGCGAAATCGCGGGGCGGGTGGCGTCAGCCGGCCCCGGCAAGATCGGCGCCATCGCCGGCGATCTGTGCGCGGTCGAAGACCTTTACGCCCTCAAATCACTGTTTACCGCGCTCGGCTCGCCGCATCTCGACTGCCGGCAGGACGGCTCGCCGCTCGATCCGGCTCAGGGCCGCGCCGGCTATCTGTTCAATTCGACCTTCGTCGGGCTGGAGGAAGCGGACGCGCTTCTCATCGTCGGCTCAAATCCGCGGCTCGAAGCGGCTGTGCTCAACGCGCGCATTCTGAAAGGCTGGCGCAGCGGACGACTCAAAGTCGGGCTGATCGGCGAGCGGGCCGATCTCACTTATGATTATGACTATCTCGGCGCCGGTCCGCCGACCCTGCGCGATGTCGCCGAAGGCAAGCACCCCTTCGCCGACGTTCTGAAGAAGGCGAATTGCCCGATGATCATCGTCGGCTCGGCCGCGCTTGCGCGTTTCGACAGCGCGTCGGTCCTGAAACTGGCGGCGCGCGCGGCGAAAAACCTCGATATGCTCCGCCCGGCGGAGGGCTGGAACGGCTTCAATATCCTGCACAATGCCGCCGCCCGCGTCGGCGGTCTCGACCTGGGCTTCGTGCCGCAAAAGGACGGGCTGGCGCTCGATGACATGCTGCAAGCCGCCCGCGACGGCGACGTCGAGCTGCTTTACCTGCTCGGCGCCGACGAGCTCGATATGAGCCAGACGGGCGATGCCTTCGTCATCTATCAGGGCAGCCACGGCGATCGCGGCGCGCGCTTTGCCGACATCATCCTGCCCGGCGCGGCCTATACCGAGAAAAGCGCCACCTATGTGAACACCGAAGGCCGCGTGCAGATGGCGCAGCGCGCCGTGTTCCCGCCGGGCGATGCACGGGAGGATTGGACGATCATCCGCGCCCTCTCCGAAAAGCTTGGCGCGACGCTTCCTTTCGACAGTCTGAGCGAGCTTCGCGCCCAGCTTTACGCGGAGCATCCCCTATTCGCCGCGATCGATGAAATCGCGCCCGGCACAATGTCCGACATCGAGGCGCTCGCCGAGGGCGAGCTCAAATACGACGACATGCCCTTCGTCTCGGCGGTCGAGGATTATTACCAGACCAATCCGATCGCGCGGGCCTCCAGCATCATGAGCGAACTCTCCGCCCTGGCGCGCGAGCAGCATCACGGAGCGACCGGCACCGATGGCTGAGTTCTGGACCAATTACGGCTTCCCGCTGACGATCATAGTCGTTGAAAGCGTCGGCCTGCTCGTTTCGTTGCTGCTGGTGGTCGCCTATATTCTGCTCGCCGACCGCAAGATCTGGGCGGCAGTCCAGCTCCGGCGCGGCCCCAACGTTGTCGGCGCCTACGGGCTCCTTCAGTCTTTCGCCGATTTCCTGAAATTCATCCTCAAGGAGCCGGTGATCCCGGCGGGCGCTGACAAGACCGTGTTCCTGCTCGCTCCGATCGTGACGTCGGTGCTGGCTCTATCGGCTTGGGCGGTGATCCCTTTCGATCGGGGCTGGGTCGTCGCCGACATCAATGTCGGCATTCTCTATATCTTCGCGATATCCTCGCTCGGCGTTTACGGCGTCATCATGGGTGGCTGGGCGTCGAACTCGAAATATCCGTTTCTCGGCGCGCTGCGCTCCGCCGCGCAGATGGTTTCCTACGAAGTGTCGATCGGCTTCGTCATCATCACCGTGCTGCTCTGCGCCGGGACGCTCAATCTCAGCGGCATCGTCGAGGCGCAGAACACGCCCTACGGCGCGCTCGGCTGGTACTGGCTGCCGCTGTTCCCGATGTTCATCATCTTCTTCATTTCGGCGCTCGCCGAGACCAACAGGCCGCCATTCGATCTGGCCGAGGCCGAGTCGGAGCTGGTGGCGGGCTTCATGGTCGAATATTCCTCGACGCCCTATCTGCTGTTCATGCTTGGCGAGTATGTGGCGATCACCACCATGTGCGCGCTGATGACCATCCTGTTCCTCGGCGGCTGGCTGCCTCCGGTTGCAATCCCGCCATTCACCTGGGTGCCGGGGGTGATCTGGTTTCTGCTGAAACTGGGCTTTGCCTTCTTCCTCTTCGCGATGGTGAAGGCGATCGTGCCGCGCTATCGCTACGATCAACTGATGCGGCTAGGCTGGAAGGTGTTTCTGCCCGCCTCGCTCGCCATGGTCGTGATTGTTGCGGGCGTTTTGCAATTCTTCCAGCTCGCACCGTAACAGGGAGCCTCTGATGGCTGGACTTGGACAATCGATCCGATCTGCCATGCTGGCCGAGTTCTTCTCGGCCTTCTGGCTGGGCATGAAATATTTCTTCAAGCCGAAGGCGACAGTGAACTATCCCTTCGAGAAGAACCCCGTCAGCCCGCGCTTTCGCGGCGAGCATGCGCTGCGCCGCTATCCCGAACGGGGCCGAGCGCTGCATCGCCTGCAAGCTCTGCGAGGCGATCTGCCCGGCCCAGGCGATCACCATCGAAGCCGGGCCGCGCCGCAGTGACGGCACGCGCCGCACCACCCGCTACGACATCGACATGGTGAAATGCATCTATTGCGGCTATTGCGAGGAGGCCTGCCCGGTCGATGCCATCGTCGAGGGGCCGAATTTCGAATTCGCCACCGAAACCCGCGAAGAGCTGCTCTACGACAAGGAGAAGCTGCTCGCCAATGGCGACCGCTGGGAGCGGCTGCTGGCGAAAAACCTTGAACTGGACGCGCCCTACCGTTAACCGTTTTCTCGTTCGCAAAATGATCATGAGCTCTCCCGGACGAGCTACGCGCTCGGCCGGGCCGAGGAAAACTTGGGGGTTCCGTCTTCGCGAAGCGATGCGTTGCGCGTACGGTAACGGAGCCAAAGACAAGAAAAGTCAAACGCGGTCTCACCGATGACCCTCGCCGGATTCTTCTTCTATGTGTTCGCCATCGTCACCATCGCCTCGGCGGTGATGGTCATCAGCGTGCGCAATCCGGTTCACGCCGTGCTGTTCCTGATCCTCGCCTTCTTCAACGCGGCCGGCCTTTTCGTGCTGCTCGGAGCCGAATTCATCGCCATGATTCTGGTCATCGTCTATGTGGGCGCGGTGGCGGTGCTGTTCCTGTTCGTGGTCATGATGCTCGACGTTGACTTTGCCGAGTTGCGCGCGGGCTTTCAAAAATATTTGCCCATCGGCGGGCTGATCGGCGGCATTCTGCTTGCCGAATTGCTGCTCGTCTCCAGCGCCTGGACGATCGCGCCAGAAAGTGCGCTGCATATGACCGAGCGCATCCCGCCGGCCGACACAGTCACCAATGCCGAGGCCATCGGCCGGGTTCTTTACACACGCTATGTCTATTTTTTCGAGCTTGCCGGGCTGATCCTGCTGGTTGCGATGATCGGCGCTATCGTGTTGACGCTCAGGCACCGTGTCGGCGTCAAGCGCCAGAGGATCGCCGCGCAGGTTGCCCGCGATCCACACGACGCGATCGAGGTCCGCCAGGTCGAAACCGGCCGCGGCATCGAGGCAGGCTGAGGGCGGGCTGGGAGACGTCATGACCATCGGACTGCCCCATTATCTGAGCGTCGGCGCGATCCTGTTCACGATCGGCGTCTTCGGCATCTTCCTCAACCGCAAGAACGTCATCGTCATCCTGATGTCGATCGAGCTGATGCTGCTCGCGGTGAATATCAATTTCGTCGCCTTTTCCTCCTTCCTCGGCGACCTCACCGGCCAGATTTTCGCGCTTCTCATTCTCACCGTGGCGGCGGCGGAAGCCGCCATCGGCCTTGCCATCGTCGTTGTCTATTACCGCATCCGCGGCACGATCGCCGTCGACGACATCAATCTGATGAAAGGCTAGGGCAGCGGCATGTATACGGCGATCGTTTTCCTGCCGCTGATCGGCGCGGTAATCGTGGGGTTCTTCGGGCGCTTCCTCGGCGACAAAGCCTCCGGCGTTCTGACCAGCACGCTCCTGGCCGTCGGCATGGTCCTCTCCTGGATCGCCTTCTACCGCGTCGGCTTTCTGGGCGAGACCGCGCGCATTCAGCTCATGGAATGGATCACATCGGGCGAGCTGCGGGCAGACTGGGCGCTGCGCATCGACAGTCTGACCGCCGTCATGCTCGTCGTCGTAAACACCGTCTCGGCGTTCGTCCACATCTATTCTATCGGCTATATGGCGCATGACGACGGTCAGCCGCGCTTCTTCGCCTTCCTGTCCCTTTTCACCTTCGCCATGCTGATGCTGGTGACGGCGGACAATCTGCTCCAGCTCTATTTCGGCTGGGAGGGTGTGGGCCTGGCGTCGTATCTGTTGATCGGCTTCTGGTATCACAAGCCTTCCGCGAACGCGGCCGCGATCAAAGCCTTCATCGTCAACCGCGTCGGTGATTTCGGCTTTGGGCTCGGCATCTTTGCCACCTTCACGGTGTTCGGCACGATCTCCCTCGATGCGATCTTTGCCTCGGCGCCGGACCATGTCGGCAAGACCATGGAGTTTCTCGGCCATCAGCTCGATGCGCTGACGGTCATCTGCATCCTCTTGTTCATCGGCGCGATGGGGAAGTCGGCGCAGTTCCTGCTGCATACCTGGCTGCCGGATGCGATGGAAGGCCCGACGCCGGTCTCCGCCCTGATCCATGCCGCCACCATGGTCACGGCGGGCGTGTTCATGGTTGCCCGGCTCTCGCCGCTCTTCGCGCTGGCACCGACCGCACTCGAATTCGTCACCGCGATCGGAGCGATCACCGCTTTTTTCGCCGCGACGGTCGGCGTCGCCCAGAACGACATCAAACGGGTGATCGCCTATTCGACGTGCTCGCAGCTCGGCTATATGTTCGTCGCCATGGGCGTGGGCGCTTATTCCGCCGGCATTTTCCACCTGTTCACCCACGCATTCTTCAAGGCGCTGCTGTTCCTCGGCGCCGGCTCGGTCATCCACGCGCTTCACGACGAGCAGGATTTGCGCAACATGGGGGCCTTGCGCAAAGCCACACCCGTCACATTCGTCATGATGGTCATCGGCACGCTGGCCCTGACCGGCTTTCCGCTCACCGCCGGCTTTTTCTCGAAGGATGCAATCATCGAGGCGTCCTATGCCGCTCATGGCGAGGTCGCGCATTACGCCTACATCCTGCTGGTGATTGCCGCCTTCCTGACTAGCTTCTATTCCTGGCGGCTGATCTTCATGGCCTTCTTCGGCGCGCCGCACTACGACGAAGAAACCGCCAAGCACGTCCACGAGTTGCCGCTGGTCATGCTCGTACCGCTTGCCGTGCTGGCGACCGGCGCCCTGATTGCGGGCTATCTCGCCAAGGATTTTTTCATCGGCGAACAGACCTCGGCGTTCTGGCGGAACGCGCTTTTCACGCCGCCCGCTGGCGCCGCGCCGCATGAGGAGGCGAGGGGCGGGCTGGACTGGGTTGCCTGGCTGCCGACGCTGATGATGGCGGGCGGCTTCGCCGTCGCCTGGTTCTCCTATATCGCGGTGCCGTCAACGCCGGCAGTCGCCATCCGCGTCTTCAAGCCGATCCATGCCTTCCTCTATCACAAATGGTATTTCGACGAGCTCTATGACTGGATCTTCGTCAGGCCGTATAAATGGCTGTCGCGGCAGCTCTGGAAGGTCGGCGACGGCGCGATCATCGACGGGCTCGGACCGGACGGCATTTCCGCGCGGGTCGATCGACATCACCAACCGCGTCGTGCGGCTGCAGACTGGCTTTGTCTATCACTACGCCTTCGTGATGCTGATCGGGATTGCGCTGATCATCAGCTATTTCGCCTACCTTTACTGGGCGCAGTTCTGGAAAGGGTTTTGAGCCATGGTCAACTGGCCGATCCTGACCACTGTGATCTTCCTGCCGCTGGTCGGCGCGCTGTTCATCCTCCTCCTGCGCGGGGACGACGCAGCGGCAAAGCGTAACGCCCGCTATATCGCGCTGTGGACCACCATCATCAATTTTGTCGTGTCGCTGCTGATCTGGCGCGATTTCGACACCTCGACTGCGGCCTTCCAGTTCGTCGAAAAGCACGACTGGATCGGCGGCGCCATCACCTATTATGTCGGCGTCGACGGCATCTCGATGCTGTTCGTCATCCTGACGACCTTCCTGATGCCGCTTTGCATCCTGGCGAGCTGGCGGTCCGTCGAGGTCAGCGTCAAGGAATATATGATCGCCTTCCTGCTCTTGGAGACGCTGATGATCGGCGTGTTCTGCGCGCTCGATCTCATCGTCTTCTACCTGTTTTTCGAAGGTGGCCTCATCCCGATGTTCATCATCATCGGCGTCTGGGGCGGCGAGCGGCGCGTCTATGCCAGCTTCAAATTCTTCCTCTACACACTGCTCGGCTCGGTGCTGATGCTGCTGGCGATCATGGCGATGTACCGGCAAGCCGGGACGACCGACATCCCGGCGCTGCTTGCCTATCAGTTCCCCGCCGATATGCAGGTCTGGCTCTGGATCGCCTTCTTCGCCTCCTTTGCGGTAAAGCTGCCGATGTGGCCGGTCCATACCTGGCTGCCCGATGCTCACGTCGAAGCGCCGACCGCAGGCTCTGTTATCCTGGCGGGCGTGCTGCTGAAGATGGGCGGATACGGATTCCTGCGCTTTTCCATCCCGATGTTCCCGCTCGCTTCGGCCGAACTTGCGCCGCTGATTTTCGCGCTCAGCATCGTGGCGATCATCTACACCTCGATGGTCGCCTTCGCGCAAGAGGACGTGAAGAAGCTGATCGCCTATTCCTCGGTCGCCCATATGGGCTTCGTCACCATGGGCGTCTTCACCTTGACGATCCAGGGCATCCAGGGCGGCATCTTCCAGATGCTCAGTCACGGCATCGTTTCGGCTGCGCTGTTCCTCTGCGTCGGCGTCATTTATGACCGGATGCACACGCGCGACATCGATGCTTATGGCGGCCTTGCCGACCGGATGCCGCTTTATGCCTTCTGCTTCATGGTGTTCACCATGGCCAATGTCGGCCTGCCGGGGACGAGCGGCTTCATCGGCGAGTTCCTCTCGCTGCTTGGCGCCTTCCGGATCAATACATGGGTGGCGTTCTTCGCGGCGTCGGGCGTCATTCTGTCCGCCACTTATGCGCTCTGGCTCTACCGCCGCGTGATTTTCGGCAAGCTCGAAAAGCCGAGCCTTGCGAGCATTCTCGATCTGACGCCGCGTGAGATTGCCGTGCTGGCGCCCCTCGTTGCGCTGACCGTCCTGTTCGGTGTCTACCCCAAGCCGCTGATGCAGGTGACCGCCGTCTCCGTCGAAAAGCTGATCACGGATTACAATAAGAATGTGCAGACCGCGCAGGCGGCGCACTTCGCCGCTGCCGAGGAAAAGTGATGCCGCTTCCCGCGCTACTGGACTACGCGCCGATCTATCCGGAGATGTTTCTCGCCACCGCGACCATGGTGCTGCTGATGTACGGCGTCTTTGGCGGCGACGGCGAAAGCGAGGCGCCCGGCTGGCTCGCCATCCTCATCCTCATTGCCACCGGCGGCCTGATCGCCGCCCAGGAGCCGGGGACCACGCAACTGTTCGGTGGCGCAGTGATCGTCGACGAGTTCAGCCGCTTCATGCAGCTGCTGATCGTCGCCGGATCGGCCTTTGCCATGATCCTGGCCTTCGATTATCTGCGCGACGCCAAGATTCTCAAATTCGAATTCCCCGTCCTTCTGCTGCTATCGACCCTCGGCATGCTGCTGATGGCCGCGGCGAACAACCTGATCTCGCTCTATCTGGCGCTCGAGTTGCAGAGTCTTTCGCTTTACGTGCTGGCGGCATTCCGGCGGGAGTCGGTTTTTTCGGCCGAGGCGGGGCTGAAATATTTCGTCCTCGGGGCCCTGTCATCGGGCTTGCTGCTCTACGGCTGCTCACTGGTCTACGGCTTTACCGGAACGCTGTCCTTCGCCGGCATCGCCGGCGTTTTGCAGGGCACCGAGCACTCCGTCGGCTTGGTCTTCGGTCTCGTCTTCATCCTGGCAGGCGTCGCCTTCAAACTTTCGGCGGTGCCGTTCCATATGTGGACCCCCGACGTCTATCAGGGTGCGCCCACCCCGGTCACAGCCTTCTTCTCGGCCGGGCCGAAAGTTGCCGCCTTCGCCATGCTGATCCGCTTGGTCCAGGAGGCCTTCCCGGCTGTCTCGTCCGACTGGAAGCAGATCGTGATCGCCATCTCCGTTGCCTCCATGGCGCTTGGCGCTTTTGCGGCCATCGGCCAGACCAATATCAAGCGGCTGATGGCCTATAGCTCAATCGGCCATGTCGGCTATGCGCTGATCGGTCTTGCCGCGGGGACGCAGACCGGAATCCAGGGCGTGCTGATCTACCTGGCGATCTATGTCGTGATGACGCTCGGGACATTCGCCTGCATTCTCGCCATGCGGCGGACGGATGGCCATGTCGAGGACATTGCGGAGTTGTCGGGCCTATCGCGGCGCAAGCCCATGCTGGCTCTCATGCTCGCCATGCTGCTGTTTTCGATGGCCGGGATCCCGCCGCTTGCGGGCTTCTTTGCCAAGTTCTACGTCTTCTTTGCGGCCATCGATAGCGGGTTGATCTGGCTCGCGGTCGTCGGTGTCGTGACCTCCGTCGTCAGCGCCTTCTATTATCTTGCTATCATCGCCAAGATGTATTTCCAGGAACCAGCGACCGATTTCGAGCCGATGACCGGCAAGCTGCGTTTCGTCCTCGGTGTCATGGGCATCATCACCTTGTTCCTGTTTATTCCGCTCAATCTGCTCGTCACCGCTGCCGCGGCCGCGGCCAAGTCGCTGTTCTGAGGCGGAGCGGCCATGCAGCATAATGGCATCGATCTGCCGGCCGGCTACAGGCTGGCCTTTTACGAGACGGTCGAACTCGACGAACGCCGAAGCGCTGCGGCTTGCCGGCCGCGGCGAGGCCGGTGATCTCTGGATCTGGGCCGCGTCGCAGAACGCAGGGCGAGGGCGCGTCGGCCGCCCTTGGCTATCGCCCGCCGGCAATCTTTACGCCAGCCTCATGATCAGGCCGCGCGTGCCGCTGGCGATCGCGCTCCAGCTCTCGCTGCTTGCGGGCATCGCCGCATATGATGCCATCGCCAGCCTTGCGGCTGGCGCGGCAATCCGGCTGGACCTCCGTCTCAAATGGCCGAACGACATTCTTTTGGGCGGCGCCAAGTTAGGGGGCATTCTCCTTGAAAGCGCGACGAACCGGGCGGACGAAGCGTCCGCCATCGTCATCGGCACCGGCCTCAACCTTGCCCATGCGCCTGGCGGCCTCGGCAGGGGCGTCGCCTCGCTCGCCGCGGCAGGGGTCCCCGCCACCCCCGCCCAGGCCTTCGCCGCTCTGGCCTGCACGACGGCCGAATGGATTGGGCGCTGGCGCGAAGGGCAGGCATTCGACGTGATCCGCGCCGCATGGCTGGAGCGTGCGCAACCGCTTGGCGGACCGATCTCGGTCCGGCTCGGCGATCATCTCGTCAGCGGCAGCTTCATCGGCATCGACGAAGCCGGCGCGCTGCGTCTGATGCTCGCCAATGGCGAGGAGCGCCGGATTACGGCAGGCGACGTCGCTATCGGGGCGGGAGCCTAGCCGCGATGGGCCAACGCACCGACGAAAATGAGCTGGTCTTCCTGCCCCTCGGCGGCGTCGGCGAGATCGGAATGAATGTCTATCTCTACGGCCTCGGCCCCGCGCGCGACCGCAAATGGCTGATGGTCGATCTCGGCGTCACCTTTCCGGACGACCGCGAGCCCGGCGTCGAAGTCGTGCTGCCGGATTTGCGCTTCATTGAGGAAGAGCGGAGCAATCTCGCCGGCATCCTTCTCACCCATTCCCATGAAGACCATTTCGGCGCCGTCGCCGAGCTGTGGCCGCGCCTCGGCGTGCCCGTCTATGGCACGCGCTTCACCGTGGCGATGCTGAAGGACAAGCTTCAGGAAACGCCCTGGCGCAATGAGGTGCCGATTCACGAGCTGCCGCTCGGCGCGCGTCTGTCGATCGGACCATTCGATGTCGAGCTGATCAACATGGCGCATTCCATCCCCGAGACCAGCGCCGTGGCGATCCGGACCGGGCTCGGCACGGTTCTGCATTCGGCGGACTGGAAGCTTGACGATCATCCAGGCGTCGGCGCGCCGACCGATGAGGCGAAGCTGCGCCGTCTCGGCGATGAAGGCGTCGATGTTCTCGTTTGCGACAGCACGAATATTCTCAGCGCCGGCTTCACGGAATCGGAAGGCGCGGTGGCGACGACGCTCGCCGGGATCATCAAGCGCGCGCGGGGGCGTGTGGCGATCACCAGCTTTGCCTCCAGCGTCGGCCGGCTCCTGAATGTTGCGCGTGCGGCCGATGCCGCCGGCCGCCACCTCGTGCTGGTCGGACGGTCGATGCTGCGCATCGTCGACCTTGCCCGCGAAACCGGGCTGTGGCCGGAGCATCTGAAAACGCTCGGCGAGGAGGATTACGGCCATCTGCCGCCGGAGACGGTCGTCGCTTTGCTGACCGGCAGCCAGGGCGAGAGCCGCGCCGCGCTTGCCCGCATCGCCGACGGGCAGCATCCGCAGGTGTCGCTGACGCGGGGCGACATGGTGATCTTCTCGGCGCGGACGATCCCCGGCAATGAGAACGCGGTGATCCGCATCGAAAACAAGCTTGCGGATATGGGCGTCGAGGTGGTCACCGAATGGCCGGACGGGCCGATCCATTCCTCGGGCCATCCCAGGCGCGGCGAGGTTGCCCGCCTCTATGAATGGGTGCGCGCCAAAGCGCTGATTCCGATGCATGGCGAGGCGCGCCATCTCGAAGCCCATTGCCGCTTCGCGCGCGAGCACGGCATTGCCGCCGTGGCGCCGGTGCGCAACGGCACGATGGTCAAGCTGCTGCCGGGTGAGCCCGAGATCATCGACGAGGCGCCGGTCGGCCGTATCTATCGCGACGGCGACATCCTTATCCCGGGCGATGAGGAGTCCATCCGCGAGCGGCGCAAGCTGAGCTATGTTGGCAGCGTCACGGTCAGCATCGTCATGACCAAGGTCGCGGCGAATCTCGCCGCCGATCCGCGCGTTGCGCTCGCTGGCGTACCCCAGCTCGACGCTTACGGCGAAAGCTTCCGCGAGATCGCGGAGCGGGCGGCGATCGGGGCCATAGAGAGCATCCCTCGCGCGCGCCGCAAGAGCCAGGAGCTTGTCGGCGAGGCCGTGCGCAAATCCGTCCGCGCCGCCATCAACGCCGCCTGGGGCAAGAAGCCCATATGCAGCGTGCTGGTTTCTGTGGTTTAACTGCCCGCTTGAGCACTTTGGACCGGGCCGGAGGGGCTTGCCTTTGATCGGACGTTTGAACCATGTCGCCATCGCCGTGACCGATCTTGCGGCGGCCGCTTCGACCTATCGCGGGTTGCTCGGCGCCAGGCTGTCGGATGCGGTGCCCCAGCCGGAGCATGGCGTCACGACGGTATTCATCGAGCTGCCGAACACCAAGATCGAGCTGCTTGAGCCGCTCGGCGCCGACTCGCCGATCGCCAAGTTCCTGGAGCGCAATCCCGGTGGCGGCATCCACCATCTCTGCTATGAGGTTGACGATATCGGCGCGGCGTCAAAATCCCTGACCGAAAAAGGCGCGCGGATTCTCGGCGACGGCCAGCCGACGATCGGCGCTCATGGCAAGCCCGTGCTGTTCCTGCATCCCAAGGATTTCTGCGGCACGCTGATCGAACTCGAACAGGCTTGACGCCGGGGATTCCGCATGAGCTTTCCCATTGCGCTCGCGATCTATTTCATCTGCTGGTGGCTGGCGTTTTTTGTCATGCTGCCGATCGGCGTGCGCACGCAGGCGGATGAGGACATGATCGAGCCGGGAACGGTGGACAGCGCTCCGATCGCGCCGCGGCTGTGGTGGAAGGCGATTGCGGCCGCGATCATTGCCGCGATCGTCTTTGCCGCGGCATACACGGTCATCGCCTATCACCTGATCCCGCTTGACCGCATCCCGATGTCGCTCTGACGGCGCGGGGCCGGTCACCTCGCCTCGATCGGAGCCGCTCTTTGCCCGTCTCAGGCGCCCTTGGCCTGCGCGCCGCCGGACGCCGGCATCCGCAGGCGCTTTTGAGCCGCGGCCAGCCGGTTCATCTTTCTGAGGTCGTTATCGGTGAGCCGCATGGCGACCGACACCCATTCCTCGACGATATCGGCCATTTCCTGAAAGCTGATTGGAAAGGCGCGCCGCCGCGCATTGTAGATCGCGCGCGCGGCGTTGAATCGCCGCAAGAGCCGTTGGAGATGCTGGTTCGTCTCCTCGCGCCCGCTGCCGCGCGCAACGATGGCGTCGATGAGACCCAGCTCTTTGATTTCGCGGGCATTATAGAGATGGCCCTGCAAAATCATCGATTCCGCTCGCGCCTGGCCGAGCCGGCGCATCAGGAATGAATAGGCGCCCATGCCGGGAAATAGCCCATAGTGCATTTCAGGCAGGCCGAATTTCGCCTGCTCCTCGGCGATCATGAAGTCGCAGGAGAGCGCCGACTCGAAGCCGCCTCCTAGGGCGTCTCCGGCCACGAGCGCGCCGACGATGATCGGGACATTGAGGCCGCTGTAATTGGCGAAACAGACATCGACGCAGCTCAGCGCATAGGCTCTCAGACGGTCCTGGTCGCCCAATTTCACAAGCTGCTCGAAATATCTCAGGTCGCCGCCAAGATTGAAAATGCCGCCCAGGTCCGACGCCCAGATCAGGAATTTTGCGACCTTGGCGGCGTCCGCCGGTTCCTCGCGGTGAAAATCCTGAAGCGCGCGTTGAACCTTGCGGATGTCTTTGAGCAGCCGCGGCGCGAAGCTGACGCCGGCATGGTGCTGCTGGAAGCACCAGATTGCGGCAAGGTCGAAGTCAAATTCGAGTTCGAGCTCGAAGAGGTCGAGAGCGGCGAGGAAGGCAAGGAGTTTGGCGGCTGCGGTGTTATCCCAAACGGCGTCCGGGACGAGGGCATTGGCGGGACCGTGTTCTTGAACCTCTACGGGCCAAGTGTAACGGTTGCCATCGACCGAAATGCGCATCGGGTCCTCGCGACAAGTCCATTCTGCAATCTTAAGTAGTCGTTAAATCAGGATATCGCAACCGGGAGATGCATATGTGCGGCAGTCCGCATGCCGATGCCGTTTCAATCCCCGGCGCTGCCTAAAATTTGTATCGAATTTGTTTCGAACCAAAATCCGTCATTTCACGCAAATTTCTCCAAAATCGATGTATGGTTTTGCACGGCTGGAAAAATATCAATATAAATCGTTACGCTAGCAGAGGTGATTTTGTTCTCTCAATGCCAATTCCATCAGTCAAGGCAGGGAAATCAGAAGATATACTAAACGAAAAGTCTAAAACGTTTTCGTTTGGGTCATCTATTGCCATTATCGACGATCTGGAGAGCAACCGGATCTTTTTGGAACATCTCGCCCGGCGGCTGCCGGGTGTCAAGCGGGTGGATATATTCGCTTCCGCCGAGAAGGCATTGACGTCTTTTGCGGAGTTCGCTCCCGATCTCGTGATCACCGATTTCAACATGCCAGGCATGAATGGCATCGAATTCCTCGAAGCGCTCCGGCGGTCGGCGGACTTTGAAGACCTGCCGGTCATCATGGTCTCGAGCTACAATGAGACGGCTAACCGCTACCGCGCGCTTCAGGCGGGCGCGACGGACTTCCTGATGGTGCCGTTCGATCCATTCGAATTCCAGGCGCGCACGCGCAATCTCCTGAAGCTGAGCGTCCATCAGAAGCATCTGAAATCGCAGAGTCTTGCTTTGCGAAGCCAGCTTCTGGAGACGCGCGACGAGTTGTTGAGGGACCGGCACCGATTCACGAGCATCATCGACAGCGTTCCGGCACCCATCTTTGCCGTGAATGCCGCCGGCCAATGCGTCTTCGCCAATCAATTTTGCTTCGAATTTCTGGGCCTTGCAAACGAGGACTGTCAGCGCGGCGTCCAGGAGCTTGCCGACAAGGTCATCGCCCAGGAGCAGGGCGCTGGCGCCGAGCGGACGCTGCAGGCCAATGAGGTCGCCCTCGTCGGCCAGGACGGTTGTGAGCACGTTTTTTTGATCGCGCCGAAAAAGGTGAGCGATGACGATCAGGAGCGGCGTCTGACCGTCTATTCAGGCATCGAAATTTCCCAGCTCAAGGATACTGAGCGCTCTTTGCGCAAGGCAAAGGACGAAGCCGAGGCGGCCAACCGCGCCAAGAGCGCCTTTCTGTCGAACATGACCCATGAAATTCGCACGCCGCTCAATGCAATCATCGGTTTCACCGACATCATGTGCAAAGAGCTTCATGGTCCGATCGCCAATGAAAAATACAAGAGCTATCTTTTCGACATTCAGTCGAGCGCGAACCTACTTCTCGCCATCATCAATGAAATCCTCGATTTCTCCCAGATCGAAGCGCAGCGGCATACAGTCAATCTCGGGCGCTTTTCTCTCAAGGACTGTCTGGGCGAAATCGCCAACTTTGCCAAGCACCAGCTCACCGCGCGCGGGAACTGGCTGCAAATCCAGGACCTGCCTGATCTGATCGTTCACACAGACCGGCAGAAGCTCAATCAGGTGTTCTTGAACATCATTACCAACGCCAACAAAGCGATGACCGGCGGCCCGATCCGCATCTCGCCCACCGATGATGAGGCCGGCGGACTGATCATCACGGTGAAGGACAATGGTGTCGGCATGAGCCGCGAAGAGCTCGCGCTTGCCATGTCCGAGTTTGGCCGCGTCTCGAACTCAGCCTTCGTCAGTGATGGCTACGCCGGCACGGGGCTCGGCCTGCCGATTTCGATCGGCTTCATGGCGCTCCTGGGCGGGCGGCTCGATGTCGAGAGCGAAAAAGGCGTCGGCACCATAGTGCGTATTTCGCTGCCGCAGAGCGCAATCGTAGGGCCCAGAGACGCACACGCGAATGGTGCCGCCGCCCGCGCCAATCAAGGTGAGGCGGATCAGCCTGGAGGCGTTTGACCATGCGCCTTGCCACACTGCTGCCAATGCGCGGGTCGCGTGCCGCTGGCTATCTGCGCAGTGCCGAGCAGGCCTTGCGGCATGCGCGGACGGCCGAGCCGCTCGAATTCGACCAGATGATGATCCGCTATGCTGTGGGCCTGGTCATCACGGTCTATGCGGGTTTTTCCTACACTTTTGCAGCTCTTCAGGGCCGCCCCGCGATGATTTTCTGGGGTCCTGCTGATCGTTGCCTGGGGCTTGGGTCTGGGCCTGCTCATTCATCTCGCGATTTGGCCGCATCGCCGTGTCGAACGGCGGGTAGCATCGATTATCTGCGATGCCTTGGCGCTCAGCCTGTTCCTTGCCTTCGGCGAAAAATCGGCCGCCATTTTTTTTCCCATCTATATCTGGGTGACGCTTGGCAACGGCTTCCGATTCGGGCTGCCTTATATGTATGCCGCGATCGTCGCCAATCTGACGGGCTTCGGCGCGATGGTCGCCGTGACGCCCTATTGGCAGGAAGCATGGCAGTTCGCGGTGGGGCTTGCCCTTGCCATCGTGGCCATCCCCTTCTATGTCGCCAAGCTGATCCGGAATTTGCGCAGCGCCATGAGCGAGGCTGAAGCCGCAAGCCGGGCGAAAACCGAATTCCTATCGATGATGAGCCATGAGCTGCGCACACCGCTCAACGCCATTCTCGGTCTTGCGCAGATTTCCAAGCTGACCGCGTCGAACGTTCAGGAGCGCTTCACCGCCGTCTCCACCGAACTGGCGGCAGGCCGGCTCCTGAGGATGGTCGACACGATCCTCAAATTTCAGCGGATCGAGAGCGGGGCGGCCGAACGGCTCGACCGCTCCTTCGACGTTCTGCAGATCCTCAATGAAGTTCAGGCAATCATCGAGCCCCTGGCGCGGCAAAAGGGCCTCGACTTCCGCATCCGCTTTTCGTCCGGCTTGCCTGCCGCGATCCGGTCCGACCCCGACCACATTCAGACGATCATCCTCAATCTGGCGGCCAACGCCGTCAAATACACGATTGCGGGCTCGGTTTCGCTGGAGGTCGGCGTGTCGGACGGCGAGGGAGGCAAGCGCCTTCGGATCGCCGTTCGCGATACGGGAACCGGCATTTCGCCTGACGAGCAGTCGCGCATCTTTGAGCGCTTTGTCCGCGCGCAGGAGCACAATGCGTCCGGTGAGTTGGGCGTCGGGCTCGGCTTGTCCGTGTGCAAATCGCTGACCGAGCTGCTCGGCGGCACGCTGGCCTGCGAGAGCGCCCCCGGCGTGGGCTCGCTGTTCTGGGCGGAGCTGCCGATCGTGACGGCGGCTGAGACGCGTGTCAGCGAATCCACTGCATTCGGAGCTGCCGGGCAGTTTGCGCCGGTGCTCTGGCTCGGGCGCGGAAGCCCCGCAGTGCTTGAGGGCTTCGCTGCCGGACGCATAGTCGAGACGCCCGAGGCGCTCGATGAGATCGCCAGATCCCAAGGCGCAGTGTCTTCTTACGTCCTGGTCTGCGATCCCCTCGCGATCACGGCCGAGATGCAGGCCGCTTTGTCGGCGGCGATGACGACGTCCGATCGGCGCCCCTCGCTCGTTCTGATCACACAGGAAGGGGTCGATGCGAGCGCGCTCGAGCCGCTGGCGACGGCGGTGGCGCGCTCGCTGCCGAAGGCCGAGGTCATGCGCCTGATCACGACGGTTGCTCGCTGGCACTGGCGCATTTCGCGGCAAATGGAGGAGGAGGCGCCGAGCGTCACGGTGCTGACGCGCAGCCTGACCATTCTTGTTGCCGATGATAATGGGCTTAACCGCGAAGTGACGCGCCGGATGCTTGAACTCGATGGCCACCGGGTGATTCTCGCCGAGACCGGGGACGATGCCCTGCACCATCTCTTGGAAGGCACGCCAGACGTCGCTCTCCTCGATATCAACATGCCGGGCCTGACCGGCGTCGATGTCTGCCAAGCCTACCGCACCGGCCTAGGCGCCGCCGCGCGGATTCCGATCATCGGTCTCACCGCGGACATTTCCGACCAGATGCGCGAAAATTGTCTGAGGGCTGGTATGCGCGACATCCTCGGCAAGCCGGTGACGATCGATCAGCTTCGCCGCGCCATCGCCAGCCATGTTCCGGTTCTGCCCGCCTCGCAGGAGTTGGCGGCGCGCCGGCCCGGCGGCGCGGGTCCGGCGCATAGGGTTGCCGATACGCAGCGCACCGCCTTCCTTCTCAATCTGTTCGGCGAGGACAGTTTTGACAGCAGTTTCCTGGCGAGCTTCCAGCGGGACCTCGATGGCAGCCTTGGCCGGCTCAGGCAGGGCGTGCGCCAGCACCGGCCGAAACTGGTTCGCGACGCGCTTCACGCCATCAAGAGCAGCGCCGGCACGGCGGGCGCTCAGGAGATTCTGGAGTTGGCAGGAAACTTCTCGTCCGACGACACGGCAGCGTCTCACAAAGTATTCGAAGCCGAAATCCGTGCCGCGTTCCGGCGCTATTCGGACCTCATCCAAGGTGAGCGGCGGACGAAGCACGATCCGGCCCAGCGCGTGATCGCGGCGTCATCGCGTTAGCTAGCGTTTATCGCTGCTGTCGCGCTCCAGACGCTTACGGATATTCCGAATGCCGAGGGCAACGAGGCCGGCCACGATGGGCACGCTGATGCCCATGACGAGGTCGGCATTGATTTGGGCGCCGCCGGCCTTGAGCGCCTTTGCGGCATAGCCGACGAGGCCGACGACATAATAGCTGATCGCCGCGACGGAAAGGCCCTCGACCGTCTGCTGCAGCCGGAGTTGAAGCTCGGCCCGCCGCGCCATCGTTTCGAGGAGCATCTGGTTCTGCTGCTCGCGCACCATGCCGACCCGCGTCGAGAGCAGATTCGTGCAGCGGGCGACACGCTCGGATAGGGTTTCGACACCGGCCGAGACGGTCTGGCAGGTGGTCATCGCCGGGGCGAGGCGCCGCTCCATGAACTCCTTGAAGGTCTGCAGCCCCTGCAGACGCTCCTCGCGAAGCTCGCCGATCCGGCGTTGCACCAGCGCGTAATAGGCGTCTGCGGCACTGAAACGGTAATGGTGATCGGCATAGCGACTCTCGATACCGGCCTGAAGCTGGGTCAGCCGGTCGAGCAGGGCCGGGTCGTTGCGCGGCCCGCCTTGCATCAAAGTCGTGATTTCCGCCAGCTCCTTTTCGCTAGCGGCCAGAAATGGACTGAGTTCGCGCGCGATCGGCAGCGCCAGAAGCGCCAGGATCCGGTAGGTGTCGATTTCGACGAGCCTTTGCACCATTCGGCCCGCCTGCCGCTGTGACATGTGATTGTCGAAGATCAGCAGACGGCTCGATCCATCCTGCTCGATGCGCAGGTCGGTCAGCGCGAAGCCGGCGCCTTCACCGACGACGGAGCCGATCAGCGTGTTGCCCGAAAAATCGCGCCGTGAAAGATCGCCGTAATCCAGAGTATTCGTGAAGGGGAGCAGCACAATATTCGTGGAAACGAGGAGCCGTCCTTTGAGGCCCGAAACCCACCCGGCCGGCAGAAGGTCGATCGCCGGATCGCTGAAAGGCGGGTCGGGAACGCCGTTGGCGATGAATTTGTAGCGCGTGAATTCGGTGTGGCGCTCCCATTTCAAGCGGAACGGCCCGATATCGCCGAGAAAATGATTGGCTTCGAGCGTGGGCGCGGGAAGCCCATATTGCGTGCACAATGCTCTGACATGTTCGCGTTCGGCCTCGATATTTTCCGGCCCCGACAACAGGGCGAGGTAGGATACGCGGCATGGAACGTTGAGCGGGACCGGCGGCCGGGCGTGGACCTCATCATGCAGCATCCGCCGCAGCGGGTGGCTCTCGGGCAGCGTCATCCGTCTCGTTCCCCGCAGAACTGCATCGTTCTCTCCATCTCCACCTGACCCTCGCCGGGTTCGGGCTTGCGGTCCAGCTCATCCGCAAAAGCCTCCCCGCCGAAGCTTACGGCAGCCGGAAGAATTGGCGAAGCGCCGTGTGCCTTCCGCCTGCATCGGATGGCCGAGCCCGCTCAGCGGTTCTACCTTGGTGCCTCGACGGGATTTGGCGGGTTTGGCCGCCGGGACCATGGCAATCCGGACGCGCGGAGAGCGGCAGGAAACGCCGGCCGGCGGAATTTGATGTGGGGGTTAAGCGTTATTAACTGATGACGGCGGGATTGAAGCACCATTCTGGGCGAGCACCCCGGAGTGCGTGAGCGTTCCAAGTGCCCGAAGGGAGGCGATGATGGACTACGAGCAGATTTTCGAGGACCGGATCGAGCAGCTGCACCGGGAAGGCCGATACCGGGTCTTTGCCGACATCAAGCGCCGCTGTGGGGCCTATCCGAACGCGGTGCATTTCGCCAAGGGCGTGAAGTCGAAAGAGGCCGATACGCAGCCTGTGACGGTGTGGTGCTCGAACGACTATCTCGGCATGAGCCAGCACCCCAAAGTGCGCGCCGCCATGCATGAGGCGATCGATAGCGTCGGCGCCGGCTCGGGCGGCACCCGCAACATTTCCGGCACCACCCATTATCATGTCGAGCTCGAGGCCGAGCTGGCCGACCTGCACGGCAAGCAGGCGGCGCTCGTCTTCACCTCGGCCTATATCGCCAATGACGCCACGCTCTCGACCCTGGTCAAGCTGATCCCCGGCCTGGTGATCTTTTCCGATGAGAAGAACCACGCCTCGATGATCCAGGGCATCCGGCATGGCGGCGGCGAGAAGCGCATCTGGCGGCACAACGACCCGAAGCATCTGGAAGCGCTGCTGAAGGACTACCCGGCAGAGACGCCGAAGCTGATCGTCTTTGAGAGCGTCTATTCGATGGACGGCCATATCGCTCCCATGAAAGCGATCTGCGATCTCGCCGAGAGATACCATGCGCTCACCTATCTCGACGAGGTGCATGCGGTCGGCATGTATGGACCGCGCGGCGGCGGCATCGCCGAGCGCGAGGGCCTGATGGACCGCATCGACATCATCAACGGCACCCTCGCCAAGGGTTTTGGCGTCATGGGCGGCTATATCGCCGCCTCGCGGGCCTGCTGCGACGCCATCCGCTCCTATGCCGCAGGCTTCATCTTCACCACCTCCTTGGCCCCGGCGATCGCCGCGGGCGCCTTAGCCAGCATCCGGCATCTGAAGGTCAGCCAGCTCGAGCGGGCAAGGCATCAGGAGCGGGCGCGCACGCTGAAGGCGGTGCTGAAGGCCCGTGAGCTGCCGGTGATGGACAATCCCAGCCACATCGTGCCGGTCTTGGTCGGCGATCCGGTGCATTGCAAGGCAGTCACCGACACGCTCATGCGCGACTACGGCATCTATGTGCAGCCGATCAACTACCCGACCGTCGCCAAGGGCACCGAGCGCATCAGGCTGACACCCAGCCCCCTCCATACCGATGAGCATATCGCCTGGCTCGCCGACGCGCTCTCTGCGCTCTGGGCCAGATGCCCGGTCGGTCAGGGCAAATATGTGAAGCTTGCCGCGGAATAGGGCGCAAATCGCCGCGCGCTTGAGCCGCGGCCGCGGCGACCGCGCGATCGCCGCTCATTGCCGCGGCCTCAAGGACATCGCGCTGCTATTTCGACGAGAACGTCTTCAGGTAAGCGATGACGTCCTTGCGCTCCTGCTCGTCCTTCAGCCGGAAGGTCATTTTGGTCGTGCCCTTGGCGAGGTCGGCTTTGCCGGCATCGGTGAGGAATTTCTTCAGGAAGGCGTTCGGGTCGGGGAGATATTCGAAGATCAGGTCGTCGGTCCACACCAGACCGTTCTCGCCGGCATGTTTGTTGAGATCGGAGTAATGATATTCGTCATAGGTACCGGCCTTGCGCCCGACCACGCCGGTCAATACGGGACCGACCAGGTTCTTTGCATTCGGCCCGATGCGATGGCATGCCATGCATTTCTTGAAAACCTGTCCCCCCTTCGTCGCATCTCCCCCGTCGAGCGCCGCCGCCGGAGCTGTCGATGCCGCGAGGAGAAGCGCGGCGCCAAGCATTTTCCCTGATATCTTCACGGTGTTTCCTCACTTCTTGACGTTAAGGTACTGAATTGCTATGGCATCGCCACGCCACCATCGCAGTGCTGTCCGCATTCTGCCCGGCGCGTGGCAGCTGTCAATTCAATGGCGTTTTTACCTGCGGGTTTCCCAGGCAAACGATACGATTTGCCGCGTCTTGTCCGGCCGATTTTTCACGTGAAGGGCTGAAGTGTTCGCTGCCGCCGCCATGGCGCCTTAACGCAGGCACGGCAGCGGCTGGCCGGCCCTTCCGCTACAGCGCTTGCCATCGGTACCGAAATGCTGTCTCTGGGCTCTCAGACAGACCTCGATATGAAAGATCGAGACAGCGGCGACGCCACGACCAAGGCGTCTTCGCGGTTCCCCGAGCAGCCGGAGATTCCATCATGAAGCTCGATTCATCGGTTTCCGCCATCGTCACCGGAGGCGCCTCCGGCCTTGGCCTGGCGACCGCCAAAGCTCTTGCCGCGAAGGATGTCAGGGTTGCGATCTTCGACTTGAATGAAGGTGCAGGCGAAACCGCGGCGAGCGGCATCGGCGGCATATTCTGCAAGGTCAACGTCACTTCGGACCCTGAGGTCGATGCCGCATTTGCGAAGGCCCGGGCCGCGCACGGCCAGGAGCGCGTGCTGGTCAACTGCGCAGGCATCGCCAACGGCATCAAGACGGCAAGCCGCGCCAGGGAAACCGGCGCAATCCAGCATTTCCCGCTCGACGCCTTCGAGCGTGTCGTCCAGGTGAACCTTATCGGCACCTTCCGCTGCATCGCGAAATCCGCCGCCGGAATGCTGACGCTCGGCCCCGCCGATGATGGCGACCGCGGCGCGATCGTCTGCACCGCGAGCGTTGCCGCGGAAGACGGGCAGATCGGCCAGGCCGCCTATTCGGCCTCGAAGGGCGGTGTCGTCGGTATGACGCTTCCGATCGCGCGCGATCTGATGACCGAGAATATCCGTGTCAACACCATTCTGCCGGGCCTGTTCATGACGCCACTGCTCGAAAGCCTGCCCGACCATGTCAAAGAAGCGCTCGGGGCCTCGGTTCCTTATCCCAAGCGTCTCGGCAATCCGGCGGAATATGCCGCGCTTGCCCTGCATCTGATCGAGAACGGCTATTTCAACGCCGCCTGCGTCCGGCTCGACGGCGCCATCCGTCTGCCGCCGCGCTAAAGGCTGTCGATGTCGAAAAGGCTCGGCGGGTCGGCTTCATATGCCGGGGTCAGATCATCCGCGCCGACGCCTATCAGCCGGAAGGTCTCCCCGCCGGCATGGCGGCGGATCAGAAATTCGGCGGCTTCGGCCAGGAGATCGGCGCGCTGCGTCGCATGAGCGAGGCGCTTGCTGCGCGTCAGAAGCTGGAAGTCCGAGGTCTTCAGCTTCAGCGTCACCACACGGCCGCCATAGCCCTTGCGCCGAAGCTGCGCGGCGACGCGTTCGCAAAGGCGTTTTGCGATCGCGGTCAGCTCGTCGGCTGACCCGGTGTCGCGGCGGAAGGTGGTTTCGGCGGAAATGCTCTTTGCCGGCCGCGATGGGGTGACGCGGCGATCATCCTCTCCCTGCGCGTATTGGGCAAGGCGGCGGCCGAATTTGCCGAACTGGGTGACGAGCTGCATTTCGCTCAGGGTCTGAAGCTGGCCGATGGTCTCGATCCCGCTGGCTTCGAGGCGCTGCGCCATCGCCCTCCCGACGCCGTTGATCTTGCGGACGGGCAGGGGCGCAAGCACGGTCTTGGCTTCGGCCGCCCCGATAACCGAAAGGCCGCGCGGCTTATCCATCTCCGAAGCAAGCTTGGCGAGGAATTTGTTGCAGGACAGGCCGATCGAGACGGTGATGCCGATCTCATCTTCGGCCCGCCGGGCGATCTCCGCCAGGGCGAGCGCCGCACCGGCTTTGGCCGCCTCGCGCGCATCCCCGAGATCGAGATAGGCCTCGTCGAGCGACACCGGCTCGATGATGTCGGTTGCCGCCCCAAAAATCGCGCGGATCTGATCGCTGACCGTCTTGTATTTCGCCATATCGGGTGGCAGCACCACCGCCTGCGGGCAGAGTTGCAGCGCCTTGAACATCGGCATGGCCGAGCGCACGCCGAAGCGTCTTGCGAGATAGCAGGCCGTGGTGACGACGCCGCGCCCGCCAGGATGTCCGACGATCAGGCACTGATCGCGCAGTTCCGGCCGGTCGCGCTTCTCGACGGAGGCATAAAAAGCGTCGCAATCGACATGGGCAATGGCGAGATTGCAAAGCTCGGCATGAGCCACGAGCCGCTCACCGCCGCACTCCGGACAGATCCCGGAGCGCGGCTCGACCAGCCGGCAGCAATCGCGGCAGAGAGTTGGGCTCATTGCTGGACGGCATCATAGGTGCAAATGGCGTGGGGGCAAAGCGCGAACAGGCATTGTGCACATTGCATCTGTTGAGCTGCGGAAGGCTTCGCGCTATTAACATCGATGCGTGGCCCCGTTCGGGAACCGCAATGCGCGCGGCCGGCGGCTTGGCTTTTCAGGATGGATGGCGATGGAAAGAGAAACCGGGGTCCATGCCCCGACGGTGGCGGAGTTCGCAGCCGATCTGCGGGCAGGCGCAACGAGCGCGCAACGTCTTGCTACCGCCTGTCTTGAACGCATTGCCGACCCCGCGGGCGTGGGTGCGCGGACCTATGTCGCGGTCGACCGCGACAAGGTTCTGGCTCAGGCCCAGGCCAGCGACATGCTGCGCCGGCACGGCATCGTCCCGTCCCCGCTGGCGGGCATTCCGGTCTCGCTCAAGGATCTGTTCGACGTCGCCGGCGAGGTAACGCGGGCCGCCTCCAAGATCCTGGCCGACCGCCCGCCCGCCGAGCGCGACGCACCGGCCATTGCGCGGCTGCGCGCCGCAGGCGCCGTTTTCATCGGCCGTACCAACATGACCGAATTCGCTTATTCGGGCATCGGCATCAACCCGCATCATGGAACGCCGTCCAGTCCCTGGGATCGCGCGACGGGCCGCGTCCCCGGCGGTTCGTCATCGGGCGCCGCGGTTTCCGTCGCCGACGGCATGGCCATGCTTGCCATCGGCACCGACACCGGCGGCTCCTGCCGCATTCCTGCGGCGCTGTGCGGCGTCGTCGGTTTCAAGCCGACGGCTTCGCGGATTTCCCGCGAGGGCGTGTTTCCGCTGGCGCGCTCCTTCGACAGCATCGGCCCCATCGGTCGCAGTGTCGCCTGCGTGGCGCTGGCGGATGCCATCATGGCGGGCGAGGATTATGAGCCGCCGATTGCGGGCTCTCCTGCCCGGCTGCGACTGGCCATCCCTCAGACGCTTGTGCTTGACGGTCTCGACGAAACCGTCGCGCGCGCGTTTGAGGCGGCGGTGAGGACACTGCGCGATCAAGGCGCCGCTATCGATGAAATCGCGCTGGCGGACCTTGCCGAACTTCCCACGCTCATCCAGCACGGCGGCATCGCCGGTGCCGAGATTCTTGCGGTTCACCGGCCGCTGCTGAAATCGCACGCCGCGGAATACGACCCCCGCGTGCGTGCGCGTATTGAGCTGGCCGCCGCGCTGTCTGGAGCGGATTATGTCGATCTGCTGGCGAGGCGCACCGCTTTAATCGCGCGCTTCACAAAAAGCGCGGCGTCCTATGACGCGCTCATCCTGCCGACGGTGCCGATCGTGGCGCCGCCTTTCAGCGCCTTTGAACAGGACGACGATTACTTCAGGCTCAACCGAACGCTGCTGCGCAATCCAGGCTGCTTTAATATGCTCGACGGCTGCGCGATTACGCTACCTTGCCACCACGTGGATGAGGCGCCGGTGGGACTGATGCTGGCGTCATCGCACGGCCGTGACAGAGCGCTCTTCGGCATTGCCGCGACCGTCGAAGCCGCGCTACGGCCGGTACGCGGACAGGCCTGATAGCCCGTCGGCCCTCCTGATGCCGCCGGCTCAGCTCGTCGGCCAGGCTTTCCAGGGAAACGGCTTTTCCTCGGTCTCCGCGGTCAGGAAACGCGCTGTATCGCCAAGCCATGTCGCGAGCGAGCGTCCGAACTCGGCGATGAACGCGTTACGTTCGCCCGTGACGAGCATCCAAACGAACTGGATCAAAGCGATCAAATAGAGCACCGACTGCACAAGACCAAAGCAGATAATGAACAACAGCATGATCAGGCCACGCATCCAGATCGCCTTTGATGTCGGCCTCGTCGCGCCCACATGATCCTCGTCATTATAGGAATATGACATGGTCCGCCTTCCTTTTCCGTTTGCGCCGCGGATTTTGGACGTTGCTGATGGCGATGCGAGGGCGAGGCCACCGAAGTCGAATCCGGCGACTCAAGGCTGTTGCGCCGAAGATACGGCAAGCTTTGCGAAGGGCGTTGACTTTGGTCAAACGCACGCACGGCTCGGGGCCATGGCCGGGCAGAGTGCTGACCGCGCCGCCTGACACGGGGCACATCGAGATCTCAATGCTCGCAGCAAGCACCATCCCCTTCTCCGGCTGGCTCCGATCTGCCCTCGCGGCCGAAGCGCAGCGCTTTCTGTTCGCCGACGGCGAACGTGTCGTCGATTTCCGTACCCCTGAAAACGAGCCAGCGCTATGCGAACCCCACTCGGTTTCCTGGCAGGTTTTCAAGAACCCCGTGACGCTGTTCATCGGTGGCGTTGCCGCGGTCGTTCTCGAACTTGCCGAGCCGCGGGTCCGGACCGGCGTCTGGGAGCATACCAGCTTTCGGGCGGACCCCGTCAGGCGCTTGAGACGCACCGGGCTTGCGGCCATGATGACGGTCTACGGGCCCAGAAGCCGCGCCGAGGCGATGATCGCCGGCGTGCGCCGCATGCACGCTCAGGTCAAGGGGACAACACCTGATCGGTAATCCCTATAGCGCTGACGACCCGGAGCTCCTCGATTGGGTGCAGGCAACGGCAAGCTTCGGCTTCGTCGATGCCTACCGGCATTTCGCGCGTCCGTTAAGCCCGGACGACATCGCCCGATATTACACTGAGGGCGCGGTGGCGGCGTCGCTTTACGGCGCAAGCGGGGTGCCCCGAGATCGGCGGCCGAGATGGAGGCGCTGTTCGTGCGCATGGCGCCGAAGCTGGAGCCCTCGCCGATCATCTTCGAGTTTCTGACGATCATGCGGCGCGCCGCGGTTCTGCCGCGTGCCACGCGCGCCCTTCAGGACACGCTTGTCCGCGCCGGCGTCGACATGGTCCCGCGCTGGGCTCGGGATCGGCTGCAGCTCGGTCACCGATGGGGCCTGAACCACTGGGAGCGACGTCTCGTCCGCGCTGCGGCAGCAGTCGTCGACCGGATGCCGCTCGACGGCAGTCCTCCAGTCGAAGCCTGTTTGCGGCTTGGGCTGCCGCCGGACTTCCTCTACCGACGGCAGGGGTGATCGCTGTCGTCGCTCAATGCAGGCCAGCCTTGCTTTACATATCTTTACAAACGCGCCCTTTGCCGGAAACACGCTGGCCTCATCTCTTGCCCATTACCATTGGCATCAAGAAGGATGGAGCCTCATATGAGCGAACCAATTATGGACAACGGCACGTCGGGAAAATCCTCCGGTGAGGTCGGCAAGAGACGCCCCTGGGGCCGTCGCGTCGCCATCGGCGCGCTGCTGGTCGGCCTCGGCACCGTTTCCGGCTTTGCCATCAGCAATGTCCATGGCGAGCCGGGCCGGTTCTGGCACGGCATGCATCACCGTCCCTTCGATCCGGATCGCATGGCGGAGCGCGTCGAATTCCGTGTCGATCACGTGCTGACCCGCATCAACGCAACGCAGGAACAGAAGGACAAGGTCGGCACGATCATCAAATCCGCGGTCACCGACGTGACGGGCCTTGGTGTCCATCCCTGGGAGACGCGGCAGAAGCTGATGGATCTGCTCGGGGCTGAGAAGATCGACCCCGCGGCCATCGAAGCTCTGCGAGCCGAGCAGGTAGGCAAGATCGATGCCGCATCAAAGCGGATGGTGCAGGCCATGACCGAGGCCGCCGCGGTGCTGACACCGGAACAGCGTCATGAGCTCGCGCAGCGCTGGCAGGACCGGTTTTCGCGCTGGCGCGGGCCGGAGCAGGGCAAACCGGAACAAAGCCGACCCAGCGAGCAAGGAAGGACACCAGCTTCGCGAAAAATTGCCCGTCCAAAGTATACTAACATGAGCGCATCAGCATGATGCGCTCATAGTCTAGTGCGGCGATCGAGAAATCCTGATGCGTCAGCTGCGCTCAAAGATCCGATCAAAGCCCACTAGAATCATAGTTGCTAGTGTCCTTTGATCGGCATTTGCTACGAGCGCTGAAGCGATGCGAATCGGATCGGACACTAGCTTTCGACAGGGACAAAGTGATAGAGGGCATGGACAGGAAAGGTGACAATTGTCATGAGCGCCATGCCCTGCATTCTCCTGGTCGACGACGATGCTCGGCTCGCCTCGATGGTTGCGGCCTATCTGCGCGATCATCAGCTTGACGTCGCTCACGCAGAGGACCGGCGCTCCGCCATCGCTCAGCTCAAGCGCCGAGCCTTCGATCTCGTTATCCTCGACCTGATGCTGCCCGACACCGACGGGCTCGACCTGTTCCGGGAGCTGAAGTCGCAGCCGGCCTTGCAGAGCCTGCCGGTGATCATGCTGACAGCGCGCGGCGATCCGATGGACAAGGTCATCGGCCTCGAACTCGGCGCCGAAGATTACATTGCCAAGCCGTTCGAGCCGCGCGAGCTGCTCGCCCGCATCCGGGTGGTGCTGCGGCGCGGCCAGCATCCCGCCAGCGGCTTTCTCCGCTTCGGCCGGCTGGAGATCGACAAGGGCAGCCGCGTCATCCGCAAGGACGGTGAGGAAAAGACCCTCACCAGCTATCAGTTCGATCTCCTTCTCGCCATGGCGGAGCGGCCAGGGCGGGTGCTGACCCGCGAGACGCTCGCGGAGGCGGTGCGCGCCGACCATCAGAATTATGATCCCTCGCTCGACCGCTCGATCGATGTGCATATCGCCCGGCTGCGCGCGGTGATCGAGGACGATCCCAAGGCGCCGCGGCGGATTCTCACGGTTCGCGGCGTCGGCTATGTCTTCGCCAAGGCGCAGAGCTGATGAGCCGGCTCTATCTGCGCATCTATCTGGCTGTTCTCGCAAGTCTGCTGGTTTTTGCACTGCTTGCCGGCCTCGGTGCGGCGGTTTTGCAGGTCTTCGACGAAGACCACGGCCAGCCCTGGCCGCACACCGGCGCCGAGATCGCCGAGCGATTGCTGCCGGCCGATCGCGGACCAGCTGAACTTTCGGAGGACCTGGCGTTCTGGAGCGAGCGCACCGGATATGCGTTGATGCTGCTGGCACCGGACGGCAGCGTCATCGCCAAAGCGGGCGATATGCCTGCCGGCATCCTCGCCAGGCTGGCACACCGGCCCGAGACGGTCCGCACAATTGGCTCTGGCGTCACCGCCGCGGCGGGCTTTTCGGCCTGACCTTCAAGGACGGGCGGCGGCTCATTGCGCTGAGGCCCAGTCGGCCTTTCGACTGGTTCCGGCATTTGCGCTGGCTTTCCGCCCTTGTCGGCATTGCGCTGGCGGTCGGGATCGCGGCCTATCCGCTTGTGCGCCAGCTGACCCGCCGTCTGGAGCGGTTGGAGCAGGGCGTTGCCGCATTCGGCGCCGGTGATCTGTCGACACGTGTGGCCGTCTCCGGACGCGACGAAATTGCCGAGCTGGCAAAAACCTTCAACGCCGCCGCCGACCGGATCGAGGCGCTGCTCAACGCGCACCGGACCTTGCTCGCCAATGCCTCACACGAGCTGCGCTCGCCGCTTTCGCGTCTGCGCATGGCAATCGAGCAGGCGGGCAAAACCGCAAACGCGGCACCGGCCTACGCCGAGATGACGCGCAATATCGAGGAGCTCGACACGCTTGTCGGTGAGATCCTGCTGGCCAGCCGGCTTCAGGCCGGGCGCTGCGGCCGACATCAAGCCGGAGCCGGTCGATCTGGTCGGGCTTTTGGCCGAGGAATGCGCGCATTATCAGGCCGAGCTGAATGCCGCGGACGCCGCCGCGCCGATCATCGAGGGCGATGCGCGGCTGATTCGCCGCCTGTTCCGCAATCTGCTTGAGAATGCGGCGCGCTACGGGGGCTCCGGGTCGATCAGCGTCACTGTCAGGGCCGATGCAGGGATGGCGCGGGTGGCGGTCTGCGATCGCGGGCCCGGCGTTCCGGAGGCCGAGCGCGAGAAAATTTTCGAGCCGTTCTATCGGCTGAAGACCATGCCGGAGAGCGCGGGCGGCGCCGGACTTGGCCTTGCTCTGGTCAAGCAGATCGCCGAGCGCCATGGCGGGCGGGTTCGCTGCCTGCCGCGCGAAGGCGGTGGCGCCTGCTTCGAAGTCTCATTGCCCGCCATGGGCGGCTGCGATGTGGGGCGAAGGGCTTGATCTCAAAATTGACACTCGCGCCCGATCATGCTGCTAAGAATGATCGGGCGGCGGCC
The DNA here is from genome assembly GCA_963773735.1 of uncultured Alphaproteobacteria bacterium. Taxonomy (GTDB): domain Bacteria; phylum Pseudomonadota; class Alphaproteobacteria; order Rhizobiales; family Rhodomicrobiaceae; genus CAVZCK01. The sequence goes on along the minus strand of CAVZCK010000021.1, from coordinate 584,695 downwards.
ACTTAGGCATGCCGGCGCCTATAAACGCGGGGACATGAGGGGCGAGCCATGAGCGATCAATTCGACGCCAGTCAGATCTGGATGGAGCCGGTCAGCAGCGACGTCATTGCCGGACATCAGAAAACTGTCGAAGGCTGGCTGGCGCGACCGAGCGCCCTGGCGAACGCCAAGCTGCATGCCGAGCGCGAGCTGGGCCGGATCATCTCCGTTTGCAACCGTATCGCCTGGGGGAGCATACCCGCCGAATTGCGCACGCCGGCAGCGGCCGAGACCACCGCCTTACTCGAACGCCTCAGCGTGGAGGACCGCGAACGCCTGATGAAGGAGGCGCGCCAAGGCGCCGAGCAACGCGACCTGATCGCCAGGATCGCCGAGGCCGAGGCGCAATATTCGGCACAGCTCGAAGCCGAAGCGGCGGCGCGCGCCGAGGAGGCGGCGCTGCAGCAGGAATGGGCCGAGTTCGAAGCTTTCGACAATGCGGAGAAGATGAAGCGCTTCGACGCCTGGCGTGCCTCGCGGCGGTGAGACGCCGGCTCAATGCCGGGTGGCGTCTGCCTCCTCGACCGTCATCCGGCGGCCATGATTGTCGAAAAAGGCGCCGTTATTCAGCTCCAGCCGGTCGGCCCTGACGCGCTCTTCGGCATCGAGCAGGCGGAGCTTGGCGAGATGGTCGGGGAGGGGGCCGCCTAGCTCGTCGCGCGAGGCAAAAAACGCCGCGGCGTTCCATTTGTGCGGCGCGCCGCTCAGCATCTTTCGCATTGCGCTCCAGTCGACCTCATCACCGATGACATGGAGATAGGTCGAGGCGACCGGCTCCACCGTCTCGTCACGGACGTCGAGCACCAGGATCAGCGCGGTGAAGGAGCCGCGCCCGAATTCCTCCGTGATCCATTCGTCGAAATCGGCGAGCATCACGCATCCGGATACATGAAATCGTCGACATAGGTCTCGTAAGCGTCGAGGAAGCGCCTGCCCTGCGTCTCGGTGAACCATGCCTCGAATTCGGCGAACAGGCGTTCGGGCGCAACGGCTTCGGCATCGGCAGCGTCTTCGGCCTTGATGGCGATGTAGATCGCCTCGGCGACGGGCCTCAGCCGCTCGGCAACCTCCTTTTTCGACTCGTCGAGATCGTCGAGGGAGGTGCCGATCCAGCCGATGTCCTTGAACACATAGGTGAGCTGCGCGCGGCAGGCATCCTCCGCGTTCTCGCAATCTCCGGCGGCACGCGCCATGTCCTTCAGGGCGTTGAAGCGCCGATAGGCATAGGCGCGCTCGGCTTCGAGACGTGCGATCTCGGCGGCGGCCTGCCGGCGATAGTCCTGTTCGCGCCTGGCCACGGCGGCGGCTTCGTCTTCGAGCTGGATGAGAAATCGGGGTGTCATCGTCTCAAATCCCGTTACGGATAGAATGGCGGAAGAGAGTGGGAGTTCGAACCCACGAAAGACCGTTCTAAACGGCCTCTACTGGCTTTGAAGGCCAGCCGCACCACCGGGAACGTTTCTCTTCCAAAATAGCTCATGCCACCTCGCCGAAATAGTTCAGCCGGTCCTGCCGCACCCGGCGACGATCTCCCCGGCGAATGGTGACGCCTTGTTTATCGAGAAATTCAAGGATTTGTATCGCAACCTTGCGGCCGCTGTCGATACGGTCGCGGAAGGCGGCGGCGGTGATCTCGGCGTCGGGGGCGCTCGCCGCGATGTCGGCGGCGATCTGGATCATCTCGGCGACCGTGCGGCGCAGAAAATAATGGTCATGGGCGACTTCGATCACCCTGCCGAGGCGGACGAGGCGCCGCATCAGGTTGCGCAGCTCGTCCTCATCGGCGTCGAAGCTCTGCGCCAGATCCCGCACGCGAGGCGGGCGGAAGCGTTCGGCGTGGAGCGCAGCCTCGATCGCGCCGCCAAAGCGCTTCATCCTCGGCGCTGAGGCTGACCTTGTGCCCCGGGAAGGCGCAGCCAGGGGCCGTCGGCGACGACCGCGCCGATCTCCCGCTCGGCGCTCAGAACCTCGGCGAAGGCCTGCTTGGAGAGCTGGATATCCATGAGATTGCGCAGCCGCTCAACCTGCACACCGGGATGATGCGGCGATTTCTCGTGAAAAGCGGCTAGCGTTGCGATGAGATTCTGCCGCGCGGCGATCCAATGCTCCTTGCTGAAGACGAACAGGCCGGAAACGACGGCTTCGAGACGGTCCCAGATCGCGCCGGCCTCTTCCGGCCGCAGATTATAGGCGACCGCAAAAGGAAAGCGCTCAATAGTGCCGGGAGGGCGGGCGGTGAGCCGGCGGGCGGCGTCCTCGGCCGGATTTGCGAGCGCGGCAAGACGCTGAATGCGCTCGGGGCGGCGGCGATGGCGGGTCGAGGCGAAGGGATCGACGACGCGGCCGCCGCCGATCGTCGCCTGGGCCGACTGGTCGCGCAGGATCAGCCGGTCGTGAGCAAGCGTGCCGATCGGCCCGTCGAGGACGATCTGGGCGAAGGCGCTGTCGCCGGGGGCGAGGCTGTCGCCTTCGAGCAGCGCGACCCGGCCCATGCGGTGAGCGGCGGCAAGATGGACATGGACCGGCGTCCAGTGGCGGAGCGGCTTTTTCTCGCTGCGAAGCAGATCGAGGCGGATGTCGATCACCGAGGTCGGCGCGTGGATTTCGGGGGCCAGCGCCCAGTCGCCGCGATCGACCTCATCCTTGCCGAGTCGCTGAGCCGACAATGTTCAAGGCGCAGCGGTCGCCGGCGTTGGCGCGTTCCGCCGGCCGGTTCTGGGCATGCAGGCCGCGCAGGCGCACGTCAAAGTCCTTCGGCGAGATCGTCAGCCGGTCGCCGACGCTGATTTGTCCGGAGAACAGCGTGCCGGTGACGACGAGCCCGGCGCCACGCAGCGTGAAGACGCGGTCGATGGCGAGGCGCGGGAAGCCGCTCGCCTGGCGCCGTTTCGCACTGTGCAGGGCAAGCAGATCGCGCAAAGCGTCGATGCCTTCGCCGGTAACGCTCGAAACGGCCAGGATCGGCGCATCGGCGAGCCTGGTCGGCGCGAGCAGCGTCTGAATTTCCGCGATGCGCCGGGCACGAAGCTCCTCGTCGGCGAGATCGGCTTTGGTGAGCGCGACGATGCCGGCTTCTATGCCGAGCAGGTCGACGATCTGCAGATGCTCGATGGTTTGCGGCATCACGCCGTCATTGGCGGCGACGACCATGCAGCACGAGATCGATGCCGGTCGCGCCGGCCAGCATATTGTGCACGAAGCGCTCGTGGCCGGGAACATCGACGAAGCCCATGACCGTGCCATCGGGCAGCGGATGATAGGCGTAGCCGAGGTCGATGGTGATGCCGCGCTGCTTCTCCTCGGCGAGGCGGTCGGCATCGACGCCGGTCAGCGCCTTGACCAGCGCCGTCTTGCCGTGATCGATATGGCCGGCGGTGCCGATGATCATGGGGCTCGCCCCCCGCGCGAGGCGAGGCTTGCGGCTTCGGCGCGTTCGGCGGCCGTCGCCGCCGCTTCGGCCTGGGCGATGAAGCTGGCGGCGACCTCGCTGCCATTCGCGCGCGCCCGGTAAAGCCACATCAGCGCGGCAACAATATCGCGCTCAGTGCCGCGTCCCATCAGATAAGCCGCTCCAAGCATTGCCTGTGCTTCGGCATGACCACCTTCAGCCGCCTTGCTCCACCATTCCACCGCAACCGCCGGATCGCGCGGCACGCCCAGCGCATTATGGTAAAAATCGCCAAGCCGCGCCATGGCGTCGATGCGCCCTGCTTCCGCAGCCTGACGCCCATATTTCAGCGCCTTGGCGTAATCCTGTTCGACGCCGCCGCCGACCAGAAACATCCAGCTCGCCATGTCCGCGGCTTCGGCATCGCCGAGATCGGCGGCGCGGCTATACCAGAGCACGGCGGTGGCATGATCCTGCGCCACGCCCTTGCCCTCATAATAGAGCAACGCCAGATTGCGCATCGCCGAGACGAGGCCTGCCTCGGCCGCGCGGGCGATCAGCGCCGCGCCATGGGCTTCGTCACGGCTAGACGCCGTCGCCATCCAGATAGAGCGCACCGATGGCGTTGAGCGCCCGCGGCTCGCCGGCTTCAGCCAGCGGCACCCATAGGCGAAGCGCAGCTCGCGTATCTCCACCCATATGCGCGGCGAGCGCCGCCTCAAGCCTTTCCGCAGCGCTTGCCGCGGATGCGGATTTATTCACTGACAAAGCGGCTGAGCAGACCCATTGCCGCCTCCTATGACGCTGCGTGCGAGATTGAACTTATGCGCCAACAATACCCCGTCACCCCGGAAACGCCGTAGGCGTTGTCCGGGGTCGCGTACCGCGCCTGCCTCATGGGACCTCGGATAGCCCTTCGGGCTTCCAGGGGGACGGACGCGGGGAACGCCCGCTTCGCGGCGAATTCGGCTGAGCAGGCGGTAAGCGAGCACATCAAACCGGACCTCGCTCAAGCGGCGAGCGAAGCAAGCTGCTCCGCCAGCAGTGCCTCGTCCCCCGGCTCAAGGCAGCGTAGATCGAGCCAGAGCCGGCCATCGGCGATCCGGCCGATGACGGGGATGGCGAGGGCGCGGAGCCTGGCGGCAAAGGCTTCGAGTTTCGCGCCGGAGCCGCGCGCCGGTTTTGCGGCAAAAGTGATGGCAAAGCTCGGCATCAGATCGAGGGGCAGGGCGCCTGAGCCGATCTGGCTGTGACAGGGCGCGATTTCCGCACTGATGCCGTCGGGCAGATGCGCTTCCGCGACCGGAAGCATGCGCTCCGCCGCGGCGCGGATGTCTTCGACTGAACGGGCGAGCAGCCGGATGGTCGGCAGCCGCTCGCGCAGCATGTCCCGGTCGGCATAGAGCCGCAAGGTCGCCTCAATGGCGGCGAGCCGGATCTTGTCGAGCCGCAAGGCGCGCTTCATCGGATGCTTGGCGATCTGGCCGATGAGATCCTTGCGCCCGGCGATGAAGCCGGCCTGCGGCCCCCCTAGCAGCTTGTCGCCCGAAAAGGTGACGATGTCGGCGCCGGCCTTGATCGCGGCGGCGGCGGTCGGCTCATAGGGCAAGCCGTAGCGGCGCAGATCGGTGAGCGTGCCCGACCCCAGATCCTCGACGACCGACAGTCCGCGCTCATGGGCGAGCCTGACCAGATCGCCCATTGCAACCGTCTTGGTGAAACCCTGAATGGCGTAATTGGAGCAGTGCACCTTCATAATCAGCGCGGTATCGGGGCCGATGGCGCGCTCATAATCGGCGAGATGGGTGCGGTTGGTGGTGCCGACCTCGACCAGCCGGCAGCCGGCCTCGCGCATGATGTCGGGGATGCGGAACGAGCCGCCGATCTCCACCAGCTCGCCGCGCGAGACGACGACCTCCTTGCCGCGCGCCAGCGCCGCCAGCACGAGGAACACCGCCGCAGCATTGTTGTTGACGGCGGTGACGGCTTCCGCGCCGGTCAATTCGGTCAACCAGTGCTCGATATGCCGGTCGCGCTCGCCGCGCTCGCCTTCGCCGAGCTGATATTCGAGGCTCGTGGCATGGCGCATCGCCTCGACGGCGGGGGCGATGGCGTCCTCCGCGATCAGCGCGCGGCCCAGATTGGTATGCAGGACGGTGCCGGTGAGATTGAAGACTCGCCGCTGCGAAGGGGCAAAGCGCGTGGCCAGCGCCTCAGCACAGGCTTCGGCGATCACGGCTTGACCCGGCGCGATGTCGCCCGTGCGGACCGCATCGGCCGCTCCGCGCAGCGCATCGACGACAGGCGCACGCCCATATTCGGCTTCCAGCGCCGCAATAGCCGGCCATTTGAGCATGGCATCGACCGATGGCGGTACGCGCCGCTTCTGACGGCCATCCGCTACCGGGGGCTCTTTGCCGCTCGTCTCTGCTAAATTACCGGCACGTAAGGGTTGGGAGCGTGACGTTTCCATCCGGCATCACTGACCATGAGATCGAGTGACAGCGTCGCGAGATCGTCGCAAAGCGCCTCGGCGGCCATGTTTTTTTCTTGATAGAACAGTTTTGAATAGGTCTGGCAATTGTCGCAGGTCTCACATTTGGCAAAGCCGTCGCCGCCTTCGATCTCGTGATAGGCGACGGTCTTCTCGTCTCCGCAACTAATACAGCGGACCCGCACATGATGCCAGCTTGTCGAACAGAGCCCGCAAGTCAGATAGCGCCGGCCATGGGCTTCGTCGGCGACGATGGCACCGGCGACGGGAGCCGAGCCGCAGACAGGGCAAAGGCCCCTCGCGTCGAGCGGCTTGACTTGGGCCTTGTCGAGGAGCGCGGCGATGCGCGCGAACTCGACCTGCAGTGCGGCGACGGCGAACAGCGCTTCGCCCTGCCAATTCGGCGGCACGGCTCTTGGTGAAGAATGCGCGGGCAAGGCTGTCGAGATGATCGTCGGTCGCCTTGGCAAGCACGTCGAAAATGTCGATTGACTCCGCGGGCAGGCCCTCACGGTCGATCGTGCCGACGATAAAGCGCAGGGCCTGGCGATAGCTTGCGGTCGGGGTCCAACTGTCGGGCGAGAGCAGCGGCATGGCGTGCTCGCTTGCCCGCGCGACTTCGCTGTCGGACGGTGCTTCAACCGCGCCGCAGACGATTGCGGCTTCGGCCTGCGCGGCGAAAATCTTCTGCATTAGGCGCAGAAATGCCGCCGCCGGATGACCTTCGGCGAGTGCGCCCATCCGCTCGGCGCGCTTGCCGAATAAAAGATCCAGCCGCGGCAGACGGACGAATTCGTCCACCGCGGCCTTTCCGATGCTCAGATCCCCGAAACGGGGCGTCTGTTCACTCATTCAGCAGCCACCCGCTTGCCGCCGACCTTCCTGCGCAGCCATTTGCGGTGATGCCGCCAAGCCCAGCCTCCGGTGACATTGCCGCGCATCATGGCGCGGACGGTGCCCTTGACCCAGAAGGCGGCATAGGCATGGATGATCCAGAGGATGACTGCCGCGACCGCGGCTACGGCATGCACGGCCACCGCCAGGCGCTTCTGCTCGATAGTGAAATAAGGCCCGAAATAGACCTCCCACATCACGACGCCGGTGATGACGAGCGCGATGATCGTAAGCGTCATCCCCCAGAAGTAGAGCTTCTGGCCGGCATTGTAGCGGCCGACTTCCGGGATCCGGTCCTCGTCATTGCCGAGCACCGCCCCGATCCGGCCGAGCCAGCGAAAATCGTCGAGCGACGGGAAGTTGAACCAGACGAAGCGCAGGAACAACCCCAGGAAGCTGACGACGAGCACCACCCCGATAAAGGGATGGATGATGCGGGTCCATTGACCGCCGCCGAACAGATTGGTCAGAAAGAACAGCGACGGATGGAACAGGGCGAAGCCGCTCAGCGCCAGGAGGATGAGCGAGGCCGCCGTGATCCAGTGATTGATGCGTGCGCCCGTCGAGTAACGGTCGACGATCGTTTCCTTTTCGTGGGCCATCACGACCTCCCAGCCAGATGGTTGGCGTTCTCTTCGTCCTCCTCGGTGACCTGATTCGGTCCCTTGGAGACGTAATGGATGAAGCCAAGCACGGCTGCCAGAGCGATGCCGCCGAGCCCCCAGGGCTTGAAGTTGCCCTTCCAGAAAGCGACCGTATCGGCGATCTTGGGCTCATCCGCAAGTCCGGCATAAAGCTGCGGCTTGTCCGCGTGATGCAGCACATACATCACATGGGTGCCACCGACGCCTGCCGGATTATAGAGCCCGGCATTTGCATAGCCGCGCTCCTTCAGATCCGCGATGCGTTCCTGCGCATGGTCGATCATGTCCTCCTTCGAGCCGAAATAGATCGCCTGGGTCGGGCAGGCCTTGGCGCAGGCCGGGGCTTGTCCCGACAGCGACTCGGTCTGAGCACAGCGTGCATTTATAGGCTTTGCGGTCCACCTTGGAGATGCGCGGGATATTGAAGGGGCAGCCCTTCACGCAATAGGCGCAGCCGATGCAGTTCTCCTCGACGAAATCCACGATGCCGTTCGAATATTGCACGATCGCACCGGGCGCCGGGCAGGCCTTGAGGCAGCCCGGATCGTCGCAATGCATGCAGCCGTCCTTGCGGATCAGCCACTCCATATCGCCGTCACCGTTCACATGTTCGGTGAACCGCATCAGCGTCCAGCTATGCTCCGTCAAATCGTGGGGATTGTCGTAAACCCCCACATTCACGCCAACCTCTTCCTTGAGGTTGTTCCATTCCATGCACGCCGCCTGGCACGCCTTGCAGCCGATGCATTTGGATACATCGATCAGCTTGGCGACCTGGGTGGTCTCGCGCACGCTTGGCGGCGGCTCGGTGGAGGCCGAGCGGCGCCGGATATCAAGCGACTGTAAGCTTGCCATGGCCGTTCTCCTCCCTAGCCTTGCCTGCGGTCGATCTCAACCGCAGCCACCGGTATTTCGGTGGGCGCGTGTCGTCCGCTCCACATTCACCAGGAACGCCTTGTACTCCGGCGTCTGGGCGTCCACGTCGGAGACGAATGGCGTCAGCGTGTTCGACGCATAGCCATCCTTCGCCACACCCTTGAAGCCCCAGTGAATTGGGATTCCGACCACGTGGATTCGCTTGCCGTCGACCGTCAGCGAAGCTATGCGTTTCGACACCACAGCCTTGGCCTTGATGAAGCCGCGCTTGGAGGTCACCTGCACCCAGTCGCCTTTCTGGATACCCTTTTCCTTCGCGAGTTCCTCCGGTAACTCGACGAACTGCTCGGGCTGCAGCACGGCGTTGATGTGCTGGTGCTTCGACCAGTAGTGGAAGTGCTCCGTCAGGCGGTAGGTAGTCCCGACATAGGGGAACTGGTCCGCCTTGCCGAGACTGTCCCATACGTCCTTGAACACACGGGCCGCAGGCGTCGTGGCAACCTTCGCATGAAGGATATTGCCGACCGGCGACTCAAACGGCTCGTAATGCTCCGGGAACGGACCGTCCTTCATCATGCCGCGGACAAAGAGGCGGGAGACGCCTTCCGGGTTCATGATGAAAGCGCCGACGCCCTTTTGCGGCGCGACGGTCGGGCCGTAATCCGGCACGTCCGGCCCGACCCATTTCGAGCCGTTCCAAACGATGTAGGACTTCCGTGCGCTCCACGGCTTGCCGTTGGCATCGGCCGAGGCGCGGTTGTAGAGGATGCGCCGGTTCGCCGGCCATGCAAAGCCCCACTGGCCGTAAACACCCTTGCCGCTCGGGTCGGAGTTGTCGCGGCGCATGGCGATATTGCCGGCTTCCGTATAGACGCCGGTATAGATCCAGCAACCGCCAGCCGTCTTGCCGTCATCGGTCATCTGAGCGAAGGAGGCAAGCTGCTGGCCGGCCTTGAGCACGATCTTCGTCGGGTCGGTCGGATCCGGAAGATCTTGCAGCGCATAGCCGTTGATCTCCTTCAGGAGTTCCTCGGCCGATGGCAGGTCGGGATTCGACATATCGCCAGGTGAGCTTCGTGATCGGGTCCGGGAAGGCTCCGCCATCCTTGAGATAGAGCTCGCGGAAGCGGCGGAAGATCGCCGAATAGATCTCGATGTCCGATTTGGCCTCGCCGGGTCCGTCGGCCGCCTTTCCGTGCCACAGAATGGTGCGGCCGGAATTGGTGAAGCTGCCTTCGTCCTCGGCGATCGCCGTTGCCGGAAGCTGGAAGACTTCCGTCTTGATCGCGCCAGTATCGGCATGGTTGAGCTCGCCGAAATTCTTCCAGAAATTCGCCGTCTCGACGTCGAGCGGATCGGCCACGACAAGCCATTTCAGCTTGGCGAGACCTTCGAGCGTCTTCTGCTTGTGCGGAACACCCCACAAGAAGTTCTGGCCGCTGGTGATGCAGCCATTCATCTTGCCTTCGTACATCTGTTGCACGATTTTGAGCGTGTCATAAGGCACGTCATATTTCGGCAGATAGTCGAAAGCGAAGTCGTTGGTCGGCTGCGCCGCATCGCCCCACCAGGCCTTGAGCTGACTGACCATGAACTTCTTATAGTTCTGCCAGTAGCTGGTCTGACCAGGACGCAAAGGCTTGAAGCCGCGTTTCGACATATAGGCGGCGAAATCGGGCTCCTTCTCGTTCGGCGCGGCCAGATAGCCGGGCAGAAGGTGAGTGAGAAGCGCCAGATCGGTGATGCCCTGCACATTGGCATGACCGCGAAGCGCGTTCACGCCGCCGCCGGGCACGCCCATATTGCCGAGCAGAAGCTGCAGCATGGCCATGCAGCGGATGTTCTGCGAGCCATGGGTGTGCTGCGTCCAGCCGAGCGCGTACATGCTGGTCATGGTCCGCTCGCCATTGCCCGTCGAGGCAATCAGCTCCGCGACTTTCATGAACTTCGCCTTCGGCGTGCCGCAGATGCGTTCGACGATTTCAGGCGTATAGCGATCGACGTGGGTCTTCAGCAGATTGATGACGCAGCGCGGGTTCTGCATGGTCTCGTCGACCTTGGCAAAGCCCTGCTCGTCGATCTCGTACTCCCAATCCTCTATGTTGTAGGCGCGCTTGGCCTCGTCGAAACCGGAGAACAGGCCGTCCTCGAACTTGAAACCTTCGCGCACGATGAAGGGCGCATTGGTGTGAATTTTCACATATTCGGCGTGATATTTGTTTTCGGTCAAAATGTGCCGCATGACGCCGAGCAGGAACGCAATATCGGTTCCGGGACGTATCGGCGCATAGAGATCCGAAACCGCAGCCGAACGGTTAAAGCGCGGATCGACGACGATAAGCTTCGCCTTGTTGTGCGCTTTCCCTTCGATGACCCATTTGAAGCCGCATGGATGGGCTTCGGCAGCATTGCCGCCCATGACGATGACAACATCAGCGTTTCTGATGTCGACCCAGTGATTGGTCATTGCACCGCGACCGAATGTTGGAGCCAGACTGGCTACCGTCGGTCCGTGTCAAATCCTCGCCTGGTTTTCGAGGGCGATAACCCCCGCGCTGCGGAACAGTTTCGCGCCGAGATAGCCGGGTTCATTCGCCATCGATGAGGTGACGAAGGCTGAGACCGTCGGCCAGCGATTGACGGTGACGCCGTCCTTGTTCTTCCCCACGAAATTGGCGTCGCGATCTTCCTTCATCAGCTTGGCGATGCGGTCGACCGCAAACTCCCATGTGACGCGCTCGAACCTATCCGAGCCCGGCTTGCGGTACATCGGATATTTGACGCGGGTCTTGGAATGGACGAAGTCGAGGATCGCCGAGCCGCGCGGGCACAGCGTGCCGCGGTTGACGGGGTTGTCCGGATCGCCTTCCACATGGATGACGTCCGGCTTGGCATTTTTTGAATTGTCGCCAAGCGAATATATCAGCGTGCCGCAGCTCACAGAGCAATAGGGGCACAAGCTTCGCGTTTCTGTTGTCCTGGAAAGCCTGAAAGGCCGGACCGCCTGAGCAAGTGCCTTCTGGTCTTCACCGAAGCCCAGAACGGCCAAGCTCGAAGCAAGGGCCGCGCCTCCACCAGCTTTCAGGAAACTACGCCTATCGAGTTCCATGGCGCTTCCTCCCAAAGCGAAAGCGGCAAACTGCCGCCCTCACCAACCTTGCAACCATTAGGATTTAGCGCAGGCCAGTGAGGTGCACGCCAGCCAGATTAACTAGTATGCAATGCCATCATGTCACGCATCGGAAAAGGGCGTCAATAGCGACCTAAGTCAAACCGACCTGGCTCGCGCAAATATTTGCAAAACCCTGAGAAATTCACGATTTATTATTGGACGGCGAACTGATCGGTGACAGCTATCGGATGACGCATGTGCATCAAGGGTCGGATCATCACGCGAGCGTCACAGGCATCAGGATTTAAGGCAGATTCTCAGCTTAATCGCGGAGTTGCGCTGAGGCTTGCGCCGCCTTTTTTGGGCGGCCGGTGCCTCGTCGCGCCGCACCGATCCGCGACAGGCAGCGCTATTGCGCCACGGAATTTGACAACAAGGCATAGCCGCTCATCTGGCGGACAGCGCGCTTCCTATCCCTCGATAAAAATGGCTTCATCAGCTTGAACAGCAATGGCACCGGCGGACGGCGTCCAAGACGGAGCCCCTCTTCAAAGAGGTAGCGGAGATGGTCCAACCGCCAGCCCCGGGAGTAAAAAAACCGCTCCCAATCGTCAGGATCAAAGCGAAACGGGGCGTTGCTGCTGAGACGATTTCGAAAGCGTCCCCGGCGATAATAGTCCATGAACAGTGATGAAAAATAGTCGGTAATCCAGTGTCGGAAATGCGGATGGCGGCCAAGGTCCTCGGCAAGCGAGCCCACTTCCTCATTGCTCAGATAAGGGAGTACGCCTTCCGTCAGGATCACGACGCCTTGGGCACGCGCATTGATGTCAGAAAAAATCTTACGGCGCTCGTCGGTGTCGGTGAGATCAAGCTCGATCCTTTCCAACCGGCATCGAGGCGTTTCGTTTTCCAACTGCCGCCTTTTGAATTCGATGACTGACGGAAAATCAATCTCGATCCATGACAGCGCGGCCGGAATCTCCATCCGGTAAGGTCGCGCGTCCAAACCTGCGCCTAGGTTCAAAACGGTGTCGATGCCTTGTCTCATTGCCTCCTGGATGTAGTCATCAATGATGCAGGTGCGGATCGCGACGGACCACTGCATCGCCGCCCTATTTCCCATGTCTTGAGCGATTTTTTCACCAAGCCCTCCCGCCAAGATCTTTGCGAGCGGGTCGTAAAACAGACGGTCACTTCGCTCCGATTCCAACGCGCGATAAGCCGCGACCCAAAAAGAGGTATCGGACACATGTTGAATTGGGTCGCCATCTCGGCGCGGTGCGACGGCAATTTGAGCGGGAGACATGTCGTCGCCTATTTCCGTTTCAGCAGCGAAGTCATCGAGCCGATCGAGTTGCCAAGGAGCCGATCTGGTTCTGTTTTCTACCTTCAGAAAAAGGCTGCCGCAACGGCTTAGCCGGCGCGTGCCGGCGTGTCCTCCAAAATCCGCTCCGGCCGGGTGAAAACCTCGAAACCATCGTCGCGAAGGACGGCGACGAGCGTAATTCCCGCCTCTTCGGCAAGGCGCACGGCAAGCGCGGTCGGCGCGGACACGGCGGCCATGACCGGCGCGCCAAGCCGCGCGGTCTTCTGCACCATTTCGACCGAAACGCGGCTGGTGAGCAACACGACGCCTTTGCCGCAGTCAAGACCGGCACGCGCCGCGGCGCCGATGATCTTGTCGAGCGCATTGTGGCGGCCGACATCCTCGCGGACGATGAGGCCGGCGCCGCCATCCCAGAAGGCTGCCGCGTGAACGGCGCGGGTCTGGGCATTGAGCGCCTGCGCCCTTATGCAGCCGGCCCATGGCCTCGACGAGCTGGCGCGGATGCAGCGTCAGACCGCTGTCGATATGATTGAGCGGCTTCATGGCTTCGGAAATGCTCTCGACGCCGCACAGGCCGCAGCCGGTCGGCCCGATAATCGCGCGCCGCCGGCCGATATGGCGCCGGGCAATATCCGGTTTCAGCCACATCCGCGCCTCGATGCCCTGTTCGACGTCGATGATTTCGAGCGTGTCGATGTCGTCCGGCGCGGTCGATGATGCCTTCGAACAGGCTGAAGCCGATGGCGAAGTCCTCGAGGTCGGCGGGTGTAGCCATCATCACCGCATAGCTGGTGCCATCATAGGTGAAGGCGACGGGCGTTTCTTCGGGGATGGCGCGCTGGCCGCTGGAAAAGCCGCTTTCTCGCCATTTGATCGGCTTCACATCTCTTGCAGGCTGTCTCATCGGCTCTCACTTTGCGCTCATAAGCTGGCGCATTATTGGCTGGCTCTATTATAGATCGGCAGAGCTGCGGTCACTTTAAAGCGATGGCTGCGGATTACAAATGTGGTGACCGCGATGCCGCCGCCTGTAGCCAGCGGCTCTGCGATTTGCCAGATTGCGACGCAACCGGAATTTCGCTGCTTCGTCAATGCTGGTGCGGTCCGGCATAGGTCGCCGGCATCGCCGATGACCGGCAGCACCGGATGCAGGGCTGGATCGAACGGCATCCGAACCGGACCGTCAGTTTTCCGTTTGCGGAATTTGGGGCGCGGCGCATCGATCCGTTCTTCAACGTCAACACGCCGGAGGATTACGCCATGGCCGAGACCATTTTGAAGGAGCAAGGGCTCATGACGGCGCCCGTGTTCGGCGTCGTCGGCTGGAAGAATTCCGGCAAGACCACGCTGATGTCGCGGCTGATCGCGGAATTCTCCGCGCGGGGCTATAAGGTCGCCGCCGTCAAGCACGCCCATCATGCCTTCGATGTCGACCAGCCGGGGCGGGATTCCTACAAATTCCGCGAGGCCGGCGCGCGCGAGGTGGCGGTCATATCGGCGAAGCGCGTTGCCATCATGCACGAGCTGCGCGACGAGGCCGAGCCCAGCCTCGACGACATCCTGCCGCGGCTTCAGGGCTCCGATCTCATTCTCGTCGAAGGTTTTAAGGCGCATGATCACCCCAAGATCGAGGCGAGACGCCGCGAGGCGGTGCAGGGCGATCCGCTGGCTGGAGCCGTGCCGGGCGTCGTCGCGGTTGCCTCAGATCACGCGACCGAAACGGACGGGCTGCCGCTGTTCCCGCTCGATGACATTGCCGCCATCGCCGATTTCATCAGCCGCTACCGGGGCTGAGCGCGTGCCCGATCACGAGCGGTGCCGCAGCTATGACACATGGGCGAGATGTGCGCCCGGCAGAAAGCGCTCGCCCTGTGGGTTAGGTTTTGCCAGCGATATTTGTTGTCGCCAATCATCAACTCTGCGGTGGACGTCCATGCTGCGCTGCAAGTATTTTTCTTAGGATCTGGTTTTCGATTCGAATGCCATGCAATGTGTCTAAGATTTTATTATATCGATGATAATAAGCTTTGGCCTTGTAGACACCAAAGATTAGGAACAATGGCAAAACTATGATTACGATCAAGCTGAAAAAAAATGGTTGCCCCTTTTTTGATTTCTTGCCCTCGCCCGATGGACTTGCATCGACATAAGTGACGCCTGCAATTCTGGCACCGACCTCTATCTCCGGCGGGCCCGGCTGGGAGCCGAGATCAATTCCAGCTTCTATTACAAAGCTATCTCTCGAATTCAACAACAATGGGACAACCTTTATTACATTAAACTCTAAAATCACTTGTGGATTAAGATCGTGTGGATGACGATCTGTTGCCTTTGTAAAATATATTTTGTGTACATTTTTGAACTTTATGGTTGGCGGAGCTTCGAAGTCAGTAGCTAATAGGGGTGATCGGCCAGAGTTTTTGATACGAATATTAACGATTGTGAAGTTTTTTACTAAATCGTTGCCAAAAAATACTCGTATTCCATTGCCGTCGTTCCTAACCCCCTCATTCAATAAAGTCGAATAAGAAATTAACCCCGCCCGAAAAGCTTTTGGACGTTTCCAATGGTTGACACAGAAGTCATATAAAGTAGGAATTAGGACAATAACGGCAGCAATCGAACCAATAGTCGTCCAAATCCTTGTGGCTTTGATAAATGCCATGAGTTGCTCCCCGCCTAGTGCTGCGACAGATGTAATTGGGAGCGCTCCGAAAGTGAAGGATGCAAATCGAAGAAGTGCACAAACTTTCTGACTTCGCCAATTTCAGTTAGAGAATTTGATTCTGAGGTCCTTGCGCGTGTCAACGTCCAGGCCGCAGCGGCTATGGCGCGTGCGCGAGATGCGGCGGTGGCAGAAAGCGCTCGCCCTCTTTCTGCAAAAAGTCCCACAGCGCCGCCGGCGCTGGCATCAGCCGCTTTTCGGCATGGCGCACGACCTGCCATTGCCTTAGCGCCGGCAAGCCTTTTACATCGAGCACGATCAGCCGCTTCATCTCGATTTCGGCTGCGGCGGTGTGGGCGGAAATGAAGGCGATGCCGAGGCCGGCCATGACGGCCTGCTTGATGGTCTCGTTCGAAGAGATTTCCATGCCCTTGCGCGGCGTGACCCCGGCTTCGGAGAACAGCCGCTCCATCAGCATTCGCGTGCCCGACCCTTCCTCCCGCATCAGAAAAATCTCCTCGCCGAGCTCGCTGAGGGCGAGGCCGCGCCGGGCGGCGAGCGGGTGATCGGCGCGGGCAATGATCACATGCGGATGGGGGCCGATGACGGCGCTCTCGACGTCGAGAGTTTTCGGCGGGCGCCCCATAATGACAATGTCGAATTCGAGCGCCGCGAGGCCGCGGATGGTATCCTCGCGATTGCCGACGAAGAGCTTGAGATCGAGGCTCGGATGCTTCCGTTTGAACGCTCCGAGAGCGGCCGGCGCAAAATATTTCGCCGTGCTGACGACGCCAATGGACACAGTGCCATTTTTCAGGCCGCGCATGGCGTCGAACCCTTCCGCGCAAGAGGCGAGCGCGGCTTCGATGCGCTGGGCGGTTTCGAGAAGATGACGGCCGGCGGCGGTCAGCTTCATGCCTGCGCGCGAGCGCTCGAACAGCCCCAGGCCGAGGCTGTCCTCAAGCTGCCGGAGCTGGAGCGTCACCGCCGGCGCGGTTACGCCGAGAGACGTCCGCTGCGGCCGATACCTTTCCGGTCCTGGCAATCGCCGCGACCACACGAAGCTGTTTCAAACTGATGTCGCGCATGGCATCATGCTAAGGAAAACTATCAAGGAAGCAAAGAATAAATAATTTTACTAAATGATGCTTTTTTGCCAAGCTGTTTCATGACGCGGGCCCGGATCTGCCGAGCCGGTCGTAGCTGGAGGGAGTGAGCCCCATGCGCGATGCCGTCACGCTGCGCTCCTATCTGACCGATTGGTGCCGGGACGAAACCATGAAAGCCTCCGCGGCCGCCGCCATCGAGGCGATTGCCGCCGCAGCCGCTATCATTGCCGCGCGGATCGCGAAAGGGCCGCTCGAAGGCCATCTCGGCGCAAAGCTAGGCGGCAACGCCGACGGCGATACGCAGACGAAGCTCGATGTCTGGGCCAATGATCAGATCATAGCGGCGCTGCGCGGCGCGCAAGTCGCCGTGGTCGCCTCCGAAGAGCTGCAGGCGCCGTTGACGATCGAAGCCGGCGCGCCGATCGCCGTTGCGATCGATCCGCTCGACGGCTCCTCGAATATCGACACCAACGTTTCGGTCGGCACGATTTTCTCGCTGCTGCCGGCCAAAGGCGAGGCGACATTCCTCCAGCCTGGCTCGGCGCAGATCGCGGCCGGCTACGTCATTTACGGCCCGCAATGCGCGATGGTGCTGACCGTGGGCGAGGGCACGCAGCGCTTTACGCTGGACCCGGAGACCCGCGATTTCTGGCTGACGGGTTGGAATGTCACAATTTCCCCGGACACGAAGGAATTCGCGATCAACGCCTCGAACTACCGGCACTGGAGCGATAACGTCCGCGCCTATGTCGACGACTGCCTGGCCGGCGTCGACGGACCGCGTGTGATCGATTTCAATATGCGCTGGATCGCCTCGCTCGTCGCGGAATGTCACCGCATCCTGGCGCGGGGAGGCATTTTCCTTTACCCACGCGACGCCCGCAAGGGCTACCAGAAAGGAAGGCTGCGCCTGATTTACGAGGCGAGCCCGATCGCATTCATCGTCGAGCAGGCCGGCGGAAAAGCTTTTGATGGCTTCACCCGCATTCTCGACATTGCTCCGGAAAAGCTGCATCAGCGCACCCCGCTCATCTTCGGCTCCGCCAACGAGATCGACCGGATCGCCTGCTACAAGGCTGATCCCAACAATAGCTTCGAGCGCTCGCCGCTGTTTGGCCGCAGGGGCCTGCTGCGCATCTGAGGTTCCCTCGGGAGGAAAGTCGTGTCGGAAAAGCATCCCATCATTTCTGTTGCCGGATCGTCAGGCGCCGGAACATCGATGGTCAAGCACACTTTTGAGCAGATCTTCCGGCGCGAAGGCGTCAAGGCGGCGATGATCGAGGGAGACGCCTTTCACCGCTATGACCGGGCGGGGATGCGCGAGGCTATGGCCGAGGCCGCGGCAAAGGGCAATCACCATTTCAGCCATTTCGGGCCGGAGGCCAATCTTCTGGAGGAGCTGGAAGCCACCTTTCGCGCCTACGGCGAGCGCGGCGGCGGCAAGACGCGCCATTATGTTCATGACGAGAGCGAAGCCGAACTTTATGGCGCCCCGCCAGGCACCTTCACCGAATGGAAGGCCTTGCCCGACGAGACCGACCTTCTGTTCTATGAAGGTCTGCATGGCGCGGCGGTCACCGAGGCGGTCAATGTCGCCCGATATGCCGATGTGAAGATCGGCGTGGTGCCGGTCATCAATCTGGAGTGGATCCAGAAAATCCATCGTGACAAGGCGGCGCGCGGCTATTCCGCCGAGGCGGTCACCGACACGATCCTGCGGCGTATGCCCGATTATGTGCGTTACATCTGTCCGCAGTTCACGGAGACCGACATCAATTTCCAGCGCGTGCCGACCGTCGACACCTCGAACCCATTCATCGCGCGCTGGATTCCGACGCCGGATGAATCGATGGTCGTCATCCGCTTCCGCAATCCGCGCGGCATCGATTTCTCCTATCTGATCTCGATGCTGCATGACAGCTTCATGTCGCGCGCCAATTCCATCGTGATCCCCGGTGGCAAGCTCGACCTTGCCATGCAGCTGATCCTGACGCCGACGATTATGAAACTTGTCGAACGAAAACGACGCCTCGGTTAGCCATACCGCGGCAGACCATCAGACAACAGAAAATCTCGAAACGGCCAAAAGCCGCAAAGGAGAGACCCTATGGATATGACCGACAGCCAAGTCACCGGCAAGGACCGCTACAAAGCCGGCGTCATGGAATATAAGAAGATGGGCTATTGGCAGCCCGATTACGAGCCGAAGGACACCGACATCATCGCGCTGTTCCGCATCACGCCGCAAGACGGCGTCGATCCGGTGGAGGCGGCGGCGGCGGTCGCGGGCGAAAGCTCGACCGCGACCTGGACGGTGGTCTGGACCGACCGGCTGACGGCCTGCGACAAATACCGCGCTAAAGCCTACCGGGTCGATCCCGTGCCCAACGGCGAAGGCCAGTATTTCGCCTATATCGCCTATGACCTCGACCTGTTCGAGCCGGGCTCGATCGCCAACCTGACCGCCTCGATCATCGGCAATGTGTTCGGCTTCAAGCCGCTGAAAGCCCTGCGGCTGGAGGACATGCGCCTGCCCGTCGCCTATGTGAAGACGTTTCAGGGGCCGGCGACCGGCATCGTCGTCGAGCGCGAGCGGCTCGACAAATTCGGCCGTCCGCTGCTGGGCGCGACGGTGAAGCCGAAGCTCGGCCTGTCGGGCCGCAATTACGGCCGCGTGGTCTATGAAGCGCTGAAGGGCGGTCTCGATTTCACCAAGGACGACGAGAACATCAACTCGCAGCCCTTCATGCATTGGCGCGACCGCTTCCTCTATTGCATGGAGGCGGTGAACAAGGCGCAGGCCGCCAGCGGCGAGATCAAGGGCAGCTATCTCAACGTCACCGCCGGTACCATGGAAGACATGTATGAGCGCGCCGAATTCGCCAAGGAGCTTGGCTCATGCATCGTCATGATCGACCTGGTGATCGGCTATACCGCGATCCAGTCGATGTCGAAATGGGCGCGCAGGAACGACATGATCCTGCATCTGCACCGCGCCGGCCACGGCACCTATACGCGGCAGAAGACGCATGGCGTCAGCTTCCGGGTGATCACCAAATGGATGCGCCTGGCGGGCGTCGATCACATCCATGCCGGTACCATCGTCGGCAAGCTGGAGGGCGACCCGGAGACCACCAAGGGCTATTACGACATCTGCCGCGAGGATTTTAACCCGATGCGGCTGGAGCGCGGCCTGTTCTTCGACCAGCACTGGGCCTCGCTGAACAAGATGATGCCGGTCGCCTCCGGCGGCATCCATGCCGGGCAGATGCATCAGCTTCTCGACCTGTTAGGTGAGGACGTGGTGCTGCAATTCGGCGGCGGCACGATCGGCCATCCGATGGGCATCGCGGCGGGCGCGACGGCCAACCGCGTAGCGCTGGAGGCCATGGTGCTCGCCCGCAACGAGGGCCGGAACATCGCCAGCGAAGGGCCGGAGATCCTGAACGAGGCGGCCAAATGGTGCGCCCCGCTGCGTCAGGCGCTCGATGTCTGGAAGGACGTCAGCTTCAACTACGCCTCGACCGATACGCCGGATTTTGTGCCCACCGCGACCGCAGCCGAATAAGCTTTTTGCCCTCTCCCCTTGCGGGAGAGGGCGGACGCGAAGCGTCCGGGTGAGGGGGCGGGCAAATGCTCTCCCTCACCTGCTCGCCGAAAGTCCAAACCCCTCGCCCACCCGCCTTCGGCGGGAGCCCTCTCCCGCAAGGGGAGAGAGCAAGAAAAAGGACTGATACATGAGAATTACGCAAGGCGCATTTTCCTTCCTGCCGGACCTCACCGACGAGCAGATCAGGAAACAGGTGCAATATTGCATCGACAATGGCTGGGCGGTGAATCTGGAGTTCACGGACGATCCGCACCCGCGCAATACCTATTGGGAGATGTGGGGTACGCCGATGTTCGATGTGCCCGACGCGGCGGGCGTGATGCTGGAGCTCGCCGAATGCCGCAAGGTCTATGGCGGGCGCATGTATATCCGCATGTCGGCCTTCGACGCCAGCCACGGCTGGGAGTCGGTAAAACTGTCCTTCCTGGTCGGACGGCCAAAGGAGGAGCCCGGCTTCATGCTGGAGCGCCAGGAGCGCGGCGGGCGCAACGTCGCCTACACGACCCGAGCCTATGCCACGAACCGGCCTCAGGGCGAGCGGTATTAGGAATCGGGACGCTTCCGCCCGGCGTCGTCCCGGACGGCCGTCAGGCCGAGCCGGGACCTACTCGCATCTCCGCGAAGCGATGCCTTGATGCAGATGCAATTGGGCTCCGGCCCTTACGGCCGGGGCGACGCTGAAGAAGACGCAATCAAACGAGATGAACCATGGCCGGTGAAACAACGACCGCAGAGAGCGAACAGGGACCGGTTCCGCGACCCGCCGCCGTCGACCTCAAACAGGAATTCGCCGAAACCGGCCTGGAGGCCGTTCTACGTCAGCTCGATGAGGAGCTGGTCGGCCTGGCGCCGGTGAAAACCCGCATCCGCGAAATCGCCGCGCTCCTGCTCGTCGACCGCGTGCGGCGACGCATGGGCCTCGTCACCGAGGCGCCCACCCTGCATATGAGTTTCACCGGCAATCCCGGCACCGGCAAGACCACCGTCGCTCTCAGGATGGCCGACATCCTGCACAAGCTCGGCTATGTCCGCAAAGGCCATCTCGTCTCGGTGACGCGTGACGATCTGGTCGGCCAGTATATCGGCCACACCGCGCCGAAGACGAAAGAGATCCTGAAGAAGGCCATGGGCGGCGTCCTCTTCATCGACGAGGCCTATTATCTCTACCGCCAGGAAAACGAGCGCGATTACGGCCAGGAGGCGATCGAGATTCTGTTGCAGGTCATGGAGAACCAGCGCGAGGATCTTGGTCGTGATCCTGGCCGGCTATGGCGACCGGATGGAGAAATTCTTCCGCTCGAATCCCGGCTTCCGCTCGCGCATCGCCCACCATATCGACTTTCCCGACTATACCGATGGCGAGCTGATGCGGATCGCCGAGATCATGCTGGCAAAGCAGAATTACCGTCTGAGCCAGGCGGGCCGCGAGGCCTTGGTCACCTATATCGCGGCGCGCAAGCAGCAGCCGCTTTTCGCCAATGCCCGCTCGATCCGCAATGCGCTCGACCGGGCAAGGCTCCGTCAGGCGAACCGCATCTTTGCCGGCGAAGGCGCTGTGCCGGTCGATGTTCTCTCGATCATCGACGCGCCGGATATTTTGGCGAGCCGCGTCTTGAAAAACGCCGATGGCATGGCCGGACCGGACGGGGCTACGTAGGCAAGCGCAAGGGCAGGGAACGCAATGCTGCAGGCTATCATTTTCGACGTCGACGGAACGCTGGCCGAGACCGAGGAGGTTCACCGTGCGGCTTTTAACCAGGCCTTTGCCGAGGCTGGCCTCGGCTGGCACTGGAACGAGGACCTCTATCGCGAGCTTCTGAAGGTCACCGGCGGTAAGGAGCGCATCGCCTCATTCATCGAGTCGGCCGGCGGTCTCGGCATGAGACCGGCCGGGGTTGAGACGCTCATCGCCGATCTGCATCGGCGCAAAACGGCGATTTATGCCGAGTTGCTCGCAGGCGGTTCTGTCAAACCGCGGCCGGGCGTTGCCGGGCTGATCGAGGGGGCCCTCATCGACGGCATCCGCCTCGCGATCGCAACCACGACGAGCCGGCTCGAACGTCGATGCTCTGCTTATCGCAATACTCGGCGCGGGCAGCCCGTCAGCCTTCGAAGTGATCGCCGCCGGCGATAGCGTCACGGCGAAGAAGCCGGCGCCCGACATCTTCCTCGCGGCCCTTGGCGAACTGCGCTTCCAGCCACGCGACTGCCTTGCCATCGAGGATTCGCAAATCGGCCTTCGCGCGGCGACCGGCTGCCGGCCTCGCAACCCTCGTGACGCCGAGCTATTATTCGCGCGGCGAGAATTTCACCGGCGCGGCGCGGGTGGTCGAAATGCTGCAAGCGCTGATGGGCATGCCGCGGACCGCGACTGCAGGTGCGCCCGTCGCCTTCTCGGACCTCGTCAACGCCGTCCGGGTCGTGCACCGCGGCCATCATAAGCGCCGCTTCGGTGCCATGCTCGCCCCGCCGCAGAATAGCCGGCCCGCCTTCCCCTTATCAAGACAGCCTTATGAACCACCCCGCGACTATCGTCTTCGACCTCGACGGCACGCTCGCCCATACCTCGCCCGATATCGCTGCGGCCTTGAATGCGGCGCTCGCGCCCCTCGATACGCAGGTCACGCTCGCCGAAACCGAACGGATGGTCGGCGGCGGCTTGCGGGCGCTTCTGGAAAACGCGCTTGCGCTGAAGTCGCTCCAGCTTTCTGCCGCCGAGGTCTGACGCGCCTGCGACCCGCTTCTCGCCAGCTACGGCGCCGCGCCGGCCGTGCGGTCGAGCCTTCGCGCCTGGATCGCCGATATCATGATCGAGTTCCATGGCAAGGACGCGCGCATCGCCGTTTGCAGCAATAAGACTGAGGATCTCGTGCTCGAAATCCTGGACGCTCTCGACGCCGCGCGCTGGATTCATGCCGCCGTCGGCCATCTCCCCGAGCGCAAGCAAAAGCCCGACCCCGAGCCGCTGTTCCTGGCGATAGGCGAGGCGGGCGGGGATGTCTCGCGGGCGATCATGGTCGGCGACTCCGCCGCCGATGTCGGCGCGGCGCGCGGGGCGGGGATTCCGGTCGTGCTGGTGCCAGGCGGCTATGGCGGCCGCGATATCCGCACGCTCGGCGCCGACCGGATCGTCTCGAATGGGCGAACTGCGGGCCGCAATCGAGGAGCTGACCGGCGCCCGCGCTGCATGATGCTTTCGAGCATGCGCGCTAATGGTCCGATTCCGGCATTTGCTCTCGAGCGTGCCGCAAGCGGATGCAAATGCCGGAATCGGGACACTAGGATGGTGTGGCAAGCCGGTGATAGCGGCCGCGCCTTGGCTTCTCGACGCTCGGCAAACCGACCGCCGTCCGAGGCGTAATGGCGGCCACCTTCGCCAACGCCGCTGCCGTGAGAGCCCGGCCATCGATCAACGCATGCAGCATGCTGGCACGCGCAGGATCTCCCGAAATTGCGGCCATCTCAGCGACCAGTGCAATGCTGGCCATGATCTCAACCTCGTCAGTCGCGTCCCCACCCTAGACCGACTGCGGACCCAATGCTTCGGCCGTGACCGTAACATCTGGCACTTGCTCGCTTCAATGTGCGCAATCATGAGCACTTGGCTTGCGCTGCCCCCGGTCCCTAGCGGCCCCTGCACCCAGTTTCCTCCCGTGTCTTGCGGCGCGGAGGCCGGACGCCGCGGAGGCTCCGAAGTCTGGATGTCCGGTTGTCGGCCGACATCGGCTGTTCGCAGGCGGTGCGCAGACGCGCGTGCTCCAAGTGGTTCTGGCAGGTTTGACAGTGGGGTCACCATGAAGACGCGCGGCAGCTCAGGAATGTTCTACGGGTGGCGTGTCGTCGCCGCTGCATTCGTTCTCGCTATATTCGGCTGGGGGTTGGGCTTCTATGGTCCTCCCGTCTATCTGCACGCAGTTCGCGAGGCGCGCGGATGGTCCTTGGCGCTGGTGTCCGCCGCGGTCACAGTCCATTTCCTGTTTGGGGCAATCGTCATTGCGAACTTGCCCCGGCTTTATCGCCGTTTCGGTGTGCCAGCGGTGACGAAGACCGGAGCCGTTTCGCTGGCTTGCGGCATAACGGGCTGGGCAGTCGCTCAAGAGCCATGGCAGCTGTTCGCAGCCACGCTCCTCAGCGGAGCAGGCTGGGTCGCCATGGGGGCCGCCGCCGTCAATGCAATCATCTCGCCATGGTTCGTGCGAACGCGGTCGGCGGCACTGGCTTCCGCCTATAATGGGGCCAGTATCGGCGGCGTGGTGTTTTCGCCGCTATGGGTTGCTGCAATCGGCCTCCTGGGATTCCCAGGGGCAGCGGCGGCCATCGGCCTCGTGATGATCGTGACGATCTGGGTCCTGGCCGACGTGTATTTCGCCAAGTCACCGCAACAGATGGGATTGCCGCCGGATGGTGATGCTTCTGGAGTGCCGGCGGCGTCGGTTACTTCGGCATTGGCGCGTCCTTTGCCCGGCAAGCAGCTATGGCAAGACTTTCAGTTCATCACACTGGCCTCCGGCATGGCGCTCGGACTCTTTGCACAGATCGGCCTGCTGGCGCATCTTTTCTCTCTCCTGGTGCCGGCGCTCGGGGCACAGCTTGCCGGCGTTGCAGCGGGGACCGCGACCGCTGCTGCCATCGCCGGGCGGACACTGGTCGGCTGGCTGATGCCGGTCGGAGCCGATCGCCGCCATGTCGCCTGCGCGAGCTATGCGGTTCAGATCGTCGGCTCACTCGCATTCCTGCTCGCAGCCGGCGATAGCGTCCCCCTGCTTCTTCTCGGTGTCGTGCTGTTTGGGGCGGGCATCGGCAATGCCACGTCATTGCCACCACTGATCGCTCAGGTCGAGTTCGTCAGGGAGGACGTGCCACGCGCCGTTCCCGCGATCGTTGCAATCGGACAAGCGACCTATGCCTTCGCCCCCGCTGCCTTTGGCCTGATCCGGGAATTTGCCCCAAGCGTAGGGGCAGCAGCAGCGGGGGCAGCACCCTTTCTGTTCATCGCCGCCGCGCTGATTCAGGCCCTGGCGATTTGCGCGTTTCTCGGCGGCCGGCGGCGAGCGTGATGATTTCTGGAAGCGGCGCCTCGCTCCTCATGTCGATCTGCCGGTTTCGGGGGTGCAATCGTAAGACCCACACGAAAGCCCGATTTGCAAATGCCGCTTGCAGGCACATCCCGCCGCTTCACAGCCTGGAGATTGGTCTATGCGCCTGATTGCGGCTTTGATGCGCCCGGCTCGGCAATCCTTCCGATCTGCTGCAAAAGCTGGTCCTCGACGAATACGCCGTCGCGGGCAGCAGCCTCGCGCAGCGCGTGCCGCCGCGTGCCGGGCAGGCGCGCCCCGTCCGCTTCGATCGACTGGGCAAGCAGACCGATGCGCTCGGCGAAGGCATCGCCGCCGAAATCCGGCAGGATCGATCACCATGAGGAATTGGCCGATGCCGGGCGGCGCGCCTTCGGCGTCGAAGAAGGAGCTGGCCTGGAAGGCGAGATTGGCGCCTGTCAGCGCGGCCGAGAGGATTTCGACCATCAACGCCAGCGCCGCGCCCTTTGCGCCGCCGATCGGGATCAGGCGTCCCCTTAAGCGCAGCCGCCGCGTCGGTTGTCGGATTGCCGCCCGCATCCTTCGGCCCAGCCGTCCGGGATAGGCTCGCCCTTCTGCGCGGCGGTCATGATCTTGCCGCGCGCGACCTGCGAAAGCGCGAGATCGATGACCAGCGGTTCGCGGCCGGGCTGCGGTGCGGCGAAGGCGACCGGATTGGTGCCGAAGAGGCCGCGCCGCCCGCCCCAGGCCGCGATGGCGTGCGGCGAGTTGGAGACCATCAGCCCCAACATGCCCGCCAGCGCGATGCGCTCGACGACGAGTCCGAGGGCGCCGGCATGATGGGAGCGCACGAAGCCGGCCGCCGCGATGCCCGTCTCGCGCGCGATTTTCGGCAGCTCCGCCGTTGCCAGCTCGAAGGCCGGATAGGCAAAGCCGTGAGCGACGTCGATCATCACGCTCGCGGCGCGCGTCCGCTGCAACTTCGGCACGGCACGGCCGTCGACCTTGCCGGAGCGCGCCTGCGCGGCATAGGCGGCCACGCGCGAAAGGCCGTGCCCCTTCTGGCCGTCGATTTCGGCGGCGACGAGGGCCCGCGCCACGGCGGCGGCATTTTCCGCGCTCGTACCTGAGGCTGTGAGCGCTCGGCTTATCAGATCGATCAGCTCCGCTGACGTATGTTTCGTGCCGCTCATAATTCGCGTTCTTTCAAGACCTTGAGGACGTTATCGACGGTGACGGCGCTGATGCGGGTGTTGAACTCGACGGTGATCCCGGCGATATGCGGCGTCAGGATCACATTCGGCAGCCCGGCGAAAAGCGCCGCCGTTTCGCCCGTGATCGGCTCGGTCTCGAAGACATCGATTGCCGCGCCGGCGAGATGCCCGGCGCACAGCGCCGCTGCAAGAGCCGCTTCGTCGACAATGCCGCCGCGCGCCGTGTTGATCAGCATCGCGCCCGGTTTCATCGCCGCGATTTCGGCTGCGCCGATTAGGCTGCGGGTCTGAGGGGTCAACGGGCAGTGCAGGGTGACGATATCGGCGCGGGACAGCAGCGCCGGCAGCACGACACGCTCGGTTGCGCGCCATGCCGGATCGCTCTCCGGCAGAAAGGCATCGGCGGCGATCGTCTCAAAACCCAGCGCGCGCGCCTTTGCGGCCGTAACCTGGCCGATCGAGCCGAAGCCGACAAGGCCGAGCGTCTTGCCGGCGCCTTCATGGCCGGCGCCCATTTCCTCGCGCGGCCACTGCCCCTTTATGAGCCGCGCAGACCCGGAAAACGCCGCAAAACGCAACAGCATCAGCGAGGCGGCCAGCACATATTCAGCGACGGCCTCGGCATTGGCGCCGATCGCCGCGCGCACGGCGATGCCGCGCGCCTCGCACGCCTCGACATCGATATTGTCGAGGCCGACGCCGAGCCGTCCGACGACCGCCAGGCGCGGCGCCTTGGCGATGAGAGTCGGCATCCACCCGCGTGCGGTTGCGGACGATGATCGCGAGCGCATCCGCGATGAGCGCCTCCAGCTCGGAGCGCTTGTTCCACAGCCCGTCGTCAATATGGACCGAGTGGCCCGCTCTCAGTCGCTCGATCGGCGCGGCGTCCATGAATTCGCTGATGATGATGTCTGGCATAGAGGCCGCCATGGGTTAGGGCAGGGGGTCAGCCGGTGACGCGCCAGGCAGCCTGAACGCAACGAAAGCCGTCAATCCAAAATGCCGCCTTCTTTCGCAGCCGCCATGAACTCTTGCGCCTTCTGCTTCATGAACGCCGCATTCTTCTCGATTGGAACGTCGACCATGGCAAAGCCTTGATCGAGCATCGCCTTTTGGAATTCCGGATCGGCGTTGATCTTGGCGATCATGGACGGACAGCTGCTGCTTGATCTCGGCCGGCGTATGCTCTTCGGCACGGCGATGCCGCGATAGGCGCCGGAGACCAGATCAAAGCCGAGTTCCCTGAACGTCGGCACAGCCGGATATTTCGGGTGACGCTGTTCCATGGCGACGGCCAGGATGCGGGCCTGACTCCCGATCGCCGTGGCGCTGGTGGTGTAGCCCCAGGCCGCGTCGACCTGTCCGCCAAGCAGCGCGGTGTTCGACGCTCCGGTGCCTTTGAAGGAGACATAGTTGGTCTTGACGCCGGCCATCTTGTCGAAACGGACCTGCGCCAGATGATTGGCTGTATCCTTGCCGGTGCCCGAGAATGTCAGTTTGCCGGGATTTGCCTTGGCAAATTTGATGAGATCGTCGAGCGTCTTGAAGGGACTGTCGGCTTTGACGACGATGGCGTCCGGTGTGTAGTGGAACCAGTAGACCGTGGCGATGTCCCCGGTCTTGTAGCCCACATCGCTCTGCGCCGGTTGGAGAACGATATGAGGCAGGTTGACGCCCATGATCGTGTAGCCGTCACCCTTCATCTTATTGAGGCCGGCCCAGCCGGCCGCGCCGCCAAGGCCCGGCTTGTATGTGATCACCAGCTCCTGGCCGAACATCTTCTTGAAGAAAGGCTGCTGCAGCCGGGCGGTAATGTCGGACTCGCCGCCAGGACTGAACGGGATGATGTACTCGATCGATCTCTCCGGAAAGGCGAATGCCGCTCCCACGGCGGCAATGATCGCCGCGGCAGCCGCAACACCGAGGATGGTTCGGCATCTGAAAGGCATCGTCTATCCTCCCAACCTGACTGGTTCGGGCTCTGCGGCCATTCAGACGGCCCGGCCTCCCCGCTTCAGCGGTTGTCTTTGCCCGGTGTGGTGATCGGGAAGTCCCCTACATTGTTTCGGCAACCGCGTTTAGGGGACTTCCCGATCTGAAACCACACCAGAAACGAATAGTTGCTGGTGTCCCTTTTGAATCCGAAGTTCGCTACGGACCAAGCTGCGGATTGAGGCGAACTTCGGATTCGGGACACCAGGATCGGGGAACCCGCAAATGTCGTCAACCGGCGAGCCGCCTAGTGGTCCGATTCCGGCATTTGCATCCGCTTGCAGCACGCTCGAGAGCAAATGCCGGAATCAAAAGGACCACTCGCAACTTTATGATTCTAGTGGAGCTTTTGAATTTGACATTTGAGCGCGAGCTCGCGACAGGCGGGACTCAAATGTCAAATTCGCTCCACTAGGCGCTGCGATAAAGCTTGGTCATCACGAATTCGCGGTGCCCGAGCGCCTCGGCCGCTGTGCTGCGTCCGCTCGCGGTCCGCAGGATCATGTCGATCAGCGCATCGCCAGCCTGGTCGATCGTCATTTCCCGGCGGAGGATGCCGGAGACGTCGAGGTCGATATGCTCGCCCATCGTCCGCACCGTGCGCGGATTAGCGGAAATCTTGATCACGGGCACGATCGGGTTGCCGACGATATTGCCCTGTCCGGTCGGGAAGGTGTGGACCGCGTAGCCGCCCGCCGCCATCAGCGTGACGCACTCGGCGGCGGCGGAAGAGGTATCCATGTAATAAAGGCCAGGGCCGGATTTCGGCGCCTCGGCGGGTTCCAGAATATCGATATAGCGGCTGGTCCGGCCGATCTTTTCCAGATTGCCGAAGGCCTTTTCCTCGATGGTGGTCAGCCCGCCTTCGATGTTGCCTTTGGTCGGCTGGCTTTCCGAGAGGTCATCGACCTTGTGGGCCTCGATCACCTCGTCCTGATAGGCCTTCCACATCTTGTACCAGCGTTCACCGACCTCCGGCGTTGCCGCGCGCGCCTTGCAAACGTGTTCACCGCCGGTGATTTCCGAGGTCTCGCCGAAGACGCCGTAAATGCCCTCCGGCAGCAGCTTGTCATACATATTGCCGACCGTCGGGCAGGACCCGAGACCCGTCGTCGTATCGCTCTCGCCGCATTTGGTCGAGACCCAAAGCTCCGAAATCGAGCACTCCTCGCGCTGGAGTTCGGTGGCGTAATGGACGAACTCCTTGGCCTTGCGCGAGGCGTCCATGATGGTTTTCAGATCGCCATTCTGCTCGATGGAAAAGCCGGCGACCGGCTTGCCGGTCTCGGCAATGCCGTCGACGATGCGCTTGGTCCAGCCCGGCTCGATGCCGATCACCACACAGGCCGCGACATTCGGGTTGGCGCCCGTGCCGATCATGGTGCGGAATTGCAGATCGAGGTCGGCGCCGAATTGCAGCCGGCCGTAGGCATGCGGCAGCGCCATGGTGCCCTTGATGTTGCTGGCAACGCTTTCGCAGGCGGCGTTGGAGATATCATCGACGGGAAGGATTACGATATGGTTGCGCACGCCCACCCGGCCATTGGCGCGGCGATAGCCCTTGAATGTGTAATTGGCGTATTTGGAAGCCATGCGAGAGAGCCCTCACCAGCGCTTGGTTTTCAGATTGTGAACATGCACATGCTCGCCCGGCCCGGCGCTGCCGACCATGCGGCCGATATCCTCGCCATATTTCATGACGGTGTCGCCGGCGGCGAGCGGCATCAAGGCCACCTTATGCCCGATCGGGATGTCCTGCTTTGCCTGCAGCTTCAAGGTGGTGTCGTTCTCGGTGATGACGCCGAGCATGTCGGTGCCGGCTTTCAGCCCTTCGACGACGACGACGCCGACATTGTCTTTGGGGCTATGAACAAGGAAATGCGGGGCGGACATCGGGGCTTTTCCTCCGGCCGATCGGCTCTTCAGCTTTTGACCCATATCTTATATAAGATAGAAGACTATTTGACAACCGAGTGATCGCCGTGGCCGCAGAAGGACGCGAGAGCAGGACGGCTCCAAAGGCCGTCGACAGCCGCCCGCTCTACACACAGGTGCGGGATATTCTCATTGAGCGGATCAGCTCTGGGGTCTGGCGGCCCGGCGATCTGATTCCGAATGAATTTGCGATCGCGCGCGATCTCGGCGTCTCGCAGGGCACGATCCGCAAAGCGCTCGATTTACTCGCCGCCGACCGGCTGCTCGTCAGACGGCAGGGCAGGGGAACCCATGTGGCGCGGCACACCCCGGCCGATATGCTGTTCCGCTTCTTCAATTTTTTCGACGCGGCCGGCGCACGCATCCAGCCGGACTCACGCGACGCCAAGCTCACCGAGGGCCGGGCCAAAGCCGAGGAGCGCGCGCGGCTGCAGCTTGCCGAGGATGCCAGGGTGTTCCGGATTTCACGCATCCGCACAAAGAGCGGCGAGCCGTTCATCCTTGAAACAATCATCGTGCCGCAACAGCTTTTCCCCGGCCTTGCCGCAGAGTGCGAAGTCCCCAACACGCTCTATGACTACTTTCAGAAGGGCTATGGCCTAACGGTCGCGCGCGGCAAGGAAAAGCTGACGGCGATCGCTGCCGGGCCGAGAGAGGCTAAGGCGCTAGGCATCGTCGCGGGGGCGCCGCTCCTGAAGCTCGACCGTGTCATGTATGGTCTTCAGCGTCAGCCGCTCGAATGGCGGGTCTCACTCTGCCGCACGGACAGTGCCGAATATATCGTCGATCTGCGTTAGCCAGGAGCGACGGCGATTTGTCCTACAGGCGCCTGATAAAAGGCCAGCGCGCCCACCGGGGAAGCGCGCCAGCATTCGTGGCTCAGCGCGACTTGATCGCGATCTTCTTTTCCTTCTGCTGCACTTCAGCCGTCTTCGGCATCGTAATCGTCAGAACGCCATTCTTGAAGTCGGCCGAAATCTTCTCGGCGTCGATCCCTTCGGGGACGCCAAAGGAGCGCTGGAAGGAGCCGAAGCGTCTCTCCGAGAGATGATAACCCTCCTTCGTCTCCTCTTTCTCCTCCTTCTTCTCGCCCTTGATGGTGAGGACGCCATTCGAAAGCTTCACGTCGACATTCTCGGGCTGCAAGCCCGGCAGCTCCGCCGTGATCTCATATTGCTTGTCCGTCTCGGCGATATCGACGGCGGGAGCAAGGGCCTGGCCGGCCCTGCGGCGCCAGAAGGGTTCGAGATCGGACGCGGTATGACCAACAGGGGACCGCCAGAAGCCGCCGCGCAGGCTGCTGAAAAGCTCATCCATATCCCGCTGCAAGCTGGTGAATGGATCCCACTCCCGGACGGTCTGGGGAACGGATCGCGTGGCACTTGTCGTGATCTTCGTGTTGTTGTCCGGCATTTTCATCCTCCAAGCAAAACAATGAATTCATTCGCGGTCCTCAAGGACCGCGAGACGCTTCATCTTCTAGGCTGCTTATATCGAAATCACCTTGACGGAAGTCAAACCCTTCGACGGCAGAGATCACGATCTTGCAAAGGATGGGCAAAGCACCCCTTCACAGCCGGACTCTGCTCCTCGGTCCAAGACGCGCCGGGCTGCGTTAAGCGGCCGATGCGGGCGATGCCGTCTATTTAGAACTCGGCAGCTCGCCGACCCGCGGCGTCAGTGTCATGACTTCGCCTCGACGGAGAAGTTTGACGCGCAGCTCGCGCCCGATCGCGTCGCGATCGAGCATCTTATAGATCTCGTCGACATTCGCGGCAGGACGGTCATCGATCGAGAGGATCACGTCGCCCGGCTTGATGCCGGCGCGATCCGCCGGCCCATCAGGCACGCACTGAACGATCTGCACACCCGCGGCAACCTTAAGCGCCATCCGATCGGCGGCCGCCCGCGGGAACTGCACGGTCTGGCCCGCGATGCCGAGATAGCCGCGCTGAATCCGCCCGTGCCGCAGCAGCTCGGGGATCACGCGCTTGGCGGTGTTGATCGGCACCGCGAAACCGGTGCCATGCGCTCCAGCGATGATCGCCGTGTTGACGCCGATGACTCGCCCGGCGGCGTCGAGCAGCGCGCCGCCCGAATTGCCGGGGTTGAGGGCGGCATCGGTCTGAATGATGTCCTCGATAAGGCGGCCGTTGCTGGCGCGCAAGGTCCGGCTCAACGCGCTGACGACGCCGGCCGTGACCGTCGACTGCAATCCGAACGGATTGCCGATGGCGACGACAAGCTGGCCCTGGCGCAAGCTGCGGAGTTGCCGAGCTCGACCGCGGGCAGGCTGTGACGGTGGACGCGGAGCAGCGCAAGGTCGGTGTCGGCGTCGGCGCCGACCTGCTCGGCCTTTGCGACAGTACCGTCGGCCAGCAGGACTTCGACGGCTCCCGCGCCGGTGACGACGTGATCATTGGTCAGCACATAGCCGTCGGGGGTGATGATGATGCCGGAGCCGGCGCCTTCGAGGCCGTAAGCGGAGCTGCCATTGCGTGAGCGAAGACGCCTGATGCCGACAAGGGCAGGGCCGACGCGCTCGACGACATTGGTGACGATGCTGGAATAGGCGTCGAGCGCCGCGGTTTCATCGGCGCCGCTCGAACCGGAAGGGCCGTTATTCGCGGAGGATGATCTGGCAAAGCTCAAATTGATGATCTTCATGACAGGAACACCTGATTTAGAGTGGCCTCGCAATTTGGGGTGCCGGTGCAGCAAGTCAAGCAAGCGCCGCAACCGGCGACGCCGGTACCGGGATCGGCTTTGCCGTCTCGCCTATTCTGCGGCGCTTCCTTGTGCCAGGCGGCGAGAAAGGCGTCGAACTCGTCCTGCGCGATATCGCTGACCGCATAATAGACGAAATCCCGCCCCGGCCACCAGCGCACCGCATAGCCATCCTGCGTGGAGCGCCCAGATCCGGCATGATCATCACCTGCGATCCCCGTCGGGACAGCGGTCACACTGATAATGTGCTTATCGTGTCGGTAGACAAGCACCGGCACCGCTTGACCATCGATGACGTCGACGCGTCCGCCCAGCAGCGGAAATCCCGAAGATGCAAGGTCGATGATGCGGGGTGAAAGCGCGAGCTTGCCATCGAACCATGGCTTGACCGTATGGCGGTCGCTCGACGCCACATCGACCGGTGCGGCGGCGAGCAGCGCGCGCTGATGCCCGGCGACGATCGCTGCGATCTCCTGCGAGGACGAAAATGGCTTCAACACAAGATAAGTCGCGCCGGATGCCAGACACGAAGCAATCAGTATGGCCGCTGCCATCTGTCTCAAGTCAAAGCTGCGGGCCTCGGTTTTCGCAGACGCCGCACCTGAGCCGGCCAGCGGAGCGATTCCGGCAATCCGGCCGCGCAGCGCCTCGGAGGCCTCGTCCTTTGCCAGGCGCGATGCAATCGTCTTGCGCAGACTCACCAGACGATCATATTCGGCCTTCAGGCTCGCATCCGCGTTGATGCGCCGTTCGACCTCGATGGCGGCGGCGGCATCGAGTTCGCCGTCGAGATAGGCATTGACCAGGAGCAGAACGTCCTCTCGTGATGACCAGAACTTCGGCTTGATCATGCTGCCCCCGCCTTTCCGGCGCCGGCAATGCCGATCCGCTGAATGAGCAAGCTTCTGGCGCGCGCAAGCCGTGACATCACCGTGCCGACCGGGATCGACACGATTTCGGCAATCTCGCGATAGCTCAGCCCCTCGATCTCCCGCAGCACCAGGACCTCGCGGAAGGAGAGCGGCAAGGCGGTGATCGCGCGCTGCAGCTGGTCAGCGTCGGCCTCGGGCAATGATGGCCGCTTCAGGCGTGATCATGTCGGCGCGGTCGATCATCTCAAGGCTGGCTTGTTCAAAAATCCGTTCGTCATCCGTCACAACAACCGCCTTCGGCCGGTTCTTGGCCAGCCAGGTGAAGGCGGTGTTCCGCACAATGACCAGAAGCCAGGCGCGGGGATTATCCCGCCGTACCGTGCGGATGGCGCCATAGGCCCGCAGGCAGGCTTCCTGCACCACGTCATCGGCATCCGCCAGATTCCCGGTCAGCCAGCGGGCGAGCGACAGCGCGTCGTCAAGATGGGGCAGGACCACCTCTCTGAACCGCTGCTGCTCGTCCATCGCGCCTCACTCGACCCGCCGTCGATGTCGTCCGCCCGCCCGTCACGGTTTGACGATGATCTTAGCCTGTCATATGCGGATGCAGTCCGCAGTGATAGCCGACCTCCCCGACATTTGTGAAGGTCATGGAGAATTTTTCGTCGGTGTCCAGGGCCGGCGAGTGAAATCGCCCGTTGTTCTCGACGATGGAATGAGGGGTGTCATCGGCATTCATCCAGGTGACCGTCGTGCCGGGCTTCACAGTGAGTTCGGGCGGATTGAACGTGAAGTTTTCGATGCTGGACGGCAATATCCGCCGCCTGAGCGCTGCTCGCCATGAGCAGGAGCACGAAGGGCGATATGATGCGCAGCATGGTCATGACTTCGCCAGCGCCTCGTCGGTGATCGCCAGCGCCTCGGTGCCCCGCCGCATGGCGACACTGGTGATGCCGAGCACGCTGCGCAGCTTGTCGGCGGGCACGGTCATCGGGCCGGGCGTCGGCGCGGTGCCGGGAGCCGGCTGCGGGAATGCCGTCGAGCGCGCCGTGTGGAAGGTGACGTTGCCCTCCACCTTCTGCATCAGCTGGTGAATATGGCCGTTGAGGACGGTCACCGAGCCAAAACGCTTCAGATAGCCGAGCGCAGCCGCAGCGTCCTCCGTTCCCCAGCCCCAATCCGCAGAGACGGTCCAGAGCGGGATGTGGGCAAAGACGACGATGGGCGTCGACGCCTTGAGCGCCTTGACGTCGTCCTCCAGCCATTTGAGCTGGTCCTGGCCAAGGCTGCCCAAGCCCCCCGCCTTGAGATTGGCGACGTTGACGAGCGCGATGAAATGCACGCCGTTCTGGTCGAAGCTGTACCAGCCCGTCCCTTTGGCTTTCTTGCCATATCGCTCGCGATAGGCCGTGCCGGCGCCTTCATCGACGATGTCGTGCTCGCCCGGCACATAGTGCACATCGAGGCCGACAGCGCCGATCACCTGATCCGCGTCGTCGAACTGAGCCGGCTTTGAAAGGTGCGTGATGTCGCCGGTATGCAGCATGAATGACGGTTTTGCCGGCAGTGCCTTGACGTGGTCGATCGCCTCTTTCAGCGTACCGAGCGCATGCGGGTTGGCTGGTTTGTTGAAGCCGATATGGCTGTCGGAGATCTGCACGAAGGTAAAACCCGTGGCCACCGCCTCGGCGGCTTCGGCGCGGTCGAGCAGGCCGAGCGTCTTCGGCACGCCGCCGGCAACCGTCCAGAGCACGCCCGTGCCGGCCCAGATCATGCATTCGAGGGCATGCCGACGGCTGATGCCGTCCCGCTCATGATTGTCGTCCGTCATCGCGTCTTCCTTTCTCGAAGCGGGAAAAAACATGTGCTTCGAGTGGGAGACTTAGCGCCAGGCCGATTTATTCCCATCATCTGCGTTTCAACTGCAACGCGGCGATTGCACCTTGCGGGGGCGAATTCTCGATTGCCCGACGGGATGTGATTGGTACTCTGGGTTTTAAGGCGCGTCCCGGCCTGACGGTCTGGCGCAGGAGGAGTGAAGGGGCCGATATGATTTTTTCGAGCAAGACTGGTGCCGCACGGGACATGGCCG
Organism: uncultured Alphaproteobacteria bacterium; assembly: GCA_963773735.1. Classification (GTDB taxonomy): domain Bacteria; phylum Pseudomonadota; class Alphaproteobacteria; order Rhizobiales; family Rhodomicrobiaceae; genus CAVZCK01. The sequence continues at coordinate 548,666 of CAVZCK010000021.1, read as the reverse complement.
GCTATGGACGCCGGGCTGCAGAGGCAATGAACGTCGCCCATGTTCTCGACCGGACGCTTGAGGCGCTGTTTGCGACCGCCGCCGATCCGACGGCCAGGGACGTGCTTACGCAGTTGCGCGCGCGGGCGCGGACCGCGAACGAGACGCTGATTGCTAAGGTGGCTGAGATTTACGCTACGGTCTACACGGCCGACGAGCTTGAGGCGGTCGTCGAATTTCTGGAAGGGCCCGCCGGCAGGGCGATGCGCGCCAAGCAGGCCGATGTCGAGACCAAAGTTCAACAGGCGACGACCGAGTTTCTGCAGGGGCTCCTCGCAGCAAATCGCTAATGTGAATTTGCCAAGGAGCGGCTTGACGCGGATAGCGGCTTATATGACTAGATCATTTAATTATTCACTGATCTAATTATTAAATGATCGAGCTAATAACGACGAATGAACGCGACGACGCGATTGAAGCAATCGGGTATGCCGTTGCCCGATGGCAGCAGGCTGAAGAGGCGTTCGACATCGCCGTTGGCGAACGGCTCGGACTTGGTCCCAGCGAGCGGATCTGCCTGGCTTTTCTGGCGAGCGGACCGAAATCGGCCAAGCAGATCGGCGAGGAGGTGCGCCTGACGCCGGCCGCCATCACCGCGCTCCTCGATCGCCTCGAACAGCGCGATCTTGTCCGGCGTTTGCCGGATGGCCGCGACCGGCGGAAAATCCTGGTAGCGCTCAGCAAGAAGGCCGAGCGCATCAACCGCGAGATTTACGATCCGGTTGCCGGAGATAGTCGCGCCGTTCTCCGCGCGTTCTCACTGGACGAGTTGAACACCATTCTGCGCTTCGTCGAGCAGGCGAGGTCGCTTCAGCAAAAACACATCAGGCGCGTCGGAGGCAGGAGCAAGGATTAACGCCGCATGCGACCCTTGCCGCGCCGTTTTCGAGGTCGATGGTATCGGCGCGATCTGATAAGCTACGGAAAACTATTATGCCGCGCGTCATCGCGCGGGGGAAGCTTCGACGCCCCTGCCCAGCGGGTGAGCGGGCGACAGGTGCGGCTTAGGGAGGTCGGACTGCCAGATCCGTCGAAATCCGCCGTGCTGAGACCGCCTGCCCGGATCGGCTTCATCGGACTCGGCCAGATGGGTATCCCGATGGCGAGGCGCCTGCTCGAAGCCGGATTCCAGCTTTGCGGCAGCGATCTTTTGCCGGCAGCGCGCGCCGGCCTCGAAGCGGCCGGCGGTATCGCGGCCGCGACGCCGCAGGGGGCGGCAGAGGGGGCTGCGGCGCTCATCACCATGTTGCCCGACGGGCGGATCGTGCGCGACGTGCTGCTCGGCTCGGGCAAGGCCGCGGAAAGCCTCGGCAAAGGCACCCTCATCATCGACATGAGCTCATCCACTCCTCTGGGCACGCGCCGGCTCGGCGACGAATTGCGGGCGCTCGGCCTACGGCTCGTCGATGCGCCGGTCTCCGGCGGCGTCAAGCGCGCCATCGACGGTACGCTCACCATCATGGCCGGCGGCGACCCGGAGGACGTTCAGGCGGCGGCGGATATCTTCGCGGCGCTCGGCCGCAACGTGTTTCGGACCGGCGCGCTCGGCTCCGGCCACGCCATGAAGGCGCTCAACAACTACGTCTCGGGCGCAGGGCTTGCCGCAGCCGCGGAGGCAATGCTGGTGGGCAGGGCATTTGGGCTCGACCCGGAATTGATGATCGATGTTCTGAATGCCTCGACCGGCCGGAATAACGCAACCGAGAACAAGATGAAACAGTTCGTGCTGTCGGAGACATTTGCGTCGGGCTTCGCCCTTGGGCTGATGGCAAAGGACATCCGCATCGCCGCCGAGCTTGCCGGCGAGCTGGGCCTGGCGACGCCGCTTCTCACCTCGACGGCGGAGCTTTGGGACCTCGCACGCGATAGCGAAGGCGCCGGCGCCGACCATACCGAAATCTACCGCCATCTTGAAGGGCGTGGCGGTGAAAATCACGGCGACGGTCAGGCAGGCTGAGCGCGCCGCTGAAGGTGCAGCGATGGTTTCGCGGTCCCGATCGGGACCAAAATGCCGGCAATGAGAAATGGAGAACGATCAGATGAGCGAAGAAGCGAGCTTCAAAACACGCGGCGAAAAATTCGAAAAGGGACTTGCGACCCGCCGCGCCGTGCTCGGCCCCGACTATGTCGACAACAACATCAACAATGCCGACGAATTCACCTGGCCGATGCAGAAGCTCGTCACCGAATTTTGTTGGGACGAGATCTGGAACCGCCCCGGCCTCGACCGCCGCTCGCGCAGCGTCCTCAATCTCGGCATGATCTCCGCGCTGAACCGGCCGCATGAGCTGAAGGTTCACATCCGCGGCGCCATCGCAAACGGCCTCAGCAAGGCGGAGATCAGGAGATCCTGCTGCAGGTCGCGTGCTATTGCGGCATGCCCGCCGGTGTCGATGGTTTCCGCATCGCCCGCGAGGTGTTCGCGGAAATGAAGATTTAGCGCAGGCATAGCTACCAGAATTGCAGGTTTCTCTAACGTCGTCCCCACGGAAGTGGGGATGCGGTAAGTACTGGCGTCGCTGAAGAGTACTGGATTCCCGCTTTCGCGGGAATGACGTCTTTTCGGTTGGCCGCCTCATCTTGCCATCTCCACCTTGGAGCGAAGGCGCTGCGCTCCCGAGAGAGCGCCGATCGCGGTCAGTAATCCGTCTGGCGGGTCGTGTAGAGATCGGCGTGGTCGAGCAGCTCCTGGATGCGATGAAAGGCGAGATCGCCGATCTCGCCGCGCGCACGCAGGTCGCTGATCGCCTCGCGCGCGGCGCGGATTGCATTCATCCTGCGCGTTTCGTGGCCGGTCAGTTGCACGCGCCCGCCCGCACGGCTGCCATCGCCGAGTTCGAGAAGCGCCTGATATTCGACGCGCAGCGATTCGGCATAGATGGTTTCGTCATCATGCAGCGTCGCGATCGCGGTCTCCAGCGCTGCGCGCCGGGCGAGCGCCACCTCATCATCGATCTGATGGTCGTCGGGGAAATGCAAGAGGCGCACCAGCGGCCCCAGCGTGAAGCCCTGAACGACAAGCGTGCCGAGCGCCACGACGAATGCGACGAATTGAATGAGATCGCGCTGCGGGAAGTCTCCGGGCAGCGCCAGCGCCGCGGCCAGAGTGACGATGCCGCGCATGCCGCTCCAGGAGATGATGATGCCGCCGCGCGTCGACGGCCGTGTCATCCGATCCGGTAGGTTGATGCCGAATTTCCAGTTCTTGAAACGGAGCCATGTATTGTAGCTCATTACCCAGGCGATGCGGGCGAGGATGACCGTAGCGAGCACCACCCCGGCGATCAGCAAATAGCTGGTCCGCTGCTCGGGGCTCAGCCTTTCCAGAATGGGGCCGAGTTGCAGCCCGATCAAGGTGAAGGCGAGGACGTTCGAGAGGAACACCACCGTGTCCCATACGGCGTAGGATTTGATGCGCAAGACCGGATCGGTCCGCCCGCCGAAACGCGCAATGGCCATGCCGTAGCTGACCATGGTCAGGATCGGCGACAGCTCCAGATATTCGGCAAGAACCCAGACGCCGTAGGTCGTGGTGAACTGCAGCACGATCGAGGCGGGCGCGTCCTGGCCGAGACGGAGCAGGCGGCGTGCAACCCAGTTGAGCGCGATGCCGGCAAGGATGCTGCCGACGACGCTCGCCGCATAGGTCGGCACGAGCGTCGTAAGCTCGGCATCGCCGTCCTCGACGAGCCTTACCGCGACCGCGAATATCAACAGCGCGCTCGCATCGTTGAACAGGCTTTCGCCTTCGAGGATCTGCAGGAGGCGGTTGGGGATGCCGACCTGCCGCAGCACGGCGGTCGCCGCCGCAGCGTCGGGCGGCGCGACAATGGCGCCGAGCGCGATTGCCGCCGCCCAGGGCACCTCCGGTACAATGGCATGGAACACCACGGCGACCGCGGCCGTCGTACCCCCACGGCCATCACCACAAGCAAAATGATCGGCAGGCGATTGTCGCTGAGATCGCGCAATGAGGTGTCGTAAGCCGCATCGAGCAGCACCGGCGCGACGAAGATCGCCAGAGCCAGGCTCGGATCGAGCACAATTTGCGGCGTGCCCGGCAACAGCGCGAGCGCCGCCCCGCCAGCGCCAGAAAGGACGGATAGGGAACGCGAAGGCTACCCGCCAGCCGCGTCAGCAGCACGGCGGCGAAGAGCAGAACGAGGATCGAAACAAAAAGGGACACGCCTTATGCCAAATTCATCGATGATTTCCGCCTGGCGGGTTGCGAGCTGCCGGAACAGCTTGTCATTACCGCGTCGCGGCTTTTTTTCTTTTGTCATCACCGGGCGAGCGCAAGCGAGACCCGGTGACCCATTCCGTTACCTCGAAGCGAATGGGCGGGCTGGAAGGCCAATGGCATGGGTCCGCGGGTCAAGCCCGCGGACAACAACTGTAATATCGTCCTCTCAGGCGATTGCAGCCTTCACATTCGCGAGCAGAGCCTCGGCCGCCCGCGCCAGCAGCACGGTGTCGGTGCCGCAGGCAACGAAGCTGAAGCCGGCTTTCAGCCAGCCGATGGCCTGGGCGGGATCGCCGATCAGAGTGCCGGACGGCTTGCCGGCCGCACTGGTCCGCGCTCATGGCCCTGGCGCATGAGGGCGGCCACATCCGGATGGCCGGGCTGGCCGGTCAGGCCGAGATCGGCCGAAAGATCGCCAGGACCGAAGAACACGCCGTCGACGCCCGGCACCGCGGCGATCTCCCGGCGCGCTCGATCGCCGCGCGGGACTCCACCTGCACGAGCACGCAGATTTCCTCGTGGGCGCGCTTCATATAATCCTTGATTCGGCCATAGCGGTTCGCACGTGTGGCCATCGAGATGCCGCGAATGCCGTTCGGCTGATAGCGCGTCGAGCGGACGGCGGCCAGCGCTTCCTCCAGGATCTGGATCATCGGAAACAAGAGCGTCGTCGCGCCGACGTCGAGCAGGCGCTTGACGATCACCGCATCGTTCCAGGGCGGCCGGACGATGGGGGTGTGCCGCCGACCTCGTAAGCCTGGAGCTGACCGAGAACGGAGGTCGGCTCATTCGGCGAGTGCTCCATGTCGATGAGCGCCCAATCGTAACCTGCCGTGCCGAGCACGTCGGCGACGATATTGCTGCAAAGGCTGCTCCAGATGCCGATCTGCGGCTTCCGGGCCTAAATCGCGGCTTTAAATTTGTTAGCAGGCAATTCCATGGAGACCCCTCATTCTTTGGCATCTTTGCAATTCTAGCTTATCAGACCGTGGCCGGCCCGGAAGTGGCAACGGAGCGGCCGATCGCTTCCAGGAAAGCGATATCTTTCTGGCTTCCTTGCGGGTGACTGGAAATGGCGCTCCCGCCGCCACTGCATCGGCAAAGGCTTCCAGCTCGGCGCGCTCGATATCCACGGACGGAAAGTCGATAAGGCGCTCGCTCTCGCCGATCAGGGCGAGCCGCAGCCGGTCATGGCCTTCGAGCGCGGCCCAGCCTTTGGAGCCGAAGACTTGCAGGCGAAACATGTCCGCCGTCGCGGTGAGCGTGGCGAGCGTGGCCGTCGCGCCGGAAGCAAAGCCGATCAGCATGATAGTGGTATCGTCGAGATCGGCCGTCAGCACGCGCCGCTTGCTGCGCGCGTCGACTTCGGTGATCGAGCCGGCGAACAGGATCATCAGATCTGACATATGCAGGCCCTTGCCGGTCATCCCGCCCCATGGGCTTTCCCCGGCGTTGGCGCGCCATGAACTAGCCGCGTGTCGCGCGCCGCTTGGCCCGGAAAAATTCGCCTCGATGTGGAGAAGCACGCCGAGCCTGCCCTCGCCGATGAGGCAGCGGATTTCCTGAACGGCCGGCAGAAAGCGGCGGTTCTGGCCACCTGCTCGACATGCTGCGAATGCGGCGTGGCGATAATGACCGCGTCGATCGCCGGATCGCGAAGCACCGTCTCATAATCGTCGGTGACCGGAATTCCGGTCGAGCGCGCAAATTCCGCCGCCTTCGAAACGGTGCGGGTGACGCCGCAGGCGATTTGCAGCTTATCGCTCTTTCCGTGAACGGATTGGGCGAGTTTTTGCCCCCAGCCGCCAAGACCGATGACGGCAGCATTCAGCATGGGCGCGCCTCCTCCCTTGCGGCCAGAACGTCGCGGTTGACGATGAGCGAGGGATCGATCGTGCCACTGACGAAAGCGATCAGATTGTCGGCGCAGGCGAGCGCCATGCGGTCGCCGGCCTCCCGGGTAAAGGCCGCCGAATGCGGGCTGAGCACGACATCGGCGCGCAGCGCCAGCGGGTGCGATGGCGGCAGCGGCTCCTTCTCGAAGACATCGAGGCCGGCGCCGCCGAGACGGCCGCTTTCGAGCGCCGCCAGCAGCGCGGCTTCATCGACCATCCCGCCCCGCGCGACGTTGATCAGCACCGCGCCCGGCTTCATCGCGGCAAGCTCCACCGCGCCGATCAGCGGCCCGGCGCCCGGCATTTTCGGCGCATGGATCGAGACGTAATCCGCCCGAGGCAGCCCCCCATGGAAGTCGCTGACAAATTCGGCGCCTTCGGCGGCAACCGTCTCCGCCGCGACAAAGGGGTCGGCGGCAAGGACATGCATGCCGAAAGCGCGGCACAGCCGGGCAACGCGCCTGCCGATCCGGCCGAAGCCGATGACCAGCACCGTGCGGCCGCCGAGTTCGGTGGCGGCAAAGGCGTCGCGCACATTGAAACGGCCGTCGGGATCGCGTGATCGTAGGGCGTTATCTTCTTGGCGAGATCGAGCATTAGTGCGAGCGCGTGCTCGGCGACCGGAATGGCGTTGACATCGCCGGTCACGGCGAGCGGAATGCCGCGCTCGGTCAAGGCCGGAACATCGACAGCATCATAGCCGACGCCGTGGCGAGCGACGATGCGCAGCTCCGGCGCATGCTGCAGAAGCGCCCGGTTGATCGGTGTGGTGCGGACCACGATGCCCCATGTGTCGCGGGCCTGCTCATGGAGGTCGGAGGGATTGTCCGGCCGCTCGACCACCTCGAAAAGCTGCGCGGCGCGCAGGCGGTCGAGGCCCGCATCACGGATTTTCCCCAGGACCAGAACTTTGCGCAAAGTCTACTCCTTGGAGTTCGGCTCAATAGCGGCTCAAAGCGGCATGGGGCCGACCGAGGAGCCGCCGCAGACATTGAGGACCTGCCCGGTGATGAAGCTGGCCTCGCGGCTGAGAAAGAAGGCGATCGCAACGGCGATCTCGTCCGGTTCGCCGAAACGGCCCATCGGCACGTCGGCAAGGAACCGCCGCCGGTTCTCCTCCGCGTCGGGTCCTGAGAGATTGTTGCGGCGGAACATCTCGGTCGCGGTCGGGCCGGGCGAGACGGCATTGACGGTGATGCCGAGGGCGGCAAGCTCGAGCGCCCAGGTGCGCGTCATGCCGACGATCCCGGCCTTGGCGGCGCTGTAGCTGGTGCGCTTCAGCCGGCCGAGCGCCGCCCGGCTCGAAATATTGACGATGCGTCCGTAGCGGCGCTCGATCATGCTGGCAGCACGGCTTGTGTGCATTGCACGGTCGCGCGAACGTTAAGCTCGAACACCGCCAGCAGATGATCGAGATCCACCTGCCCGAGCGGTTCGGGGATGTTGAGCCCGGCGCAATTGACGATGCCGTCGACGGTGAAGCGCGCGGTGATTTTGGCGAGCGCCTCCGCCGTCGCGCCGCGGTCGGCGAGATCGGCCGGGATGAGGACGCCGGGAAAATCCGGAGACTGGCGGCGGGCGATGCCGATGACGGCGTGACCTGCCCCCACGAGGCGCTTCGAGGTCGCCAGGCCGATGCCCTGCGTTGCGCCGGTTATCAGGATGGTGTCGCTCACCGATGCCGCCCCCTCACGCCGAACTGGTCGAGCGCGGCGACGAAACGGCCGTAGCTCTCTGGGCCGAAGGCCAAGTTGCCGACGTAATCCTCTGCTGGCCGGACCTTGAAGGCGGCGAGGGTCGGCTCGATTTCGGCGCGCTCCAGCCCTTGTGTAATAAAGACGAGCTGCGAGGCGCGCTCCTCGGAAGGCCAGTCGGCGAGTATCTGCGGCTCGGAGACGACGTGCTGCACCGCATGGACGACGACCGGTGCGCCGTCGACATTGATGAGCCCCTTCATCCGCAGGAGTTTTGGCCCGCGGAAGCGGCCGAGCGCATTGAGCCAGAGACGCAAACCCTCCGCCGAAACCGGCGGCGTGTAGCGGATGGCGAAACTGGTGATGCCGTTGCTATGATGATGGTGATGGCCGTTATCCGCGTTTGATAGTGCCGGTTCGGTGAGCCATGCGAGCGAGGTCTGGCTTTCGCCGGACGGGCGGAACAGATCGGCGATCTCGGCATCGGCCATTGGCGTCTTGCGGATTTCGATGCCGGGATTGATCTCGGCCAGGCGGGCGGCGAGCGCTTCGACCCTGTGCGACGAGGCAACGTCGGTCTTGCTGATCACCAACCGGTCGCGACCGTCGCCTGCTTCATGGCCTCTCTATGCCGATCGAGATCGTCGGCGCCGCTGCAGCCATCGACGACCGTCACCACGCCGCTCAGCACGAAGCGCGAGGCGACGAAGGCGTCATTCTTTAGCGTTTGCAGCAGCGGCACCGGGTCGGCAAGGCCGGTGGTCTCGATGACCACGCGCCGAAGCGCCGGGATCTCGCCGGCATCGAGGCGAAGCGCAAGGCGCGACAAGGTGACGACGAGATCACCGAGCATGGTGCAGCAGAGGCAGCCATTGGCGAGCAGAATGGTCTCATCCTCCGGCGTTTCGATCAGCAGGTGATCGAGGCCGACCTCGCCGAACTCGTTGACGATGACCAGCGTGCCCTCCATGTCCGGCGCGCGGAGGACGCGGTTGAGCAGCGTGGTCTTGCCGCTGCCGAGAAAGCCGGTCAGCAGGTGAACGGGAATGCGGCTTGCCGGCTGAGCATCCATTGCCATCACTCGCTTCTTGCGCTCAATCATCGATGATCTTCCAGGACTTATATTCGAACGGCATCACCCGGATATTCTCGCCGGGACGGCGGTCGAGCACGCGCAGACCCTCTTTGAACACGGTGTGGATATTCTCGCGGTCCTTCAGCACGCGGATGTCCTCGGACGGGTCACCCATCACCAGCACCAGGTCGGCATATTTGCCGGCTTCGATCGTGCCGATATCCGCCTGCAGATGCAGCGCCTCGGCGGCGTTCTTCGTTGCGGTCTGGATCGCCTCCATCGGCGTCATGCCGAGATCGACATAGATGGCCAGCTCATCGGCATTCGAGCCCATATCCGGCTCGAAACCCATATCCGTGCCCATGGCGATCTTGACGCCGGCCTTGTGCATCACCTGAAACGTCTCGAAGCAATGGGGCTGGATCATCTTCATTTTCTCCAGCGTGAATTTGGGCGTGCCGGTCTCGCGCCGGATCTCGATGGCGTGGTCGGTGCGGTGGGCAAGCGTCGGCGTCACGGGCGTGCCAGACTCGATGATGCGTTCGAGGGCGTCGGCGTCGTGGAAGACCATATGCTCGATGGTGTCGGCGCCGGCTTCGATCGCCATGCGTTGCGCGGCCGGCGTGAAGCAGTGCACCGAGACCAGTTTATGCTGGGCGTGCGCCTCGTCGCTGATGGCGTCCAGCTCCTCCTGGGTGTGGTTGCGAACGTCCGGCGCTTCCTTGTCGGTGCCGCCGCCGCCAGAGGCGCAGGTCTTCAGCCAATCGGCGCCTGCGAGCAGGTTCTTGCGGGCGAGCTTGCGCATCTCATGCGGGCCGTCGGCGGTGATGCCTTCGGGACGGAAGGAGGCACGCGGATCGATGAGGTCGAGATGCGATCCGGTGCCGACGGTGAAGGCGCCGGTGATAATGCGCGGCCCTGAGAAGATGCCGGCTTCGATGGCGTCGCGCACGGCGACCGAGGATTTCGTCATCAGCCCATGCGCGGAGATATAGCCGAGGTCGCGCAGCGTCGTGAAGCCGCGCTCCAGGCAGAGCTGGGCATGGAACAGCATATACATCTGCTGCAGTTGCGGGCTGACCTCCCATTGCGCCACGCGGTAGTTCTTGAAGGTCAGATTGTTGAACATGTTCATGTGGATGTGCAAGTCCATCATGCCCGGCATCATGGTGAGCGTCGGCGCATCGATCACGGCCACGCCCGGCGGCACCTGAACCGAGGCCGAGGCGCCGACCACCTTGATGCGCTTGCCCTCGACCAGCACCGTCGCGTTGCGGAGCGCAGATCCGCCATTGCCGTCGATAAGTCTACCAACTTTGATTGCAGTCACTAACGCCATGGGAGTCCTTGTCTGATTGGTCTTGCGGGTCGGGTTTAATGAAAAGCTCGATGGTGACGAACGCTTTGTCGAACGTTGTGGGGAAAAGGCTCTTGCCAATAGGGCGGCCGAATGGCTTCATCTCTCTGACGCATCGCCATCGAGGAGAGCAAAATGACCGAGTTGACTTTGGCCCTTGCCAACCGCCTGATCGAGGCTCTGTTCGCCCGGGCCGCGGAAATGGGCGGCAAGCCGCTCGCTGCGGCGGTGGTCGGGCCGGAGGGCAATGTGATCTCCTTGCAGCGGCAGGACAAAGCGAGCATGTTCCGCAATGAGGTCGCCAGCGGCAAGGCCTGGGGCGCGGTGGCCATGGGCGTGACCACGCGCGAAATGCTGAAGCGGTCGCAGCAAAATCCAGTGTTCTTCCAGGGCCTTGGCGCGGCCTCCGGCGGGCGCATCCTGACCAGCCCCGGCGGCGTGCCGCTGCTCGGCGATGACGGGCGCGTCATCGGCGCGGTGGGCGTCAGCGGCGACACCGGCGACAATGATGAGGCTTTTGCGCTGCACGCGATCGCGGCGGTGGGGCTGAAGGCCGGCGCTTGAATGGCCCTTTCTGAAATCCTGCGCTGACGACGAGAGCCGCAGGTAGCAGATCGGCGTCGTCCCGGAAATGCCGAAGGCATTGTCCGGGACCCATTGGCCTCTCCGCAAGCTTGTGCCACGCGGATAGGTGAGTAGGCCCCGGATCTTCGCTGCGCTCGTCCGGGGCGACGCCGGATATGGCCGGGAGCTCGGCTGAGTTTCGTGACAACGGACTGCATCCGATCGAGCCTCCCCCTATCGCCGCACCGAAGCCGCCATTCCCCATTTGCGGATGGTGGCTTCTTCGAGGGTGTTGAAGATCAGGCGTTCGGTAAGAACGCCGATCAGGCCGATGACGATCAGCGTGCTCAGCATCACGCCGGCATTCAGATACTCCTTGGCGTTGAAGATGACCTGGCCGAGGCCATAGGTCGGGCTCGCGAGCAATTCCCCGCCGATGACGCCGATCCACGCCCGGCCGAGCGAAAGCCGCGTGCCGGCGATGATATAGGGCAGTGAGGCGGGTAGAATGACCTTCCGCCACAAGGCCATCCGGTCGGCGCCCATCACCGTCGCGGCGCGGGTCCAGAGCGGATGCACGGAGCGGACTCCCGCCCAGACGTTGAAGATCAACGGAAAGATGGACGCGTAGATGACGACACAGATCGTCGCGGTATTGCCAATGCCGAACCAGAGCGTGAAGAGCGGCACCCAGGCGAGCGAAGGGATGGGCAGCAGCACGCTGATGAGCGGCAGGAAGAAGCGCTCGGCGAAGCGGCTGCGCCCCATAAGCAGGCCGAGCGGCACCGCGACAAGCGCTGCGATGCCGAGGCCAAGCACCACGCGGGCCAACGTATAAGCGGTGTTGATCGCTAGCGTACCGTCGCTCAGCATCTCCCATAGGATCTGCGCGATCCGCTCCAGCGGCGGCGTCAGTGCCACGGACCTGCCGGTTCGCGCGAACACCTCCCAGAGCACAAGGCAGACGATGATCCCGGCTACGCCGCGGAGCGTTCCCGCCGAGATGAGGCGCCGGTTGCCGCTCATGCCGTCGCCATCCCCCAACGGACGATCGTCGCCCGCTCGATGCGCTCGAAAACCTGCTTCTCAAGCAACACGCCGATCAGGCCGATGACGGCGATGGTGGCCAGCATGACGTCGGTATTCAGAAATGTCTGCGCGCCAAAAATCAGCCAGCCGAGACCACTCTGCACCGACATCAGCATCTCGACGGCGATCAGGATGCGCCAGCCGTTGGCAAGCCCGAGCCGGAGGCCGACCATGACATAGGGCAGGGCACCCGGCAGCACGATATGCCGGAGCACGGCGCGGTCGCCGGCGCCCATCACCTCGGCCGAGCGCAGCCAGATCGGCTTGATCGATTTCACGCCCTTCCAGGTGTTCAGGATGATGACGATGGAGGACGAGATGCCGACCAGCAGGATGGTGGGGAAATCGCCGAGGCCGAACCAGAGCACGAAGAGCGGCGCATAGGCGAGGCCGGGGATCGGATAGAGGAAGCTGACGATCGGCAGCGCGACATCCTCGATCCATTGCTTGCGGCCCATCAGCCCACCGATGGTGAGGCCGATCGCCGCCGCCATGGCAAAGCCGAGCAGCAGCCGGAACAGCGTCGCCCCGATCGCCCCGAGCAGCACGCCGCTCTCGGCGATGCGCAGGAGCGCCGCGAAAATCTCGGCCAGATTTGGCGCGAGCTTTGGCGGGAAGCCTCCGAATCTGGCAAAGGCTTCCCACGCTGCTCCCAGGCAGAGGAAGGCCAGCATCATGATGCCGAGTGAGGTAAGCCTGCTCATTGCCGACCGCGACCTCAAGCTGCCTTGCGCGCCTCGGCCATCAACGAGGTGTCCAGATGTGTGCTCCAGTCAGGCACCGCGGAGATCTGCTTCTTGGCAACCATCGTCTCGGCCACCTTGGTGAGGTAGTCCTTGAGCCCGGGCATATAGTCGGGGGTCACATCGACCTTGGAGAGCAATAGCTTGACGGCCTTTTCGCTGATATCGAAGCCCTGCCCCTTGAAATTGTCCATGATGATCTTGTTGGCCTTCGCCGGATCGGACTTCAGCAGGTCGACTGCCCGCAACCAGCCACGCAGAAAGGCGACGACCGCTTCGCGCTTCTGTTCGATGACGGATCGATTGGCCCCGATAACCACTGGGGTAATGTCGTATTTCGAATAGTCGACAAGCGTCTTGCCGATCCCGTTCAATTCCACCAGCGACGTGTAGGGCTCGACTCCGGCAAAAGCGTCGATCGATCCCGAAGCCAGGGCTGCGACGTGATTGGGAAACGGCACGTTGACGGTGGTGATGTCGCTGGAGGAGAGGCCGAAGGCGGGCAGGATCTTATTCTGAAAGATGCCGTTGGTGGTCGAGCCGATCTGCGAGCCGACCTTCTTGCCCTTCAGATCCGGGATGCTCTTGATGCCGCTATTCACCCCCGCGACCACCGCCAGGGTCTTGCCGGCATACATGGCCATGCCGATAGCGACGATATCGCCCTTGGCCGCGCCAACGACGAAGGGGGTCGCACCGAAGACGCCGATATCGACGCGGCCCGCAACCATGGCATCGCGCGTGTCCTTGCCGCCGCTGAACTTGTAGATCGTCACGTTGGCGCCGGCCTTCTTGAAGAGATCTTCCGCCTCCGCGATCATGCCGATCACGCCCCAGGAGGTGTTCTGATAGCCGAAGGCAAGCGGTGCCGCGGCTCCTTGCGCGCTTGCGATGGTGGGCAGCGCAGTGACAGCAACGGCTCCTCCGGCGAGCTTGAGAAAATCGCGTCTGGGCAGGGTCAATCTGGTCATTGTTTCCTCCGGATTTGAACGTTGTTTCTTCCCTTGAAGATATTTGCAGGTGCTTGCTTCTTGTCTCCCGTCAGCTCACCGTGAAGCCGAAGGTCTTGAATTTTTCCTTCGCCGCCGGTGAGGTCAGCACCTCGATTAGCGCCTTGGCCGCATCCTTATCCTTTGCCGCGCTGTGCACTGCGGCGGAGAAAGTGACCGAGCCCTGGATGGCCGGCGGAAACGGCCCGACCAACACCACGTCCTTGTTGGCGATAATTTCGCTGATCTGGCCAAGGCCAATCTCGATATCGCCCTTTGCCACTTCTTTAAGGCCATCGGGACCGCGGTCGCGCAGCTGCAATTTAGACTTAATCAGCTTGTCGAGGCCAATCTGCGCGAAGACCTTGGCGATGTGTATGCCGCTTTGGCCGCCCTTGGCGGGATTGGCGTACATGATCGAACGTACGGCCAGCATCGACTTCTTGAATGAGTTGACGTCGTGGATGTCCGGCTTCGGTGCGCCGGCCTTGACCGCGACGCCGACGCCCATACTGCCGAGGTCGCGGATGCTTGCGGCGTCCACTTTGCCATCCTTGGCAAGCGCAGCGAGCCCCTTGTCGGTCGCCAATACGACGTCACCGGACGCACCCTCCTCTACCTTCTTTGCGACCGCGCCGGCGGTGCCGAACTCGAATTTCACGCTGTTGCCGCTCTGCTGTTCGTAGGATTTCACCAGCTCGCGCACCACCGTCTGCACGGCGCCGGGGCAGAACACCACGACCTCAGCTGCCGCCGCCGGCGCCGCGGCGAAGCAGAGGAAGATTGCACCTAGGATCAACTTACGCATGACTGTCCCCCGTCAGTGTGAATACAGATGACGCATGATTTCGCGCTGGCTTTCGATGAACGGCTCGCTGAGCGGATCGCGCGGGCGCGGCAGATCAAGCGTGAGCTCGGCCTTGATCGTGCCCGGGTGTGCGTTGAGCACGATTACCTTGTCGCCGAGATAGACCGCCTCGGCGACATTGTGCGTGATGTAGACGATGGTCTTCTTGGTCTTTTGCCAGACATCGGTGAGCAATTGCTGCATGTCGTCGCGGGTCATGGCGTCGAGCGCCGCGAAGGGCTCGTCCATCAGCAGCACGCCGGGGTTATAAGCAAGTGCACGGGCGATAGCGACGCGCTGCTGCATCCCGCCGGAGAGCTGATGCGGATAGACATGGGCGAAGGGCTCAAGTCCGACGAGGCGAAGAAATTCCATCGCAGTCGCCTGCCGCTCGAGCTCGGGAATGCTCCGCATCTCCAAGCCGAACTCGACATTCGCGCGCGCGGTGCGCCAAGGGAAAAGCTGGGCGAAATCCTGAAACACGACGCCGCGATTGGTCTTGGTCTCTTCGATGGGCTTGCCGCCAATGCGGATCTCGCCGCGCGTCGGCGTAAGAAACCCGGCCAGCATGTTCAAAATGGTGGTCTTGCCGCAACCGCTCGGGCCGACGATGCTGAGAAACTCTGACGGCGCGACTTCGAAGCTCGCTTCCTTGACGGCGAGCACGGGCTTGGAGCCCCCATTGTATTCGAAGCTGACCCCTTTAACCTGAATTCCGTCGGCCATGGCTCTTTCGGTCCGGCCGGCGAAACGAAGATCGAGCGGAGGCGAGGCGCGATCCGGCCCCGCGGCGAGCATTGCCGATCTTGCATCGCTAGGCGTCTCCCTAATGTCTTATTGCTTATCGTAAAAGTCTACGCCCTGGCGATGGCGACACAAATGAATAGAAATTATCGGATCGATAGACCTCATCTATGACCCCTCGCCCGGGCCTTCTCGGAAACGCCGTAAGTTGCCCGGATCATCTCCGCCATGCGTTCGGCGGCGGCCGAGCGATGCCCATGGCGCCGCCAGAGGATCGCCAGGGTCCGGCGCGGAACCGGATCTTGCAGACGGATGATATGCACGCCCTTGGTCTCCGGAATCGCGCCATCGGACAAGACGTGGCAAATTTCGAGTTGCGGACCGTGGCGAGGATCGGCTCGACGGCGTTCATCTCCAGCACAATGTTGGCCGGCAGACGCGCTTCGGTAAAGCGGCTGTCGACGAACTGCCGCGCCGCGAATTCCGAGGTCAGCAGGATGAGCGGGATCTCGGCCAGCGCGCGCATCGGCACCGATTTGCGGCCGGCCCAGGGGTGCGCCGACCCGACCAAGAGAACAAGCTGCTCCTCGGTGAGCGTTTCTGCCGCGATATGCTCGGCATTGTCGGAAACATAAGCGACCGCCAGATCGAGTTCGCCCGCGACCAGGGCTTGTTCCATTTCGAGATGCGGCACCACCCGCGCAACGACACGCACACCAGGGTAGTGCGAGGCGAATTCGGCCAGCGTGTTCGGCAGCGTCGAACTGGAAAAGGAGTGCGACACGCCCATGCGCAGCGTGCCGCGCATGAGGCCCTCCAGCTCCGAGAGCGCCAGCGCCCCGAGCTCGATCTCTTTCAGAATACGCTCGCAATAGGGGCGCAGCAGGTGCCGGCCGGCGAGTTCGACGTCTTCAGCCGGCGCTCGAAAGAACGGCGCCGATCGCGGTCTCGAGCCGCTTGATCTGATGGGACAGCGTCGGCTGCGTGATGTTCAGCCGTTCGGCGGCGTGGGTAAAACTCCGCGCCTCGGCAAGCGCCAGAAAATAGCGGAGGTGCCGGAGTTCGACGAGGCGCGAAAGCTCAGGAGCATCACGCACAGGCTTCACCCTAACAATATGCGGCCATCTGCCGGCGGGCGCGGGAGATTGTTGCGCATGAAGCGAGCCTCCTCTCACCAAAGGGCATGGTCGGTTTCCCTTTTGCAATCAGGTATCACGCTTCGCCGATCGGATTGCCAATGCTTTCAAGCACCGATGAGAAGCCGAAGCTCGATGATCTTAGTAAGGCGATCGAAATCGTTGCGCCGGCGATCCTTGATCTCCTTGCAGCGGCGTTCCAGCGCCCGGCATTGGCGAGACATAGAGCGGCGTGCCTTTAATGGCGGTCAATGCCTTGCCGCTCTGGCGGTGGGATTTGCAAGGCGCAACGACATCTTCTGCGTCGCCCCGGGCAAGCGGAGCGAGACCCGGGGCCCACTCGCTTGGCGTCTTGGTATGAGTTTGCTGAAATATGATCTGGGTCCCGGCTCGGCCTGAGGGCCGTCCGGGACGACGCGAGACGGGATGTCCTCTGAATTCCGATATTCATTGCGCGGCGGGCGAGGCGCCAAGTGCCTGAGCGGCCTGCGTGACGCGCGTGAGCATGTCCGGCGCGTTGGCAAACACCTTTTGCGCGCGCTCAAGCGCGGTGCGCGCCTCATCCGGCTGATTTAGCACCATGCGCGAGCGGATCAGCATGAAACGATCCAGCCATCGGCATCCTCGGGCGAGGCATCGAGCCGGCTTGCCAGACGCTCGACCATGCCCTGCACCATGGTATTGCGGTCCTGAGCGTAGCTGCTCGCCTCCTCCACATCCTCGGCACCGGGGCCCTGAGAGGGGAGCAGGTAGGCTCGCCGGCTGCGGGCTTCACCAGGCGATCGCCAAGATCGATCCCACTCCGCTGCGCCACCTCCTGAATATGCGTGCGCAGATCGCCGACCCATTCAGCGTCCGCGGGGGCAGCCTTATAGAGCGCGATCCAGTCGTCGAGCGCGCCCCGATTGTCTCCCTGCTGAGCTTTCGCGAGGCCCTTGAAATAGCGGGCGCGCTCGTCGCTGGGGTCGACGGCGATGATATTTTCAAAGACCGCAAGCGCTTCCTTGGTCACCATGTCGCCCGCCGCCTTCACCATCGCCTCGCCATAGAGGGACCGGAGCGTGGGATTGTCCTTCTGCAAATCGACCGCGCGGCCATAGGCTTTGACGGCGTCCGCGAAGCGCTCGGTGTTGAAGTAGGACCAGCCGAGCATCCGCCAGCCATTAGGATCGCTCGGATTGGCCTCAAGGCGCTGTTCCAGGCGCTTGATCATCGTGCCGACATCCGCAAGCGGCTGCCCGTGGGCGCCGATTGCGTCTGCTGTGTCGATTGCGGCTGCGGCGCCGCCTGCGTCGCCACCGCGCGCTGCGCCCAGCCGGGGCCGCCTTCGAGTTCGGCGGGCATCTGGATTTGCGCGTCAGACGGCTCTGCTGGGCCGAAGACCCAGTAAAGTCCGGCCGAGCCGATCGCGACGGCCGCCGCTAATCTGCCCGAAGCGGCCAGATAGTTCCGCCGGCGACCGGCCGCGCCGGGGTCTCACGAAGAGCGGCTGGCGAGAATGCGCTTTTCGATCTCCGCGCGGGCAGTATCGGCGTTTCTCTCGTCCATCAGGCCCAGCGTCTTCTTGCGTTCGATCTCCGCAAGCTGGCCCTTGTAGGCTTCGAGCCCTGAAACGCTGCTCGCCGGGTTGCCGCCGCGCTGGAGCACGAGGAGCGCTGCGATCGCCGAGGCCAGGGCGATCAGCAGGGTAAAAACGGGCCAAAGGGTCATGGCGCTCGACCTTCTTTGAGGAAGCTTCTGAATCCTAACGTTTGACCGCCGCCGCATTCCGCGCCGGACTGGTCACGTTGATGGGACCGCCGTCGTTAGGAGGGCGGCGGCCACTGCGCCGATCACCCCAAGGCGTGCAAATTAGCCGGCCCATGTGGCAGGGATGGGCAGCGGATGGCCGGCGCCACCGCAGTTTTTGCGCCGGTCGCAAACGCCGTTGCGGTGGACGACCCGATCGTGAATTTGAATTGACATTTCGCAACTTAAATGGTGCTGCGCGCCTGAAATCTACTGGATTTCGGCAAACGTACAGCCTATCATGCCGCGTTGCTGACATACGGCCACAGGCTTTGAGCACGGGGCGCCGACGCCTGTCGCGGACGCGCGGGCGGTCGGGGGTGAGCGGCCAAATCAGAGTGAAAATTGGCAGGTCCGGATCTCCGGGCTTCATGGCGGACCGGCCGCGAGGAAACGCAAGGGAGAGTGAGCATGGATTTGGGCAAGCCGATCGGCAAATGGAGGGCGGCCGCTGTCGCTGTTGCACTAACTCTTTCCACGGGCGGAGCAGCCCTGGGGCAGACACCTCCGGGCTATCCTGCTGACTATGCCAAGACGATCGCGGCGGCGAAGGCAGAGGGCACGCTCGTCGTCTATTCCACCACCGACGCCAAGGCGGCGTCGCCGCTGATCAAGGATTTCGAGAGCCTGTACGGTATCAAGATCGAATATAATGATCTGAATTCGACCGAACTCTACAACCGTTTCATTGCGGAGATGGCGGCCGGGGCCGGCACCGGCGACGTGCTGTGGTCGTCGGCGATGGATCTTCAGGTGAAGCTCGTCGCCGAGGTAACGCGCTGACCTATGTCTCGGCGGAGAAGGCCAGCCTACCGAAATGGGCCGACTGGAAGGACCAAGCCTATGGCACGACCGCCGAGCCTCTGGCGATCGTCTACAACAAGCGGCTCGTGCCGGCGGGCGACGTGCCCAAGAGCCACGCCGATCTGCTCAAACTGCTGCAGACCAAGACCCAGGACTACACCGGCAAGGTCACCGCCTACGACCCCGAACGCTCGGGCGTCGGCTTCCTGCAGCTCACGCAGGACGCGGCCGCATGGCCGCAAGCCTGGGATCTGTTCCGGGCGTTCGGCAAGGCGCAGATCAAGTCTATACCATCGGCGGCGCGATGCTCGAGCGGGTCGGTTCGGGCGAGCATCTCATCGCCTATGATATCTTCGGCTCTTACGCGATCGCGCGGAGAAGAAGGATCCCAGCATCGGCTGGGTACTGCCCAGCGACTACACCCTCGTCACCTCGCGCGTCGCATTCATCTCGGCAAAGGCCAAGGCGCCGAACGCGGGCAAACTGTTCCTGGACTTTCTCCTGTCCAAGGAGGGCCAGGACGATTTTCGCCAACCAGGCCGATCTGCATGCCGTCCGAGACGACGTCGAGGGCGTGGCGACCGCCAAGGGCACCGCCGCTTGGGGACAAGGTGCGGCCGGTTGCGATCGAACGAGCTCCTCGAAAACCTGAACAGATCGAGCGCCTCGCTTTCATCAAGAAGTGGCAAGCGGCGCATGCGGGAAAATGAGCGCGTCGCCATGCCGTCCGGTCTGGCTCGCCGGTTGGTGATCCTGCGATCGCAGCCATCGCAATTCTGGTGCTCCGATCCTGCTCGTCGTCTATCAGAGCTTTCTATGACCCGTTCTTCACACCGAGGCGCAGTTCACGCTCGACGCCTACCGGTTCGTGTTGGAGGACCCCGACTTCTGGCGTGCGCTACTGGACCACGCTGGCCTCTGGCCGCGGGCATGACGGTGATCGCTGTTCCGCTCGGCACAGTGCTGGCCTTCATCATGGTCCGCACGGATGTGCCGGGCCGGGCAGTTCATCGAGATGCTGCTGCTCGTGCCGATCTTCACATCGGCGGTCGTGCTTGCCTTCGGCTATCGTGGTTGCCGGGCCGGTCGGCATCGTCTCGACTTGGGTGGAAGGATGTCATCGGCGTGGTCCCCCTGGGACATCTACTCGCTGCCGCGCTGATCGTGATCGCCGGTCTGACCCATGTTCCACATGTCTATCTCTACACCGGCCGCCGCCTGCGCGGCATCGGCAGCGATGTCGAGGAGGCGGCGCGCATCGCCGGCGCCTCTCCGTTCCGGGTGGCTCTGGCGTGTCAGCCTGCCGATGGTCCGGCCGTCGATCGCATTCGCCAGCGTGCTGGTTTTCTTCCTTGGCTTCGAGCTCTTTGGTCTGCCGCTCGTGCTGGGCGATCCGCAGCAGCGCCTCGTCCTCACCACCTATCTCTACAAGCTGACCAACATATTGGGCACGCCGCTATCAGCTGATGGCGGTGGTCGTGGTGGTGATCATTCGATCATCGACCCCGCTTGTCGCGCTGCAGCGCCGCCTGCTGCGCAATGCCGGCCGCTACGTAGTCGATGCGCGGCAAGGGCGTCAAGATCGAACCCTTGCGGCTCGGCCCTTCGCGCTGGCTGGCACTTGGCGTGATCCTTCTGTGGGCGCTCGTCACCGTGGTCGTTCCCATCGGCGGCATCGTGCTGCGCTCCTTCGTCGTCTCGCTGGGGGGAAGGCGTGCATTCTGCTCGACGTGCTCACGCTGCAGCACTATCGCGAGCTTCTGGACTATCCCAACATCGTCCGCGGTATCCTCAACACCTTGGGTGTGGGCATCATCGGTGGGGCAGCCGCGGTGGCCTGCTACACGGCCTTGGCGCTGTCGGTCCACCGCTGGCAGTCGAGATGGGTGCGCGTGGTCGACTATCTGGCGCTCGCCCCCCGCGCCATGCCGGGGATCGTCGCCGGCCTGGCGATCTTCTGGATCTTCCTGTTCGTCAAGCCATTGACGCCGCTGCGCCAGACCATGTTCTCCGTCTGGCTGGCCTATACCATCGTCTGGCTCGCCTATGGCATGCGGCTGGTCCAGGGCACGCTCCTTCAGATCGGACCCGAACTCGAAGAAGCGGCCGCGCACGACCGGCGCGACCGATCTCAAGGTCAAGCGCGACGTCACGCTGCCGCTCGTTCGAAACGGCATGCTGGCGGCTTGGCTGCTGATCTTCCTGATCTTCGTGCGCGAGTACTCGACGGGCGTCTATCTGCTCGGTCCCGGAACCGAGGTGATCGGCTCGCTGCTCGTCTCCCTCTGGGGCACGGGCGCGGTCGATCTCGTTTCCGCACTGTCGGTCGTCAATGTCGCTCATCATCGCGCTCGGACTCGCCGTGGCGCTGCGCCTGGGGATCCGCCTCCATGCCTGATCTGGTCGTCGAGAACCTGGCCGTCCGTCTGGGCGGCATCGACATTTTAAAGAACGTCTCGTTCACGGCCGTGCCGGGCGAGATCATCGCTCTCCTCGGCCCCTCCGGCAGCGGCAAGACCACGCTGCTTCGCTGCGTGGCGGGGCTTGAGCGGCCCTATCCGGGCAAGATCACGATCGGCGAACGGACGCTGCTCGATGCGGGCGCGGCATCGAACTGGCCGCGGAGCAGCGCGGTCTCGGTCTGGTGTTCCAGTCCTACGCGCTATGGCCGCATAAGACGGTCTTCGAAAACGTTGCCTATGCCCTTCGATTGCGCAGGGGCATCCGCGACCGAGATCGATCGGCGGGTGAAGCGAAGCCCTGGGTCGCCTCGGCCTGGGCCATCTCGGGCAGCGCTTTCCCCACCAACTCTCGGGCGGCCAGCAGCAGCGCGTCGCGATCGCCCGCGCCTTCGTCTACGAGCCGCCCGTGATCCTGCTCGACGAGCCGCTCTCGAACCTCGATGCGAAACTGCGCGACGAGGCCCGTGCCTGCTTGCGGACGCTGATCGCGCGACCTCGGTCCTCGCCGCGCTCTGCGTGACCCACGACCAGGTCGAGGCCATCGCGCTCGCCGACCGCGTCCTCCTGCTCAACGGCGGCGTCGTCGAGCAGGACGGCCGCCCCAAGGATCTATACAACCCGCAAACGCTGTTCACCGCGGAATTCATGGGCATCAACAACCGCATCGACGGCACGATCGAGGCGGTGAACGACGGCTACGCGACGATAAAGGTCGGCCCGACCAGCTTGACCGGCCGGGAGCGCTGCGGCCCGAAATCGCCGGGCGAAAAGGCCTCCGCCATCATTCGGCTGGAAGCAGTGCGGTTGGCGTCCGAGCCGGGCGCGAACCGGATCGCGCTGGATCTGGCGACATCGATGTACCTCGGCAGCCACTGGGAGCACCTGTTCCGCGGCGATGGAATTGCCCTGCTTGCACACTCTCCGGCCGCGCTTCAGCAGGGTCGCTACTGGATCGAGTTTCCCAAGGACGACCTCTGGATCTATTAGTGCGAGTTCTACCGCTTTGGCGGCAATCATGAGCGAGGTGCAGCAACCTATCTGACGTCGCCCCGGCCGTAAGAGCCGGGGCCTAATAGCCTTAACTGCGCGGCACAAAATTGCGGATAGGCCGAGGGGTCCCGGCTCGGCCTGACGGCCGCCTGCCCCGGTCAGCGAGCCGGGGTCCGCGACGGCGCCAGGAGACGACCTCTGATTCCTATAAACGCAGCGATGCGCTAGGCGATGGGGCTTCGTGAATCTCCCACAATGAGCGGCTGCCCTTGGCCCATTGGCGCGGTCGCGGCTGCGTGAGTGGACGTTCCGGAATGGCGGAAGCTATAGTGTTCGGCTGAGATTACAGCGACGTCTTCGATGAAAAACGTCATAACCCAGCCGCGTACCAGGGTCCGGCCGAAAACGCAGCGACCGCGCCTGCATAAGGTGATCCTCGTCAACGACGATTTCACGCCCCGCGAATTCGTCGTCACGGTGCTCAAGGCGGAATTCCGCATGAGCGAGGATCAGGCCTATCGGGTGATGATCACCGCACATCGGCGCGGCGTATGCGTTGTCGCCGTCTACGCCAAGGACATTGCCGAGACCAAGGCAACGCGGGCAACGGAGGCCGGCCGCAGCAAGGCTACCCGCTCCAATTCACCACCGAACCGGAAGAATAGAGCGTTGACGGCGCCTTCGCCGTGCCCGCCATGATGCCGGCAGCGACCATTTGGCGCAGGCACTGGCAAATATCGGCAGCGTGTAGCTGTGGCTGACATCGAAGGCGAATCCGGCGGCGCTGGGACCGATCAAGGTGCCGAACGCCACGCTCGTATAGAGAACGCCGATGATGCCGCTGACGTTTCGTCCGCCGAAATCGTCCATGACCAGCGCCGGAAGCAGCGCGACGAATCCGCCGTAGAATACGCCGTAGGTAAAGGCGAAGGCGGCGAGCGCCCAAACACCGGTCGAGAATGCCCAAACGACGATGCGAGCGCCATGCCCAGAAACATCGCCAATAGGGCAAGCTGGCGGCCCATCCGGTCGGCCAGGCCGCCGAGCAAGAAGCGCCCGGCGGTGCTGCCGACACCAATCGCGCCCAGAAGCAGGACCGCCGAAGACTGCGGGACGCCGTGATCCAGCGCGTAGGGGACGAGGTGAACGAAGGGAACAAACAGCCCGAATGAGCAGATCAGGCAGGCGGCATAAAGACCGATGAACCGCCTCGATCTGATCGCCTCGCTCATCGAGGCCCCTGCCGGCCGCACCGACTGCGCGCCCGATTGCGGCGGATCGCCGTCCGGACCCAAGCCGCGATCGCGGGGATCGTTCTCGATCATGAGAGCCATTCCTGCGCCCAGGACGGCGGCAAGACCGCCGAGGACGAGATAGGCGTTGCGCCAACCCAGAAGCTCAATGAAGAGTGAGGCGAGGGGCGGCATGACGAGCGTGCCGACACCGATGCCGCTGACAGCAAGGCCGGAGGCAAAGCCGCGGCGTCTGACAAACCAGCGCTGCACCGCGCCGACGGCAGGAACATAGGAGCAGCCGACGCCAAGTCCGACGCCAAGCCCATATGCGGCGTAGACTTCCGCCAGGCTGCGGGCCGTGCTGGCGACCGCCAGGCCCGTCCCGGTCAGGATCATGCCGAGGATAGCCAGCCGGCGAGCGCCCCAGCGGTCGGCGAGAGGGCCGCTGACGATGCCGAGGCCGAAATAGAGAAAGCCGGCCAGCGAGAACACCAGGGAAACCGAACCGCGGAGGCCCCGAAATCCTTCTCCAAGGACCCGGCAAAGGCGCTGAACGTATAAGCGCAGCCGAAGCCCACGAAAGTGACGGCAAAGGCGGCGGCAACGACAAACCAGCCATAGAATATGCGCGGATTGGACAATGCTGACTTACTGCTCACGACCGCCTCCATTGCGCGCTCATTGTACCGCATCGGGAAATGCACGGCCCTCGACCGGGTGCATGGCTGCAACATCGGTGCGCATGTGGCTGGCGTCCAGCCGATTTGCTTCGGTCGCGAACGAACTATTGACGGTGGCAATGGCGCGCCGCCGCGGCCATATTGAGGGCATGTCGAGTGCACCACAAATCGCGGAAGTTGCTGCGCTGGTCGGAGATCCCGCACGCGCCAATATCCTGTGCGCATTGCTCGGCGGGCGTGCGCTCACCGCGACCGAGCTGGCATTCGCCGCCGGCGTATCGCCGCAAACGACGAGCGGTCATCTCGGCAAGCTGCTGGCGGCGCGCCTCCTCGTGCTCATGAAGCAGGGCCGGCATCGCTATTATCGCCTCGCGGGACCGCATATCGGGCAAATGCTCGAGAGCATCATGAACGTCGCGCTGACCGGGCCGCCGCGCTTTCAGCCGAAATCGAAGCTGGACGATAAGCTGCGGCACGCCCGCACCTGCTACGATCACATCGCCGGCCTGCTCGGCGTCGGGCTCGCCGACCGGCTGAGCGAGCGCGAGTTCGTCATACTCGGCGACGAGGCGGGCGAAGTGACGCCGTCCGGCGCGGAGTTCCTGTCGAAGCTCGGCGTCGATCTTTCGGGCGCGCGCGCAAAGCGCCGCGTGTTTTGCCGCCCATGCGTGGATTGGACCGAACGGCGGCCGC
The DNA here is from genome assembly GCA_963773735.1 of uncultured Alphaproteobacteria bacterium. Taxonomy (GTDB): domain Bacteria; phylum Pseudomonadota; class Alphaproteobacteria; order Rhizobiales; family Rhodomicrobiaceae; genus CAVZCK01. The sequence continues at coordinate 523,599 of CAVZCK010000021.1, read as the reverse complement.
ATATCGGCGGCGCGGTCGGCGCGGCTTTGGCGAGCCGGTGTTTTGAACTGAAATGGATCGAACGGGCGCGCGACAGCCGTGCCCTCGCCATCACCCAAGCCGGACGCCGCGGCCTGATGGAAGCCTTTGCGCTTTCAATCTAACGTGCCGCACTGTGTGCCCGAAGCGGTGCACTCCAGATCGAACCATCGCGGTGAGGAAGGAGGAGAGACGACTTGCATGAATCGATGAACCTATTCGACGCGGTGCCCGATAAAGCCGCCGGCGAGCTTGTGACCGAGCTCCTCTCGCATTCCGGCGTGCGGATTGAGAGGATTGTCTCCACCGGGCAAGCAACGCCGATCGACTTGCCCTACGAGCAAGACCATGACGAATGGGTGCTGCTATTGAGCGGGGCCGCCGGGCTCTGGATCGAGGCAGACGGCGAGTTGCATCTGCGCCCAGGCGATTGCGTCATGGTTCCAGCGCACCGGCGCCATAGGGTCACCTGGACCGCTAGCGATGAGCCGACGATTTGGCTCGCGGTTCACTTCCAAGCGTCGGAGCCATAAATCGGACTGAACAGATTTCGGGTACGAATTGCCAAAAGACTACCGATCGGTTGACGATAATGCCCCGGAGAGAGGCCATAAGATCGGCGGCATGCCGCGATTTACTATGGCGCGATCTCTACCAGAGTTCCTAAGCTGGAATTCGATTTGTCTGACTGGGGGGCTTAAATGGATGCTGACGTTCTCGTGGTCGGGGCCGGCCCGACCGGGCTGATGCTCGCCAATCAACTGGTCCGGCGAGGCGTGCGCGTCCGTATCATCGACCGGCATGCCGGGCCGGCGCGCGAGACGCGGGCGCTCGGCGTGCAGGCCCGCACCTTGGAGATCTATGCACAGCTCGGCATCGTTGATCGCGCCCTGGAACTCGGCAAGCGCGGCACGGGCGCAAATCTCTGGGCGCAAGGGCGGAAGATGGCGCGCGTTCCGCTGGGCGATGCCGGGCGAAGCATCACGCCCTATCCGTATATTCTCATCCTCGGCCAGGACGATAATGAGCGGATCATGGGCGACAAGCTGCATGAACTCGGCGCCGCGGTTGAGTGGAATACCGAACTGGTCGGGCTGGAGCAGGACGCGGATAGGGTCACCGCGACGCTCAAGCGCGCCGACGGCACGACGCAGCAGGTCGTCGCCGCGTGGGTTGGCGGATGCGACGGCGCGCATAGCGCGGTGCGCGAGCTGAACGGCATCGGCTTTCCGGGGGCGCCTTACGAGCATGTGTTTTACGTCGCCGATGTCGAGATGACCGGCAACATGGTTCCGGACGAGGTCAATATCTTTCTGTGGCGGGACGGCTTTCATCTGCTCTTTCCGATGCGCGGGACGGATCACTGGCGGATCGTCGGCATCCTGCCCGAGGCGCTGCGCGATCGGAGACGATGTGAAATTCGACGATGTCATTCCCTCATTGCGCGGCGAAGCCGGCACCGATCTGTCCTTCAAGAGCTGCATTTGGTTTTCCACCTACCGCATTCATCACCGCAGCGCCTCGCGCTTCCGCGACGGCCGCTGCTTCCTGCTCGGCGATGCCGCGCATATTCACAGCCCGGTCGGCGCGCAGGGCATGAACACCGGCTTGCAGGATGCGTATAATCTGGCATGGAAGCTCGCGCTTGTCGTCAAGGACGAAGCGCAGGCGCGCGCTGCTCGATACTTATGAGGAGGAGCGTATTCCGGTGGCAGAATGGCTGCTGGCTACGACCGATCGCGCCTTCAGGCTGGTCGTATCCGATAGCTGGCTGGTCGGTCTGCTCCGCACGGAGATCATCGCCAGGATCGCGGCTTTTGCGATGAGCCGGCCTTGGATTCAGAGCTTCGCCTTTCGCACGGTTTCACAAACCGCGATCAACTACCGCAAAAGTTCCTTGTCGCAATCTCTGGAGGGTCTGCCTGCGAGCGCGCCGCATGGGGGCGACCGCTTCCCGTGGTTGCGGCTCAAGTTCCGAGCGGACGGCCCAGCCGAGGATCTGTTCCAGAAGCTCGACGACCTGCATTTCAACCTCGTCGTGGTCGGGCAGCCGTCGCCGCCTGATGCCGCGCTCGACCTCGGCGATCTGCTGCGCGTCCATGCGGTGCCCTTTGACGCGGACAATGACGCCGAGCTGGCGCGCGCGCAGATCCCGGAGCCCTCATTCTACCTCCTGCGCCCCGACGGCCATGTCGGACTTTGCGGGGGTCGGCTGGACGCGGGCGCAGTGGAGCGTTACCTCTCCGAGCGTTTGCGTCTGAGAGTTTGAGGCGTGAGGCCCGTCATTGACGCAGCGCAAGACGGGCCCTATTGAAAGCCGGCGATTGGGCGAGGCAGATAAGGCGCCTCAAGCGCGGCGATTTCCTCGGCCGTCAGGCCGAGCGACAGCGACGCCACCGCATCGGTCAGATGATGCGGCTTGGAGGCGCCGATGATCGGCGCGTCACCATGTTCTTCTGCAGCGACCCACGCCAGGGCGACCTGAGCGCGCGAGACGCCGCGCGCCTCCGACACAGCCCCGACGGCATCGACGATCTGGCGGTCGGCGTCGAGCCCTTGCGGATAGAGCGCTTGGCGAACTGGTCGATCTCCTGGCGCGGGCTGGTCTCGTTCCAGGTGCGGGTGAGGCGGCCGCGGGCTACCGGGCTCCATGGCAGCACGCCGATGCTCTGATCGGCACAGAAAGGCAGCATCTCGCGCTCCTCCTCGCGGTGGAGCAGGTTGAGGTGATTTTGCATGCTGACGAATTCGGTCCAGCCATGCGCCCGCGCCGTATAGATCGCCTTGGCGAACTGCCAGGTGAACATCGAGGAGGCGCCGATATACCGGACCTTGCCCGCCTTCACTAGATCATGCAGCGCCTCCAGCGTTTCCTCGATCGGCGTCACATAGTCCCAGCGGTGGATCTGATAGAGATCGACATAGTCCATCCCTAACCGGCGCAGGCTGTTGTCGATCTCGGCGAAAATCGCTTTGCGCGAAAGCCCCTGGCCGTTCGGGCCGGGACGCATGCGCAGGAACACCTTGGTGGCGATGACGACATCCTCGCGCCGGGTGAAATCCTTCACCGCGCGCCCGACGATTTCCTCCGACGTGCCGTCCGAATAGCCGTTCGCCGTATCGAGAAAATTGATGCCCAATTCGAGCGCCTGCTTGATCAGCGGCCGGCTTTTCTCCTCGTCGAGCGACCAGGGTTGCATGCCCCGATCCGGCACGCCAAAAGTCATGCAGCCAACGCAGATGCGCGAAACCTCAAGACCGGTCTTACCGAGCTTTACATAGTCCATGATCGTCTCCAGAGGATCGGTGCCGCATGCATGACGCGGCGAGGTCAAATTTGTGCGGAATCAACTATGCGACCGCAACGATCCAAGATGCAAGAACGGCATTGCAAATGACGTGATCCGTTCTCCGCGAGCGGCGAAGGCGCCACGCTTAAGCGGGCGACGACTTCGTCGATGTCGTGCGTCACGAGCACAACGGCTGTCTCGAAAGTTTCGATTACCTTGATCAGCACGCCTTCGAGGTAGAGCCGCGTCTCATAGGCGAGCAAGGCGAAAGGCGCAGACCTTATTTAATGTCACCTGCGGGGGACCCTTCGGCGAACGCTGTCCGCGCCGCTCCGATACCGCACGAGCGGCTCTTAACCAGCTAGGCTGCCCGAGTGAGCGGCGCTCTGCCGATGTCATAGCCGCCTGTCGCGCGCGGGCGCTCAAAGATTGACGCCGCGCATGCCCGGCTCCGCATAGCGCTCGCCGGCGGCAATGCCTCGGGGGAAGGCGGCATCGATCTGCCGAAGCTCATCGGGGGTAAGCCGGACGTTTACGGCGCCCACATTCTCCTCGACATAGCGAACACGCTTCGTGCCTGGGATGGGGACGATGTCCTCGCCCTGGGCGAGAACCCAGGCGAGCGCCACCTGCGAAGCCGTGGCATGCTTGGCCCGCGCGAGCGTCTCGACCTGTGCGACCAGATCAAGATTGCGCTGGAAATTTTCGCCCATGAAACGCGGCGAGCTGCGCCGGAAATCATCCTCCGGCAAATCCTCAGGGCCCCGGAAGCGGCCGGCGAGGAAGCCGCGGCCGAGCGGGCTGTAGGGCACGAAACCGATGCCAAGTTCGCGCAGTGTCGGCAGGATCTCGTCCTCGGGGTCACGGCTCCACAATGAATATTCGGTCTGCAGCGCGGCGATCGGATGCACCTTATGGGCGCGCCGGATCGTCTGCGGTGCGGCTTCCGACAAGCCGAGATAGCGGACCTTGCCCTCGCGAACGAGATCGGCCATCGCGCCGACCGTATCCTCGATCGGCGTCTGCGGGTCCACCCGGTGCTGATAATAGAGGTCGATCACCTCCACGCCGAGCCGCTTCAGGCTCGCCTCGCAGGCGCTTTTCACATAATCCGGTCGCCCGCTGATGCCGAGCCGCTCGCCGCCCGGTCCGCGGACATTGCCGAATTTGGTCGCAAGGACCACCTCACCGCGCCGGCCGTGAATGGCCCGCCCAACCAGTTCCTCGTTGTGGCCAACGCCATACATGTCAGCCGTATCCAGGAAATTGACGCCCAGATCGAGCGCGCGCTGGATGGTCGCGGTGGATTCAGCATCGTCGGCGGCGCCGTAGAATTCAGACATTCCCATACAACCGAGCCCCAATGCCGAAACATTGAGGCCGCTTTTGCCCAAGCTGCGCTGTTCCATATCGTGCTCCTCGTAAGATGATTGCTGCGCGTGAATTGCGTTTGTCTTCACGCCCATGCCCGGAAATGGGGCCTAAAGTTGCGCCTGCGAAGGCGTGCGCGGATTTTTCTGCCAGAATTGCGGTTTATCGGGCGCATCGGACAGCATCGCAACGGACATCCGTGACTGCACCGGGCGTGTCATCATCTCCGGAATGAATTGACCATTGCTCGATTTAGTAGTAGCAACAAATACTAACGTTTCTCGCTATACTGGACAAAGGAACGTCAACAGGGAAATGCGTGCCACAGATGACCGATCAAACGAAGCAATATGCGGATGTAATCGTCGTGGGGGCCGGCAATGCCGCGCTCTGCGCGGCGCTCGCTGCACGGGACGGTGGCGCGGATGTCATGGTCCTCGAATCCGCGCCGGAGGAAGAGGCGGGCGGCAACACGACCTATACCGCCGGCGCGATGCGGTTTGCCTATGAGGGCCTCGACGACGTCCGCTCGCTCGTGCCCGATCTGCAAAATGACATGATCGAAAAGACGGATTTCGGCAGCTATTCCGAGGAGCAGTTCTTCGACGATATGTTCCGTGTGACCCAGTTCCGCACCAATCCGGAGCTGGTCGATATCCTCGTCCGCCGCAGCCGGCCGACGCTCCAGTGGATGCAGCGCCAGGGTGTGCGCTTTCAGACCAGCCACGGCCGCCAGGCTTACAATGTCGCCGGCAGGTTCAAATTCTGGGGTGGTCTCGTCTGCGAGGTGTGGGGCGGCGGTCCCGGCCTTATCGACATGGAATACAGGTCTGCCCGACGCAAGGGCATCGAGATCCTGTTCAGCACGACCGCTATCGACCTGCTTCATGATGATGACGGCGTGCACGGCCTCATCGTTTTGCAGGATGGACGGCGGCGCAGCCTGCGGGCGAAGGCGGTGGTGCTGGCCTGTGGAGGCTTTGAATCCAACGCACCAATGCGCGCCCAATATCTTGGCCCGAATTGGGATCTGGCCAAGGTTCGCGGCACACGCTTCAATATGGGCTTCGGCCACCAGATGGCGCTCAAGATCGGCGCAATGCCCCACGGCCACTGGTCGGGCGCCCATGCGGTCGGCTGGGACCAGAACGCTCCGGCATTCGGCGATTTGGCCGTCGGTGATGCGTTCCAGAAGCACAGCTATCCGTTCGGCATCATGGTCAATGCGCGGGGCGAGCGCTTCGTCGATGAAGGCGCGGACTTCCGCAACTACACCTATGCGAAATATGGCAGCGAGATCCTGGCTCAGCCGGGGCTGTTTGCCTGGCAGATCTTTGACGGGCAGGTACTGCACATGTTGCGCGACGAATATCGCATTCGCCGGATCACCAAGGTTTCGGCAAACACGCTGGAAGGGCTTGCCAAAAAGCTTGAAGGTGTCGATGCGGCGGCGTTTCTGAAGACCGTAGAGGCGTACAATGGCGCAGTCACCCGCGACGTGCCGTTCAATCCGAATATCAAGGACGGCCGGTCCGCGCTCGGCCTCAAGGTGCCAAAGTCGAACTGGGCCAATACGATCGATACGCCGCCTTTCGAAGCCTATGCGGTGACCTGTGGCGTGACCTTCACCTTTGGCGGCTTGAAGATCGGCGAAAATGCGAATGTGGAGAACACGTTTGGGCAGGCAATCCCTGGCCTCTATGCCGCGGGCGAGATCGTGGGCGGCCTCTTCTATCACAATTATCCAGGCGGAACCGGCCTGACAGCCGGCGCCGTGTTCGGGAAGATTGCCGGTGAAAGCGCGGCGGCTTACGCAGCGAGCGTCGATGAGGGGCAGCAAAGCGGGAGAGCGCATCACCCAGCACACGCCTAAGACAACAAGCGCTAGGGAGGAAAGAAATGAAAAGAATGAAATTCAAAAATCTCGCTGCCGCTGCCGGCGTCGCCTTCACCTTCGCGGTCGCCAGTCAGACCGCGCTGGCGCAGGACACGGTGCGCGTCGGGCTTCAGCAGGTGCCGCCCGACGAGGTCTACAAGACGAAGAACTGGGGCGAGCCCTACAAGCTCGATGTCCAGCTCAGCTCCTATAGTTCGGCGGGGGACTCGCTGAAGGCATTTCTGGCCGGCCGCGTCGACATCGCCAATGGCGGCGCGGCACGCCTCGTGACTCTGGCGCTGCAGCAGCCGAACGAGTTCTACATCATCGCGGCGAACCAATACGGCGGAACACGCTACGGCCTGATCGTCGCCGCCAATGCGCCTTACAAGACGATTCAGGAGTTGAAAGGCAAGAAGATCGGCGCGGTGACCGGCTCGGGGACTTACAACACGTTCCTCCTCTACCTGAGGAGGAATGGTCTTTCTGAAGGTGACTTCTCCATCGTCAATATGAAGGTTGAGGATCTTCGCGCGGCCGTTGAGAGCGGAATCATCGATGCCGCTGTCGCCTGGGAACCACATGTGGCGATTGCGGAAACGATGGGCGGCGCGAAGCGCATCGCGTCCATGGACGGAATAAATGAAAGCCCCAATTTCGTGCTGGTCCGCCGTAGCTTTGCCGAAAGCCACCCAGCGGCAGTGACCAAATATGTCGCTACCCTCATTGACCTTGCAACGCTGATCAAGACCAAGCCCAAGGAGGCCGGAAAGCTTGCCGCCGAGCAGATCAGCAAGGCAGGCGTGCGGGTCGCTCCCGCAGCAATGGAACTGGCCCTGCAGCGGATCAAGATGGACCCCGAGGTCAAGCAGCCGCTGCTCGACGAGCTGAACGATATGGCAAAGTCCATGCTCGATTCCGGCAAGATCAAAGCCATGCCGGACTTTGCCGGCCTCGTCAGGAAGGAGTATTTCGAGAAGGCAAGCCAGCTCGCCTCCGCCCGGAAATAGCGCGAGCGGCGCCGGAGTTGGCCCCGTGTCTGTGCAAAATAAGCAAGACGCCTATTTGCCGGCAAGCAACTGGGAGGCGGCGGCAGCTAAGGCCGGAGCAGCCATCAAGTTCATGCTGCCGCTCGTCATCCTGGTGCTGCTTTGGGAACTGGCGGTCAGGTCGGGGCTTGCTCGGGCCAGCATCCTTCCGGCTCCATCGACGATTGTTGCGCGCGCCTGGCAGCTGCTCGACCCCGCCGACCCTTTGCACGGTCCGCTGATCGCGCACATCCTGACCAGCCTCTACCGCGCGGTTTCGGCCTTCGTTCTGGGCGTCCTCGTCGCGGTACCGCTGGGCTTCGCACTCGGGCTGAGTCCCGGACTTTACCGCTGGGTCAGCCCGATCATCAGTGTGCTGCTGCCTTTGCCGGCCGTTGCCTGGACCCCGATCATGCTGGTGGCGCTGGGGCAGGGGGATGCAACGATCATCACCGTCTGCTTTCTCGGCGCGGTGTTCCCGATCCTCTACAGCACGATCCAGGCGGTCCGCGCGGTGAGCAAACCGTCCATCTGGGTGGTCCGCAGCATGGGCGCGGGCTTTTCGAGTGTCTTCTTCCGCGTGCTGATCCCCGCTTCGCTACCGACGCTGATGGCCGGATTCAAGCTCGGCATCGCTCATTCCTGGCGCACCCTTGTTGCTGCCGAAATGCTGGCGGCGATGAGCAGCGGGCTCGGCTACATGATCTTCGCCGCCCGTGCCTATATGGACACCGCGACCATGTTCGTCGGCATCGTCTGTCTCGCGGTGATCGGCATGGCGATCGAGCACGGCGTTTTCGGATTGCTCGAAAACGCCACCGTGCGCAAATGGCACGGGGCGATCAGGATCGGAGGCCGGCGATGACCGTCGGAGCCTTCGAATTCGAAAATGCGGGCGCCGAAAGCCGCAGCGTCTCCGCGCGGGCAATGGCGGTTCTCCGGCCGATCATCTCTATCGGTATGCCGCTGCTGCTTTGGGAGGCGGCCGCGCGCGGCGGCTGGATCAACACATTCCTGTTTCCGCCGCCAAGCGCCATTGCTCTGACGTTGTGGAACGATCTCGGTTTCGGCGGCAAGCCCGGCAAGCTTCCCCTGCACATTGCCCTCAGCCTATACCGGCTGCTGTCTGGCATGGTGCTCGCGGTACTCGTCGGCACGCTGGTCGGCATCGCGATCGGCATGACGGCCTGGGGCCGCGCGATCTTCAAGCCGATCATCAGCGCGATGATGCCCATTCCCACGCTTGCCTGGACCCCGATCCTGCTGCTGATCACCGGCATCGACAACAAGACCACGATCATCATCGTGTTCATCGCCGCCCTGTTCGAGGTGGTCTACAACATCGTCGCCGGCATCGAGATGATGAATGTCCGCGTCTTCTGGGTCGCGCGCTCCATGGGCGCGAGCAAATATCAGATCTTCTGGAAAGTGATCATTCCCGGTATCCTGCCTTATCTGATCACCGGCATCAGGCTCGGCTCGGGATATGCGTGGCGCGCTCTGATCGCTGCGGAAATGCTGGCCGCAAGCTCCTATGGGCTCGGCTTCATGATCTTCGACGCCTCCGAATATATGAGCATGACGGAGATTTATGCCGGGCTCGCGGTGATCGCAGTGCTCGGCTATCTCATCGAAAACATCCTGATCGGCCGCTTGGAAGCCGCAACTGTCGAGAGATGGGGAGTGCAAGTTGAACGCTAATCCCGTGAGGGTTCGCAGCGTTACGGCTCAGGATGCGGCCGAACCGAAAATCGTGGCCAAAAATGTCTGCATGAGGTTCGGAAATGTCGTGGCGATCGAGAATGTGACCTGTTCGATTGGCGAACGCGAATTTGTTTCCGTCATCGGCCCGAGCGGCTGCGGCAAATCCACCTTCCTCTATCTGATTGCAGGCTTCGAAAAGTGTTCCGGCGGAATGATCACGATCGACGGACAGCCGGTCACAAAGCCGGGTCCGGATCGCGGCGTGGTCTTCCAGGAATTCGTGCTCTATCCCTGGCGCACAGTGATCCGCAACATCACGCTTGGTCTCGAAATCCAGAAAGTACCGCGCCAGGAGGCGATCGAGCGGGCGAGCAAATGGATCCGCCTTGCCGGTCTCAGCGGCTTCGAGAATGCCTATCCGGCAACTTTGTCCGGCGGCATGAAGCAGCGCGTGGCAATTGCCCGGGCGCTGGCCTATGAGCCTGAAATTCTACTTCTCGACGAGCCGTTCGGCGCGCTCGATGTGCAGACCAAGAACTATATGATCCGCGATCTGCAGAACCTGTGGGTGCAGGCGAACAAAACCATCGTGATGGTGACGCATAGCGTAAAGGAGGCGGCCTTCATGGGCGACCGGGTGCTGGTGTTCGGTGCGCGGCCGTCCAGCATTGTCGCCGACGTGCGGATCGATCTCCCGCATCCGCGCGAGGAGAACGACCCGATTCTGCGCCGCTATCAGGATCAGGTGACGGAGGTTCTCTCGGCGGAAGTCGACCGATCGATGAGTTTGGAGCGGTCCACGCGCGGCTAATTGCCGGGCAAACTCCTGCCGTCGCTTGACAGCTTTTTACTCTGGTAGTAGTAACAACAACTACGTTTTGGCGTGAACTGCCGCAATGGCGCCTCAAGCCGTCAGGAGATCCCATGAACGCGCCCATCACAATTTCAGAAAATCTCGAAGGCTTGACCAGGCGCTTCGCCTCTTTGGCGGCCAATCTCAAATATGAAGACATTCCGGCGCCGGTCGTCGAAAAGGCAAAGCTGATCATCCGCGACGGGGTGGCCAATCAGGTCGCGGCCTCAGCCATCAGCGAGGCAGCGAATGCCATGGTCAAGCTCGCCCATGAATGGGGCGGCGCGCCGCAAAGCACCGTTGCCGGCTTCGGTTATAAGCTTCCGGCTCCTATGGCTGCGATGTGCAATGGCATGATGGGCCATGGCGTCGAGCTCGACGACGCCCACGGACGCGGCCTGATCAAAGCCGGATCGGTGCTGATCCCGGCTCTATTTGCTTCTGCCGAGTTGAACCCGTCCGCTTCCGGCAAGGAGGCCATCGCCGCCCTGGTTGCCGGCTATGAACTGGCAATTCGTGTCGCCAAAGCCATCAATCCCGCGCATCGCCAGCGCGGCTATCACACGACGAGCACCGTCGCCCCCCTTGGCGCGGCGGCCGTCACCGCGCGTATGCTCGGCTGCAGCGAAGAGCAGATCGCCGATGCGATCGGCCTCGCCGCCATGCAGTCGAGTGGCATCCAGGCCTATCTCGACGACCCTTGCATGGCAAAACCATTCGGCCCCGGCAAGGCTGCGTTCAACGGCGTGCTTGCGGGCGTTCTCGCCAGCCGCGGCTTCACCGGGCCGAAAAAAGTGCTGGAATCGCGCGAGGGCTTCCTCAACGCCTTCACCAGCGAGGTGCGCAAGAGCGATCTGCTCGACGGCTTCGGAACGGATTTTGCGATCATGGAAGTCGGCTTCAAGCCGCATGCCGCGTGCCGCTACGCCCATGGTCCAATCGACATTGCCCAGCAAATCTATCAGGAGGGCGTGCGCGCACCTGACGTCGCCAGCGTCAGCGTCCAGATGAGCCGGCTCGCCATCCGGCAGGCATCGAAATTCCCGTGCCCCAGCCTCAATGCCGCGATGGGCAGCACCCAGTTCGGCATCGCCCTCGCGCTGGCGCTGGGCGGCAACGGCCTCAAGGAATATTGGGATGGTTATGCCGACCGCGCGATCCATGACTTGGCGTCCCATATCGCCTTGATTGAGGAGCCGGAGTTCGGCGTCGGTGGCCGCCAAGCGGTCGTGACGGTCGAGACCAAGGACGGCCGCATAATGTCGATCCGCCAGGAAGAGCCTCGCGGGGAACCGACCAATCCCATGACCGGCAAGCAACTCGAGCGCAAATTCACCGCAACCGCCGGGCTCGTCCTCGATCAAGCCCATGCCGCCGAGATCAGCTGCCGCCTGATGGCCCTCGATGAGGAAGCCCATGCGAGCGAAATCCCGGCACTGATGATCGCGCCGAACAATCAGCCTTCGCTTCGCGCTGCATGAGGAAGCGCCTATGCTCCAGGATCGCCCAGAGCCTTGGTTGACGTCCTCCGACCCGGAACAGCTCGCCATTCAATGCCTGTTCATGCGGGGGGGCTCAAGCCGGGGCGGCTTTTTCCTTGAAAATGAGCTGCCCATCGATCCGATCGAACGCGCGGCGGTGCTGCTCGCGATCTATGGTTCGCCGGACGGGCGGCAGATCGACGGCATCGGCGGCGCCGATCCTTTGACCAGCAAAGCCGCGGTGGTCGGACGCTCCTCGCAGCCGGGTGCCGATCTCGACTACACCTTCTACCAGGTGAGCACCGACCGGGCGAAGGTTTCGACGGGCGGCAATTGCGGAAACATGCTGGCGGCCGTGGCGCCCTTCGGCATTTTGCGCGGACTGATCAAGCCGGAAGAACCCGAGACGCGCGTTCGGATCTACACGACCAACACCAAGCAGGTGGTTACAGTGTCGATCGAGGTCGCGAAGGGCTTTCCTCGCGTTACCGGCAAGACGGCGGTCGCCGGCGTCCCGGCGCTCGGGTCGCGGGTGGCGATCGATTTTGGCAATTGCGGCGGCGCACTTTCCGGCAAGCTGCTGCCGACCGGCTCGGCCCGCGATGTGCTGCGCATGGGAGGGCGCGATATTGAGGTGTCGCTCGTCGATGCGGCGACGCCCTTCGTCTTCGTCGCCGCTAGGGATGTTGGGGCGTCAGGCACGGAGTCTCCCGCCGAGACCAGCGGCAACCTCTCGCTGATGAGCGCGCTGGAATTGGTGCGCGGCTGGGCGGCGGTGCAGCTCGGCCTCGTCGATGACCCGGCCAAAGCACATATCGTCACGCCGAACGTTCCGCGCGTGATCATGGTTGCGCCGCCTCAAGCCTATAAGACAGCCAATGGCGCCGTGAGAGCGGAAGAGGTCGATCTCTGCGTGCGCCAGCTCGCCATGCAGAAGCCGCACAACACGCTGGCGGTGACCGGCTCGGTCTGCACGGCGGTCGCGGCGAATGTGCCAGGCAGCGTGGTTGCCGAATGGGCGCGATCGACCGCGGGCGGCATCCGTCTCGGACATCCGGCAGGCATCCTGCCGGTCTCTTCCGTTCTCACAAGCGACAGCGGTGAGCTGCGGGTGGTCAGCGCGGCTGTCGAGCGGACCGCACGCCTGATCATGGCGGGTGAGGTTTACGTCCCGTTCGAACGCGTTGCCTATCTGAAGGCGATCCTGGAAGCTTAGAGACCTGCCGCGAAGCCACGTCTCAGGCGGCGGATTTCGGCGAGCCGGTGTCCTCCGCGCTGTCCAGCCGCGCTTTCAGCGCTCTCACCTGTTCGCGCGGCAGATATTTCTGGCGGAGCTTGAACAGCGCCGGACCGAAGGTGTCCTGGATTTCGCGGCCGTAGATTTCGAAAATTTCCGCAAAATAGATCTCGTGCCGGATCAGTGTCTCCGCCATGCTCACGATCGGCTTATTGCGGGTGTAGGAGCCGTAAGCGTCGTCGCGCATCTCGGCGACCAGCGCTTCCTCGAAATCGCGCGTGATGGTGATCAAGGACGGCGCGATGCCGACCGGAATGCCGTTGCCCTCGTGAAGCCAGGTCTTGGATTTCCGTCCGAACTCGAAGCGTTCGGGATGGCTCCCGAACAAAATGATCAGGATGGCCACGTTGCGTTTCGCGGCGCCTTCCAATGCCCGGCGGTGGGGCTCCAGAATCTGCTCGGAGGCCTTGATCCAGAGGTGCTCGCGGGCGGCGCCGATCATCTGCTCAATTCGAGAGGCGACGACATCGCGCCCGGTAATCGACCAGACATATTCGTGCCGGGGAAGATCGGCGAGCTTGCTCAGACCTTCGCGGACGCGGTCGCAGCGGCGCTGGGTGTTGTCGGCGATCCGTTCGAACAGTGTCTCCGGCGCGACGGCCGAATAGCGGACCGGATTTTCCGAGACCGGCTGGACGGCTTCCTTGCTGCTGAGGCTTTCCAGCACCGTATAGCTGTTGGCCTTCGGCAGCCCTGCCTCCTTGCTCACCTCATAAGCGGTCGCGGGCTGCAATTTGAGCAGCGCGATATAGGCCCTTGCCTCGTAGTCGCTGAAGCCGAGATCCTGCAGGTCCCTGATCAGATGGAGCAGCGGGCTCCTTGCATCGTCAATGATCATGCCGTTCCGCCTTCCCGCCGAAACATCGCATAGTCGACCGCGCGCCCGACGCCAAGGCGCAGACCTTCAAGCCGGAATGCCTGTGCCACCGCGACATTCGCAAGATTTCACGTCCGCGCCGAACTGCCGGATCAATTGAACATGCTGCGACGGGAAGGCATAGGGGTCGGCCTCGATGAAAATATCCGAGAACCACGGCGCGCGCCGCAATTCATCCAGCTTTACGGGGGCCTCCTTGCGTACGAGATCGAGTTCCGACTGCTCCAGAATGACGTGCTCGATTCCCTGGGCACGGTTCGCCGCCACCAGCCTTCCTAGCTCATCGAGATCGAGCGGGGCCAGTGGATTCTTCCGCCCGAATTCATAGATCACGGAAAGACCCGCGGACTGGAAGCGGTCGATATAGCGCGAACGGACGTCATCGCTGAGCGTGATGTAGTTTTCGGAAATCTCCAGCGTCGGAATACCGATCGACTTCAGATGCGCGATGAATTCATCGATCTCGCCACGTTCATGGGCATATTCGAAGAGAATGCCGCCGGAATAGGGGAAGACCCCGGCATCGCGATAGAGCGATACGATCTTGGTGATGACCGGTTTCGGCAACAAGCAGGGCATTCATTGCGTAGATCTTGGCGAAGTCGACATAAGCAGCGGCGCAGTCCAGAAAGTCCGCGACGCCGCGAGGGCCGGTCCAGCCGAACGTGTCCGGCCCGAAATCAATGATTGCGGTCAATCCAGTGTTGCGGGGCTTTTCGCTCCGCCGCGGCGCGGAGAACGTAGCTCCTGACAAACTCTTTTCGATCACAGAATTTCTCCATTATCCGCTGCGTCGCCCCGCTGCTCTACGAATTGCGTCGATCGATAGCAGCTCTAGCTGCTACCCGGCCGTTCTGTCAATCGAAACGCGGCGCGCGGAAAAAAGCTCGAAAGGCCTAACCGTCCGGAATGATCGGCATCATCGGATACGAACTCGTGGCTGCCGCCGGTGATGATCGTGCTGACGCCATCAAACTGGGATGGATCGCGGTCCTGCGGATGGTTGTGCAGCATGCGGCCCGGCGTTCCCTGCAGCGAACTCCTGTGCTCGCACTCATCCGCCCGCACATCTCGTCGCCGAATGCGCGCCTTGCCGCCGCCGCGCCTCTGTGCTTGTCTGCCGCGATGATCGCGACAAAGGATCGACAGCTCGCCGCCGCGCGCCAGATGGTGGAAGATCTTGCCCGCCATCTCGACCTTGATCTGTCGGTGAGACTTTGGGACGGAACGCTGGTGCCGCTTGGGTCGAGCGTGCGAGCGGCCTCGCCATTACGATCGCCTCGCCCGGTGTGATCTCCTCGCTGCTCCGGCGCCCGACGCTCGACCGGCTGATCCGGCATTATGCCCATGGCCAGATCGGCTTCGAGGGC
This sequence comes from uncultured Alphaproteobacteria bacterium, assembly GCA_963773735.1. Taxonomy (GTDB): domain Bacteria; phylum Pseudomonadota; class Alphaproteobacteria; order Rhizobiales; family Rhodomicrobiaceae; genus CAVZCK01. The sequence goes on along the minus strand of CAVZCK010000021.1, from coordinate 508,434 downwards.
GGGACCTTGATCGACCTCGGCGCAAAGCTCGACGGCGGCGGCCGCAAGCGCCTGAAGGGGTTGAGCAAGCGCCGGCTCGATCGGCCAGCTCTGGCCGTTCCTGCTCGGGCCTGCCGAAAAGCCGGGGCGCAGCCGCGACTATGGCGGCGACGAGGCCGGCGAAGGCCGCGCCCAGGCCGAGAACCGCGACTTCATCCAGTTCCACTACGATGTCGGCAACGATTTCTACCGGCTGTTTCTCGATCCGGAGATGCAATATTCCTGCGCCTATTTCACCGATTGGGGCAACACGCTCGAGGCGGCGCAGCGCGACAAGCTGGAGATGATCTGCCGCAAGCTGCGGCTGAAGCCGGGCGACCGTCTTCTGGATATCGGCTGCGGCTGGGGCGGCCTCGTCTGCTACGCCGCCGAGCATTTCGGCGTGACTGCGTCACGGCATCACCCTGTCCGAGGCGCAGCTCGAGCTGGCGCGCGAGCGCGTCGCCGCGAAGGGCCTCGCGGACCGGGTGAGGGTCGAAATCCGCGACTATGCCGATCTTGACGGCTCATATGACAAGATCGCCTCGATCGGCATGTATGAGCATATCGGCATAGCCAATATCGACAAATATTTCAAAGCCGTGCGCGCCGTGCTCGCCCCTGACGGGCTGTTTCTCAACCACGCCATTTCGCGCCGGGCCAAGCGCAAACAGCGCCGGTTTTCGGCGCGGGCCGAACAGCGCGCGCTGCAGAAATATATCTTTCCGGGCGGCGAGCTCGACGACATCGGCCACACCGTCCGGGCGATGGAGCAGCAAGGCTTCGAGGTGCATGATGTCGAAGGCTGGCGCGAGCATTATGCGCTGACGACGCGGCACTGGTGCGAGCGGCTGACGGCGCGCCGCGCCGAGGCGGTGGCGCTCGTCGGCGAGCAGACCTACCGGATCTGGGTCGCCTATCTGGGCGGCTGCTCGCTTGCCTTTTCGCGCGGTACGGCGCGCATCTATCAGACGCTCGCCTCACGCGGCGCCAAAGGGCGGTCGCCCGTGCCCCCGACGCGCGCCGACCTTTACCGATAGGGTGAAGGCGAGGGGAAAGCGCGCCGGGATCTCTTTGTTGCCGCCCTAAAAACAAACGGCCTCCAAATGGAGGCCGCCCGCATTCAGTCCTGTCACGTCGAATGTCAGTCTTCGCAGCCGTGATATCTCAGGCAGCCATAGAACTCGTCATTGCCGTGGCCCCAACGCTCGGCGCAAATGTGACGCCAGCTCACGCAGGTGTCCCCGCCCCGATGGTCTCCATAGGAGATATAGGCGTCCCAGCAGCCATTGTCCCGCATGCAGTGGCGGAACTCCCAGCCGCTTTCGGAGAAATGCCGGCATTTGAAATATTGGCGCACGCAATAATCGCGGTATTCATATTCCACATGCTTCGGCCGCACTTCCACACGCGGCTCAACGTCCACATGCCGCGGTCCCACTTGGATGGAGACATCGCCGTCGAGTTCGGCGGCAGAGGCCCTGCCAGAGCCGAAAGCGAACGCAGACAGACAAAGCATCGAGCCCGAAAAGGGCGGTCACAGCTCTATTCATGAAATAACTCCCTATTTATCGCTCACTGTCGATACGGGCGCCAGGGCAACACACCGCCATTCGGGGTCAAGCGCGCCGGATCGTGCATCTCCCTGCGGCCGCATCCAATCCTGTTCTGAGCTGCGCAGATTGCCGGAGGGCCGCCAGGCGAGCGCTACGCTAAATCGCGCTGGGTGAATGCAAAATGAACTTTGTCGGCGTGTCATCTCCGGACCCCGCACGAATGCAGAGTTTGCCGCTCCCCGTCGGCGCGTCACATGTGGGCAATGCCGAAAAGCGCTCTATATTTCACGCGCGGGCCGGCCTAACATCGCGGAAAGTGCATCGTTTTCGCCGTCGACGGAATCGATAAAAAGCTGAAATGGCGGGTCGTGCCAGCTTTGATCGTAGCCTGCCGCGCTGCATTGGAGGATTTCTCGATGACTGCCCTCAAATCCGGACAAGCGGGCGAAACCTCCGCGGCCCCGCACGTTCCGAGCGGCTGGGACGATCTGCTTCTCCTTGATGATCAGCTCACGGAAGAGGAACGGCTCGTGCGCGACACCGCCCGCGGCTATGCCCAGGACAAGCTGATGCCGCGCGTGATGAGCGCCTATCGCGACGAGCGCTTCGACCGCGATATCATGGAGGAGATGGGCACGCTCGGCCTCCTCGGCCCGACCATTCCCGGAAACCTATGGCGGGGCGGGGCTCGGCTATGTCTCCTATGGCCTCGCCGCCCGGGAGATCGAGCGGGTCGATTCCGGCTATCGCTCGGCGATGAGCGTGCAGTCATCGCTGGTGATGTATCCGATCCACGCTTATGGCAGCGAGGAGCAGCGCCAGAAATATCTCTATAAGCTTGCGACCGGAGAATGGGTCGGCTGCTTCGGCCTGACTGAGCCGGACGCAGGCTCCGATCCGGGTGGCATGCGCACGCGCGCCGAGAGGGTCGATGGCGGCTACAAGCTGACCGGCGCCAAAACCTGGATCAGCAACAGCCCGATCGCCGATGTCGCCGTCGTCTGGGCGAAATCGGCTGCGCATGGCGACCAGATCCGCGGCTTTCTGGTCGAGCGCGGCACGCCGGGTTTTTCGACGCCGAAAATCGAAGGCAAGCTGTCGCTGCGCGCGTCGATCACCGGCGAGATCGTGCTCGATGAGGTCGTCGTGCCGGAGGACAATCTGCTGCCGAATGTTTCGGGCCTCAAAGGGACCCTTCGGCTGCCTCAACCGGGCGCGCTACGGCATCGCCTGGGGCGCACTCGGCGCGGCGGAATTCTGCTGGCACGCAGCCCGCAACTATACGCTGGAGCGCAAGCAGTTCGGCCGGCCGCTCGCCGCTAACCAGCTCATTCAGAAGAAGCTCGCCGATATGCAGACCGAGATCACCATCGGCCTGCAGGCCTGCCTGCGCGCCGGGCGGCTGTTCGACGAGGACCGGCTCTCGCCCGAGGCGATCTCCATGCTGAAGCGCAATAGCTGCGGCAAGGCGCTTGCCATCGCCCGCGACGCCCGCGACATGCATGGCGGCAACGGCATTTCGGAGGAATATCACGTCATCCGCGTGGCTCAGAATCTGGAGACGGTGAACACCTATGAGGGCACGCATGACATCCATGCGTTGATCCTCGGCCGCGGCCAGACCGGAATTCAGGCATTCTTCTAGCCGTCCGTTCATGAGCGGAGGCGCCTGTCCGCCATGCGCTCCACGCGGAACTCGCCCGCGCGGAACGCGTTTCCTGATCGGCACTCACAGCGGGATGGGGAATTGCAGGGCTCGAAGAAAAGCAACCACAACAGTCGTAGCCCGCCTCCGGCCGTCACCACGCTCGTCCCGGCCCGGCTCGACCGGCTGCCCTGGAGCCGCTTCCACACGATGATCGTCGTCGCCCTCGGCGTTACCTGGATCCTCGATGGTCTTGAGGTCACCTTGAAGGGCGCGATCAGCGGCGTGCTGCAGGAGCCGCAGACGCTACACTTCTCCAGCGCCGAAATCGGCCTCATCGCATCTTTCTATCTGGCCGGCGCGGTGGCCGGCTCCCTGTTCTTCGGCTATCTCACCGACCGTTTCGGGCGAAAGCGGCTCTTCTTCATCACGCTGAGTATCTATCTGATTGGCGTGCTGCTGACGGCGTTCTCCTGGAATTTGTGGAGCTTCATTGTCTTTCGCTTCATCACCGGGTCCGGCATCGGCGGCGAATATGCCGCCATCAACTCAGCGATCGATGAGCTGATCCCGGCGCGTTTGCGCGGCCGTATCGATCTCTATATCAACGGCTCCTATTGGGTCGGCGCCGCTATCGGCTCGCTCTCGACGATCGCGCTGCTCGATCCTAACCTGCTTCCCGTCGATCTCGGCTGGCGGGTCGGCTTCGGCATCGGCGCCATTCTCGGGCTCGGCATCCTGATGGTTCGACGGCATGTGCCGGAGAGCCCGCGCTGGCTGATGACGCACGGCTATGAGGAGGAGGCCGAGCGCATCGTTAGTCAGGTCGAGAAAGAGGTGGAAGAGACGACCGGCAAGCCGCTGCCGCCGCTGCCAGACCATGCGGCGATCACCATCTATCCGCGCCATCATTTCGGCTTCAAGGTTATCATGGAGACCATGTTCAGGCGCTACCCGAAGCGCTCTATGCTCGGCCTGTCGCTGATGGTCTCGCAGGCCTTTCTCTACAATGCGATCTTCTTCACCTACGCGCTCGTGCTGACGAGCTTCTATCAGGTGCCGTCGAGCCAGACCGGCCTCTATCTGCTTCCCTTTGCGATCAGCAATTTCGTAGGCGTGCTGGTGCTCGGATCGCTGTTCGACACCATTGGCCGCCGCCAGATGATCACCAGCACCTATGCGCTCGCCGCCTTGCTGCTATTGATCACCGGCTATCTGTTTTCCCAGGATGTGCTGACCGCGGTGACCCAGACGGCGCTGTGGACGGTAATCTTCTTCTTCGCCTCGCCGGCCGCCAGCGCCGCCTATCTGACCGTCAGCGAGATCTTCCCGCTGGAGATGCGGGCGCTGGCGATCGCGCTGTTCTATGCGATCGGGACGGGAACCGGCGGCGTGCTGGCGCCATGGATTTTCGGCACGCTGATCGGCACCGGCTCGCGCACCGATGTCTTCTACGGCTATCTCTTCGCCGCCGCGCTGATGTTTGTCGCAGCGCTGGTCGAGGTTGCCTATGGCGTCCGGGCCGAGCGCCGCAGCCTGGAGGAGATCGCCGAGCCGCTTTCGGCGAGGACTTAAGGCGCTCGACGTCACGCGCGTCAGGCGAGCAGCGCGTAGAGTGAGGTCTCGATCTTCGATGAGTCCTCGTTCCACTCGCCATAGATCTCCCAATTGACGCCCGCGAGCGGCAACTTCTCAGCCGCGCACCAGCCGAGCAGCGTGTTCCAGGCGCCGGGAAGGCCGTCATAATCGCCGACCAGCACGAAATGCGCGGCGCGCCCGCCCGGCAATGCGGAGGGCACCACCTCGCCGAGCGGTGCGAAGTTGCGCGAGACGATCACGCCCGCCTCCATCTCGAGCAGGCCGCCGGACGGCGGACGCCAGAGCGTGCAGGTCTGGCCGAGCGGCCCGACATTGAGTGAGGGCAGGGCGGCATTGAGCTTGGCTCGCGACGAGCGCTGCGTCTCCGGCAGTTTGCTCATCGGCGACCTCACCTTGACGACGGCGGTGAGCTGGCGCTCGGCCGTCACGATGCTACACGCGCGGGGCTTGGTGCTGGTCGCGGTCATCTTTGTCCTGCCTCCACATTGATTCGCATTGCACTCCGTCGGCCATAGGACGAATAAGCCTGCCCCGATCCGACAACATGCCGGAATTCTCCCGCCAGCCTCTTTGCGGATCGGACGACCGGCGGAAAGATCAAGCGAAAGTGCCTCGACATCGCCCCGCCAAATGCATTATCGCCTCTTGGTAGAATGAAGAGCGTGCAATGAAAAATCCTCTCTCAGGGCTGAAAGTCCTTGAGCTGGCCCGCATTCTCGCCGGGCCTTGGGCGGCGCAGCTTCTCGCCGATCTCGGCGCCGAGGTCATCAAGGTGGAGCGGCCCGGCGCGGGCGACGATACGCGCGGATGGGGACCGCCTTTCGTGATGGGTCGGAATGGCGAAAACCTGTCGGCCAGGCTATTTCCACGCCACCAACCGCGGCAAGCGCTCGGTCACGCTCGATTTCGAAAGCGATGAAGGACGCAAGGCGATCCGCGCCCTTGCCGCTGAGTCCGACGTTCTCATCGAGAATTTCAAGGTCGGCGGTCTCCGAAAGTACGGGCTCGACTATGAGAGCCTCAAAGCGGTCAATCCGCGCCTCATCTATTGCTCGATCACCGGCTTCGGCCAGACCGGGCCCTATGCCGGGCGCGCCGGCTACGATTTTCTGATCCAGGGCATGGGCGGCCTGATGAGCCTGACGGGCGAGCCGGACGGCGAGCCGATGAAAGTCGGCGTCGCGGTTGCCGACATCGTCACCGGCCTTTACGCCTCGAACGCCATCCTCGCGGCCCTGCGCCGCCGCGACGCGACGGGGCAGGGCGCCCATATCGACATGGCGCTGCTCGACTGCCAGATCGCCATGCTCGGCCATCAGGCCATGAACTATCTGGTCTCGGGCCAATCGCCGGCGCGGCTCGGCAACGGACATCCGAATATCGTGCCCTATCAGGTGTTTCCGGCCGCCGACGGCCATCTGATCATCGCCGTCGGCAATGACTCGCAATTTGCAAAGCTCTGCGAGGTGCTTGGCGCCGACGATCTTGCGGCCAGCGAGATCTACCGCAAGAATGAGGGCCGTGTCCGCGACCGCGACGCCTTATGCGCGCGTCTCTCGGAGCTGATATCGGTGTGGAAGCGCGATGAGCTGCTGGCGCAGCTGGAGGCCCTCAGCATCCCCGCCGGGCCGATCAACGATCTCGCCGATGTGTTCGCCGACGCGCAGGTCGAGGCGCGCGGCATCCGGCAGGAGCTGGTGGACGAGGCGGGCCATGTGCCGACGGTTGCTTGCCCGATCGTGATCGACGGTGTCAGGATGATGGCGCCGAAGCGGAGCCCGCGGCTCGGCGAGGATAATGAGGAGGTGTTGTCCGCGCTTCACGGCGCCGGACGGCGGCAAGGAGAGCCATGAGTGACGCGATGCCCATGAGAACCGGCGGTCAAATTTTGATCGATCAGCTCGTCGCCCAAGGCGTCGACCGGCTGGCTTGCGTTCCCGGCGAGAGCTATCTCGCCGCGCTCGATGCGCTTTACGGCTCGCCGATCGACGTGATTGCCTGCCGGCATGAGGGCGGGGCGGCGATCATGGCCGAAGCCTATGGCAAGCTGACCGGGCGGCCGGGGGTCTGCTTCGTCACGCGCGGCCCTGGCGCCATGAATGCGGCGCACGGCCTGCACATCGCCGCGCAGGATTCAACGCCGATGATCCTGTTCGCCGGTCAGGTCGGCCGGGGCATGCGCGAGCGTGAGGCGTTTCAGGAGATCGATTTCCGCGCCGTGTTCGGATCGGTCGCAAAATGGGTGGCCGAAGTCGACGATGCGGCGCGGCTGCCGGAATTCGTGGCGCGCGCTTTCCGCACCGCGATGCAGGGCCGCCCCGGTCCGGTGGTCTCTGCGCTGCCGGAGGACGTGCTGAAGGAAACGGCGGTGGTTGCCGATGCGCCGCGCGTCGAGGCGGCTGAGATCTGGCCGTCGCCGGCATGCGATGGAGCGTTTCCGCGAATTGCTCGCCGAAGCCGAACGGCCGATTGCCATCCTCGGCGGCTCGCGCTGGAGCGAAAAGGCGCGCGCAACCTTCATCCGCTTCGCCGAGCGAAACGATCTGCCGGTCGCCACCTCCTTCCGCCGCGCGCAGCTTTTCCCCGCCGATCACCCCAATTATGTCGGCGATGTCGGCATCGCGCCCAATCCGGCCTTGGCCGAGCGCATCAAAGCGGCGGATTTGGTCCTACTGCTTGGCGGGCGGCTTTCGGAGATGCCGTCATCCTCTTATTCGCTGCATCGGCGTTCCGGTGCCCAAACAGCGCCTCGTCCATGTTCACCCCGGCGCCGAAGAGCTCGGCCGCGTCTATCAGCCCGCGCTTGCCATTCAGGCGACGCCGGCCGCATTTTGCGCGGCACTGGATCAGCATGGTGGCGATGGCGTGCTCGGCCCCGCGAAGGCGAGTGACACTGAGGCGCTCCACGCCAGCTACATCGCCTGGTCGGAGACCGCAAAGCCGGTGCCCGGCGCCTTCCAATATGGCGAGGCGGTGATCTGGCTGCGTCAGCGCCTTCCCCCTGACGTGATCGTCTGCAACGGCGCGGGAAATTTTGCCGCCTGGGTTCACCGCTATTACCGCATCCGCGCCTTCGGCACTCAGCTTGCGCCGACCTCCGGCTCGATGGGGTACGGCGTGCCGGCCGCGATCATGGCCAAGCGCCACTGCCCCGAGCGCATCGTTGTCGCCTTCGCCGGGGACGGCTGCTTTCTGATGACCGGCCAGGAGTTCGCGACCGCGGTGCAATACGGCATTCCTGTGATTCTCATCGTTATAGACAACGGCATGTACGGCACGATCCGGATGCATCAGGAGCAGACCTATCCCGGCCGCGTCTTGGCGACGGCGCTCCGCAATCCGGATTTTGCGGACTATGCCAGAGCCTTCGGCGGCCACGGCGAACGCGTCGAGCGCACGGACGAGTTCGCCCCGGCATTCGAACGCGCGCTGGCCTCCGGAAGACCTGCGATCATCCACTGCCTGCTCGATCCGGAGGCGATCACGCCGTCCAAAACGCTGAGCCAGCTCGGTCGGCGGGGCTGACGCGGCGCCGTCTTAACTCTTTGATTGCGCATCATTTTTTCCGACAACCGGGCAGAACATTCCCGCCTTCGCGGCATGCTTTTCGGGATGATGCTTACTCCCGAAACAGCACTTCGAGCGTTTCCGCCCCGCTCTCCGGCGCCGTCCGGCCGTGGTCATCGGGAAGTAAGGGGAAGGTTGCTTCCGATTTCATCACACGGCTCATCGATCCCGCCACCGTGTCGAACGCCTCACGCCAGGCCTCCGCGGTATCGTCATCAAATTCTGCGCCCAGATGCCTTCGGAGGCTCCAGAGCAGTGCCTCTTTCGCCGCCCCAAAATGTTCCGGCCGTGCGCCGTAATCGACATGACGGTGGGCCAGCGCAACGACTTCCTGCATCGCGACTTCCGTGTGCGCGCCGCCTGTGATTGGCACCGTCAGGGCCGAGCGGAGTTGCAGCTTCAGAAGCTCGTCGAACATGCTCATCAGCTTGCGCTGCTGAAACTTCAGAGTCCGAGCCAAAAAGCGGGCGTACCTCGGGTACGAGCTGGAATAGCCTTTCGTAAAACGATAGGCCGATCTCATGCGTCATCGGCTCGATCGCCACAAAACTGCGATGGAGAAGCCGCATCTGCGCAGGGGTCATGGATCAAGAGGACTCGGTACGATGAACTTGACCGGGTAAACCCTAATGAAGCGGGGCGGTCACGGGAATGGTAAATTGGTCACAGCTTGGGATATTCCGTCCGCCCCGAAATTTTTCCTATGTAATCGGCATTCTGCAACGGCCCGACCGTGAACCGGCGTCAAGCTGTTGAGATTCTGGGTGTTTGCGAGGTTCACGGATTGACGGCCGGGCATTGCCCCACTAATCGCAAGCGTATTGAGCGATGTACCTAATCGTTAAAATTCAAACTATATCGCTTTACGCAATAGGTAAACAATGCCAACCTTGGATAGCGACCTTTTCCGTAATGCGGAGATTTTTCAACCCAGGATAGCGGAAATCTCGCCCACAGCACGCGTCGTTGATTTTCGTCGACGCCGGTGTCACCGATCTGCCTTGGCTCATCTTCAGTGGCCATGCCGCGGAGCTGATTTTCCTCAGCGGCAAAGACGACGGCCTCAATGAGATCGCGTGCCGGTTGAAAGGGCGCAGGCGGCTGTCCTGCGTCCACATCTTTGCCAAATTGGTCCGTGGGCGGCTGATATTCAGTGATAAGGCTTTGAGATTGCGCGAATTGCGCAGCGGCGCTCAAGCCCTGGCGCAGATCGGGCTCGCGATCGGGCGCGGCGGCGAACTTGTGATCGGCGCTGGCGAAAGCGGGGACGGCGAGAGCGACTATGTCCTCAGGGTGCTTGAGGTTCTCGCGGGTGTCCCTGTTCGGCTCTGGAGGCCGCCGAGCGGCACCCCCTAGCGGCCGAGCGCGTTATTGACCACCAGGGCCGGATCAGACTTCTCGCAAACGACGAAGGGGCCATTCATGCTGTTGACCAGCTTGCAGATGCTGCCGTCGCAGCGTCCGGCTTTACTCGACCTTGCTTCAACACGATCCGGCGACGCCCCACCGCCCAGACTCGCTGCTTTCTCGTAAAACTCTCTGGCCTTTTGGCTGTCGCCGGAGACGCCGATGACGTTCTTATGGTTGAGGTAGATTGGGTCGTAGGTCTTGGCAAGACCCGCGTAAGCGTCCGGCATGTCGCCGCGGTTGATCAAGTAACGAAATATCAGGCGGGCGGCCGTGATGTCTCCACGCTCCAGAAAGTCGTTGCCGCGTTCCAGCATGGCCAAATCAGTTGGACTCGGCGGCAGCTTTTTCTGAGCGGCATGGGTGTCAGCCGTCTCGGTCATGTTTTTCGCCACGCTCTGGCTCGCAAGCGAAGGCTCGCTGCCTTTGACGGCGGTCAGAGGCAGCGCGCAGGCCGAGATGAAATCCACAAGATCTGCCGACAGCACGCCGTAGGAAATGCCGTTGGCTTCCTTGTGGATGGAACTGCTGATTGCGACGACAACGCCATCGTCGTTGATCAAGGGGCCGCCGCTATAGCCGGGTATGATCGGCGTCTGGTGCTGAAGCTGACTGCTGAACCATCTGTTGGCCAGGATGCGGGACACATAGCCTTTCAGGACCGAGGGTAGAAAAAATGTCTCGTCATCGTCCTGCGACCAACCCGATAGGCCCTGAGGATCGGCCGCCGCTGGAAATCCGATCGCGTACAGGTCCGTTGCGAGGCCCGGATAGCTTGCCAAAAGCGGCAATGGCGCGCCGGGCAGATCGTCCAGCGCTTCCAAGAGCGCAAGATCCTTCTGTGGGAAGATCGCGAGAACGCGCAAGGGAACGCGCCTAATATGGCCGGCCTGACCGACATAGCCAATCGAGAAGCCCGTGCCCTGGTCAACGACGTGGTTGTTGGTGGCGACAATGCGCTTGCCACTGACGAGAAAGGCCGTACCGCCTTTGACCGCGCCGTCGACATCAACGAGCAGGCGGTAGACTTCATGCGTTATGGCCTGCACGGTCTTGCTGGTCACCAAGTCGGGACTAACCGCTGGATTCGCCAGCGAACCTACAGCGGCGGTATCCTGGGGTCCGACTGCCTGCTCGCCAGACGAGGCTATCGTCGGTATGGCGCACAAAGCGGCCAAAAAATGAGGCTACGCGCTAAGGGCTGGAGCATTGGCCGTCCGCCAAAGTATTTCATAACACCCATTTGGTTTCTCGGCCTGGGTCACCGGAACGCGCTAGGGCCAGCCTGAAGCGACAGCCAAGTAGGAAAGCAAAATATGACGCCAAAACTAAGGCTTTGACAAGTGCAAATCTACAAGTAACTAAGATCTTTTCATATTCTGCAAAAATGAATACAGTGTGTCAGCAGCAGAGAGCAGAAAAGTGGAAAATTGCTTTTGAAGCAACTCAACTATACCGCCGCATCATTGGCTTCTGAAGGAGAACGCGGCGCGCATGCGTCAAAGCCTTATCGGCAGCGAGCCAAATCTTTTGATCGTCGTCGACACGAAGGTAATCGAATACGAGCTTCGAGACAACCACGCCGACAACAAAAAGCAGGCCGAGCCCGGCGGCCGAGCTTACCAGAAATTTCTCATCGTGAAGCGAGGCTGCTCCGCGGTGAAGGATTAGCCAGCCGATGAGCGCCAGGGCCGCCGGGAACGTAGCCAGGAAGCCGAAGACGGCGATCCTCCATAAGCGCGCTTTGCTGCGAATGAGCGCAATGTTCTCCGACAGCCGCGCGATGGCGCCGGTGGTATGGTTTTCCAGATAGATGCAGTGCCCGAAAGGCGCGCTCTTGCGTGCCGCCCATACGGCGGTCACGGCGTGACCGTTGCGAAAGCCGATGCCGCTATCGACAAGGAGGATTTCCACCTCCCGTCCATCCCGCTGCCTCAGAAAAAAACGTTGCCGGTGAACCACCGGAACTTCGGGCATAATCGATCCCAGCCGTGCCTTTTTCGTGGACGCGGCTGCTGGCGTCGACCATGTTTGAAGCCCAACGACGATCCCCGTCGCAGCCCAGGCGACAAACTCTCCCATCCCCAGCCCATCAAATTCCGCCCGTGCCATTTCGCCGGTCTACATCAGCGCGCCGCGTCAGCTCGCGAACGCGGTCGTCTCTCCTGATTCAACGCTGCCAAGAACCTGCGAGGCGGGATTGCTGCCCCGACCGACCGTCGTGCGACACGCGACAGCCTTTAGCCGGACTTAAGTGTAAAGGCTGGCCGCTGTCGAGTAAAAAGCTTTTCTGACAGGAAGCTGTGATGCAAATTTGGCGCAAATTGGGGAATTTCACGCTTGACGCGATTATTTGCGATGTCTATCTATTGCCTATCGATTTGGCAGGCCGTAGTGCCGTGCGCCGTTTGGCGCGTCTTCAGTCCTAAACGCTGCCAAGACAATTGAAGACAAAACTTGGGTGTATGACCCTCCAGCTTTGAGCTGGGCGGTCCTCTCGTTTTTCAAGCTGGTCGCCAGCTTGCGTCTCGGCGGAACGCTCCGACGCAATCGGCTTGACCGCAAAATCGCGTGGGTTGGAAGGCGCATGCCGACGATACAGCAGTTGATTCGCAAGCCGAGGAAGACGCCGGTCAAACGGAACAAGGTTCCCGCGCTCCAGGCCTGTCCGCAGAAGCGGGGTGTTTGCACGCGCGTCTATACGACCACGCCGAAAAAGCCGAACTCGGCGCTGCGCAAGGTTGCCCGCGTGCGTCTGCAGAACGGCTTCGAAGTGACCAGCTACATCCCGGGCGAAGGTCACAATTTGCAGGAGCATTCGGTCGTGCTCATCCGCGGCGGGCGCGTCAAGGATCTGCCCGGCGTTCGCTATCATACGATCCGCGGCGTCCTGGATACGCAGGGCGTGTCCAAGCGCCGCCAGCGGCGCTCGAAATACGGCGCCAAACGGCCGAAATAGGCGTTTGCTAGAGACGATTGGATTGAGAAGTCATGTCACGTCGGCATAGAGCGGAAAAGCGCGAGATCATCCCAGATCCGAAATATCGGGATTTCGTGCTGGCGAAGTTCATGAACAGCCTCATGTATGAGGGCAAGAAATCCGCGGCGGAAGGGATCGTTTACGGTGCCCTCGAGCGGATCGAGAGTAAGGCGAAGCGTGACCCGATCCAGCTTTTCCACGAGGCGCTGGACAATGTGAAGCCGGCGATCGAGGTGCGTTCGCGCCGTGTTGGCGGCGCCACCTATCAGGTCCCGATCGAAGTCCGGACCGACCGCCGCCAGGCGCTCGCCATTCGCTGGATCATCTCCGCCGCACGCGCGAGAAACGAGAATACCATGGAGGAACGGCTGTCCGGTGAGCTGCTCGACGCAGCCAACAACCGCGGCGCGGCCGTCAAGAAGCGGGAGGACACGCACCGGATGGCCGAGGCCAACCGGGCCTTTTCGCACTACCGATGGTAATGGGTGATTAGAGGATCGCAAGACGATGCCACGTCAGACACCAATTGAGGACTATCGTAATATCGGCATCATGGCGCACATTGATGCCGGTAAGACGACGACGACTGAGCGAATCCTCTTCTATACTGGAAAGAGCCACAAGATCGGCGAGGTGCATGACGGCGCCGCGACGATGGACTGGATGGAGCAGGAGCAGGAGCGCGGTATCACGATTACGTCCGCTGCCACGACGGCGTTCTGGAAGGACAAGCGGATCAATATCATCGACACGCCGGGCCATGTCGATTTCACCATCGAGGTGGAGCGATCGCTGCGCGTGCTCGACGGAGCGGTTGCGCTGCTGGACGCCAACCAGGGCGTGGAGCCGCAGACCGAGACGGTCTGGCGCCAGGGCGACAAATATCGCGTGCCGCGCATGTTTTTCGTCAACAAGATGGACAAGATCGGCGCGGATTTCTTTGCCTCGGTCGCCTCGATCCACAAGCGTCTTGGCGCCAAGACGGTGGTCGTGCAGCTGCCTTACGGCGTCGAGAGCGGGTTCAAGGGCATCATCGACCTCGTGCGCATGAAGGCCGTGGTCTGGGAGGAGGAGACGCTCGGCGCGGCCTTCCATGACGAGGAAATCCCGGCCGATCTCGTCGAGCAGGCGAAGGAATATCGGGAGCAGATGATCGAGACGGCTGTCGAGGTCGATGAGGCGGCCTTGGAAGCCTATCTCGAAGGAACCGAGCCTGATGTCGAGACGCTGAAGAAGCTGATCCGCAAAGGCACCTGCGCCGGCACATTTTATCCGGTTCTCTGCGGCTCGGCCTTCAAGAATAAAGGCGTTCAGCCGCTGCTCGATGCGGTGATCGACTATCTGCCCTCGCCGCTCGAAGTGCCACCGATCAAGGGCATCGACTACAAGACCGGCGCGGAGGTTGTCCGCAAACCCTCCGACGACGAGCCGCTCGCGGTGCTGGCGTTCAAGATCATGGACGATCCGTTCGTCGGCACTCTCACCTTCTGCCGTATCTATTCGGGCAAGCTGGAGTTGGGGTCCGGTATCTTGAACTCGACCCGCGAAAAGAGAGAGCGGGTCGGCCGGATGCTGCTGATGCACGCGAATAACCGCGAGGACATCAAGGAAGCTTATGCCGGCGATATCGTCGCCCTGGCGGGGCTCAAGGAGGTACGGACCGGCGACACTTTGTGCGATCCGGTCAAAGCCGTGATCCTTGAGCGCATGGAATTCCCCGATCCGGTGATCGAGATCGCGATCGAGCCGAAGTCCAAGGCCGATCAGGAAAAGCTCGGCATCGCCCTGTCAAAACTTGCCGCGGAAGACCCCTCCTTCCGGGTCTCGACGGACATGGAGTCCGGTCAGACGATTCTGAAGGGGATGGGCGAGCTTCATCTCGACATCAAGGTCGATATCCTTCGGCGCCAATATAAGGTCGACGCCAATATCGGTGCCCCGCAGGTCGCCTATCGCGAAACCATCACGCGGCGCGCCGAGGTCGACTACACCCATAAGAAGCAGACCGGCGGCTCAGGTCAGTTCGCGCGGGTCAAGATCGCGCTCGAACCAGGCGAGCCGACCTCCGGCTTTGTTTTCGAGAGCAAGGTCATCGGCGGATCGGTTCCGAGAGAATACATCCCTGGCGTCGAAAAGGGCCTGAAGAGCGTCCTCGATAATGGCGTGCTCGCCGGATTTCCGGTGATCGACCTCAAGGTGACGCTGGTCGACGGCGCCTATCACGAGGTGGACTCTAGCGCGCTTGCCTTCGAGATCGCCTCGCGGGCGGCTTTGCGCGAGGGCCTGCAGAAGGCGGGACCGAAGCTGCTTGAGCCGATCATGAAGGTCGAAGTCGTGACGCCCGAGGAGTATCTCGGCGGCATCATCGGCGATTTGACGAGCCGGCGTGGGCAGGTCCAGGGCCAGGAGATGCGCGGCAACGCGATTGTTGTCAATGCGCTCGTTCCCCTCGCCAATATGTTCGGTTACGTGAACACGCTCCGCTCGATGAGCCAGGGCCGCGCGCAGTTCACCATGACCTTCTCAAACTATGCCCAGGTGCCGCAGAACGTCGCCGAGGAAGTGCAAGCCAAGTTTGCTTAAGCGTCCGGGGATTTTGAGCCAGAAGTGAGAAGATACGGAGAGCCAAATGGCCAAGGCAAAATTTCAACGCACCAAGCCGCACGTCAACGTTGGGACGATCGGTCACGTCGATCACGGCAAGACGACGCTCACGGCTGCGATCACGAAGGTTCTGGCCGAGACTGGCGGCGCCCAGTTCCAGGCCTACGACCAGATCGACAAGGCGCCCGAGGAGCGCGCCCGCGGCATCACCATTTCCACAGCCCATGTGGAGTATGAAACGGCGAACCGCCACTACGCCCATGTCGACTGCCCCGGCCATGCCGACTATGTGAAGAACATGATCACCGGCGCGGCGCAGATGGACGGCGCGATTCTCGTCGTCGAGCGCCGCCGATGGTCCGATGCCGCAGACCCGCGAGCATATTCTGCTCGCGCGCCAGGTCGGCGTGCCGGCCCTGGTGGTCTATCTGAACAAGGTCGATATGGTCGACGACCCGGAGCTTCTGGAGCTCGTCGAGCTTGAGGTTCGCGAGCTTCTGTCCTCCTACGAATTCCCGGGTGACGATATTCCGATCGTCAAGGGCTCCGCGCTTGCCGCTCTGGAAGGCCGTGACGAGGAAATCGGCAAGAAATCGATCAATGAGCTGATGAAGGCCGTCGACGAATATATTCCGCAGCCTGAGCGTCCGATCGACCAGCCCTTCCTGATGCCGATCGAAGACGTGTTCTCGATCTCCGGCCGCGGCACGGTTGTGACCGGCCGTATCGAGCGCGGCGTCATCAAGGTCGGCGAGGAAGTCGAAATCGTGGGCATCAAGACGACGGCGAAGACGGTGGTCACCGGCGTCGAAATGTTCCGCAAGCTGCTCGATCAGGGCCAGGCCGGCGACAATGTCGGCTGCCTGCTTCGCGGTGTCGAGCGCGACGCCGTTGAGCGCGGCCAGGTGCTCTGCAAGCCGGGCAGCGTGACGCCGCACACCAATTTCAAGGCCGAGGCCTACATCCTGACCAAGGAAGAGGGTGGCCGTCATACGCCGTTCTTCACCAACTACCGGCCGCAATTCTACTTCCGCACCACCGACGTGACCGGCGTCGTCAAGCTCCCGGAAGGCACGGAAATGGTGATGCCGGGCGACAACATCGCGATGGAAGTCGAGCTGATCGTGCCGATCGCCATGGAGGAGCGGCTGCGCTTCGCCATTCGCGAGGGCGGCCGCACGGTCGGGGCCGGCGTCGTATCGAGCATTCTGAAATAGCGATCTTTCGGGGACGCGGGGCTCGCGTCCCCGTCCCCACTCGAGGCAATGGATATGCAAGGTCAGAACATCCGCATCCGGCTCAAGGCGTTCGATCACCGTGTGCTCGACGCCTCGACCCGGGAAATCGTCAATACCGCCAAGCGGACCGGTGCTGAGGTTCGCGGCCCCATACCGTTGCCGACGAGGATTGAACGATTCACCGTCAACCGCTCGCCGCATATCGACAAGAAAAGCCGCGAGCAGTTCGAAATGCGCACCCACAAACGGCTGATCGACATTGTCGACCCGACGCCCCAGACCGTCGATGCGTTGATGAAACTGGATCTGGCGGCCGGCGTGGACGTGGAGATCAAGCTCTAGGACTTCGAGGCAGCTCGATGCGGTCAGGTGTTATAGCGCAGAAGATGGGGATGACCCGGATCTTCACAGACTCTGGCGAGCACGTGCCCGTCACGGTGTTGAAGATCGACGGCTGTAAGGTCGTTGCTCAGCGCACGGATGAAAAGAACGGCTATACCGCGCTTCAGCTCGGCGCCGGTCTGGCGAAGGTGAAGAACGTCACCCGTGCCGAGCGCGGCCATTTCGCGGTCGCCAAGGTCGAGCCGGCGGCCAAAGTTCGCCGAGTTCCGCGTGTCCCCGGACAATATGATCGATGTCGGGGCGGAGATCACCGCCGATCATTTCGTCGAAGGCCAGTTTGTCGATGTGACCGGGACGACGATCGGGCGCGGATTCGCCGGCAGCATGAAGCGCCACAATTTCCACGGCCTGCGTGCTTCGCACGGCGTGTCGATCTCGCATCGCAGCCATGGCTCCACCGGCCAGCGGCAGGACCCGGGCAAGGTCTTCAAAGGCAAGAAGATGGCCGGCCATATGGGCGGCGCGCGGGTGACGACGCAGAATTTGAAAGTCGTGAAGACCGACACCGACCGCGGCCTAGTCATGGTCCACGGGGCGGTTCCCGGCGCCAAGGGCGGCTGGGTTCTGCTTCGCGACGCGGTGAAATCCAGCGTTCCGGATAGCGCGCCGAAGCCGGGCGCGATCCGCGGCGGCAAGCCGGCCGACGGCAATGGGAAGGGCTGATCGATGAAGGCGGATGTTACGACGCTCGATGCGAAAAAAGCCGGGACCATCGACCTGCCCGATGAGATTTTCGGACTTGAGCCGCGTGTCGATATTTTGCAGCGCATGGTGCGCTATCAGCTTCTGAAGCGCCAGGCCGGAACGCATCACGTCAAAGACCGCTCGCTGGTCTCGGGCCGCAGCGAGAAGATGTACAAGCAAAAGGGAACCGGCCGCGCCCGCCATGGCAACAAGATGGCGCCGCAATTCCGCGGCGGCGGCAAGGCCTTCGGCCCCGTCCCGCGCAGCCATGCGATCGAGCTGCCGAAGAAGGTGCGGGCGCTGGCTTTGAAGCACGCTCTGTCGACCAAGGCGAAGTCCAAGGAGCTGATCATTCTCGACAAGGCCGAGCTGCCGGAGGCCAAGACCCGCGCTCTTGAAGCAAAATTCGCCGCGCTCGGCTTCGACTTCGGCCTTGATTATCGGCTGGCGGCGAATTGGATAGCAAATTCTCGCTCGCCGCGCGGAACATCCCGAATATCGACGTTCTCGCCGTCGCCGGCCTCAACGTTTACGACATCCTGCGCCGGCGGACGCTCGTTCTGACGAAATCGGCGGTCGAGGCCATCGGGGAGCGCTTCAAATGAACGAGGCCGATCTCTACGACGTGATCCTGGCGCCGGTGATCACCGAAAAGGCGACCATGGCGGGTGAGCATAATCAAGTCGTGTTCCGGGTAAGCAAGACCGCGACCAAGCCGCAGATCCGCGAGGCGGTTGAGCGCCTGTTCAACGTCAAGGTCAAGGCCGTGAATACGCTGAACCGCGCGGGCAAGCGCAAGCGCTTCCGCGGCACCGCCGGCAGGCAGAGCGACTTGAAAAACGCGATCGTGACCCTCGAGGAGGGTCACTCCATCGATGTGACCACGGGGCTTTAGAGAAGCAAGAGCGTGAGCCATGGCATTAAAGACCTATAATCCGACCTCGCCGGGCCGCCGCCAGCTCATTCTGGTGGACCGCTCCGAGCTGTGGAAGGGCAAGCCGGTCAAGAACCTCACCGAGGGGCTGACGGAAAAGGCGGGGCGCAACAATCACGGCCGGATCACCGCGCGCCGGCGCGGCGGCGGCCATAAGCGCACCTACCGCATCATCGATTTCAAGCGGCGCAAAATGGATATCGCGGGCACGGTCGAGCGCCTGGAATATGATCCGAACCGCACGGCGTTCATCGCCCTGATCCGCTACGAGGA
Source organism: uncultured Alphaproteobacteria bacterium (assembly GCA_963773735.1). Lineage (GTDB taxonomy): Bacteria > Pseudomonadota > Alphaproteobacteria > Rhizobiales > Rhodomicrobiaceae > CAVZCK01. Next base: position 489,527 of record CAVZCK010000021.1, on the reverse strand, counting down.
CGGCGAGCTGGCCTATATTCTGGCGCCGCAGCGCCTTGGCGTCGGCGACAAGGTGATTGCCGGCAAGCAGGTCGACGTGAAGCCCGGCAACGCCATGCCGCTGGCGAGCATGCCGATCGGCACGATCGTCCACAATATCGAGATGAAGCAGGGCCGCGGCGGACAATTGGCCCGCGCGGCAGGGTGCTACGCCCAGCTCGCCGGCCGCGATGCCGGCTACGCGATCCTGAAGCTGAGCTCCGGCGAGACGCGGATGGTGCGCGCCGACTGCATGGCGACCGTCGGCGCGGTCTCCAACCCGAACAACGCCAATGTCAGCATCGGCAAGGCTGGACGCAAGCGCTGGATGGGCAAGCGGCCTTCCGTGCGCGGCGTGGCGATGAACCCGATCGATCATCCGCATGGCGGCGGCGAGGGCCGGACGTCGGGCGGGCGCCATCCGGTGACGCCCTGGGGCAAGAGCACCAAGGGCGCCAAGACGCGCTCCAATCCGTCGACGGACAAATATATCATTCGCAGCCGTCACGCGAAGAAGTCATAGGAGAGATAGGTGGCACGGTCTGTCTGGAAAGGCCCGTTCATCGACGGCTATCTACTGAAGAAGGCCGAGAAGGCGCGCGAGTCACGCTCGAATGCGATCATCAAGATCTGGAGCCGCCGTTCGACGATCCTGCCGCAATTCGTCGGGCTGACCTTCGGCGTCTATAACGGCCAGAAGCACATACCGGTGCTCGTATCGGAAGACATGATCGGACACAAATTCGGCGAATTCTCTCCGACGAGGAATTATTACGGCCATGGCGCCGACAAGAAGGCCAAAAGGAAGTGAGCCATGGGCAAGCCTAAGCCAGAACGCCGGCTGACAGAGAACGAGGCGCGCGCCGTCACGCGCAATATGCGGGTCAGCCCGCAGAAGCTCAATCTGGTCGCGGCGATGATCCGGGGACAGAAGGTCGACAAGGCGCTCGCCGATCTGACCTTTTCGCGCAAGCGGATCGCCAAGGATGTCAAGAAGACGCTGGAGTTGGCGGTCGCCAATGCCGAGAACAACCACAGTCTGGACGTCGACGCATTGGTGGTTTCGGAAGCCTATGTCGGCAAGAACCTGGTCATCAAGCGCTGGCATCCGCGTGCGCGTGGCCGCGTTGCCCGAGTGATGAAGCCCTTTTCTCAACTCACGGTCGTCGTGAAGGAAGTTCAGGAGTCCGCCTGATGGGACAGAAAGTCAATCCGATCGGCCTGCGGCTCGGCATCAACCGCACCTGGGATTCGAGGTGGTATGCGGGCGGGCGCGAATATGGCCGCTTGCTTCAGGAGGACCTGAAGATCCGCAAATATATTGCCAAGACGCGGCGTCAAGCCGGCATTTCGAAGGTCGTCATCGAGCGGCCGCACAAGAAGTGCCGTGTGACCATCCACAGCGCGCGTCCCGGCATCCTAATCGGCAAGAAGGGCTCCGACATCGAGAAGCTGCGCGGCGAACTCGCGACGATGACCGCTTCCGAGGTGCATCTGAATATCGTCGAGGTCCGCAAGCCCGAGATCGATGCAACGCTCGTCGCCGAGAGCATTGCCCAACAGCTTGAGCGGCGCGTCGCCTTCCGCCGCGCGATGAAGCGGGCGGTTCAGTCCGCCCTGCGCCTCGGCGCGCTCGGCATTCGGATCAATTGCGCCGGGCGACTGGGCGGCGCGGAAATTGCACGGATGGAGTGGTATCGCGAGGGCCGCGTTCCGCTGCATACGCTGCGCGCCAATGTCGATTACGGCACGGCGCTTGCCGAAACCGCCTATGGCGTCATCGGCGTCAAGGTCTGGATCTTCAAAGGCGAAATCCTTGAGCATGACCCGATGGCGCAGGAGCGTCTTTCGCTAGAGACCCAGGAGAGCGGTGGTGGTGGCCGCGGGCGGCGCGAGCAGGCTCAGGTCTAAGGCGCGGTTGCGAAAAACGAACAGGTTTGAACCATGCTGCAACCAAAACGCACAAAATTCCGGAAGGCCCATAAGGGCCGCAACCGGGGCAACGCCAAGGGCGGCTTCGAGCTGAATTTCGGGTCGCATGGCCTGAAGGCGCTGGAGCCGGAGCGCGTCACGGCGCGCCAGATCGAGGCGGCGCGGCGCGCCATCACCCGGCAGATGAAACGTGCCGGGCGGGTTTGGATCCGGATCTTTCCCGATCTGCCGGTTTCCAAAAAGCCGATCGAAGTGCGGATGGGCAAGGGCAAGGGCGCGCCGGAATTCTGGGCCTGCCGCGTGAAGCCCGGGCGGATCATGTTCGAGGTCGACGGCGTGCCGGACCCGGTTGCCAGAGAGGCTTTGCGCCTGGGCGCAGCAAAACTGCCGATCAAGACGCGGGTCATCGTGCGCTTCGGCGAGCTCGCCGCTGCAGGAAAGGCGTGACACGATGAAGATCAGCGCAGTCCGCGATATGACGCCCGATCAGCTTCATGACGAACTCATCAAGCTGAAGCGCGAGCAGTTCAATCTGCGTTTTCAGAAGGCGACCGGACAGCTCGCGAACACCGCGCGCGTGCGCGATGTTCGCCGCAGCATCGCAAAGATTAAAACCATCGAGCGCGAAAAGCTGCGCGCGGGCCAAGCTACGGAATAGGGCGTCGATCATGCCGAAGCGTATTCTTCAGGGTGTCGTGGTCTCCGACAAGAACGAAAAGACCGTCGTCGTTCAGGTCGAGCGCCGGTTCACCCATCCGGTCCTGAAAAAGACCGTGCGCCTGACGAAGAAGTATCACGCTCACGATGAGGCGAAAGCCTGCAAGGTGGGTGACATGGTGAGGATCGAGGAGTGCCCGCCCATTTCGAAAAAGAAGAAATGGGTGGTGCTTTCGCAAGCCGGCGCTGCCGGATGACGGCGGCGCTCGCGAAACCAGCAGAGTAACCTTGCGTGCGGCATCCGGTTTCCGCGCCAGCGGCTCGGATATTGAGGACTGTGACATGATTCAAATGCAGACCAATTTGGATGTCGCCGACAATTCCGGCGCCCGCCGCGTGCAATGCATCAAGGTTCTGGGCGGCTCGATGCGCCGGTTTGCGACGATCGGCGATATCATCGTGGTGAGCGTCAAGGAGGCGATCCCGCGTGGCCGCGTCAAGAAGGGCCAGGTGCTGAAGGCTGTGGTCGTGCGGACCGCCAAGGGCGTGCGCCGTCCAGACGGCAGCCTGATCCGCTTCGACCGTAATGCGGCGGTGCTGATCAACAACAATAAGGAGCCGATCGGCACGCGCATCTTCGGCCCGGTGCCGCGCGAGCTTCGCGCCAAGCAGCACATGAAGATCATTTCGCTGGCGCCGGAGGTGCTGTGATGGCGAAGCTGAAGCTGAGACGCGGCGATAGCGTCGTCGTCATCGCCGGGCGGGACAAGGGCAAGCGCGGCGAGATCGTTAAGATGTTTCCAGCCGAGAACAAGGCGATTGTGCATGGCGTCAATCTGGTGCGGCGGCATCAGAAGCAGGCGCCGGGCCGGGAAGGCGGGATCGTGTCGAAAGAGGCACCGATCCATCTGTCGAACCTGGCGATCGAAGACCCGAAGGATGGAGAGCCGACGCGGGTTGGCTACAGGATTTTGGACGATCGGCGCAAGGTTCGCTACGCCAAGCGTTCAGGAGAAGTGATCGATGACTGAGGCAGCAGCCTATGAGCCGCGGCTGAAGCGGCAATACGAGGACAAGATCCGCGCCGCGCTGGTCGAGGAATTCAAATATGACAATCCGATGCAAGTGCCGCGCATCGACAAGATCGTGCTCAATATGGGCGTCGGCGAGGCCGTGGCCGACCGCAAGAAGGTCGACTCGGCCGCGCGCGACCTGGCTCTGATCGCGGGGCAGAAGCCCGTCCTCACCATAGCGCGCAAGTCGATCTCGACGTTTAAGCTGCGCGAGGGGATGCCGATCGGAGCCAAGGTAACGCTGCGCCGGTCGCGCATGTACGAATTTCTCGACCGGCTGATTACGATTGCTCTGCCCCGCGTAAAGGACTTTCGCGGCCTTAGTCCGAAGAGTTTTGACGGTCGCGGCAATTTCGCTCTCGGCCTCAAGGAACACATCATTTTTCCCGAGATCAATTACGATAAGGTCGAAGCGATCTGGGGCATGGACATCATCGTATGCACGACGGCCAGAACCGACGATGAGGCGCGGGCGCTTTTGAGGCAGTTCAACTTCCCGTTTCGGAACTAGCTCTCAAACTGACGCGCGCGGACGAGGAGAGAACAGAGAATGGCAAAAACGAGCATGGTGGAGCGCAACCGGAAGCGCCGGAGGCTCGCAAAGACATATGCGTCGCGCCGGGCGACGCTGAAGGCGAAGGCCGAGGATTTGACTCTGCCGACGGAAGAGCGGTTTCAGGCCAGGCTGAAGCTTGCCGAACTGCCGCGTAATTCCTCCCCGACCCGGATCAGGAATCGCTGCGAGGTAAGCGGACGGCCGCGCGCCTTTTATCGCAAGCTGCGCATGTCGCGTGTGGCGCTGAGGGAGTTGGCCTCGAACGGGCTCATCCCCGGCATGGTCAAGTCGAGCTGGTAGGGGCTGAAGATGACGATTTCCGACCCCCTGGGCGATATGCTGACCCGCATCCGCAATGCGCAGATGCGGAAACGGCCCAAGGTCTCGACACCGGCCTCCAGGCTGCGCGAGCGCGTGCTCGAGGTGATGAAAGAGGAGGGCTACATCCGCGGCTTCTCCCGGACCGATTATCAGAGTGGCAAGTCCGAGATCGAGATCGAGCTGAAATATTTCGACGGCCAGCCGGTGATCCGCGAAATCCGGCGCGTTTCGACGCCTGGCCGGCGCGTTTATTCCTCGGTGAATGACCTGCCGACCGTGGCGAACGGCCTTGGCGTCTCGATTTTGTCGACGCCGAAGGGCGTCATGTCGGACAGCCGTGCCCGTCTGGAGAATGTCGGCGGCGAGGTGCTTTGCAGCATATTCTAAGAGGGCTTGGGGCCCGTAAGATGGTGAGAGGCTTGGACGATGTCCAGGATTGGAAAAAAGCCGGTTTCGGTGCCGAAAGGCGTCATGGCGAAGATTGAAGGCCAAACGGTCTCGGTGAAGGGGCCGAAAGGCGAGCTTTCGCTGACGCTTATCGACGATGTCACCGTGAAAATGGGCGATGACGGCATCGAGGTTGCGCCCCGCGACGACAGCAAGAAGGCGCGCTCGATGTGGGGCATGTCGCGCTCGCTCGTCGCCAATCTCGTCGACGGCGTCACCAAGGGTTTTTCGAAGACCCTGGATATCAGCGGCGTCGGCTATCGCGCGGCTCTGAAGGGCAAGGAGATCCAGCTACAACTCGGCTACAGCCACGACGTGCTTTATCCGATCCCGGAGGGCATCCAGGTGCAATGCCCGAGACCGACCGAGATCATCATCAGCGGCATCGACGCCGCGAAGGTCGGCCAGGTCGCAGCCGAGATCAGGCAATACCGAAAGCCCGAGCCCTACAAGGGCAAAGGCATCAAATATTCGAATGAATTCATCTTCCGCAAGGAAGGAAAGAAGAAGAAATAGTGGAGATTTCCATGGGCGTCACCACGAGTTTCGAACGGCGGAAGACCCGTGTCCGCAAGGTTGTTCGCAGCGCCGCTCACGGGCGGCCGCGGCTCTGCGTGTTCCGGTCGTCGAAGCAGATCTATGCGCAGGTCATCGATGATGCGCAGGGCCATACCGTGGCTTCGGCATCCTCGCTCGACAAGGCGTTGGCGGGCAAGCTGAAGAGCGGCGCTGACAGGGCTGCGGCCGAAGAGGTCGGCAAGCTGATCGCCCAGCGCGCCAAGGAGGCGGGCGTCGCCACTGTGGTGTTCGACCGCGGCGGCTATCTCTTTCATGGCCGCGTCAAGGCCTTGGCCGATGCGGCGCGCGAAGGCGGTTTGAGTTTCTAGGGCTTCATTCTTATCTACCGGACGGAAGGAACGATCATTGGCACGAGCACCGCGAGAACGCGATCGCGAAGAACGGGACGGCGAATTCGTCGATAAGCTCGTTCACATCAACCGCGTGGCGAAGGTCGTTAAGGGCGGCCGCCGCTTCGGCTTCGCGGCGCTTGTCGTCGTGGGCGATCAGAAGGGGCGCGTCGGCTTCGGACATGGCAAGGCCCGCGAAGTGCCGGAGGCGATCCGCAAGGCAACCGACTCCGCCAAGCGCAGCCTGATCAAGGTGCCGCTGCGCGAAGGGCGCACGCTTCATCACGACGTCGCCGGCCAACATGGCGCCGGGCGGGTCGTGCTTCGGGCCGCCCCTCCCGGCACGGGGATCATTGCCGGCGGTCCGATGCGCGCGGTGTTCGAAACGCTCGGCATCCAGGATGTGGTGGCGAAGTCGATGGGCACCTCCAACCCCTACAACATGGTGCGCGCCACCTTCGATGCCCTGCGCCGTGAGGATAGCCCCCGGGCTGTCGCGGCTCGCCGCGGGAAAAAGGTCAGCGAGATCGTCGCCCGCCGCCGCGACTCGGCCGAAGGCGCGGCCGTCACGCAAGAGGCGTAAGCGCCGGGAGGGCTGAAGGCATGACAGAAAAGACAAAGAAGGGCGGGACACTGGTTATCGAGCAGATCGCCAGTCCGATCCGCCGTCCGGCGCATCAGCGCCAGACCTTGATCGGGCTCGGGCTGAATAAGATGCGCAAGCGCCGTACGGTGCCGGACAATCCGGCGGTGCGCGGCATGATCGCGAAGGTTTCTCACCTCGTCCGGATCGTCGAGGACGAACCGGCCAAGTAGGCTTTTGCGGAATTCGAACGGGATCGAGGCGGGCAGATGCAGCTCAATCAACTGAAGGACAATGACGGCGCGACGACCGCGCGCAAGCGCGTGGGCCGCGGCATCGGCTCAGGTCTCGGCAAGACCGCCGGACGCGGCCATAAGGGCCAGAAGGCGCGCTCGGGCGTCGCCATCAAGGGCTTTGAAGGCGGTCAGAACCCGATCCATATGCGGCTGCCGAAGCGCGGATTCAACAATCCGCTGCGCCTGAAATTCACGGAAGTCAATCTCGACCGGCTGCAGACGGCGATCGACGACGGCAAGCTGGACGCGGACCGCCTGATCGATGCGCAGGCGCTGGTCGCGGCGGGCCTGGTGCGCCGGGCGCGCGACGGCGTGCGTCTGCTGGGCCGCGGCGCGCTCAAAGCGAAGGTCGATCTGGAGCTGGCCGGCGCCACGACCAGCGCGGTCAAAGCTGTCGAAGCCGCCGGCGGAAGCATCAAGCTGATCAAGCTGGTGAAGGACACCGATGCCGCGGAGCGCCGGCCGAAGAAGGGCAAGAAGGCCGCCGCCAAGGATGCGTGAGGTTTGCTGACGCCTCTTGCGGCCGGCGGGTTTCAAAAGACGCCGTTGCGATTGAAAAGGCAGAGCATATTTTGAGGCGGCCGGCTTCGCCGATGATCTGACCGAAGCTGTCGCCCGTGAGCGTTGAAGGCGCCCATTCGATCTGGAGAGGACCTGATGGTTTCTGCCGCTGAACAGCTTGTCGCGAATTTGAATTTTTCGGCCTTCAGCAAGGCCGAAGAGCTGAAGAAGCGCCTCTGGTTCACGCTCGGCGCGCTTCTCGTCTACCGGCTCGGCACCTACATCCCGCTGCCTGGCATCAACCCGCAGGCCCTGGCGGATATGGTCCAGCACAATCAGTCGGGGATCCTCGGGCTGTTCAACACGTTCTCGGGCGGCGCCGTTGGGCGGATGGCGATCTTCGCCCTCAACATCATGCCGTACATCTCCGCATCGATCATTGTGCAGTTGATGACCACGGTCTCGCCGCATCTGGAGCAGCTCAAAAAGGAAGGCGAAGCGGGCCGGAAGCAGATCAACCAATATACGCGCTATGGCACGGTGATCCTGGCCACGGTCCAGGCCTACGCCATTGCCGTTGGCCTGCAAAGCGCCAGCAACATTGTCACCAATCCGGGCTGGTTTTTCCAGCTTACGACCGTGATCACGCTTGTCGGCGGCACGGTGTTCCTGATGTGGCTCGGCGAGCAGATCACGGCCCGCGGCGTCGGCAACGGCATTTCGCTGATCATTTTCGCCGGCATCGTCGCGCGTCTGCCGAGCGCGATCGCCGGAACGCTGGAACTCAGCCGGCAGGGCGCGATTTCGGCGGGGCTGATCGTTGCGGTGTTCATTGGTGCGATCTTCGTCATCACCTTTATCGTCTTCATGGAGCGGGCGCAGCGCCGGCTGCTGGTGCAATATCCCAAGCGCCAGATCGGCAATAAGATGTTCCAGGGCGACAGCTCGCATCTGCCGCTGAAGCTGAATACGTCGGGCGTCATCCCGCCGATCTTTGCCTCTTCGCTGCTCCTGGTGCCGATCACGATTGCGAATTTCTCGGCGGGCGCGCGGTCCCGACTGGCTGAATACGGTGACGGCCCTGCTCGGCAGGGGACAGCCGCTCTATCTGGCGTTTTATGTGCTCGGCATTGTCTTCTTCGCCTTCTTCTACACGGCGATCGTCTTCAATCCGCAGGACACGGCCGACAATCTGAAGAAATATGGCGGCTTCATTCCCGGCATTCGGCCTGGTCCGCGGACTGCGGAATATATCGACTATGTGCTGACCAGGATCACGGTTGTCGGCGCGGCCTATCTCGCGGCGGTCTGCGTTCTACCGGAGCTGTTGGTCTCATCCTGGGGCTTGCCGTTCTATCTTGGCGGCACCTCGCTGCTCATCGTCGTGAGCGTAACGATGGATACGGTGGCGCAGATTCAAAGCCACTTGCTCGCGCATCAATATGAAGGCCTAATCAAGAAGGCCAAGTTGAGGGGAGCGAAGCGCTGATGAATCTGATTTTGCTTGGGCCGCCGGGAGCGGGTAAAGGGACGCAAGCGAAGCTACTGGAAACCAAATTCGGATCGAAGCAATTATCGTCGGGGGACATGCTGCGTGCGGCTGTCTCCTCAGGAACGGCAATCGGCAAGACGGCGAAATCCTTCATGGACAAAGGCGCCTTGGTGCCGGATGACATCGTCGTCAATGTCGTCTTCGAGAATCTGGCCGGCATTAAGGACAAGAAGGGCTTCATTCTGGACGGCTTTCCGCGCACGGTCGAGCAGGCCGAGGCGCTCGACCGCTGGCTTGAGGAGCGCAACAGCGGCATCGACCGCGTGATCGTGATCCAGGTCGGCGACGATCGCCTCATCGAGCGCATCGCGGGACGTTTCACCTGCGCCAAATGTGGCCAAGGCTATCATGACAAGTTCAAACGCCCCGAGGTCGAGGGCGTTTGTGATGTCTGCGGCAATACGGAATTCAAGCGCCGGGCGGACGATCGTCCGGAAACGATCAAGACGCGGCTCAAGGCCTATCATGAGCAGACCGCGCCGCTGATCAGCTATTACAAGAAGCACGGCAAGGTCGCCACCATTGACGGCGAGGCGCCGATCAAGGCCGTTGCGCGCGAAATCGACGAGATTTTCAGTGCAAATCCGGCCGGTTGAAATAAGGATCGGCAGAGGTTGACGGGGTTCGCGAATATCAGCTAAATACAGGCTCCTCACCGACACGGATTTGTTGTGCCTGGATGAAGTCTCGTTCGGGCGCCATCCGTTTACGCGAATCGGATCCTAGGCCGCACGAGGTAAGGAATGGCGGACGGCAAAGGCCGGTCCGCCCGCTAAGGAGAATTTATCGTGGCTCGTATCGCAGGCGTCAATATTCCGTCGAACAAGCGCGTCGACATTGCCTTGCGCTATATTCATGGCATTGGGCCGACATTTGCCAGGGAAATCTGCGAAAAGACCAGCATTCCGCCAGAGCGCCGGGTCAACCAGCTGACCGACGCCGAGGTACTGCAAATTCGCGAGGTAATCGATCGCGATTATGCCGTGGAAGGCGATCTGCGCCGCGACGTGGCGATGAATATCAAGCGGCTGATGGATCTGGGCTGCTATCGCGGCCTGCGCCATCGCCGGGGGCTGCCGGTGAGGGGACAGCGCACGCACACGAATGCGCGCACGCGCAAGGGTCCCTCCAAGCCGATTGCCGGCAAAAAGAAATAAGGAACTCTGCCGCGGCTCAGCGGCTGTCGAATTGAGGACGAAACGGCATGGCTAAGGAAAAGACGCGCGTTCGCCGCCGCGAGAAAAAGAACATCACCTCCGGCGTGGCGCATGTGAGCGCGTCGTTCAACAATACGATGATCACCATCACCGATGCGCAGGGCAACACGATTGCCTGGTCGTCGGCCGGAACGATGGGGTTCAAAGGGTCGCGGAAATCGACCCCCTTCGCCGCGCAGATGGCGGCTGAGGATGCCGGCAAAAAGGCAATGGATCACGGCATGAAGACGATCGAGGTCGCGGTCAGCGGACCTGGATCGGGGCGCGAGTCCGCTCTTAGAGCGCTGCAGTCCTGCGGCTTCCAGATCGTGTCCATCACCGACGTGACGCCGATCCCGCATAATGGCTGCCGTCCGCGCAAACGCCGCCGCGTCTGACGAACGGCCGGGCCGCTTGGCCGAACCGGAAGATTCCGGTTCGCCTCGCCGGCTCAAAGAGACGAATTCGAGCTGCCGGCCAATGCCGGCACATTGCACATAAGACGAGGTTATCCGTGCTGCAGAAGAACTGGCAAGATCTGATCAAACCCGCAAAGCTGAATGTCGCTCCAGGCCGCGAGGCCAAGCGTTTCGGCACCGTCGTCGCGGAACCGCTGGAGCGCGGCTTCGGCCTGACGCTCGGCAACGCGCTGCGGCGGGTGCTGCTGTCGTCGCTTCAGGGCGGCGCCATCACCAGCGTCCATATCGACGGCGTGCTGCATGAATTCTCCTCGATCCCTGGCGTGCGCGAGGATGTGACGGACATTGTGCTCAACATCAAGGAAGTCGCGCTGAAGATTCACTCCGACGGCGTGAAACGCATGGTGTTGAAGAAAGAAGGGCCCGGCGTTGCCAAGGCGCGAGACATCGAGGCCGGGCCCGACGTCGACATCCTCAATCCCGAGCATGTGATCTGCACCCTCGACGAGGGCGCGTCGGTGCGCATGGAGTTCACGGCGCAACTTGGCAAGGGTTATGTCCCGGCGGAACGCAACCGTCCCGAGGATGCGCCGATCGGCCTGATCCCGGTCGACAGCCTTTACAGCCCGGTCAAGAAGATCTCCTACAAGGTCTCCAATACCCGCGAGGGCCAGATCCTCGACTATGACAAGCTGACCATGGACATCGAGACCGACGGCTCGCTGGTTCCCGAGGATGCTATCGCGCTCGCTGCGCGCATCCTGCAGGACCAGCTTTCGATCTTTGTCAACTTCGAGGAGCCGCGCAAGGAAGTCCGCGAAGAACGGACCCCGGAGCTGGAGTTCAACGCCGCGCTGCTCAAGAAGGTCGACGAGTTGGAGCTGTCCGTGCGTTCGGCCAACTGCCTGAAGAACGACAATATCGTCTATATCGGCGATCTCATTCAGAAGACCGAGGCGGAGATGCTGCGCACGCCGAATTTCGGCCGCAAGTCGCTGAACGAGATCAAGGAAGTGCTGGCCGGCATGGGGCTGCATCTCGGCATGGAAGTGCCGAACTGGCCGCCGGACAATATCGAAGAGCTGGCCAAGCGCTACGAGGATCAATATTGACGCGGCCGGCGCTTCAGCCGGTCATCCGCGAGACGAATTTTTGAGGACAGTTCCATGCGCCATCGCAAGTCAGGCCGCAAGCTGAACCGCACGGCGGAGCACCGCCGCGCGCTGTTCGCCAATATGGCGGCCGCGCTCATCAAGCATGAGCAGATCGTGACGACCCTGCCGAAGGCGAAGGATCTGCGCCGCGTGACGGAACGGCTGATCACGCTCGCCAAGCGCGGCGACCTGCACGCGCGCCGGCTTGTGGCGGCACGCCTGCGCGATGAGAAGATGGTGACCAAGCTGTTCGAGACGATCGGTCCGCGCTACAAGGATCGCAATGGCGGCTATACCCGCGTCCTCAAGGCCGGGTTCCGCTATGGCGACTCCGCCCCTGTCGCCGTGATCGAGCTGGTCGACCGGGACGAGAGCGCCAAGGGCCAGGATTCAGGACCGACCGCCGAGAATGAGGGCGAGCGAGCCGCTGCTTAGCGGGGCATTCGCCATGACCCGCGCCGCTCCGCCTCCGCCGGGCGTTTCCCTTTCAGAGATTACCGCCGCGAGTAGACGCCGCCTTGAAGGCACGGGCGCAAGTTGCTATGGACGGTGCTGTCATTCCGCCGGGCGATAGTCCGGCGCCACCCAAAGCAACGAGGTGCCTCATGAGCGGGCTTGGCAGGCTGGCTGCGCAGCGCTTGGTCATCGCCTTCGGTCTGGCCGTCATCGCGGCGGCGCCGCTAGCTGTCGTGGCTCAGGCGCAAGACCATCTGACCCAGCTCGAAAAGACCGTTCCGCGAAGCCGCGCCGATCTCAAATTCTCCTACGCGCCGATCGTCAAAAAAGCCGCACCGGCGGTTGTCAATGTCTATGTGCGCAGCCGCACCCAGCAGCGCGTTTCGCCGTTTTTGAACGACCCGTTTTTCCGCCGTTTCTTCGGCGAAGATTTCGGCATTCCCAGCGAACGGGCGCAGAATTCGCTCGGCTCGGGCGTCATCGTCTCGCCCGATGGCCTTGTCGTCACCAACAATCACGTTGTCCAAAGCGAGGGCGAAGCCGACATCAAAGTTGCGCTCTCGGACAGCCGCGAATTCGCGGCGAAAGTCATCCTCAAGGATGAACGGACCGATCTTGCCGTGCTGCGGATCGATGCCAGCGAAAAGGACTTTCCCTATCTGAGCTTTGGCGATTCCGATGCCCTCGAGGTTGGCGACATCGTGCTTGCTATCGGCAATCCGTTCGGCGTTGGCCAGACCGTCACCAGCGGCATCGTTTCGGCACTGGCCCGCACGCGGGTCGGCATCTCCGACTATCAGTTCTTCATCCAGACCGATGCGGCGATCAATCCCGGCAATTCCGGCGGACCGCTCGTCGACATGGACGGCCGTGTCGTCGGCATCAACTCGGAGATCTACACGCGCAGCGGCGGCTCAAACGGCATCGGCTTTGCCATTCCTGCGAATATGGTGCGCGTGATCGTCAACTCCGCGCTTCGCGGCGGCGGCAAGGTGCAGCGCCCCTGGCTTGGCGCCGAGCTGCAATCCATGACCCCGGACATCGCTCACTCCGTCGGACTGGACCGCACGGCGGGAGCGATTGTCGCCAGCGTGGCGGAGGGCGGTCCGGCGGCAAAGGCGGGACTGAAGCCGGGCGACGTGATCATCGCCGTCGACGGCCGGGAAGCCGACGATCCGCAAGCGGTGCTCTATCGCTTTGCCACCAAGGGTGTCGGCAGCCAGGCCGAACTCACCGTCGTCCGCGAAGGCCGGGAGCGCAAATTGACGATCGATCTCACTGTCGCCCCGGAGACGGTTCCGCGCGATCTGACCGAGATCAAAGGCGCCAATCCGTTTTCCGGCGCTACGGTCGCCAATCTGTCTCCGGCGGTTGCCGAGGAGATGTCGATCGAAGTGACCTCCGGGGTCGTCGTCGTCGAAACGCAAGCCTATTCCACGGCGCGGCGTCTGGGGCTGAAGCCGGGCGATATCATCGAAAAACTGAATGGCAGCGGCATCAAGAGCGTGCAGCAGCTTGTCGATCTTCTCAAACACGATGCGCGCGCCTGGGATCTGACCGTCCGGCGCGGCGGCGAGGAACTGCGCACCTATCTGCGCGGCTAGCATGTGTCGTCGCCGAGTATCCAAGAATCGGAGGCCATCCCCTGGCGTCGTCCCGGACCCCGGCTCGCCGGCCGGGGCAGGCGGCCGTCAGGCCGAGCCGGACCTATTGGCATCTCCGCAAGGTTGGTGCCGAGAGGCCAAGCGAGTGGGCCCCGGCTCTAACGGCCGGGGCGACACCGACACATGGTACTGCGCCTCGCTGGTAATTGCCGCCGAAGCCGCAAGACGCTGACCACGATTAGCGGCATGCCGTTCCAGGCGCGTCTTGCGGCGGCCAGTCCTCCGACACTATCTTAGCGCATGACCACGCTTTTCGAGGCCGCCGGCCTGGACCAGGGCGCCCCCCGGCCGCTCGCCGACCGGCTGCGTCCGCAATCGCTCGACGATGTCGCCGGCCAGGAGCATTTGCTCGGCCCAGACGGCCCGCTCCGGCTGATGCTGGCGAAAGGGGCCTTGCGCTCGGTGATCTTTTGGGGACCGCCCGGGACGGGCAAGACCACCGTCGCGCGGCTGATCGCCAAACAGGCCGGGCTGCATTTCGAGCAGATCTCGGCGATCTATTCCGGCGTTCAGGAGCTGCGCAAGCTGTTCGACGCGGCGCGCGACCGCCGCAAGATGGGCATGGGCACGGTGCTGTTCGTCGATGAGATCCACCGCTTCAACCGCGCCCAGCAGGACAGCTTTCTCCCCGTGATGGAGGACGGCACCATCATCCTCATCGGCGCGACGACGGAGAATCCGTCCTTCGAGCTGAACGGCGCTCTGTTATCGCGCGCGACGGTCCTCGTGTTCCGCCGGCTCGACGACACGGCGCTCTGGAGCCTCTTGGGTCGCGCCGAGGAATTGGAGAAACGGCCGCTGCCGCTCACGGCCGAGGCGCGGGAGCGGCTGATCGCCATGGCCGATGGCGACGGCCGCACGCTGCTCAATCTCGCCGAAAGCGTCTATGGCGCCGCAGAAAGCGACCATGCGCCGCTGACGCCGGAAGACCTCGTCCAGATCGTGCAGCGCCGCGCCCCGCTCTACGACAAGAACCGTGACGGGCATTACGATCTCATCAGCGCGCTGCACAAATCGGTGCGCGGCTCCGATCCCGACGCGGCGCTCTATTGGCTGGCGCGCATGCTCGCCGGCGGCGAGGACCCGCTCTATGTGGCGCGGCGCCTCGTGCGCATGGCGATCGAGGATATCGGGCTTGCCGACCCGCTCGCCCTCGTTCAGGCTAATGCGGCAAAGGACGCCTATGACTTTCTCGGCACGCCGGAAGGCGAACTTGCCCTTGCCCAGACGACGATCTACCTCGCGACTGCGCCGAAATCCAACCGCGCCTATGTCGCCTTCGGCCGGGCGACGGCTGCGGCGAAGGAGCATGGCTCGCTCGCCCCGCCAAAACATATTCTCAATGCGCCGACCCGCCTGATGGCCGCGGAAGGCTATGGCCGTGGCTATATTTACGACCCCGACTCGCCCGAGGGCTTTTCCGGCCAGGACTATTTCCCCGACGAGATGGAGCGGCAGAGCTTCTATCTGCCCGGACAGAGCGGCGCCGAGAAGGAGATCGCCAAGCGCATGGCGGCATGGACAAAATTGCGGCGGGAGAAAAGCTGAACGCGGGTGCAGTCCGGCCGCTGTGCATGGAGACCCCTGCGAGTGGCTGTCATGCAGACGTCGCCCCGGCCGAGTCGCGGCGCTGTGGCTATAGGCGGACGTCGGGCATTAGGCGACGGATCGGCGGTTGTCCGGGGCACGCAGCGAAGCTCATTTCGCAGTTTAAGGCGGCTGAGCTGGACTTTCCAGCGAAGCCGACCCGGCGCTGTTTTCGCCGGGTGTGATGTCATAAGCGCTAATATGAAGACCGCAGACGCATATAGGTCTGCCGCTGTCTGCCCTCTGCTGGGGGAGAGGGCGACGCGAAGCGCCGGGTGAGGGCGTACGGACTATCGATGATTTGTAACCCCTCACCCAACCCTCTCCCAACGGGAGAGGGCTTTCTGGCCGAGTTTTTCGCGGCTTACTGCTTATGTTTGTGCGCCTATGGGGTGACATGGCTGACGTAAAAGACGGCGACATTCAACGGGTCAAGGGCGCGGATGCGGGGATACGCCTCGACCGCTGGCTGAAGGCCAACTATCCGGCGCTGCCGCACGGGCTGATGCAAAAGCTGCTGCGGACGGGGCAGGTGCGCGTCAATGGCGGGCGCGTCAAGCCGGATACGCGGCTCGATGCGGGCGATGAGGTCAAAGTCCGACGCCTCGCCGATTTCGAGCCGCAAACGCCGGGCAGCCGCGACCGGCCATCCCCCACGCCGCCCATGGGCGTCTCCAAGGCCGACCGCAATTTCATCGAAAGCCTCATTCTGTTCGAGGACGGCGAACTGCTCGTGCTGAACAAGCCTTATGGCATCGCGGTTCAGGGCGGCACCAAAACCAGGAAGCATATCGACGGAATGCTGGCCGGCATGGAGGATCGTTTCGGCGGCCGGCCGCGTCTCGTTCACCGTCTCGACCGCGACACCTCCGGCGTGCTGCTGGTCGCCAAGACGCATGCGGTGGCGAGCAGGCTGGGGCGGCTGTTTCAGACCCGCTCGGTGCAAAAAATCTATTGGGCTTTGACGAAGGGCGTCCCAAAGCCGCCCCAGGGCAAGATCGAGGCCGCGCTCGTCAAAGCGAGCGGTCCGGAAGGTGACCGCGTGCGCAAGGCGATGGCCGGCGAGCAGGACACGGCGCAGTCCGCCATTACTCACTATTCGGTCATCGACCGGGTCAGCACGAAATTCGCCTGGGTATCGCTTCGCCCCGTGACCGGACGCCAGCATCAGCTTCGCGCCCATCTGGCGATCATAGGCACGCCGATCGTCGGCGACCAGAAATATGAGGGCGACAAAAACCTGCCCGTCGATGGGCTTGAGATGAAGCTGCATCTGCATGCCCGCCGCCTGATCGTTCCGCGGGGGAGAGCCGAGACGCTCGATGTGACGGCGCCGCTTCCCGATCACATGCTGACGAGCTGGGAGCTTCTGGGGCTCGACCCCGAGCGCTATGACGGGAAGGACGCCCACCGATGAGGCTTATCATCTTCGATTGCGACGGCACGCTGATCGACAGCCAGCACATGATCGTCGAAGCCATGCGGGCAGCTTTCTCGGCGAACGGGATCCCGATTCCGGACCGCGCTGCGGTGCTGCGCCATGTCGGCCTGTCCGTTGTCGACGCGATGGAAATGATGACCGGGCTCAGGGGCGGCGAAACCGTCGCCAAGCTCGCAGCCGACTATCGCACCAGTTTTGCGGCGCTGCGGCATGAGGCGCGCATTGCCGACCCGCTCTTTCCAGGCGCCCGCGAGGCCCTTGAGGCGCTGGCAGCCGAAAGCGATCTCCGCCTCGGCATTGCGACAGGCAAGTCCCGGCGCGGCGTCGCGGCGCTCCTCGAACGGGAAGGGCTCGAAGGCGTTTTCGCCACAATCCAGACCGCCGATGATGCGCCCTCCAAGCCACATCCCGCGATGATCCTTCAGGCCATGAATGCTGTCGGCGTATCGCCGTCGGCGACAATCATGATTGGCGATACGAGCTTCGACATGCTGATGGCGCGGGCGGCCGGCACCGAGGCGATCGGCGTCGCCTGGGGCTATCACAGCGGGGAGGAATTGGCCGAAGCGGGGGCGTCGATCGTCACCCGAGACTTTCCGGAGCTGCTGAGAATGCTCGTGCCCGCCAGGGGCGTTGTTGCGGCATGAAGAACGGATCGGAAGCCACTCTGGACGGCCCGGAGCGTATCTACGCCGATGTCTCGATCGACGAGAGGGCAGGGGGCTGGCGGATTCTGCTCGACGGCAAGCCGGTGCTGACGCCGCGGCGAGCGGAACTCGCGGTTCCGGCGCGCGGGCTTGCCGAAGCCCTGGCCGATGAATGGCGGCGGCAGGACGAGCGGATCGACCCAAGATCCATGCCGCTGACCAAGCTCGCCAATACGGCGCTGGATGCCGTTGCGCCTGACATCGACGCGGTCATGGCCGGCATTCTCGGCTTTGCCGGGCGCGATCTCCTCTGTTATCGCGCCGTAAGCCCGCGAGAGCTGACCGAGCGGCAAAGGCTCGCCTGGGACCCGCTCCTGCAATGGGCGGACAGCCAATATGGCGCGCGGCTGGTCGTCACCGAAGGCGTCATGCCTGTCGAGCAGCCGCGCGCGAGCCTAGCCGCGCTGCGCGCCGCTTGCGGCGGCCTCGATTCCTTCGGGCTGACCGCGTTGCATGTGATGACGACGCTCACCGGCTCGGCGATCCTCGCCCTCGCGCACAGCGCCGGCCGTCTGTCGCTTGATGACGCCTGGGCCGCCGCCCATCTCGACGAGGATTATCAGGCCCGCCATTGGGGCGAGGATTATGAGGCGAAAAGGCGGCGCGAGACCCGTTTCGCCGAAATGCGTGCGGCATCCGACTTCTACCGCCTGAGCCGCAACAGCTGATCCTGATTACGGCTGCGCCGGCTCAGAGCAGCGCGCTACATGCCCTTCATGTGATCCATATGATCGTGGTCCATGCCCGAGCCGCCGCCCGTTACTTTCGCCTCGACGTCGATCTCGGCTCCCGAGCGAAAGCTCAGCCGCAGCGGCACGCTGCCGCCTTGTTTCAGCGGCGCCTTCGGCCCGATCAGCATCAGATGCAGTCCACCGGGCTCGAACGCGACCTTGCCGCCGGCCGGAATTTCAATCGAGGCGACAGAGTCCATGGTGGCGACGCCGTCGACCACGCGCGAGCGGTGAAGCTCGACGCGGTCGTAATTCGGGCTGGAAGCGCCGATCAGTTCCTGCGGCTCCGTGCCTTCATTCACGATCGTGACATAGCCGCCGTGAGTCCTCATCGCGGCGGGGGCGAAGCGGACCCAGGCATCCGTGACCTTCAGCCCTTCATCCGCAGCCATGGAGGTCTGTGCCCCGGCGAAGGCGAGCCCAAGCAGGCCGACCGCAATCAGCATCAATGTCCTGATCGAATAAAGCATCATCATCCGCTCCGCGTGCGTCTTGGAAGTGTTGGATTTGAGTCCTTTAGCTTAGAGCAGCGCGGCACGCCATTGAATTGGCGCATTGCCGCGCCCCGAGGGCAGCCTTATTAAGGGCGTGTTTCGCTTGGGGCCGCATGATATGGACAAAGCCATGGCAAGATCGCGGGTAGGACCATCATGAAGCAGGTTCTTGACGAATTGGCGCGCCGGCGCTCGACGGCGGCGCTCGGCGGCGGCGAAAAGCGCATCGAGGCGCAGCACAAGCGCGGCAAGCTGACGGCGCGCGAACGCATCGAGCTTCTGCTCGACGACAAGTCCTTCGAAGAATACGGCATGTATGTCGAGCACCGCTGCACCGATTTCGGCATGGCCGAGATGAAAATCCCCGGCGACGGCGTGGTCACCGGCTGGGGCACGATCAACGGCCGCACGGTCTACATTTTTGCCAAGGATTTCACGGTTTTCGGCGGTTCGCTCTCCGAAGCCCATGCGCAGAAGATCACCAAGATCCAGGACATGGCGCTCAGGAACCGCGCGCCGATTATCGGCCTGTTCGACGCGGGCGGCGCGCGCATTCAGGAGGGCGTCGCTGCGCTTGGCGGCTATGGCGAGGTTTTTCTGCGCAACGTGCTAGCCTCGGGCGTCATCCCGCAGATTTCCGTGATCATGGGGCCGTGCGCCGGCGGCGATGTCTACTCGCCGGCCATGACCGACTTCATCTTCATGGTCAAGGACACGAGCTATATGTTCGTTACCGGCCCGGATGTGGTGAAGACCGTGACCAATGAGGAGGTGACGGCCGAAGAGCTGGGCGGCGCCAGCATTCACACGACGCGGTCCTCGATCGCCGACCACGCCTATGAGAACGACCTGGAATGCCTTCTGCAAATGCGCCGGCTGATGGACTTCCTGCCGTTGAACAATCTTGCCGGCGTGCCGGTGTTGCCGACCCAGGACCGGCACGATCGCTCGGAACCCTCACTCGATACGCTGATCCCGGATAATCCGAACAAGCCCTACGACATGAGGGAGCTGATCTTGAAGGTCGCCGATGAGGGCGATTTCTTCGAGATCCAGGCGGCATTTGCGCGCAACATCATCACCGGCTTCGGACGTATCGAAGGGCACACGGTGGGCGTTGTCGCCAATCAGCCGCTGGTGCTCGCCGGCGTGCTTGACTCGGACGCCAGCCGCAAGGCCGCCCGCTTCGTGCGCTTCTGCGATTGCTTCAACATACCGATCATTACCTTCGTCGACGTGCCCGGCTTTCTTCCCGGCACAGCGCAGGAATATGGCGGCCTCATCAAGCACGGCGCCAAGCTGCTGTTCGCCTTTGCCGAGGCGACGGCGCCAAAGGTCACGATCATCACACGCAAGGCCTATGGCGGCGCCTACGACGTGATGTCGTCCAAGCATATTCGCGGTGATGTCAACTATGCCTGGCCATCCGCCGAAATCGCGGTGATGGGGCCGAAGGGCGCTGTTGAAATCCTCTATCGCACCGAGCTGAACGACCCGGCAAAGATCGCGGCACGGATCAAGGAATATCAGGACC
The DNA here is from genome assembly GCA_963773735.1 of uncultured Alphaproteobacteria bacterium. GTDB lineage: Bacteria > Pseudomonadota > Alphaproteobacteria > Rhizobiales > Rhodomicrobiaceae > CAVZCK01. The sequence continues at coordinate 469,300 of CAVZCK010000021.1, read as the reverse complement.
GCTTCGCCAATCCCTTCGTCGCCGCGGAGCGCGGCTATATCGACGAGGTCATCAAGCCGCGTAACACCCGCCTGCGCATTGCCAGGGCCCTCAACATGCTCCGCGACAAGACCGTCGAGAACCCCTGGAAGAAGCACGACAATATTCCACTCTGAGTGAAGCTGACGCGCACGCCGTCGTCAGGTCGCGGCGCGTCCCCCTCTCTCCACAGGGCGGCGCGGCTGCTTCCAATTCTTAAAATTGCAACGTCTGCCTTTCCGAAATCGCAGCTATTCCTGACTTATAGCTCAGCGGCGTTCATCCCTTTCACGATGGGAAATTCCGATGCTGCTGAACCGTGCCAATCATATCGCTTTCTGCCGTCAGGTCATAACCGTGAGCTGCGCGCTCATGCTCAGTGCGATCCTGCCGGCGCGCGCCGAGGGCAATAAGGAGCGCGGCGCTTATCTGGCACGCATCATGGATTGCGGCGGCTGTCATACACCGGGCGCGCTGGTCGGCAAGCCGAATGAAAAAGAGCCGCTCAGCGGCAGCGAGATCGGCTTTGCCATTCAGGGACTCGGAGTCTTCTATCCATCGAACCTTACGCCCGACAAAGACACGGGCCTCGGTAAATGGAGCGAGGCCGATATCATTCGCGCCCTTCGCAAAGGCCTGCGTCCGGATGGCCGCCAGCTGGCGCCGATCATGCCATGGCAGGCCTTTGCCGCGCTCACCGACAAGGATGCCGGAGACCTCGCTGCTTATCTGAAGGGCCTGCCGGCCACCCAGCGGAAGGTGCCGGGTCCCTTCGGTCCAAACGAAAAGCCGACCATGCCGTATCAGGACATGGTCGTGCCGGGCGGCAAAATGAGGCGATCGGCACAAACTGAACCAGCTTGGCCAGGCAGTTGGCCATGCAATGCTTCTGCGGCTCGAGATAGCGCGCGCTGACCCATCCCGCGATGCCGAGATAGCGGACCTGACACCAACTCTTGTCGCAGGTGCCGATCGGCACGATGCCCGTTGCATAGGAAGGGATCTTGGCTACGACGCTCGCCTTATCGCCAGGGTAATCCACGACTTCGAGCGAGCTCCAGAGCGGCAGTCCCGCGACCTGGAAGGTCTGCGATCCCTCGATGGACGGATCAGCCAGATGCCGTCTTGCGACCCAGCCGCTGGTGTTCTCCCAGCGCACCCGGCACCATTTCTCGACGCACTTGCGAAGCCCCTCGACGTCATTCGCATCTGCCGGGATCGAGGCGAGGATGCGCGCGTCCTGCCTCGGGCCTTTCACGGATCGGGAGGGACTTTTCACCGGAAAGACCAGCAAGCGCATAGAGCTTGTCGCCGCTATCGGCGGCGGGCGCCGCGATCGCTGCATTCTCGACGGCGGCGCTGGTCGAAGTGGTCGGAAGCGCTTATTCAGCGTCCGCCGCATCCTGCCGCTCAAGTGCCGGGCCAAGCGTGGCGGTCGTTTCCGCGCCGCGTTCGTTCTCGTCGAGGGCGAATAATTCCGTCCTCAGCCAGCCGATCAGCGCGCCGGAGCGGACGTAACACCAGTCACGGATGCAGCTCCCGAGGCCTTCCACGCTTTGGGTTTCCGCGGGCAAATGGCCGGCGACCGGCAGCGCCTCGTTCGGAAAAGCATAGACCGGGATCGGCCGTCCATCCGTGTTGATGATGCGCAGCGCCTTGCGCTGAGCGAGTGTCTCAAGACGCCGATCGGCGGCCGGCGGCGGACGGTCCTCCGCCGGAGTCGCGGCCGTGCGTGGCCGTCGCCGGTGCGTCATCCGGCTCCAAATACCTCCGGAACACCCAGCCTTTCAGGCCGCGAAATTCGATCTCGCACCAATTCGCGATACAGGTGCGACTGACAAGGCCGCGCGTGTCGCCGGGAATGTAGGCAAGGATCTTGGAGCGGTTCGACGCCCGCTTACGCATGTGAACTCGGCCCGACGCTTCGATATTGACGACGCGCCAGGTCTTCGATGCAGCCGGAACGGAAGGGGAGACCGAAAATCCCGCGGCCAAAATGAACGAGGCTGCCGCGACTCTGGCCGACTGGGCGCACACGCTCATCCTGACGCTCCTAAAGCATGACAATTCGGCGCAGAGTATTCGGCGATCCTGGCGAATCTCTGGTTGCAGATGACCGCAGCACCATCGCGTCGGCAGAGCAGCTGACCCCTGCGCTGCAGATCCGGCATGGGACGACAAATCGTTACTACGGAACGCCATATTGGCGCAATGCGCGGGAATTATGAATAAGCTTGTCGGCAGGGTTAAGGCTGCGGCTCACCCTGTCTCCTCGAAGAGTTCGCGGCCGATCAGCATGCGCCTGACCTCGCTGGTGCCAGCGCCGATTTCGTAGAGTTTTGCATCGCGCAGAAGCCGGCCGGTCGGGTAGTCGTTGATATAGCCGTTGCCCCCGAGGATCTGGATTGCCTCCAGCGCCATCCAGGTCGCTTTTTCCGCCGCGTAGAGGATTGCGCCGGCCGCATCCTTGCGGGTGGTCTCGCCGCGGTCGCAGGCCCGCGCCACGGCATAGACATAGGCGCGGGCCGCGTTCATCGTGGTGTGCAGGTCGGCGAGCTTGCCCTGGATGAGCTGGAATTCGCCGATCGGCTGGCCGAATTGCTTGCGCTCATGCACGTAAGGCAGGACGATGTCCATCACCGCCTGCATGATGCCGAGCGGCCCGGCGGCGAGCACGACGCGCTCATAGTCGAGCCCCGACATCAGCACTGCGACCCCGCGATTCACCTCGCCCAGGACGTTCTCCTCCGGCACCTCGCAATCCTCGAAGACGAGTTCGGCGGTATCGGAGCCGCGCATCCCGAGCTTGTCGACCTTCGGCGAGACCTTGAAGCCAGGAAAGCCCTTCTCGATCAGAAAGGCGGTGATGCCGCGCGGCCCGGCATTGGGGTCGGTCTTGGCGTAGACGACCAGCACATCGGCATGCGGGCCGTTGGTGATCCACATTTTCGTGCCGTTGAGCAGATAGCGGTCGCCGCGCTTCTCGGCCCGGAGCTTCATCGAGACGACATCCGAGCCGGAGCCGGCCTCCGACATCGCCAGCGCGCCGACATGCTCACCGGAAATCAGCTTCGGCAGATAGCGGCGCTTCTGCTCGTCGGTGCCGGCGCGGCGGATCTGATTGACGCAGAGATTGGAATGGGCGCCGTAGGAGAGGCCGACCGAGGCCGAAGCCCGGCTCACTTCTTCCATGGCCACGCAGTGTTCCAGATAGCCGAGCCCGGAGCCGCCATATTCCTCCTCGACCGTGATGCCATGCAGCCCGAGCGCGCCGAGCTTCGGCCAGAGATCGCGCGGGAACATGTTCGTTCGGTCGATGTCCTCGGCGCGCGGGGCAATTTCATTCGCGGCGAAAGACTCCACCGTATCCCGCAATAGATCGGCGGTTTCGCCCAGATCGAAATTCAATGCGATGCGATGATTCTTTCCGCCCGCTGCCCGCATGTTTTTACTCGCTTAGCCTGGCTTGGTTATGGCAACAATATGCTTGCCTGTTATTCACGCAAGCGCGAAGAATGATAGCCGCCGAGGATTCGCCGGAGCGCGATCGGATAAAAGCCGGTCCCTGTGACGACATGACGACGGGGATGGACAAGGATTTTTCTGAAGATCGTGCCTACGCAAAAAGCCGAAGACCGTGGATAGGGTCAATATAAGGCGATCGTAGTCCGTGCGAGAGCGCAAAGGAGAGCCGCCATGCGGATGAGCGTTTTTTCTCCGGCCTTTGGGGCAATCTGCCTCGCCAGTGCGATGCTCATAGGTCCGGCTGCGGCTGACATTGCGTCCCCGGCCGCGGCGCCGCAAAAACCGGCGCCTGGCTCCCCCCAGGCGGCGGCGCCTCAAAACAATGCGCCATCGGTCCAGCCGCCGCACCGGGCGCTTAACGACCGCAAGGCGAGCGAGCTTCTGGCAGCCATCGACAAGCTCTTGACCCGCGCGGCCGAGGAGCGTGCCGACCTCAAGGATCTGCCCAGCCGGAAGAACTATGTCATTCCGCCGCTCTGGAAGGAGACGCGCGAGGATCGGGAGAAGCAAGTCCGGCAACTGCTTGACTCCGTGCTCGAAATCGTCACCGATGCACCCGTTGTGCAGATGCAGAAGCAGCTTCAGGAGCGCCGGCACGCCATTGGCGCCATCAAGGATCAGATCGCACAGCTCAGGGAAAAGCGCCTGCGTGTGCCGGATTCGGCGCTCCTGCCGGGAATTCTGGCCGAAACAAAATCCTCGATCGACGACAAGATCGCCGATCTCCAGGCGCGGATCACGCTCAATGAGGAGGCGATCGCCAAGATCAAGGGCGACGTCAAAAAGGCGCTCACGGCGTCAGGCGTAGAGATCAGCGATGCGCAGCTCGACCTCTTGCTCGACAGCGTGCTGGGGAGCGACCTGATCAAGCTGGTGACCGCCTTCCAGGCGGCGCGGGCGGTGGATGATCAGCTCGGCGTGCTGCTCACCCAGTCCAATGAGGATGTGAAGTCCGCCCGCCGCTATTTCGCCATGCATGCCGCGCTGTTTGCGATGATCGTACATTCGCAGGAGATCCTGATCGAGAAGATCGACGACGTCTATCTGACCAAGCTGAAGGATATCCTCGACAACATCGCGCGGACGCGCGACACCAGCCGCCACCTGTTATCGGAACAGAACCGGCCGGATCAGCAGCGCGCGCTTGAAGCCAACGTCACGGCGCAGAATTTTTCCGAGAAGGTCGCCAGCTTCTACCGCGACTATCTGCTGACGCAGCGCCGCCAACTCGCGGAAGCCCGCGACCGCACCCTGCGCGACCTCGCGATAGCGGACAACACCTTCGAGACGGTGGAAGCTAGCTTCCAGCTTCACGAGCTGATGGAAGATGCGCGGACCTCGTTCGAGGCGCTGCAGCGTCTTGAGGCGCCAGGCTTCGATCAGGTCTTCCGCAACGAGACGCTGCGCAAGGAATTCGAGAGCCTGACGCAGAAACTCGGGCCGACGTCCTGAGAGCTCATCCGTCTGTTGCGGCGTCGTCCCGGACGAGTGAAGCGAGATCCGGACCCATTGGCTTGTCTACAAAATCGATGCCAGGCGGATAGGCGAGTAGGCCCCGGCCCTGACGGCCGGGGCGACATCACCTTGGGTTCCGGTTGCTTAATGGCGGAAACTCGGATGATCCAGATCCCGATCAGAACGGGTTCCAGGTCTGGCGCTCGGTGAATTTGAGATAGGCAAGGTTTGCGCCGATGCGCAGGCCGACCCCGGTGCGGAGCGGCACCATGACCATCTTGCCTTTGCCGAGCACGTTGACCCCGAGGCCGCCGGCCACATAGGCCGACCCGCCGACGCCGGTGAAACGGCCATAGATGCGGTCGGGCTCTTCGAGATTGTAGACCAGGAACAGGGCGCTTGAGCCTTCCGCGCCGAGGTCATAGCCCAGCGATGGCCCCTGCCAATAGATCTTCGTAACCGGCATGGTCTTGCTGTGCAGCTTGCCGCTGCCATAGCGCAGTCCGGCAAGAAATGCCGCGCCGCCCTCGCTGCCGGTGATGTAGGCGTTGGGCCGGCCGAACTGCTGGAAGGCATAATTGACGGCGCCGGCGAACTGGGCAGTGATCGTGCCGAAGACGCCGCGTCCGGCTTCCTGGATTTCGGCAATGGTGTATGTGTTGTCAGCCGTATCGCCGCCAGGCGGCGGAAGCTGCTGCTCTCCAGGTGGCGGCGGCGCCAGAACGGTCGGCGCCTGCTCGCCGCCGGAACTCATCGAGCCGCCGGAAGGCGCCGTCTGGTTGGGCAGCAGAGGCGGGGGAGAGACGACCTGATTATTGGGCGCCCAGCCTGCGGAGGCGCCGAGCTGCGCGGGCCGCCGCTCCGGCAGCTGGGGATTGAGCGGCGCCGGCGCTGGCTTTTCCAGATCCGCCTTGGGCTCGGGCTTGACATACAGCCCCTCTTTGGCGGCCGCCGGCTCATCACGCGGCGCTTCATTGGACGCGATGCGATCCTCCTTGCGGGGCCGGTCGGCCGTGGCCGGCGGTGTGCCAGCGGCGACAGCGGCATCAGGCTTCTTAGCCGCTGTCACGGCGGGCGAGCCTGCGGGACGGTCGAGCTCGTTATCGGCCTTGGCGAGCATGTAGCCCGATTTCTGCCCCATGACGGTCAAGAGCCGGTCACGGACGCGTTTCAGCTCTTCGAGCTTTTCGCAGTTGATCCGCTCATTTGGCGTCTGGCTGAGCGTGTCCATCTGATTGACGAGCGAGTTCGATCTCACGGTTGAACTCGTCCATCTTGTCATCCTGCAGGGCGGCTGCGCGCGCCTGGATCTCATCTTCGCTGAGCTTGTACTTCTCCTGGAAAAAATGGAGCTTTTCCTGAAACCGCTTTGAGCCGTTCAGATTGAGATCGCGCAGCGCCTGCGCGGTCTGATCGACCACCGCGCCGAAGTCGGCAGTCGAGCACGGCGCGGCACGGCTCTCGCCGGTGGCGGCCAAGCCGAGAGCCAGCGCCAGGACCGGGAGTGATAGAACGGATTTTCGGTTCATGCCCAGTTTCCCCAACAGGCAGCTGTTTGGCGGTCTCATTTGCATCCAGTAAGGTGTTAACGTGCGATGAACACAGCGGTTCACCGCTCGCGAGAGCTGTGCCGGATGCTTCTCAGCTATCCCGGCTCTCAGCTATCCCGACACTGTGGCGACAATCGCATTTTTCGGGCGATTCCCGCCTAGTGCGAAGCGCGTCATCGGCCGACCGATCGGCACATATGCACAATTTCGAAGCGTCAGCGGACGACAAGACCGATGCAGCTTAGGGTCGCCGAGCGCCGCCGCCACAGCTTTGCGCACACCGCCGGCTTCCTCAAATGAAATTTTCTCAATAAAAGGGGCGGAATGGGAAAGGTATCGATCATCACCCTCCTGATTTCCGCCGTATGCGCAAGCCTTGGCATCGCCCTTATGGTCGAGCTGGCAATGGTTTCAGCCTTCCCATTAGGAACGATCCCCTTCGCCACATCGATCGTCCTTGTGTCGGGCGCGCCGAAATCGCCACCAGCGCGCAACAAAGCCATCATTTTCGGCCACCTCATTTGCGCACTTGCCGGAATGGCGGTGCATTATAGCGGCCTCAAGGACGCCGCGAGTGTCGCAATCGCCGTTGGCGCCAGCGTCGCCTTGATGCTCGTCTTTGACGTTTTTCACCCGCCCGCGGGGATCACGCCGCTCGTTCTCTATGGCTCGACCTTCGACTGGACATACCTGCTGGTGCCGGTCCTCGCTGGCGCTGTCGGCGTGGCGATCCTGGCACGCGTGACGGAGAGCTCGCAGGACATTGCCGCCCGTTCGCCCGGGGCGGAGCGAAATTTACGCTGAGCCGGTTCGATCAAGGCGCGAACAGTTGCGCGATTCCATGACGTCCTCGAAAGCCGACAGATTAATGTGGGTGCGATGGACCATGGAGCAGCCATCAGGACCGACAAACGGAACTTCGGCCACCGCCTCATTGCAGGCAGCCGGGGCGTGCGTTGTCCAAGATGGCTCTTTCACCCGAACCAAGTGGTTAGCGCATCAGCGAGCCCCGGCTGGGTCAGATCTCCCGCCCAAGCCACGTATCCGTCGGGCCGAACCAACACGGCGGCGGGAGCGGTGACTGCGCCAACTACCGGAAGTTCCCATGGACCAACATATCTAGCGTCGATCAGTTGGACCCGATCCGCCCACGGCGTGATGTCGAGGCCGCCGGGCTCACCGAGGTTGAGGAGCACCGGCCGGGCACGGTGCAGCAAGGCGAAGACCCGAAGCGGGCCGTTGGCAGTAACTAAGTCGAGATCAGGCATGCGGCGTCCGAGCAGCGGGTGGCCCTTGCCGAGATCGTAGTGAATGTCCAGGCCGGACATCATGGCTGCGAAGTGCTTGCGCGGCTCCTCCATGCCGAGGAGTTCGGACATCGTGTCGCGCAGCGCCTTCGTGCGCTCGTCTTCGCGACGAAGCGCGACCGAAGCCATCGTGTTTCGCAATACGCGGGCAGCGACCGGGTGGCGCTCGGCGTGGTAGGTATCCAGGAGGCTTTCCGACGACGTCCCCTTGACCACCTGGGCCAGCTTCCATCCCAGGTTCACCGCATCCTGCACCCCGGTGTTGAGCCCCTGTCCACCGTCCGGGGGATGCACGTGCGCGGCGTCGCCGGCCAGCAGCACCCGTCCCTTGCGGTAGGACGCCGCCTGCCGGGTCATATCGGTGAACCGCGAGATCGAAGTGGGGCCATGAACCCCGTAGTCGGTTCCGCACGCGGCGATGAGCGCCTCGCTGAGATCGCGCAGCGTGGGCTCGGCCGTAGCGCCGACATGCCGTTCCGTCACCAGGACGCCGATCGGCCCCTCATCCTTATAGACCACCTTGCCGTCGCGGATCTCGTACTCCATCCGGCCGAAGGAATGGATGCCGAGGGCGGTGCGGTGGATGCCCAGTTCTGGCGTTTCGGTCATCTCGACCTCGGCAATCAGATTGCTGATAGTGGGATCCGATCCGGGGAAGTCGATGCCGGCTGCCTTGCGGACGAGACTGCGTCCGCCGTCGCAACCGACGAGATATTGCACCCACAGCGACCGGCCGTCGTCGAGCCCGACATCGACGCCAGTGTCGTCCTGGGTGAGGCCCGTTGCCTCAATACCGCGATAGATCGGCACCTTGAGCTCCTCGACCCAGCCCGCGAGGATTCGCTCGATATGCGCCTGCCACAGTCCGAGACCGTAGGGGTGACGGGTCGGAAAGTCGCTGATATCCAGCTGGACGCCAGCGAATTCTAGCGACCTGCGCCTTCTGCCCCTCAGAGAGGAACCGCTCGGCGATTCCGCGCTGATCGAGGATCTCGATGGTGCGTGAGTGCAGACCGCCTGCGCGCGAGCCGGTGAGGTCCTGGCTGGCGCGCCGCTCGACGATGGCAACGTCGATCCCTGCCAGCGCCAACTCGCCCGCCAGCATCAGCCCCGTCGGACCTCCTCCAACGATCACCACCGCATGCTCGGTCATCGCCACACTCCGGTCGGCAAAAGCGGCACGCTGACGCGGGATTGCAAATCCCCCCAGGCGTCGACCGACAAAATGCGCACGCACATATTCTGCCCTTCTCAGCTAAGGGCTTTAAAATCTACGGAAAAACTGCGGTTTGCCAATTCTTGAATTTAATTGTTTCGTTCTTATGTTTTATTTGACGGCGCGCAACAGGAAAGACCTCACGGACGGCGATGTGCGCTTTCTACCCAGAGCCAAGTCGGCGCCGTGTCGGCGTCTCTTTTCACCCGCATCGCATACATTAGCGCCTGGCAAGATTTAGACCGCTTCGGGTCGCTTAGCTGCGGTCCAATATCGTGGCTCAGAACCACCCCAAATGGCTCAGGGCGCGACGCGAGCATGCTCAGCCAAGACCAGGCCGATCACGGCACCCAGCGATAGACCCATTTTTCCGTCAGCGGCTTGCCGAACCGCCGAATTTGGAAGCTGAGATCGGCGATTTTGTCGCCCTCGGGGTGATATTCGAGGCCGATACGCTTGCCATCGATGAACGGGTTCGGCGCCACGGTGTAGACGGTAATCGCGCCCGCGCTGGCGCCCACCTCATAGTCCCAATGCTCGTCATCGGCGTCGGCATAGAGCGCGCCGCCGGCAAAATCGATGACGAAATAGCGGCTTCCCGCGGGCAAGCCCTTGCCGGCGCGGGTGGCGACGACCTCGGCGATATCGCGCTTTGCCGGCACATACCAGCACCAGGTCAGCCGATAGCGAAAGTCATAGGGCCGCCCCGGCTGCAGCGGCTCTCTCGGCCGCCAGAAGGCGACGACATTGTCGACATATTCGCTTGCGGTCGGCAACTCGATCAGGTCGACACTGCCTTCGCCCCAGTCGGATAGCGGCTCAACCCAGGCACTGGGGCGCTTTTGATAACCCGCGTTGATATCCTGATAATGTTCGAAATTGCGCTCCCGCTGCATCAGGCCGAAGCCGCGCGGCGAGCGGTCGGAAAAAACGGAATAAAGGATATGCGGCGCGGTGACGAGCGGCCGCCAGATCCACTCGCCGTCGCCGGTCCGCAGGATCAGGCCGTCGGAGTCATGGACGCGCGGGCGGAAATCATCATGAAACGTGTGATCGGCCGGCCCGAAGAAATACATGCTGCTGAACGGCGCGATGCCGGCATGGGAAAGCGGCCGTCGGGGATGAAGCTGACAGTCGATCTCCAGGACGACATCGACGCTTCTGCTGACGAGGAAGCGGTAGGCGCCGGCAATGCTCCGGCTGTCGAGCAGCGCATAGACGGTCACGTGGTCATCGCTGGGCGAGGGCGTTTCGACCCAATAAGACCGAAAGCTCGGAAACTCCTCGCCGCCCGGCTGCACCGTATCGACGGCGAGGCCGCGCGCCGACAGCCCGTAGGTCTGGCCCTTGGCCTTGCCGCGCAAATAGCTGGCGCCCTGGAAAACGACGAATTCCTCGAAAACGCCGGGACGCTCGACCGGGGCGTGAATGCGCAGGCCCGAAAATCCGGCGTCATCGGGAAGGGCCGTCCCGCGCTCGGCGGCGCCGAACCGGAACATCGAGCGGTCATAGCGGATCTTCGAGGCCCGGCCGTTCTCGACCAGGTAGATGTCGACCGGCTCGTTATAGATGTAGCCGTCGTGGAAGAGCTGCATCCGGAAGCCGATCGGCGTGCCGTTCCAGATCGCCTTGTCGGGGTTGAATTTGATGTTCCGATACTGATCGTAGTCGAGGGCGGCGAGCGCCGGGGCGACCTTTGGAGCGGGACGGAACGGCTCGGCCGCCAGCGCCTTCGCTTTTTCCTTGAGGATGTCCCAGGAGAATTCGGCCCCGACGGCGTCGGCTCCCTCTGCCGCCAGTGGTCCGCCTGGACCAAGCAGCGCGGCGACGCTGCCAAGCCCGGCGGCCCTCAAGAAAGCGCGTCGATTCATCCCCCGTCCTTTTCTGACGTCACTTTGCAATGCGGTTGGCTGGCCGCCAGTTGGCATAGCGCCGCCGCGAAGCGGGATCGCGCCGCGGACCCGGTATTTGTTTAGGATCAGAGTTTTAGATCTTCTTCGATGAGGTGGCCGGCGTGATCCCGCTTCGCGGCGAGATAGCCGACATTTTGGAGGGTGAGGCGGCCTTTGGAGCGGTGGCTCGATACCACATTGAGCCCGGCTTCCTTCAGCGCCAGCACCTTGGCCGGATTGTTGGTGATCAGTTTCACCGAATGAAAGCCGAGCTGCTTCAGCATCGCGGCGGCGAAGCCGAAGCCGCGCTGGTCGTGACCGAAGCCCAGAATCTGGTCGGCGTCGTAGGTATTGTAGCCGGCGTGCTGCAGGCGGTAGGCGCGGATCTTGTTGGCGATGCCGTTGCCGCGTCCCTCCTGATCGAGATAGAGCAGAACGCCGCCGCCATTCTCGGCCATGAAGCGGACGGTGCCGCGGAGCTGATCGCCGCAATCGCATTTGAGGCTGCCAAAGAGGTCGCCTGTCAGGCAGGCTGAATGCAGGCGGACAAAGACCGGCTCGCTCGTCTTCGGCTTGCCGACGACGATCGCGACCTGGTCACGCATCCCTTCGCCCCCGCGAAACACCACGAATTCGGTGTCGCCGACCTCCTCGAGCGGCACCGGCGCGCGGGAGACGATACGCGGCGCATTGATGACATGCTTACGGTAGTGTTTAAGCGAGGCCGCATCGACGGTGACGAAGGGAAGGGCGCTGTCCGTGTTCTCGCCTGTGCGTCTGACAACGATGGCTGCGGGTAGAAGCAGAGCAAGGCGCATCAGCTCCAGCGCCGCTTTTTCGGCCTTTCCGGCCGCTTTCGGCGCATGGCCGTTGAGCCGGCCATCGGTCTGCGCGACGAGCGCGTGGATATCCGCTGCGCTCATGCCGTCGAGCGGCAACAGGCCTGGTTCCTCGGCCGACATAGCCGAGCTGGCGCAGACGCGGCTGCGACAGCACGAGTTCGGGAGCTGCATCGGCGCCGGATCTGATCGCGGCCAGCGCGCCGTCGTCAATGGTCTCGGCGCTGAGGACGAGATAATGCGCGCCGTCGGCGCTGAGCAGTACCGCGCGGCCGGAACGCGCTTCCGCAAGGGCACGTTCCACGGCCAGTTCGCGAGGATCGCCCACAAGGCGCGTCAAACTCTCGTCATCCATCTCAGTTCAGCTCCCGTTTTGAGGTCGATCGGGCATTAACACCCCGACGCGGCGTTTTATTCTGAGCGCAAAGCTGGTAAAGGCATGGTAACTTAGCGGTCAGCCGACGGTCCCTCATTGATGATGAACGGCATCCCAACGGAGGCCCTTGATCCCATAGCGGCAAGCGATCCGGGCCGGCCATTCGTGGTCGCCCAGCTTGGCCAGTCGCTCGACGGCAGGATTGCCACACCAACCGGCGCGTCGAAATATATCAACGGTCCAACCGCTCTCGCTTTCCTTCATTGCCTGCGCGCCTCGGTCGATGCTGTCGTTGTCGGCATCGGCACCGTCCTTGCAGATGACCCCCTCCTGACCGTCCGCCGCGTCGCGGGACACAGCCCGGCGCGCGTCATTATCGATCCTAACGGACGATTACCCAGGGGCGCAAAATGCCTTTCTGATGATGGTACAGCCATTTATGTAATAGCCCCCCATGAGAATTGCCACATCGCTTCGGTGCCGACGCTGTCCGTCGCGGCGGGCCCTGAAGGCATGGATCCTCACGCCATTGTGAACGTCTTGTTCGAGACGGGCTTGCGCCGGATCCTTATCGAAGGCGGGGCGCGCACCGTATCGCGCTTTCTCGCGGCCGGGGCGGTCGACCGGCTTTACCTTCTGATTGCGCCGATTTTGCTCGGCTCGGGCCAGCCCGGCCTCGTGCTGCCGCCGATCGATGGGCTCGATGAGGCGCTGCGGCCGGCGACGCGCTGCTATTCGCTTGGCGAGGGCGATGTGCTATTCGATTGCTGCTTTCGATCTGCGCACCGGGAGACAAAGCCATGACGACGGTGATGAATAGCCGTTCTTATGCGGGCGGGCGCATGGACTATTCCGGCTTTGCCAAACTCTTGCATTGGACCATCGCGTTCTGCGTGCTTGCCATGATCCCGATGGGCTTCGCCATGACCAGGGTGCCCTCCGGGCTTCTGCAGAACAGCCTTTTCACCTTACATCGCTCCTTCGGCGTGCTCGTCGGCGCGCTGATGCTGGCGCGTCTCGCCTATCGGCTCGTCAACGGCGTTCCGGCGCCGGAGCCCACCTTGACGGCATCGCAGCATATCGTCTCCCATCTTGTGCATGTCAGCCTTTATGTCCTGCTGATCGCCCAGCCCATCATCGGCTGGGTGGCGACCTCGGCCTATGGCGCGGCGATCTCGGTTTTCGGGCTGTTCACGCTGCCAGCCATCGTCGAGAAGGATGAGGAACTGTCGAAGCCGCTTTTCGCCGCGCATGAGCTGATCGGCTATATCATCGCCGGGCTGGTGACCCTGCATATCGGCGCTGCGCTTTTCCATTATTTCATCCGGCGCGACGGCGTGCTTCAGCGCATGCTTCCTTCAAGGATATTCCGCCAAGCGCATAAGATGTCTGGATAAGTCGCACCTGATCCGGGATTTCACGCTTCGAATCGCCGCCAATTTGTGTATTCTGCAGGCCCATGGCGCGATATATTTTTATTACAGGCGGCGTGGTCTCCTCCCTTGGAAAAGGTCTCGCATCCGCCGCGCTTGGCGCATTGCTCCAGGCGCGTGGCTTCAAGGTGCGCTTGCGCAAGCTTGACCCCTATCTCAACGTTGATCCGGGCACGATGAGCCCGTATCAGCACGGCGAAGTCTTCGTCACCGATGACGGCGCCGAAACCGATCTCGATCTGGGCCATTATGAACGCTTCACCGGCGTTTCGGCCACGAGGGCCGACAACGTCACGACAGGCCGGATCTACCAGGACATTCTCGGCCGCGAACGGCGCGGCGACTATCTCGGCGGCACCGTCCAGGTCATTCCGCATGTGACCAACGCGATCAAGGAATTCATCCTCGCAGGCAACGACGATGTCGATTTCGTCCTGGTCGAGATCGGCGGCACGGTCGGCGACATCGAGGGCCTGCCGTTCTTCGAGGCGATCCGCCAGCTCGGCAATGAGCTGCCGCGCAAGCATGCGGTCTATATCCACCTGACGCTGCTGCCCTATATTCCGGCGGCGGGAGAGCTGAAAACCAAGCCGACGCAGCATTCGGTGAAGGAGCTGCGCTCGATCGGCATTCAGCCGGATATTCTGCTTTGCCGGTCCGATCGGCCGATCCCGGTCGAGGAGCGGCGCAAGATCGCACTGTTCTGCAATGTCCGCCAGTCGGCGGTGATCCAGGCCCTCGATGTCTCCAACATCTACGACGTGCCGGTCGCCTATCACCGCGAGGGTCTCGACGGCGAGGTGCTCGACGCCTTCGGGATCGAGGCCGCCATGCCTGATCTGCGGCGCTGGGAAGAGATTTCCGAGCGCATCGCCAATCCGGACGGGCATGTCAACGTCGCCGTTGTCGGCAAATATACCGGGCTGAACGACGCCTATAAGTCGCTGATTCAGGCTCTGATCCATGGCGGCATCGCCAACCGTGTCGGCGTCAATATTTCCTGGATCAACTCGGAATTGCTGGAGCAGGGCTCGCCGGCCGATCAGCTCGAGAATGTTCACGGCATCCTGGTTCCCGGCGGCTTCGGCGAGCGGGGCACGCAGGGCAAGATCGAGGCGGCGCGCTATGCGCGCCTGCGGCGCGTGCCCTATTTCGGCATCTGCTTCGGTATGCAGCTGGCGGTGATCGAGGTTGCCCGCCACGTCGCGGGCATCAATGACGCCAGCTCCACCGAATTCGGCGAGACGCAGTCGCCGGTCATCGGCCTGATGACCGAATGGATGCATGGCGATGCGATTCAGAAGCGGCGGGCGAATGGTGATCTGGGCGGGACGATGCGGCTCGGCTCCTATCCGGCGCATCTTGAGCCCGGCAGCCTTGCAGCGCGCATCTACGGCCGCTCGCAGATCGTCGAACGCCATCGTCACCGCTATGAGGTCAACACCAACTACGTGCCGCAACTTGAGGCGGCGGGCTTGAAATTTTCGGGCATGTCGCCGGACGGCATGCTGCCGGAGATCGTCGAAATTCCGCGCCATCCCTGGTTCATCGGCGTGCAGTTCCACCCCGAGCTGAAGTCGCGGCCGTTCGATCCGCATCCGCTGTTTGCCTCGTTCATCCAGGCGGCGGTCGTGCAGAGCCGGCTGGTGTAGCGGTTGTGCTGTTACGGAGCGCCGGGCTGAACATTCGGCATCAGCGACTCGATCCCCTGGCGTCGTCCCGCAAATGCCGGGCATTATCCGGCGCCGCCCTCTGCCTGTCAGGTAAATTGCAAAGCGATGCGGTGAGGCGAATAGGCCCTCGGCTCTTGGCGGGAGAGGGCTACGCCGAAGCGGATGCGGCGCCGCGCGGAGATGCGACTGGACATGCCAGCAGCGATTAAGGGCGCGCCGCCTCAGCCGCTCTCGATCTCCTCGCGCAGAATTTCAAGCTCCAGCCATTGCGTTTCGGCGGCCTCCAGCTCGGCTTGCGTCTCGGCGAGCGCGGCGGAGCAGTCGGCGAAGGCGTCCGGGTCGCGGGCATAAAGGCCGGCATCGCCGAGCTTGGCCTGCAGCGCGTCGATGGTCTTGTGCAACTCCTCGATCCGCCCCGGCAGCGTCTTCAGCGCATATTGCTGATTGAAGCTGAGCTTCTTCTTCGGCGCTTCCTCTCGCCGCGCCGGCCGCTCTTCATTCGGCGACCGCCGCGCCTCCGCCTTGCCGACCCGCCGCCCGGCAATGTCGGCTCCGCGCTGCGCCAGCATATCGGCATAGCCGCCGGCATATTCGGTCCAGCGGCCGTCGCCCTCCGGCACCAGAACCGCATTCACCACGCGGTCGAGAAAATCGCGGTCATGGCTGATGAGGATGACGGTGCCGTCATAATCGCCGAGGAGTTCTTCGAGAACGTCGAGCGTTTCGAGATCGAGATCGTTGGTCGGCTCGTCGAGCACCAGCATATTCGACGGCTTCGCCAGGGCGCGCGCCAGCATCAGCCGCGCGCGCTCGCCGCCGGACAGCACGCGAAGTGGTGTTCGCGCCTGCTCCGGCGAGAACAGGAAGTCCTTCATATAGCTGACGACATGGCGCGCCCGGCCGCCGACAAAGACGGTATCGCCGCGCCCGCCCGTCAGCGCGTCGCGCAAGGGCCATTCCGGATCGAGGCTTTCGCGCGTCTGATCGAGCGTCGCCATTTCGAGATTGTCGGCGAGCTTCACCGTGCCGCTATCGGGGGCAAGCGCGCCGGTCAAGAGATTGACGAGCGTGGTCTTGCCGCCGCCATTCGGCCCGACGATGCCGATGCGGTCGCCGCGCATCACGCGCAGGGAGAAATCGCGCACGATGGCCGCGTCCGCCGAACGACTTGCCGATGTCCTTTGCCTCGATCACCAGCTTGCTGGATTGCTCGGCCTGCGCCGCGCCCATCGCCGCCTTGCCTTGCGTGCCGCGATAATTTCGCCGCGCCTGCCGCATCGCCTGAAGCGCGGCCAGCCGGCGAATATTACGCTTGCGCCGCGCCGTGACGCCATAGCGGATCCAGTCCTCCTCGGCGGCGATCTTGCGGTCGAGCTTATGCTGGTCGCGCTCCTCCTGGGCGAGCTGCTCGTCGCGCCAGACCTCGAAATCGCCGAAGCCGAGCTCGACGCGGCGGGTCCGTGCCGCGATCGAGCCAGACGGTCGTCCGCGAGAGGTTCTCTAGAAAGCGCCGGTCATGGCTGACGATGACGAGAGCAAAGGATTCGGCTGCCAGCCGGGCTTCGAGCCATTCGATGGCCGGCAGATCGAGATGGTTGGTCGGCTCGTCGAGAAGGAGGATCGAGGGCGCAGGGCGCAAGCACATGGGCGAGCGCCGCGCGCCGCAGCTCGCCGCCCGAAAGCGTCGCCGGATCTTCCTCGCCGGTCAGGCCGAGCTGCTCCAGGTGATAGCGGGCGCGATGCGGATCATCGCTCGGGGTCAGGCCGGACTGCACATAAGCGAGCGTCGTCGCATGGGCCGGACAGATCGGGCTCCTGCGGCAGATAGCGGATGACGGCGCCCGGCTGCAGGAAGACCGAGCCGCGATCGGGTTCGATGAGCCCAGCGGCAATCCGCAGGAGCGTCGATTTTCCCGAGCCGTTGCGCCCGACGAGGCAGAGCCGTTCGCCGCCGGACACACTCAGCTCGGCGCCGGCGAGAAGCGGCGTTCCGCCGAACGTCAGAGTGATGTCGCTGAGCTGAAGAAGCGGCGGCATGAAGGATCGACCGGAAAATGGGGGACGGCGCGTCGTCGGCACCGGACAGGGGTCATATGCGGGAAAACGGCGTCGGCCGCAAGACATGCGCGATCAGGCGGCGCTTTGCTTCGAAGCGAAGGCGGTGACCTGATTGCCGAGATGATTGAAGCGGAGGTCGTCAAAACTGTCGCGCTGTGCCTTGGCGATGCCGCCCGCCTCGGTATCCGATGCACATTTCCGCTCGTCCGCGGCGCCGATGAAATTCTGCCAGCAGAATCCGCAGCCCTCGTCCATGATCACAATCATCACGCCATCCGCGCGGCGCGTGATGATGACCTCGGCCCATCGCGTGGAATAGG
Organism: uncultured Alphaproteobacteria bacterium; assembly: GCA_963773735.1. GTDB lineage: Bacteria > Pseudomonadota > Alphaproteobacteria > Rhizobiales > Rhodomicrobiaceae > CAVZCK01. The sequence goes on along the minus strand of CAVZCK010000021.1, from coordinate 451,638 downwards.
GCGGCGTGTGCAGGCGTTTCAGAAGCTCGTTCTGGTAAACGCGCCTGGCAACCCAGTCCGCCTTGCGCTCATGTCCGATTTCCAGGTTGCCATGCTCAATGGCGTTCATCATTAGCTCGGCAATGCCCGACGCGGCCCGCTCGGGTCGCGGAAACATGCGCGCGATCAGCGGAACGAGCTTGTCGACGTCCTCCGGCGTACGGAAGCGAAAGCGGCAATTGTCGAGCAGGGTGAACGCGTCGTCCATATCGCCGCTGGCCGGCTCTTGCGCCGCCCGGCCGTGACGGCCAAGCGTCTCAACGGCGGCTTTGAGGTCCGCAAGCTGGCAAGGCATCGACAAGAGATTTGACAGCCCGGCTTCCAGGGCAAGCTGAATATCATGGGCACGGCTCGATGCGGCGAGCGTCAGGACCGGCAGGCCGACTTCGGCACATTTGCGCGCCAGGGCGTCCGCAAATTGGTAGCTCTTTTCCGCCTCGCACCGCCAATCAAGGAGCACCGCGTCAGCGTTTGCCGCGTAGCGGTCGAGGTCATCAAGCGCTGCCAGATCCTCGCGAATATGGATGAGCCCGAAGCCCAGACGTTGTAGCTGCTCGTCGATCTTGCCCTGAGCGCTACCGGTCGAATTGATCAAGACGAGGCAAAGCTCGCGGGCGCGGCAGCGGCCGGCTGCTTCAAGCGCATCCGCCTCCGAACCATGGCCATTGGTCACAATGGGTTCAAACATCGTCATCACGTTCATCGAAATGCCGCCGGTCGCTGTAAAATGGCGAAACGCCTCAACGCCGTCATCGTTGCAACGGGCGCGTGAAGCATCTCGGCGGCGGGAGTTTGGGCGGGCCGTTGACGGCCCCGCAGCGGCTGAACTCCGCAGACCGCGTTAATGTGTTGTGGCGAAATTGTGATTTCAAGCACGAATTGCATGGGTCACAGACGCCTCTACTCGACAAGCGTGATCCGGACGCGCGCGACGCCCTGTTTCGTCATGCCCAGTGCGTTGGCAGCCTCGCGCGACACATCGATGATGCGGTCCTTGCGGAACGGGCCACGATCGGTGACCGTCACCGTGACCTCCTTGCCGGATTTCAGATGTGTGACGCGGACGCGGCTGCCGAAGCGGAAGCCGCAGATGCGCGGCCGTCATGGTGCGCGCATGCACTCCACCGCCGGAAGCGGCTCGCCGCTGCGGTGAATAGAACGATGCAAGACCGACCTGGGTAAAACGCGCTTTGGGGCGGTGGTTTCAGTTGCAGATGGCTTTTCTGCCGGCGCAGCGATCGCCGGGAGGATTGCGTTCAGCCAAAATACCACGCCCGCAAGGGCGACAACCGTCAAGATTACCTTAATCTTCACGCCTTCCCACCCATGAATTTCTGCCGATCAGGCTAGTCCGGAAATATCGATGCCCGACTCGATGATCACCACGAAATTGTGTTCCCAAGGCGGCGCGCATTCAGCTTTTGTTCATTTTGTCCGATTTGCCGGTGGCCTTGCGGTCTGAAAAAAAATCATATTCACGGCGCCGCCAGCGCCGCAAAAGGCTGAATTGCCAAGGCTCGCGGGAACTGAAATCCGCGAGCGCAGTTTGGTCCACAATGCCTTAATTCACAATGGAGGTGCGATCATGGATCATCAGACGGGCAAGGGCGGGTCAAGCCACAGTTCAGAACACGGAGCATCTTCGGCCACGAATGAAGAGCTGCGCGCGCAGATCGCGACGCTCAAGGACGATCTGGCGCAGTTGTCGGGAACGGTCAAGCGCGAGGCAAAATACCAGATCGAGGATGTGCAGGATCGTGCGGTTGAAACGCTCGAGGAGCTGGAAGCTCAAATCCGCAAGAAGCCGCTTCAGTCAGCGGCCATCGCCGCGGGTATCGGTTTTCTGCTCGGCGCTATCCTGAGCAGGTGATCGGATGCTTCATTCGTTTCTCACCGCCTTGGCGACAGTGCGGGCGGCGGCGGCCGCCCAGCGCGTTGCTTCGAGCGCGATCTACACCGCCATCGTCGGGATTGCCTTTCTTGTCGCGCTGATCTTTGCTGCGCTCGCCGCCTTCTTTGCGCTTGCACCGTCGTACGGCTATGCGCTGGCCGCAGCGATCGTCGCAGCCGCCGTCGGGGTCATTGCCGTGATCATTCTGCTCTGGGCAAGCAGCCGGATGAGAACCGTAAAGCCGACGAGCTTGACGGAGGACCTCGGCCTTCCGGCGTTCAGCGGGGACACTGGCAAACAAGTGCAAGCCGTGGTCGAGCGGGCGCGGGAAGAAGCTCGGCGGATCGGTCCCGTCAAGCTTGCGATCTCCGCTTTCGCGATCGGTATGCTGATGGGCGGCGCTAGGCTCGCCGACGCCGATCGGGCGTCTTGCGGCCGGCGCACATTGTCAGGCGCGGGGGTTCTGGGAAATAGGGTTAACCAGCAATGCACCTGATGTCCGGCAACGCGCCTAAAGCCCGATCGGGAAATTGACGCGCTCCATTTTTGACGAAAAATCGTGCGCAAACAAATGGATGTAGATCATGATCGATTTCAGTATGAACGATCGTGATCTATTGCGCTTTCGCCCGCCAGTTCAAAAATTCCTCGAACAGCTTGATCTGCTCCGCCGGCTTGACCGGCGTTGGCTGTGCCGCCGACTCCGACGTCCACTTGCTCAGAAACTCGTTGAAGGCCACGCGCATCTCTTGGAGGGCCTCGGCCCGCTGCGAGGTCTGCCATTCGGCAGCGGCGGCAAAACGCGGCCATCCCGATGCCGATGCGCTGATTTGCACAGATCGCCAGCCCTTGTGGCGCGGACCGGTCCGCAGCTTGTCGAGATTGTCGAACAGCCGCTGCACGAACTTGCCACGCGGGCATAGCGGGGATTGCCCTTATCCCACTTATAGGTGATCAGCACGAGGGTCACCGCGACGGTGCTCACCGACCCGTCCTTCGCGATGAAGGAGGGAAAGTCGTCGTGACCGAGGGTCGCCGGCAGATAATCGCGCTGCAGCGGCGCCTCGAACGGGATCGGCAACAGATGCAGATCCGCATTGAACATCACATGCTGATAAATGCCCGGTGAGGCGAGGCAGAAACAGACGAAGGCGTCGATATTGCCTTTGACCAGCGCGTCGGCCGAATCCGGCGGCGCCATATAGACCGTATCGACTGTGATCCCGAGGTCCTTGAAGATGGCCTCGCGGTGAAGTGCCGAGCCGCTGTCCCGCAACCCGACGCTCACGCGCTTTCCCTGCAGATCCTTGAGCTTTTGACGCTCGTCTGCGCAAGGACAGTGAGTTTATCCGGAAACAGCGACAGCACATGGGCCAGCTCGCGCGGCAGCATCCGGCCCAGATCGTTCCGCTGCTTCATATATTCCAGCGCGGTCAGATCGGTGAGGCCGAGATCGATATTCCGGAGCAGGATCACGTCGCGAATATTGCCGACGGCCCCATCTCCGACGACGGGACCACCCGGAACGAACCGTCCGGATCGCTCATCGTCACGGCGAGATCGTCGGCGATCTTCATCATCGAGGTGTCGGGACGATTGGCCACGATCATCACGGCTGCATTATTGACCTGCGCTCGCTGGGCATTGCGGTCAACGGCTGTTGTCTGGGCGAGCGCCGCGCTCGAAAACATCAAAACAAAAAGCGCCAGTGACCAATTGCCGATTGAGCGCGCAAACCAGAAGCGCGTGCCCCGGCTCATATCGCAAATCCTATCCATCCTTCAGCTCATGCTCTTAAGACTTGCCCCCGATCGCCACAGGATCGACTGAATTCAAATGTCGATTCGATAATATCAAGATATTGTCAGGTCTCCCTTGGACAGGCATATTGCAGCGACTTGGGCCAAATTGCAACACGGAATTGGCCATTGGAAGGCAGTCAGGTCCTGCGTCGCTGCGACTTTACTAACATGCCGGCGGGCTGTTAGGACTTCAACGCATTCGCTCTCAAAGTGGCGCGTAAGTGTTAGGGACGAGGATGGATCGTCGAAAGTTTCTCCTGGCATCCGCAACCGGAGCTGCTGCCGCCGCCAGTACTGGCCTTGCAAAACCCGCGCTCTCCGCAAGGCATCAGAGAAATCAAGATGGCCACCTCCTGGCCGCGGGACTTTCCCGGGCTGGGCACTGGCGCCGACCAGCGTCGCCAAGCGCATCACCACATCTCAGCAACGGACGGCTGCGGGTGAAGCTTTTCGCGGCGGGCGAGCTGGTTCCGGCCTTCGGCGTTTTCGATGCCGTGGGCCTCGGCAAGGTGGAGATGTATCACAGCGCCGAATATTACTGGGACAAGAAGCACCAGGCGTTCCCGTTCTTCGCGACCGTGCCTCTGGGCATGACGGCGCATGAGCTCGAAGCCTGGATGCATTTCGGCGGCGGCCAGGAGCTTTGGGACGAGCTTTCGGCGCCGTTCGGGGTGAAGGGGCTCTTGGCCGGCAATACCGGCGTGCAGATGGGGGGCTGGTTTCAGCAGCCGATCAATCGCGTTCGACGCACATCAAAGCTCTGAAATGCGGATTTCCGGCCTTGGCGGTGAGGTGATCAAGCGACTGGGGGCCGAGACCGTCGTCGTTCCCGGCGGGCGAGATCCTCGCGGCGCTCAAATCGGGAAGACTCAATGCCGCCGATGGGTCGGCCTTGGAACGACATAGGGGCATTCGGCCTCCAGACATTTCTGAAAAATGACATGTTTCCGGGATTTCATGAACCGGGAACGGGGCTCTCCCTCGGCATGAACAATACTTTGGCATGGTCTGAAATCGAGGACGAGGAGATGATCCAGGCCGTCCGCCTCGGCCGAAAAGCGTCATGATGGCCGATTCAATGCCCGCAACGGCGAGGTGCTCGCCGAGCTCACTGAAAATGACGGCGTCAAGCTGCACATCTTCCGAAGGATGCGCGGGCGCAGTTCGCCAAAGCCTCCGCGACCTGCCACGAGATCGGCCGCGTCGATGATCTCAGCGACTGGATCGCGCAGAGCTGGGGGAGCTTTCAGAAGCGCGGCTCGGAGTGGCAGCAGATTTCCGATATCAGCTACACCGCATTCCGCTCGATCACGCTCAAATATTGAGCTTTTCGCGCGCTGCGCGGCTCTTGCGCCATAGCCGGTTCCAGGGCTTTTCGGTCATCCCGTACCGCACCCTGCCTGCCGCTACGGCTCATGGCGGCGATGGACGGCGCGCTGCGCCCATGCAACATTGGCCGCAGATGAGAGTCGCAAACGGATGGCCCAGATGAGAGGCAAGACGAGAGCCGACGGGCGGCCGGGATACGCAAGCGCCACCGAGCTGCCGCGAAGACCGCCGGAGGAGCGGCCGACGCTCTTCCTCCGGATCAAATTCGGCAGCCGGGCGCATCTCGGGCCCGGCAAGATCGAGCTGATGGAGCTGATCGAGAAGCTGGGCTCGATCTCGGCGGCCGGCAAGGCGATGGGCATGTCCTACCGCAGGGCATGGCTGATCATCGACGGGCTCAACGCGCTTTTCGCCGAAGCTGTCGTCGTCAAGCAGACGGGCGGGAGCGGCGGCGGCGGGGCGGTGCTCACCGATCTGGGGCGCAATATCGTGCGCCGCTATCGGCGCATCGAACGCAGCGCGGTGGAGCAGTCGGCGGCGGATTTGAAGGCCTTGGCGAAAGTGCTCGCCTGAGCGCGCTGTCATCGAGACCTCGGCCACATCAGCCGGCGGCCGCGGCGACCGGAGCCGGATGCCAGAAGCGCGACGCTCTTGATCTGGGCAAACACTGCCGCGCCCGGCGCGATGCCGAGATTTTCCTGGGATTTTCGCGTGATGCGGGCGGCAATCCTCGCACCGGAGCCATCAGCGCCGAGCGCGGCGACCGCATTCATCTGGGCGGCTCCATTGCCTTGCGGCGTCACCGAGACGACGCGCGCCGGCAAACAGTTGAGGATCGTCGTGCGCTCCGGCGGCGCCAGCGTGAAAGCTGACATCGGAGGCGCTGATGCGCAACCTGCGCAGATCGCCCGGCCGGCCCTGTACACCCGGCACGATCACGAGTGCCGCCGGGAACGGCAAAGCTCGTCAGCGAGTAGCCGTCGTCGACGGCGGCGATCCGTCCTTCGAGAATGACGGCGGCCTCCGCTGCCCGCAGCAGCGGCAGGCTCGGCTCAGCCTCAAGCTCGGAAAGCGGACCGGAGGCGATGACCCGGCCCTGATCGAGCAGCACAAGATGGTCCGCCAGCCGCTCGACCTCCGCCATATCATGGCTGACATAGAGGATCGGGACCGACAACGCCCCATGAAGCGCTTCGAAATACGGCAGGATGTCGTCCTTTGTCGCCCGGTCGAGCGCCGCGAGCGGCTCATCCATCAGCAAGAGGCGCGGCTGTGAGAGCAGGGCACGGCCGACCGCGACACGCTGACGCTCTCCGCCGGACAGGGCGTGAGGCGAGCGATCGAGAAGCTGGCCAAGCCCCAGAAGATCGATGATGTCATCTTCGCTGATCGGCTGCACGCCGCCGTCTCTGATGGCCCGCCGCGCGCCATAGAGAAGGTTTCTTCGCACCGAAAGATGCGGAAAAAGGCTCGGCTCTTGAAACACATAGCCGATGGAGCGCTGATGCGGCTTGCGGAAGATGCAGCGCGCTATCCTCCTGCCAGATCTCGGCGCCGACGGTGAGCTTGCCGGCAAGGTGCTGAAGCCCGGCTATGCAGCGCAGGGTGGTCGTCTTGCCGCTGCCCGACGGCCCGAACAGCGCGGTGATGCCCCGCATCGGCGTGGTGAATGCCACATTCAGCGAAAACCGCCCCAGCACGCCGGCGAAACCCGCGCGGATGATGCCGTCCGCGGCGGTCATGCGCCCGGCCGGCCGATCCGCTTTTCCAGCAGCATCATGGCGAGAATGACGGCGAAGGAGAAGACCAGCATGCCGCCCGCCAGGATATGCGCCTCGGTCCATTGCATTGTCTCGACATAATCATAGATGGCGACCGAAAGCACCTTGGTCTCACCCGGTATATTGCCGCCGATCATCAGCACCACGCCGAATTCGCCAACTGTGTGGGCAAAGCCGAGGACAGCCCCGGTCAGGAGGCCCGGCCGGGCAAGCGGGATCGCGACGCTCCAGAACGCATCCCACGGCGAGGCCCGCAATGTTGCCGCGACTTCCAGCGGACGGTCGCCGAAACTCTCGAAAGCATTGCGGACCGGCTGGACGACGAACGGCATGGAGTAGATGACCGACCCGATCACCAGCCCTTCGAAGGTGAAGGCCAGCGACCGCCCGCCGACAGAGGCCGCGAGCCAGCCGCCCGGACCGTTCGGACCGAGCGCGATCAGGAGATAGAAGCCCAGCACGGTCGGAGGCAGCACGAGCGGGAGGGCAACGACCGCCGCGACGGCCTCTTTCCACTTGCCCTCGACCGAGCCAGCCACCAGGCGATCGGCGTTCCGATAATGAGAAGAGGAAGCGCGTCACGTCGACCGAGGCGAGCTCGATCGTCAGCTCTGATCGGCGACCAGACGTCAGCGAAGTCGGTCATTGCGAGGAGCCGCTTCGGATGCGCCGGGCTCCACGCCATAGCCGTATTTCTCTTCGATCTGGCGCGCTTCCGGGCCTCTTCAGGAAGGCGATGAATGCCGTGGCCGCCACGTTGCCTCCCCTTTCTTCAACAGCACGGCGTCCTGGGCAATGATTTTGTACAGCGCCTGCGGGACGATCCACCGCGAACCCTCGTCGTTCCGCACGACTTGCGACAGCGCGACGAAGCCGAGCTCGGCGTTGCCGGTCGCCACGAACTGAAAGGTCTGGGCGATATTGTTGCCCTGAACGATCCTCGGCTTGAGCGTATCGTAGACGCCAAGCTTCTTCATCGTCTCGACGGCGGCCGCGCCATAGGGGGCGATTGCCGGATTGGCGATGGCGATCTTGGAGAAACCGCCGTCTTTTAGTGTGGCTTCCCCTTTGACCAGATCTTTGTTGTTGCTGAACAGCACGATCTTGCCGGTCGCGTAGGTGAAAATGCTATCCGGAACGGCAAAGCCGTCGGTGACCGCTTTTCGCGGATGCTCCTGATCGGCGGCCAGAAACACATCGAACGGCGCGTCCTGGGTGATCTGCGTATAGAACTGGCCAGTCGCGCCGAAGCTGAAGACCGCCTTGTGCCCCGTTGCCTTCTCGAACAGCGCCCCGATCTCCTTCGCTGCCTCGGTGAAGTTGGCGGCGACGGCGACTTTGACCTCGCCGGCGCGCGCGGCGCTGGCCGCGAAAATCGGTCCGGCCACCGAGAGCACGAACACGGCCAAGAGCCGCAAAATGCGCTTTCTGCATGAAAAGGAGGTCTTGCTTGCCATGGTCACGCTCATCCTCGATATATCCGGCTGTATATATCGATTCATAACCTCATACCTAGAAGGGCCGCAAGCGCTATTTCCTGGCGGATATGACGGCGCGCTCGGTGGCAGCATCGAATCCGCCCAGACCGGCGGTGGCTGCCTGTTCGTCTATAGCTGCGTCTAGCCATCGCGGTGCGACTTCTTCATACTGACAAATATAATCGTCTAGAATCACGCATGAGGTTGGGAGGTAGCGCATGGCCAGGGTGGCAGTCGTGACGGGCGGCACAAGGGGAATCGGGCACGCGATTTCCATCGCCCTGAGTGAGAAAGGTTTTCGCGTTGCGGCCAATTATGGCGGCAATGACAAAGCCGCCCAGCAATTCCAGGCCGAAACCGGCATCCCAGTCTATAAATGGAACGTTGGAGATTATGAGGCTTGCGCGTCCGGGCTGAAGCGGGTCGAATCCGAAGTCGGCCCGGTCGAGGTGCTCGTCAACAATGCGGGCATCACGCGCGACGCCATGCTTCAGAAAATGACGCCGGAGATGTGGAACGAGGTGATCGCCGTCGACCTCAGCTCCATGTTCAACATGGCGCGGCCGATCATCGACGGCATGCGCAACCGCAATTGGGGCCGGATCATCAATATCGGCTCGATCAACGGCCAGAAGGGCCAGATGGGGCAGACGCAACTATTCCGCCGCCAAGGCCGGCATCATCGGCTTCACCAAGGCGCTTGCCCAGGAAACGGCGCGCAAGGGCATCACGGTCAACTGCATCGCGCCGGGCTATATCGACACCGACATGGTGGCGGCGGTTCCGGAAAAGGTCCTCGAAAGCATCATCGCCCAGATCCCGGTCGGACGGCTCGGCAAAGCGAGCGAGATTGCCCGCTGCGTGACCTTTCTGGCGAGCGACGAGGCGGCCTTCATCACCGGCGCGACGCTGACCATCAATGGCGGTCAATATATTGCCGGCTAACCGGATGCGGTGGGGTTGACCGGGCGTCGGGCGCAAGCGACGCGTGGCGGGCGCCGATTTTCGCAGATTTAAGCACAGACAGCGGATCGCCGCAGCACCGGGCGGGTGGCCTCGCGTGAGCGGCCGGCGCGCAACTCTGATCGGGCTGGTTGCCGTGTTGCTCTGGGCGACGCTCGCGCCGCTGACCGTATTGGCGGCGGGCGTGCCGCCCCTTCAACTTGTGGCGATGAGTTTTGCGGTCGGAGCCTCAATCGGACTCATCTATCTTGCGGCCTGGTCGTCCGCGCGCACCGAACTTCAGCGCATGACCTGTTCGGCGGCGCATCCTTGGCGTCAGCGGGCTGCTCGGCTTTCATTTCTTCTATTTCCTGAGCCTCAGCCTGGCGCCGCCGCTTGAGGCCAATCTCGTCAACTATCTCTGGCCGCTTTTGATCGTCCTGTTCTCCGCACTCCTGCCGAAAATGGATAGCGGCTTGCGCTGGCATCACCTGATCGGCGCGGCCGCCGCATTTGCCGGGGCAGCGCTGGCCATCACCAAGGGTAGAGCGCTCCCTTCGCTGAGCTCTGATGCGCTTGCCGGTTATGGCGCCGCGCTGCTTTCGGCGCTGACCTGGTCGAGCTATTCCGTCCTCTCACGGCTTTTCCCAGCCGTTCCAAGCAGCGCCGTTGCGATTTATTGCACGGCAACCGCCCTTGCCGGCGCCGTCGCTCATTTCGCGCTGGAGACGACGGCCTGGCCGCTCAGCGCCATGCAGTGGATCGCCGTGGCCGGGCTCGGCGTCGGCCCGGTCGGCCTCGCCTTTTATGTCTGGGATCACGGTTGCAAGCATGGCGATCTGCGCGTGCTGGGCACATCCGCCTATTTCGCGCCGCTGCTATCGACGCTTCTGCTGGTTCTCTTCGGCCTCGCCGAAGGCAGCCCCGCGCTTTGGATTGCGGCTTCTGCAATTACGGGCGGAGCGCTGCTTGCCTCGAAAGATATGTTGATGCAACGGGGGCCGGCGCCCGAGACACCCACCGTAAAGGCCGGCGTCTAAGCCCCGGCCATCCGGTACCCCGCCAGCGCATGGCTGCGCAGTGCGGACGCCACTGCTACCCGTGCTTCAGGAAAGAGTAGCGCAAATTGCTGGACGGCACGGCGGGCTGTGCCTGCCGTTCGCTTTCCGGCATGCCGAACTCGCTCGGAATCGCTATACCGCTTTGAGTGTTCGGCGAAGGCAGTCCCAGATCGGGCTGTCCGTGACGGCGCGGCAACTCATGCGCGGGAGGCGCATCCGATCGGGCCGCCTCGGCGCCTCCGGACGGGCTTGTCCATTGACTCGCTCCGAACCAGACCTGGATCAGCTGATATTCATCATCGGTCAGATCCAGGCCGACCTGGGAGCAGCGCGTCAGGACGTAGTCCCGGTAGGCCCTGGCAACCGCGGCCGGCGACTTGGTATGTTCTAACCAAGGGTCGATCTCGTCGACGGCGTCCAGAACAAACGACACATCCTTCAGGGACAACTTCAGGCCCGCCGCGGCTGCGCGCGTCACCACCGCCTGAGCCGAACGCTCCGGCGCAAAGCCATTCTCCCGAACCTCGGCGGCGATCAGAGTAAAAAGAAGCTGATATTCGCTCGGCGGCAGCGGCGGCGCCTGGCACGCCTCATAAATCCGGGTGATGGAGCGCTGCAACTCGGCGAGCCGGCCATTCCCGCCGCTCGGCTGCTCCCGCGACCGAACCGGAACGGACTCCGGTTCGGGCTGAGGCTGCGGCCGGGGGGCCGGCACCTGCGGATCAGGGGCAGGGGCACGGTGGATCCACGGCGCGGATCTCTTCACGAACCCTGTGCCGTTTCTGATCAAGGACGAAGTGCGGAGGCTTGTCGGAGAGGCGCAGATGGTCCGGCAAGTTCTGGCTCAGGAAATTCAGAAAACCGCCCGATCCCGCCCAGTTCGTGCCGATGGTCTTGGGATGACCGAGCGTCTTCTGTGCGCGGTCGGCCAGATAAGCCAGCGGCACGGGCTTTTCCGCGTTTTCGACAACATCGAGCACAAGGCTCAGGATCTCCTCGCCGATGACCCTGAAGTCGTCGATCAGCGACTGGATTGCCGCTTCCGAGGCGTTGCCGATCGCCTTGCGCTTGGGCGTGGCGTCGGCGACAGCCGCGGCCGCCTTCCGGCGCGGCGGCAGGCTCGCTGACGCGCGGGTGCGCGGCGCCGGCTCTGCCGGTTGGAGGGGGATCGGGATGGGACCCAACTCGTCAGGCGCGCCCAAAGCATCAGGCTGCAGCAGGCAACGGATCATGTCCTCCTCGCGGATACGGCCGTCGGAGAACGCCTTGTAGTAAGGCGAGGTATATTCGTTTGTATAGATGATAGTCTGCCGGTTGTGAGAACGCAGGCTGAGCAGCACCGGCGTAAAATCGGCATCGCCCGACAGGATGATGAATTCATCGAAGCGGGTCGGATGGTCGAGATAGTCGCGGACATCGCAGGCGATGCGGATGTCGGAGCTGTTTTTGAACTGCGACGTCAGATGCGGACAGTCGACCACCTCCAAACCGGCCCGCATGAAGCTGTGGCGCACGAAGGCGAAGGACGTCGGATCGCCTGTGCCCTCACGCCCGGAGCGCCGCGGCACCGGGTTGCCGTAGCACCGGCCCACAGCGATGCGGCGGCGCATCGGCGGCGACGGATTGTCGGTACGAACGAGAGCGCCCGAGACGACGCGGCTCAGCCAATAAGACGGATTTCTCGCGAAACGAGACGCAGCTTCGTCGTCCCGGCCTTTGAGCGACAAATAGATATTATCGAAGTCAATAAATAGCGCGGATAGACAAACACCCGCGTTCACCGGAACCATATCCGTACACCCCGCTATATACATGATGCCCGCATGCTTGCCGCATGTCGGACATTTTATTACTCCGAAGACGTACCAATATGGCCCTCATAAAGCCCAAGCGAACTTCCCAGGGATCGCTTGAACTTTCTGGCATCGCCTTCGTTCCTGATTTTTTTTAATTCTCCGCTATCGCCCCTAACACGTCAGGACGAATCGTTTCTCTTTGGTCACGAACAATTAAACGGCAATCCCACCGGCGCCGCAAGCGCTCTGACATAATGTTTGCCTTATCCACAATTCGCCCCGGTGGTGCATGGGCCGGACTGTGAGTCCGGTTTTCCCCATCCATGCGCCTAGAAATGATCCTTCCGCTCTCTAAGTTCCAAAAAAATTGTGGCGAGCGGGTGGCCGACCATGCCGAGGCGTTCCTGGATTTCGGGACTGTCCGGACGCAGGAAGGGGTTCTGGGCCAGTTCCGCCGAGAGGCGCACAGGCAACGTGGCCCGACCCTGGGCGCGCAGAGCCTGTATTTCCTCAGATCTTTGCCGAAGGGATAGATTGTTCGGTTCGACCGTGAGCGCAAAGGCCGCGTTGGACTGAGTATATTCATGGCCGCAATAAATCAGCGTTTCCTTCGGCAAAGCCATAAGCTTTTGCAGAGATTTCCACATCATCTCGCCGTTGCCCTCGAAAATCCGGCCACAGCCTAAGGAAAATAACGTATCGCCGACAAAAGCCACATTGTCGCCGGGAAGCCAATAAGCCACATGGCCGAGCGTATGACCTGGGGTCTCGATGACACGGACGGGATGGCCACCGAAGCCGAACTCGGAGCCCTCGGAGACCTTGCTGTCGATGCCGGGAATCCGGTCCGCCTCCTTTGCGGGACCGACAATGACGCAGCCGGTCTCCCGCTTCAACTCGGCGTGACCGGCAGTGTGATCTTGGTGATGATGGGTCGTCAGGATATGCGTCAGCGTCCAGCCATTATTGAGCAACTCTCTGCGGATCGCGGCTGGATCCGGCGTGTCGATCGCCGCTGTGATGTTGAATTCGGGATCGTGGACAAGCACGCCGAAATTATCGCTTCGGCAAATGAATTGATGGATAGTGAGCTCAGCCATCGTTGTCTCCGAGGTCGGATTCGGCGGGTTGGATATTCGCATTGCGCTGCCTTCGTATCATAAAGGCGCATCCGGTCGGCTCTTCAAGGACACGCACCGGCAAAAGGGTGACCGCAGAATGCGTCCTGACGTCAGCGAATTGAGCGAATTCTATCAGGGGGCTCTCGGCGGCGTTGCCCGCCGGCTGCTCGCTCACCGTATCCGCAGTGTCTGGAGCAACGTCAGCGGCAACTCCATTCTGGGAATCGGCTTTGCCGCGCCGTTCATGCGCCAGTTCCACGGGGAAGCCCGGCGACAGCTCTTGTGTATGCCGAGCGAGCAGGGTGTCATACGCTGGCCGGAGGAGGGGCCCGTCTGCAGCTTTCTTGCGAGCGAGACCGCGCTGCCGGTCGCGACATCCTGCGTCGATCGCGTGCTCGCCGTGCATTGCCTCGAGCATTGCGGCGTGTCGCGTCCGGTGCTTCGGGAGATCTGGCGGGTGTTGAAGCCGGAAGGACGGCTGCTGCTTGTCGTCCCCAACCGGCGGGGGGTCTGGGCGCGCATGGACACGACCCCGTTCGGCCATGGCCACCCCTACAGCCGTCGCCAGCTTGAGCGGCTTCTCGCCGATTGCCTCTACGTCCCGACGGGCTGGTGGCCGAGCCTGTTCATGCCGCCGATCAATCGGCGCATCGTGCTGAACACTGCGGTTGCCTGGGAGCGTCTCGGCCTTTTCGCCTGGCCCGGCTTTTCCGGCGTTCTGGTCGTCGAGGCGCAAAAGCAGGTCTATGCGCCGATCAAGACGCGAGCCGAGCCGGTTCGGGCGAAGCTACAGACCGTGCCGAGCGCATCCGCTCACCAGTCGATCTTCGTGAATTCAGACTGAAGCCCGCTCGTAAATGAAGATCCGGCAGATTGCAACCGCCGGCGGATGCAAAATCCTCAGATGACGTGAAAGATGTATAGCAAGATAATAATAGGTATCGGCAAGCCCAAGAGCCACAACAGAATTCCGCGCATCGCCGTTTAACTCCCACTCATAATCACCTGACTTGCGACGTAACTCTCAACGTCGATCAAAGTTCCGGCCAGTTCCCAAGCAAAATTGGTTGGAACTCTCCTAAGCCGCATGCGTTGGGCTGAGGAAGGCCAACGGCCGGAGATCATTGCCTCGCGCATGGCAGGCCGGTTCATTGGCCGTCTTCGTCCAACATAGGAGAGGATAACGGAAATGAAATTCAGATCCATGACCATCGCCGCCGCAGCCGCGGCGCTTCTGGCCACCGGTGTGATGGCTCAGGACCAATCCAATACGGGTGCGACGCAGCCCGCCACGCCGCCGGCTGCGACGACGAATAGCCCCACGGCGCCCAAGGCGACGCTTGATACGCAGACGACGATGGACACGAACAAGACCGGCCCGATCGAGTTTTCCTCCAGCGTCAACTCCGGCGATATCCTGGCGAGTGACCTTATCGGCATGAAGGTGAAGAATTCGGCGGGTGACAATCTTGGCGACGTCAACGATCTCGTCATCGATCCGTCTGGCAAGCCCTCTGTAGCCGTGATCGGTGTTGGCGGTTTTCTCGGTATCGGCGAAAAGGATGTGGGCGTGCCGTTCAACCGTTTGCAAATCGCAATGGACAAGAACAGCAAGCGGGTCGCCCGTCTCGACACCGATAAGTCGACCCTGAAGTCGGCTCCGAATTTCGTCTATCAGGAGAAGGAAGCCTCGGCCCAGCCCGTGAAAACCAACTAATGGTCTCGGCGGGAGGCGCAAAGAAGCCCGGTGGATCTTGAGCCGCCGGGCTTTTTGTCGCGGGGTTGACCGCGCCGAGGGCCTTGCCGGAAGACGTCAGTGCTTTTTGTTCGGCAGGCTCTTGCGCTTCGTCCCGGCCAGCTCCTCGAGCTGCTTTTCGGTCATGGATTTCGCCATTCCGCGAGATGCGCCTTTCAGCTTCGATTTCGGCGTTTCGCCTCGCTTTGCCGACAAGGCCGCGCCGGCAGCTTTCTGCTGCACTTTGGATTTCGCAGGCATCGACTCTCTCCTTGGTTGTCGCATTTCGTCAACGGGAGAGCAGCGCCTGAGTTCCCTGCCTTCGGAACCTGTCGGCGGGGCAGCGGTTAGGCTCCGATGCCGGTAATGAAGGACTGATCCGTGAACGAGATGAATCGCAACGGGGCGCCGCCCCGCAAACAGCGCCGTCTGATCCGCTCTGCGGTCCAGGCGAGGCAGGGAACGGGGCCGCGCCTAATGATCTGGGTCCTGCTTTTCTCGATCCTGCTCGCTGTCATCGTCGGCGGCGTCCTGCTAAGCCGTCCGGGCGAGATCAAGACCGGAGGCGTCACCAATGCGCCTGCCGCCGGCCGGCAGCCACAGTGATTTTTCCAGCCTTTGAGCCCGACCGGAATGCGTTGGCATGAACGAGCGGGCTCGGCGGATTTCCGCGCACGATTAGCTGGAAATTGAGCACTCGAGGGTTTTTCGGCAGGCTGTTAGATCGTGAATGAAGTCCCGCAGCCGCAGGTTTCGGTGGCGTTCGGGTTGTTGACCTTGAATGCAGCCCCGATCAGATCATCGACGAAGTCGATCTGGGCTCCGGCCATCAGCGGCAAGGACACCTCATCGATCAGGACCATTGCGCCGCCTTTTTCGATGACATGATCGCCATCCTCGCGATCCGAAACGAGATCGAAGGAATATTGAAACCCAGTGCATCCGCCGGCTTTGATGCTGACCCTCAGCATCGTGCCGCGAGGCTCGCCTGCGACGATCTCAGATATGCGGCGGGCCGCACGGTCTGTCACTTGCACCGCTGTCATAGCTCTTGCCGTCGAATTGCGTAAATTGCCGTTACGTGGAATAACCACTATGGAAGTGGGGATTGAGGGGCTTTTGTCAATCATTCCGTCCGGCGCCAGGGGGAGCTGCTGGCGGAAGCAAGGACTGGATGCCGCCAATGTCGATGCATGCCCGCTTCGTCGAGCGGCCGGTTGCGCCTTACGCCTGCTCGGCCTCGCAGAGCCGCGGGCGTCTCCACGAGGAGACCGGCTGCACTCTGCGCACGCCGTTCCAGCGGGACCGGGACCGGATCATCCATTCGGCGGCGTTCCGCCGGCTAACCTACAAGACCCAGGTCTTCATCTATCACGAGGGCGACCATTACCGCACCCGGCTCACGCATAGCCTCGAAGTGGCACAGATCGCGCGGACCCTTGCCCGCGTGCTGCGGCTCGACGAAGATCTCGCCGAGACGATCGCGCTCGCCCACGACCTCGGCCACCCGCCATTCGGCCATGCGGGCGAGGAGGCGCTGCATGACCTGACGAAGCCTTTTGGCGGCTTCGACCATAACGCTCAGAGCCTGCGCACGGTGACGAAGCTGGAGAGCCGTTATGCATCCTACGACGGCCTCAACCTGACTTGGGAGACACTCGAAGGTCTCGTCAAGCACAACGGCCCGCTGCTGACCGACGAGGGTGCTCCGACGCCGCGCTACGCCGCCGAGGGGCTGCCCCAGGCTATCGTCGAATATGGCACGACGCATGATCTCGACCTGGCGAGCCATGCCTCGGCCGAGGCGCAAGTTGCGGCCCTCGCCGACGATATCGCCTACAACAACCACGATCTCGACGATGGGCTGCGTGCCGGGCTGATCGCCGTCGACCGGCTGCGCGACGTGCCGCTGGTCGGCGTCTTCATTCGCGAGGTCGAGGCCAGGCACGGCCCGCTGCCGGAGAACCGCCTGATTTACGAAGTCAATCGCCGGATGATCAGCGCCATGGTCCATGATCTGGCGGACGAGACCCTGCGGCGTCTCGAGAGCCTGCGGCCCGCCTCGCCGGACGAAATCCGGACTGCGGGAGCGCCGATCGCCGCCTTTTCCGGCAAGATGGGCCGCGAGATCGCGGAACTGCGCCGCTTTCTGTTCGATGAGGTTTATTTTCATCCCCGCATCCGCACGATCATGAACGGCGCGCAGAAGATCGTGCGCGACTTGTTTAATCATCTTTCTGGATCATCCGGACACGCTGCCCGATGAGTGGCGCCAGAAAGCCGAGACCGGCCAGAAGGGCAGGGTGGTCAGCGATTTCGTGGCCGGCATGACCGACCGCATGGCGATCGACACGCACCGCCGCCTATTTGACGATACGCCGCGATTGCGTTAGCGGATAGCCCGCGCCATTTGGCTCGTTACTGCACACCGGATCGATCGGCATGAATATCTTTTCGCATTTTGAGGCGCGCTTTCTCGAAGCCGCGCGGGCCCTGCAGGACGAGGGCGTCCTTCCGGCGGAGTGCAACATCTCCGCCTTGACGGTCGAGCCGCCGCGCGATGCCTCGCATGGCGATATCGCCTCCAATGCTGCGATGGTTCTGGCAAAGGAGGCGAAGATGAAGCCGCGCGATCTGGCGGCCCGCTTCGCCGGCTATCTGAAGGAAGATCCGGATATTGAGAGGCTTGAGATTGCCGGTCCTGGTTTCATCAATCTGACGCTCAAGCCGGAATTCTGGCCAAAGCTTCTGGCAGCAATGCTGGCCGAAAGCAACGCTTACGGACGATCCGATGTTGGCAAGGGCGAAAAGATCAATGTCGAATACGTGTCCGCCAATCCGACCGGGCCGATGCATGTCGGCCATACGCGCGGCGCGGTGTTCGGCGACGCGCTCGCCAATCTTCTCGCCTTCACCGGCTATGACGTCAGCGCGCGAATATTATGTGAACGACGCCGGCGCCCAGGTCGATGTGCTGGCGCGCTCGGCCTTCCTCAGATACCGCGAGGCACTCGGGGAACAGATCGGAGAGATTCCGGACGGCCTCTATCCTGGCGATTATCTGTGCGCGGTCGGCGAGGCCCTCGCCAAAGAGCACGGCACGCGCCTTCACAATCTCCCAGAGGCGGAATGGCTGCCGGTCGTGAGGGCCAAGGCGATCGCGATGATGCTGGAGATGATCCGCGCCGATCTCGCCGAGCTCGGCATCCGTCACGACGTGTTCTTTTCGGAGCGGTCCCTGATCGAAGGGGAGCATAACGAAGTTCAGGAGACGATCGAGGAGTTGGCGGCAAAGGGCCTCATGTACCAAGGCCGTCTGCCGCCGCCGAAAGGCAAGCTCCCGGATGACTGGGAGGATCGCGAGCAGACATTGTTCCGGGCTACGGCATTTGGCGACGATGTCGACCGCGCACTCGTCAAATCAGACGGCAGCTATACCTATTTCGCTTCGGATATGGCTTATCACCGCTCCAAGCTACGGCGCGGCTTTCACCATATGATCAATGTCTTCGGCGCCGACCACGCAGGTTATGTTAAACGGCTGCAGGCGGCGGTCGCGGCTCTGAGCGGCGGCGCCGCCGATTTGGACATCAAGATCTGCCAGCTCGTGCGGCTGCTCCGCGCCGGCGAGCCCGTGAAGATGTCGAAGCGCTCGGGGTCCTTCGTGACCCTGCGAGAGGTGGTTGACGAAGTCGGACCGGGACCGGTGCGCTTCATAATGCTGTTCCGCAAGAATGACGCAGTGCTCGATTTCGATTTCGCCAAGGTGGTAGAACAGTCCAGGGACAACCCGGTGTTTTATGTTCAGTACGCCCATGCGCGAACTCAGTCGGTGATGCGCAATGTTCAGGAACTGGCACCCGGGCTAGAAACAGGTGGAAAAGCGCTCGCCGGCGCCCGTATTGAGCTGTTGCGGGACGAGGCAGAACTTGCCGTGATAAAGCGGATGTCGCATTATCCTCGCATTATCGAGTCTTCGGCTCAGGCGCACGAGCCGCACCGTATTGCCTTCTACCTTTATGAGCTTGCAAGCGAGTTTCATGGGCTATGGAACCGAGGCAAAGAGTTGCCACATTTACGGTTCATTGTCGGCGGCGATCAGGAGCTTACCAGGGCGCGCGTAGCGCTCGTTGCGGCCGTCGCGCAGGTAATACGGTCGGGCCTTGGGATATTGGGCGTTCAACCAATTTCTGAAATGCGCTGAAACTTAATCCCGCTTTTGGCCAAGCTGGGTTCAGGGCAGAGGAACAGTGACAAATGTCTATGTCTGACGATCCGAGAGGATTCCGGCGCGGCCAACCTGGCAACCGTGATTATCCGCCCTCACAGCAGGGGCGTGCTGGTCATTCCTCCGCTCCGGCTCAGAAATCGCCAAGATCGCTTCCGGCAGCAGGACGGCTCCGGCTGGACCTCCTGATCGCCAAATGCCCGAAAAAGCCCAGCCGTCCTTTTCCGCTTACAAGCCCGAAGCCTTCGCCAAGCCTGAACGCCGGGGACCTGGGCGGTCCGAGCGTGACTGGGACGATGCCGGCCGCGGTGCGCCGCCGCCTCGCGGTCCAGCGCCCGAGCCGTTTCCGCGTGCGCAGCCGCCTGCACAGGATCCTTATTACAATGGCCCGGCCGCTGACCCTTACGCGCCGCCCTCGTCCGGCGGATATGACGCCGACTGGCAGCGTGACCCCTATCAAAATGCCAATGGGCAGCAGTTTCCGGCCTATTACCCGCCGCACGACGATGCGTTGGGATCCGATGCGCAGTCGGTCCATGATCGGTTTTTCGCTCCCGAGCCGGAGCAGGATCGCGCGCCGCCCCCGCCGCCGTCCCGTTTCGGCGGTGGCTATGATGATCGCGGATATGCGGCCGATCAGCCCCCGCCCTACGGCTCCGAGCCCGCTCAGCGACATCACGGCGTGCACACGATCAATTCCGGCTTCGATGAGCCGCGTGGGTCCGAGTGGGACAATTACGATCAGGCGCCCGCGCCCTCCGCCGTGCGCCCGTTTCATCCGCCGGCGACGATTCCCGACGATGATCTCGACGCCGATTTCTTCGCCGATGAAGATGATTACGACGCCGAGGACTATGGTGGCGCGCGCGGGGGCGGCCGTAAGCGGCTGATGGCGGCGGTCCTTCTCGGCGCTATCGTGACCGGCGGCGGCTTGGCTTACGTGTACAAGACGACGAATGGAGAGCGCGGCGGCGCTCCGTCCCTGATTGCCGCAGATAATCGTCCGGTGAAAGAGCAGCCGACCGATCCAGGCGGGCGTGATTTTCCCAACGGCAATAAGCTGATTTACGATCGTCTCAGCGGCGACGGGTCGGGCCCGACAAAGCTTGCGAGCGGCGATAAGCCTTCCGGTCAGGGTAAAAGTACCGCCAGCGTTGCGGCGACGGGCGGCGGAACGCTTGAGGAACGCATCGAAAATGCGCTCAAGGCACAGAAGACTGACGACTCGCCGTCCGCGGCGGGTGGTGCCAAGTCACCCGATGCACCGCGAACGGTTCGGACCATGACCTTCGGTCCGGACGGCAGTCAGCAACCAGTGGAGTCGAAGGTCCAGCGAGTCGCGGCAGGAAGCCCGGCGCCGGACAGCGTGTCCACCGGGATCGTCGTGACGACGGAACCGACGGCTGCTCCAGCGCGCGTTGTCAATCCGACGCCGTCTGAGCCGGAAGCGACCGACCAGCAACCACAGACTGCCGCCCAGCGGCCGGCGCAGCGGGTTGCCAGCGCTGCGCAGCAGGCACCGCAGATCACGGAGTTGGCCGGTGCATCGGGCGCTTATTTCGTCCAGATCGCCGCCCGCAATGACCAGGCGGCGGCGATTGCCGCATTCGCCAGCCTGCAGCAGAAATATGCCTCCGTGCTCGGCAATTATTCGCCGTCGGTACGCAAGGTCGACCTCGGTGATAAGGGCGTCTGGTTCCGGCTGCTGGTCGGGCCGATCGACAACAAGAACGACGCCGACCAGCTCTGCGAGCGCCTGAAGGGCGCCGGCATGAAGGGCTGCTTCGCCCGCAAAGACTAGAACGCCGTGGCCGGTCCCGGGCTTGCGGGCAGCGGCCTCAAGGCATTCGTCAGCGGCTGCGCGGGATCGCAGCTGAGCGAAGGCGAGCGCCGCTTTTTTCACGATGCTCGCCCATGCGGCCTCATCCTGTTCAAGCGCAATTGCGTGGCCCCTGAGCAGATCCGCCGCCTTGTCGAAGCGTTTCGCGAGGCGGTCGATGATCGCCAGGCCTTGGTCCTCATCGACCAGGAGGGCGGTCGCGTCCAACGGCTGGTTCCGCCCATTTGGCGGCGCTACCCGGCAGGGCGCCGTTTCGGTGATCTCTATCTGCGCAGACCGGAACTCGGCTTAGAGGCGGCCCGGCTCGGCGCTCGGCTGATCGCCCGCGACCTCGCTAGCCTCGGCATCAACGTCAATTGCGCGCCCGTGCTTGACCTGCCGGTGCCCGGCGCCCATGACGTCATCGGTGACCGCGCCTATGGCACCACGACGGGCGTGGTCTCGGCCCTTGGCCGCGCGGTTGCCGAAGGCTATCTCGACGGCGGCGTTCTGCCGGTGATCAAGCACATACCGGGCCATGGCCGGGCGGAGGCCGACAGCCACGCCTCGCTGCCTGTGATCAGGGCGACGCGCGAAGAGATGAGCCGGACGGATTTCGTGCCGTTCAAATCCCTTCGCGACCTGCCGCTTGCAATGACCGCCCATGTGCTGATCCCGGCGATCGACCCGGACGCGCCGGCAAGCGCGTCGCCGCGAATTATCGGCGACGTCGTGCGCGGCGAAATCGGTTTTGACGGCCTTCTGATGTGCGACGATATCGGCATGGGCGCGCTTTCCGGCACCATGGCCGAGCGCACGCGCGCGGTCCTGGCTGCGGGATGTGACGTGGCGCTGCATTGCAGCGGCAGCCTCAAGGAGATGGAGGCCGTCGCCTCCGCCTCGCCCGAACTTGGCGGCGACGCCGCCCACCGCTTCGATGCCGCCCGCGCCCGCCTGACGCCCGACCAGCCGTTCGACGAGGCCCGCGCCGAAGCTCTGCTTGGCGAAGTGCTAGTGTGATGATCCAGAAGATCGTCAGGTTTTGCGGCTCGACTCAGAACGAACTTCTGGATCTGAATCACACGAGCAAAATCATGGCCTTAGCGTCCCTTGAGATTCCGAAGTTCGCTACATTAGGTGCGGCTATGATAAGGCGAACTTCGGAATGGGACTCGTGTCCGTCTCCGAATTGCCTTCATCCTTGCCGCAAGCTCGCCAAGGCAATTCAAAGAAGAACTAATTTCTAGTGTGGCTTATGTCTCGCAATTGCCTTTGAGGCCGCGGCAAAGGCAATTGCGAGACGCCACACTAGGCGAAATTGCATGAATCAGCCATGATGCCGATGATTTTAAGCTATTTGCTTCGAGCATCATGAGCGCAAGCCAACACAGGACACAGGCGACGCAGACGAGCCGTTTCAGGGCCGGGCAGGCCGATGGCGGCGATTTCGCCAATGTCGTGCCGTTCGACGACATCTCGCCCCGTCCGAGCGGCTGCTGGTTTCGCTCGATGGCTATGAAGGGCCGCTCGACCTGCTGCTCAGCTTGGCACGGACGCAAAAAGTCGATCTGTCGAAGATTTCGATCCTGCAGCTTGCCGAGCAATATCTCGAATTCATCGACAATGCGCGAACATTGCGGCTCGAAATCGCCGCCGACTATCTGGTGACCGCCGCATGGCTTGCCTTCCTCAAGTCAAAACTGTTGCTTCCTGCCGAGGCAAGGCCGGATGACGGCCTCAGCGGCGAGGAAATGGCGCTTCACCTTGCGTTCCGGCTGAAGCGGCTCGAGGCCATGCGCGACGTTGTCGCCCGACTTTTTGGCCGCAAGCGGCTCGGGCTCGATTTCTTCTCGCGCGGCGCCCCGGAAGGCATCCGGACCGTGCGCAAGAGCGAATATTGGGCAAGCGTCTACGACCTTCTCAAGGCCTATGCCGATCAGCGCGGCCGCAATGCCGTCATGCCGGTGAAGATGGGCGGGCGTAAGGTCTGGTCGGTGCGCGAGGCGCGCGAGCTGCTCGTTCGTCTGTTCGGCCGGTCGGCCAACTGGTCGATCCTGGAAAGCTATATCGAGCAATATTTGCGCGACAGCGAAGTCTGCAAAACCGCCCTTGCGAGTTCCTTCGGCGCGACCCTGGAATTGACGCGCGAAGGCTTCACCGAGATCCGCCAGGCCAGGCCCTATGCGCCGATTTATGTCCGCTGGCTGAAGCAAAGGCCCTCAAAGGGCGGCATCAGCGATCCTACATCTGTACGTTGACGAGCGTTTGGTTTCCGCTTTTCGAGAGGCGGGCAGGGCGTTAGCTGTGCGCCTTTCAAGATGGGATGTCCGATATGCCGGAGAAAGATAAGAACGATCAGAACCAGGGGCGTCTGCCGCTTCCAGCCCGCGAGCCGCCGCCGCCGCATCCGCTTGCCGCGAATGTCGCAAGGCTTCCCTCAGCCGAGCGATGGGAAAAGCTGCGGGTTCTCGAAGCCGTGCTGTTCGCCGCGCGCGAGCCGGTGGAAGAGACCGCGCTCACGGAATATTTCACCGGCAAGGACGACATCGCCGCGCTGCTCGAAGAGCTGCAGAACCTCTATGCGGGGCGCGGCGTCAATCTCGTGAGGGTCGCCGGAAAATGGGCGTTCCGCACCGCGCCGGACCTCTCCTTCATTCTGGAGCGGCACTCGGTCGAGCCGCGAAAGCTGTCTAAGGCGGCCCTCGAGACGCTCGCCATCATTGCCTATCATCAGCCGGTCACGCGCGCCGAAATCGAGGAAATCCGCGGTGTTTCGACCTCGAAGGGCACGCTCGACGTGCTCCTGGAAATGGGCTGGCTGCGCTTGCGCGGCCGGCGGCGTGCGCCGGGCCGTCCCGTGACCTATGGCACGACCGACGTATTTCTGGAGCATTTCGGCCTCGACAGCGTCAAGGACCTGCCCGGTCTTGCCGAGCTGAAGGGGGCAGGCCTACTCGACAGCAATCTGCCGCCCGGCTTTGCCGTGCCGGAGCCGAACGATTCAGCCGCATTGACCGCGGATGAAGACCCGCTCGATGAGGATGGCCCTGGCGACGGGACGCCTGTAGAGCCCGAGGAACCGCTCGCCGAAGCGGACGAGGATCCGGCGGCCGATGCGGTCCAGCCCGAGCTCCGCAGGCCGGTTTTTAATCTTTTGAGGCAGCGTCAAGGCTGAAAAGACAGGCTTGATCGGGCGCCGCCCTAGCCCGTCTTGATATTTCCGTCCCGCGGTGGCACATCCGGACTTTGGGCGAACGGTGCCTTGCTTGCGGTGTCATCCGATTGAGCGTAAGTTACGACGATGCGGCCATGAGCGTTATTGCGAAGGTGAGAAATGTCGCCGAGCCTGTTCCAACTGTTGGTCGTGGTGCTTCTGATCGTCGTTCTTTTTGGGCGCGGCAAAATTTCCGGAGTCATGGGTGACCTCGCCAAAGGCATCAAGAGTTTTAAGCGCGGCCTGAACGATGACAGCGACGAAGGCGTTACCACCGACAGGAAGACAATCGAGGAGCATTCCGCCGGCAAAAGTGATGCACGCTGTCCTCGTCCGATAAGATGCACGCCGGATGAGGCAGCCGCGCGGTTGCGGGGCTATCGATTTTCATCGCCGCGGCTTATGCTGCCTCTTGCTCTCACATTTAGAGTTTGATCCGCCATGTTCGATATCGCCTGGTCAGAATTGCTGATCGTCCTCATCGTGGCAATTCTGGTCATCGGACCGAAGGAATTGCCGGCACTCCTGCGCACGCTTGGGCAGATGTTGGGCAAGCTGCGCCGTTCGGCCGACGAATTCCGCCGGCAATTCGATGAGGCGGTGCGCGAGGCCGGCGGCGAGGACTTGCAGCGGGAGATGCGCGCCCTGCAGCAGCACAATCCGCTGAACCAGATCAAGAATCAGATCGAGGAAGCGGCGCGGGACGCGCAAACCTCGCTGAGCACCGACACGCCGACGCCTGCCAAGACTGAACCGGCTGGCGACGAGCCGGGTGTGCCCCTGCCTTTGCCGCCACATACCGACGGTGAAGCGGCCAGTACCGCCTCGACAGGCACGGCAACGCCAATGGCTGCCGAGGATAAGCCCGCCGCCCCGCAATCGGCAGCTCCTGCGCCGAAAGATGGTGCGGCGGCCAATGGCGCGGGCCACGAGCAGCGCGTCAATGGCGAACACCGGCCGGCCGGATGAGTAGGGCGCGCCTTCCGTGACCACAAATACCAATGAAATCGATGCCACAAAAGCTCCGCTCATCGATCATCTGATCGAGCTGCGCACGCGGCTGTTATGGAGCATTGCGGGTGTCACCGTCGCATTTGTCATCTGCATTTTCTTCGCCAAGGACATCTACAACATCCTTGTCATGCCCTATCGCTGGGCAGCCGGCGAGGATGTCCCGATCGGGATGATCTATACGGCGCCACAGGAATTCTTCTTCACCCAGCTTCGCCTGGCGCTGTTCGGCGCCATTTTTCTCGCCTTTCCGATCATCGCCTCGCAGATCTATATGTTTGTGGCGCCAGGCCTTTACCGGCACGAGAGGCAGGCGTTTCTGCCCTATCTGATCGCCACGCCGATCCTGTTCCTGTTGGGCTCGATGCTGGTCTATTTCGTCGTCATGCCGCTGGCGATGAAGTTCTTTCTGTCGATGCAGCAGACAGATGGGCCGGTCAAGATCGAGCTGACGGCGAAGGTGAGCGAATATCTCTCGCTGATCATGACTTTGATCCTCGGATTTGGGATCTGTTTTCAGATGCCCGTGATTCTGACGCTGCTTGCCCGCGCCGGAATGATCACCTCCGACGATCTTCGCTCGAAGCGGCGTTACGCCATCGTGCTCGTCTTTCTCGTTGCGGCTTTCCTCACCCCGCCCGATCCGATCAGCCAGATCAGCATGGCGATCCCCGGGCTCCTGCTTTATGAAGGCTCGATCTTTGCCATAACGCTCATCGAGAAGAGACGCGCGGCGGCGAAGAGCCAGAGCGGCGGGACGACTTCGACTTAGCTGGCTGCTGAAAACGTCCGGTGCTGGACGCATCCACGCCGACGGCGTCCACTGGGGGCGGACTTTGTAGATCATGTCGAAGGTTCGACGGCCATCTCAGCATCTCGTTTCAGCAGCCTGTTAAAGCATATCCCGCTTTCTGTGCAGGGACCGCGGAGGCCTCCCGCCGAGGGGTGGACGCGCGGCGGCGAGCGTCCTATAGCTGCTGACGATTTCCGACATTGATCCTCGTCTTGAGAGATTTGTGCCGTGCTCGATCTGAAACTGATCCGGGATAACCCCGAAATTTTGAAAGACGCGCTCGTGGCGCGCGGGCAGCCGGCGGATCAGGCCGAAGCGCTGCTGGGCCGCATCCAGACGCTCGACGGCGAGCGGCGCCAGACCATCACCGCGCTGCAGGAGGCGCAGGCGCGGCGCAATCAGATTTCCAAGGAGGTCGGCAAGGCCAAGGCCGCCAAGCGCGAGGCCGAGGCGCAGACGCTGATTGCCGAGATCGGCGATCTGAAGGACGCGATCGCCAAGGGCGAAGCCCGTGAGAAAGAGGTTTCGGCCGAGCTGGACGAGTTGCTCGCCGGGATTCCGAATCTGCCCGCCGCGGATGTGCCAGTCGGCGATGAGAGCGCGAACAAGGAAATCCGCCGCGTCGGCAAGCCGCCGAAATTCAATTATGAGCCAAGCAGCATTTCGAGCTGGGCGAGGCGCTTGGCCTGATGGATTTCGAGACCGCCGCCAAGCTGTCTGGCAGCCGCTTTGTGGTCCTGAAAGGCGTGCTGGCGCGGATGGAGCGCGCGCTCGCCAATTTCATGCTGGACTTGCATACGAGCGAATTCGGATATGAAGAGATAAATCCGCCATTTTTAGTTAAAGACGCGGCCATGTTCGGTACTGGTCAACTCCCTAAATTTGAGCGCGATCTCTTTCCTGCCGCGCTTCCCCTTCCACTTCCTGAAAAAGAGAAATTCCGAAACCTCTTCATTAGTTTTGCTCATGCAAATACAGTAAATGTGACTCAGGCGATTAATTTTTCTTCAGAATTTATCAAGGGTGATGGCAATATCAGCATACCAGTTGAGGATTTTTTTGCACAATTTGACATAGTGATTGATCAAGGTTTGACAAAAACCTACGGGGAAGCTTAAGAATTCTGGAGACTTGTACTCTCAGTCTGCAGCAGCTCCATATCGTTTTTTTAGGAATTTGCTTAAGGATGATTTTGATCTGAAATGGTTGATTCCTACGGCAGAAGTGCCACTGACAAATGTGGTATCTGAACGAAATTCTTGACGAAAGTGCGTTGCCGTTCCGTTTTACGGCTCATACTCCTTGCTATCGTTCCGAGGCGGGTGCCGCCGGCAAGGACACGCGCGGCATGATCCGGCTGCATCAGTTCTCTAAGGTCGAGCTGGTCAGCATCACCACGCCCGACCAGTCCGAAGCCGAGCATGAGCGCATGACGGCTTGCGCCGAGGAGGTGCTGAAGCGCCTCGGCCTCGCCTACCGCACCATCGTGCTCTCGACCGGCGACATGGGCTTCTCGGCGCGGAAAACCTATGACATCGAGGTCTGGCTGCCGGGGCAGAACACCTATCGCGAGATTTCGAGCTGCTCCAATTGCGGGGATTTCCAGGCGCGGCGCATGAATGCGCGCTACCGCCCGAAGGAGGGCAAGGATCTGCGCTTCGTGCATACGCTGAACGGCTCCGGCCTCGCGGTCGGGCGCACGCTGGTTGCGATCCTGGAGAACTATCAGCAGCAGGATGGCAGCATTCGCATTCCGGAAGCGCTGGTGCCCTATATGGGCGGATTGGAAGTGATCGAGGCGGCTGCCTAGTTGCCCTCTCCCCTTGCGGGAGAGGGCTCCCGCCGCAGGCGGGTGGGTGAGGGGTACAGGAAGGTTGGCGAGTCCGAGTGTAACTGCGAGCGCGTGCCCCCTCACCCGGCGCTTCGCGCCGCCCTCTCCCGCAAGGGGAGAGGGCAATGAACGGCAAAGGACTCTTTCTGATGCGCATCCTCGTCACCAATGATGACGGTATCGAAGCGCCGGGCCTCGACGTTCTGCAGCAGATCGCCTCGGAGCTCAGCGATGATGTCTGGGTGGTGGCGCCGGAGACCGATCAGAGCGGGGCGGCCCATTCGCTGACCCTGCACGAGCCGATCCGGCTGCGCAGGCTCGGCGAGCGCTCCTATGCGGTGAAGGGCACGCCGACCGACTGCGTGATCATGTGCGTGCGGCACATTCTCCAGGACCAGAAGCCCGATCTGGTGCTCTCCGGCGTCAATGCCGGACACAATATCGCGGACGATGTGACCTATTCCGGCACGATTGCGGGCGCCATCGAGGGCGACGCTCCTGCGCATTCCCGTCCATCGCCATGAGCCTCGCCATCGATTACGAAAAACGCACCGAAATCCGCTGGCAGACCCCGATGGCGCATGGCGCGGCGCTGATTCGCAAGCTGATCGCCGCCGGCTGGCCAGACGAGGTGATGCTGAACGTCAATTTTCCGGATGTCGAACCGGAGGAGGTGCGCGGCATCGGGGTGACGGCCCAGGGCAAGCGCGACCAGGATTATCTGCGCATCATCGACAGGACGGACGCGCGCGGCAATCCCTATTATTGGCTCGGCTTCAACCGGCAGATCTCCGAACCCGAAGAGGGCACCGATCTCTGGGCGCTGCGCCGCGGGCTCATTTCCGTGACGCCGCTGCATCTCAATTTGACCGATATCGAGACTTGCCGGAAACTGAAGCTTGGTCTTGGTCCCGAGACGATGTGAGTCCGAGGGCGGCTCGCGGGATTGGAGACGTGGCGAAAGCAGCGCTGATGACGATGACGACGGCGGCCGATCGCGCGGCCGGGCTGGTGAGACATCTGCGGGAGCGCGGCATTTGCGACCCGCGGGTGCTCGATTCGGTCGGCGAAGTCCCCAGAGACGCCTTCGTCGGCACGGAGCAGGCCGCGGCCGCCTATCTCGACATTGCCCTGCCGATAGACTGCGGGCAGACCATCTCCCAGCCCTATGTCGTCTCCTACATGACCGAAAAGCTCGGCGTCGAGGAGGGGCATGACGTGCTCGAAATCGGCACCGGCTCCGGCTACCAGGCGGCGATCCTGGCCCGGCTCTGCCGTCATCTCTACACCATCGAGCGCCACGCCGCGCTTCACGATGCGGCTGCGGCGATCTTCAGGAAACTCGGCATCGGCAACATTACGGCCATTGTCGGCGACGGCACGAAGGGCTGGCCCGAACCGCGCGAGTTCGACCGCATTATCGTTACCGCCGCCGCCTCCAGCGTGCCTGACGCCCTCGTCGCGCAGCTCAAAGAGGGCGGCCGGATGATCCTGCCGCTCGGCCGGCGGCTCTCGAGGCAGAGGCTTGTGCTGATCGAGAAAACCGCCGGCGGCCTCGTGAGACAGGATCTGCTCGGCGTCCGCTTCGTGCCGCTGGTTTCCTGACCTCTCTCATTATGTACGAGCGATGGTTCGGTTACGACCAAACCATTGCCGTCGCCGGATATGCGATCCTTTCTCCACGAAATCGGGAGAGAGAGATGATCACCTGCTTCATCCGCTATGAGATCGATCCTGCCAAGAAGGATCAGTTTCTTAGATATGCCTGGACCTGGGGCGAGGTCATTCCGCGCTGCGGTGCTGATCTGATCGGCTATTTCGCGCCTCACGAAGGCTCGTCAACTCTTGCCTACGGCGTGTACAATATTGCAAATCTTGCTGCTTATGAGGCCTATAGGGCGAGGCTTGCGGCCGATCCAATTGGGCAGGAAAATTACCGGTTCGCCCAGCGGGAGAGGTTTCTGCTTCGCGAGGACAGGGCATTTCTCAAGCTTGCTTCAGCCCCTCACGTGCCAAAGGTCAAGCCATGATCGCGATCATTTTCGAAGTCGAGCCGCACCCCGAGCACAGGCAGCATTATCTCGATCTTGCCGCCGGCCTGCGTCCGCTGCTGGAGCAAATTGACGGGTTCATCTCGGTCGAGCGCTTCCAAAGCCTGACGAATGAGAACAAGATCCTGTCGCTGTCGGTCTTCCGCGACGAAGCAGGCGCTCGCCGCATGGCGCAATCTGGCGGCGCACCGCAAGGCGCAGTCGAAAGGACGTTTCGAATATTTCAAAGACTACCGTCTGCGCGTTGCCGCGATCATACGCGACTATGGCATGTTCGAGCGCGCCGAGGCGCCCGAGGACAGTCTTGCCGCTCACGGCCAGTAATCGCGCCAAAAACGAGGCGATTTTAAATTTGTTTTAACCGCTTGGCTGCAAAACTCACCGTGGATGTGAGGTGCGGCCATGATTTCTCAGCAGTTTGTGTTGCGGCGCCGTGTGTTTGTTAAACGCGTTGCGTCAGTGTGTGGACTAGGTCTTCTCGTTTCTGTGGGCGGATGCAGCTCTCAGGGCCTTTCCTTAAGCGATAGCGGGGCAGGTGCTTACGGGCAGGGTGCGACCGGATCGGTCCCGATCCCTTCCGAGCCCGTTTACGGCTATCCCGATACGCCCAGTGCTGGGGCCGGCTCTCCGGCTGCGCCTGCAAGCGGCTATCACGAGGCGAGCGTTCAACGCGGTCCGCTGGCGCCGGTTCTCCCCGCCGCCTATGGCGGCGCCGGACCCGGTCACGGCGATCCGCGCTATGCCAGCGGCAGTGCCGAGCCGGGGTCTTCCGCTGTCGGCGGCAGCTATATTATGCAGCCGGTCGAAGATCACGGCGCCAAGAGCGGCTCATACGGGCCGGACGCAGGCAATGCGGGCGGCAAGCGATATGCGCAATCCGGCTACTCCAATGGCTATTCCTACGGCTATCAACCGCGCTACGACGGCTACAAGCCCTCTTATGGCGAAGGTCGCGGCTACCGGCCGCAGCCCAATGATCATACCGGCTCAACCGATGGTGAATATGTCGTCGTCCAAGGCGATACGCTTTTCAGCATCGCGCAGCGTTTTGGAATCAGCGGATCCCAGCTCGCCGAGCTGAACGGCATCAACGGCTCGACGATCTATGCCGGCCAGCACTTGCGGATAAGCGGCAGCCCGAAATACACGGCGGCGAACCAGTATCGGGATGGCGCGGCCTATGATCGGGGCCGGTCAGATTATCACGATGGTGAAGCCACCGACGATTACAAGGCACCACCGCCCGGCTACTCGTCCTATCGCGACTCTCGCCCGGCCCCGCGCTACGGCTACGGCAAATCGCCGTCCTATAGCCAGCCTGGCCGAAACGACCGCCGCGATGACGATCGCTATGCGAGTGCGCCGCCGGCGCCTTCCTATGGCGAGAACAGCCCATATCGCCAGAAATCCTATGATCGCGATGCGGGCCGGCATGACGGGCCGCAAAGCTATGATCGCGATGCCAGCCGGCATGACGGGCCGCAGGGCTATGATCGCGAGGGCAGCTACACGCCGGGTTACAAGAAGCCGAAGGGCTCCTATTTCAGCTATTCGGTCCAGCCTGGCGAGACGCTGTTCGATATTGCCCGGCGCAGCGGTCTCAGCGGCCGCGAGCTTGCGGACTTCAACGACATTCCGCCGAGCGCAAGGCTCTATCCGGGGCAGGTGCTGCACATCCCCAAGGGAAGCGGCTATGACCGGGGCGGCAGGGGCCACGACGCCGACGATGGCGACCGCGGCGGACCCGCGCCCCGCGGTTATGCGCCGGACGGCTATTCGAGGGGACGGCCGTTCTCCCAGAACGCGCCCGCCGACAAGAATGGCGCCAATGGCAGCGAGCGCCGCATGGCCAAGGCCGATGTTCCGAACGGCAGAAACGGCAAGACGCTGAACGACGCCGGCAATGCCGATCAGGCCGAAAGCGCCGGACCCGATAAGGGCGGATCCCGGCCGATGCTGGCCGCGCACCGCGATCTGGGCACGCCGCATCAGCCGGGCAATGGCGGCGAAGCGGGCGCAAAGGAATGCGAAAGCCTGCTTTCCAGTCCGGCGCCCCGTGCTGCAAAGACTTTCCGCGAGCCGGTAGAGGGCGTCATCGTCGCCAAATACGGCTCGAAGGATGACGGCTCATTTAATGACGGCATCGACTTCTCGGTGCCGAAAGGCACGCCCGTGAAGGCGGCCGAGAACGGCGTCGTCGCCTATGTGGGCAACGAACTGCCGGGCTTCGGCAATCTGGTCCTCGTTCGCCACGCCGACGGCTACGTCACCGCCTACGCCCATAATGACGAGATGCTGGTGAAGCGCTGCGATGTGGTCAAGCGCGGCCAGGTGATCTCCAAAGCCGGCGCCACTGGCAAAGTCACAAAGCCCGAGCTTCATTTCGAGCTGCGCAAGGACTCCAAGCCAGTCGATCCTGAGGCTTTTTTCTCGCGGTCTTGACTCCCCCGGTCCTGACCGATCGCCCCGGCGGCATCCCCCCTGCCGCCGGGGCTTTTTGTTTTTGATGAGCGAGTTGATCTTGCGGGCGCACGGATCATCGTGTCCGGTCTTCAGGACATGCCGCCATGCATCCCAGGGCCGATGGCGCAATTTGATCGGAGGCAGTCATGCGCTCGTCGGGCACCAATGGCCGCTGTGCGGTGTTTTTCGCCGTCAACGCCAATGGCGCACGACGTGTAGGTTGGGCCAAAACTCACCGTTCTAATCTAAGGATACTGCGTCGATACGGCCATTGGTCTTTGAGCGCTCCGATTCGCGGGCCAAGTCAGTCCGTGATTGAAAGCTTCAATTGAAGATGCTACTCTTGTAGAACTAAAATCTAACTAAGGGAAAACCCTCCTCTACCAGCGTGCGCGTAGACCATTCAGCCTGTCGCTCAAGGACAGTGCGGAAATTTTCCCTGCTGTCAGCTTCACGTCGAAAGAGTTCGCTCCCGAGTTCTTGCAGGAGTTCCAATGCAGAAGTTGTTCCTTGGGGCGTCCAGAACTGCCCATGGAGGCCATTTTTGGCCGCTTCCCACCGATTATTCTCAATAACAATAGTTGATTTCTGAAAAGCGGTCGAAAAACCAACCCTCTTCCTCGGAGCATTTGGTAAGAAGTCGCGACAACAAGTTGATCAAAGCAATTAGTGACTCCTCATAGACAAACGAATCGCAGATAATGGACTCTACTTTGCCAGTCGTTTGTTTGAATTGAACATCCCAAAAATGACTCTGACCATCCCTAGGCAAACCAGATGAATGTGTTTCTCTTAGCAGTTCAAGCGGAAACGTTCCGCTGAAAGGTCTTTGCCTAAGTAGAATGCCACGGTAGCTTGCAAACCCGGTGTCAACGTTTCGCCACACCGGTGATGACGCGCTAAACGCCAACAATATTGGAGCAAATGCTCGAACAACTCTGAAAGTCAAAGTCTGTAAAGAAGGTGCTAGTTCGGAAATTACCAACCGTGTGCTGCACGAGAGATCTCGAAGCTGTATCAACATGTAATCTTTTTTCACTACTTCACGATGTCGCTGAACTAGTGCAAACCAATCATGAGCTGGATGTAAGCCTAAGTGGAGATCTCGAAATTTTGGCGCCAGCAGATCAGAAATCGATTCCCGCTCGTTTGTATACTCAAGTCGTCTCTCGGACTGTGGTGCATAGGAAATAGTCAAAACTTTTTGGCCAAAGGGCCCAGCGCTTCTAATTCGATCGCCGAAAGCATCCTTTAGTCTTCCCTGAATTTCCTCGGGAAGATTGATGGCTAACTCACCAGACTGGCTTGTTACTATAAAGAAAGCTTGTTCAGTTGTGATTTTCATTCGTGAGCTCGATTTGATGTCGGAGGACAGAAAAACCGCTACATGGCGTCACTAGATATGCCCACCCTTCGGTCGCGTGCGCCTACGCGCCCGCACGCCGCACTGATGCAACGCCGCTGTCGGGGAGTCAATAAGCATTCCCTCCGCAGATACAGTTCTCCAAGGTGCAAACACTTCGGACGGCGCGGCGGCCAGCAAAAGCGATTTGACTGTAGGTTGGCTGTGTATAAGTACTTATCCTCTAATACCAACCAACCGCAGCCGAGCGGCTAATTCGAGCGCTTAATAAAATTCATCAGCGTTTTGACTTATAGCTAAGGAACAATAGAGAAAATACCTTTCTTCATGAGCAAGGCTATATCTTCTATATAGTCTTTGCGTAGAAGATTTCTGCGCTGCATTGGTGAGAATATCGTCACATCTGGGTGCACGGCTTGCTGAATATACGAAACGGCCGCTCGAAGTGTCGGTTCTGTTTTTTCCCGCCAAATATCAACATCTTTCAGCACTATATAGCACAGCAATGCAACCGTATGAGCTAGGGCTTTGCTGCGTGGCTCTACCAGTGACTGTTCGTCGCAGAGCATTGGGCCGGATCTCATCAGCAAATATGGATAATATTTCTGAGTTACGCTCGCCCAACGCAGCCTTGCCAGCGCGTAATCCAGACAGCCTGTATCATTCTCCTGTGTAATCGCATCGTATAAGTTTATTGAGTTCCCGCAAGACACTTTTGGCCTGTTGGGTATTCCCCTTCTGATAATGTTC
Organism: uncultured Alphaproteobacteria bacterium; assembly: GCA_963773735.1. GTDB lineage: Bacteria > Pseudomonadota > Alphaproteobacteria > Rhizobiales > Rhodomicrobiaceae > CAVZCK01. The sequence goes on along the minus strand of CAVZCK010000021.1, from coordinate 417,140 downwards.
TCTTGCGACATTATACAATAAATTGCCTTGAGTAATTCGCATTTTGTCTATTAATGTCTGATCGATTTTTCTAAATTCCGCATCTGCGGCTAACTGGACAATATCGTCAATTATTGAATTGGCGCTTTCACCATTGAAAAAACGGCTCTCCAATAGCAATCTCTTAAATTCGAATTTCCTTTCGTCCTGGACGATGGGTTCCATCTGTCTAATTATTCTAATAGTATGATCATATTGAGCGATATTATTATAAGTACAAGCAATCCAGTAGGTGGTTTGTATTTTTAACTCCAGGTCGACGTTTTCATCCTCAATAACAGAATAAAAGGATCCAATAGAGGATTTGTACTCTTGATTTAAATACTGCTTAATGCCTTGCGCTAGGTAAGCAAAATATGTCAAAGGTATTTCAATCTCAAGTGTGTTATTTCCGCTTTTGACATTTTCCAAGATATCATGAAAATATTCGATCCGATCTATCTCGGCTCTTCGCAATAACAATTCATTCGAAAATCCGCCATTATATTCTCTAAAAAATACTCGAGATTTATCGTCTAATAACGTTAACTGCGTGCGTAATTTTCTTTCAACGGCTTCGACAGTCCTTTTGCTTGCTTGGGTGGCTAAGCTTAATGTTTCATTCACTAGCTTTAATGTAGTTTCCCCCTCTCTCAGCATAACATTGTGGAGTTGAGAGGCTCTTTGTTGAGAGGCTTCCTCACCAACCTTATATAGGTTGAGCATCTCTTCGACCAGCAATTCACGAGTTCTCGCTTTGTTTGTTGAGAAAACTTGCAATAGTCCGGCCAACGTGGCAATACCGATAAGGGCACCTGCCGTCGCATACCCTTGAACCTTAAATTCATATAGACTTTGTTCAAGTTTACCTAATCTGTCTTCATGGTTGTCGAGTTTGGCCGCAATGTTATCGAGCCTTGTTGAGATCTTGTCCAGAGAGACGTTCATGTCCCGCAATAAAGATGCGGTGTCGGATGTAGGCGCAGGCGGAGTATTCTGTTGGGCGCTAGCAATATTACTGAGAATCATCATCAAAAATAAAAGACCTAATATTCTTAAACACATGGAACATGTCTCCTCTCACGCCGAAACTACTCACTATACAGATCACGACGAAGAATGACAGATCGATTGAATAAGCATGAGCGCACATCTAGATGCCGGTTGAATATAGCTAACATAGAGGAATAGGGTTAGCGAGGATGAATTTTTCTTGGAGTTGGACGTCTGCGGCGTTTCTTTCGCTCATCCCGTTGAGGGTAGAAAATGATAAAAGGGTGCTTTGAGCAAGCTGGCGGTAAGAGCGATGTCTGAGTGGGGGCGCAAGCCGAAATACGCAGTTCGGTCCTCGCCAGCCGCTTCGCAATTCAATGCATCAGATGGCGATCGTCGGCTTACGGATCATTCCGGCCATTGGATGCGGGCTGATGCCTGCCCACGCCCCCCTGCCGAAGTTCGATGAAGAGCCGGCGCTTCCCGGCCCAGAGGGTGAGCTGTCTTCGTCCCCTCCCAGAGGCGCGTCGTGGCTCCTAAACCGTCACTCGCTCTTCACCGCGATCGCGACAGACATGCGGTGTTTTTTCACCGGGAACATCTGAGGCAACAACGGATAGGTTGACCTCCTATGCAAGAAAGTTGCGATCGAGCGGTTTTGCCGTCTCAGCATTCTTGTGCCTTTTATGCAACGGCAGTTGCGCAATTGCTGCTTTGTCGTCCAACCAAAGGATGACGACATCTCACCCGATGACCTATATTTACCCTGATCAGTTATGCCTGATGCCGTATAGTGCGGCGTTGCATCCGTCAGTTATTTGCAGTGTTCATCACCATGATTATGGCACCTTCGATAGCGCGGACAGAGCAATTCTCGGGAGCGCTGAAGTCTTGTTTGCAATACCTCCGCACGATGCTCGCGAAGCAGGGAGCGGCCGCTTGCGATCAGGAATGGTCTACGAGCGATTGGGACGCCTTTCTCGGCGAGGCGTTGCAGCAAAGCGCCCGCTTCTCTCAAGAAGCGCGTGAGCGGCGAGCGGCCATAGCGCAGATCATGCAAAGCGCAGATGTCAGCACCAAGATATCTATCGCGGATTGGCTGTTGTTCGCTGACGACATCAACGAGGCGCCTGACGCTATCATAATGCGTGATCAGCAGCGGCGGGAAGCCGCCTGACAATTTCGCCGCTCTGGTTGCGGCATCCAAAGTCACGCCGCCCCGTTACGCCAGCCGCTTACCTTCCCGTCCCGCCGCATCCTGGATGAACTGCCAGGCGACGCGCCCCGAGCGTCCGCCCCGCGACATCGACCATTGCAGCGCCTCCGCATCGAGCCTTGCCCGGTCGATCGTCAGGCCGAAATGATCGGCATAGCCCCGCACCATTTCCAGAAAATCGGCCTGCGAGCAGTTGTGGAAGCCGATCCATAGGCCGAAGCGGTCGGAGAGCGAGACCTTCTCCTCTACCGCCTCGGACGGGCTGATGGCGGTCGAACGCTCATTCTCCATCATGTCGCGCGGCATCAGATGACGGCGGTTCGAGGTGGCGTAGAAAATCACATTCTCCGGCCGTCCTTCGATGCCGCCTTCGAGAACCGCCTTGAGCGATTTGTAGGAGGTATCGTCGGCGTCGAAGGAAAGATCGTCGCAGAAGACGATGAAACGATGCGGGCTTTTCGCAGATGCGCCAGGCAGGCGGGAAGGCTGGCAATATCCTCGCGGTGGATCTCGACGAGCTTCAGGCCGGCTGTCGGATCGGCGCTTTGCAGCGTTTCCAGGACGGCCGCGTGAACGGCTTTGATGAGGGAGCTCTTGCCCATGCCGCGCGCCCCCCAGAGCAGCGCATTATTCGCCGGCAGGCCGCGCGCGAAGCGCTCGGTATTGGCGAGCAGCGTGTCGCGCATGGCCTCGATGGATTTCAGGAGGTCGATCGGCACGCGATTGACCTTGGCGACGGGCAAGAAGCGCTCTCGTTCCGACTGCCAGATGAAGGCATCGGCGGCGGCAAAATTCCGCAGCTGCCGGCGCAGGCGGAGCGAGCCGTTCGAGCGCGCCGGCGATCCGCTCCAGGGCTGCTTGCGCCGTGGCATCGCTTGAGAGGATCGAATTGGCCAGATGAGGATCACGGGCTGACATCGCACATTCCAGATTGATTGCGGTATATAGGCGCGCCGAGAGGATCAATCCGCGAGCCTTTCGTCAAGTGCGGCAACAAGAAACCGCATTCTGCACTGGCGGGAACGAGGATCTCGCGCTATGGAGAGGGCACGATTGCCGCCAGAGTTGGCCGTTGCATCGCCGGGCAAGGCCATTATATTCGCGAAAAATCCAAGTGTTCCGCTGGGCGAGCGCCGGACGGACGCGCCGTTTCCAAGGAGGTTAGTGTATCCATGTTCATTACGGAAGCCTACGCGCAGACGGCGACGGGGCTCGGCGGCGGGTCATTCCTCGTGCAAATGCTGCCGTTCGTGCTGATCCTCGGGATCATGTATTTCCTGATCATCCGGCCGCAGCAGAAGCGGCTCAAGGACCACCGCGACATGATCGCCTCGATCCGGCGGGGCGATACGGTGGTCACCGCTGGCGGCATTGTCGGTAAAGTCACCAAGGTGATCGGCGACGCCGAGCTTCAGATTGAAGTTGCCGACGGCGTGCGTGTCCGCGTGGTGAGGAGTACGATTTCCGAAGTGCGCACGCGCGGCGATGTCCGCGAAGCCGAGGCGCGGCGGGCAAAGGCTCGCGCGGATGACGACGACGATCTCGATGAGGACGAGAACGCGGGTTCTGCCGAGAAGTCGAAACTGGCGAACGCCAATCGCCCGGGGGCCGACGCTGGCAGCGCCGCGGAAAAAGACGCCTGATCGGCTTGGATTTCAATTAAAGCAACCTCGTCGCGAAGGCCGGGTTTTATGCTCTATTTCGACCGTTGGAAGGCAGTTCTGATCATCGCCATTTCGCTTGGTGCGATTTTGCTGTCGCTTCCGAATCTGTTTGCGCCCGCCCAACTCCAGGGCCTGCCAAGCTGGATGCAGATGCGCATGCCGCTGGGCCTTGATCTTCAGGGCGGCTCGCATCTGCTTCTGCAGATGAACGCGAAGGAGCTGCGCGCCGACTGGGTGGAAGCGATCAGCGGCGACGTGCGCCAGACGCTTCGGGAGGAGCGTATCGGCTATTCGGGTCTCGGAAAGGCGGGCGACGAGGTGCGGGTGACGATCCGCAAGCCCGAGGATGTCGAGACCGCGCTCACCAAGCTGAAGGCGCTGGCGCGGCCGGTTTCCGGCGGCATTCTCGGCAGCAGCGCCAAGGATCTTGAGGTCGAGCGGGGCGAAGGAAATGTGATCCGGATCCGTCCGACGGAAGCGGCGATCAATCAGCGGATCGGCTCGGCGATTGGCTCGGCGATCGAAACGGTGCGGCGGCGCCTTGACGCCACCGGCACCCGCGAAATGACCATTCAGCGTCAGGGCCAGGACCGGATTCTGCTCCAGGTCCCCGGCTTCAACGATCCGGCCCAGCTCAAGGAGCTTGTCGGCAAGACCGCCAAGCTGACCTTCCATCTGGTCGACCAGACGATGCCTGTCGCGGAAGCTCAGGCCGGTAATCCGCCGCCCGGATCGGCGGTCTATGGCTCGCAGAACCCGAGTGATCCCTCCTATCTCTTGCAGAAGCGCACGATCGTCGGCGGCGAGGACCTGGTCGACGCTCAGCCGGGCTTCGACCAGCGGACCAATGAGCCGATCGTATCGTTCCGCTTCAACTCCTCCGGCGCTCAGCGTTTCGGCAAGGTGACCCAGGAAAATGTCGGCAGGCCCTTTGCGATCGTTCTGGACGACAAGGTGATCTCGGCCCCCGTCATTCGCGAGCCGATCCTCGGCGGCGCCGGCCAGATCTCAGGCCATTTTTCGGTTGACGAGGCCAACAAGCTCGCGGTGCTGCTGCGCTCCGGCGCGCTCCCGGCATCTTTGGAAGTCGTCGAAGAGCGCTCCGTCGGCCCGAGCCTTGGCGCTGACTCGATCGCGGCGGGCAAGCTCGCGACGTTGGTCTCCTTCGCTGGGGTCGCGGCGTTCATGATCGTCGGCTATGGGCTTTTCGGCATGTTCTCGATCCTGGCACTGGTCGTGAACGTTGCCCTCGTTGTTGCGGCCTTGTCGCTGTTAGGTGCGACACTGACGCTGCCGGGCATCGCGGGCATCGCGCTGACGATCGGCGTGGCGGTCGATGCAAATGTCCTGATCTATGAGCGGATGCGCGAGGAATTGCGGTCCGGCAAATCGGTGGTGCTCGGCATCGAAGCGGGCTTCTCGCGCGCCTACGCAACCATCATCGACTCGCATCTGACCGGCCTTTTGGGCGGCATCATTCTGTTCTGGCTTGGCACGGGGCCGATCCGCGGCTTTGCCGTTACGCTGTGTCTCGGCACGGTCGCTTCGCTGTTCACGGCGATCACCTTGACGCGGCTGATCATCTCGCAGTGGCTGCGCGTGACCCGCCCGGCCACCGTTCCCCTTTGAGGAAGACGCTCATGGCCATCAGCATACCCAAGCCAATCGAATTCGTGCCCAGAGGCACGAAGATACCCTTCGTTTCCTATTTCAAATTCTGCTTCACCTTGTCGATCGTGCTCAACATCGCCACGATCATCCTGCTGGCGACGGTGGGATTGAATTTCGGCATCGATTTCCGCGGCGGCACGCTGATCGAAATCCGCACGACGCAAGGCCCCGCCGATCTGGCCTCCCTGCGCTCGACGCTCGGAGGGCTTGGCCTCGGCGACGTTCAGATCCAGGAATTCGGCGCGCCGGATACGGTTCTGATCCGCGTTGCCGAGCAGCCCGGCGGCGAGAAGGCGCAGCAGGACGCCGTCGCCAAGGTTCAGCACGCGCTCGGCAGCAATGTCGAGATGCGCCGGACCGAAGTGGTCGGCGGCACGGTGTCGGCCGAGCTGATCCACAATGCGATCATCGCCATCATTCTGACCTGCCTGGGCATTTTTATCTATGTCTGGTTCCGCTTCGAATGGCAGTTCGCGCTCGGCGCGGTCGTTGCACTCGTCCATGACGTCTTCCTGACCGTCGGCCTCTATACGGCTCTGCAAATGGAGTTCGACCTGACGATCGTTGCCGCGCTGCTGACGATCCTGGGCTATTCGATCAACGATACCGTCGTCATCTATGACCGGATCCGGGAGAATTTGCGCAAATATAAGAAGAAGCCGCTCGCCGAACTGATCGACCTCTCGGTCAATGAGACTTTGACGCGAACCGTCATGACCGTCGGAACGGTGATCCTCGCGCTGCTCTCGCTTTATTTCTTCGGCGGCGAGGTGATCAGAGGCTTCACCTTCGCCATGCTGTTCGGCGTCATCGTCGGCACCTATTCGTCGGTGTTCATCGCCGCACCGTTCCTGATGCTTCTGGGCGTGAAGCGCGATTGGAGCGGCATTAAGGCGGCGGCGTCCTCAAGCGCGGGGCGCAGGACCGCAGACGTCTGACGCCAGGACGGAATTGGATGAGATGGAATCGATTGCTGCAAACTCAGACGAATTCCCTCGCGAAGAAGACGGGCCCCGGTATCCCGCGGACGCGACGGTTCACTGGATGCCGGTCTGCGCGGGCATTTTCGAATAACTCATCTTCACTTCAACTGATCTCGCTAGTGTCATGGAGCTATCGTCGCCGCTGCTGACTGGACGCGCACCCATATCGGGCTATGGGCGCGGGCGTTTCCGGATCGGCGGTGTCGAGCATTCGGGATCGCTCCTCATCCTTCCGCAAGGCGTCTATCCCTGGCTGGTCGATGACGCCTCCGGCGTTTCCGACGAGACGCTGAGTCCGGTCCTTGCTGAAGGCGCACCGCTCGGCTTCCTCCTGCTCGGCACGGGTGCCGCGCAGGTCTTTCCCGCCCCGCCGCTGCGTGAGGCATTCGCGTCCGCCGGGCTCGGCCTGGAGGCGATGGATACCGGCGCGGCCTGCCGGACCTATAACGTTCTTCTTGCCGAGGAACGCATCTTTGCGGCGGCTTTGATCGCGCTCAGCTGAGCGCCGGCGTGGCTTAAGCGAATGAGCGGAGCTGAACCGTGACGCAGCGGGAAGACACAAGCGCCGCCTATGTCCGCGACCTGGTCAGAACCGGCGACGTGGACCGCTATTGGTCGGCGCTGCTCGCCCCCGAACCGATGCGCCGCCACCTGCTGGCGCTCTATGCCTTCAATATCGAGCTGGCCCGCATCGCCGAACAGGTCGGTGAGCCACAGCTCGGCGAGATCCGCCTGGAGTGGTGGCGCGAGGCGCTTGCCGCCGCGTTGAGGGGCGAGTCTGCCGACCACCCTGTGCTGATCGAGCTCGCATTTGCGGCCTCGGCGAACGCGCTGCCGCAGCATACGCTGCAAGCCATGATCGATGCGCGGCGCTTCGACCTCCGCGACGATCCGATATCGGATTTTGCCGCCCTGGAGCGGTATTTGACCGCGACGGCCGGCGTGGTCTTCAGCCTTGGCGCGCGCATTCTGGGAGCGCCCGAGGCGGAAGCGGCGAGCGTCCGGGCGGCAGCCGCCTATGGCTTGACCGGCCTGATGCGCGCTTTGCCGTATCATGCAGCGCGGGGAAAGCTCTTCCTTCCTGAATGCCTTCTCGCGGCGCACGGACTGCATCCGGACTCCATCCGCGACGGCGTGGACAATGAGGCTCTGCGCACGGCCCTTGAGGCCATGCGGCGGCGAGCCTCGGAGGCGCTGAGCGGATTTCGGCAATCTGCCGCCGGCCTCCCGCGCCAAACGCTGCCGGCTTTTCTGCCCCTCGCGCTGGTCGAGCCCTATCTGAGAAAGCTTGGCGCCCCGCGCCACAATCCATTGCGCGACATCGCCCAGCTCAATCCGCTGACGCGCTATGCACGGATCTGGCAAGCATTCCTGCGCGGCAGGATCTGAGCCCAGCGCCTCGCCGAACGGTGACGAGCCTCATGCGCTCTTGCGCAGGTGCGGCGCGGCGAGCCAGCGATCGAGGTCGCCGAGCGCACGCAGCGCCATCGCCCGTTTCCGGGCCGCGGCTTTTTCCTTGCCCTTCAAGCGCCTGCCTCCATCCTCGACCGGCGCCTCGATCGGCGGGAACAGGCCGAAATTGACATTCATCGGCTGGAAGCTGCGCATGCCCGCCTCCTCATCCGCCAGATGGCCGCCGGTGATATGCGCGACAAGCGCGCCGAGCGCCGTCGTCGGCGGGGGCGCAGCGAGCGCCTGCCCGAGCCGTTCGGCAGCGGCAAGCCGCCCCGTCACCAGTCCGATGGCGGCCGACTCCACATAGCCTTCGACCCCAGTGACCTGCCCGGCAAAACGCAAGCGCGGCATCGCCTTCAGGCGAAGCTGGCCGTCGAGCAGCTTTGGGCTGTTCAGAAAAGTATTGCGGTGGATGCCGCCTAGCCGGGCGAACTCGGCCTTTTCGAGCCCCGGAATCATCCGGAAAATCCGCGCTCTGCTCGCCATATTTCAGCTTGGTCTGAAAGCCGACCATGTTCCAGAGCGTGCCGAGCGCATTATCCTGGCGAAGCTGCACGACGGCATAGGGGCGCTCGTCCGGCTTGCGGGGATCGGTCAGGCCGACCGGCTTCATCGGGCCGAAGCGCAAGGTTTCTGCGCCGCGCTCCGCCATCACTTCGATCGGGAGACAGCCCTCGAAATAGGGCGTCGCCTTCTCCCAATCGCGGAACTCGGTCTTCTCCGCGGCGAGGAGAGCGTCGATAAAGGCGGCATATTGGATCGCGGTTCATCGGGCAGTTGATGTAGTCCGCGCCCGTGCCGCCCGGTCCCGCCTTATCATAGCGTGACTGCATCCAGCAGACGTTCATGTCGATGGTTTCGTGGTCGACGATCGGTGCGATGGCATCGAAAAAGGCGAGGCACTCTTCCCCGGTCAGGGACTGGATCGCCGCGCCAAGGGCGGGGGAGGTGAGCGGGCCGGTCGCGATGATCACACTGTCCCAATCCTGAGGCGGTAGCCCGGATACCTCGCCGCGCTCGATACTGACAAGCGGGTGATTTTCGAGGCGCTCAGTCACCGCGGCCGAAAATCCGTCCCGATCGACGGCAAGTGCGCCGCCCGCCGGCAGCTTATGCGCGTCGCCCGACGCCATGATCAGCGAGCCGCAGCGCCGCATCTCCTCATGCAGCAGCCCGACCGCGTTGGTTTCCCAATTATCGGAACGGAAGGAATTGGAGCAGACCAGTTCGGCGAAGCCGCCGGTCTTATGCGCCTCGGTCATCCGCGCCGGCCGCATCTCGTGCAGCACGACGGGAACGCCGGCCTCGGCGATCTGCCAAGCCGCTTCGGAGCCGGCCAGGCCGCCGCCGATCACGCGAACGTGTTTTATTGTTGCCATGACGCGACAAAGTAAGTGAAAAGCCTCGCCGCCTCAATGGCCCGCTTCTCAGCTCTCGCGCAACGGTGGTATAGGGGATCAAACGGGGCAATTCATGGACGGGGCGATGAGAAAAGCTTTTATTCTCGTGTCCTTATCGGCATCTTGTCGGTCTTTCTGCATGCACCTTCGATCGTGAGGGTCCGCCAGCTTACCATTATCAGGAATTCAATACCCGCGCGCCGGAGGGCAACACGGTCTATGTCTGCCATGCCTATGGCTGCCAGATGCAAACGCCGGTGAGGTTCGGGCCGGAGCAGATCAAAGAGATCGCCGAGCTGATGCGGAAGACCAAGAAGGCCGACACGCCGTTCGAGGAGCGGCGCGCGATGGCCTACGCGATCGGCTGGATGGAGCGCTATACGGGCAACATTGTCGGCACCAAGGACGACCGCCCCGGCATGGAGTTCAACGGATCGGGCGATCCCACGCAGCAGGACTGCGTGGATGAGGCGACCAACACCACGAGCTACCTGCTGATCCTCCAGAACAACGGCCTCCTGAAGCATCACACCGTCGGGCGGCCTTTCTCCAAGGGCAACATTCTGCTCGGCGTCTCGCACTGGCCGCATTGGACGGCGGTTCTCTGGCAGAATGATAACCACCAGAAATGGGCGGTCGATAGCTGGATCTACGCCAATGGCGAGAACCCGGTCGTGGTCGAGGCCGAGAAGTGGTACACACATTCTCTCGAGAATATGCCGAAGCCGGCCGGGTGAGCGTTCGACTGCCACGCTGGATAAAGGAAGAGGCGGACATCAATGCGTCCGCCTCCATGTTTCCAGGCCGCCAAAATCCGCGATGCCGGCTAAAGCGCAGGCAGGACGGCTTCGATCTCCTTCCGGCGCGGCTCAAGGAAGCCCGGCAGCTTCAGCGATCGGCCAAGTTCGCTTGCCGGCTCATCGACGGCAAAGCCGGGATCGTCCGTGGCAATCTCGAACAGCACGCCGCCCGGCTCGCGGAAATAGACCGAACGGAAATAGTTGCGGTCGAGCTGGTTCGTCGTCCCGATCCGATGATTTCGCGCTAGCCTTTCGACCATTTCCGCCTGGGCCTCGTCGCCACTCGCGCGAAAAGCGATATGGTGCACCGAGCCGGCGCCCATCCGGGCAGGCAGGAATTCGCCGGCCGCGCGGATATCGACAACGCCTCCGATATCCGTCCCATTCGCCTGGAAGCGTGTCAGCGAGCCGTCGCGGTCAGCCTCGGTGAAGCCCAGCACATCGGTGAGGATCGCAGCCGTAGGTGCGGCTTCATCCAGAAGCAGGCTGACGCCGTGGAAGCCGCGAATTGCGTGCTCGGCCGGGATGTCGCCGCCGCTCCAGCCCGGCTCCTGCTCAAGACCGGGAACGGCCACCAGCAAAAGCCTCATTCCATCTGGGTCCTTCAACGCCAGGACGGTCTGGCCGAACCGTTTCGCGGGCGCTTCATGCGCAACACCATTTTCAACGAGCCGATGTGTCCAATAGCCGATGGCGCTTTCGGGGACGCGCAGCATTGTCTCCTGAGCCTCGCCGACACCGAGCCGGCCTGGCGCCACATGAGCCCAGGGGAAGAATGTCAGGATTGAGCCTGGCTGGCCCGTCTCATCGCCATAGTAAAGATGGTAGGTGCCGGGGTCGTCGAAATTCACGGTCTTCTTGACCAGCCGCATTCCGAGCGTGCGCGTATAGAAATCGAGATTGCGCGCCACGCTGCTGGCGATCGCGGTCACGTGGTGGATTCCGTAATGTATCATGACTTGCCTCCTTTCTCGGGGTTGCGAGGCGATGCTTTGTCCGTTGCACTTGAAATGGGATTGGCGGCTGTCCGCGCAATCGGTCTTACTTTGCACAGACGCAATGAAATCCTTGCAACAGTGATCATTGAATTGCAGCATATCCGGCATTCTGGCAGTTGTAACTTTCGCCCTGGTTCTCGTCGGCGGCGGCGCCTTCGCTTTGACCGGGCAGTCGGGCGGCGATAGGGTGAGCCGCAAACGCAGTCAGCCAAACGGCCTGACGCGCCCGGCTGAATGGAATTCGTCTGACCTGCCGGCCGCGACTGACCACGCGGCGGGCACCTTGGCGTTGCCGGTAACAGCCGATGGCCGAAACGAACAGTCTGTCCTGGGACGACTTCCGACTGGTGAAGACGATTGCGGACGCCCACAGCCTGCCGGCGGCGGCGAGCCGGCTCGGCGTCAATCATTCGACGGTTTTCCGCAGGCTGAAGCAGATCGAGGAATCGCTGGGTGTCGCGCTTTTTGAGAAGCATCGCACCGGCTACACGCTGACACCGGCAGGTGAAGAGGTGGCGGCGCTCGCCGCGCAGATGGATGAGGACATCGCCTCGATCACCCGCAGGCTTGCGGGGCGCGAGATCACCCCGGCCGGCGAACTGCGGCTGACGACCAACGACACGCTGCTTGTGCACCTCATGACGCCGCTCTTTGCCGGCTTCCGCGATGCGTTTCCGGACATCAGGCTTGATATTCTGATCGGCAATCAAGCCCTGAACCTTGCCAAGCGCGATGCCGATGTCGCCATCCGCGCGACGGACAAGCCCCCCGAGACGCTGATTGGCCGGCGGGCGGCGCGGATCGGCTGGGCGCTTTATGGGCGGGCTGGCGAAGGTCCCGGCGACACGCCGGGCGATATAGTCGATCTCCTGACGCGCAATTGGGTCTCGCTCGGCGAACAGATGGGTGCCGCCAAAATGGTGAAATGGGTGACGGCGCATATCCCGCCGGAGCGCGTCGTTTACAAGCTGAATACGGTGCTCGGCCTTGCGGAAGCGGTCGAGGCCGGGATCGGGATCGGCTATCTGCCCTGTTTCATCGCCGATGCAAGGCCGGCGCTGATCCGCCTCGCCGCGCCCAACCCGACTATGCGACGGATCTTTGGCTGCTGACGCATCCGGACTTACGCAATTCGCCGCGCGTACGTGCGTTTCTCGATTACCTCGCTGCCGAGATCGCCAAACACCGCAAATTCATCGAGGGAGAGCCCGCTGAGCCAGCATAGCCGCTATGGCAGCGGCAAGGCTTCCAGCTCGCGAAGCGATTTGCCCGAGGTGCCGTCGACCTCCAGCAATTTGACGCGATGGCCCCAAAGCTGGGCGAGATGCTGGAGCGTGCGGTCGCAATCCTGTTTGGTGAGCAACCGCCCGTCGCGGACATAGTGGGTCAGCGTCAGCCGCCGCGTGCCGCTCAGATCGGCGTCGGTGATCCGGATGTCGGGGTCCTGAACGCTGGCGTCATAAAAACGGGCAAGCGTTCGCCGGACGTCGCGATAGCCGGCGTCATTGTGGATCGCGGTCACCTCGACCTCCGGCTCATCCGACTCGTCATGCAGCGCGAACAGCCGGAAGTCGCGGATCACCGTCGGGCTGAGAAACTGCAAGATGAAGCTTTCGTCGCGATAGTCGGCCCAGGCCGCCTTGAGCGTTCCCATAGCATCGCCATTGCCGGCAAAATCGGGGAACCAGTCCATGTCCTCATCGGTGGGGTCTTCGCAGATGCGCTGAATGTCGCGCATCATCGCAAAGCCGAGCGCATAAGGGTTGATGCCGTTGAAGCGCTTGTCGTCGAACCCCGGCTGCATCACCACCGCGGAATGCAGATGCAGCGCTTCGAGCAGCGAGCCTTCGGTGAGCAGGCCGCGCTCATAAAGCCGGTTGAGGATCTCATAATGGATGAAGGTCGCGCAGCCTTCATTCATCATCTTGGTTTGGCGCTGCGGATAGAAATATTGCGCAAGCACCCGGACGATGCGGATCAGCTCGCGCTGCCAGTCCTTCAGGCGGGGGGCATGTTTTTCGAGGAAATAGAGGACGTTTTCCTCCGGCAGTCCCAGCCCTTCGGTTTCCGGGACGTTCAAAGGGGTGATATTTTCGCGCTCCGTCCCCCGCAAGCCGGGCTTGGGCAGGGTGCGCCACAGATCATCGTAGGTTGCCTCTTCATGTGCCTTGCGCCGCTTTCGGCGCTGTTCGACGCGCGCCGATTTCGACGATACCGGAATCTTGGGCTGCCGGCTGACGCCCTGGCGCATGAGCGCGTGCGCGGCGTCGATGATGGTCTCGACGGCCTCAACCCCGTGGCTCTCCTCGCACGCTTTCACATATTCCTTGGCAAAGGCCAGATAGTCGAGAATCGTGTCCGCGTTGGTCCACTGGCGGAAGAGATAATTGTTCTTGAAGAAATGGTTATGGCCGAATGCCGCGTGCGCCATCACCAAGGTCTGCATCGTGGCGGAGTTTTCCTCCATCACATAGCTGATGCAGGGATTGGAGTTGATGACCAGCTCATAGGCCAGCGAGCGCATGCCGCGCTTATAGCCGATCGACTCGTGCGCGAACTGCTTGCCGAAGGACCAGTGACGGTACATCAGCGGCATGCCGATCGAGGTATAGGCGTCGAGCATCTGCTCGGACGTAATCACTTCGATCTGATTGGGATAGATCTCGAGCTTCAGATCGCGTTGCGCGATCTTCTCGATTTCATCATAGGCGCACTTCAGAATATCGAAGTTCCACTCAGCACCATCAAAAATCGGTTTCGCCTGTTTCGCCCTTGGTCTTTTTGGTTTCGGCGTCATATCCATTCAGGGCCTTTCCGGATCGGAAAAAAGGTCGTGGAAGACAGGATAGATATCGCCCGGCGAGGAGACATGGCGCATGGCGAAGTGCTGGTGCTTGTCCATGAGCGGGGCAAAGCCGGACCAGATGATGCTCTCGCTGATATGCGTGCCGACCTCGATATAGGCAAAATACTGGCAGAGCGGCAGAATCGCTTCGTCGAGCATGTCGATGCAGCGCGCCATGTCGCCGAGATCGTTTGCGCCGTCCGAGGCCTGGGCCGCATAGATGTTCCACTCATCCGCCGGATAGCGTTCGGCGACGACCTTGCGCATCTCCTCGAAGGCGCTGGATATCACTGTGCCGCCGGTTTCGGTCGAGCGGAAAAAGGTCTCCTCATCCACCTCGCTGGCGACGCTGGTATGCCGGATGAAGACGACGTCCACGTCGCGATAGTGCCGCGACAGGAAGATGTGCAGCAGCATGAAGAAGCGCTTGGCGAGATCCTTCAGCGACTGCGTCATCGAGGCCGAGGTGTCCATCAGGCAGAACATCACGGCCTGGGTGATCGGCTTCGGCAGGCGCTCATAGCGGTTATATTTCAGGTCGAACGGATCGATGAAGGCGATCGTTTTGCGCAGATGCTTGAGCCGGGCGACGCGCGCGCGCAACAATTTGATCTGTGCCTCATCGGGGCTCGCCTCGGCTTCGGCCGCTTCCAGCTCAGCTTCGAGCTCGGCGATTTCCTCAAGGCTCGGCCTGCGCAGGGCGATGCGGCGCGCGATGCTGTTGCGCATCGTGCGGATGCGGTTGAGCTTGGCAGGCGGTCCGGAGGTCGTGTAGCCGGCCCTGACGGGGTTGGGCGAACGCACGTCCTTGAGCTTGGTCTTGATCAGATTGGGAAGCTTCAGGTCCTCGAAGAACAGGTCGAGAAACTCTTCCTTGCTGAGCGTGAAGACGAAATCGTCCTCGCCATACCCGTCCGGCGAGCCATGGCGGCCCGCCCCCGCCGGCTCCCTCGGGCGGCTTCGGGATCAGGTCGCCGACGATATAGCCCTTATTGCCCGGCAGGACGAAATCACGCGCGCCATCGCGGCCGAGATGGAAGGAAGGCTCGTGGAGGCTCTTTGAGCGGATGCGGATGTTCTCGCCGCCTTCGGCCTCCGACACCTTCCGCTTCTTGAGCGCCTCATTCACCGCATTGCGGATATCGTCTCTGGCGCGGCGAATAAAACGCTGTCTGTTGCCGAGGCTCTTCTCCTTAGGGTTCAGACGGCGGTCGATGATGTACATTCGCTCGCTGGGGCTCGCTCAACCCGATTTCTTGACCCGCATATACCAATCGACGAGGCGCCGGACCTGCCTCGGCGTATATTTCCGCGCCACCATGCGCTCGACGAACTCATTGTGCTTTTTCTCAGTTTCCCCGTCCTTCTTTGCGCCGAAGCTGATCACCGGAAGAAGATCCTCGACCTGGCTGAACATACGGCGCTCGATCACGTCACGGATCTTCTCATAGGACGTCCACGACGGATTCTTGCCCGAATTGCGCGCTCTGGCCCTCAGCGAGAACTTCACCACCTCGTAGCGGAAATCCTTCGGATTGGCGATACCGGCCGGCTTTTCGATCTTCGATAGCTCCTTGTCGAGCAACGAGCGATCCATGAGCTGGCCGGTGTCCGGATCCTTGAAGTCCTGGTCCTCGATCCAGGCGTCCGCATAGGCCACATAGCGATCGAACAGATTCTGGCCGTATTCGTGATAGGATTCCAGATACGCCTTCTGGATCTCATTGCCGATGAATTCGGCATAACGCGGCGCCAGATCCTCCTTGATGAACTCCAGATAGCGGTCTTCGGTCTCCTCCGGGAGCTGCTCGCGGCGAATTGCCTGCTCCAGCACATACATGAGATGGACAGGATCGGCCGCAACCTCCTGCGTGTCGAAGTTGAAGGTTTCCGACAGCACCTTATAGGCAAAGCGCGTGGATGCGCCGTCCATGCCCTCGGTGACCCCCGCGGCATCACGATATTCCTGAACCGTCTTGGCGTGCGGGTCGGTCTCCTTCAGGCTTTCGCCGTCATAGACGCGCAGCTTTGAGTAGAGATTGGAGTTCTCATGTTCCTTGAGGCGCGTGAGAACCGAGAATTTTGCCAGCATTTCGAGCGTGCCTGGCGCGCAGGGTGTGTCGACCAGTTCGCTCTTCACCAGCAATTTCTCGTAAATCTTCTTTTTCTTCCGTCACCCGCAGGCAGTATGGCACCTGGACGACACAGATACGATCGAGAAAAGCTTCATTATTGCGGTTGGAGCGGAAGGCGCGCCATTCGGACTCGTTCGAATGCGCGATGATGATGCCCTGATAGGGGATCGAGCCGACATTCTCCGTGCCGACATAGCTGCCTTCCTGCGTCGCGGTCAGCAGCGGGTGCAGCATTTTTAGCGGCGCCTTGAACATCTCGACGAATTCGAGAAGCCCTTGGGTCGTGCGGTTGAGCCCGCCGCTATAGGAATAGGCGTCGGCGTCGTTCTGGCCGAAAAATTCCAGCTTGCGGATGTCGACCTTTCCGACCAGAGCCGACACGTCCTGATTGTTCTCGTCACCCGGCTCGGTCTTGGCCACGCAGACCTGACGCAGGCGCGAGGGGTAAACCTTGACGACGGAAAATTTGGAGATGTCGCCGCCGAATTCGTCGAGCCGCTTGATCGCCCAGGGCGACATGTGTCCCATCAGCTTACGCTTCGGGATGCCGTATTTGTCCTCGAGGACGTTGGCCATGGAATTGGGATCGAAAAGTCCCAGCGGACTTTCGAAGACCGGGCTGACCTCGTCCCCGGCTTTGAGCACATAGACCGGGCAGCGTTCCATCAGCTCCTTCAGGCGCTCGGCAAGAGACGATTTGCCGCCACCCACGGGCCCGAGCAGGTAAAGGATCTGCTTGCGCTCCTCCAGCCCCTGCGCGGCGTGCCGGAAGTAGCTGACGATCCGCTCGATCGTGTCTTCGAGGCCGTAGAACTCCTTGAATGACGGGTAGGCCTTGATGGTCCGGTTCATGAAGATCCGGCCCAGACGCTCGTCCGTCGCGGTGTCGATGATTTTCGGCTCGCCGATCGCCGTAAGCATTCTCTCGGCGGCCGAAGCGTAGAGCATCGGATCCTCGCGGCAGCCTTCCAGAAACTGCTTCAGATCCATCTGGCTCTGTTTATGCCGACCGTAGCTCTCCGCATACAGGTCAAAGATTTCGTCAGCGGGCTTCATTCCACCACTCGATTGTTGAGAGATGCGGTTGCAAGGGGAACCTCTCTCCCTCCCAATAACTCCCGAAATCCTCCCTAGCTTTTATATAGGCGCACATTTTTAACATTGTACGCCATTTGCGCTTCACAAGCGAACCCTCATCATCGGGCCAAAAAACAACTTTGTCGGGCTTCGAACAATGGCGAGCCGAACCTCTCGCTCGCGGCATTCAGCCTTCTTTACAAGGCTGATCTTTTGCCCTGAACCCGACCTGAACGGGGGGCGGCCTTTCCCTCAGTTTGTGCCAGTCGCCGCTAGCCGTCAATTGCTGCTTAGCCACATGGGGAAGACCGAAGTGCCGCCTCGGGCCGGCAAAAGATGGTCCCGCGGTTGGATAACACCGCTTGCAAGCGGGCGTTCATGCCGCACCCTTATCGCGGATAGGCTGTGTCTCGGGAAGCACAGCACTGCGCATCGCCAAGAGCGCATCTGCCGCTTTTAGGACACAGCCCGTTCAGCGCTCAGGCTTTCCGCGTGCTCCTCGTGGGTGACGATGTTCCGCATCGCTTCAAGTCCGGGCATGACGCTGCTCTGGATTTCTGCCTGCACCACATAGAGTGGACGGCTTTTGATTTCGCTCCGGATCTGAGCCAGATATTGGCACACCATCGCCAGAACGAAGAACATGACGCCGAACATCACGGCGTTAAACATATTCGTGGAGGCCCAGCCGGGAACGACATCGGCCCAAAAGAAGCGAATGCCGACGACGTAAAAGATGAAGAGGAAGTCCGCAAGGCTCATCAACGCCGAAAGGGTCGCGGCAATCTGAAGCGGCCGATCGGAGTTCGACACGATCATGTGGCCGGCGCCGGCCAGCAGCGGCAACACAGGGCGCTTGCGCGGAGGGCTCCGCCGGCTCACCAGCTCATAAGGCACTTTGGTGACGGCAAAGCCGGCATACATGGCGAGCACG
This sequence comes from uncultured Alphaproteobacteria bacterium, assembly GCA_963773735.1. Lineage (GTDB taxonomy): Bacteria > Pseudomonadota > Alphaproteobacteria > Rhizobiales > Rhodomicrobiaceae > CAVZCK01. Next base: position 398,951 of record CAVZCK010000021.1, on the reverse strand, counting down.
CGAATATAGCGGAAGCTGTCCTTGATCTTGAGGAGCGCATTAAGCGCAGTCCGGGTCAGGCCGATGAAATGGGTGGCGCCATAGACCTGCGAGCGCTCCAGGAAGATCCGACACATCATGAAATAGACCGCGTAAGCCGCCCGGTAGCCGAGGGGGCGGTTGACGCGGCCGGTCTTCACGCCGACCACGATGCCGTCGGTGTCGCTGGCCTTTTCCGCAAAATGCGGGATGAGGGAGGGCGGATCGGTCGCGGGGTTGAGAACGACGATCACATCGCCGATCGCCTGTTCCAGGCCGCAGGCGATCGCGGCCTCGAAGCCGAATGGCCGGGTCAGGCGGAAATAGCGGAAGTTCTGGAATTCGGCCTTCGCCCGCTCAAAAAATGACCGCGTTCCATCCGTCGAGCCATCATCGACGAAAATCAGCTCGTAATCGCCGAAATGGTCCTGCATGACCGCGTCGATCTCGCGAAGGAAATCCGTGAGCATCACGCGGTCATTCTCGAGCGGTATGATCACGGAGACGAGGAGGTCGTTTCTCATCCTGCAAGGGCCGGAGCAAGGGCGGGCCGGCGCCCAAGCTCGCCCGCGAAAATATCGTCGAGATCGTAGATATTGTCGATCTTGCCGCCGAGCAGCGAAATGACGCCGGGCAGCTCGGTGTCCCGCTTGAACAGGATCGGCCGGCTATCGTTAGCATCGCTTTGCGGGAGGATGGTTTTGATCTCCCACAGGGACTTCAACATAGCGGGCGTCCCGGAGAGCGGGCAGATAGCGCGCGGCGTCGCGCCACATCCTGTCGAAATGGGAAGGCAGCGGAAAGGCCGGCTCCTGCCCGATCTGATTTGGTTGCCTCGGATCGTCGGCCCAGCCGTAATGGGGGGTATAGCTCACATGGCTGAGTGTCGCGACACCCCGCGCCGGGAATGGCATCAGCGAAAAGAACGGGCCGCACATTACGGTGACGCTGAGATGTCTGAGCGCAGGCGGCAGCGCGATCAGAGCCATTTCGGTGGCCTCATGGCGCAGACGAATGGTCTGAAGACCGCTGCGGGCGAGAATTTCGTTCAGCCTGGAATAGGTGCAGTTGTAGACAAAGCCGCTCGTCAGACGCTGCCGCAGCCCCGACGGACGGTGCGTCAGTTCGATGGCAAGGTTTTCCCCATATCGCCGGTTCCCGGCAGAAATTCGCCGCGCCTCGGTATCGAGGATAACCGTGATCCCCTGCGCTTCGATGCGGTCCCGCAGATGTGTGCGCAGGCGGTCGGCGTCGAAGACATATTCGGTGACCGCATAGACCGCTTCGATGAGGTCATCGTTGAACAGCGCTCGGACACGGGCCGGCGCCGGTTTCAGATCCGCGCCGATGCGGCGGCAAAACTGCTCGAATTGGCCCGGCGTGACATTCGATCGCCGCCGCCCGATCGCATAATATTGCTCGAAATCCGAAAAAATGGCGTCCCCGAACTCAGCCATGAAGCGCGGCGCGTTGACCCGCGACCGCAGCCCCGTAAGGATGCTGCGGGGATAGTGGTAACCCTGATGGACCCGCGCCTGATTGTTATAGGAAGCACGGCGCAGAAGATCCGCTTCGCGCTCGATTATTGCGACTGTCTCGCCGCCGTAAAGCTCCGCGAGCCGCAAAGCGATGTAGCAGCCATAGACACCGCCGCCGAGGATGACATGCGCATAGTCCATGAGCGCTCGCGCCCCTCTATGATCGCGCGACGGCAGGGCTCAGCTTCTTAAACCGCCGCATTTCGTCTTTCAGATCCGATATCCCCGCGAGATAGAGAAGAGAAAGATTGATCAGCCGCGCGGACGATTTTGAATCCGGCTGATCGGTCCACATGACGGGCATGTCGAGGATCTTGGCTCCGAGCCATTCGGCGCGCACGGCCAGCTGGGTCGCGAAAAACCAATCGTCGGAGAAGGGGAATTCGCTCGCAAGCTTTTCATAAAGCGATCGCCGGACGAATTTGAAGCCGCACATGGCGTCGGAGAAGGAGACACCGAGCCGGGCATGGAGAAGCGTGTTAAAGGCGCGCGAGGTGAAGGCGCGCAAGAAGGTGCGGTTTTGCACGGAGGCGCCGTATTTAAGACGCGAGCCGAGATAGAGGTCGTAATCGGCGCCGTGCGCGATGAGGTCGTGAACCTCCTTCAAATGCCTCAGGTCTGTCGCCAGATCGACATCCATATAGCCGACATAATCGGCGCTCGAACTGTCCCACGCCGTCTTCAGCGCGAGCCCGAAACCACGCTTGCCAACGCTCAGATAGATGACATTTTCATAGCGCGCGGCGAGCGTCTGGCCGATTTCGGGTGTGCGGTCGACGGAACCATTATCCGCGATGCAGAATTCCCTGATATCGACGCCCTGGGAGGCGCAGTAGGCGACAGTCCGCTCGACGGACTCGGCGAGCTGTCTTTCCTCATTGAGAACGGGGAAAGTAACGTTGATGCTAACTTTGTTAACCATGTAGCCCCGGGCCCCTTCCTCAACCTTATCGTTGCCCTAACTTCGAGGGTTTCAACATCTTACCTTCGGCCTATGCCATTCAGCCTAGACGCGGTGCGCGGCGCGCGGGTTCATTTTTGTAACGATTTGTTACAACTCCCGGTGTCTGAGAAGAATTTTGACGACTGCCTCGGGATTTTCCGCGATCAGCTTCACCGCGCACTCGGCATCATCGAAGGCCAGGACCGGATCGAGGATTCCGTCCGGCGCAATCCGCTTGTCCTCGAAGTGGCGGATCACGCGCTGCTGCAGGTCCTTCGCATAAAGCGGCGGCTCGCCCCGTGTCGGATTCCTCCAACTCAGCGCTGGCAGCGACGCCAGCAGCGAAATTCGGTTATGGAAAAATTCCTCCCCAAGATTTAACCGGCCATCCGCCGCCCCGTAAAAGCCGACGCAAACGACACGGCCGCACTGGCGTGTTGTTCTTATCGCTTGATGAAGTGTGCCAATGTTTCCTGAACATTCGATTACTGCATCGACACCGCCCGTCGTTTCCTTGATCAGATGGGCGAGATCGGCGTGAGCCGCGGAATTGTAAACCTCGGCCGCGCCATAGGCCGCGGCAAGCTTGCGGCGCTTCTCAAAGCTTGAGGCGGCAAGAACCCGCGCGCCGAGGGCCCGGCAATATTGCACAACGAACAGGCCGATCGCGCCGAGGCCTGTCACCATCACGGTCTCCGATGCCGCGATGGCGCCATCGATGACCGCGCCGAGTGCAAAGCTTGCCGGATCGATACACAACGCTTCCTCCGGCGCGAGGCCACCAAGAGGCTCGACGTCCCGCGCTGGGAGCACATGACGGTCGGCAATCGGCGCCCAGGCATAGACGCGCTCTCCGCGCGCGCGCCCGTTCGCATCGGCCCCGGCCCACTCCACCTCGCCCACCACCATGCTGCCCATCGGCCGGGGATAGAAGGCCGCCGTCTCGGCGCGGTCCTCGAAGAGCCGCAGCGCGGTGTTGAAGCTTCGGGCGGCAAAAGGGCTATTGCCCGAATAGGCCATCATTTCCGTGCCGTGCTTGAAGGTCGACAGCATCGGCCGGATGACGACATCGCGAGGACCAGGGGCGGGCAGGGGGCGTTCGTGAAAGCGGGCCATTCCTGGCCCGTCGACCATCAGCACCCTCTGCATGGACGGTATCATGGTGAGCCCGGACAGGTTTTGGTTAGAAAAGCGCCCGCGGCTTTGCAGTAGCCGCGGGCGACGTCAATGGTTTCGATCGCAGGCGTGTTCCGCGGCTCAGCGCAACTCGGCACAGAACCGCTGGATGCGGCTGCAGGACTCCTCCAGCGCCTGGGTCGAGGTCGCATAAGAGATGCGGAAGAACGGCGAGAGCCCGAAGGCGGCGCCTTGCACGACGGCGACGCCCGCCTCCTCTAAGAGCGCCGTGACGAAATCCTCATCGGTCTTAATCGGCTTGCCCTTGGCGCTGGTCTTGCCGATGCAGCCCTTGCAGGACGGATAGACATAGAACGCGCCTTCCGGCGTCGGGCAGCTGATGCCGTGTGATTGATTGAGCATCGAGACCACCAGATCGCGCCGATCCTTGAACACTTTGGCGCGGTCCTTCAGGAAGCCCTGCGGCCCGTTCAGAGCTTCGACCGAGGCCCATTGGCTGATGGAGGCCGCGTTCGACGTCGTCTGCGACTGCAGCTTGGTCATGGCCTTGATCAATACCTCCGGCCCGCCGGCATAGCCGATGCGCCAGCCGGTCATGGCATAAGCTTTCGACACGCCGTTCATGGTCAGCGTGCGCTCATAGAGGCCGGGCTCGACCTCAGCCGGGGTGACGAACTCGATAATCGTCATAGACGAGATGCTCATACATATCGTCGGACAGCACCCAGACATGCGGATGGCGCATCAGCACGTCGGTGAGTGCCTTGAGTTCGGCGCGCGTATAGGCGGCGCCGGTCGGGTTCGATGGATGGTTGAAGATCAGCCATTTGGTCTTCGGCGTGATTGCCGCCTCCAGCGCTTCCGGGCGCATCTTGAATTTGTCTTCCAGCGTGGTGTTCACCGGAACCGGCGTGCCGCCGACAAGCAGGACGATATCGGGATAGGACACCCAGTAGGGCGCCGGGATGACCACCTCATCGCCGGGGTTGATCGTTGCCATCATGGCGTTGAAGATGACCTTCTTGCCGCCGGGGCAGACAATGATCTGGTTCGGCTTGTAGCTCAGCCGGTTTTCGCGCTCGAATTTGCGGCAGATCGCCTGCTTCAGCTCGGGAATGCCGTCGACATTGGTGTATTTCGTCTTCCCCTCGCGAATGGCTCTGATCGCTGCCTCTTTGATGTTGTCGGGCGTGTCGAAATCCGGCTCTCCGGCGCCTAACCCGATGACGTCATGGCCGGCGGCTTTGAGTTCGCGCGCCTTGGTCGTCACGGCGATGGTCTGAGACGGCTGAACGCGGCCGAGCGCATCGGCGATCAGGCCCATGAAAACCTCCAATAGCCCAAGATTGAAACGCGCTGAAACTAAGCTTCACGCGCGCCGCCCGCAAGCAAAAACAGGAACCGTCCCATTGCGTTCGGCGACAGGTCGAGCGCCGCGCTGCCACCGCCGTTTGCCGCAGGCAGCCGCTAATCAAAGGGGCGGTCCGCCCGTCAATTGCCGGCGCCGTGGCCGGACGCCGTGACATCGGCCGCCGGCTGCATGATTTCGATCATTTTCGATCCGTTTGGCACCGTGCGGACGAATTCGCCATAAAGCGTCCCGCTGACGGCCCGGAAGCTGTCGAGATCAATCTGGCCAAGCTCCATCTTCTGGTCGAGCGTGTCGACAAGTTCGCTCTCCATTTTGATCGCGGTTTTCTGGATCCATGCCTCCATTGCGCGAGCCTCTTCGGTGATGGCTTCACGCACGTCGGCGGGCAGCGCGTCAAACTCGGCCGTGCTCGTCACCAGAAAAGCGGGACTGTAGAGATGATCAGACAAAGACAGATGTCTCTGCGTCGCCGCGAGATGCCAGGCTGCGATGTCGGTGAGTGGCGCTTCCTGACCATCGACGATCTGGGTGCGCAGGGCATCGGGGAGCGCTCGCGACGCCAGAGGGATGGGATCGGCGCCGAACGCCCTGAGCAGCTTCTCGCGCCACATATTCGCCGGCGGCACGGCGATCTTCAGCCCCTTCAGATCGTCGGGGTAGCGGATGGGCCTGCGATCGTTCGTGAAGTGCCGGAAGCCGTTCTCCCAGACACCGAGAATGTGAAATCCTTTCTTGCCGGCCTCGGGTTCAAGATAGCCGGCGAGCAGGGCCCCCCGAATGTTGCTCAGTTGCTCACGGCTGCGGATGAGAAATGGGAGCTCGAAAATGGCAAAGCTATCGCTCACCGAAACCATGGCCGACGAGGCGAGCACGAACGCGGCCCGCCCGTTCTTGACGGAGTCGAGCAGGGCAGGCCCGTCGCCGAGGGCGGGATTTGCGATCACCACCACCCGGTAGGAGCGCTGCAGCTTTTGGTCGAGGCGGCGGCCGAATTCCGTCGCGCTGAGGTCATAGAGAGATCCTGGCGCGCCCGGATGGATGAGAATGAGGTCGCGGGTTTCGCCCGACGCCTGAAGGTTCGATGCGGCCAGGGCCGCAAAAGCGTAGAATAGAATTGAAAAAAACCTCATAAGACTTTGCAACATAAATAAAAAGCGCAGCGAATGCCAACGATAGACCGAGCTTTGTGTTTTCGCGAGCCGAAAAGGCCGGCTTTTCCAAGCGTCCCCCACAGGTTCGGCAAGGCCTTATCCACGCCGCGACGACGAGGGGACCGGGAAAACCGAAAGTCGCGCGAAAGATCGTGCTTCTCAAAGGCTCGTGTCTTGACAAGTCTTATGCGCTTCCACTAAGCCGGGCTTAGCACTCGGTCGCGCTGACTGCCAGGTTCCGGCCAGCCGTCCAGACAAATGAAAGACAAGGGGAGTTGAAGATGCAGATTCGCCCGCTCCACGACAGAGTCGTGGTCAAGCGCGTAGAAGAGGAGACCAAGACCCGCGGCGGGATCATTATCCCCGATACGGCTGCCGAAAAGCCGCAGCAGGGTGAGGTCGTCGCAATTGGTCCAGGCTCTCGCGGGGATGACGGCAAGATCATCGCGCTCGATGTCAAGGCCGGTGACAGGGTGCTGTTCGGCAAATGGTCGGGCACCGAAGTCAAGATCGACGGTGTCGATCTGCTTATCATGAAAGAGTCGGACATCATGGGTGTCCTTGAGTAGCCGGGTGCAAAGGCGCCCTGCGTAATCGCCTCGCGTCGCTGGCTTTGGCTGCGCGCAAGACCGTGCTGGCCCTCGCTGAGGGTCGGCTTTTTTCCCTTTCAGATCAGAGAGTTCCACAATGGCTGCAAAAACCGTCCGCTTTTCCGAAGACGCCCGCGAACGCATGATGCGCGGGGTCGAGGTCCTTACCAACGCCGTCAGAGTGACGCTCGGGCCGAAAGGGCGCAACGTCATCATTGAAAAATCGTTCGGCGCGCCACGCTCGACCAAGGACGGCGTGACCGTCGCCAAGGAGATCGAACTTGAGGACAAGTTCGAGAATATGGGCGCCCAGCTCCTGCGTGAGATCGCCTCGAAGACCAGCGACAAGGCCGGCGACGGCACGACGACGGCGACGCTGCTTGCTCACGCGATCTTGAAAGAAGGCCTCAAATCCGTTGCTGCCGGCATGAATCCGATGGATTTGAAGCGCGGCATCGACAAGGCCGTGGCGGAGGTCACGGCGGCTGTGACGAAGAAGGCCAAGAAGGTCAGCTCGTCCGCCGAAATCGCCCAGGTCGGCACCATCTCCGCCAATGGCGACACGTCCATCGGCGCCATGATCGCCGAGGCGATGAAGAAGGTCGGTAATGACGGCGTGATTACGGTCGAGGAAGCCAAAAGCCTCGAAAGCGAGCTCGAAGTCGTCGAAGGCATGCAGTTCGACCGCGGCTATATCTCTCCCTATTTCGTGACCAATGCCGAAAAGATGGTCTGCGAGCTCGAAGACCCCTTGATCCTCATCCACGAAAAGAAGCTATCCAACCTGCAGGCGATGCTGCCGGTGCTGGAGGCGGTCGTGCAGTCCGGTCGGCCGCTGCTCATCATCGCTGAGGATGTCGAGGGCGAGGCGCTGGCGACGCTGGTCGTCAACAAGCTGCGCGGCGGCCTCAAGGTCGCAGCCGTGAAGGCGCCGGGATTCGGCGACCGCCGCAAGGCCATGCTTCAGGACATCGCGATTTTGACCGGCGGCGAGATGATCTCCGAAGATCTCGGCATCAAGCTCGAGAGCGTGACCCCGAAAATGCTAGGCACTGCCAAACGCGTCACCATCAACAAGGACAACACGGTCATCGTCGGCGGCGCCGGCAAAAAGAAGGACATCCAAGCGCGGGTGGCCCAGATCAAGCAGCAAATCGAGGACACAACGTCCGATTACGACAAGGAAAAGCTGCAGGAGCGCGTCGCCAAGCTGGCCAGTGGAGTTGCGGTCATCCGCGTTGGCGGTGCGACCGAAATCGAGGTGAAGGAGCGCAAGGACCGGGTCGATGACGCGCTGAATGCGACGCGTGCCGCGGTGGAGGAAGGCATTGTCGCCGGCGGCGGTGTGGCGCTCCTGCGCGCGATCGCGGCGATCAAGGTCAAAGGCGACGGTGAAGACCAGGAAGCCGGTATCAACATCATTCGCCGCGCGCTTCAGGCTCCCTTGCGCCAGATCGCCGAGAATGCCGGCGTTGAGGGGTCGCTGGTCGTCGGCAAGCTGCTTGAAAGCAAGACGGAGGGCCTCGGTTACGACGCGCAGACCGATCAATATGTCGACATGATCGAAGCCGGCATCATTGATCCGACGAAGGTGGTGCTGACGGCCCTTCAGAATGCGGCTTCGATTGCCTCTATGCTGATCGCGACCGAGGCGGCCGTCGCCGAAACGCCGAAGAAGGCGGGTGGTGGCCCCGGCATGGGCGGTGGAATGGGCGGGATGCCCGGCATGGACGGCATGATGTAAGACGCTCACGGGCTGCGGCAGCGCCGTGGCCCGCGCTCACGCGGTGTGTCCCGGGGCCGTCCCGGTAGTGGGCGAGTTGCGCGCCCGTCGCCGACGAGCCTTGCCGCGCCTGGGTTTCTTCCGCCTGTTGTAGCGGGTCCGATCCGTGGAGAGCCTTCATCGAGCCGGACGACACGGCATCTTAATTCTGCCCCAATTTCGGGCAATACAACCATAAGTTGTACTTAAGTGGTCGGTTATGAAGCGTTTCGGTTGCTGATTCGGTCAGGATGATGAACACGAGGAGTTTGGGTTACAGTTATTCAAGGAAAAAATTCTTCTTGTGAAAGCTTGTGGAACTTTTCCGGTCCGTCGTTTGCGCCACGAAGCTTCGGTGCTATAAAGAGGATGTCTCTCGGGGACGAAACTGCTGAACCCTATCTCCGTGTCGAAAAACACGTTCAGATGAGTTCACAGAGGCGGGCCCCGAAGAAACGGGGCCTCCTGACGTTTGGTTTCGCGTACGTCAGGTGGTCTTGTTTGGGGGCCATCTACTCTTCCTTAACCCGCTTCGTCCTGGAATAGTCACAATCCTTTCGTCATTAGGGGCTGGACATTCCAGTCTTGTGACCCAAATTCAATTCAGCCAGCATTGCGGGAGCTTCGGAAAGTCACGACTTTCCTGCCGAGGAGATATTACACCCATGACGCGCTTCAGCTCACCCCGGCCGTCCCACGCCTCACCGTCATCCCCGCGTCAGCTTGTCTGGACAGGTATTGGCCTCGGCGTTGTTGCGACGGCGCTGTGCGGCAGTTTTCTTTTTGCCCAGCCTCTCACGGGTTCGCTCGCTTTTTCCCCGGCGACCCATGACCGGAATGCGCCGCTAGGCCAGCTCTTCGGCGTCAATGCCGGCTCCGCTGCGGAGCGGGGAACCAAGGTCCTCGCAGGGATCAGCGGGGAAACCTTCGCTCCCGGCACGAATCGTGTTGCGGCGGACGAGATCATCTCCGACGGCGCCACCGCGAACATCAAGCCCGTTGCGTGGGACCGGCTTTCGGGCGGCGGCTGCATGAACGTAACGACCAAGGCCGGACAGACTTTCTCCTTCCGGGTCCTGGGAACGCGGCCGGCGTCCGCAAAGGATGCAAGCGCGGCGCGCGCTACGGTCGAACTCGCCATTGCGCCCTGTTCGGAGCGTGCGGAGACCATCGTCAAAGCCGTCATCGTGCCGGCGCCGGAAGCACCGCCCAAGGCGACGGCGGCGGAACGCAACCTCTGACCTGCCGCACATCAAATCGGGAGGACGCTATTTTCTGGCTTGCGCTGTCACCCACCCTGTCGGCCTAACTGCTCTACCAGATCAGCGCCAGGATGAACCGTAAGCCCACCAAGGACAGAAAGATCGCAAAAGCGATTTCCAGCTTGCGGCGGGGCAGTCCGTGGGCGAGCTGCACACCGAGCGGCGCCGTCAGCACGCTCGCCGGGAGCATCGCCGCCGCGCCGATCAGGCTGACATAGCCGACCGATCCGGGAGGCAGGCCGTCCACTCCCCAGCCCGCCCAAAGATAGCCGATAAGTGCCGGAATCGCGACGACGACACCAAATCCGGCGGCGGTGCCGACCGCCTGATGGATCGGCCGACCCAGAAGGGTCATGGCGGGGGTGATATAGGCGCCGCCGCCGACGCCCATCATGGTCGCCAGGAATCCGACCCCCGCTCCGATCGGAGCTGCAATCGCGGGATTGGCAAAGTTGCCCTTGAGGCGCCAGTTCTCGCGCTTTGCGATCAGGCTGAGGCTCAAGACGGTCGCCGAACAGACCCAGACGATCTTCATGACCGCATCGTCTGCAAATTTGGCGGTCAACGCTCCGAGGATGACGCCCGCGATTGCGGCGGGGCCGATAACTCGAAGCGCGGCAAGGTCCATCGCGCCGCGCTGATAGTGCAAGCGCGCTGCGCGGAAAGAGGTCGGAATGATGATGGCAAAACTCGTCCCGATCGCGATGTGCATCCGGACGCCGTCGGCAGCGCCAAGGATCCGGACGAGCTCGTAAAGGATCGGCACCATGATCCCGCCGCCGCCGACGCCGAACAGTCCTGAGAGAACGCCGGTAACGGCTCCGCCCGCAAGAAGAGCTGCCGCGAGCAGCACGATTTCGCTCGCCGGCAGGTCTAGATGCATGAATCGTCTCCGAAAATGGACCGCGGATCATAAATCCTATTCCGGAGCGAACGGCAAGCCGTTCTGCTGCATAGCCTCTCTGCGCGAATGGCCGGCCTCAGTGACGTCGCGGCGGGCCGCTGCCGCCTCCGCCTCCGCGCGCCAAGCCCGCGCAGGCGATCCTGCTAGATTGGACGGCCGCCGGTCGGTCAGCTTTTGGCGCAGCTTTTCTCCAGCGACGCCCATGCTGCGAAATATTTTCGGCCAGCATCCGTTGACGGATCGATGTCGATCTGAAGCGCCATCAGAGCGAGGAACTCGTCTCCGAGCGCTTTGGATTTCGCTTCGGCCTCATCGGAAAAGGTCTTGGCGTCACCTTCATTCTTTTTTTTGAGCGCCTGCTCGGCTCGTGTCAAAAGCTGCTGAAGGTCGCAATAAGCCTTGCGCCGTCCCTCATCCTTCTCGATCGCTGCCAGGAGCGCCGCCCCGTCGCTCAGCATCGCGTCCGGCGCCAGCGCCTCTGCAAGTGCCGGCGTGACCAAGGCAACCGCAACAGCCCCGGCAATCAAAACTCTCATTGATCCCCTCCGCACATCGTCATCTGCCCCTCACCAGGGAATAAAGATCGGAATTGGACATGCAGCACAAGTGCTGAGCGTTCGATGAACGGAATTCTGATCTCGCCGCTGTGGCGCCAAGGCTGCTGAGCCGGTATTTGAGACTTGGCATTCGCGGGCTCGGCCTCTAAGGAGAGGGAGAAAGCACGCAAAGATCGAGACATGAAGACCCAGGAACCTCGCACGATCTATCTGAAGGATTATCGGCCGGCGCCTTATCTGATCGACGAAACCGCGCTCGACATCCGGCTCGATCCCCTGAAAACGCAGGTCGCATCGCGCCTGCGGATGCGCCCGAACCCTGCCGCCAAGCGCGCCCCGCTCGTGCTCGACGGCGAAAAGCTTCGGCTCGTCAGCGTCTCGGTGAATGGCCAAGCCTTGCCGAAAAGCGTTTATGAGCTTGGCGAGAAAAGCCTGACCATCGCCGCGCCGCCCACCGAGCCGTTCACGCTTGAGGTCATAACAATCTGCGAACCGGAGGGAAACAAGGCGCTTTCGGGCCTCTATCGCGCGGGCGAGCTTTACTGCACCCAGTGCGAACCGGAAGGTTTTCGCCGCATTACCTATTATCTCGACCGCCCGGACGTTCTCGCCAAATTTCGTGTTCGCATCGAAGGCGATGCAAAGGCAACGCCCGCCCTGCTGTCGAACGGCAATATGGTCGATGCCGGCAAGCTCTCCGGCGGGCGTCATTACGCCGTCTGGGAAGACCCGTTCCCCAAGCCGTCCTATCTCTTTGCGCTGGTCGGCGGCAAACTTGGCCACATCAGGGACAGTTTTGCGACGAAGTCGGGCCGCAAGGTCGAGTTGCGCGTCTATTGCGAGCCCGGCAAGGAAGACCGCTGCGGCTGGGCGATGCAGTGCCTCAAGCGCGCCATGGCCTGGGACGAGGAGCGCTTCGGCCTCGAATACGATCTCGATATTTTCATGATTGTTGCCGTCAGCGCCTTCAACATGGGCGCCATGGAGAACAAGGGCCTCAATATCTTCAACGACAAGCTCATTCTCGCCAGCCCGGAAACCGCGACGGACGGGGAATATGAGTCCATCGAGGCGGTCATCGGCCATGAATATTTCCATAATTGGACGGGCGACCGGGTGACCTGCCGCGACTGGTTCCAGCTCTGCCTGAAGGAGGGGCTGACGGTGTTCCGCGACCAGGAGTTCACCTCCGACCTGCGTTCGCGCGGCGTCAAGCGGATCGAGGACGTCTGGCTTTTGCGGATACAGCAATTCGCCGAGGATGGCGGGCCGCTCGCCCATCCGGTGCGTCCGGAGAGCTTCATCGAGATCAATAATTTCTACACGCGCACGGTTTATGAAAAAGGCGCCGAGCTGTGCCGGATGATCATGACCATCGTCGGCCAGAAAGGCTTTCGCAAAGGGCTCGATCTCTATTTCAAGCGTCATGACGGCACCGCGGCGACGGTCGAGGATTTCATCGCGGCCATGGCCGATGCCAATAAGGCCGACCTCGCCCAGTTCATGCTTTGGTACTCGCAGGCCGGCACGCCCGAGCTCACCTGCCGGCTGAGCTATTCGAAAGAGACGAGGTCTGCGAAGCTGACCGTCGGGCAGGAGCAGAAGCCGACGCCCGGCCAGGACAAGAAGAAGCCGCTGCATATCCCCTTCAAGATCGGCTTCCTGAACGGCAAGGGCCGGGACGTGCCGCTTAAGCTCGAAGACGGCACGCAGTTCAAGGACGGCGTCCTGCATCTGCGCAAACGGTCGGAAAGCTTCACCTTCGCCGGTATTGCCGAACGGCCGGTTCCCTCGTTCTTGCGGGAATTTTCGGCGCCCGTGAAGCTCGACGCCAATCTCAGCGAGGGCGATCTCGAATTCTTGATCGCCCATGACAGCGACCAGTTCAATCGCTGGCAGTCCGCACAAATGTTGGCGATGACATCGCTCAAAGCGATGACGGCGGCGGTCCGGGCGGGTAAGATCCTCCAGGCGCCGCGAAACTTTGCGATGGCGCTCGCCATGGTCGTCGCCGACGAGAACCTCGAGCCCGCCTTCCGGGCGCTGATGCTCGGAACGCCAGGCACCCGCGACATCGCCCTCGCCATCGGCACCGACATCGACCCGGACGCCATTTATCGGGCGCGCCGTGCCTTCCGTCGCAGCCTCGGCGAAGCGCTGCGGCCGGAACTGGAACGGATCTATGAGACCCACGCGACGCCCGGCGATTATTCGCCCGACGCCAAAAGCGCCGGCAAGCGGGGTCTGCGCAATGCGGCGCTTGCACTGCTGACGGCGTCGGGCGCCAAGGGGTCGATTTCGCGTCTGCGCGATCACTATAAGCGGGCAACGAATATGACCGACGCGATGGCCGGGCTCGAAATCTTCAACCATGTCGATGCCCCAGCGCGTGAGGCGGCGCTGAAGTCGTTCTACAAGCGCTGGAAGAACGACTCGCTCGTCCTGGACAAATGGTTTTCCCTCCAGGTGTGTTCGCCGCTTCACGGCACGCCGCAGGCGGTGGCCGAACTCAGGCAGCATCCGCAGTTCTCGATCCAGAATCCGAACCGCGTCCGCGCGGTACTCGGCGCCTTTGCCGGCGGAAATCCGGTCCAGTTCAATGCGCCGGACGGGCAAGGCTATAGGCTTATCGCCGACGCGGTGCTGGAGCTGGACGGGTTCAATTCGCTGATGGCGGCGCGTCTCCTCGGCAATTTCGAGATGTGGCGGATGCTGGAGCCGAAGCGGCGGAAGATGGCACGGCGGCAGCTTGAACGCGTCGCGGAGGCAAAAAAACTGTCTCGCGACGTCTATGAAATCGCAGGAAAGATGCTGAAAGAGCCTGAAGATCAAGAAAAAAGCTAGGCTTGGCGTTCGAAATTCATCGCGAATCGGACGAAACTGCGGAAAATTTCGCCACCTATTCGAAGGCTATTCCCGTTTCGTCATTCGCTATGCTGGAGGTTCTTCATCAATCGCGCCGTGAGCAACGAGGCTGGTTCCGCCGCGGCGTGCGAGGTCTGTTCGGCAAGCTTAATCGTAGTCGGCCTGGCGGTGGTATGGCTTGGCGCCACCGCATCTCCGGCGTTTGCTCTCGACCTCAAAACTCTGCCGGTCGTGCCCGTCGCAGCGCTGCTGATCGGCAGCCTCATCGGTGCCATCGCCGCCTTTTTTATCGTGCGCGAGCGCAACGCCGTGCTTGTTGCGTTCAGCGCTTGAGCTGCGCGACGGCACCGAGCTTCTGCTTCGGGATGGCCGCGCGGCGCTGCTCTACTGGAATATCGTCAAAGGCGAGCTGTGCTGGTCGGAATCCTTCTTCTCGATGCTTGGCCGCGCGCTTTCCGACGGCCGGATGCCCTATCGCGACATGCGCGATCTTCTGCATCCGGACGATGATCTCTACCAAATCGTGGACGACCATATCCGTGAGGGCTTCGAGGAGATACGGATCTGCTTCCGGCTGCGCGGTGGCGACAATGGTGGCTGGCTGTGGTTCGATCTGCGCGGCCGGATCAGGCGCCGGACGGAAGGCGGTCCGCCGATCCTTGTCGCGGTGGTGACCGACGTCACCAGCGAACGCGAAAGGCAGATCGAGAGCGTCGACACTGCCGCGCGGCTGCGCAACTCCATCGAAGCGATCTCGGAAGCCTTCGTGCTCTGGGATAACCGCGACCGTCTCGTCGTCTGCAATCGGAAATTCAAGGCGATATACAAGAATTCCGAACCGGCTGTTGACACCGGGCACGCCGTATAAGGAGATCGTAAAGGCGGCGCGTGACAAGCTCTTGCAAGGTCCTCGCGCGACCGGCGGCGAGCCGAAGCAAGGCTCCAGCGCCTATGAAGCCGAAGTCGGCGACGATTGCTGGCTGCATATCGGCGAGCGGCGCACGGAGGACGGCGGCTTCGTCAGCGTCGGTACCGACATCACCGCGCTCAAGCAAAGTGAGCAGCGTCTTGCCGAGCGTGAAATGGAGCTGAAGGCTTCGGTCGTCGATCTTGAAGCCTCACGCGTCAAGCAGGAGGCGCAGACACGCCAGCTTTTCGAGCTTACCAATAAATATGCGGCCGAAAAGGAACGCGCCGAGGGCGCCAACCGCGCCAAGTCCGAGTTTCTCGCCAATATCAGTCACGAATTGCGCACGCCGCTCAACGCTATCATCGGCTTCTCGGAAATGATGCATCGGCAGATTTTCGGCCCCGTCAGCCACAAAAAATATGTCGAATATGCAGGGGATATTCGCCAGAGCGGCCAATATCTCCTTGAGGTCATCAACGACATTCTCGACATGTCCAAGATCGAGGCCGGCCGCATGGCGCTGGCATTCGAGACGCTGAACATCAGCGAAATCGCCGCCGAGAGCATGCGCGTCGTGCAGCAGGCGGCGCAGTCGCGCAATATCCGTCTGGAGTCGGTCGGCAATCAGTCGATCGAGCTGTCCGGCGACCGTCGCGCCCTCAAACAGGTTCTCATCAATCTGCTGTCGAACGCGGTCAAATTCACACCTGTCGGCGGGGAGGTGACCTGCCGCACCTATCGCTATCGAGGGACGATCCGGATCGCGATCTCGGATACCGGGGTGGGCATTCCCCGTCATGAAATCTCAAAGCTGGGGCGCCCCTTCGAACAGGTCGAGAACCAGTTCACCAAGGGCCATCGCGGGACCGGCCTTGGACTTGCCATCTCACGCTCGATTCTCGAATTGCACAATGGACGGCTGGAAATTAAAAGTCGCCTCGGAGAGGGGACAACGGTCACCTGCATCCTGCCGGCCACCCAGGATTTGACGGGGGCTGGACAGCGAGGCGGCGTAGGCGCATGGTCCCCCGTCGCCGGGCGAAGGCGGCAAAGTAAAGGCTGTGAGGTCGTTCGATGGAGTCCCCGATGACCGAGGAGTCGCCGGCGCGATCCGCGCCGGAGCGGACATCGGCAATTCTTGCGCGCCTCGCCGCCGAGCCGCAGCGTGAGAGCATCAGCATCGGCATGATCGTCGATGCCCTCTATGACCGCAGCTTCGGCGTGATCATCATTCTCTTTGCACTTCCGAACACCATTCTGCCCATTGCCTGGGTGCTCGGCGCACCCATTCTGCTGTTCACCATCCAGATGGTCTTGGGCCGTCAGGAGCCGTGGCTCCCAGAGTTTATGCGGCGCCAGAGCCTGACGCAGGAGACCTTTTCCAAGGTCATGAACTATGCCGTGCGCTACCTTTCCAAGATCGAAGCCTGGCTCAAGCCGCGATGGAATTTCCTGACGACAGATCCGATGGAGCGGCTGATCGGCCTCTATATGAGCTTCATTACCATCATGCTGCTGGTGCCTGTTGTGCCATTCGGCAATGCGCTGCCCGCATTCGGGCTCGCAATCATTGCCGCGGGCCTTCTCGAAAAAGATGGGCTTGCAATTTTCGTCGGCGCGCTCGTCGGCCTTCTGGGCTCCGTTTATGTCATCGTTTTTATTGGCGGAATTATTGCCGCCGGGAAGGCGATCTTCGGCCTTTGAGTCCGTCAGGAGGCGTTAACGCTAGCTTATTGGGGAGCAGCGGGCTCTATATGCTGGAGACCACCGACCTCCTACGTTCTGAGCAGCCGGCAAAGGCAAGGCGAAGACTCGCCTGAGACGCATGGCCGGAAGAATCGGCTGATAAAACAAAGGGATATGGCGGAGCGCGGTCTTGCGCGGCCGATGCTTGGTTAAGACCCGGATCTTCCAGTGCCGGTCCGGGGCAGGCTGCGATTGGCGCTCTGCGCGGCGCCGGACACGGGCTGCTCCTGGTGTTGCGGCTCCGGCTGATGCGGGCGCTCTTGCGCCGCCAATCCCAGCGGTGGAGGGCTGGCGCCGACAGGGATCTCGACGGCTTCGGCGCGGAAGGCTTCGATGATCGAGATGCGCAGATCCGTGCGAAGCGCCAGCGACTTGGTGATGTCGTAGACATAGGCGTAAAGCTGGAAATTGAGAGCGTTGGCGCCAAAGTCCTCAAAATAGACGAATGGCTCCGGATTGGTCATCACCCCCGGATGAGATTTGGCGACCCCCAGCAAGAGGTCCCGCACGCGGCGCGGATCGCTGTTGTAGTGCACGGCGACCGGGATCATGATCCGGCCGCTATAATTGTGCAGCGTCCAGTTCTTGACCTTCTCCGAGATGAAATAGGAATTCGGGATCAGCACATTGGCCCGGTCGAAGGTCTCGATCTCGGTCGAGCGGACGCTGATCTTCTTGACGAACCCCTCCTCGCCGCCGACTACCACCCAGTCGCCCACCTTGATCGGCCGTTCCACGAGCAGAATGAGGCCAGAGACGAAATTATTTACGACGCCCTGCAGACCGAGGCCGACACCGACCGAGAGCGCGCCGGCGACCAGGGCGATATTGGAGAGATCAAGCCCGGCGTAGGAAATCGCGAACAAGGCCGCGAGGACGATGCCGACATAGCCGACCGCGGTGCGGATCGAATTGCGCGCCCCGCCGGAGATGCCGGCGGTCGCCAGCACGCGCCGGTCGAGCCAGCCCTGGAGCAGCCTTGCGGCCAGATAGCCGAAGGCGAAAACGACGAGCGAGGCAAGAATCCCGGCGAGCGAAATCTGCGTATTGCCGACCTTGAAGCCGAAGATCAGGCCGTTCGCCCACTGGTAGATGTCCTTGGCATCGAACCCCCATTGGAGAAGGACCAGCGGCACGGTGAAGAGGATCGCCGCCGATTTCAGAAGCAGCGTCACCGGCAGCGCGAGCTGCTCGCGGCGGCGTTCATCGAGCGCGGCTTTTTCCTTGAGCCATCGTCCAAGCTGGGCATTTTCGTCCGCCATGCTTTCGCCGACGGCGTCGATCCAGAGCAGAAAAAGATAGAGAACCGCGAGAATTGTGCCGGTGACGATGAGCTGCGCGGAGATGAATCGGGCGAGGCCGATATAGCCGGCGAGCGCCGTGACCATGATGACGAGCGCGATGCCCCAGAGCGGCCAGCGCAGATGCGAGATCCAGTCGATCTCCGGCGCGCCCTCGACATTCGGGGCGTTTCGCGGCGTCAACAGGATGGCGATCACCAGCCCGGCAATGAGGATGCTGGAGAGCGAAGCTCTGTGCGACCGTCAGCGTGAAAGGCGCGTTGGACACGTAGCGGATCGTGTCCAGCAATAGCGTCAGGCTGTAGGTCGCCGAAAGCGCGACGACCAGCCAGCAAATCCGCTGGGCCGCCCGGTCGTCCATCGGCAGAAGCCGCCAGTGCGGGCGCGCCGGGGCAAGTGCGGTCGCGATCAGCGCGCACACCGCCGTCACGATCAGAAGCGAGCGCATTGCCGAATAGGCAAGCAGGCTCACATCCTTCGGCATCAGATCCTGGTAGCTGAGGCTATAATAGACGAAGGCCGAGGTCGCGGCGAAAGGCAGCAAGCGCAGCAGGATGACCCAGGCCGCCGATGTCGATCTGCGCCAGAACGCCGGCTCGCCCGGCTCCTCCCAGCGCCGAAAACGCCGGACACCGCGATAAGACAGGAAGGTCGTGGCGGCAGCGATCAGAATACCGAGCACCAGAATCTGAATCGCGTCGGTTTGCCGATCCAAGTGCTGCCACCAGCCGGACAGGATCTGCCAGGCTTTGCCCACGGCGTAGCTGAGTTGGGAGGGCGCGCTCTGCCAAGTGTCCGCGCTATGCGTTTCGGGAACACGCTCGAAGAGCCGCTTGGCAAATTTTTGCCGCCGGATCTCCTGGACCTTGTTGGCAAGCTGGCTGGAGCGCAGTCTGGTTGACTCGGCGATATTCTTTGCCGCGACAAGGCTGCCAAAGATCTTCTGAAGTTCGGCGCGCTGAGCGGCGACCGGTTCGGGCTCACCGCCTTGCGGCGCCGGCCCGAGATGGGCCACCTGCGCCTTTGCCTCCTCGACCTTGGGCGTCAGCAGAGCTAGGAACTTGTCAACCGCACTGCCGACCTCGTCCAATCCGGTACGAACGCGATCGAGTTCGGAATAGGATAGGAACGCCGCGCCCAGTGTCTGTTCCAGCTCGTTCAGCTCATTGGTCCATTGTTCTAGCTTTGGTGCCACCTCCATGCCGGTCGCCTGATCGACGATCGAGAAATCCGGCGGCGCGGGCTTTTGCGGCTCGGGCTGAGTCTGAAGTTGGGGCTGCACCGGAGCGGCGTCAGGCGCGGTCGCCGGCTCGGTTTGCGATGCCGCCTGAGACGCTGCAAGCTCCGCCGTCCAGCTGTGCTCTTTCGCACCGGGCGGGACGAGTTGGATTTGTGCCGCGGCGCCGACGGACATCGCTGCAACACATAGCGGCGCGAGGCAAAGGGTGCGAAAAAGGGCGGCAAGTCTGGTCAGTCCAGGCGCCATGCGGTCCATCGGTGCCTCTCTGGAAGGCTGCCCCTCGCGAAGGGCGCTTCGCAATCCGTGGTTGACGAGCGGCAGCTTAAAGTCCGCCTTTAGCGCGAATTTATGGCAAACATCGTGCGCGGCACAAAGCGACGATGCCCCGGCCCACCGTGGAGGGCAAGCGGGAAAGTCGTGTGTGCCGCATGTCCCTCGCTGTCCGCCAGAGCCCATGGGCGCGAGATTTTGCCGGCCCTCTCGCAGCCGCCGTCTCGGCGCCGCAAAAACCGCGGGATTTGGCGGCTTCATTGATTTAGAAAGAGTTACACTTATCTCCTCGACATCGTCCCTGGCGCGCATCACACTGCGCCAGCGTTTTTGGGCCTACGCTTGGCAACGAAGGAATTTCGAGCAGGGATCGTAACAGTTCAAAGTCGGCGACGGCTTTGCGAGCGCCGATGAGCAAACCTCGCGAGAAGCCTGGGCGGCCGATGCTTGCTGACACGCAGCGCGACGGCTTTGCGGGCGGATCGCCGAATTCCAGCCGCACCTCCACGAGATGATAGCAGGGCAGCCTTCGAGGGACCGAATTCGATGGAGCATTTTGGCAGGCCGTGCATGTCCGCTTCAGCAGGCTCGAAATGCCGCGAGCTCGCGACGGATCTCAAATGTCAAATTCGCTCCACTAGGCCAATCGGCCCGTTGGCCGTCCGGCTGCCCGAAGGCCCTATTGGAATTTTCTGGGGCTTGCCGACAAAGCCCCATGGCAAGTTAAGGCGATTTGACGTGAAAAGATTTCTGCCTCCGCTCGTCTTCCTGATCATAACCGCCGCAGCAGTTTCATTCATTTACAAGGACAAGATCTTTCCCAAGCCGGCGGGCCAGTCCGTGGCGGCGGAAGGCCAGCGCGGGGGTTTCGGGCGGCGCCGGCGCTGGGGTGGAAACGATCCTAACCATCCCGTCTCAATTCTCGCCGAGCAAGTCAAGGCCACCGACGTCCCGGTCTATCTCTACGGTGTCGGAACCGTACAAGCCTACAATGCGGCCATGGTGCGGGCGCAGGTTACCGGACGGCTGATCTCGGTCGATTTCACCGAGGAACTCAACGTCAAGAAAGGAGACGTGCTCGCCACCGTCGACCCGACGACCTATCAGGCTGCTTATGACCAAGCCGTCGCCAAGAAGGCGCTCGATGAGTCACGCTTTGGAAAACGCCAAGCAGGATCTCAACCGCTTCGAGACGCTGTCGAAATCAAATTACGGCTCGCAGCAGCAGACCGACGCACAGCGGGCCAAGGTGGTGCAGACCGCGGCACAGATTCGCCAGGATCAGGCTGCCATCGACAGTGCCAAAGCCGATCTCGACCGCACTGTCATCGAGGCTCCGATCGACGGCCGCACCGGCATCCGCGACGTGGATGTCGGCAATCTCGTGAACGCAAGCGATGCGACCGGCATCGTGGTCATCACCCAGATTCAGCCGATCTCAGTCGAATTCACGCTTCCCGAAACCTATGTCGGCGAACTGATCGCGGCGAAAGCCGCCGGGTCGGTCGAGCTTGAGGCTAGCGTCGGCGGCAAAACGGTCGGCGACGGAATTCTCGAAGTCATCGACAACCGCATCGATCAGAATACGGGCACCGTCCGCCTGAAAGGCACTTTCCCGAATGAGCAACTGACGCTCTGGCCGGGACAGTTCGTCAATGTCCGCCTGCATCTGAAGACCCTGCCGAACGCGACGGTCATTCCATCGGTTGCCATCCAGCAGGGCGCATCGGGTCAGTTCGTCTATCTGGTGCAGCCGGATAAGACCGCGAAGCTGACGCCGGTCGAGGTCACCCAGGAGGGCGAAAGCCAGGCCGTGATCGCGAAAGGCGTGCAGCCCGGCGATCAGGTCGCGACATCGGGCTTCACCAATCTGCAGGATGGCTCGAAGATCATCATCGACAACGGGCAGGCGCCGGCTGAGACGCCGGAGGGCGAGAAGCGCGGGCAGGCGCCGCTCGCGGCCAAGCGCCGGAGCGAGCCAGCTGCATCAGAACGGCAAGGACAACCGGTCGAGCAGGCGAGGGCCGGACGGGGCGGCGCGGAACAGACACAATGAGTGTTTCGGCACCATTTATCGCCCGGCCGGTCGCGACGTCGCTGCTGGCGATCGCCGTCTTGCTCAGCAGCGCGCTTGCCTATCTGAAGCTGCCGATCTCCTCGCTGCCGCAGGTCGATTTTCCGGTCATCCAGGTGACGACCCTGCTTCCCGGCGCCAGTGCCGATACCATGGCTGCGCTCGTCACCGCGCCGCTCGAGCGCCGGCTTGGCCAGATTCCGGCGCTCAAATCGATGAGCTCGACCAGCTCCGAGGGGCTCAGCCGGATCACGCTGCAATTCGCGCTCGAACGCGACATCAACGCGGCCGGACAGGATGTGCAGTCGGCGATCAACGCCGCCGCCGGCGATCTGCCGACAGGTCTTCCTTATCCGCCGACCTATGCCAAGGTGAACCCGTCCGATCCGCCGATCATCACCATCGCGCTAACCTCCGAAAACGTCGCGATGGAGCAGCTGAGCGATCTCGCCGACACTTTTCTGCTGCCGCGGCTCAGCCAGGTGAGCGGCGTCGGCCATGTGACCGTGCAGGGCAATATGCGGCCGGCGGTGCGAATCCAGGCCGATTTGTCGCGGCTCGCCGGCTATGGCATCAGCATGGAGACGCTGCGCAGCGCCATCGCCGCGGCCAACGTCAACGGCGCCAAGGGCACGCTCAACGGAGCCCAGAAAGCCTTCACCATCGGCGCCAACGATCAGCTCGAAGACGCCAAAGCCTATGGCGATGTCGTCGTCACCTATTCCAACGGCGCGCCGGTGCTGCTTCGCGACGTCGCCAAGATCGTGCGCGGCCTTGAAAACGTCCGCACTTCCGGCCGCTATAATGGCGAGCCCGCCGTGATCATCGACGTTCAGCGCCAGCCGGGCGCGAATATCGTTGCCACCGTCGACCGGATCAAAGCCATGCTGCCGCAGCTTGAGCTGGCGCTGCCGGCCGGCATCCGGGCGGCGGTCGTTGCCGACCGCACCGGCACGATCCGGTCCTCGGTCTCCGAAGTCCAGTTCACGCTGCTCGTGAGCATCGGGCTCGTCATCCTGGTGGTGCTGCTGTTCCTTCGCACCGCGAGCGCGACGCTGGTTGCCGGCGTCACCCTGCCGCTATCGCTCGCCTCCGCTTTCGGGCTGATGTGGTATGCGGGCTTCAGCCTCAACAACCTTTCGCTGATGGCGCTGGTGGTCGCCGCCGGCTTCGTCGTCGATGACGCGATCGTCATGATCGAGAACATCGTGCGCCATATGGAGCGCGGCCTGCCGCCGATGCAGGCCGCCTTAACGGGCGCGGGCGAGATCGGATTTACGATCATTTCGCTCACTTTCTCGCTGATCGCGGTGTTCATCCCGCTGCTGTTCATGAGCGGCATCGTCGGGCGGCTGTTCCAGGAATTTGCTCTGACGCTGACGATCGCCGTCTCGGTATCCGCGATCGTCGCGCTGACCCTGACGCCGATGATGTGCGCCCGCCTCCTGCGTCCGGCCCCCGAGCGGCGGCGAAGCTGGCTGGGACGGGCGGCGAACGCTCCTCTCGCTGCGATGCAGTCCGGCTATCGCGCCTCGCTCGACTGGGTACTGCGCCATCAGGGGCTGACCCTCATCGTTGCCGCGGCGACGCTGGCCCTGACGATCTCGCTCTATATTGTCATCCCGAAAGGCTTTCTGCCAAACGAGGACACGGGGTTTCTGACGGCTGAGACCGAGGCTTCTCAGGATGTTTCGTTCGACCGCTTGCAGACGCTACAAAATCAGGTCGAGACCGTCATCCGCCGGGACCCGGATGTCGCCGGCGTGGTGTCGATCATCGGTGTCGGCTCGGCGAATGCCGCGCCCAATCTTGGGCATTTCGCCATTACGCTGAGGCCAAAGTCCGAACGCCAGGCCTCAGCCTCGGAGATTTCGACGCGGCTCACCGACACGGCGCGCAGCCTCGCCGGGATCAAAAGCTATTTCCAGGTGGTACCCGACATTCAGATCGGAACGCGGCAAACCCGGACGCAATATCAATATGTGCTCTCGAGTACGGACCCGGCGATCTTCTCCGAATGGGCGGGGCGGGTGCTTGCGGCCCTCAAGGCGCTTCCCGAGCTGCGGGAGGTCACAACGGACCTGCAGGAAAACGGCCCGGCGCTGCTGATCAAGGTTGACCGCGTCGCCGCCGGCCGGCTTGGCGTGTCAATGCAAGATGTCAACAACGCGCTCTATAACGCTTTCGGCCAGCGCCAGATCTCGACGATTTACGGTCAGGCGAACCAATATCGCGTGGTCCTCGAAGCCGCCCCGGCCTATCAGACCGATCCCGCCTCGCTCGACCGGCTGTACGTACCCGGCTCCTCGGGTCTTGCCGCAGCGGTGACAGGGCAGGCGAGGGCAAGCCAGGTCCCGCTGTCGTCCTTCGCGACCATCGAGCGCACGGTGCAGCCGCTCGCCGTTCACCGCATCGAGCAATTCCCGGCGGCAACGATCAGCTTCGACCTCGCGCCCGGTGTCTCGCTCGATCAGGCCGTCGAGGCGATCGACCAGGCGAGCGCCGCCATCGGCATGCCGTCGGCGGTCAAAGGCAGCTTCGAGGGCGCCGCGGCTGAATTCGAGGATTCGCTCCGGAACCAGCCTTGGCTGATCCTTGCCGCGGTCATCGTGATCTACATCGTGCTCGGCGTACTCTATGAGAGCTTCATTCATCCGTTCACCATCCTGACCACGCTGCCCTCGGCGGGGATCGGCGCGCTGATCGCGCTGGCGCTGTTCGGCTTCCAATTCACCTTCGTCTCCCTGATCGGCATCGTGCTTTTAATGGGCATCGTGAAAAAGAACGCGATCATCATGATCGATTTCGCGCTCGATGCCGAACGCGAGCGCGGCATGGCCCCATTCGATGCTATCCGTGAAGCTTGTCTTCTCCGCTTCCGCCCGATCATGATGACGACGTTTGCCGCGCTGTTCGGAGCCTTACCGCTCGCGCTCGGCCACGGTGCCGGCGCAGAGCTTCGCGTGCCGCTCGGCGTCACCATCGTCGGCGGCCTGCTGCTCAGCCAGCTTTTGACGCTCTACACCACGCCCGTCATCTATCTGGCTATGGATCGCCTGCGCGACCGCATCGTTGCCGGAATGGGCGGGAAGACCGGCTTCGAGCGGCTGCCGCCTCAAGGGAGCGGCAGCGAGCCTGGGGCCGCCGCACCGGAGCAGCGCGCAGTCGGCTCATGAATATCTCGGCGCTCTTCATCCGCCGCCCGGTCGGCACGGTGCTGCTCTCCGCCGGTCTCTTCATCGCCGGCGCGGTCGCCTATTTCGACCTGCCGGTCGCCAGCCTGCCCAATGTCGACCTGCCGACCCTGAACGTCTCGGCATCGCAGCCCGGCGCGGACCCGGAGACCATGGCCGCAACGGTTGCGGCTCCGCTCGAACGCCGGATCGGCGAGATTTCCGGCGTCACCGAACTCACCTCCACGAGCCGTCTTGGCAATTCGAGCGTGACCGTGCAGTTCGACCTCAGCCGCAATATCGAGGACGCCGCTCGCGACGTGCAGGCCGCAATCAACGGCGCGCAGGCCGATCTGCCCGGCAATCTCAGCCGCCGTCCCACGGTGCGCAAATTCAATCCCTCAGCGGCGCCGATCCTGATCCTTGCCGTGACCTCGCCGGTCCGGCGTCCGGAGAATCTCTACGACATCGCCGATCTGGTGGTGGCCACGCGGATCGCGCAGGTCGACGGCGTGGCCGAGGTGCAGGTCGGCGGCGCGCAGCAGCCGGCGATGCGCGTGACGCTCGATCCGGCGGCGCTCTCGGCGCGCGGCATCGGGCTCGAAACCGTCCGCAATGCCATCGCCCAGGCCAACGCCCTGCTGCCGCTCGGCCAGATCCAGGGAACGGACAAGTCCTTCATCATCACCACGGGCGGCCAGCTCTCGACGGCGAGTGATTATGCCTCGATCGTGCTGAAGAATGCTGGCGGGACCGTCGTCCGGCTCGGCGATGTCGCGCATATCGAGGAGAGCCGCGCGACCCGGCTCAGCGGCGGCTGGTTCAACAAGGATCAGGCCGTCATTCTCATCGTCCAGAAGACGCCGGACGCCAATGTCGTCAAGACCGTCGACGGCATCAACGCCATCCTGCCCGAGATCAGGACGCTGGTCCCGGCCGACGTTTCCATCGCCATCATGTCCGATCGGACCGTCGCGATCCGCAAGAGCATCGCCGATCTTGAGATCACCCTCGCAGCGAGCGTTTCGCTGGTGACGCTCGTCGTCTTCCTGTTTCTGCGCCGGCTGGTGCCGACCTTGGCGGCGATGATCGCCGTGCCGCTTTCGCTCGCCGGGACGGTCACGATGATGTGGTTCGCCGGCTTCAGCATCGACAATGTGTCGCTGCTCGCCTTGACCATCTCGGTCGGCTTCGTCGTCGACGACGCCATCGTCGTGATCGAGAATTGCTACCGCAACATGCAGGCGGGGCTGCCGCCCGCCGCCGCCGCGCTTGCCGGGGCGCGGCAGATCGGCTTCACCATCATTTCGATCAGCCTGTCTCTTGTCGCGGCCTTCATCCCGCTGCTCTTCATGGGCGGCGTGCTCGGCCGGATCCTCCAGGAATTCGGCTGGACGCTGGCTTTCGCCATCCTGATTTCGGCCGTCGTCTCGCTGACGCTGACGCCGATGGTCTGCGGCCGCTTCATGCACCGCCTGCTGCGCCCGCGTGAGACCTGGATCGACCGGCGGATCGAGCCGGTTCTTGAGGCGCTCGGCCGGGCCTATCAGCGGTCGCTTGATTTTGCGCTCGGCCACCGCTGGCTGATGCTGACGGTCACATTCACCGTGCTGGCTCTCTCGGTGATGACCTTTCTGGTGCTGCCAAAGAGCCTTATTCCGGCGGGCGATACCACGCTGGTTTTCGGCTTCACCCGTGCCTCGCCGGACGTCGCCTTCGAAAAGCTGGCCAACCTGCAGCAGCAAGTCACGGCGACGGCTTTACAAGATCCCGACGTGGTGAGCATCGGAGCATCGATTGGCGGCAGCTCCGGCTTCGGCGCGAACAATCAGGGCCGTTTTTACATGACGCTGAAGCCTGGAGAATCAGCGCAAGGCGACGGCGCTTGAGATCGTCGACCGCCTGCGGGGCAAGATGCGCGCGATCCCCGGCGCGGAAGTCACCATGTTTCCGGCATCGGGATTTCGCGGGGGTGGGCGAAGCACACGCTCGAACTATCAGGTGACGCTGTGGAGCACCGATCTGCAGGCGCTGGCGGAATGGGTTCCCCGTGCCGTTGACGCCGTGAAAAAAGTTCCCGGCATCGCCGATGTCACCTCCGACCGCGAGCCTGGCGGGCCGAAGGCGCAAGTGAACGTCGACCGCGTCAAGGCGGCGCAGCTTGGCGTTTCGATGAGCGCGATCGACAGCGCCCTCAACAATGCCTTCAGCGAGCGGCAGATCTCGACCCTTTATGGCGACCGCAACCAGTACAAGGTGATCCTGGAGGTCGATCCGGCGCTGCAGCGCGAGTTGGCGGACCTATCGAGGATCTATGTGACGAGCGCGCGCGGCGGCGAGGTTCCGCTCTCGGCGATCGCAAAAATCGAAACCGTCGCCGCGCCCATCGAGGTCAATCATCAGGACCAGTTCCCCTCCGTCACCATCAGCTTCAATCTGACCGAGGGCGAGACGCTCGACGCGGCCCTGACGCACGTCCTCGATACGATCGGGCGGCTGCATCTACCCGAACTCGATCCGCGTGCAGCCTGCTGGCGACGCGCTGAACCAAGCGGAGCTGAATTGGCAGCAGCCGCTTCTCATCCTCGCGGCGCTCATCACGGTTTATATCGTCCTCGGCATCCTCTATGAGGATCTCGTACACCCCCTCACGATCCTCTCGACGCTGCCCTCGGCCGGTCTTGGCGCGCTCTTGATTCTGCACGCGGCCGGCATGGAGTTTTCGCTTATTGCGCTGATCGGCCTGATCCTTCTCATCGGCATCGTGAAGAAGAACGGTATCATGATGGTCGATTTCGCACTGGATGCGGAGCGCCGGCTCGGCCTGCCAAGCCGGGAGGCGATCCGGCGCGCCTGTCATGACCGGTTCCGGCCGATCCTGATGACCTCGCTCGCCGCCATGCTCGGCGCTTTGCCGCTGGTGCTCTCATCGGGACCAGGCTCCGAACTTCGCCAGCCGCTCGGGCTGACGATCATCGGTGGCCTGGCCGTGTCGCAAGTTCTCACCGTCTACACGACGCCTGTGATCTATCTGCTGCTCGACGGTCTGAGGCGGCGTCGGCGAAAGCCGGTAATCCTGCCGGATATGACGCCGGAAAAGCCGGCTTAGTGCAGTCGACCCGCTGCACCCGCTGCCTGCGGTTCCTGGGGATTTCGGTACTCAGTGCGGGTGAATTTAGCTGCGCGGCCTCAAAATTAACGCTCTCACAATCATCTTCAATTTAAGTCAATTCTCATCGAGTCACAGCGCAACGGGTTGTCATTTCATGGCCGATACGATCGTTTGTCCTCACTGCAAAGGGACGGGCATCAACTATGTCATCGCGACGCAGGATGGAAAGCCCACCATCCAGCCCGTGACCTGTGCTGTATGCGACGGCAAAGGCGTCATTCCAGCACCCCCGCCGCCACCAACGGCGGCGCCTCCTCCTCCCCCGTCGACCGCTACGCCCGAGCTCTGGCCGATTCTCGTGCCGCTCGGGATCTTTTTCCTGTTCTTCGCCTTTCTCTGGGTGTGAATCCCGCGCTTCGCGGGAGTTCTCGTTCTGCTGGTCTTGCACGCGCAGCATCGGCCGGCTGGCTCGGTGCCAACCGGAGGCGACTCCACCTCAGCCGCCCGGCATGGTAATTCTCCTGGTGACGGCGTTGGAGGGGAAGCGTCAGCATGAGCGTCTGGCAAATCGTCATCGGTTTTGTGATTTTCGCCGCATTGGCTGTAACCGGCGTTTTTTTTATCGCGGGGCCGGAACGCATATGGCGGCTGTTCGGCCCTGCCGACCTCGGACCGGTGACTTTCGAAACGCTGAAACGCCGGTCGTCGCCGAACGATGCGCTCGCCTGTCCGCCGGAGCTTTGCGGCGCTCAGGCGGATTTGCTGTCTCCGGTCTTTCCGATCGACGTTCCCGCATTGCGTAAGGCACTCTCGCGGGCGCTGGCAACCGAGCGGCGCCTGACATTGGTGAATATCGACGACCAGACGCCGGCCGATCGCTATGTCCAGCGCAGCGAGCGGATGCGCTTTCCCGACACCATCGTCGTGCGCTATATTTCCCTTCCCGGCGGGCGCTCGACACTTGCGATCTATTCGCGCTCGCAGCTCGGCCACAGCGATCTCGGCGTCAACCTTGCCCGCGTCGAGCGGTGGTTGAACAAGCTGAAGCGCGAGGTTGGCAGAATCGAAGCCAAACCGTCCTGAAAGCCCGGCGGCGGTGTAAATGGCGCGCTATGACTTTAGCGGGGCACCGGTCACAAGACCATCAATAGCTTGACCACGAGAAGCACAAACACGCGATGGCTCTTCATTTTGAGCGCAGCGAGTATGAAGCCCGGATCGCGAAGGTTCAGGCCGCGATGGAGGCGGCGGGGCTCGACGGCCTGCTGATGTTTCAGCAGGAGAGCATGTATTACCTCACCGGCTATGACAGTTTTGGCTTCTGCTTCTTCCAATGCCTCTATCTCGGTGCGGACGGCGGGCTCGCGCTGCTGACCCGCTCCGCGGATCTGCGCCAGGCCCAGCATACCTCGATCATCGCGGATATCCGTATCTGGACGGATAGAGATGGCGCGCGGCCCGCCGATCAGCTTCGCAGCATGCTCGCCGATCTCGGCGCCGCCGGCAAAAGGCTCGGCATCGAAAGCCAGAGCTATGGCTTGACGCATGCCAACGGCAAAGCTGTCGAGGCGGCGCTTGATGGCTTCTGCACCCTTGTCGAGGCGAATGGGCTGGTCGACCATATCCGCGCCGTCAAGTCGCCGGCAGAGCTTGCCTATGTGCGGCGGGCTGGGGAACTCGCCAACGCTGCGCTGGCTGCGGGCCTTGCCGAGACCAAAGCCGGTGCGGATGAAGGCCGCATCCTCGCGGCGATGCAAGGCGCGATTTTTGCCGGCGGCGGCGACTATCCCGCCAATGAATTCATCATCGGCTCGGGGCGCGACGCCTTGCTCTGCCGCTACAAGGCCGGACGGCGGCTGCTCGACCGCAACGACCAGCTAACGATCGAATTTGCCGGGGTTTACCGGCATTATCACGCCGCGCAGATGCACACCGTGATCATCGGCGCGCCGCGGCCGAACCACGAGGCGATGTTCGCGGCTTGCCGAGAGGCGCTTCAAGCCTGCGAGCAGGCATTGCGCGCCGGAAACACAGCCGGCGAGGTCTTCGAGGCCCATGCGCGCGTCATGGATGCGCGCGGAATGGGCGCGCATCGGCTCAATGCCTGCGGCTATAGTCTGGGCGCCAAATTCACGCCGAGTTGGATGGACCCGCCGATGTTCTATCAGGGCAATGCGTCGGTGCTGGAGCCAGGCATGGTCATGTTTCTGCACATGATCCTGATGGATTCCGAAAACGAGACGGCCATGTGCCTCGGCCGGACCTCGATCGTGACCGGCGGCGCTCCCGAGCCGCTGTCGCCGATGCTCGATGCGCCGATCATGCGCTGAACGGGATGGCACCACCGCAGCTCGGGCAATTACTCGAAGGCGAGCGCCGCCGCCGTGTAACTCTGATTGGCTTGGCGCAATGGCGTCAGCTGATGGTGGCGCGCCTGCGCGCTGTCTGCGAAATATTCCGGGGGCAGACGGGTGATCAGCGAGGTGATAAGAGATCCCTGCACGGCGATATGCTCGCGCATCAGCCGGTCGGCTTCCTCGGCCTCGCCTTTCCTGATCGCTTCGAGGACCGCTTCATGTTCGCGGAACGATTCGCGCAGCCGGTTGTTGCGCCTCAGCTGAAAACGGCGGTAGGCGCCGAGTTTGTTCCGGGTCGAGATGGTCTGCTTGACGAGGTAACTGTTATGGCTCGCGCGATAGATCGCTTCGTGAAAACCGGCATTGGCGAGGCAATAGCCTTCGAAATCGTCCGCCTCGCACCGCGACTCGCAGACTTCGTGCGCGTCAGAAAGCTGGGCAATTTCGTCCGGCGTGGCGTGCATCGCGGCGAGCCTTGCGCAGACGCCTTCGTAAATCGCCATCATCTCGAACATTTCAATAAGCTCGGCCATGCTCAACCCGGACACAACCGCGCCCCGATGCGGGCGGATGCGGACAAGGCCCTCCGCCGCGAGCTGCCGGAGCGCCTCGCGGACCGGCGTGCGCGAGCTGCCATAGCGCTCGGCGAGCCGGGAACTCATCAAGGCGCTCGCCCGGTTTGAAATTGAACATTAAGATTTCATGCTCGATCTTGCGTCTGAGACGTTCGGCGATTGACGAGGGCATTTCGGAACCTGTTTGACTGCACTGAGCGAAGGCGAGGCCGGCCGTTTCAGCAATTCGATCGCGCGCGGGCGAACATAGACCCAGGCTAAACCCGTATGCGGAAACCGGAGCGTTGTATAAAATGAACCTTAATTCGGCAAGCTTATAGCGAAAAACTCATCTTGCCGGGAGGAAAAACTCGATCGGGCTGATTTAGGGCGCGGGATCTCAGATGAACGTTTCTTTTTTCGGCGAGCTTTTGACGGCGATTTCGGATCGCGGCCGCCAGCTATTGGACTTGTCGGGGATCGTCTCCAGCCAGGGCGAGACGACCGAAAGCCTTTCGCAAGCGCTGCTCTCGGGGCGCGGGGAGGCGTCGGGTGTCGCCATCGCCCGGCAGATCCTTATGCGCTATCAGTCGCTGAACGAAGACGGGCGCTACCAGTTCTTCCGATTTCTCGCCGATCGCTGCGCGCCGGAGGCGGAAAAGCTCACGGCCGCCTCGCGCGCCTATTTGCAGTCGCCGGGTCCCGAGACGCTGAAACGTCTGACGCAGGCGGTCGAGTCGCCGCGGCTGGAATATCTGCGCCGGCTCAATCTGGCGCCGGGCGCGACCGCCGAAATCGTGCAGATGCGCGCCGATCTCTTGCGGCTGACCAAGAAGGACGAGGCGCTGGCCGCGGTCGACCGGGATTTCGTCAGCCAGCTGACCTCGTGGTTCAATCGGGGATTTCTGGTCCTGCAGCGCATCGACTGGTCGAGCCCGGCCAATATCCTGGAAAAAATCATCCGCTACGAGGCGGTGCATGAAATTCAGGGCTGGGACGATCTGCGCCGCCGCCTCGACCCCGCCGACCGGCGCTGCTTTGCCTTTTTCCATCCCTCGCTTGTCGACGACCCGGTCATTTTCGTGCAAGTGGCGCTGAGCCGCGAGGTGCCAGGGTCGATCCAGCAGGTGCTGACCGAGGAAAAACGCGGGCCCCGCGAGGTCCGCGAGCCGACCAGCGCGGTCTTCTATTCCATTTCCAACTGCCAGGACGGCCTGCGCGGCATTTCCTTCGGCAATTTCCTCATCAAGCAGGTCGTCGAGGACCTCGCCCGCGCCATTCCGAGCCTGAAGACTTTTGTCACGCTGTCGCCGATCCCCGGCTTCAGCGGCTGGCTGGAGCGGGCGAAGACGAGCAATCTGCTGACCTATCTCGACGCCACCGAGCTTGCCATTCTCGACAATCTTGCGGATGAGGATTGGCCCGCCGACGAGGAACTCGCCGAGGCGATGAAGCCGGTGCTGATGGCGGTGGCCGCTCACTATTTTCTGGCGGCCAAGAACATTCACGGCCGGCCGGTCGATCCGGTCGCGCGCTTTCATCTCGGCAATGGCGCGCGTCTCGAACGCATCAACTGGCTGGGCAACACCTCCTCTCGCGGGCTGAAGGAAGCCCATGGCCTGATGGTCAATTACCGCTATGATCTGCGCGATATCGAGCGCAATCACGAACTCTTCGCCAATGCCGGCGTGGTTGCGGCATCGAAATCGGTGCGCTCATACTTGAAAGTCCCGGAACGATCGCAGGCCCTCGTGCCGGTCGAGGAATGACAGCGCCAATGCGGGCCTGATCAAGACAGGGAGGACGTCATGCGCTGGCGTGACCGCGAAGGCAGCGAGAATGTCGAGGATCGGCGGGACGAGCCCGAGGACCGCGGTCGTTTTCCATTTCCGTTTCCGCGCGGCGGGGGCGGTTTTCCCGGCAGCGGACCCGGCATTCCTCTGCCTCCGGGCCGCGGCGGCGGCATCGGTCTTATCGGCTTTCTCGTCATTCTCGGCCTGATGTTCTTCTTCGGCATCGACCCGCGCGTCATCTTCGACAATGGCGACGGCACGCCGGTTTCCGTTGGCCAGGGGCCGGGCCAGACTCCCCGCCCGGCGAGCCCGGAGGAGGAGGATCTGAAGCAATTCGTCTCCGTGGTGCTCAAGACGACGGAAGATGTATGGGGCAGGCAATTCCAGGCCATGGGCCGCAGCTACACCAAGCCGGCCCTGGTGCTTTTCCGAGGCGGCACCCGGTCGGATTGCGGACTGGGCGTCTCGCAGATGGGGCCGTTCTACTGTCCGCTCGATCATAAGGTCTATGTCGATTTGGCCTTTTACGACGATCTGAAGAACCGCTTTGGCGCGCCGGGCGATTTCGCCCAGGCCTATGTGATCGCCCATGAGGTCGGCCACCATGTGCAGACCCTGCTCGGCATCAGCGACAAGGTGATGGCGGCGCGGGCGCGCGCCAGCCAGGCGGATGGCAATGCCATTCAGGTGCGGATGGAGCTTCAGGCCGACTGCTATGCCGGGCTTTGGGCGCATGACGCTCAGCAGCAGCTTCAGGTCGTCGAGCCCGGCGACATCGAAGAGGCGCTGAACGCCGCGGCCGCGATCGGCGACGATCGCGTCCAGCGCAAGACCCAGGGCTATGTCGTCCCCGACGCCTTCACCCACGGCACCTCGCAGCAGCGCGTCAGCTGGTTCCGCAAGGGTTTTGACAGCGGGCGGATGGACGCCTGCGATACCTTCGGCGCCGGGATTTGATGCGCGCGATGCGCAGTTGCGCGGCAAGCTCGTGCCCGGCATCGCCCCGTCGGTCAGAGCTGGGTTTCGGCCTATCTCTCCTTCCCGTCATCCGCGGGCGCCGGCCCGGAGCGGCTTGCCCGGACTTGATCCTAGCCCGGGGCAGGCGAGCGAAGCGAGACCCGGTGACCCATGCCGTTGTCTCGAAGCGAATGAGTAAATGCGAGTCAGCGCCACAGGTTGCCGGATCAAGTCCGGCAATGACGCAGTGTGTGCTGCGAGGTGAAGCCCAACACCCATCTCTTCGCCGGTCCCTCCTTCATCCCTCTGGCCCTCCATTTCGTCGCCCCGGGCGAGCGCAGCGAGGCCCGGGGCCTATTGGCCTGTCTGCAATCTCCTTGCCAAGTCGCGAGGCGATTAGGCCCCGGCGCTCACGGCCGGGGCGACGGAGCGTGTGCTGCGACGCTGCGCTCAAAATCAAGCCCCTCGCCGGCCTCGTCTTCGTCATGCCCGCGCATCGACGCGGGCATCCATTCCGCTGGCGCAGCCGCAAATGGCTCGCCGGGCCGGGCCCGCGAGGCTCTGCGGCTTCTCTCATCTCGCCGCCATGAGGGGCGGCGCGGGCAGCCGTGAGGCTGGTCCGTGTTTATATGTGTCAGCCTCTCGGCTGCCCACGCGCGGCGATATTATGGCTCCGGTCCGCTCTCTTACCGAACCTGGCGCGCCCGTGTATCTTCCGGCTAAGCCGTGGCTGAAAGCCGCTCCATTTCCGCGCCGCCGGCAGCGATGACCGCCAGTCCTCCAGCCAAAGGACATGGCGCACTGCCGTCGACAGCGCCGTGGACCTCTTGAGAAGGCGGACGGCGGGGCAGCGACTTTCCGGTTGCGGCCTGCACGGGTCGAACCTGTGGAAGACCTGCGCATCCCAGCACAGGTGGGTCGCACCGTTAAACCCCTGGTTATGGGTCGTTACCCCACCGCCCGGCCAGCCTATCCTGCAACTCGGCCATCCCGCGCGGATTTCCCAGGCACCGCAATCGCATCCCCCCAGAACAGAAGTCGGTCTTAAGCCCGGCGCCCCTTCGGGGAAGCGACGGCGGCGAGTATAGGAGCGGGTGGCGGATGCGGGGATAACTCTGCGGCGGCGATTTGCGGGGATGGTGAATGAGGCGTTGACTTTGGTCCGTCACCCCGGAAATGCCGAAGGCATTGCCTGTCCCGGTCGCCGAGCCGGGATCCGGGGTCGCATTCAGCCGCTCAGCACGCGATCCCGGAAAAGTGCTGCGCACTTTCCGGGATGACGTCCAGGGCCGCTGCTCTCTCGGCGTCGCCCCGGCCGTAAGAGCCGGGGCCCATTGGCCCACCTTCACGGCACGAATCGCTGAGAGCTATTGGGCCCCGGACGCGCCCTTGGCGCCTCCGGGGCGACGCTGAACGTGTCGCAACGCGCATGGCTCACCGCCCCGCCAGCAGCGCCGCGATCTCCGCCTCGAGCCACGCCAGATCCTTCGGCAGCGTCGCATTGTCCGGCGAAATCTGCCGCAGTCGCGCGAGGATGTCCCGCGCCTTTGCTGAAGCCGGCGCGCGCCGCTTCGGCCCGCCCCTGGCGAGCCTCGATCATCGCCACATTGCCATACGACAACGCCAGATCGCGCTGCCATCCGGCATTGTTCGGATCGGCCTTGGCGAGGCGCTCGGCGATGGCGAGGGCGGCCTTGTAGCTGGCCAGGGCGGCGGCGAGATCGCCCTGAGCGCGCTCGACGTCGCCGATCTTGTTATGCGAGACGGAGAGATCGCGCTGCCATCCGGCATTGTCCGGATCGGCCTT
This sequence comes from uncultured Alphaproteobacteria bacterium, assembly GCA_963773735.1. Lineage (GTDB taxonomy): Bacteria > Pseudomonadota > Alphaproteobacteria > Rhizobiales > Rhodomicrobiaceae > CAVZCK01. The sequence goes on along the minus strand of CAVZCK010000021.1, from coordinate 363,558 downwards.
GCGCGAGGCGCTCGGCGATGGCGAGGCCGGCCTTGTAGCTGGCCAGGGCGGCGGCGAGATCGCCCTGATCGCGCTCGACATCGCCGATCTTGCTCATGCGAGACGGAGAGATCGCGCTGCCATCCGGCATTGCCCGGATCGGCCTCGGCGAGGCGCTCGGTGATGGCGAGGGCAGCCTTGTAGCTGGCCAGGGCGGCGGCGAGATCGCCCTGATCGCGCTCGACATCGCCGATCTTCTCATGCGAGACGGAGAGATCGCGCTGCCATCCGGCATTGCCCGGATCGGCCTCGGCGAGGCGCTCGCCGATGGCGAGGGCGGCCTTGTAGCTGGCCAGGGCGGCGGCGAGATCGCCCTGATCGCGCTCGACGTCGCCGATCGTTGTCATGCGAGACGGAGAGATCGCGCTGCCATCCGGCATTGTCCGGATCGGCCTTGGCGAGGCGCTCGGCGATGGCGAGGTCGGCTTTGTAGCTGGCCAGGGCGGCGGCGAGATTGCCCTGATCGCGCTCGACGTCGCCGATCTTGTTATGCGAGACGGAGAGATCGCGCTGCCATTCCGGCGTTGGCCGGGTCGCGCTTGGCGAGCGTCGTGATCGCCGAGGAGGCCCGTCGATATTGGTCCAGGGCCGCGGCGAGATCGCCCTGATCGCGCTCGACATCGCCAATCAGCATATGGGTCCAGTGAACGAGCTGCGGGTCGGCGATGCTGTTCCGAAGCGCCAGCAGCCGCTGGAAGCTGGTCTTCGCCGCCGCCAGATTGCCGGCGCGCTGTTGAAGCTGGCCGAGCCAGTACCAGCCTTTGGCATCGTCGGGGTCGAGCTCCGCCGCCTTTGCATAAGCCACGATCGCCGCGCCGGTATCGTGCAGGAAGGCGAAGGCGCCCTTCTGGCGCCAGAGAGCGGCTTCGTCCCTGGCGATGCGGTGACGTGCGGCCTGCCGCCCGGCGATGAGCTCGTCCAATGCGGCCTCGGCGGCTTTGCCGGTCTTGTCCCGCAGCGCAGCCTCGCGGCCGGCCTCAAGCAGCGTCTCGATGCCGGCTTCGAGATTGGAACCGATCTGGTCGCCGAGCGACGGCCCCGGCTGCGCCTCCTGCTGGCCGGCGGTCGAGGCGCTCCTTTCACGGAGCATATGTTTTAGTTCTTTGATGTCTGCTCGAAGTTCTTCGACACCGGCACCAAGTTCTTTGGCATGTGTCTCGACTCTCCGTGTGGCTCTTTCCGGATCGCGATGCCTGAACCAATTGTAAAGCCACCAGATGGTGGGCAGCGCCATAATATGCCGTAGCGACAAAGCTAAGGAATGTGATTTCGTCGGCAAATGACGTGCCGGGAGTATGATTCAACAGAGTTTGAAAAAACTGATCCAGCATGGCAAATACCAGAACAATACATTGGGTATAGATAAAGCTGAACGAATACGAGTCTTCAAAAACTACGGCGCCACCAGCATCCTCGTCCCCGCGTCCCACCGCCAGCAGCTCTTATTGGTCAGATGCACGCCGCCCATCCAGCGGTCGAGGCGGCGGAACTCGATGGCGTCCTTCTTGCCGGTCATGGTGGTGACGCCGAGGCCGGTGAGCTTCAATTCGCTGCCGAGATAGGCGGCGCGCTCCTCGTCGCTGAAGGCCGGCGAGAAGGCCGGCAGGGCAAGGCCGGTGATGAACGGCGCCGCGCCCTGGGCGAGCGCGTCCAGAATCCGCCAAAAGCTCCAGTCGCCCATGAAGGGAGCTTCCTCGCCTTCCTCGAAGACGTGGAACAGGGCGAGCGGCGTCGCGGTGCCGGTGTAGATCATCTCCAGGATGAAGGCCTCGGTGCGGGTGAGGCCGGTCACCGGCGCCGGATATTCCTCCAGATGGCGCAGGATCGCCGAGCGCAGAAAGGGCAGGGCGGCGGTGTCGTAGCGCAACAGCGCGGCCCAGCTCTGCGGGGAGGTATCGCGGAACGCGGCCCAGGCCGCCTGGGCGAGGCCGTATTGCAGCTCGGCAACCGGCTGCTTGAGCTTCAGATGCGTCCTCAGCCGCGACGGGGTTTCCTTGGCGATGAAGCTGCCCGCCTGGATCAGCGAGGTGCGCGAATGCACGCCCGGCTCGCGGCTTAAGAGGTCGAGGATCTGCAGGAGCTGAAGCTGGTCGTAAAGATCGTGCTCGAACCAGAGCGTGATTTCGGCATAGTCCGCGAGATGGCGCATGGTGGCGTCGCGCTCGGCGAAGGCGGCAAAGATTTCGTCGGGATCGCCCCAGCCGCCGCCGGCGAGATAGTCGACGCGGATCGCCGACAGCTCCCGCAGCGTCTCCGTCACCGGCACCGGCCCTTCATGGAGAATGTCGCGCCAGCACAGGATCTCGCCATTGATCCGCGCCTCGCGCATCTTTTGCGCCGCTTCATCGCCATTGGTGATGATGAGGGTCTTCATCGGCGCGCTCACCCGCGTCCGCGATAGGGCGCAACACCCTGATCGGGCAGCCACAGCCCCTCGGGCGGCGCTGCCGGTCTGCCAGAACACATCGATCGGCATGCCGCCGCGCGGATACCAATAGCCGCCGATGCGCAGCCATTTCGGCTCAAGGAACGCGACGAGCCGCTTGGCAATGTCGAGCGTGCAGGTCTCGTGAAAGGCGCCGTGATTGCGGAAGGCGCCGAGATAGAGTTTCAGCGACTTCGACTCCACGATGTACGCATCGGGTACATAATCGATCACCAGATGTGCAAAGTCCGGCTGTCCGGTGATCGGGCAGAGCGAGGTGAATTCCGGGCAGGTGAAACGGATCAGATAGTCGGCGCCAGGGTGCGGATTGGCGAGGCGGTCAAGGCGGGCCTCCTCGGGCGAGGCCGGAGGCGGCACCGCGCGCCCGAGCTGGGTCACGCCCGTCGCCTCGTTCCCCTTTCCGGCCTTTCCGCTCATGCGTTTTTCCGCCCCCGGTAAAGACATCCTTCATGGCATGAGGGCCGGGAAATGTGAACCTCGGAAAGGCCGGGAACCTTTGGCGCCAGGCGATTCCATATCCAAACTGTGATATTTTCAAGCGTCGGCGCGCCGAGCCCCTCGACCTCGTTGAGGAACTGATGGTCGAGCGCGACCCGCACCTCCTGAACCGCCGCGGCAAGCGCGTCGAAATGGACGACGAGCCCGGTTGCCGGGTCCGGCGCGCCCTCGACGCTCACGCGCACATGGAAGGAATGGCCGTGGATGCGCGCATTCGGATGTCCCGGCGCCGCAGAGGGCAGAAAATGCGCGGCTTCGAATGTAAACTCTTTGTAGATCAGCATGGGTCGAAACAGAGCTCGCGCGCGCGTCCGGCAAGCCGCAAATGTGGTATCCGGTTTAGGGAATGCCAGCAAGTTTATGCATTTGCAAAGATAAACGCCAGCGCGGATGCGCCATGCAGAAACGGGCGCTCTCGGCGACCGCCTGCTTGAGCCGCGGCCCGTCCATCGGCTGAATGAAAAACTGCTCGAAATCAAGCGCTTCGAATTCCAAGGGATCGGCGTCCTCTTGCGGAAACACGAATTTCAGCTCCTGGCCCGAGCGCTGCACGAGGGTGCTGCGGCCCTTCGGGCTGACGCAGATCCAGTCGATGCCGGGCGGCGCGGCAATGGTGCCGTTGGTTTCGATGGCGATCTCGAAGCCGCGCTCATGCAGCGCATCGATCAGCGCTGCGTCAAGCTGAAGCAGCGGCTCGCCGCCGGTGCAGACCACATAGGGCTTGGCGCCCGAGCCGTTGGCCTCGCCCGGCGGCCAGCGGCTGGCGACGGCGTCGGCCAGCGCTTGCGGCTCAGCGAATTTGCCGCCGCCCGGTCCGTTCGTGCCGACGAAATCGGTGTCGCAGAAGCGGCAGACGGCTGCCGCGCGGTCCTCGTCGCGGCCGCTCCACAGATTGCAGCCGGCAAAGCGCAGAAACACCGCCGCGCGCCCGCTGCGCGCACCCTCGCCCTGCAACGTGTAGAAGATTTCCTTGACCGTATAGACCATGAAACACCAGCCGCGACTTTCCTTCGTCATCACCGCGCAGCATGACCGCCATCTATCATCTTGCCGCGTTTATGAACACTCCTTCCACCTCGATGCAATCACAGGTTGCGACTCGGGCAGGCACATGATCGAATGTGGCATTCCACGATGGAGATGGTCCGTGAAGCGCTATTTACTTGCCCTAGGAATGACGCTTTGCGTCGGCCACCCGGCGTCCGCCGGCAACAATGTCTCGACCATCGAACAGCTCGGCAGCGGGAGCGCCGCCGAGGTCGACGCAAAGTACCGGCTTCAACGTATCGGACATCGCTCAGGCCGGCACCGCGGACCGGGCCAGCGTCGTCCAACAATCTGATGCCGGGGCCGATATTTCGGCCATCACCCAGACCGGCACCGCGAATCGAGCCGAACTCCTCCAAAATGGGATTCGGCGATCTTGAGTCGACGATTGTTCAGAATGGCAGCAATCAGCTCGCCAGCGTTAGGCAAGGCGCGGTGGATGGGATCAACAGCTCCAGCATCGAACAAGCCGGCGAAGGCAACGAGGCCACCGTTGTCCAGTTCGGATTCATCGATTTCACTGGCTCCAGCATTCAGCAGACCGGCTCCGGAAACACAGCCAACGTCTTCCAAGGCACCGGCTCTTCGAGCATCCTGCAGGATGGAACCGATCAGAGCGCGGATGTATCCCAAGGCGGCATACTCAGCAGCGCCTCATCGGTCATCGTCCAATTGGGTGCCGGCAATACCGCCCATGTCGACCAGGGCGGACAGGAAAGCAGCGGTAGCTCGGAGATCGACGAGAACGGCACCTCCAACCATGTCGACGTTCTTCAGGATGGCGGCTTCAATACGTCCTTCGTCGCGATCGCCGGGACTGGGAACGACACAAAAATCGTGCAGGGCGGTGGATCCGGCGACAGTCATTCGACCATAAACGAAGCTGGTGACGGCAACGCCGTGCTGGTGGAACAGTTTACGGGCGCAGGCATTTTCGGCGATATTTCACCCTCGAATGCTTCCGTGATCGATCTGAACGGATCGTCCAACCAAGTTACCGTCGCGCAAAATCTTAACACCGCAAATCTAGGTGTTAACGATTTTGACGTTCATGTAGACGGGAATTCTAATCTTATCTCCGTCGAGCAAGATGTTTCCGGGCCCGCCCTCACCTCGGTCATTCACACGGCCGGAAATGGCAACACCGTCACTGTGATGCAGCACTAATAGCCTGCCGCGCCGGCGAACCATATCAATGCGTGGTCTGATCGATCGCGATGACCTTTTGCTTCAAATCCGCTTCATCGGGATCGCCATAGCGCAAGGTGGCATCCGCCCCGGACATCACGGCGGATTTCCGCAGGATCGGCTCGATCAGCGCAAAAAGCGCATCCGCGTCGGGGCCATAGAGGAACAGGAAGCCGTCGCTGCCGTCCACGGCGATTTCATGCCCGTCCAATTCGCCGACGCCTGTGCCCTCCAGCGCCGACTCCAGCTCATCCTCCAGGGCGAAAAGCGGATCGAGGCTGCGCTCGTCCTCGGTCCAGAACTTCCCGGCGAAATCATAAAATTGCACGACCACTGAATGTTGCGTCATCCCAGTCTTGAACCCACTGCAATCCACTGTCACTTGGCCCCGGAGGCGGCGGCCATCCATTTATCATAGCCGGCGGCGCGAAGCTGGCAGGCCGGGCATTCGCCGCAGCCATAGCCCCAATCGCGGCGCTTGTCGCGCTGCCCGTGATAGCAGGTATGGGTATGCTCGATGATCAGGTCAACGAGCCTGCGTCCGCCCAGCGCCTCGGCGAGCGCCCAGGTCTCCGCCTTGTCGCGCCACATCAAGGGCGTCTCGATGCGGAACGGCGCCTCCGTGCCGAGCCGCAGGGCGTGGGCGAGCGCGGTCAGCGTCTCGTTGCGGCAATCGGGATAGCCGGAATAGTCGGTCTCGCACATGCCGCCGACCAGCCGCATGATGCCGCGCCGGTAGCCGAGCGCCGCCGCATAGGTAAAGAACAGGATGTTGCGGCCGGGCACGAACGTGTTGGGCAGGCCGCTCTCGCCTAACTTGATCTCGGCATCGCGCGTCAAGGCCGTCTCGCTGATCCGGCCGAGCTCGGGCATGTCGATCCGGTGATCCTCGCCGCGCTTTGCCGACCAGTCGGGAAAATCGCGCCCCAGCGCCGCGAACACCGCCTCGCGCGCCTTGAGCTCGGCGTCGTGCCGCTGGCCATAGCTGAAGCCGACGGTCTCGACATGGTCGTAGCGGTCGAGCGCCCAGGCGAGGCACACGGTCGAATCCTGACCGCCCGAGAACAGCACCAGCGCGCTCGACGTGTCAGCAATGGCCACCGCCCGCTCCTTTCAGATCGAAAAGCCCTTCAAGGCGCTGCCGAACCCTTCTATAACGCCGCGCAAGAGCCGAATTCTAGATAAGAGGATGTCACCATGACCGCAATCGCAGACATTATCGGCCGGCAGATCCTCGACAGCCGCGGCAATCCGACGGTCGAAGTGGACGTTGTCCTCGATGACGGCACGCTGGGCCGCGCGGCCGTCCCCTCCGGCGCCTCGACCGGCGCGCATGAGGCGCTGGAGTTGCGCGACGGCGGCACGGAATGGATGGGCAAGGGCGTCAGCCAAGCGGTCGATGCCGTCAACGGCGAGATTTTCGACGCGCTGCAGGGCATGGAGGCCGAGGAGCAGCGCCGCATCGACGAGACGCTGATCATGCTCGACGGCACCGAGAACAAGGGCCGGCTCGGGGCCAATGCCATTCTCGGCGTCTCGCTCGCGGTGGCCAAGGCCGCCGCAGAGGCCTCCGGCCTGCCGCTCTACCACTATCTCGGCGGCGTCAATGCGCGCGTGCTGCCGGTGCCGCATGATGAACATCATCAATGGCGGCATCCATGCCGACAACGCCGCTCGACTTCCAGGAATTCATGATCATGCCGGCCGGCGCGGAAAGCTTTTCCGAGGGGCTGCGCATGGGCGCGGAGATTTTTCACACTCTGAAGAAGCTGCTGAAAGACGGCGGCCACAACACCAATGTCGGCGACGAGGGCGGCTTTGCGCCGAATCTGAAATCAGCCGACGAAGCGCTCGGCTTCATCGCGCGCGCCGTCGAGAAAGCCGGCTACAAGCTCGGCGAGGACGTCTTCCTCGCGCTCGATCCGGCCTCGACCGAATTTTTCCGGGACGGCAAATATCATCTCGAAGGCGAGGGCAGGGTGGTCGATGCCGCCGGCATGGTCGGGCTCTATGCCGACCTCGCCTCGCGCTACCCGATCATCTCCATCGAGGACGGCATGGCCGAGGACGACTGGGAGGGCTGGCAGGCGCTCACCGCAAGGCTCGGCGCCAAGGTGCAGATCGTCGGCGACGATCTGTTCGTCACCAATGTCACGCGGCTGCGAGAGGGCATCGAGCGCGGGCGCGGCCAACGCCATCCTGGTCAAGGTCAACCAGATCGGCACGCTGAGCGAAACGCTCGACGCCGTCAGCATGGCGCAGCGGGCGCGCTACAATGTTGTCATCTCCCACCGCTCCGGCGAGACGGAGGATGCAACCATCGCCGACCTCGCCGTCGCCACCAATGCCGGCCAGATCAAGACCGGCTCGCTGTCGCGCTCCGACCGGCTGGCGAAATACAACCAGCTCCTGCGCATCGAGGAGGAGCTGGATACGACGGGTGTCTATGCGGGGCGGTCCGTGCTGCCGGGGTGATCGAGGCCGTGGATCCGCGGGGGCCAAGACCGGCTGTCGAGGCACGAGCGTGGCCCTTCTGCATACCCCCGAAGCGGAATTCGCCGCCTAATACAGGACGCGCCCGATAGGGCTAGTGCACTGACGCACTCACTTCGTGCATGCGTCAGTGCACTAGCTTCTTGTTATGCATCAATTTTTCCAAACTCCGGCTGTAGCCTCCGTTTGGATCGATGCACTAGCGGATCTTCAGATCTGCCTGTGCGGGATGGATTGATGTGCTCAGAAGAGGACAATGGCACCCGCGATCTGAAAGTGCCGATCGACACGCTTTAGGGCCCGTTGAGCGTCAGTTTTCGGGCGCGGCGCGCCGGATTTCGGCCCTGAATGCGTCGAAAATGCCTATCGGTCAACACAGTAAGGGCACGAAATAAGTGTTAGCTCGAGCATCGGACTGAAAACGGGGTTTTGGCGGAGGCGGGGATGCGCTGGGCTGACGTATTATTTTGCTGTCTGTTTCTGGCGTTCACCTTCGCAGGAGCCAGCGCGCCACTTCTCGCTACCGACCTTAAGTCGCCGCGGCAGGCCTATCCGGACGACCGTCCATACTCTGGCAATGCACGGAAAGCGAGGGACGTGGCGGAGTTCTGCTACAGACAGCGCCAGATCTGCCGCAAGATCTGCGACATGCGCTCGCGTTTCGAGGACCGTTTCGACGGCTGCCCCCCGTCATGCGAGAGCCGTGAGATCCGTTGCATCCGTACGGCCTGCTATAGGTGGTCGGAGTCCGAGTTCTTAATCGCCGAGAGATTTGGCGGATATAAATGCGCTCTATGATCGTCTGTCGCTTCAGATGGTCTGATTGAGTGTCCGCTTTTACAGAAAAAGCCTTGCTTTCCTCTGGGTCCAAAGCAGCCGCTTTCACCGCCTTTCGACCATTTGAGCCGCGAACGCGTGAGGCGAGCCGCGCGAGCCGCCATGGTCACATCCCGCAAGGGCCGGAATGGACGTTAGGATCAGCCAAGTCTCATGGCCACCACGGCGAGCCGGGCATGGTCATAGCCGAAATTCGGCTCCAGCCGCGTCGCCGAGAACGCGTTTTCCGACAACAGCTCGAGCAGGTCCGCTTCGCTGTAGCGGGTAAGGCCCAGCTCGGCGCGCAGACGGCGATAGTCCGAGAAGAACGTGCGGATCAGCCCGCCCAGCGCGTCGATGAGGAAGCCGTTCTTTGCCGCAAAGCGCAGCAGCGCAGCCGCGTCCGTCACCACGCTCTGCTGCGGGGTGATGACGTCGGCGATGATGAGACGGCCGGCGGGTTTGAGTGCGCGGCGCCAGACCGGAAGCACTGCCTTCAGCTCAGCCGGGCTCAGATATTGCACCAATGAATTCGCCACAATGAGATCGAGGCTGGCCTCCGGCAGGGCCTCGACCCTGTCCGGCGCGATCACCTCGATGCGCGGCTCGCCGGCAAAGCGCTCGGCAAGGCGGGTGCGCAGCTTCGGCGCTGCCTCGCACAGGATGAGGGCGCTGCACCGCTCCGCCACGCGCCCGGCATGAAGTGCCTCGCCGCAGCCATGGTCGAGCACACGCGGCGCTCCCGGCGGCAGCACCCCGAGGATGTCGTCGGCGATGCGACGGTAATGGCTGTCGAGATGGCGCGGGCTGACATAGACGCTGTGGTTCGTATCCCAGAATCGCGCCCAGCTCCGATTGATGTCCGTGGTCATCGCGCCCCCTGATGTTGGCGGAAGCAGCACGCGGCTGCACGCCCTTCGCCGTCTTCTTTAAAGGCTTTCCTAAGCTCTGAACGCGGCTGCTCTGTGTCAACGCGGCGCGTACGCAGGGGTCGCATCGGTGCTATGAGGGGAGAAAACCGGCGGCGGCCAGGGGCGGCGTGGCACCGCAACCTTGGGCGCCAGCTTTCCCGGCGACTGCCGGTGTCGCGGTCGGATCGAAATTGTTCGCCGTTGTTCATCTCGCACGGTGCAGCATCACGCTGCGGCCATTCTAAAGTGTTATTGGGGCGCGGCAATCTTCCCTCTAGTGTCCCGTCCCGCAAATGCCGACCAGCTTGCCGCCGACTCTTATCGGCATTTGCGGGACAAAGGGACACTAGACAAATCATTGGCTTAGTGTGGCGCTTATCTCGCAATTGCCGACTATGAACCTGGCCGCGAAGTTGGTCGGCAATTGCGAGACGCCACACTAGGTATTCCTCCTTGATATGTCTCTCGTCCAGTTTTGAGGAAAACGCTTAAGCATGTCAGTCCCCAGCGAAGCCACCCTTTGGACGCCCGAGCGAGGCGCGGAAGCCCATCTCAGACAGCCGGCCTATCCGGCCGCTTTCATCTGCGTCTTGCTTGGCTGGGCGCTGCTCACGCTTCCTTGGCTTACGGGACGGCTCGTCATACCATATGATGCTGTTGCGCATTTCTATCCGCAATTGCAATTCCTAGCCCAAGCACTGCATTCCGGCGATTCCCCCTTCTGGACCCCTCATGTCTTTGGCGGCTCACCGCAAATCGCCGATCCACAATCGCTGATCTTCTCGCCGGCATTCCTGCTTGCCTATTTTGACCCCGCGCCCAGCCTTCGCATGTTCGATGCCTACATCTTCGCGATCGTGCTTGCCGGCTGCTGTTCCGTTCTGATGATCTTCAAGGATCGCGGGTGGCATCCCGCCGGAGCCATCCTCGCCGCCATGGCTCTCGGCTTCGGCGCCTCGGCCAGCCAGCGCATTCAGCATGTGACGCAAATCCATGCGCTGACGTTTTTCATAACAGCGTTGTGGCTGCTGTCGCGGGCACTGCATCGTAGATCGCTGGTCTACGGATTGCTGGCGGGAGCAGCAACGGCGCTGATGATCGTGACACCCGGGCAGGTGCAATTGTTGGGCTGTTATCTCCTTGTCGGCTATGTCGCGAACGATTGGCTGTCCGGCGAACGGCCGGGGCAAGCTTTTCTGCAATCGATCAGGCCGCTGGCGGCGGCGGTGCTGACGGTGGCGGTGCTGGCCACCATCCCGATCCTTCTGACCTTTCTTTTCGGCCTGTCATCGAGCCGTCCGCATATCGACTTTGCCGAGGCTGCCCGCGGTTCGCTGCATCCGGCCTCGCTGTTGACCGCCTTCATCGCCGATCTCTTTGGCGCCAACGACGCTTCAATCTCCTATTGGGGGCCAAGTGACGGCGAATGGACGGAAAATTCCCTGCTGTCGCAGAATATGGGGCAGGTTTACGTCGGCGCGCTGCCGATGCTTGCCTGCCTGTTCGCCTGTATGTCCTGGAAGACCTTGTGGCGTAAGGAGATCAGGTTTTTCACGATCGCGCTCGTCTGCAGCGTCCTTTATGCGGTCGGAGCCTATACGCCGTTTTTTGGCGTGCTTTATAAAATCCTTCCCGGCGTCGACCTGTTTCGGCGTCCTGCCGACGCAACCTTTTTTGTCGGCGCCTTCCTGGCGATTCTCGGCGGCTACGGTCTTCATCTCTGGCTGGCGGGAGAGGGCAACGGCGCAACCAAGCGCTATTTCGGCATTGCCGCGGGGGTGTTCGTTTCCGCGTTCTGCCTCGGTCTCCTGTTCGCCATCCGCCAGGGACATCTGGCGGAAGCCGTCAAGCCGCTGCTTGTCTCAGGAGGCTTCAGCCTTTGCGCATTCGGCCTCGTATTCGCTATCGGCCGCAGACAGGACCTTCCGCCCGGCGTTGTGGTTTTGGCAGTGGCCGGCTTTATGGCGGTTGACCTGGACCTGAACAACGGGCCAACCGAATCGACCGGCCTGCCCGTCGCGGACTTTTCCGCGATCGCTCCAGGCACGACCGACGAGACGGTCGCCTTTCTGAAGGCAAACACCCTGCCGGTGCTGCCGACGGATCGGCGTGATCGCGTGGAACTCCTCGGCGTGGGCTTCGACTGGGCAAATACGGGGCAGACCCACGGCTATGACCATACGCTGGGCTACAATCCCCTGCGGCTCAATCAGGTCGTCCAGGCGTTGGGCGCCGGAGACCAAATCGCGGTGCCCCAGCAGCGCGCATTCACGCCGTTATTTCCGTCCTATCGCAGCCGCTTGGCCGACCTGTTCGGGCTTCGCTATATCGTGAGCCCGATTCCGGTCGAGGAGATCGATACGGCCTTGAAGCCAGGTGATCTGACGCTGGTCAGCCAAAAACCGGACGAGTTCATTTACGAGAATAAGAGGGCCCTGCCGCGCGTGCTCTTTGCGTCCAGGTGGCAGGTCGCCGATTTTGGCTCCCTGATCAAGACAGGCCAATGGCCGGATTTCGATCCGCGCGAGACGGTGCTGCTCGAACACGCGCCGCGGCTGCCCGCGTCGCGTCCGGGCGGCGCAACCCCGGCGGCTTCAACGGCGCGCCTGGTAACCTATCGGAACACCACCATTGTGGTCGAGGTTAATGCCGAGAGATCGGGGCTGCTGCTTCTCAACGATGTCTGGCATCCCTGGTGGTTCGCAGATCTGGATGGTCGGGAGACGCCGATATTGAAGGCGGACGTGCTCTTCCGCGCGGTGGCGGTTCCGGCGGGACATCATCAGGTCCGATTCACCTTCCGGCCGATCCAGGGCGCGATGCGCGAGCTGCGTTCTTTGTACGGCGGCGGCTGACCCCTACCGGGTCGCCGGCCAGCGGGTCAGCGTCACCGAAAATTCGGCGCGAAGGTCCTCGAATTCACCGCTTGCGAGCCAGGCGAATTCGTTCAGCCGCGCTGGTCTGATCGGATCATCGGCAGCTGACCGGCCGGGGGCCGCGACATGGCACATCGCCAGCGGCGCCTCACCTTGCAGCGTGGCCAGCCATCGCCGCCAGCAACCGGACAGGTCGGTGTCCGGCGCAAAGCCATAGACGCCGGCGAAGTCGGAATTGGTCGAATGGCCGCGGCCGACCGCAAGCCGCGCCAGCCGCTCGGCGCCGAGAGCGCCGATCACCCCCGCCTTCATGCCGCGCCATCGGCGGGGCTTGCAAATTCGCACGCCGATATCTCTGGCGCCATGACCGTAGCGCCGGTCGAGCGCATCGAGAAGTTCAGTCCGGATGCCTGGCAATTGGTGGATATGCTGGTGCCCGTCGACGAAAGCCGGAGCCCGCCCGATCGCGTCTTCGAAAAGGTCGAGCTGCGTTTCGATCGCGGCGCGCAGTTTCGCCTTGGCAAGCCGGCCGGCATAGGCTTTAGCAACGAGCGGAGCCAGCCCGGCGCCTGGAGAGCCGGCAGCGGCAAAACGGCTGGTCAGGTCGAGATGCAGGCCGCAATCGGCATTTTCATGTTTCAGCCCGGCGGCAGCTGCCATCCAGCGCGGAGCCAGCACCATCGCGCTGACGGCGGTCACGATGCCCCGCGAGGCCAAGCTGAGGACGGCCGCATCGACCTCCTCGTCCAAGGCATAATCATCGGCGTTGAGGATGAGCCGCCGCATCTGCCCGCCGCCATTCATGCCCATTCGGGCGCTGCGAAAGCCCACAGGAGAAATGTCCAAAGGGCGACAATGAAAAAACGGCTGCGGGCGGCAGTAGGACGGGCGAAAATGAACGCGGCGGGTTCACGCCGCAAATCGCGCCCGCCGAGAGAGTTGCTCATCGTGAGCATTGCTAATCATCACCATCCACTGGCAAAGCCTCGGCCAGCGCATAAGGCAGCGGGGCGGGGACGCGGCTGCCGCTATCCTCGGCAATAATATAAAGCGGGCGCTGCTTTACCTCGTTGAATACGCTGGCGAGATACTCCGATATAAGCCCGAGCGCCAGCATTTGCAGGCCAGAGAAAAACATCATGCCGACGGCAAGGGTGGCCCATCCGGGCAATTGATCGCCGCTGACGTAATGTTCGATCAGCAAATAAACGCCGATCACGAAGGCTGAAGCCGAGATAACGACGCCGGCAACGGAAACCAGCCGCAAGGGCACGATGGAGAACGCGGTAATCCCGGTCATCCCCAAGCCGAAAAGCTGAGCCCAGCCGTACTTGCTCTCACCTGCCAGCCTTTGCTCCGCGGGAAAAGGGATCAGTTCGGTGCGGAAGCCAACCCAAGCATAAAGCCCTTTCATGAAGCGCTGTCGCTCCGGCAGCCTTTTCAGCGCGTCCACGACCTTCCGGTCGAGCAGGCGGAAATCACCCGCATCCGGCGGGATGACGACCGCGCTGCCTGTCTCCATGAGGCGGTAATAGAGACGTTTCGCGTAACGCTTCCAAAACGTATCCGAGCGCCTTTTCTGCACGCCGCATATGATTTCGCTACCTCGGCGCCAGCGATCGAGAAACACCTTCAGCAAGGCAGGCGGATGCTGGCCGTCCGCGTCCATGAGGATGACGGCCTGTCCTCGCGCGGCGTCCAGGCCGGCAGACAAGGCGGCTTCCTTGCCGAAATTCCGCGAGAAGCGAAGATAGCGAAGCTCCAAGACGCGTGCGGCCATGGACACTATGAGGCTTCGCGTTTCATCGGTGCTACCGTCGTCGACGACAATGATCTCCAGCCCGATCGGTTCCTCTTTCAATGCGTCGATGATGGCGGGAATGACGATCCGCAAAGCTTCACTTTCGTTGAAAGCGGGCAAAACAATAGAAACAAGGGGTTTCACGGGCGGGCTTACTGACATGGCGTGCCTGAGCGGCGGTGAACCGTCGCACCCGATCGGAGCATTTGACCTGGGCCGGCAAGCGAGGCGGCCTTGGGGAAACGGCTTATCCGATGGGGGACACCGATTTTGACGCCATGAGAGGCAGTCGATCCATCAATGACGCTTGAACTTGGCCACATGCGCTATGCTGTCTCAATCGATATGAATTGCGGCAACATTAGCGCGCCTTAAAACCAGGGTCGAGCGCATTGTCTCAAGCGGACGGCGATGGCGGGGGCCCTGCCATGCGTTTCAACAACTCCCCAGGTGCTGGCAGGCTTCCACCTGCACCAGCCGGCGGCTCTCGGCCGGAACGGCGCGCTGAGACATCAGGTTCTCGGTTGCGACGCGGCAGGAGAGCCAGAAGTAGTTCGAAGTCCGGATCGACCACCAACCGTGTCGGCAAGAAATTCGGCGCGACCAGAACCGAAAGATACTGGGTGGTCGAGAACCATGACAGGCGATTGAGATCGTCGGAAATCCGGGTCGAGGAGACAAAACGCGGATCGCCAAGCGAGGGGTCGGAGGCCGTGCCGGTTGCCAATTTTCGCACCGCCGCGGTGTAATCGGACCAGCCGCTGACGAATTTTGCAGTTTCGACCGCATGCACCAGCATCATCACCGCAAAGGCTCCGGCAGCGAAGCGGGTTGCCGTATCGCCTGAAAGCGCCGCCATCAGCCGCGGCAAGTGTGGCACCCGCAGCGCCATCCGGCCTTCGGCAAGGAGCAGCTGGATCCCGGCCAGCAGACCGAAGGCTGGTGTCCCGAGCAGCAAAGCCGTTCTCAGATAGTACCTGTTCTCGGTATGCAGCGCCTGATCGAACCAGATCCAGTAGACTGCCAGCATCGCCGCTGTGATCCACGCCGCGTAGATGTGGGCCTTCTCTCGATTCAGCCGCATCAGGAGGACGCAGGAGAGTCCGTAGACGGCAAACGTCGCCGCCAACAACAGCACCAGGTCGCCGGTCAGGATTTCGACATCGAAGACGTGCAATGCCGCCCGGTAAAGCACCGGCGCATAATAGCTGTCGGGAGGGAAGACCAGCTTGATCGTGCTCCAGACCGCCATCACCAGAAAAAAGAGGCCGAGCGCGCGCAGGAATCCAGGATCACGAAGACCCCGCATGGCCAGGATCATGAGAATGGCAATAGCGAACAGCACTGCGCCGGCGTGAGTGAGAACGAGGGCGAGGAGCGATATGAAAACCAATACGGCATTGCCGAATTCCGCCGCGCGAATAATAACAGATCGCCAGGGCCGGCCAGAATAGCGCAAGCGATACCCAGACCTCCGTTGGAAATCCGAAAACCAGCGGACAAAGACAGGCGGTCGACGCACAGGCGTAGGCGAAGATGCGGCGCCCCTGAGAGCGATCCGCCGCATAGGTGGCGATCAGCCCGAGCAGGGGGGCGCTGAAGAACAGAAGGCCATAGAGGAAAATGCCGCCGCGCGGGTCTTGGAACAGGGCGACATAGGCTTCGGAGGGCAGGAAGGCGTAGAGATAGACGAACAGCCGGCCGGCAATGTTATGCCAATGAAAGGCCCAGGCATCCTCGACGGCGACCGCATAGGAAAACATCGAGCCGTCGCCGTACATCTGCAAATGGAAGCCCAATCCGACGACGACAAAGAGGATGCACCAGACGGCCCCGGCTCCCACCGTCAGGTTTCGCAGCGGCGTGCGCATCGAAACCTGGCGAGGCCACCACCGGGCAGGCCACGCAATTCTGTTGTTCTGGATGCGCAGCGCATCGCCGGCGCGAGCGGCAAAATCAAGCTCGGCGTCCTTGCCGCCGGACCTCGCAGCTTCGTTCCCCCGATCCATGGTCGTCCACCCCGGTTTTTGGGCGAATTGTAGTTACGAACCAAGCCAAGATGGCATCAGGCGTAATGTCGCAATCCGATGGTGACCGGCTCGGTGCAATGATCTCGAATGCGAGGGGCAGGGTGATCGATGCCGCCGGCATGATCAAGCTTTATGGCGGCACCGGCTGCTTGTCGCGCTCGGACCGGCTGGCGAAATATAACCAGCTCCTGCGCATCGAGGAGGAGCTGGATCGGAGGTCCGCAGGGGGTGGAATGCGGCTGTTGAGGATTAAATAGCGTATTTCGGCCTACGCCTCATTTCTGCCCCTGGGACTTAACTGCCAGTCACGGTGAGTGTGCGGTGTTTTCCTTCGTGACGCCACGGCTCCGGCCACGTCCATGTTGGGCGCGCGCTAGTTGCAGGAAGTGCGGGGCTGACCTCGCAAAATCTGCTTTTGGGCACGTGCCGCCGCTGAACGAAGTCCAGGACTAACTGAACGGAATCCATATGTCTGCAAAGCCGACCGCATCTTTAACGTCGGCGACGTGGCCAAGCGCACACTGGGTCGAAAACAGTAGGCCCCGCGCGATGAACTTCATCGCTGGCCTGCAATGCTCTTCCGCCCCAGTGGACGAAGCGTTCTGAAACGGATCGAAGCCCGCTTCCGGAGTCGCGCTATTCCTCATTTGCGCCAAGCATCGGGGTCACATGGGCAAGCAAAGCCAAGCGCCTAAGCAGGTTTGGGGTGCCGTCACTTTGCACGCCGTCTGCGAGGAGCGACACGTCGTTATACTCTGAGCCGTCTTCGCACGTCGTGTGGACCGGGCCCTGCCCACGCGGCCCTGCCCGTAGATGATGTTTGCGAGACCGTGTGTCGCAAAGAGGTCGGCGATATCGTGGGTCACGCTTCGCCGACCGCCTCGACCTTGACGCAATCAGCGTGAGCCGTCGCCGAAAGTGCGCAGATCACCGCCGCGGCGGCCAAGCCCAGTTTCAAAGAACGCATTTGCCCCTCCAAAACATGATTTATCCCGGTCTTGAAACTAGTTGAGCGCGTGGCCCTCGACAACCTCATATCTCCGGTGCCTGACCCGAAGCCGATGTCGACGGCCGCGCCTATCCACGGCGAGGTTGAGGCGCTTTTTCTCCGGTAGCTCGACAGAGCCGTGAGAGGAGAGATGCGGTGTTTTTACCCGTCGAAGCTGGGGACGACGAACGGAATGCTTGAGCCAATATCGGTCATCAGCCAAATGTCGTTTCTTGATCATTGCGCACAAAAAGAAAGACCGCCTCGCGGCGGTCTCTCCAAATCCTATCGCCGTTTGATCGGCGGCTGACTTGAACGCATCCCTCGCTGCCTGATTGGCATGATCGAAGGAGGTGCGCGTTTCCGTCAGGGCGGCCATAGTGCGGACCATGACTGAGCCCCTGCTTGGTTCAGCTTCTGGAGTTTCTCCTCCGCCGCGGCGGCATCGGTGTTCATGCGCTTCACGACCGCGTCGATTTCACCCCGACGTTCGGCTGCAATTCTTTGGCGGACTTGCCAAGCTTGTCGGCCGCTTCGCGCCATGCTTTCAGTTGGGCGGCGGATTGAAGCTTGAAAGTCGCCTGCTGTTCCTCGATTTTCTTGCCGAAGCTCTCGACGTATTTTTTGACTTCCGCCTCGAAGACATTCCACTCAAACTCTAATTTTGTCTTTGCGCTGGTCCAAGCCGCCTCGTTAGCTTCCGACTGCTTGTTGACGGTGTCGCGGAAGTCATCACGCTTCTTGTGCAGGTCAGCGAGAGCTTTGTTGGCCTTATCGCGGGCATCAGCTTGCACCCCACTGACTTTGTCTTCAAGCGATGTCAGTACGGCGTCCATTTCATCGAGCCGCCCTTTGGCCCAAATTACAAAGAAGTGGCTACTGTTTTGCGTATGCATTTGCTCATCTCCATAGGTTTGCAGAATTAAACAGAATAGGTGGAAGGCTCAAAACGCGCGCTGCAAGCAGCGTAGGAACGTGCAAAATGCTGATGCCGACGGCACCCGCGATCCGAGCCAACATCAACAATTAAGCGCGATTTTTGCCTACAGACGGCACTAGGTTGCCAATTTGTGGAAGCAACTATTTCCGCAGATTGCCGTTTTTGGCAGTTCTTTTTTGGGCAATTCTTAGCACAAAAATTGCGCTTTTCCTCTTGCATTACTTGGGAGCGCCGGACGTAAAGAACAAGTGCAGGTCGAGAAATGAACCCTTGAACTCCTTTTTTGCCGTCCGGCGTGATTGGGGCCGTGGGAGGTTGCGCCGCCAACGAGGTGATCGAGTAGGGCGGTTTGCTGAATGACCGCTAATGGGATGGTCCGGTCGTGCTCCTGCCCTACCAGCGAGCGAGGCTCGATGCTGAGGGGGCTTCAATCCAAGGAGCACGCCCATGCCCAAGACAGCAACCGCCGAGATCGCCGTGATCGGGATCGACATCGGCAAGAATTCATTCCACGTCGTCGGCCTCGATAAGAGGGGCACGATCGTTTGCGGCAGAAATGGTCGCGCGGTCAGATCGAGAGCCGGCTCGCCAATTTGACGCCATGCCTCATCGGGATGGAGGCGTGCGTTGGCGCTCATCATCTGGCACGCAAGCTCAGGGCGCTCGGCCACGATGTTCGGCTGATGCCGGCGAAATACGTGCGCCCGTATGCCAAGGGGCAGAAGAACGACTTCAACGATGCCGAGGCGATCGCGGAAGCCGTCCAACGGCCGACGATGAAGTTCGTGGCGATCAAGACCGCGGAGCAACTCGACCTGCAGGCGCTGCATCGCGTCCGCGAGCGGCTGGTCTCGCAACGCACCGGCGTCATCAACCAGATCCGCGCCTTCATGCTGGAACGCGGGATCGCCGTGCGACAAGGCCAACGGTTCCTTCGCGCCGGAGCTGCCCATCATCCTTGGCGCACGCACCGATGTCCTGTCGCCGCGCATGGTCGCGCATGATCGAACACCTCGCCGCCGACTGGCGCCGGCTCGACGAGCGCATTGATCAGCTCTCGGAAGAAATTGCGGCGCTCAGCGCACAAGATGCCGGCGCCGAACGGCTCATCAGCGTGCCGGGCATCGGCCCGATCATTTCGACCGCGGTGGTCGCCGCGATCGGCAGCGGCGATGGCTTCTCCAAGGGGCGCGACTTTGCCGCCTGGCTCGGGCTGGTGCCGAAGCAGATCTCGACGGGCGATCGCACGATCCTCGGCAAGATCTCCAAGCTCGGCAATCGCTATCTGCGGAAGCTGTTCGTGCAGGCGGCCTGGGTCGTGCTCATCAAGCCGATGAGCTGGGAGCGGCACGGGCTCAAATCTTGGATCGAGAGCGCGAAGAAGCGCCTGCACCGTAACGTGCTGGCGATTGCGCTGGCGAACAAACTGGCGCGCATTGCCTGGGCCGTTCTTGCCAAGGAACGCAACTTCGAGTGCCTGAGGACTATCGATGCTCCACCCGGTGCGCCTGATCCTCGCCCCGTGCTCGGGTCCCTCAAGGCGTGGCCTGGAAGCACCGAGCGGAGATTAAACGCATCGCGACGGCCAGCCTTGACCGGCCCTGTGCGCGGCGCGGCTGGAACACGGCAAGACCGGGATGAAGGAACGGCACGCGACCGAACAAAGGAACGACATCTAACGAGTGCACGATGATGGTGTGAACGGATCAATCTCCCCGAGGTCTGCGAGAGTGAACGAAGAGATGGAGACCGGTCTTCCCGGCGCGATCGAAAACTGGTGACCCGTTTGGCCCAATCGAGGCCTGACCGCTAATGAGATCGACCGCGCGCTGATATCCATGGTGGCCCGGAGCAATGAACCGCTCCAATCAGAGGCCGGATACATTGATGCAAGACCGTAAACCGCCAGATCGACGAACCCTCTTGCGACGCACGGCCGGACCATACATTGGGGTCATTTTGCTCGTGACGGCCGACGGCGCGCCACGGCGAGAAAGAGGCGAAAACCTCCGTCGCTGGGCTTGGTCGACGACGGAGAAAATCCGGCAAAGAGCCGCTGTCGTCATCCCGTGGCAGCGGATGACCTCCGCATCATCAGAGGCCGCTTCCGCCCGCCGAGCTGACGTTAAGGCTTCGCCAGTGTTCGTCCGCCTAGGGTCTCAACTCAGAAATTCGACCCGACAACCCCGTCACAAATTAATCCCCGACCCTTCCCGCCAATTCTCACCTCGCCGCCGCATCGAGGCGGACCGGGACACGGCGGCCGTTTATGCCGCGCGGCCGGTGCTTCCCGGTCACCTGTCCCGATAAAATACAGAAGCGCCCCCGTCGGCTCTTGCAAATCTGCGGCGGTTAAACGGCTATTAACCCGTTTATCCGCATCTGTCGGAGACCTCGTTCGGGAGCGCGTTTGAGCCGATGATCACATCCCGCAAAGGCCGGAATGGACGTTATGCCTTACTCCTGGCCATCTGCCTCGCCCTGATCGGCTATTTTGCCTATCACGCCGTCGTCGGCGAGTATGGGCTGCAGCGCAAGGCGGCGTTAACCGAAAAAATCAAACATTTGGAGACGGAGCTTGCCGGCCTCAAAAATGAGCGTTTGCGGATCGAGCATGACGTTTCGCTGATGACCACGCGCGTGCGCTCCGATCCGGATCTGCTGGACGAGCAGGCGCGCGGGCTTTTGAACTTCGTCCATCCCGGCGACATCGTCGTGCTCCGGCCGAAGGAGGCCGCCAAGGAGTGAAATTTGTCTGTGGGCGTGGCCTTGCCGGCAATGGACGGCTTCGCGAAAACATGGGACAGCAGGGAAACTTTCGCTAGAATGAATTCTTAAGCCCACAAATGTCCCCGTTGAATCGGAAATTCGCTCCGGACCGGGCCGAAGATTGAAGCGAATTTCGGATTCGGGACATGAGTGCATCGATCCAAACGGGCTACGAGCCCCAGTTTGGCAAGATTGATGCATCAGTAAGAAGCTGGTGCATGGACGCGTGAATGAGGCGAATGCGTCGGTGCACGAGCAGAAGCTGGAGACAAGAATGGCACGAACACCAGCCGAAGGGACGAACGCCCGCAAGACCCCGCAAAACGGCCACGATCAGCATGCGCCCGCCGCCACTGGCCAAGCCGGCCGCCGAATTCAGCAAGGATCAGGAACTCTACGCCTATCGCGAAATGCTGCTGATCCGGCGTTTCGAGGAAAAGGCCGGCCAGCTCTACGGCATGGGTTTCATCGGCGGGTTCTGCCACCTCTATATCGGCCAGGAGGCCGTCGTCGTCGGCATGCAGATGGCGCTGGAGCAAGGCGATCAGGTCATCACCGGCTACCGGGATCACGGCCATATGCTCGCCACCGGCATGGACCCGAAAGGCGTCATGGCCGAGCTGACCGGGCGCCGCGACGGCTATTCCAAGGGCAAGGGCGGCTCGATGCACATGTTCTCCGTCGAAAAAGGCTTTTTCGGCGGTCACGGCATCGTCGGCGCGCAGGTTCCGCTCGGCACGGGGCTGGCTTTCGCGATGAAATACAAGGGCAATGGCCGGGTGTCGCTCACCTATTACGGCGACGGCGCCGCCAATCAGGGCCAGGTCTATGAAGCCTTCAATATGGCCAAGCTCTGGTCGCTGCCGGTCGTCTATATCGTCGAGAACAACAAATACGGCATGGGCACGCGCGTCGACCGCGTCTCCGCCACGACCGATCTTTCCCACCGTGGCCTCAGCTTCAACATTCCCGGCGAGCAGGTCGACGGCATGGATGTCCGCGCCGTCAAGGCGGCGGGCGAGCGCGCGGTGAAATGGGCGCGCGAGGGGAATGGTCCGACAATCCTCGAAATGCTCACCTACCGCTATCGCGGCCATTCGATGTCCGACCCGGCAAAGTACCGGACCCGCGAGGAGGTCGACAAGGTGCGCACCGAGCACGACCCGATCGAGCAGGTCCGCGCGAGGCTGATCGCAAAAGGCTGGGCGAGCGAGGACGATCTGAAGGCGATCGACAAGGAGGTGCGCGCCGTCGTCAACGAGGCGGCCGAATTCGCGCAGAACGATCCCGAGCCCGATGTGGCCGAGCTTTGGACGGACGTGACGGTATGAGCAGTGCGGGCGAGATCGATAGGGAGGCTTTGAGCGAGCGTCTAGCTGCTCGTGAAGCAGCCATGCCAGTGCACATCCGTGATGCGCATCGGTTCAGCTCCGGTCATCGCGACGCCATTGTCGCGTCCAGCCTTTGCGGCTGCTTTTATTGCCTCTCGACCTTCAAGCCGTCCGAAATCGGACGCTGGCTCGAGAAGGGTACGGCGATTTGTCCGCGATGCGGTATCGACTCGGTCCTGCCGGATAATGTCGGTCTGCCGCTGGATCGCGAATTTCTGACGCAAATGCAATTTCACTGGTTCGAAAGCTGACCATGGCAACACAAGTACTCATGCCCGCGCTGTCGCCGACGATGGAGGAGGGCAAGCTCGCCAAATGGCTGAAGGCGGTAGGCGACGAGGTCTCCGCCGGCGACGTCATCGCCGAGATCGAGACCGACAAGGCGACCATGGAGGTCGAGGCCGTCGACGAAGGACGTCTCGGCAAGATCCTGGTTCCGGAAGGCACCGAGGGCGTCAAGGTCAACACGCCGATCGCGGTGATCGTCAGCGATGGCGAGGACGCCGATGCCATCGCCGACCGCGCCTAAGAGCGCCGCTGCCACAGCGGCGCCGGCGTGCCGGAACCCCGCGGAGCCGGCGCGAGCGCCGGTCGCGGCGCGGCCCACCGCCGACAGCGTCAAGGAAACCGCAGCCTATGTCGAGGCCGAGCTGCCGCCCGGCACGGAGACCGTTTCGACCACCATGCGCGAGGCTCTGCGCGACGCCATCGCCGAGGAAATGCGCCGTGACGAGCGGGTGTTCATCATGGGCGAGGAGGTCGCCGAATATCAGGGCGCCTATAAGATCACCCAAGGGCTGCTGCAGGAGTTCGGCGACAAGCGCGTCATCGACACGCCGATCACCGAGCAGGGCTTTGCCGGCATCGGCGTCGGCGCGGCGCTCGGGGGCCTGCGGCCGATCGTCGAGTTCATGACCTTCAATTTTGCCATGCAGGCGATCGACCAGATCATCAACTCCGCCGCCAAGACCCTCTATATGTCCGGCGGGCAGATGCATTGCCCGATCGTCTTCCGCGGCCCGAACGGCGCGGCGGCGCGGGTTGCCGCCCAGCACAGCCAGGACTATTCCTCCTGGTATGCGCATGTGCCGGGGCTGAAGGTCATCGCGCCGTCCAATGCGGCAGACGCCAAGGGCCTGCTCAAGTCCGCGATCCGCGATCCCAACCCCGTCGTCTTCCTCGAAAATGAAATCCTCTACGGCTCCAGCGGCGAAGTGCCGAAAATCGACGACTGGATCGTGCCGATCGGCAAGGCGAAGATCGCCCGGCCCGGCAAGGACGTGACCATCGTCTCCTTCGCGCGCGCCATGGTCTATGCGCTCGAAGCGGCGCAGAAGCTCGCCGAGGAGGGCATCGAGGCCGAGGTCATCGATCTGCGCACGCTGCGCCCGCTCGATATCGACACCATCATTGCGTCGGTGAAGAAGACCAACCGCATCGTCACCGTCGAGGAAGAATGGCCGGTCTGCTCGATCGGCTCGGAGATCTGCGCGCGCGATCGCCAGCGAAGCCTTCGACTATCTCGACGCGCCGCCGACGAAAGTCTCGGGCGCCGATGTGCCGATGCCCTATGCCGCCAATCTGGAAAAGCTGGCCCTGCCGGACGCCCAGCGCGTCATCGAGGCGGCGAAGGCGGTTTGCTACAGATCGTGATGGGCGCCGGCGCACATATCGACGGCTCCTGCCATTGCGGCGCGGTGAGGGTGAGCGTCCGCCTGTCCCGCGCGCCGGCACGAGATCGAATTGCGCGCCTGCCAATGCTCGTTCTGCCGCCGGCACGGCGCGCGGACCTTTGCCGATCCCTCCGGACACGCCTTAATCGAGAGCGCCAGCGCGGCGGACATCCGCCACTATCGCTTCGGTCAGCGGACCGCCGATTTTCTCCTCTGCGCCGAGTGCGGCGTCTATGTCGCGGCGGTGATCGAGACGCCTGACGGCTTGCGCGCCACCATCAACGCGGCGGGTCTTGCATTGCCAGGCTTTGACGGACGTCAAGCGGTCCCCGCCGATTTTGGTGCCGAGAGCCGCGCCGAGCGCCTTGAGCGCCGCCGCGCCCGCTGGATGCCCGCCGAGCTGCGAGTGAACGCCCTGACAAGAGCGCCCGAAAAAGAGAGCGGTGCGTAGAGCGATCAGATGAGACGAAAACATAAAGGCTGCAAGCATGGATAGGGCCCCAATCAGCCCTCTCCCGTGGGGAGAGGGCGGCGAGGCGAAGCCGAGCCGGGTAAGGGCGTACAGCCGATCGATAGTTTGTAACCCCTCACCCAAACCCTCTCCCAATGGGAGAGGGCTTTTCAGCCGGGTTTCCGTCCCCACTGATCCTGCGTTAGATCGTCATTGCGGCCCTGCGTAACCGGGCCGAACAGCAGAGCAAAGTCCGTCGGTCGGTATTCCCGAGGCTTTCCCAAAAGCGAGATAGAGACCATGCCGATACCAATTCTCATGCCGGCTTTGTCGCCCACCATGGAGGAGGGCAAGCTTGCCAGATGGCTTGTCAAGGAGGGCGACAGCGTCTCCGCCGGGGACGTGATCGCCGAGATCGAGACCGACAAGGCGACCATGGAGGTCGAGGCCGTGGACGAGGGCACGGTCGGCCAGATCCTCGTTCCCGAAGGCACCGAAGGGGTGCCCGTCAACCGGCCCATCGCCGTGCTGCTGGCCGAAGGTGAAGATAAGTCGGCGCTCGACGGACGGGCCACAGCCGCGAAAGCTTCGGGCGCAAAGCCCGCCGAAAGCGCGGCGAAGGCGGCTCCTGCTCCCGCTCAAACCGCTGCTGCAGCGGCAGCGGCGCCGCAGGCTCAGCCGGCGCCTGCGCCGTTGAAAGCCAACGGCCAGGGCGGGCGGATTTTCGCCTCGCCGCTCGCGCGCCGTGTCGCCAAGGAGAGATCGATCAACCTCGCAGCCGTGCACGGAAGCGGTCCGCATGGCCGCATCGTGCTGCGCGATGTCGAGGAGGCGATCGGGCAGGGCGTTGCGACTGTCGCTCAGCCGGCGGCCGCTCCCGGCCAGCCTCAGCTGCAGGCGCTCGTTCCGGCATCCGGCAAGGCGATCGCGCCGCAGCCGATGCCCGACGAGCAGATCCTCGCGCTTCTACGAAAAGGGCACCTACGACGTCGTCCCGCACGACAATATGCGCAAGACCATCGCCGCCCGCCTGACGCAGGCCAAGGCGACCATCCCGCATTTCTATCTGACCATCGATTGCGAGCTGGACAATCTGCTCGAAGCCCGCCAGCGCCTCAATATGCGCTCGCCGAAGGACGGGCCGAAATCCTACCGCCTCTCGGTCAACGACTTCATCATCAAGGCCATGGGCCTGGCGCTGATGCGGGTGCCGACCGCCAATGCCACCTGGACCCAGCAGGGGATGCTGTTCCACAAACATGCCGATGTCGCGGTGGCCGTCGCCATCGAGGGCGGCCTGTTCACGCCGGTGATCCGCAGCGTCGAGGACAAGACGCTGGTCGAAATCTCGCAGCAGATGCGCGACCTCGCCGAGCGCGCCCGCAAGCGGCGCCTGGCGCCGCACGAATATCAGGGCGGCTCGACCGCGATCTCCAATCTCGGCATGTATGGCGATCAAGAATTTCGACGCGGTGATCAACCCGCCGCACGCCACGATCCTCGCCGTCGGCCAGAGCGAGAAGCGCCCGATCGTCAAAGGCAACGAGATCCAGATCGCCAATATGATGACGGTGACGCTGTCCTGCGATCACCGGGTGGTCGATGGCGCGCTCGGCGCACAGCTTCTCTCCGCCTTCAGAGGTTTCATCGAGGAGCCTGTGACCATGCTGCTCTGAGCGGCCATAAAACGGCTACGAAACGAATGAATCTTGTCCGGCGTGGGCGCATATGATGCGCCTGTTGTGACGAAAAAGCCCCGTCACCCGGCTCGATCCTGACGGATCTCGCCGCCCTCTCCCGCGAGGGGAGAGGGCTGCCAGAGCAAGAGGTGAGCACAGCGTGGCTACAAGCGTTTAATCGCCCTCTCCCGCGAGGGGAGAGGGCTGCCAGAGCAAGAGGTGAGCACAGCGTGGCTACAAGCGTTGAATCGCCCTCTCCCCTTGCGGGAGAGGGCGGACGCCGAAGGCGGCCGGGTGAGGGGGCTTTTTGCAAAATGTGAAGAGGTAAATGAGTTGTACTGGATTTCTGCTCCATGTATTCGCGAGAATGACAAGTAGCCTGTAGGCGAGCCGAAGGGGAACCATGGCTGAGACGGTTTCGACATTGTGGTGATCGGCGTCAGGGCCGGGCGGCTATGTCGCCGCGATCCGCGCCGCCCAGCTCGGCATGAAAACCGCCATCGTCGAGCGCGAAAATCTCGGCGGCATCTGCCTCAATTGGGGCTGCATCCCGACCAAAGCGCTGCTGCGGTCGTCGGAAATCTATCACCTGCTGCACCGGCTCGACGAATTCGGCTTTTCCGCCAAGGACATCGCCTTCGACCTGAAAAAGATCGTCGAGCGCTCGCGCAAGGTCGCGGCGCGGCTGTCGAACGGCGTCGGCTTTCTGATGAAGAAGCACAAGATCACGGTCTTCGACGGCACGGCAAGGCTGAAAGGCAAAGGCAAGATCGCGATCGCGGGCAAGGAAGGCAAAGCGGTGCCGCGACTTTCCGCCAAGCACATCATCCTGGCGACCGGCGCCCGCGCGCGGACGCTTCCCGGCCTTGAGCCTGACGGCAAGCTGATCTGGACCTATCGGGAGGCGCTGGTCCCGGACATCATGCCGAAATCGCTGCTGGTGATCGGCTGCGGCGCGATCGGCATCGAATTTGCCAGCTTTTTCAATACGCTGGGCGCAAAAACGACCGTGGTCGAGATGCTCGACCGCATTCTGCCTGTCGAGGATGAGGAGGTTTCGAAATTCGCCCGCAGATCCTTCGAGAAGCAGGGCATGAAGATCCACACCGGCGCCAAGGTCGAGAGCCTGAAGGCCGGCAAAGATAGCGTCGAGGCCGGTCTCGGCTTGGCCAAAGGCAAGAGCGAAACCCTGACCGTCGATCGCGTGGTGCTTGCGGTCGGCATCACCGGCAATGTCGAGAACATCGGCCTCGAAGAGCTGGGCGTGAAAGTCGAGAAGGGCCATGTCGTCATCGACCCCTATTGCAAGACCAATGTCGATGGCATCTATGCCATCGGCGATCTCGTCGGCCCGCCCTGGCTGGCGCATAAGGCCATGCATGAGGGCGTTCTCTGCGTCGAGAAGATCGCCGGCGTCGAGGGCGTGCATCCGCTCGATGTGACGAACGTGCCGGGCTGCACCTATTGCTGGCCGCAGGTCGCCTCGATCGGCCTGACCGAGGCGGCGGCGAAGGCGGCCGGCCATGAGGTGAAGGTCGGCAAGTTCCCCTATCAGGGCAACGGCAAGGCGATCGCGCTCGGCGAGGTGGAAGGCTTCATCAAGACGGTCTTCGACGCCAAGACCGGCGAGCTCCTGGGCGCGCATATGATCGGCGCCGAGGTCACCGAGCTGATCCAGGGCTACGCCATCGCCAAGACGCTGGAGACGACCGAGGCCGAGCTGATCGAGACGATCTTCCCGCACCCGACCTTGTCGGAGATGATGCACGAGGCCGTGCTCGATGCCTATGGCCGGGTGCTGCACATTTGACGGTTATATGGTTGAGGCTTACGTGGCGATAATAACCCAAGAGATGCAAATTTTTCTCGACTATGCCGAAGAGCATCGCCTGTGCTTGTACCAAGTCATGGATAGTACTGACGCCGATTATGAGGGTTGGGAAGATTGCCTTTGGCATCCAAGACATCTTCGGCAAGCTTTGCTCGATTATCCAGATCAACCTCGCGCTGGCAAAGCATACCCTCCTTACAGCTATCCTTATGATATAAATAACCACATGATTTGGCGTATCGTTGATCTAAATGATTTGCATTTCCGCTTCGAGGCGAAAGCCCGCGATATCGAAGCCAAAGCTCATGATATGCTGAAGGAGGCTAAAGGGCAAAAGGAGATGGCCGAATATTTTAAGAAGATATGGATTGAAAAGACTGAACTTCTTTATGGCTTAGACTTAGGCGAAGCGAAATAAGCAACGGCCTAAGCCGTTGCCTAGCTTGCCCAGTGATTGGCTTTTTACAAAGCTTAGGGGCGGCCATCCTTCGCCAGAATATCCCGGATCTCCGTCAGCAGCTTCACCTCCGCAGGCGGCGGCGGTGCTTCCTTACGCCGGAAACGGCTGAGCTGCTTGACCAGTAGGAAGATCACGAAGCCGACAATCAGCAGATTGATGAGGGCGTTGATGAACTTGCCGTAGGCGATGACGGCATGGCCGGCCTTCTGCGCGGCGTCGAGCGAAGGCGATGGCTCGGCGAAGCCAAAGAAGGACGTCAAATCCGCGTAATAGTCGGAAAAGTTGACGCCGCCCACGATAGCGCCGATCGGCGGCATCAGAATATCACCGACCAAAGACGTGACCACGCCCGAAAATGCGGCCCCGATAATCACGCCAACTGCCAGATCGAACGCATTGCCTTTCAGGATGAATTCCTGAAACTCTTTAATTCCCTCTCGTATCATTTGTGACCTCCAATATTCCCCACGAATCACCACGCGCGAGCGATTGATTCATTATTCCGATGCATGCGGATTTATCAATATCTTGTAGCGATTGCGGCGAGATAGGACACAAGCAGGGCTTTCATCGGCGACCGGCGCGGCTTATCTTAATCGGGAAGTCTTTTATCGCGCAGGAAACCCATGGTTACCATTCTCGACGCCCGGCAAAGGCTGCGCGCGCTCAGGCATCCGGAAAAGGCGCATCGGCCCGACACGGCCGTGCTGCGCAAGCCGGACTGGATCCGGGTGAAGGCGCCGGGGTCCGCCGGCTATCGCGCGACCGCGCGAGATCGTGCGCGAGCACGGCCTCATCACCGTCTGCGAGGAGGCCGGCTGCCCCAATATCGGCGAGTGCTGGGCGAAGAAGCACGCCACCATGATGATCATGGGCGACACCTGCACGCGCGCCTGCGCCTTCTGCAACGTCAAGACCGGGCTGCCCGGCGCTCTCGACTCGGACGAGCCGCAAAGGGTCGCCGACGCCGTCGCCAAGCTGGGTCTCGAGCATGTCGTCATCACCTCGGTCGATCGCGACGATCTGCCGGACGGCGGCGCGGCGCATTTCGCCGCGGTGATCCGCGCCATCCGCGCCGCCTCGCCCGGAACCACGATCGAGGTGCTGACGCCGGACTTCCTGCGCAAGGACGGCGCGCTTGACGTCGTCATCGAGGCGCGGCCCGACGTCTTCAACCACAATCTCGAGACCGTGCCGTCGCTCTATCTGACGATCCGGCCGGGCGCGCGCTACTTCGCACTCGCTGCGCCTGCTGCAGCGGGCCAAGGAGCTCGATCCGACGGTGTTCACCAAGTCCGGCATCATGGTCGGCCTGGGCGAGGCGCGCAACGAAGTGCTGCAGCTCATGGACGATCTGCGCTCGGCCGACGTCGATTTCCTCACCATCGGCCAATATCTGCAGCCGACCCGCAAGCACGCCGCCGTGGAGCGGTTCGTGACGCCGGAGGAGTTCGCGTCCTACGAGAAGATCGCCTACGGCAAGGGCTTCCTGATGGTCTCGGCGAGCCCGCTGACGCGCTCCTCGCTATCATGCCGGCGAGGATTTCGCCCGGCTGCGCGCCGTCCGGGGCGCCCAGCTCGCAAAGGGGTAAGCCGATGGACGGGCTCTCCTTCGATTGCCCGCAATGCAAGATGCGGCATTCGGGGCTGCCGGCGCTTGTCTATGAGGAACCGGCGGCGGGCCTTGACGAAAGCGGAAACCCGCGCTCGCTGAACAAAATCGGCAAGGACTTTTGCGTTATCGACGATCAGCATTTCTTTGTCCGGACCGTCTTCGAAATTCCAATTCTCGGCGAGGCGCTGCCGCTCGAATGGGGCGTCTGGGGGTCTCTCAGCCAAGCCAACTTCCAGCGTTATCGGGAAACCTTCGATGATACGGACCAAAGCAAGCTCGGTGGCATGTTCAGCTTTTTGAGCAATGAGCTGGGCGGCTATCCGGGCAGTCTGAGCCTGCGCTGCAATCTGTTTCCCCAAGACGATCGCCGCCGCCCGCTCCTCGTGCTCCAGACGGATCAGGATCATCCGCTCGTGCACGATCAGATCAACGGCATCACCGTGGAGCGCGCGATCGAGCTGGCCATGCCAGTGCTGCACCCTCAAGGGCAGGCGTGACCGATGCCGCAATTCAAGACCTCCAGGCGAGTCCATCATAGCGCCGACAACATGTTTGCGCTCGTCGCAGACGTCGAGCGCTACCCTGAATTCGTGCCGCTGTGCCAATCGCTCAAGGTGCGAAGACGCACGAATGAGGGTGGCCGCGAGGTGATTACGGCAACGATGACGGTCGCCTATAAGGTGCTGCGGGAACGTTTCACCAGCCGCGTCGCGCTCGATCGGCAGGCGGGCGAGATCCACGTCGCCTATCTCGACGGCCCGTTCCGGCATCTGGAGAATGTCTGGCGCTTCCAGCCGCTGGATGAGGCCCGCTGCGAGGTCGGCTTCAGCATCGCCTATGAATTCCGCTCGCGGCTGCTGCAATCGATGATGGGCGCGGTTTTCGACAAGGCGTTCCGCAAGTTCGCCAAGGCTTTCGAGGAACGCGCCGACCGGATTTACGGCCGCGAGCGGGAAGGCGAGGGCGAGGCGGCCTCGGATCGGACGCTCAAAGCGTCGCCGCCTGCTTCAGCATCTTGAACGCCGTCGCCACCGACTCCTCCCTGATCTCGGCCCGGCCGATATCGCCGAAATTCTCCTCGTGATGCAGCGCGCGGAAGCGAAGCTGATCGTCCGACACCGACTCGCGCCTGGCTATGGCGAAATGCACGAGGCCGACCGGCTTTTCCGGTGTGCCGCCGCTCGGGCCGGCGATGCCCGTCACCGCGACCGACAGGCTGGCATGGGACCGCCAGATGGCGCCTGCGGCCATGCCAATCGCGGTCTGGCGAGACACCGCGCCATGTTCGGCGATGATATGCGCGTCTACCCCGAGAAGCTCGATCTTGGCGTCGTTCGAATAGGTGACGAAGCCGCGCTCAAAAATCTCCGACGCCCCGGCGATATGGGTCAGATAGGCGGCGACGAGCCCGCCGGTGCAGGATTCGGCGGTGACCAGGGTGAAGCCGTGTTCGTGGCAGAAATCGAGAACCTCCGCCGCCTGCTTGACCAGTTTTTCGCGCATGTCATTCAGCCTTTCTTTCAGAGCGCGATCATGTTCGCTCGGTTTACCTCTCCCAATGGGAGAGGTCGGCGGCGAAGCCGCCGGGTGAGGGGTTACGGATTATCGGTGAGTCACAATCCCCTCACCCTGACCCTCTCCCCATGGAGAGGGGATTCGGCTGCGATCCGGATCGAACGCATCGGAGTTCCGCAATTCAATTGTGGCCGAGGCCATGGCGGCAATGCCTTCGCGCCGGCCGGTGAAGCCGAGGCCCTCGGTGGTCGTCGCCTTGACGCTGACGCGGTCGATCGCAATCCCTAGGATCGCGGCGATCCGCGCGCGCATGGCCTCGCGATGCGGGCCGATCTTCGGGCGCTCGCAGATCACGGTCAGATCGATATGCACAATCCGTGCGCCCGCCGCCGCCAGCAGCTTTTGCGCATGGGCCAGGAAAACGCTTGAATCGGCGCCTTTCCATTGCGGATCGCTCGGGGGAAAATGCTGGCCGATATCGCCGGCCCCGATCGTGCCGAGCAGCGCATCCGTAATCGCGTGGAGCCCGACATCGGCGTCGGAATGACCGGCGAGCTTTGCCTCATGCGGGATCCGGCATGCCGCACAGCATAACATGATCGCCGGGCTCGAAGGCATGGACATCCAAGCCGGTGCCGGTCCGCATTTCCCGGCCAAAAGCCTCGCCCGCCAAGAAACGCTCCGCCAGTTGGAAATCCTCCGCCGTGGTCAGCTTGACATTGCGCTCCGATCCCATCACCAGCGCAACGCCGAGCCCCTGCCATTCGGCAATGGCCGCATCGTCGGTAAAATCCTTGCGGCCCGCCGCCGCCGCGCGCTCATGCGCCGCCAATATCGCCTCGAAACGGAAGCCTTGCGGCGTCTGCGCACGCCAAAGCCGCTCCCGGCCGATGGTGCGCTCGACATGCCCGCCCGCCTCGGCCTTCAGCGTATCGGAGAGGGGCAGGGCGGCCAGACACCCGGCCTCCCGCTGCAGGCAGTCAATGACGCGGCCGATCACCGCCGCCGAAACCAAGGGGCGGGCGGCATCGTGAATGAGCACGGCGCCGGGGGCGTGCGGCTTCAAGGCCCGCAGGCCGGCGAGCACCGATTGCTGCCGGTTCGGTCCGCCGCTGACAGGCGCAAGCAGTTTCGGCGAGGAGAGCGCGCCGGCGGCCTCATGGTAAAGCGCGCGGTCATCGGCATGGATCACCGGCTGGACCAGGGCGACGCCGTCATGCGCCAGAAAGGCCGATAGGCTGCGAGCCAGCATGGGCGTGCCGGCCACGGGCAGATATTGCTTGGGTCTAGCCCCCGCTGCCGCGGCGCGGCTCCCACGTCCGGCGGCGACGATGATCGCGGCGTTGAGCATGGATTAGGCAACTCTGCTCGGCGGTGCGGTTTGCGGCTTTCACCCCACACCTAGCGATAAGGCGGCCGCTTGCCAACGAAATTGCGATCGTGCACTGCACAATAAATTCTGATGACAATGCGGCAAGCTCTGGTATTATGCCTATGGTTTAGTCGCAGGCATCCGCTGCCGACTTTTTGTGCAAATTACCTGGACGGCGAACGGCTTGGCTCCGCTGGACGCGAAAGAACGCAAAACTCCCTCAAGTTTCGGTGGCAACTCCGGCATCGCGCCGGACAATTTGCTGCACGCGCTGCCGCATCCGGTGCTGGTTCTGCGCGCCGATAACCGGATCGGCTATGTCAATTTCGCGGCCGAGGCGTTTTTCGGCCTGAGCGAGACGGTCCTCAAGCGCCGGAAGCTTGACGCCATCATTGCCTTTGCCAGCCCGCTTCTGGCGCTGATCGGCCAGGTCCGGCAGACCAATACGACCGTCAACGAATATGCCATCGATCTCGGCCTGCCTGAACTGGCGAGCGAACGGACGGTCGATGTCTTTGCTGCGCCGCTCCCAGAACAGGAGGGCGATGTCGTCGTGATGCTGCAGCAGCGCTGCATGGCGCAGATGATCGAGCGCCAGCTCACCCATCGCGGCGCCGCCCGCTCGGTGTCCGGCATGGCGGCGGTGCTCGCGCATGAAGTCAAGAATCCGCTGTCCGGCATTCGCGGCGCGGCCCAGCTTCTCGAAGCCAGCGCCTCGGCGGAAGACCGGCCGCTGGCGCAGCTGATCTGTCAGGAGACCGACCGGATCTGCAATCTCGTCGACCGCATGGATGTGTTCGGCGACGAGCGGCCTCTGAAGCTGGAACCGGTGAACATCCACGCCGTGCTCGATCACGTGCGCCAGCTCGCCCTGAACGGCTTTGCCCGCGGCATCGCGATTTCGCAGAATTACGACCCCTCCCTGCCGCCGGTCTCAGGCAACCGCGACAAGCTCATTCAGGCTTTTCTCAATCTGGTCAAGAACGCCGCCGAGGCGATCGGCGCCGATCGCAGCGACGGCCACATCATGCTGACCACGGCATTCCGGCCGGGTCTCAGGATTTCGCTGCCGAATTCCGAGATGCGCGTCAGCCTGCCGCTCGAAATTACCGTGTCCGACAACGGCCCCGGTATTCCGGAGGAGCTGAAGTCGCATCTGTTCGAGCCCTTTGTGACGACGAAGGCGGGTGGAACTGGCCTGGGACTTGCACTCGTTGCAAAGATCATCGGCGATCACGGCGGCACGATCGAGTGCGAGACCAAGTCACGTCAGACGATCTTCCGGACCATGATGCCAATGTACAAGAACGCCGACAGACGCATGAAGGAGACCTAAGCCGTGGGACGGGGCAATGTTCTCATCGCCGATGATGACGCGGCCATTCGTACCGTTGTGAACCAGGCGCTGGCCCGCGCCGGCTATTCTTCGCGGGCCACCAGCAATGCCGCGACCCTGTGGAACTGGATCAGCCAGGGCGAGGGCGATGTCGTCATCACCGATGTCGTCATGCCGGACGAGAACGCCTTCGATCTGATCCCCAGGATCAAGAAAATCCGGCCCGACCTGCCCATCATCGTGATGAGCGCGCAGAATACCTTCACCACCGCGATCAAGGCCGCCGAGCGCGGGGCCTATGAATATCTACCCAAGCCTTTCGACCTGAAGGAGCTGGTCGCCATGGTCGGGCGCGCCCTTCGCGAGCCGAAAGGCGGCAAGCCGAACGCCCAGCGGCCGCCCGAGGCGGAGGAGCTGCCGCTGATCGGGCGCTCGCCGGCCATGCAGGATGTCTACCGGGTGATCGCAAGGCTGATTCACACCGATCTGACGGTGATGATCAGCGGCGAGTCCGGCACCGGCAAGGAGCTGGTTGCCCGCGCCCTTCACGATTACGGCCAACGGCGCAAGGGCTCGTTCGTCGCCATCAACATGGCCGCGATCCCGCGCGAGCTGATCGAATCCGAGCTGTTCGGCCATGAGAAGGGCGCCTTCACCGGCGCCCAGGCCCGGACCATGGGCCGCTTCGAGCAGGCCGACGGCGGCACGCTGTTCCTCGACGAGATCGGCGATATGCCGATGGAGGCGCAGACGCGGCTGCTGCGCGTGCTGCAGGAAGGCGAATATATGACGGTCGGCGGCCGCACGCCGATCAAGACCGACGTGCGCATCATCGCCGCCACCAACAAGAATCTGGAGCAGCAGATCGGGCAGGGGCTGTTCCGCGAGGACCTCTACTACCGGCTGAATGTCGTGCCGCTTCGGCTGCCGCCCTTGCGCGAGCGGCTGGAGGACGTGCCCGACCTTGTCCACCACTTCCTGCAGGACGCCAGGAAGAACGGCCTGCCCTACAAGACCATCCAGCCCGAGGCGCTTGGAGCTGCTGAAGCGCTATACCTGGCCCGGCAATGTCCGCGAGCTGGAAAATCTCGTCCGCCGCCTGACCGCGCTTTATTCCCAGGAAGTCATCACGGCCGATATCATCGAGTCCGAGCTGGCGAGCAGCCAGCCTTCGCGGCTCGATGCGCCGGAGCGCAAGGCCGATAGCCTCAGCGAATGGATGGAGGGCTATCTCGCCGAATATTTCAGTGGTTTCGGCGAAGCTCTGCCTCCCTCCGGCCTCTATGACCGCATTCTACGCGATATCGAAAGCCCGTTGATCACCGCGGCGCTCGCGGCAACGCGCGGCAATCAAATTCGCGCTGCCGAGCTCTTGGGCCTCAATCGGAACACGCTGCGCAAGAAGATCAGGGATCACAAAATCCGGATTGTGCGGACACCTGCCTAAAATTGCGGCGTCTGTCCGCAGCACGCGCTCAAATTTGCGTCACTGTGGCGAGAGAGATACCGGCAACGCTGCGGGGTCCTTATTAAATCTTATTTTTTTCGTCACATTTTTTCCGCACTCCTCATAGAATCTGTTTCCGATTTGCCACAGGGTGTTTATGTTGCATCAGTTTCGGCGTAAACGTCGGGACAGGCACTGAGGGACTTTTTAACGAAGCATATGCCGCCACTTCGCTCGCGATGGAGGGATACCCGCGTTGCATTCGGCATTCAAGCCATGGATCGATAGGCTGACGGAGGCTGCCGCCATCGGATGGGACCGCATGGCCGCCGCACTGACGCGGGCGGCGGACGGCGTCCGGCAGCTGGGCGATGCCGGCAAGGCGCGCGTCGCGGCCATGGCCGGGAGCGGCCGGTCCGCGCGGCCGCAAGGCCGGCGTTTGAGACGCCTGGCGAAGCGAGGCCGTGTGCTGTTGCGCCGAGCGCAGCGGCAGGCCAGCACACTGTCCATTACCGCTTATGATCAGGAAGAGGACAGCGCGCAGCGCCGCAAGGGGCGGCGCATGTTCAGGGCGGGCCTGGTCATCGTCATCCTGTCCATTATCTCAGGCCTCGCCACCTATTTCGTTCTGACCGGGCTTACGCCGATCAGTCCGACGCACGACGTCGTGATCACGGTCTGGCTCATCAACGGCGTGCTGATCGTGGCGATGATCGCCATCGTGGCCTGGCAGCTTTTGGGTCTATGGCGGGCGCGAAGGCGGCAGGCGGCAGGCGCCGGACTTCACGTGCGCATCGTCAGCCTGTTCAGCGTCGTGGCGCTGTTTCCGGCCATTCTGCTCGCCGTCTTTGCCAGCATTTCGCTCAATCGCGGCCTTGACCAATGGTTTTCCGAGCGCACCAAGGCGATCATTCGGGATTCGGTCGATGTGGCGAATGCCTATTTGGAGGAACACGGCAAGACCATCCGCGCGGACGCGCTCGGCATGGCGCGCGACCTTGAGAACTCGGCGCAGCTTCTCAGCGACAATCCGGCAGCGTTCCGCCGTTACGCGACCGCGCTCGCCATCGAGCGGCGTCTGCCCTACACCTTTCTGGTCAACAGCAAGGGGCAGCCCGTCATTGAAGTGACCAAGGCCCAGGGCACGCCCTATTATGCGCCGCCCCCCGAGGCGATCGTGCAGGCCGCCGACGGGCGCATCGTCGACGCCGGCCTGACCGTGCCGGGAGGCGGCGGCGCCATCAAGCGCCTGAATAATTTCAGCGATCTCTACCTTTATGTGCTGCGACCCGTGGATCCGACCGTGATCGGCCATCTGCGCCGCACCGACGCCAATGTCCGCGAATACAGCGCCTTGCAGGACAGACGCTTCGGCGTGCAGGTGGCCTTCGCGATGATGTATGTGATCATCGCGCTGACCCTCTTGCTCGCCTCGATCTGGTTCGGCCTGTGGTTTGCCAACAGGCTCGTCGCCCCGATCCGGCGGCTGATCCGGGCGGCGCAGGAAATCTCCAGGGGCAATCTCGACGTTGCCGTCAGGGTCGAAGGCGCGCGCAGCGACACCGGCCAGCTTTCCATGACCTTCAACCGGATGGCCGCCGATCTGCGCAGCCAGCATGATGCTCTGGTCAACGCCAACACGGCGCTGGACGAGCGCCGCCGCTTCACCGAAGCCGTGCTCTCCGGCGTGACCGCAGGCGTCATCGGTGTCGACGCCAGCGGCACGGTTACCCTCGTCAACAGCTCGGCCACGCAGCTCCTGGGGCAGGCGGAGGCCGACCTGATCGGCCGGCCGATTGCCGAGGCGGTGCCTGAGTTCGCCGGGATCGTCGCCAAGGCATCGGGCCGGCTGCGCCGGGCCGCTCAGTCGCAGATCACCTATCGCCGCGCCGGCTCCGATCTGACCTTTTCTGTGCGCGTGACCCAGGAGAGTGCCGGAAAACAGACCTATGGCTTTGTCCTCACCTTCGATGACATCACCGAGCTCGTCGTCGCCCAGCGGACCTCGGCCTGGGCGGATGTTGCCCGCCGCATCGCGCATGAAATCAAGAATCCGCTGACGCCGATCCAGCTTTCCGCAGAGCGCATTCGCCGCAAATATGGCGACGCCATTACCACCGACCGAGAAATTTTCGATCGCTGTATCGATACGATCGGCAGGCATGTCGGCGATATCGGCCGCATGGTCGACGAATTTTCCGCCTTCGCGCGGATGCCCAAGCCGGTCTTCGAGGAAAGTGACGCAGCCGGCATCGTCAAGGAGGCGGTGATCCTGTTCCAGATGAGCAATTCCGACATCGAGTACCGGCTCGATCTCCCCGAAAACCCGTTGATGATCGAATGCGACCGCAGGTTGCTGACGCAGGCGGTGACGAATTTCGTTAAGAATGCAGGCGAGGCGATCGCCACGGCACGTCAGTCGGGCCAGAAAGGCGACGATTATCAGGGCCGCATCGTTGCCCGTGTCACCGCCCAGGCACCCCGTTGCAGCATCGAGGTGATCGACAATGGCTGCGGTCTGCCGGTGGAGAACCGGCACCGGCTCACCGAGCCCTACGTCACCACGCGGCAAAAGGGCACCGGCCTGGGCCTCGCCATCGTGCAGCGCATCGCCGAGCAGCATGACGGCGGGCTCGAGCTGCGCGACGCGCTGAGCGAGGATGGGACCGTCACCGGCGCGATTGTCCAGATGCTGATCCCGATCGGGCGGGCGGTCGAGGCGGAAGAGGTCGCGGGGGATTCAGAAGCGGATGGCGAGACATTCGCGGGGGAGCAATCTAAACGCCGCATCGCCGGCGGGAAACAGGGAGTAAGCTATGGCGTCTGACATCCTGATTGTGGACGACGAGGCCGATATTCGCGAACTGGTCTCCGGCATCCTTGAGGACGAAGGCTATGCGACGCGCCTTGCAAAGGATAGCGACGAGGCCCTCGCGGCGATATTGGAGCGGCGTCCGTCCCTTGTCATTCTCGATATCTGGCTTCAGGGCAGCCGGCTCGACGGCCTCGAACTCCTTGCCAAGGTCAAGCGCCAGCATCCCGACCTGCCGATCGTCATCATCAGCGGCCACGGCAATATCGAGACCGCGGTTGCCGCGATCAAGCGCGGCGCCTACGACTATATCGAAAAGCCGTTCAAGGCCGACCGCCTGGTGCTCATCACCGCCCGCGCTCTCGAAACCTCCAAGCTCAAGCGGGAAAACCGCGAGCTGAAGGAGCGAAGCGCCTACGGCAACGACCTGGTCGGACGCTCCAGCATCATGAATACGCTGCGCCACGCGATCGAGCGGGTGGCGCCGACCAATAGCCGCGTCATGATTTCGGGCCCCTCCGGCTCCGGCAAGGAACTCGCTGCGCGCGTCCTCCACGGCGCCTCGGTGCGATCGACCGGGCCTTTCGTCGCCGTGAACGCCGTGGCCATGGCGCCGGACCGCGTCGAGACCGAATTTTTCGGCACGGAAGAAATCGCCGGCCAGCCGCGCAAGGTCGGCGCTCTCGAAGAAGCGCATAGCGGCACGCTCTATATCGACGAGATCGCCGACATGCCGCTGGAGACCCAGGGCAAGCTGCTCCGCGTGCTTGTCGAGCAGAAATTTCAGCGGGTCGGCGGGGGACCGAAGGTCCAGGTCGATGTTCGCGTCGTCTCCTCCACCAGCCGGGATCTGGAGCGCGATATGGCGGGCGGCCGCTTCCGTTCGGATCTGTTTCACCGGCTCAACGTCGTTCCGCTCAAGGTTCCCCAGCTTGCCGAACGCCGCGAGGACATTCCAGAGCTGGTCGAATATTTCGTTCGGCAGATCTCGCTTTCCTCGGGCCTTCCGCCGCGCCGGATCGGCGACGATGCCATGGCCGTGCTCCAGTCCCATGAATGGCCCGGCAATGTGCGCCAGCTCCGCAACATCATCGAACGGCTGATGATCATGACGAGCGGCGATGCCGACACGGTGATCACCGCCTCGATGCTGCCGGACGACATCTCCTCCAACGTCCCTTTATCGCCAAACGGTTCAGGCGGTGAACATCTGATGTCGCTGCCGCTGAGAGATGCCCGCGAGATTTTTGAGCGGGAGTATCTGATGGCCCAGATCAACCGGTTCGGCGGCAATATTTCGCGCACGGCGGAATTTGTCGGCATGGAGCGGTCCGCGCTGCACCGCAAGCTGCGCGCTCTGGGGGTGAATTCCAACGAACGCGGCCCGGAGGTGCGTCACTAGCGCTCGACGATGGCGTGCGCGGCCGAGCGTCTTCGCCTGAGGCGCTGTCCTCGTCCGCGGGCGTTGAAATCTGTGGTGGCCGCGACGACGATCCGGCTGAGCCGCTAGTGTGGCGTCTCGCAATTGCCTTCACGTCCGCCGCAGCCTCAATAAGGCAATTGCGAGACGTAAACCACACTAGAACCTTAAGTCTGCTAGTGTCCCCTGGTCTCCGAAATGCCTTGGCCAGCTTGCGGCAGGGGTTGAAGGCAATTCGGAGACGGGACACGAGTGGTCCGATTCCGGCATTTGCATGCGCTTGCAGCACGCTCGAGAGCAAATGCCGGAATCCAAAGGACCACGAGCAACTTTTTAAGTCTCAGTGGAGCTTTTGAATTTGACATTTGAGCGCGAGCTCGCGGCAGGCGGGATTCAAATGTCAAATTCGCTCCACTAGTGGAGTGTTGCGGGATGACGCGCATCGTTTACGTGGACGGAGCTTATCGCCCTTACGGTGATGCCTGCGTTCATGTCGAGGACAGAGGATTTCAATTCGCCGACGGCGTTTATGAGGTCTTCGAGGTCAAGGACGGCCGGCTGATCGACGAGCGGCGGCATGTCGACCGTTTGCATCGCTCGATGCGCGAGCTGAAAATGCCGGAGACGATGACCCGGCCTGCGCTCGGCGTGGTCCTGCGCGAGACCGTGAGGCGCAACCGCGTCAAGGACGGCTTTCTCTATCTGCAGATCAGCCGCGGCGTCGCCAGGCGCGATTTTGCCTTTCCCGCCGCCGGGACGCCGCTGACGGTTGTCTGCTATGCGAGAGGGAAATCAGGCCGGGCCGCAGAGGGACGCGCGGGCCGAGGCCTGCGCGTGATGACGATGCCCGATATCCGCTGGCGGCGTCCCGATATCAAATCGGTGTCGCTGCTGCCGCAGGCGCTGGCGCGGCAGGCGGCCTATGATGCCGGGGCGGATGAAGCCTGGCTCGTCGACGATCACGGCTGCGTGACCGAGGGGGCCTCATGCAACGCCTGGATCATTGGCGCGGAAGGTGACATCATAACGCGGCCGGCCGAGAGCGGAATCTTGCGCGGGATCACCAGAACGGTCCTGATCGAGGTCCTGAACAAGGAGGGGCTGAGGCTTGTTGAGCGGCCTTTTACCGTCGATGAGGCCAAGGCCGCCAAGGAAGCGTTCAACAGCTCGGCGACGGGCTTGGTGATGCCGGTGGTCGCGATCGACGGCACCGTCATCGGCAATGGCAAGCCTGGCGCGGTCACCTTGCGCTTGAGGCAGGCGTTTCACAATGTCGCGGAAAGCTCGCCAGCGGGGACTTTGTTAAGATAAGGACAAGAAGCTGCCATTTAATATCATCACACAGAACGTGAACGATTTGGGCAGAAAATGACAAAAAGCGCGCCTATGCTCTGCAATGCACGGACAACGGAACGTCATAATGCGGGCGGGACCAACCGCCGCTTCTAACTAAAAACGGAAAAAACATGGCCGCCGAGAGAGTACCAAGCCTCCAGGACACATTTCTCAACTACGTCAGGAAAAATAAAACGCCGCTCACGATCTTTCTCGTGAACGGCGTGAAACTCCAGGGTATCGTTACTTGGTTCGATAATTTTTGCGTGCTGCTGCGCCGGGACGGGCATTCGCAGCTCGTTTATAAGCATGCCATTTCGACGATCATGCCGGGTGGCCCGATCCAGCTCATGGAGGGCGACCAGAACGGCGGAGCCCGGTTAGTGTGGTGATGGGGATGTCCCCTCCATCGTTTCGGCAAGCGCTCTTAGGGGACTTCCCGATCTCAAACCACACGGGAAACGGATAGTTGCCAGCGTCCCTTTCGCATCCGAAGTTCGCTAAGGGCCTGGCCGCAAAATCAGGCGAACTTCGATTCGGGACACTCGTTGACGGCATCGCGCGCCAAGCCATCGAAAGACGCCGTCCGCACGAGGAAACGCCGTGCTGATCAGGAGATCACCGAGCGCGATGCCATGCGCGCGGTCGTGCTGCATCCAATATTCCGCGACGGAAAAAGATCGCCGGCTGGCCTGCGCGCTCCGGATGGGCGCGTGGCGGAGCGCTCTCCAGTTCCGCCAGAGGCGCGTCTGGCGGAGGCCGTCGGGCTGTCACGCGCCATTCGGCTCGACGTGGCTCAGAGCGGCCTTGTCAATGTGTCGCGGCCTCGTCCTGCGACATTGATCGGTTCCGGCAAGGTCGAGGAGCTGAAGGGCATCATCGAAGCGGAAGGCGCCGGGCTGGTGATCATCGATCACGCGCTGACCGCCATCCAGCAGCGCAATCTGGAGCGCGCCTGGGGCGTCAAGGTGATCGACCGCACCGGCCTCATTCTCGAAATTTTCGGGGAGAGGGCGCGGACCAGGGAAGGCCGGCTCCAGGTGGAACTTGCGCATCTGCTCTATCAGCGCAGCCGGCTGGTCAGAAGCTGGACGCATCTGGAGCGCCAGCGCGGCGGTTTCGGCTTTCTCGGCGGGCCCGGCGAGACCCAGATCGAGGCGGACCGCCGGATCATCGGCGAGCGCATTGACGCGATCCGGCGCGATCTTGCGGCGGTGCGCCGCACGCGCGAGCTGCACCGCGCCAGCCGCCGGAGGACGCCGTTTCCGACCGTGGCTCTGGCTGGCTATACGAACGCCGGAAAGTCGAGCCTCTTCAATGCCCTGACCAGAGCCGACGTCGTTGCCGAAGACAAGCTGTTCGCCACGCTCGACCCGACCATGCGCCGGCTGGAGCTGCCTGGCGCCGTCGCCATCATCTCCGACACCGTCGGCTTCATTTCCGAGCTGCCGACGACGCTCGTCGCGGCCTTTCGCGCGACGCTTGAGGAGGTTTCCGAGGCCGATCTGATCCTTCATGTCCGCGACATCGCCGCGCCATATTCGCAGCAGCAGAAGCAGGATGTCGAGGCGGTGCTTGCCGAGCTCGGCGTCGATGTCGCGGGCTATGGCGACAGGCTGATCGAGGTCTGGAACAAGATCGACCTCGTCGGCGAGGCCGAACGGCAGACGCTTGCCGGCCAGGCCGCGCGGCTGGGCGGCAAGGCAGTCCTCGTCTCGGCGCGGACCGGCGAGGGGCTCGATGCCCTCAGGCGGCGGATTGCCGACGTTCTGGCGCGCGACCATATCGTCCGCGTCTTCGATCTCAGCGGCGAGGACGGCGCCTTGCTGCACTGGCTTTACGAGCATGGCGATGTCCGCGCCCGCCAGGATGCCGAGGACGGCTCGATCCGCATCGAGGCGCGGCTGACGGCGGCGGACCTCAAACGCTTCGAGGCCATGCGCGCCAAGAAGCGGCCCGCGATGCAGCAGGACGGGGCAGGGTAGTCGCGTTAGCTGCGGAATTGCGCTGGCATCTGAGGGCTATGAGCCGGGTTCGTGTCATACTTGAATATCCGCTTGATCAGCATCCCGACCAGAGGCTGAAGATCGGCTTCCAGAGCTTCCGCTGCCTCTTTGGCGTAAACTTCAGCATCGCCGATATAGAGCGTGAAGGATTCCAGATATTTGGCTTTCTTGACGGGATCTTCGACGGTGGCTTTCGTCCACCGATAGAGCGGATAGTGCTCGGTCCCGCGATCTTCGGCCTCGTTGACATAGTCCATGAAAGCATCGAATTGACATTTCATGGTTGCGTCATGCTTGGCCAAGACATCCGCAAGCGGCTTAAGCGCCTGATTGTTGGGGTTTTGACGCGCTACTTGCGCGAAAGTGCCGGCGAGATCGATCCGGATCTGATATTGCCAGGCTTCAGTCATGATTCATTTCCATTATCTCCGGCGCGATGCCGGTGATTGACCAAGGCTCCGCTATATGTCCCAGATCAGGGCGGTTCTATTATGTTCATCCATTCAGCCGGACAGCCCACTTCACTGACGGCGTTCAATCCTTGCTCTTTTCCAAGAGCTTGGCCTCATTCCAATAGGCGTCCATCTCCTCAAGCGTGGCCGAGCCGGGCTCCCGGCCTTGCTCCTTGAGGCGCCGCTCAATATGCCGGAAGCGGCGCTCGAACTTCGCATTGGCGCCGCGCAGCGCTTTTTCGGGATCGATGGCGAGGTGTCTTGCCAGATTGGCGAGCACGAAGAGCATGTCGCCGTACTCCTCTTCCATCGCCTCGTGCCGGCCGTCGCGCATCTCCGCCTCGAACTCGGCCAGCTCTTCCTTGAGCTTGGCAAAAATCGGCTCTGCTTCCGCCCAATCGAAGCCGACTTTCGCCGCTTGTCTTTGCAGTTTCACCGAGCGTGTCAAGGCGGGGAGGGCGACCGGCACGTTATCAAGGACGCCTGGCCGCTCGGGCGACGCACCGTCCGCGTCCGCGCGCTTTGCCTCCGCTTCCTCGGTTTTGAGGCGGTCCCAGAGGCCGCGCATTTCGACACTGGCGCGAAGCTCGGCATCGCCGAACACATGCGGATGACGCCGGAGCATCTTGCGGGTGATCACGTCGGCGACATCGGCAAAGTCGAAGGCGCCGTCCTCCTTGGCCATTTGCGCGTGATAGACGACCTGGAGCAGG
Source organism: uncultured Alphaproteobacteria bacterium (assembly GCA_963773735.1). Taxonomy (GTDB): domain Bacteria; phylum Pseudomonadota; class Alphaproteobacteria; order Rhizobiales; family Rhodomicrobiaceae; genus CAVZCK01. Next base: position 319,208 of record CAVZCK010000021.1, on the reverse strand, counting down.
AGGTCGCCGAGTTCGTCCTTGAGATCGCCCAAATCGCCCCGCGCGATCGCATCGGCCACCTCATAGGCCTCCTCGATCGTATAGGGCGCGATCGTCGCAAAATCCTGCTCCTTGTCCCAGGGGCAGCCGTTTTCCGGATCGCGCAGCACCGCCATCAATGCCAGGAGATCGCCGATCGGCATGCGCGCGGGCTCCGCGGCTCGCGCGTTCAGGCGCTCGATCGCATCGGCGGCGCTGAAGGGCGAGGTGGTTCTTGCTCCTCGTCCTCCGGCGCGCGCATCGTGGCTTTATGGATTGGCTGGTCGCTCAACGGTTCAGCAGTCGCGATGAGGTGGAATGCGGATCAGGCGGCCCGCCGTCTTCGGCGTGCCGGCGGCCATTTGTCCAAATTTTATGCTTGACACAAGGTTAATGCTGATTCGCATAAGACATATTATGGAAAATATCTGAAAACAGGGCGCATTTACGCGTTTTCGTAGAATTTGCTCACCAGCCGGTCGAGCAAGAGCACACCATAGCCGGAGCCCCAGCTCGGATTGATATCCGTCGGCGGCGAAGCCATGGCCATCCCGGCGATGTCGAGATGCGCCCAGGCGACGCCCGGCTTGACGAAACGCTGCAGGAATTGCGCCGCCGTGATCGACCCGGCATCGCGCCCGCCGATATTCTTCATATCGGCGACCTTCGAATTGATGAGCTTGTCATATTTGGCGTCGAGCGGAAGCCGCCAGACCTTTTCCCCGGACTCGCGCCCGGCGACGGTAAGCTGGTCGGCGAGCGTGTCGTCGTTGGCGAACAGCCCGGCATGTTCCTTGCCGAGCGAGACGATGATCGCGCCGGTCAGCGTCGCCAGGGTGATGATGGCGCGCGGCTCGAACTCCTGCTGCGCATACCACATGATATCGGCGAGCACGAGCCGGCCTTCGGCATCGGTGTTGATGACCTCGATGGTCTGGCCCGAGAGCGAGGTGACAATGTCGCCGGGACGCTGCGCGGTGCCGCTCGGCATATTCTCCGTCAGGCCGATGATGCCGACGGCGTTCACCGGCGCCTTGCGCATGGCCAGGGCCAGCATCGCGCCGGTGACGGCCGCAGCGCCGCCCATATCGCCCTTCATGTCCTCCATGCCTGCCGCAGGCTTGATGGAGATGCCGCCGGTATCGAAGCAGACGCCCTTGCCGGCGAAGACGATAGGCTTGGTGTCCCGCTGAGGGGCTCCGCTCCAGCGCATGATGGCAACGCTGCTCGGCCGGGCGCTCCCCTGCCCTACGGCGAGCAGCGCGTTCATGCCGATGGAGGCGAGCCGGTCTTCGTCGAGGACTTCGACATTGAGGCCCGTCTCGGCCAGCGCCGCGACGCGCGAGGCGAATTCCTCCGGCGAGAGCACGTTCGGCGGCTCGTTTACGAGGTCGCGGGCGAGCGTGATACCGTTAGCGACGGGGCTTAGAGCCTCGAAGATGGATGAGGCGGCCTGATGTTCGGCGCACAGGATCCGCAATGAGGAAATATTATTGGAATCCTCATCATCTTCTTCGTTTTCTTTCTTTTTCTTCTTGTATTTCTTGAATTCATAGCCGCGCAGCACGGCGCCCAGCGCAACGAGAGCGGCCTGACGCCCGGACACCGCCGTGCCCTCGCCCGCCTCCAGAATCAGCTCCGCCGACTGGGCGCGCCCCGCCGCAAGCCGGGCCCTGATCCGCCCGCCGAGCGCAAGCCAGTCCGGCTCCGAAAACTTGGCCACGGATCCAAGACCGAGGACGATCAGCCGGTCCAGATCGAGGCCCGCGGGGGCGATCAAATCGAGTGAGGCTTTCTTGCCGCCATTGAATTTGGTGATGCTGGCGGCGCGCGAGACGAGCCCGCCCGCACGCGCGTCGAGGGCCTTCAAACTGGGCGAAAAAGCGCCGTTCGTCTCGCTAAAGGCGACACCGATCCTGCCCTTCAGGTCGCCCAGCGGGCCGAATGAGATATCTATGCTCTTGCTCATCGTTGTTTGAAAACCGTTGTCGTGGAATACCGACCACACTTCGCGACGCCGCGATCCGCTTGTCGGGCGCGCAGAACTGTGGATTGCGCTATGAGTTGAAACGCGAGCGTGGCTAGCCGCTTGACTTTACACGAGCCAGCCTGCAATGCAACGTTCAGCCAAGCATAGTCGAAAATCCGCCATTTTACCGTGAGACCGAGAAGTGCGCCGCCCGAACGGCGCCCAAGCCCGGCGACCTCAGCGTATGGACATCATCGGCCGCTACATCTTTCGCCAGACGGCCGGGTCGCTGGTGATGATCCTTATTACGCTGACGCTGATCGTCTGGATGACGACGGCGCTCCGCGAGGTTTCGCTCGTCACCAATCAGGGTCAGAGCTTCGTGATCTTTCTCACGATCACAATGCTCGCCATGCCCAATATGATCGCCATCGTCGCGCCGGTTGCACTGCTGATATCGACGCTCTATTCGCTGAACCGGCTGAGCGGCGACAGCGAGCTGATTGTGCTTTCCGCCTGCGGCTCGAGGATCTGGCGCGTGATGAAGCCTTGTTTCATCCTGGCGCTGATCGTCGCCGCCTTCGTGATGTTCTGCAATGCCTATCTGACGCCGCAGACCATGCGCACTCTGCGCGATTATGCGATCAAAGTCCGCACCGACCTTATCTCGCAGGTGCTTCAGCCGGGAAAATTTTCCACGCCTGAACAAGGGCTTACCGTTCACATTACGGAGCGGGCGGCCGACGGCACATTGCTCGGCCTGATGATCCATGACGAGCGCGATCCCACCCAGATCATGACCTATCTCGCGGAAGAAGGTCATATCGTCAAACAGAGTGACGACCGCGCTTTGCTGATCATGAAGAACGGGCATGTGCAGCGCCAGAACGGCGAATCCCCGAACGTGCAGATCATCATCTTCGACAGCTATATTTTCGACCTCAGCCAGTTCGGTCCCAAGGAAGGGCCGAAGGACTACAAGCCGCGGGAGCGTTTCATCGGCGAGCTCATCAATCCCGATCCCGCGGATTCGTTCTACAAGAGCCAGCCGGGCAAGTTCCGCTCCGAGCTGCACGACCGGCTGTCCAATCCGCTTTATCCGATTCTGTTCGTGCTCATCGTCGGCGTCTATCTCGGCTATCCGCGGACGACCCGCGACAGCCGCGCTCAGAGCGTGTTCGGCGCCTTCGCCCTCGCCACGGTCCTGCGCATCGTCGGGCTCGCGGGCGTCAATCTCGCGGCGAAAAAGGGTATCGGCCTTGCGCTCGTATGGGGCATTCCGATCGCGGGAATCGTGATAGCTCTGGCCATGATCCAATTCGAGATCCGGCCGCCTTCACTGCCGTCCGTCTCGCTGAAGACATTGTTGCGCCGTAAATCGGCCCTGCAGACCGGCTAATTTGGTGCCGGGATACGAGTTCTTGATGAGCGTGATCAATACTTTAGGGCGTTACTTTGCCGCGCGGGTCTTTTTCATGATCCTCGTCGTTTATGGCGTGTGCGTCATGCTCGTCTTCTTCATCGATTTCGTCGAAATGATGCGCGAAGCAGCCAAAGCCGATGTTTCGGCATGGCAAATCGTCTTCCTGACCCTCCTGCGCCTGCCGACCTTCGCCGAGCTGATCCTGCCCTTTGCCGTGCTGATCGGCTCGATCAGCGCATTCCTGATGCTGAGCCGGAGTTCGGAGCTGGTGATCGTCCGGGCCTCGGGCGTTTCGATCTGGCAGTTTCTGCAGCCTGCACTTGTCGTCGGCCTGCTGATCGGGATTTTTGCCACCACGGTTTACAACCCGCTTGCCGCGGAGGCGAAGACCGCGTCGGAGGCCATGTTTGCCGAAACGATCGCCTCGCAGGGCGGTGGCCGGAAGGAAAGTGACACGGCGAGCTGGATCCAGCAGGACGGCCCTGACGGCCAGTCGATCATCTACGCCCGGGCAAGTGCAAATCGGGGAACGACCCTGGCCGGGCTGATGCTGTTGCAATTTGATCCCAACAAAAAATTTATTGAGAGAATCGAAGCAGATAAGGCGGTTTTGCGGCGGGGTTATTGGGAGCTGGAGAATGCTCATGTTTCCAGTTCAGGAAATCTTCCGCGGTTCTATAAAAAGTATCTGGTAAGTACATATTTGAATGCCGACCAAGTATCCGAGAGTGTCGATACGGTCGAAAGCGTCTCCTTTTGGGAGCTTCCCAAGTTTATTGCCTTTGCGGAGAAAGCGGGATTTAACACGACCGCTTATAATCTTCATTATCAGCAGCTTTTGGCGCGCCCGCTTTTGATGGTCGCAATGGTGCTTCTGGCCGCAACCTGTGCCCTCAAACCCTTCCGTTTCGGTAAGATACAGACTATGGTGATCGCCGGGTTGAGCGGTGGTTTCGGCTTCTTCATCCTCGTCGAGCTGTCGCGCAAATTGGGCATGTCCGGCTACATATCAACGGGGGTTGCGGCTTGGGCGCCGATTGCCATAAGCAGTTTATTGGCATTGACGGTCCTGCTGCATCAGGAGGATGGCTGACGCATGGGGTTTGAGGCTTTGCATGGGGGACGCAAGCCTTATGGGGTCGCGGCGATGACGTCGCGCCTCGCGCTCGCGCTTCGACCTCTGGGCAGACCTCCGTCGATCCTCGCATTCGCGGTGATCGCGCTTGCGGGAGCGTTGCTTTCCGCCGCGCCGGCAGAAGCGGCAAAAAGCGATTTGCTCAAATCCGCCCAGCAGAACACCAAAGATTTGTTGAAATCCCCGCAGACCACCAAGAACGAGACCAATCTTCCGCTATTGCTGCAGGCCGACGAACTCGTCTACGACAAGACGAACGACCGGATCATCGCCAAAGGCAATGTCGAGGTCTATTACAAGAACTACGCCCTGCTTGCCGACAGCCTGATCTACGATCAGCGCGCCAAGACCCTCAATGCTGTCGGCAATGTTCGCATCAAGGAGCCGGACGGCGCACTGATCAACGCCGACCGGATCACGCTGACCGACGATTTCAGGGACGGCTTCATCCGCTCGTTCCAATCGGTCACCAAAGAAAAGGCCCGCATCGCCGCCGAGAGCGCCTATCGCAAGGACGGCAACACCACGGTGTTCGAGCATGGCGTGTTCACGCCTTGCCGGCCGTGCGCGGACGATCCCGATGCACCACCGATCTGGCGCATCAAGGCAAACCGCATCATCGACAAGAAGGATGAGGGCAACGTCTATTTCGAGGACGGCGTCTTCGAAGCATTCGGCGTTCCGCTCATCTGGCTGCCCTATTTCTACTATCCCGACCCGACCGTGAAGCGCCGCTCCGGTTTTCTGGCACCGGAATTCGGCAATTCCAACGATCTCGGCTTCACCGTCGGCGTGCCCTATTACTACTCCCTCTCGCCGAGCGCCGATCTGACCGTCAAACCCGTGGTCACCACGAATGCCGGGTTCCTGCTTGAATCCGAATGGCGCCAGCGCCTTTCGACCGGCAGTTACCGTATCGATGCTGCGGGCGTCTATGACGATAGTCCCCCTGCGGGCGAGAGCAGCAAGTTCCGCGGCAGTGTTCAGACTCAGGGCGAATTCAATCTTGGCTCCTGGTGGAAATGGGGCTGGGATATCACCGCTGAAAGCGATGACACCTTCCGCCGCTTTTATAAGCTCGACGATATCTACGCCACAGACCGCATTTCGACGATCTATTTGGTCGGGCAAAGCGACCGGAATTATTTCTCGGCCAATCTCTATCATTTCGGCGGCTTGACCGCCACTGACACCAGCCAGGCGAACTCGGACGTCCACCCCGCGATCGACTATAACTACATCTTTGACCATCCGGTTATCGGCGGCGAATTGAGCTTCGACACGAGCGTGCTCAGCCTGTCGCGTGATAATGGTGCCGACGTCAACCGCATCGTCAATCAGGCTAAATGGCGGCGCAGCTTCACCGACTCGATCGGCGAGATCGTCACGCCGTTCGCCCAGGCTCGCGCAGATGTTTATCATACGACGAGTTTCAACGATCCGATTTCGTCACCTGTGGCTGAAGAAGCGACAACGGCATTCCGCGGCTCGGCTCTTGCCGGCCTTGAATATCGCTATCCGTTCGTCAAGCATACGGAAGACGCCACGCATGTCATCGAGCCGATTGCGCAGATTATCGCGCGTCCGAGCATTAAGGATCAGGGTGACATTCCCAACGAGGACGCCCGAAGCCTCGTCTTCGACGATACGCTGCTTTTCGATATCGACAAATTCTCCGGCTATGACCGCATCGAGACGGGAACACGCGCGAATGTCGGCCTTCAATATAGTATTGAGGCGAATCGCGGCTGGAACGCGCGTTTCGTAGCCGGCCAGAGCTATCAGCTCGCCGGCGAAAATCCCTTCGGCGAAGGCAGCGGCCTGTCGAATTCGAAGTCCGACTATGTCGCCGGTGCCTACCTTGATCTCTCGAACAATCTGCAGCTCGTTTCTCAGGTTCGCATGGATGAGCATGACTTGGAGGTCAAGCGTCATGATCTGGGGATGACCGCAGCCTACGGTCCGTTTATGGGTTCGGCTAACTATGTCAACGCCAAGGCCGATCCGAGCCAAGGCTTTGACACGAACCGTCAGGAGGTCGCGGGAGTGGCGGCCATCAAGCTGGCCGATCGCTGGACCCTTTTCGGCGATATGCGCTACAATATCGACGATGACCAGATCATCCGCGACAGTATCGGTCTCAAATATTCTGATGAATGCTTCATGCTTTCGGTCAGCTATATCGATACCAATGTCACGGACGGCGACATTAAACCGAGCCAGACCGTTCTCGTGCGTTACGACCTGCTGACCCTTGGCGGCACGTCGAGCCGGACAGACTCGATCGGAACAGCCTCGGAGTTGCCGGTCATCAAATAGCCGCGTAGAGTTCCTACGCTCAAAATCTGTCGGCAAGCTGGGAATAAAAGTTAACGCGCGGTTGAGACAGCGCCACGAATTCCGCCTAGCTTGACCTTGATGGATAAAGGCCGGGTTGCATTTGCCCCGGTCTTGACTTGGCTTTCAAAGCATGGCGGGTTTATCGATCGTGACATTGAGACTGAAGAACGCGCAGCGTCCTGGTGGGCTGAAGCTTTGCTTTTTGCCGCCTTTTTCCTCCTGGCCTATCTGCCGGGCGCTTTCGCGCAGAGCGTCGTCGTCATGGTCAATGACGACCCCGTCACCAGCTATGATGTCGCCCAGCGGCAGCGTTTCCTCGCCGTCACCTCGGGGCTTGGCGACAAGATGCGCGCGCGCCTGCAGTCCGAGGATACCAAGAAGGCCTTCCAGGCCTATATGACGAAGCACCAGCCGCAATCTCGCGACGAAGCTCAGGAGCTGCAAAAGAAGTTCGTCGCTGAGATCGAGAAAGATGTCGTTGCCAGCGTCGGCAACTCTGTGCGCCAGGAGGCGATCGACCAGCTCATCGACGAACGCCTGATGCTCCAAGCGGCCAAAGAACAGAAGATCACCATCACCGACGACGAGGTAAACAAGAGTTTGACCCGGATGGCGGAGGGCGGCTCACACAAGCTCACGCTTCAGGCGTTTCTGGCCCAATTCCAGCAGCAGAGCATCGACCCATCCACGCTTAAAGACCGGATCCGCGCGCAGGCGGCATGGCGTGAGCTGATCCGCCGGCTTTATGGCTCCCGCGTCCGCTCGGCTGTTCCGGTAAACGACAGGACCGCGCTGGAGGACGCCAGCGGAACCAAAGTCGACGTCGAGATCGTCAAGCTCGCCATGCCCGCCCAGGCGGATCAGAATGTGGTCGCCCGCCGGCTCGTCGAAGCCGACCAGCTTCGCACGAAGTTTTCGTCCTGCGCGAACCTCGGGGGCCAGCTCAAGGGGCTCAGCGGTGCATCCGTTCAAAGCATGAAGAAGGTCGACATCAACGACTTTCGCGGTGAGGTCCGTGCCGCCCTGGCCAAGGCGAAGCCGGGAGAGATGACGCCCCCGATCATCGTGGGCGGCGCGATCGAGAGCTATGCGGTCTGCAGCAAGACGGTCGCGGTCGCCGCGCAGAAGGGCGAACAGAAGGCCGAGGCGCAGGATCAGATCCAGGAAGAGTTTCAGCTCTATTCTCGTCGCCATCTGAAGGATCTGAAGGACCGCGCCCTGCTTAAATATCCGAAAAACGGCTGAGCGGTGAATGGGCCGGATGCCAGGCGGAAGCCGATTGCGCTGACAATGGGCGATCCCGCCGGGATCGGACCCGAGCTGACGCTGATGAGCTGGCTGCGGCGGTCGGCAGATGCGATCCCGCCTTTTGCCGTTCTCGGTGACCCGGCGCAGCTTGAGGCGCTCAGCCGCGATCTCGCCCTCGACGTCGATCTCGCCGTTATTTCCGACATCGATGAAGCCTGCGCGGCCTTCGCCTCGGCGCTGCCGGTTCTGCCGGTCCCCCTGCCCCATCCCGTTGCAGCCGGCAAGCCCGCGCCGTCGGCGGCGCCAACGGTCAAGGCCTCGATCGAGCAGGCGGTCGGCCTCGCCATAAAGGGAGCGGCTTCAGCCGTCGTCACCAACCCGATCGCCAAGCATGTGATGGCCGCTGCCGGCTTTCCTCACCCCGGCCATACGGAGTTTCTCGGCGCGCTCGCCCGCGAGCATGGGCTCGACGCATCACCGGTGATGATGCTCGTCGGCGCCGGTCTGCGCGTCGTGCCGGTGACCATCCATATTCCGCTCGCCGACGTGCCGAAGGCCCTGACGAATGCACGGATCATCGAGACCGCACAGGTCACCGAGGCCGGCCTGCGGCGCTGGTTCGGCATCCCTGCCCCGCGCCTCGCGATGACCGGGCTCAACCCCCATGCGGGCGAAAACGGCCTGATGGGCGGCGAGGAGCGTGCCATCATCGAGCCGGCGATCGCAGCCTTGCGCGAGCAGGGTCTTAACGTGAGCGGACCCTATCCGGCCGATACGCTCTTCCACGAGCGCGCCCGCCAAGCCTATGATGCGGCAATCGCCATGTATCACGACCAGGCGCTCATTCCTTTGAAAACCCTCGCCTTCGATGAGGGCGTGAACGTCACGCTCGGCCTGCCCTTTATCCGGACCTCGCCCGATCATGGCACCGCTTTCGACATCGCCGGCACCGGAACGGCGCGGCCGGACAGCCTCATCGCCGCTCTCAGGCTGGCGGCGCGCATGGCGGAAAACGATAGCGCCGGGCCGCCCCGCGCAAGCTGACGGAGCGCTCTCTTGGCCGAGCTGCCGCCGCTTCGCGAAGTGATCCGGGAGCTCGGGCTTTCGGCCAAGAAGTCGCTTGGCCAGAATTTCATCCTCGACCTCAATCTGACCGCGCGGATCGCGCGTAGTGCCGGTCCGCTTGACGGCGTCACGGTCGTCGAGATCGGTCCGGGGCCTGGCGGGCTGACGCGCGCCCTGATCTCGGAAGGGGCGGCGAAGGTCATCGCCGTCGAAAAAGACCCGCGCTTCCTGCCCGCGCTCGAAGCGATTGCCGATCATTGGCCGGGCCGGCTCGCCGTCACTGAGGCGGATGCTCTAAGCGTCGATTGGGCCTTGCTCGCGCCACCTGGCCAAACCGTCCGCATCGTCGCCAACCTACCCTATTCAGTCGCCACGCCGCTGCTCACCGGCTGGCTGAAGACCGAGCCCTGGCCGCCCTGGTGGGATCGCATGGTGTTGATGTTCCAGCGTGAGGTCGCCGAGCGCATCGTCGCCGGCCGCGGGCAGAAATCCTATGGACGGCTCGCCATTCTTTCACAATGGCGCTGCGAGACCCGCATGCTCTTCAATCTGCCGGCGCGCGCCTTCACGCCGCCGCCAAAGGTCGACTCCTCCGTGGTCGAGTTCCGCCCGCGCGCGGCGCCGCTCGCTGCCGGCAGCGCCGAGATGCTGGAGCGGGTGACCGCCGCGGCCTTCGGCCAGCGGCGCAAAATGCTGCGCGCCAGCCTGAGGGGGCTGCCCGGCGCGGTGCCGCTGCTCGGCGTCTTGGGGATCGATCCCGCCGCTCGCGCCGAGCAGCTCGGTGTGGACGATTTCTGCCGGCTTGCGGAGCGGCTATCGGAAACCGGGGCTGTAGAGCAGCGTTGATCGTCGACGGAAAGGAGGCGGCTATGCCCGTGAGTTTCAATCATACGATCGTATGGGCGCATGACAGCAAGGCATCTGCGACGTTTCTCGCCCAAATATTAGGTTTGGCCGGTCCCATGCGCTGGGGACCGTTTCAGGTCGTCACGACCGAGAACGGAGTCAATATCGACTTCATGGACCAGGATGGCGCGATCTCGGCGCAACATTATGCGTTTCTCGTCAGTGAATCCGAGTTCGATGAGATTTTTGAGCGAATACAACAGCGCCGCCTGTCCTTCTGGGCCGACCCCGCCCAAACCAAACAAGGTGAGATCAATCACCATGATGGTGGGCGCGGCGTCTATTTCGAGGATCCGGACGGTCACCTCTTAGAAATCATCACCCGCGCATATGGCAGCGGCGGCTTCAGTCCATGATCGCGATTGCCTGCTAATCATCCTCGCTCAGCATGCTGCCGACAAAATCGGCGAGCCCCGGATGGCGGGCGCGCTTCAGCCTTTCCGCGACGAGGATGGCGCGAAGCGAGGCGAGGCTTTCGGCGAGATCGTCATTGACGATGACATAGTCATATTCGTCCCAGTGCGACATTTCCTCGGCCGCTCCGGCAAGGCGGCGGGCGACCACCTCCGGCGGATCGGCGGCGCGCGTCCGCAGCCTCTCTTCCAGCGCGCGCCGGGACGGCGGCAGGATGAAGACGCGCACGGTATCATCCGGCGCATTTTCGGCGAGCTGGCGCGCACCCTGCCAGTCAATGTCGAAAATCACGTCGCAGCCCTCGGCCAGCGCCGCCTCGACCTCCGGCTTTCGGCGTGCCGTAGAGATTGCCGAACACCTCGGCCCATTCGAGAAAGGCGCCGGCCTCGCGCTTTGCCTCGAAAGCCGCGCGGTCCAGAAAGACATAATGCGTGCCGTCGACCTCTCCCGGGCGCGGCGGCCGCGTCGTCGCCGAGACCGATAGCCGGCAGGCCGGGCCTTCGAGCGCCAGCAATCGGCGGGTCAAGGTCGTCTTTCCGGCGCCCGAGGGCGAGGACAGAACCAGCATGACGCCGCGGCGCGCGGCCGGGTCCGGCGCCCTGCCCTCGCCTGCCGGATCATTCGACATTCTGCACCTGCTCGCGGAACTGGTCGATCGCCGTTTTGAGGCGAAGCCCGATCCGCGTAATCTCGGTGGCGTTCGATTTCGAGCACAGCGTATTGGCCTCGCGCTGAAATTCCTGAGCCAGAAATTCCAGCTTGCGCCCGATCGGCGCATCCTCTTCCAGCAGCTCGCGCGCCGCCCCGACATGGGCGTGCAGCCGCTTCAGCTCCTCCTCGATATCGGCTTTTGTGGCGATCATCACCGCCTCCTGATGCAGCCGGTTTTCATCGAAAGACGTGCTCTCGGACAAGAGGCGCTGGATCTGCTGGCGCAGGCGCGCGGCGATCGCCTCGGGCTGCCGGTCCGGCGACGTCTCCGCCTGGCGTATCAGCGTTTCGATCTCGCCGAGCTTTTCCAGGAGCACGGCCTTGAGCCGCGCGCCCTCGGACCTCCGGGCGGCATGGACTTCCTCCATCGCGCTCTGAAAGCTGCTCAAAAGCGCGGCCGCCAGCGGCGAAGACCGGCCTTCACCCGGCTCCGGCTCGGCAATTTCGATGACGCCCTTCATCGCCAGCAGCGTCGCAAGGCCGACCGCCTCCTGGCGCCCGGTCAATTGCCGCGCCCGCTCGGCAAGCTCGGACAGCTTGATGAGCGCCGCCTCGTTCAGCCGCAGATCGGCCGCCGCGATTGGCGCCTTCAGCGACAGGCTGACCGAGCAGCTGCCGCGGGCAATGAATTTCCCGATCATGTCGCGCAGGCGGGCCTCGATCTCCTCATGCCCCTGCGGCAGCCGCAGCCGGATGTCGAGCCCGCGATTGTTCACGGTCCGGACCTCCCAGCTCCAGCTTGCCTGGCCCTCTTGGCCCCCTGCCCGGCCAAATCCTGTCATGCTTTTCAGTGGCATCGATCGCTGGCTTTCGCTGATGATTTGTCTGGCGGCACTAGTACACCCCGCGGGAAATCCTAGCCAGTTCGCTGCGGGCGTTTTTAGGATTTCCCGCGGTAAAGGTGTACTAGCATTAGAATTCTCGTACAGCTTTTCGGAGGCAAGTTCGCTTGAGCGCGTGCAGAAAATGCGGGAGCGAACTTGCCTCCGGCTGTACTAGTGCAACAACCGCCGGTCTATGCCAGAAGTTAATCCAGGCGCAAGGATTCCCCAAATCAGGGATTGCCTGTTTTCCAGTGAGAACATGCCGGCAGCGCGCCTGACAGGGTGGATTGCGGCGCGCCGAGGCGATAAAAGGACTGACGATTTCATCGAAGGAGCGCAAATTGGCGGATGAGAACGGCCCGGCGCCGCCGAGCGCGCGCATGGCGAAGCAGCGCCAGACGGGCTCGCTCGACAAGATTTTTGTGCGGGACCTGGTTATCCCCTGCTTTATCGGCGCCTTCGAGGAGGAAAAGCACGCCAAGCAGCGCGTGCGCTTCAAGGTCGAGGTCTGGATCTATCCTTCGCGGCTGCGCGGCAATAACGATGATGTCAGCCATGTCGTCAGCTATGATCTCATCGTCAAGGCGATCCATTCCGTGGTCGAAGCCGGCCACATCAACCTGCTGGAGACGCTGGCCGAGCGGGTTGCTGCCAAATGCCTGGCGCACCGGCGCGCCGCAAAGGTCCGTATCAGGATCGAAAAGCTCGACCGGCTGGAGGAGGCGAGCCTTGGCGTCGAGATCGAGCGGTCGAAGTCCGTAGCCGGATGATGACCCAGCTCTTGGATGACCGCAAAGCGGAGTGACCGCGCCATTTGGATTGAGGAGGCTGGAGATGCCCGAGAAATCGCCGGAGAAGACCTTTGCGCCGGCCGAAATCGCCGCCCGGCTGTCCGCCAGCTTGGCCCATTGGAGCGTCAAGGATGGCCATCTTTGCCGGACCTACAAGACCCGGAACTGGCCGGAAACGCTGATGCTCGCCAATGCCGTCGGCTATCTCGCCGAAGCCGCCTGGCATCATCCGGATCTGAGCGCTTCCTATGCCTCGCTTGAGGTCCGTCTGATGACCCATTCCGCCGGCGGCATCACGGAGAAGGATTTCGAGCTTGCGCAAAAAATCGAGGCCCTTGCCACCTGGGACCCGGCGGGCGAAGGCGGCGCGCTCGAGGGCCGCCCGAAGAAATAGAACGCGGGGCCGGCCCTGCCGGCGATGGCGAGGCGCGCGGCCGGCCGAAGGCATAGTGTCCGCTGCTATTGACACGGCCGCGCCCCGCTCCTTATGGTCTCAGCCATTGCTTGGTGCGGCCGTACCGGCTCGCATATCCTCGACCCCAATCAGAGCCCATAGCTCAGCCGGTAGAGCAACTGACTTTTAATCAGTAGGTCGATGGTTCGAATCCATCTGGGCTCACCAATGAAATCAAGGGGTTAGCGAAAAAAACCGAGCGAAAGAGGAGGTGAAGGTTCCACTGAGGTTCCAAGCAGCAAACATGACCCCGCGCAAGACGGCCTAGAAATCAGTAGGTCAGAAATCATTTTGTCCCTCACCATTCCCGCCCTTCAACAATAATTCGCTTTTCATCGCGCCTCGACAAGACGCCTCTATTTCGCTCGTCAATGATGGAGATCTCAAACGCCCATCGCCGATTGCAATGACGGCACTTCAGGCGAAATTGCAGATCATAAACGAGCGTAGCACAGAAGGCAGTCTGTAGCGGCGTTGACGATAACCAAAGGGATATTCAACGATCCGGCATTGCACCTGTATTGTTTCATTTGGCTGCAGGTCGAGCAGGCAAAGTGTCTTGACATCTGAGGTTTCGGTCATAAGAACCCAGGCGATCAATGCTGAAACCGCAAATCGCGAGAATTTCAGTGAGAGCTGCTGCGCCACGCGAGGACGGGGGGAACATGCAGAGGCAATCGCTTATTAGAGCGGTTCACGAATTAACTGAATCGCGGAGGATTCCCACAGAGTACGAATTGTGATTCAAGATGCTGGCTGGAGTGGAGGCCAGCATCTGATGACCCGACCTCTGTCCAATGATCTGCGTGAGCGCGTCGTGGCTGCGGTTCTGGCCGGCGAGAGCTGCCGATGCGTGGCGTTGCGGTTTGGCGTTGCAGTTTCGTCGGTAGTGAAGTGGTCGCAGCGTTACCGGGCAACCGGCTCGGTTGCTCCTGGCAAGATGGGCGGCCACCGCAAGCGTGTGCTGGAATCACATCGCGCTTACATCGCCGAACGGATTAAGCGAGACGCCGCATCTGACGCTGCACGGGTTAAAGGATGAGTTTAGCGGCACGCGGCGTAGACGGTCTCGCACAATGCGGTGTGGCTATTCCTGCGGCGCGAGGGATTGCGGTTCAAAAAAAACGCTACTTTGCCCTTGAGCAGGCCCGTGCCGACGTCGCACGGCGGCGACAGCGTTGGCGATCCTGGCAGCCCATTTCTCGATTCCAAGCGGCTGGTCTTCATCGATGAGACGTGGATCAAGACCAACATGGCACCGCTGCGGGGCTGGGGGCCGAAGGGCAAACGCCTGCGCGGTTTTGCTCCGCATGGCCATTGGCGCACTCTGACTTTCCTGGGCGCGCTGCGTCATGACAGTCTCGCAGCGCCTTGCGTCTTCGACGGCCCTATCAACGGTGCATGCTTCCGCGCCTATGTGGAACAACAACTGGTGCCAGCTCCTGAAGCCGGGTGATATCGTTGTCATGGACAATCTGGGCAGTCACAAGTCAGTCGCCGCTGCGAGAGATGATCCGAGCCGTCGGCGCAAGGCTGTGGTTCCTGCCACCTTACTCGCCGGATCTCAACCCAATCGAGAATGCTTTCGCTAAGGTCAAACACTGGATGCGATCCAAGCCCAAAAGCGCACCATCGAGGATACCTGGCGCCACATCGGACAGCCTCGTCGCAACTATCCGACCCGGCGAATGTGAGGAACTACTTCGCCAACGCCGGATACGCTTCCGTCAAAATATGAAAGGCTCTAGCGCTATAATTAACGCCCTCACTGCACTGAAGGCGCGTGTTGAATTGTCAAATTCCTTGAATTTGACCGATATCAATGTGCATGCGGAAGAAGTTTACCGTGAATTCCTAAATCTGCTTCTTGGTTATCAGCTAGTCAATATGAATATTGTTGACCAAAATTTTCCCGCAATTGATTTGGGAGATGAGATCGAGCCAATTGCGATCCAAGTAACAGCTACGGCAACACTAGATAAAGTTCGCAAAACGGTGCGAACATATGGGGATAAAAAACTGAATGACCGATATGGTCGGCTTGTCATCCTCAATATTGGCGCTCCGATAGAACATAGAGCGCAAGTGCTGTCCGGGAACAATGGCGTAGCCCTGTGCACCAAGCGTGATATCTGGACTATTAAAGACCTTTTGAAGTGTGCTCAGTCGAGGGATATACCGCAACTACAGCGATTAAAAGATTTCCTCACCCAACAAATTACACCTCTACAACCTGAGCCGATACCAAAAGAAATCGAAACCTTTCTGCGTCTCATCGAGATTTTGAGCGACGATGTTGCACAACCTGACGCCGAAACCTTTAACGAGGAGCCCGATCCGAACGGGAAAATTAATGAGCGTTTTGCGACGCATGCCGATTTTTTGAAAACTCTATATACGGATCTCTACAAGGAATATGGAGCCACTTATCAGGCGGCGATGATCAGCGCCGATTTAGGACACGCCCGCATCCGCCGTTTGGGTCTGCACCTAAAGCATAGGAGCAACACGCTGCTCCAAAAGGCAAAAGGAAACCCCCGCGAAGCTTTCGATATGCTCGTTCGGAAATATTAAGCCGGCTTGCATGCGCGGAAACGCCGTACGACGAAATGGCGATAATGTTCTTTCTGGTCGATCAACTTATTCGGTGCAACGTGTTTCCGAACAAAGAGGCCATAAATGTCTAACCTTTTTTTAACGGAAGAGGACATTGATGGCTCCCCTGCAATCGTCGGCTACCAAATTCTTCGGCTTTTGGCCGATCGACCAAATGGTCGGATATCCATCTTCGATTTGGCGGCGCAATTCCAAAAAACCACGTGGTACACGCCCAAACGGCTTTATTTTGGAATGATTTTTCTACGCGCGCTCAACGCCATTGAATTTAATCCGCCGTATGTGGAGCGCCATGCTTAAAATCCGAAAGCTCTATACGGAACCAGCCGTTATAGACCCGATCTTCTTCGAGGACGGCATCAACATAATTCTAGGTGAACGGGATATAACTAGCGCCAAGACTAACGGTGTAGGTAAATCATTGTGCGTGGAATTTATTAATTTTGCACTCCTTAAGTTAAAATCGCAAAGCAGGGTCTCTAACATACCAAACACTGCATTTGATCCAGACACCAAAATCTGCCTCGATATTGAAATTAATTCCCAAAACTACACTGTTAAGCGTTCGCCAATTGAAGCGGAGCGGCCGATAATCCATTCTCATAACCAAGTTCGTCAATTTGAGAAGCTTGATGATGCAACAAGGTTCGTCACGGAGCGTGTCTTTGCCGACACGGAGAGTTTATTTGTGCCAAGCTTCAGAAAGATAATGGGGCCCGTAATTCGCGACGAAAGATCCGAATTTAAATCTATAATCGCCTGCTACGATACCCGGTCTCGCATTCCTGATGATTATGAACCGCATCTCTTCTTCTTTGGATTTGATATCGAAACATATGATGAAATCCGGGAGGCAATTAAAACTTACGAAGAAATAACCAAAGAGCAGGCACGGATAAAACAGAACCTTATTCTTTTGACGAACTCAACAATCAAGGACGCAAAGTCAGAACTAAATGAGCTAGACAGCCAGGTTCAGCGGATTGAAGAGAGCATCGAGCAACTTGAGACCTTGGTAGGCTTTGACGCCATCAAATCCGATATTGTCCAATTGGAAGAACAAATTGAGCAACTACGCCTTGAGCGTGATCTAGCCAGGCGTCATTTGCGCCAGCTCAAGCCAGTTTCAAAGCCAGTGAAGATAGAAATTTCCGAGGTTACAGAGTTCTATCGACAGATAGAAAACCGCCTTGGTGATATTGTCCAGAAGGATCTGAACGAAGTCCTCAGGTTTAAAAATAAGATTGATGAATTTCAGAATAATTTGCTGCAGCAACAGCGCATGCGCTTTAGCGCTGTAATCCGCGATTTCAATAATAAACTGTCTCAACTTGAAGAGAAATATCGGCGCTTATTGAGCGTTGTGGATCAAACTGGAAATCTAAAAAATTTGAAACAAACATATGCTGCACACAAGGAAAAATCGGATGAGCTTGCACAGCTTAGAAGTTTTGTGACACGATTTGAGAAGCTAGAAGCAGATAAACAACGCTCTCGGAGCAACAAAGAGGCCTTACTGCTCGCTTTGCAATCAATGATTATAGAAGCAAGTGAGCGGATTAGAAATTTTGAATTATTTGTTTTGCAAATGCACGAGTTCATTCAGGGAAATAGAAAGGCATCCTTTGACATCGAAGTAACATCAAATAAGCAAGTTGTCGACTTTATTATGAGGATTGACGATGATGGAAGTCACAGTGTGGAACGCGAAAAAGTATTCATTTATGATGTCTCATTGCTACTCAGTGAATCGACCGGTAAACGACACCCAGGATTTCTGATACATGACAATATATTTGGCGTTGACGATGATACCCTTCGACGGAGTTTGGAATTTCTCTACAAGGGAGATTTTTCCTTGCAGCAGCAATACATAATTACGTTCAATGAAGATCAGCTGGAACATGTGTCCGCAGGGAGTGGTTTGGCGGACGAACTCCAAGCGGATGTTCGCGCTCGTTACACGAAGGCTAGTCGCTTCCTGAAGACCCACTATCAGGAAATTGCTTGATCTAAGTTGCAAATCATCGCCATGACCAAATCCGAACGCTTCGAGATGCGCCTTTCCCCTCAGCTCGTCGAAATCCTGGACGAGCTATGCAAGCGCGAACCCGACGAGCCGACGCGCGCGGAAATGATCAGGCGCTTAATCGCAGAACGATGGAAAAAAGAGCAAAAATAGTCAGTGTGCTGTTTTTTGCCCTACAAGGATGGAATCCCTATAATTTGCGCGCCCTATGCACGTGCGATGGCATAGTCCCGCAAGACGTTGCCCTCCATCTCCATTTCGTCGAGGCGATGCTTCAAGACATCGCCGATGCTGACAATGCCGATCAGTTCGCCATTTTCCTGAACCGGAAGATGACGCACCCGATGTTGCGTCATGACCCGGGCAATTTCGGCGATCGAGTCGCTTGGTGAACACGTGATGACACCTCTGCTCATCAGATCGGCGACATGGAGATGGAGTAAATTTGCGCCGTGCTCGGCGACGCCGTAGGTGACGTCGCGTTCCGAGATGATGCCGTCGATCTTCTTTCCGTCCTCGCTGACGATCATTGCTCCAACGCGTTCCATCCGGAGTCGCTGGGCGAGCATGTCGATCGTTTCGCTGGGCCGCACGAACATGACCTTGCCGCCCTTAACGCTCAATATATCCGCAACCTTCATTGGTTTCCTCCATCGTCAAGCAGATATGGTTCCGAAAGAAACCCCGTCAATTGACAATCGGTTGAATTCGGCTGTGAACGCCAGCTGACGGACTGATCGCAGCACCGGACGACACCCGGCCGTCATATAAGGCTATCACAATTGTCAGATTGGCGACATGCCGGCGGCGGCTGGTCGCTACCCGGGCTGCTGCGGCAACAGCGTGGACTGTTGCCGCGCTGTCCCTGACCCAAAGCGGACCAGTCTGGCTTTGCCGCTTCAACCGCGGCGCCGGCGTCGCGATTGGGTTATATGTCTCTATTGATGGGCTCAACGCGGCCGGAATGCGGTTCCCCGCTCTTACGACCTGCCTTGGCTCTCTTCCCGCGCCTTACGTTCGAATCCGGCCATGTTCGATCGCATCACGCAGCTCGGTAAGGCCTTTTTTCAGCTGCTGATCGGTCGTTTTCGAGATCTGCTGCGTAAGTGTCCGGGTAAGATCTTGCCTATCCTGGTCAGTGATAACGGGTTGATAGGATCGTAGCCCGTTGAGAGCGCCCTCGATCATCACAAGAATGTCCGACTTGGAGTAAAGGCGCGTTTCAGTCATGCTCCGCACGAGCTCGGAATAGATCTGACGGGCGTCGCTTTTCCTCTGATCAAGACCAGCGACATTGATTTGATATCTCGCGTCCTTCGGAATGGTCGCGCGATAGGGCTCACTTATGTCCAAGAGCGCAGCGGAGATCTTGGACTGATAGATCATCAGCCTGGTGAGTTCCGTGGCATAGGGTTTCCCCTTTTTCATCTCATTCGAATAAAGGATGACAAGCTTATGCAGCGGTTGCACAACATCGTCCAACCTCTGAAAGCGTATGGTAATGGAGAGCTTCGGATTGAGGCCCATATGCAGCGGGATATTGTCGAGATTGACCATCCGCTCGAAGACCGGCTTCGTCGCCGAACCCGATAGCGTCGGCAGCGCCAAACCATCGTCCTCGACCCGCTGAACCAGGGCTATGTAGTCGGTTGCGTCCCACCGATCCTCGATGGCGGGATAGCGTTTTTGAGCGTTGGCAGGTTGGACTGCCACGATCACCCAGAAGAGCAGCCAAGCCGATGACGTCAATATTTTGAGCAGTTGTCCCATGGAAACTTCCCCTCCTAGGCGGACCGTTCGACGCTAGTGGAGCGAATTTGACATTTAAGTCCCGCCTGCCGCGAGCTCGCGCTCAAATGTCAAATTCAAAAGCTCCACTAGAATCATAAAGTTGCTAGTGGTCCTTTTGATTCCGGCATTTGCTCTCGAGCGTGCTGCAAGCGGATGCAAATGCCGGAATCGGACCACTAGCCAGAGGACACTATAATTTGATCTATGTGGCAGCAGTCTGATCGATGTGGCCGTCATCCGCTTAGTGGGCCGGGTCGACTTTCCGTCGTGGATGGCCGCGATTTCAGCCCCGCTCAGCTGGGTCTTTTTTTGCGTCGCGGCGCTCCCAGGCGCTGGGAACCACCGCTCAGCGGTCTCAGGTTTCGCCTAATCGTCGCTGGCGTTCTTCTTGTCTTTGCGACGGCGCTTGCCGCTTTTTTCGACCACGGTTTTCGCCGTTTCCTCACCCAATTTTTGTATCAGCTTGCCATGCGCGCGGCGCGAGCCGTGATGTGCTGCTGCCTTGGTTGCCCCATGTGCAAATATTTTGGTGAACGCTTTTCCGAATAACAGCGGCAAGAAATGAATGGCCATGAATGCGTCCTCTGCGGAATCGATACAAGCTATGTCGGCAATCGCGGACAATTATTGGTGCGGCGTGCGCTTGCGTCAAATGCCATCTCGGTGTCGATGCCTGGCCAGTCTTTTCACCGACGACCTCATCATCCCGTGTCAGCTTTCAAAGAGATGGAGCAGAATTGATTTCTGACCAGCATGTGCCCTTGCCCTACCGCTTCGCCCGGCATTTCAGCTCATGAGGCGGCGGCAGATCGCCGAACATGCTCGGGGGTTCGTCGCACTCGCAACCGTCATCGTGTAAGCTGTCTCCCTCAAAAAAGGCGTCCCGCGTGCCTCGGATTACGCTTTCGTTCGACAACGGCCCTGATCCAGAGGTCACGCCGCAAGTCCTGGATGTGCTCGAGAAGTCGGGGCTGCGGGCCTCGTTCTTCGTGCTCGGCGACAAGCTGCGCGATCGCGCACGTCGGACGGTTTGCGAGCGGGCGCGACAGGAAGGCCATTGGATCGGAAACCACACCTTCGATCATCGCCTGCCGCTGGGCATGAGTGCGGATGCCGACATCGCGATGAAGGAGATCGGGCGCACGCAGGAGCTGCTGGGCATGCTCTCCGACGAGCGGCGGTTATTCAGGCCTTTCGGCGGAGGCGGTAAACTTGGCAAGCATCTGCTCAATCGCTCGTCGCTGAATTTCTTGATCGAGGGCGAATACACCTGCGTATTATGGAACGTGATCCCTGAAGATTGGCTCGACCCGGACCACTGGGTGGAGCGTGGCCTTGAGCAATGTTTTGCAACCGACTGGGCTCTTGTGGTTCTGCACGATATTGCAACGGGCGCAATGAATCAGCTGGAGCGCTTCATTGAACGGGCGAATGAGGACGGGGCAACCTTTGTCCAGGAGTTTCCACCCGAATGTGTGCCGTTGGTGCGCGGGCGTATCATGATGCCGATCGAGCCTTATGTGGCGGATCCAAAAGCCTGAGCCCCATTTGGTCCAGACATGCGGAGATGGACCTGCGCGCCTATTTCGGCTTGGCGCTCGCCAGCGGGGCCAAGAACCTCTCGCGAGGAGGTTGCTACCAGGCTGCGCCGCGGGAATTTTTACCGAAACGAGGACGTTGTTGTGCGTTCATGGCTCCGCCTCCGTTTTGATCAGCGCACAGTTGTCTTGTTTATACAGTAATTTTGCTCTTTGTATTTGCGCCGCACTGTCTGCGTTGTCTTTCGTGACCAACTCCTCGGTCAATCTTCTGCTGGTTTCATACGAGGTTCCGACAAGGAAATCTATGTTGGCAAAATTCAGTATAAATCCTATAGTCGTCTTTTCTCGTTTCGTAGAATTTTCGACCGGCGCTCAGTCCAATTTTAAATAACCTTTCTTGCTCTGCTGCCAACGACGCATATATCGAGCATTTGAATGCAATCATCATAAGTCGATGAGGATCACTGGAAAGCTTGAGGTTCTGTTGCGTATTTTGAGCTTGCGCCGAAAATGCGAAGCTTAAAATCGCTGCGATTATCCAAATTTTCATGGTGCCCCCCAGCGCAGAAACTCATTGTGGTCCCGGCCAGTAAGGATTGGGCTTGCATACCATTTGGGTCGGGCGAACGGTCGGCATCGGCTTCGATGCACGTTGTTGCTGAGCTCTGGCCCACCCTTCGGACGCTGAGGCAATCGCTATTGCAAATTGCTCTCTGCCGGACTCACGCATCCTCAACCCTTACAATCTCGCTGTCGGCCTCCCCGTCAACACACATCTCGCCAATGGCGGGCGCGCCATTTTTCGCGGATATCGCTTTGACGTAAGCAATTTTCCAGTCGATCGCTGCGTCTGCGTCATAGGTCTTTTGCGCATCCGCTTAAAGCCAGCGCCCACCGAAGCAGCAAGATCGGGCCGGGCTGAAGACATCCTCCCTTCCGCGTCAACCCAAATCTGTCTCGTGAGCGCTGATGCGGGAGATGGTGTGCTCTGCAACCTCATATCTTCAGGCCGAGCAGCCTGACGGCATTATCCTGATAGAGCTTGCGCCGCGTCGCCTCGCTCACATCCAACGCATCGAGGATTTTGATCGTTTCGCGGATGTACATCGGCCCGCCTTCCGGATCGAATGGGGCGTCGGAGGCGAACAGCACCCGATCCTCGCCGAAGAACTCGATCGCATGCTCGACGGCGCGGCGCCCGCCGAAGGTGGCGGTGTCGGCGTAGAACTCCTTGAAATATTCGAGATGCGGACGCTTCAGATCCTTGAGGATCTTGCCGAGATCGCGGTCGGTGGTGCGCTTGCCGAGCTGGTCCCAGCCCGGCCCGACCCGGCCCTCGAAGAACGGCACCATGCCGCCGGCATGATGGGTGATGATTTTCAGCGCCGGAAATTTGTCGAACATTTTCGAGAACACCATGCGCGCCATTGCGGCGGAGGTCTCATAGGGCCAGCCGAAGGTCCACCAGATCTCATATTCGGAGCGCTTTTCCGTCATATAGTCCGGAAAGGTCTCGCCGCGCGCCGGATGCAGCCAGACGGGTTTGCCCGACGACGCCATATAGGCGAAGAACGGCTCGAATTCCGGCGAGATCCAGCGGCTTGCCCTTGACATTGGTGAAGATCTGCATGCCCACGGCGCCGAGATCCTCGATGGCGCGGCGGCTTTCCTCGACCATGCCTTCCGGATGGCTGAGCGGCGCCGTGCCGATGAAGCCGGGGAAGCGCTCGGGGTATTTCCGGCACAGCTCGGCCATGGAGTCCGAGCCGATCCGGCTCAGCTCCAGGGCCTTGGCAGGCTCGGCGATGTGCTCGAGCGGCGGCGAGGCGAGCGAGAGGATCTGCATATAATCCTCGCCGAACATGTCCATCACCTCGAAGCGCCGGTCGAGATTGGTCATCATCGGCACGCGCCCGCTGCGCGCGGTGATGTCCTGCATCTCGCCGGTCAGCTTGGTCAGCGCTTCGAAGAAGGGCTGCGGCCAGATATGGTTGAAGATGTCGATCTTCTTCATGTGACGTCCTCCCGGATGGTTTCAGCAGGCTCCTGTGACGGCATTGGGTCGGCGGATCGGCCGCGAGATTTCATGGCTGCGCCGGTCGGCCAGCATCTCGCTTAGCTCCGCCGCGGCGCATTGCACGTCGCGTTTGATGGCTGCGAGAAGCGCATCGCCAACGCGACATTCTTGAATGGCGAGGGTGAGGCAGGCGACAGGGACGGCGCCGGCATCGAAGACCGGCGCGGCGACGCCGACGACGCCCGGCGTCACCTCGCCCCTCGCCACAGCCACGCCGTCGCGGCGGAACGCGCGAAGCCGCTTGGCCACGTCCGCGCTCTTGCTGCCGAACCCGATCTTGCTGAATTCGGGCAGACGCTTCTCGATCAGCGGAATGAGCTGGCGGCGTGGCAGATAGGCGAGGATCGCATGCGAGGTCGCGCCTCTGCCGATCGGCATCGGCCGGCCGCGCGAATAGCTGCTGGTGATGTCGGTCGCCGATTGTTCGGCATGCACGCAGAGCACCTTTTCGCCGTACCAGCGGGCGATGAAGGCGGCGCAGGGATAGCGCTCCGCCAGGCGGAGGAGTTGCGCGCGGCCTTCGAGCACCAGCGGATCGGAGCGGCGGAGCAGGAAATCCATCTCGACCACCTTCGGCCCGAGGGTAAAGCCGGAATTGGTGCGGCCGACCAGCAGGCCGTTGTCCTTCAGCGTCTTCAGATAGCGGTAGAGCGTCGGGCGGCTGTAGCCGAGCTTCTCGATCAGCGCCCCCGGCGTCCATTCCAGCCTGTCTTCGGTGAAGACGCTGAGGATCGCCAGCATGCGTTCGAGGCTGTTGGTCTCGATCATTTGGGCAAAGCCCCGGCGGCGATCTGGCGGCGCCCGCGCACGACTTCAAGACCGATGAAGACAAGGCCGAGGACGACGCCGACACTCTCGATATAGACGGCGCGCGGAAAGGCCCCCGACGGGATAATCGCGCCAAGGCCGGCCACCGCGAATAGCACGCGCATGAGCAGCGTCATCTGGCCGACAAAATAGCCGGCAAGGCCCGCCGAAACCAGCCAGACGCCGAGGATCGCCGTGACCACCGCCTCGATGATCTCTCCGGTGCTGCCGACCAGGATGAGGCTCGGCGAATAGACGAACAGGAACGGCACGATGAAGGCCGGCCAGCCGAACCGCACGGCCGCCCAGCCCGTCTTCATCGGCGGGGCCTGGGCAATGCTGGCCGCGGCGAAGGCGGCGAGCGCGATGGGCGGCGTGATCATCGACATCATGCCGAAGAACAGTACGAAGAGATGCGCCGCAATCGGCAGGATGCCCACCTCGACGAGCGCCGGCGCGACCAGCGCGGCGAGCAGCGCATAGACGCCGAGCGTCGGCAGCCCCATGCCCAGCACGAAGCAGACGAGCGCTGAAAGCGTCAGCAGGGTGATGGCGCTGCCGCCCCCGATCTGCACCAGCGCATAGGTCAGGTTGAAACTGAGGCCGGTGACGTTCAGTACGCCGATGACGATCCCGGCGGCGGCGGAAATGACGAGTAGTTCGACGACCGCCTCGCCGGTCGCGACAAGCGCGCCGAGCAGCGCTCGCGCCTTGGCGCGCGCGCCGCCATAGCCGATCAGCATTCCCGTCGCCACAATGGCCGCCGAGGCAAGCAGCGCGGCGCGCTCCGGCTGCCAGTTCAGCCAGAACAGCGCATAGATGAGCAGGGCGAAGGCGAAGGCGAAATGCAGCCCGCCGATCACTGTCCGGGCGGACGGGATCGCTGACTCCGGGACGCGGGAGATGCCGAGGCGGGCGGCTTCGAGATCGGCCTGGATGAACAGGGCGCCATAATAGAGCAGCGCCGGGACGAGCGCTGCAAGCGCGACATCGGAATAAGGGATCTGCAAAAGCTCGGCCATGAGGAAGGCCGCCGCGCCCATGACCGGCGGCATGAGCTGTCCGCCGGTCGCGGCGACGGCCTCGATGGCGCCCGCCTTGTGCGCGGGGTAGTTCGTGCGCTTCATCATCGGGATGGTGATGACGCCGGTCGCCGCCACATTGGCCACCGCCGAGCCGGAGATCGAGCCGAACAGGCAGGAGGCCATCACCGCGATCTTCATCGGGCCGCCGCGGAACCGGCCCATGGTCAGGAGCGCGGCATCGGTGAAGAATTTGGAGCCGCCGGTCGCCGACAGCAGATTGCCGAACAGGATGAACGCCACGACGATGGTCGAGGCAACCGCGAGCGGCGTGCCGAGAATGCCGTTCGAAGTCATAGGCCATGTAGCCGGCGAGCTTGCGGAAGTCCTGGGCGCGGCCCTGGAGGCGTCCGGGAATCGCATCGCCGAACATCGCATAGGCGAGAAAGATGAGAATGATGATCACCAGCGTCCAGCCGGCGGCACGCCGGAGCGCTTCGAGCAGCAGGATGAGCAGGATCGCGCCCGGCACATAGGCTTCGGCAGGCCGGAAGAAGATCTGGTTGACGACGCCCGGATAGCGGATGGCGATATAGAGGGCGGCGAGAAAGGCCAGAAGCGCGGCGACGGCGTCGTACCAGGGAACAGCAGTACGCTCAGCTTCGCGGCGCGCCGGCAAAGTGAGGAAGGCGAGCGGCAGGGCCAGCGCCAGAATGACCGCGATGAATTGCTGGGGATAGATCGCGAGCGAGAGATAGAGAGGCAGGCCGAGCGCCCAGCCCATCGCGAGCAAGGTGAGCGCGGCTGCGACGGCTGAGGCGAGCGGACGCCAGATGCGCGGAGGAAGGCTCGCCGGCGCCGCTTTCATGATCTCGACGATCATGGCGGCTCACTTCTTCCA
Source organism: uncultured Alphaproteobacteria bacterium (assembly GCA_963773735.1). Classification (GTDB taxonomy): domain Bacteria; phylum Pseudomonadota; class Alphaproteobacteria; order Rhizobiales; family Rhodomicrobiaceae; genus CAVZCK01. The sequence goes on along the minus strand of CAVZCK010000021.1, from coordinate 293,126 downwards.
GAGGCCGGCCTCCTTGTAGAATTTTATCGCGCCGGGATGGTATTCGCCGGGCGCCGTCTCGCCGACCATGTCCGTCTTCGGGTCGAACGCCTTGAATGGCGGGAAGGTCGCCGCCATGCTGTCTCGGCTCTCGAAAAGCACCTTGGCCATCTTGTAGACGACATCGTCCGCGGTCTTGCTGTTGGTGAATACGACCTGCGGATAGGCCATGAAATAGCCTTCTTCCAGAACGCCCGGCAGAGCAGGACCTGGCTTCAACTTGACCAGATAGCCGGTCGGCCAGTGTTTCCTGATCGCGGCAAGGGCTTCGGGCGTGTTCGCGATCGGCAATGCCCGGATGCCGCCCACCGAGGCATCGGCCTCGCGGACCTTGCCCGCGCCATGGGCGAAAATGAAGCCGACGCTGTCGCCGGATATGAAGGCGTCCGCCCCGCCGGTGACGCTCGGCACCTGGACCGGCTTCATGTCGGTGCGGGCAAGCCCGACCGTTGCGTACATCGCATCGAGCTGCGGCAGGATCGTCTGCTGCGCCGTATAGCCGTCGACCATCGGCTTTCCCTTCAGGTCGGCGATCGTCTTGATATCACTGTCCTTGCGCACGAAGATCGCCTCGCGCAAGGGCATGATCAGCCCGACGACACGCAGATTTGGATTGACGCTGCCCTGAAACCAGCCTTTGCCCTCCAGCGCGTAGTTGAATTCCTGCAAGTTCCCGATACCGAACTCGATATCGCCGGAATTGACGAGCGGCAGGTACTGGTTCGGGCTGGTCGCCGGCTGGATCGTGGCGTTGAGGCCTTTTTCGTTCGCCGCTTTGGCGATGGCCGTGCCGATATTGTGCAAGATGGAGCCGGGATTCGAAGTGGCGATGCCGACCGTCTGCGCATTGGCCGCGGCTGCGAGCATCACGCCGCCGACGATGGCGGCCGGCGGCAGAAATCGTTTCATGATCCTATCCTCCCAAATGCCCTATTCAGGGCTTATCACACGCTGCCCGGTACAAAAATCTCATAAAACGAGATTTTGAACAACGCCCGAAGCTTTCTCCTGTCGTCGCAGGTGACGTGCAGGACCCGCAAAGCGATCCTTGAGGCGCCCGCCAGGTTTCGGGCCGGAGCCGGAATGACCGCGCGCGGAGGCGAGGTGTTCGCCGAGGCATGGCTGGAAGGCGGCGGCGCAGTTGGGGCGCCCGGTCGAACATCGGCGAGTTGCGGCCTCCGCCGAAGGGCGAGCGTCCTTGAGCTTATGGCCGCACCATGACTTCGATCAGCGCATGAGTTTCTTCTTGGTGACATGCCGAATGGCGGCTTCCAGCACGTCCGGCAGATCGCCGCCGTGCTCGACCCGCCGCGCCCAGGCTCGGCTCGCCTTGGCGATCCGGACGAAATCCGGCGTTGGGCTGAGTGAGGTGAGCGGCATCGCATTGGCGCGCGCCGCATAGCCTTCGGGATAGATGCCGAGCACGGACCGGCGGACAGCGCCCCATTCACGATTGTTCAGCACGATGACGAGCACCGGCAGGCTCAGCGCCTCGGCGATCTGATGGCAGGCAACCGGATTGGCAAAGATGTAGGAGCCGTCGCCCATGGTCGCGACCACGAGGCGCTCGGGGTCGGCAAGCTGCATGCCCATGGCTGCGGGGAAGGACCAGCCGAGCCCGCCGGAATGCGGCTCCTGATACCAGGATTGGTGATCGCGCAAGGTAAGCGGCGAGAGCGGACAGCCAAGCTCGGAGAGCACGCTGGCACGGCGGTCCGCAATGGCTTCCGACAGGCACAGGCTCACCCATTCCTTGGTCATGGGGGCGGTGCTCCCGGCCCGCGCCATCGCAATCGTCGCCTCACGGATGGCGGCAATACGCCCCTCGTTTTTGGACGCCCGTTGTGCGATATGCGCCCCCGCTTCGGCCTTATGCGGGCGCATGGCGCGCTCGAGCGCCTGTATGACTTGCCCCGTTTCGCCGACAAGGGCAGTATTTGCGCGGAAATTCCTGACTGGAAAGCGCGCAAAGAGCGGATCGCCCCCCAGATGAATGACGCGGCAATCGGCCTTCGGTTTATGGATGTTCGGAGACCACGGTGCCAGCGCATCGATCACCAATATGGCGTCGGCCTCGCTGATCCAGGGTTCGGGATCGGCGCCTGCCGACATCTCGTGATCCGTCGCGATGGCGAGTTGCACCGCCCAATATTGCACGACCGGAATCGCCCATTCGCTGGCAAGCCGCGCAAGGGCCGCAAAGCCTTCGGCGCCGCCTGCGCCGCGCTGGGCGAAAATCACGGGGCGCTCGGCCTTGCCAAGAATCGCCGCCGCTTCGGCGAGCGCAGCCTCATCGGGGGCGGCCTTTGCCGGTGCCATTTGCACCGCCGCTTGCAGCGCCTCGCGCGGCACGCGGTCGCACAGCACCTCGCGCGGCAGGCTGAGATAGACCGGTCCGCGCGGCGTGGAATTGGCGATCGCATAGGCGCGGTCGATAAGCTCGACGGCCTGCTCAGGAAAGCGCAGCTCATAGTCCCACTTGCACGCTTCGCGGATGAGCGCGGCCTGATCGCGCATCTCCTGGCCCCAGCCGATCGGCACGGTTCGGCAGCCGAAGCGGTCCTGCTCGGTCGCCGGCGTGCGGCCGGAAAACACGAGCATGGGGATCTGCTCGGTCGCGGCGTTGATGGCGCCGATGGCGCAATTGGCGAGGCCGACATTGGTATGCGCCATCACCGCCTGGGCCTTGCCGGTGGCGAGATAGTAGCCGTGCGCCATGCCCATGGCCGCTGTTTCATGCGGCATGATCAGAGACGTCGGCAGGTCGATATTGCGCGCCCGCGCTTCGGCCAGCCCTTCGATGATGGGCGGAAAGTCGGTGCCGGAATTGGCGAAGATGTAATCGACGCCCACCGCTTTGAGACGGGCGAGCAGAGCCCCGCCCGCAGTGATCGTCTGAAAGTCGGTCTGGGTCCGAACCTGTTCGTGCATGTATTCTCTCTTTTTACATCAGAGAGCGGCGGCGCCGATCGGCTTAAGAACGCGGAACGGTCCTGCTGCAAGGCCATGCCGTTCAGAGTAAATTGACAATCACCGCCGAGGGAGTCAATCGAAAAACCCAGAATTGTGAGATAAGAATAAAGTAATAATCGGCTCAAAAAGGACGCCTGATTGTAACAGATCAGGCATTTTGGGAGGAGAGTAGATGTCAAGAAGCAAAATCTCAGTCTTGCTGAAATCACTATCGGCCGCCATAGCCGCGTTCATCTTGAGCGTTGTCGCCGCTCAAGCAGCCCCGGAATTCACGTTCCGCTTACACCATTTCCTGGGGCCGAAGGCTCCGGCGCAGACGAAAATGCTCGAACCATGGGCCAAGCGCATCGAAGACGCTTCGCATGGCCGTATCAAGATCGACATCTACCCGTCCATGTCGCTGGGCGGCAAGCCGCCTGAGCTGGTCCGCCAGGCGCGCGACGGCGTCGTCGACATCATCTGGACCGTCAACGGCTACACGCCGGGCCTGTTTCCGCGGACCGAAGTCTTCGAGCTGCCCTTCATTCACACCAACGATCCGGTGGCGACCAACCTCGCCATGAGCGATCTTTACGACCAATATCTCAAGGACGACTACAAGGGCCTGAAGCCGCTCTTCCTGCATGTCCATGCGGGCCAGGCCATTCAGATGGTCGATCAGGCCGTGCACACGCCGGAGGATCTGGCCGGCAAGAAGATCCGCATTCCGACCCGGACCGGCGCCTGGGTCATCGAGGCGCTGGGGGCCAATCCGGTCGGCATGCCGGTTCCGGAGCTGCCCCAGGCCCTGTCGAAAAAGGTCGTCGACGGCGCCCTGATCCCCTGGGAGATCATCCCCGCTCTCAAGCTGCAGGATCTGACCCATTATCAGATCGAGGGCTACGACAAGACCCGCTTCGGCACGACCACATTCCAGGTCTCCATGAATCTCGACCGCTGGAACAGTCTGCCGGCTGATCTGAAGAAGGTCTTTACCGACAATTCCGGCCCGAAATGGTTGGCGGAGGTCGGCAAGATCTGGCGGGAGAATGATGATGCCGGCATCGCCATCGCCGAGAAAGCCGGAGACCATCACATCACGCTGACCAAGGAGCAGACCGAGGCTTTCCGCAAAAAGCTCGAACCCGTCGTCGAGCGCTGGGAGAAAGAAGTGGACGCGCAGGGCCTGCCGGGTGCCAAGCTCGTTGCGGCCGCCCGCGCCGCTATCGCCAAGCACAGCAAAGCGAACTGATTCCCGTGGCGCGGGGCCGGCATGCTGGCCCCGCGCAGCTCAGCCTGGGGCCAACGCCGTCCGAGAGGAGAAACATGGGGGCCGCAGCAGCCGCGATCCGGAAAATCACGGAACTCTGGGCGCTGGCGGGAGGGATTCTGCTCCTTGCCGTCGTGCTCGTGAATGCCGTCAGCCTGTGCGGCAGGATCTTTCTCAATCAGCCGGTACCGGGGGATTTCGAGGTCGTCGAGATCGGGGTTGCTGTCGCTGTTTTCGCCTTCCTGCCCTATTGCCAGATCACCGGCGCCAATGTGACGGCGGACATCTTCACGAGCGGGGCCGGTCCCCGAACCTTGAGCGCGCTGAGCGTTCTTGCCTCCGTCATCGCATTTGCCTTTTCCCTCCTGCTGCTCCGGCAGATGTGGCTTGGGCTGCTCGATTTCCGCACTTATCGCGAGGTGACGACCGTCTACGAATTCCCCGTCTGGATTGCCTTTGTGCCGATCCTGATTTCGCTGTTTCTTCTCACTCTCGCCTGCCTGCTGACACTCATCGACGCCTTGCGCGGCAAGCCTGCCGCCTGAACATGGCGCCGCGCGCAACCCGGTAAACATCGCTCATGGAAAGCAATCTGCTGATCGGCGTTTACGGCCTCGCCGCGCTCGTTGCGCTCATCGCCATCCGGGTTCCGGTTGCCTATGCCATGATCGTGGTCGGCTCGATTGGCACGGCGATCCTGTCCGGCCCTGCCGTTCTGCTTGCGCAGCTGAAGACGCTGGCCTATGGCCAGTTCTCGATTTACGACCTCTCCGTCGTCCCCATGTTCGTGCTGATGGGCTATATCGCCACCCAGGCAAAGCTGTCCACCGACCTGTTCCGCGCCGCCAACGCCTGGCTCGGCTGGATGAGAGGCGGCGTGGCCATGGCGGCGATCGCCGCCTGCGCCGGCTTCGGCGCCGTATGCGGCTCATCGCTCGCAACCGCCTCCACCATGGGCCAGGTCGCGCTGCCGGAGCTGAGGCGTTACAAATATTCCAACGCGCTGGCGACCGGAACGCTCGCGGCAGGCGGCGTGCTCGGCATCCTCATACCGCCCTCCATCGTGCTGGTCGTTTATGCGATCATTGTGGAGGCGAACATCGTGACCATGTTCACCGCCGCCTTCATTCCCGGAATTATCGCCGCGGTCTTATTTTGCATCGTCATTGCCGTCTATGTGCGGATCTTTCCCAATTCCGGACCGCCCGGAGACAGGGTGAGCCGCCAGGAGCTGATCGCCGCGAGCATCGCTGTGATCCCGGTGGCGGTCATCTTCGGGCTCGTCATCGGCGGCATCTATTTCGGCTTCTTCAACCCGACGCCGGCGGCCGCCATCGGCGTTTTCCTGGTCGCCGTTTACGGCATTGTGCGCGGAGATGTGGGATGGCGCGAGATGCGCTTTTCGCTGCTGCGAACGGCCGAGACGAGCGGCATGATCTATCTCGTCCTGTTCGGCGCCGAACTCCTGAAAATCTTCATGTCGCGTGGCGGCGTTCCCCAAGCCGCCGCCGCGATGACGCTCGCCAGCGGCCTCGGTCCCTACAGCATCCTCGTCCTCTTGCTGATCGCGCTGATTTTACTCGGCTGCCTGATGGACAGCCTGTCCATGATGCTGCTCGTCATGCCGTTCTTCTGGCCGGTCATGGCGGGGCTCGATTTCGGCCTCACCGTGGACGAGACGAAAGTGTGGTTCGGCATCCTGTCGCTCATCGTCGTCGAGCTCGGCCTGATCACGCCGCCGGTCGGCATGAACGTCTTCGTCATCAATTCGCTGGCGCGCGACGTGCCCATGGCGGAAACCTTCAAGGGCGTCTTTCCCTTCTTCCTCATCGAGCTGGTTCGCGTCGCCCTGCTTGTCGCCTTCCCCGCAATCACGCTGTTCTTGCCGGCGCTGCTGCGGTAAGAGCGCGGCCGAATGCGCTGGAGTACAGATTGAACTCTGAGCCCGACGACGACAGTCCGCTTGCCAACGATTGCGGTCGCGGTCCACGCGCCCAGGTCCATCCCGATCCGTAGCAGAACCCGCGTCACTGTCCCCCTCCGAGGGCAGGGAGCAAAGCACATGATGCAATGAACTTCTGCCCCCATGAGCACGATGTTCGAACCGACGGACGTATGTGATAAGGGACGGCGACAGCTTCGCGAATGTTCTTGTCGAGCCGCTCGCATATTCCTTATCTGTCATAATTGCGGCGTAGCGTGCCGCGCGTCTCGAAGCGCGGGACGTCGATATCAATGGGTGCGATGGCGGATGCCGATGCGACGACTGTCTATTCGTCTACTCGCTTCAGTTTTTCTTGCCGCGATCGGCCTGGCGGGATTGACGTCCGATTCGGTCGCATTGACCACGCAAGTGAAGCTCACAAAGACGAACGTTGACGCGCCGCCGGAAAAACTCTTTGCGCTGATCGAGGACTTTCGCAAATGGGGGACGTGGTCGCCGCATGAGAAGGCCGATCCCGCCGTTCGCAGAACGTACAGCGGCCCCTCGAAAGGCAAAGGTGCCCTTTACGAATGGGATGGCGGCGAAAGCATCGGGGCGGGACGCGCACAGATTGCCGAGTCCAACGCCCCGAGCAAGATCGTCGTCGACCTCGATCTCACCAGGCCGGTTAGCGGTCACTTGGCGTTAAACTTCACGCTCGAACGAGCGGGCGCCGCAACCGAGATCGACGTGGCCACGAACGGACCGGGCGACTTGGTCAAGTACGTCATGAGCATGTTATTCAACGACAGCCTGATCCGCATTTCCTGTGCTGCCGATGGCTCGCCGAAGCCGCTCTGTCGCCTCATGATGAAGGACCTCCTCGATCAACCGTGATCCTTCCCGGCGGCCGCCGCAATGGCAGCACCATGTCCGGAAGTTGCGCATTTCGGCGTCTTCATGGATGCGCAGCAGACTGTTCGTACCGCCCCCGCGCGCACTAGCAGGATGTTGAAGAAGTCAGCTGCATTCGGAGACGAAGCCTGAATCGTCGCCGTTGTGGATGTAGAAGTGACCGCCCAGATTTGCCGCCCTCGCCTTCGTCCCATCCCGAAAGGCAGCAAAGGGGCAGGACACGTCCCTGGCCGCATGTTGCCGCCGAGGACGCGCCGCTCGGGAAGCGAGGGCGGCGCGGAAATGTACAGGGCCGGGAAAGACCCGGCCCAGAAGTAAGATAGAATAATTTTATTCGCCTGTTTTTCAATATATGGGGGGCAGAGTTAAGGGCACACTATATATAAGAACGTTAGGAGTTTGATTTTATCCTTCGATGAATACAACCAGGCGTTCCCAAAGCACCGATGGCCTTATTGGCTTTTTTGCCGTAACCATCAGACTAGTTGCAACTTATCGCCAGAGCATTATAGATAGTGCGATAGCACCGTGATAGATGCGTGAAATCGGACACGGTACGGGTAAAGCCTTATGGGGAAATTGCGCCTTCAGCTCCTGGGCGCGTTTCGGCTGCAAAGTGCGTCCGGCGAGCCGGTGCTTCTGCCGACAAAGAAGAGCAAAGCGCTACTCGCCTATCTCGCCCTTGCCGCCGAGCAGCTGCATTCGCGATCCTCGCTCGCCAGCCTGCTTTGGGATGAGGCAGGCGAACGGCAGGCGCGCGAAAGCCTGCGGCAGACGCTCAGCCTGCTGCGCAGGGCGCTCGGCTCCTCCCATGCCCAGCCGATCATAAACGAGGGCGATGCCATCGCGCTCGATCCGTCCGTGCTTCATGTCGACGCTCTCGAATTCGCGCAGTTCGCGCAGAGGGCCGAGCCTGGAAGTGCATGCGGATGCGGCAAATCTCTATAGCGGTGAGCTGCTTGAAGGCTTCAATCTGCAGGCCCCGGAATTCGATCGCTGGCTATCCACTGCGCGCCAGGGCTTCCATGAAAAAGCCGTCGACCTTCTCAGCCAATTGCTGGCTCATTACATCGCGTCCGGCAATCTGGAGCGGGCGGCCTCGATCGCCACGCGGCTCCTCGCCCTCGATCCGCTGCGCGAGAGCAGCCATCGCGCGCTGATGGAGCTGTACAGCAAGCAAGGCCGCTACGCAGCGGCGCTGCGGCAATATCAGATCTGTGTCGATGTGCTGGCGCGCGAGCTGAATGTCGAGCCCGAGCCGGGCACGACGGCGCTTTACCGCGAAATCCGGGCGCTGCGCAACACGCCCCGCGGCTCGGTTTCCGAGATCACGCGGCCGAGGCCGGAAACGGCGACTCCGGGCGAAGCCAGCCGCCGCGCGCACGCCCGCTTGAGAGGCGGCAGATCACGATCCTGTCCTGCGAGATTGCCGGCCTTGACGCGCTGTCCGCTGAGCTCGAACCGGAAGAGCTGGTGGCGGTGGCCGCGCAGTGCCGCCATCGATGCGCGACGGTTATCGAGCGTTTCGGCGGGCATATCGAAGGGTTTTCCGGCGACCGCTTTACCGCGTTTTTCGGTTTCCCCAAGGCTGATGAGCACAGCGCCGAGGAGGCCGTCTGCGCCGCCCTCGCCCTCAGCGCACAAGTGCGCGGGCCGCAGACCATGCCTCCGGAGACGGTCACCACGCGCATCGGGATCGCCACAAGCCCTGTGGTTGCCGGAGAATTCAACGAAGACAAGGCGGAGGCCGCGCTCGCGCTCATCGGAGAAGCCCCGCAGGATCGCAAATCTGCTCCAGAACATCGCACCCCGGCACACGATTCTGATCGCGGGACGGACCAAGGACCTGGTCAAGGACCTGTTCAGGTGCTCCTTGTTCACCGAGCCGGTTTTCGCCGACAGCGCCGCATCGGATTCGTTCTGGCAGGTTCTTGGCGAGACGCGCAGCGCAACCCGTTTTACCGTCTTGCACCGGCCGGACAGATCGCCGTTTACCGGCCGCGAAGCCCAGCTGAAGGATTTGCTCGATTGTTGGCGGAAAGCCAAAGCTGGCGAGGGCGGCGTCGTCTTCCTTACCGGGGAGCCCGGCATCGGCAAATCGCGGCTCGCGCTTGAACTTCAAAAGCAGATTACGCCGCAGCCGCATTCGGAGCTGTATTTCCAGTGCTCTCCCTTCCACGCGAACAGTGTGCTTTACCCGTTCATCCGCGAATTAGAGCGCGCGGCAGATTTCTATGATGCCGACGACGCTGGGGAGAAGCTGGCTAAGCTGGCGGCCCTGCTTTCCACTTACGCACCAGCTGCCCAGGACATCGTGCCGCTTTTCGCGCAGCTTCTGTCGATCTGCTCGGAGGGGCACTATCCTCGCCTCACCTTGAGCCCGGCTCAGCAAAGGCGCAAGACGCTCGGCGCGCTGCTCGACCGTGTGGAGAGCTTCGCGCGCCGCGGCCCGCTACTGGTGGTGTTCGAAGACTGTCAATGGGCGGATGCCAGTTCTCTTGAACTGCTGGACCTGCTGGTCGATCGCATCCGTGCCCTGCCGGCGCTGCTTCTCATCACCTCACGGCCGGGATTCGAGCCGGCCTGGGGCGGATTGGGGCATGTGCGCCAGATGACGCTCGACAGGATGACCGATGGCGATGCCCGCACGCTGGTTCAGAATTTGAGCTCTGGGCGGACCCCGCCCATCGGCGTCGTCGATCGGATCGTCGCCAAGACCGATGGGATTCCGCTCTTCCTCGAAGAAATGACCGAGGCGGTGCTCGAATCCGAATTTGCGGACGGATCAGGCGGCGAGGCGTTTCATGGCGGAGATCGGGAATTTGCCATACCAGCGACGCTGCACGACTTGCTGATGGCCCGGCTCGACCGCCTGGGAGACGCTAAAGCGACGGCGCAGATCGCCGCCGTCATCGGGCGCGAATTCTCCGACGAGCTATTGCGGGCCGTAATGGGCCCCGCAGCCGATCGGCTGGACGACGATCTGGACCTGCTCGGCTCCTCCGGTCTCATCTTCAAGCAGCCTTCGCAATCGGGCCGGTCCTTCGCCTTCAAACACGCCCTGGTGCGCGACACCGCCTATCAGAGCCTGTTGAAAGGACGCCGCCAACAATTGCACGGCGCCATTGCGGGTGCGATCCGCGAGGCATTCCCGGCGGTGGAAAAAAACCATCCCGAACTTGTCGCCCGCCATTTCACGGACGCCGGATTGATTGCTCCGGCGGTCGGCTATTGGCTCAAAGCCGGCATGCACGCCTTTTCGCGCTCCGCAAATCGCGAAGCCATCGCGCATCTCGAACATGGTCTGGACCTGGTCCCTGCCCTTGATGCGCCCGCGGACCGACGGCGCTGGGAACGCCAATTGCTGACCGTGATGGGGCCGGCGGTTATGGCCGTCGAAGGCTATGCGGCGGAGAAAAGCCAGCGCGTCTTCGAAAAAGCCCATGAGCTTATCGACGAAGATTGCCCCGTCGTGGAACGGCTGCGCATCATTTGCGGTCTTTGGATGCTGCGCGTTCAGCAGGGATGTGTCACCACCGCGCTGCCTCTGGCGGAAGAATTCATGGACCTTGCGCGACAGTCGAATCTGGGGTTGGAACTCGGCAATTGTCTGATGGGTATCAATTTTTCGTCGATGGGTCATTTCGAGAAGGCTCATCGTCACCTGTTGGATGTCGTCGAAAGCTTCCGTCTGGACGCGCACACCCCGGCCGCTATATTCGGGATCGACGAGCTTTGTTTTGCACAAACCTATTTGGCCCGCGTTCTCTGGAGCATGGGTTATCCCGAACAGGCAGCGGCCGCCGCCTTGATGGCATATGAGCTTGCCCAGCGGGGCGCCAGTTCGGTGTCCGTTGCCCTCGCCTTTGTCGCCAGGCTGTTCCTGAACGCGCAGAACCCGGAGGCCAGCGACAGCGAAGCGTTGATCGAAGATGCGATGGCGCATGCCGTCGAGCACGAGCTGCCGCCATTCCAGAACTGGTTTGCCTTTTTTGGAGCCGCCATCCGCCTTCGGCAAGGCCACGCCGCCGAAGCCTTGCCCGTCATGCAGGCCACCATCGCCAACGCCGAGAGCAAGCAAAACTGGCTATTCCGGCCGTTTCAACTTGGCTGCGTGGCAGAAGCCTTTTTGCAGCTTGGCGATGCCGACCGCGCGCTTACCGCTATCGATAACGCGATCGATACGGGCCACGCCACCGGAGAAAAGCAATCCGAGGCGAACCTTTATCGCGTCAAGGGTGAGATTCTCACAGCCTTGGCGCGTCCGCTCGAAGCGGAGCGAGCCTTTCAGACCGGACTCGCCATCGCCCGGCGGCAGAAGGCGAGAATGGAGGAGCTGCGCATTGCGCTGAGCATGGTCGGGTCAAACCAGGCCGCCGGTGGCGCGGATAACGCCAGCGCGACGCTCGCGCATGTCTATGCGACATTTGACGAAGGTTTCAACTTGCGGGATCTGCGCGCCGCCCGGGCCGTGCTGGAGCGGCCCCGCGATTCCAGAACCGCATCATGATAACACGTCGTCCTTCACATCTTTTCGAACAGCAGCCTTCCGGTTTTCGCAAAAAATGACGCGAAAGCCTGTCCCCACCCGCGCGCGGCGGTCAGCCTTCGAATGCTTCGCCTATGCGGCCGAGCGCGGCACCCGCTCAGCGAGATACCGCCCCAGATCCGCTGCCGATTGAGGCTTGCTGAAGAGAAAGCCTTGCACTTCATCGCAGCCTTCCGACGTCAGACTCGCGAGCTGCTCCTTCGTCTCCACGCCCTCGGCGGTCGTCGTGATCCCCAAGCTGCTGCTCAATCCGACTACGGCGCGCACGATCGCAAGGCTATCTTCCTTCGCAGGCAAATCACGAATGAAGGATTGGTCGATCTTGATCTTGTCGAACGGAAAGCTGCGAAGATAGCCGAGCGATGAATAGCCGGTGCCGAAATCATCCATCGCGATCTTGATGCCGAGATCGCGGAGTTGATGAAGAACGGCGAAAGCTCCCTCATTATCCTGTAAGAGCACCAGTTCGGTGATCTCCAGCTCCAGCCGGCCAGCCGGAAGACCGGATGTCGCAAGCGCGCTGATGACGGTCGGCACCAGGTTCCGGCTCTTGAACTGCGCCGGCGAGAAATTCACCGCGACGGTCACGCGCGTCGGCCAGCGCGCGCGCCTCGGCGCAGGCCTGCCGCAACACCCATTCTCCTAGCGGCACGATCAGGCCGGTTTCTTCCGCGACCGGAATGAACTCGAGAGGCGGAACCATGCCGCGTTCGGGATGATGCCAGCGAATGAGCGCCTCGCAGCTGGTGATCTGCCCGGATTTGACGTCGATGATTGGCTGATAATAAAGCTCGAACTCGCCCTTCAGGACCGCCTTGCGAAGGTCCAATTCGAGGGCCCGGCGCGCTTGCATGCGGGCGTCCATTGCGACTTCAAAAAAGCGGTAGACTCCCCCGCCGTCGGCCTTGGCGCGGTAAAGCGCCAGATCCGCGTTCTTCATCAGCACATCCGGCTCGCGGCCGTCGGCAGGAGCAATTGCGATGCCGATACTGATGCCAATGACCACCTGATGACCGTCGAGCTCGTAGGGGGAGCCGACGACCTCGATGAGACGTGCGGCGAGGGCCGTAATATTCGGCCCCTGTTCAGACGGAACTTGCACGATGGCGAACTCGTCGCCGCCCAGCCGCGCCACGATGTCCTCGCCACGGACGCAGCTACGCATGCGCTCGGCCGCCGCCTGCAGCAATTGGTCCCCGACGGGATGGCCAAGGGTGTCATTGACGTTTTTGAAGTGGTCGAGATCGAGACTTAGAACCGCGACCAACTCGGATCGACGCAAGTGGTTCAGGATCGATTCCGTGCGCTCATAGAACCACGTACGGTTCGGCAGGTCGGTGAGTGCATCGTGGTGCGCCAAGTGCTTGATGCGTTCCTCGGCGGCAAGGCGTTCGGTGATATCCTCGAAAGTAACGACGAAGCCCCCGTTCGGCCTGGGCCGAAATGAAATCGAGATGCTGCGGCCATCGGTCAGGCGCTGGACAAACGCCCCTGCCTTGTGCTCGCGATAAATCGTCTCCCGCAGGGCAAGCGTGCTCGCAGGATCTACATCCGTGGCTTTACCGGAGCTAAGCGACAGCGCCATCAACTGACGCGTGGTCATGCCTGGCAGGATTTTGTCCGGCGACAGGCCGTAAATCTCTGCGAACCGTGGATTGAATATGACGAGTTTCCCGTCGGCATCGTACATGCAAAGGCCTTGCGTCATGTTGGTCAGCGCGGCGTCGAAACGCTCGTTTTGCTCGGCCAGATTGCACTGAGTATCGCGCAACGCGCCGAGCGTTTGATCGAGCACGCGCAACGGAAATGTTCGAAGTGCGAAATATGCGGCAAAGCCGATCAACGAACTTACGATGGCGACGAGACCAGTCTCGTAAAGGGTTTTCCGCAGGCTCTCTTCAATGACGAAGGTGCCCGCGGTCGACCCGGCAACGACGATCGGAACGCGGCTGGTCATGACGGGAGCGGTCACTCGCACGCCCTCATCGAGCACAAGATGATTGTCCAGATCGAATATTTTTTGATTGACGCGCTGCTGGCCCGTCTCGGGCAATTGGATCAGCTCGGCAAGCCGAAGCTCCTGATATTGCCACATGCCACCATGCGTATAGATGTACTGCGCGACGCGGGCGGCGTTCAGTCGAGCCTTGAACGTCAATTTCGCCGATGTGTTCGCATAGTCGTGGACGAAGTAGGCAAGAGGCGTTGCGACCGCGGTCGTGATCGCCACCGTGATCCCGATCGCGCTGACCAGTTTTCTGAGCGGAATCCTCTGCATCATTCCGTGATCCATCAAGGTTTCCGTTTCACGCAGCACCCTGCCGCCCTGCGGTGACCGCAAGTAGTCCACGAACTTTTGCGCTTCGGGGGCGCTATTCGGCCGCACGATGAAGTATAGCGTTTTCGCGAACGGATAAGCGCCGCTTTCAAAGTCCGCGAATGTCGGCTCGACCCCGTCGAGCGGCACGACGCGGAGATTGCGATGTTCCGTCTTGAGTTGGGTCATGGTGGTTCCGATCAGTGAGCCTGATATGTGCTCGGCCAACTCGACATTGTCCTGGTCGGTCGCCGCGGTCGGCACCTCGGGCGCGCCGGCGCGCGATTTCGATCGCTTCGTCCATGCCGGCGAATAGCTTTCCGAGCAGCGCCGTGTCGGTATCGCTACGCGGGCGAAGAATGATGCGGATCGGCGTGCCGTCGGCCCAAACCGGTTTTTCGGCTGTGAAAATCCCGGCAATATCGGCGCTCCTCAACCCGTTTGGCGTCCGATCAGACGTCGCGAGCACATAGGCCGTCCGCGCAACCGCGATCTGACGCAGGCCTTTGGCGGATTCATCCTTTGTCAGCGGCCGGGCCGGAACGGCCATGTCGAGCACGCCATCGGTCAAGGCGTGGATGGATCCGGTGCTGCCGAAGCTGGGGACGACATCGACCTTGACGCCGGTAGCGGCGGAAAATTCCGCACCGACTTGTCGCAGCATGCCGATCGCAGTGCCGGTACCACCCAGTCGCAGCGTTTCCGCCGCCGCTGCCTTTCCCGTCGATAGCGGCAAGACGAGCAACGCCGCAAATGCCAGTTTCGACATTGAGGCATGCATAAATCACCTATTCCGATTATCGAAACGGAATGGTGTGCATAGAGACGGTAAGAAAGGGCTTCGAGTTTCCCCGCGTTTTTATGAAATGGTGAACGAAATAGGCGCGCGTCGTTCCCGACTACCGCCACATCTGGTGCGCTGCCACATTGTGCATGTGTTAGCGCACGACGATCTCGGAGGATCATCCATGGCCCGCGTTGTCAATATCGACCACATTGCCATCCGCGTGAGCGATTTCGAGACATCGAAGGCGTTTTATGGGCGCCTCTTCGCGTTTCTCGGCTTCGAGGTTCTCGATGAATATTCCGATCAGATCGGCTGGACGAACGGCAAGACGCGGTTCTGGATCGGCGCCGCCGACCGGGAGGGCCGCAAGCACAAGCATCGTATCGGCGATGTCGGCTTCCACCACTACGCCTTCGAGCTTCGCAGCCGAAAGGATGTGGATGATTTGCAGAGCTTTCTGCAGGATTCCGGCGCGGAGATCGTCGACCCGGCCGCCGAATATTACCGAGGACTATTATGCGGTGTTCTTCCTCGATCCCGACGGGCTGAAGCTTGAGGGCATGAAATATGGGGAGGCGACGCGCAAGGCGGCACGCAATGTGCGGCGCAAGGAAGGTGCCGCTGCCCGCTGACGTCGCCCTCATGCGTGCTTGCGCGCCGCTTTGCGGATAAAATCGGCCGTCAGGTCCGGCGCAGCAAGCGGAAGCATGTGGCCACCGCCGGTCAGCTCGACATCGACGGCGGGCAGCCTGTCCTTCATGGCAAGGCCATGGGTCCGGTAATCGAGCACGCGATCGTCTGTGCCGTAGAGAATGCTGACGGGGAGGGAGAGAGCGGGGTAGCGTTTCACCATGTCCCACAGATCGGCGTTTGCCGACACCAGATCGAGGGAGGCGGACTGAAAGGCGCTCGGCCGCAGGCTGAGGAGCCCGCCCGCCTTCATGGGGAAGTCGCGGGGCGCCGGATCGGGATCGAACACCGCGGCGAGTATTTTCTCGCCTCGAATGATCGACATTGGGGTTGCGAAGGTCCAGGCGATGAGCCATCGGCGAAGGTCCGATTGGATAACGAGCGCCTCGAACGGCGCCGGCGATTTCTCCACCGGCTGCGTGAGCGGCGCAACGAGTGCCAGCCCGCCGACGGACTCCGGATGATCGAGCGCGGTCGCGAGCGCCACGGCGCCGCCCATCGAATGGCCGACCAGCAGCGGCTTTTCCAGTTTCAGCGCACGGATCGCCTTGTCGATCACGTCGCCCTGCGCGCGCAGCCGCGCCGAGGCGCCGGGTAGCCGGATCGAATAGCCCGATCCGGGGCGGTCGATCAGCACGACGCGAAAATCTCGGGCGAGGCGATCGAGCAGCGCATAGGTGAAATGCTGCATCTGCCCGCCCAGTCCGTGGATCATGACGATCGCCGGCCCTTGTCCCACATCGAGATAATGGAGGCGCGCGCCCTCGATATTGAGGAACCGGCCGCGCGGGGGAAGCGCCCTTTCGACGCGGCGCGCCGTAAGAGCGGTGAACAGGACGAGGCCCGCCACAAGCAGCGCGGCAATCGCGAGAAGGGCTATCAGCAGCGTCATCATGACCGTGACCGCATCCTCTCAATGACGCGCCAATAGGAGACCGGCAGCGCGCGCTCGATCAGCGAGAGGATTTTCGCGTCGCCCCCGACGATCACGCGCGCCTTGCGCCGCTCGATGGCCTGCACGATGATCTCCCCGGCCTCGGCGGGCGGCAGCGTCAGATACTTCTTCGTTGCCGCGCGGCGGCGCTCGGCCTCCTCCCGGCAGATGCCCCGGGGCACGCGGGCACTATCGGCGATCGAGGTCGCGACGCCGCCGGGGTGGACGACCAGCACGCCGATCTTCGTTCCGATGAGCTCATGGCGCAGGGCCTGCGAGAAGCCGCGCACCGCGAATTTGGCGGCGGAATAGGCGGTCTGCCCAGGCGGGGCGATCAGGCCGAAAAGGCTCGACATATTGACGATGCAAGCGTCCTCGCTCGCATGCAGCAGCGGCAGGAAAGCGCGGGTCATCCGTACCACGCCCCAGAAATTGATCGCGAACAGCCATTCGAAATCGGCTTCGCTGACCTGCTCGAACGTTCCGCCCAGCGCGACCCCGGCATTGTTGACGAGGAGATCGACGCCCGCATGCTCGGCCGTGACGATCGAGGGGAACGCTGCCACCGCCTCCCGATCGGCGACATCGAGATGATGTCGGCTGACGCGCACGCCGCTCGCGCCAGCCAGACGCGCCGTCTCCGCAAGCCCGGCCTCATTGATGTCGGCGAGCGCCAGATGGCAGCCGCGCTTTGCCAGCGAGACGGCGATGGCGCGGCCGATGCCGCTGGCGGCTCCCGTCACAATCGCGGTGCGGTCCTTCAGCGTTCTCGGAGGGGTCATCGCCGGCTGTCCCGCTCACGCCGCACGGTCTTGAGCAGGCGGCTGGCCGAATTCCAGCGTTCCGTCCTCCACGGCGCCGAATTTCAGCGACAGCATGTCGAGCGCGTAATTCTGATAGAGCTTCCAGGGTTTCCGCGAGCCTTGCTTCGGCAATGTCGCCAGCGCCCGCTGAATGTAGCCCGAGGTGAAATCGATCGCCGGCTCCCCGTGGATTTCTCCGTGGACGCGCGGCGTGGCGGTGGCGAAGCCGCCCGCATCCATGTGCTTCAGAATACGGCAGACATAGCGTGCGATCAGCTCGCATTTCAGCGTCCAGGAGGCGTTGGTGTAGCCGATCGAATAAGCGAGATTCGGAATGTCGCTGAGCATCATGCCCTTGTAGAGAAATCGCTTCGACAGATCGGCGGGCGCGCCGTCCATGAGCAGGTCCATGCCGCCCATCAGCCTGAGCTTGAGGCCGGTGGCGGTGACGATGATATCGGCGTCGAGCTGCTCGCCCGAGGCGAGCGCGATCCCGGTTTCGGTGAAGCTCTTGATGGTGTCTGTGACGATGGACGCGCGGCCTGAGCGGATCGCCTTGAAGAGGTCGCCGTCCGGCACCAGGCAGAGCCGCTGGTCCCACGGATTATAAAGCGGCGTAAAATGCTGCTCGGCATCGAAATCCGGCCCGAGCTCGGCCTTGACGCCGCTTCATGAGCAGCCGCTTCATGGCCTCGGGACGGCGGCGCGCGAGCCGATAATAGAACATGCTGATGAGAACGTTCTTCCAGCGCGCCAGGGTGTAGGCGGCGCGCTCCGGCAGCCCGCGGCGCAGCCAATTGGCGATATAGTCGACGGCGGGAAGCGAGGCGACATAGCTCGGCGAGCGCTGCAGCATGGTGACATGGGCGGCCTTTTCCGCCAGCGCCGGAACCAGCGTCACCGCTGTTGCGCCGCTGCCGATGACGACCACGCGCTTTCGCTCATAGGCAAGATCCTCCGGCCAGTCCTGCGGATGCACGATCTGGCCGCGGAAACGGTCCATGCCCGGCCAGCCCGGCATGTAGCCTTCGTCGTAATTGTAATAGCCCGCGCAGAGATAGAGAAAATTGCAGCCATAGCGGATCGAGGGGCCGTCCGTACGCCGCACATCGACGATCCATCGGCTATCGGAGGAATTCCACGAGGCGCGTGTCACTGTCTCGCCATAGCGGATCTTTCGGTCGATGCCGTATTCGGCGGCGGCGTCTTTCAGATAGCGAAGGATCGAGGCGCCGTCGGCGATCGATTTGTCCTCGCGCCAGGGCCGGAAGCTGAAGCCGAAAGTGTAAAGATCGGAGTCGGAGCGGATGCCCGGATAGCGGAAAAAATCCCAGGTGCCGCCCAGCGCCTGCCGCGCCTCAAGAATGGTGAACGTCTTCTGCGGGCATTCGGTCTGCAGATAATAACCGGCGCAGATGCCGGAGAGGCCGGCTCCGACGATCAGCACGTCGACATGCGGGACCGGCGGGTCCGCGCCGCCGTCCGAGACCGCCGCAGTGGACGGCGCGTCCTTCGTCTCGAGAGACATGGCGAGACCTCCTCCGCGCTGCGGCGGCCCATTTCGAACGCGCATCGGACTTTGCCGAATCTGGAAAACCGACTGCCGCGGCAGGCAAATGTTAAGGTGAATACCTTAGACAGGTCAAGCGGCAGTTTGCTATGCTCGGGCGCCGGGACTGTGAATCTGAGGAACGGATAACGAATGGCGCGCGGTGGAAAAGCGGAAGCGAGCACGGCGAGGCGGCCCAAGACGCGGACGCGAATCCTTGCGGCCTGCCGCCAGCTGTTCAACGAGCGCGGCCCGAGCAATGTGACGACCGCCGAGATCGCCGCGACGCTCGGCATCAACGAGGGCAATCTCTATTACCATTTCCAGCGCAAGGAGCAGATTCTCGAAGCTCTATTCGAGGAGTTCGAGAACAGCCTTCGCGACGTGGCGGGCGCCTTTAAGACCTATGGGGACGACCTGAAGCGCTATCCCGACTATCTGGCTGGCTGGTTCACCCTGATGTGGAAATGGCGCTTTTTCTACCGTGACGCCGCCGCCGTTTATCGTCTGTCGCCCTCGTTGCGCCCCCGGCTGAGGGGCCTCAGCGATGACGGGCAGAACGATGTCCGCGAATCCCTGAAAGGCATGGAGGCGGCAGGGCTGATCAGCATACCTCCGCAAGCAATGGAGGCACTGATCGTCAATTCCTGGATCGTGTCGAGCTATTGGATCGAATATCTCAAATCGAGACATGGCGTCGCCGAGGTGACGCGCGAGCATCTGAAATGGGGCGCCGCGCAGGTCATGAGCCTGTTCCGGCCCTTTCTCACGCCCGCCTGGGCGGCGCTGTTCGAGGCTCCGGCGCCGCGGCCTCAATCGCAAGAGCTGCGGGACGAGGAGCCTGGCCGGCCGCGCCGGTAGCGGTGCCACCGATCTAATTTTTCGCTTGAGCGTCGGCGGACGGGATTTAAACGGCATCCAGATCGTTATGACCTGCAATCCAGGAGAAGTTCCGCGTGACGAATGACGTCGGGCGCCGGATCGTCGAGCTTTTGCCGCGCCTGCGGCGGTTCGCTTACGCTCTAAGCGGTGATCCTGACAAAGGTGACGACTTGGTGCAGGAAGGTTGCGCACGCGCCTTCGCGCATCTCGATCAATGGCAGCCAGGTACACGGCTTGATAGCTGGATGTATAAGATCATCCATAACATTTGGCTCGATCAGAAGCGGGCATCCAAGGTGCGCGGCATTGCCGTCGACCTCGATTCCGGACCGGAACTCGCCGGTGAGGATGGGCGCGATGTGATGAACAGCCGGCTGACGCTGAGACGCGTCCTGGCTGCGCTGTCGTGTTTGCCCCAAGAGCAGCAGGCGATCATCACGCTCGTCTCTTTCGAAGGGCTTTCCTATCAGGAAGCGGCAGCGATCCTCGGGGTTCCCGTCGGCACCGCCACGAGCCGTTTGGTGCGCGGGCGTCACGCTCTTTACGCAATAGCGGTTGAGGGCGTGCGCACGCTGAAAGGCGAACATGACAAAGCCAACTGACGAGACCCTGATGGCCTATGCGGATGGCCTGCTTGAGCCGTCTCAGCGGACGCAAATTGAAAGGCTATGTGCCGAAGACCCCGCATTGCGCGCAAGACTGCAGGTCTTTCACGCAACAGGGCGGAGCCTTGGGGGCCTGCTCCAGGACCATGTGGACGCACCTGTGCCCAAGAGACTTCTCGATTTCGTGTCGGCGCAGGAGGCGAAACTGGCGGGTCGCAACGGTCGTCGCCGATCGCGGTTCTGGTCTCGGCTTAAAGAGCACGCGCAAACCTGGCGCTATTTGGACCCGTCGAGTCTGAGGACAGCCGCTGTCGCGGGCGCCGCCATGATCGCCGGAATCGGATTGGGCTGGCTTCTGCGCGGCGAAAGCGGTGGTAAGGAGATGGCGCTCGCTGATCTCGTTACCGTCGAAAACAGCCACCTCATCGCTCGCGCACCACTACGGCAAGCTCTGGATAGCTTGGTCAGCGGCAAGCAGACAAGGCTGGCGCTTTCAGGACCTGAGGACGTCCAGCTGAAAGTCAAAATGACATTTCGGAATGAGGCTCGCGATTATTGCCGTGCGTACGAGATCGTCATTCCCTCACCGGAGCGCTACGCCGGGGTTGCCTGTCGCATGGGCGGCCAATGGTCGGTGCGGATACAGGCGATGATCCCTCCGTCCAGCGTATTGCCTAACCAGTCTGTTCCGGCGGGCGTCAGAAGTTCGACTATGGAAGCGGTCGTAAGCGCAATCATCGACGGCGATCCCCTTTCAGCCTCCGACGAGGCCGCCGTCATCGCCGAAGGCTGGAAAAAATAAGACCGTCGCCTAATGGACCGTGGGGTCCAAAACCGGCGCCCAATCGGCAACGGTTGCGGCTGCGGTCGGACATTCGGCCGGCGCTTGCAGCAGGCCACGGCCATAGGTCGGGTTGTGGTTCCCGGCCCCCAGCGTGACGGTCTTCACGTGATCGAGAAGCCCTTCTTTCGGCAGCCGCAGCACGGCTGACTGCTGGATCGCGAGCAAAGCCGTTGCAAAAGGTGCTGCGAAGGAGGTGCCTGAGCGGTAGCCCTCCCGGGTCTCCGGAACGGCTGTCCAGATATGAACCCCCGGCGCAGCCAAATCGATATACGCTCCGCGATTGGCGAAGGGGAATATCTGCAGTTGCTTGGTAATGGCGGTGACGGCGATCACCTCCGGATAGGCGGCGGGATAGCTCGGGCCCGCCGCCGGGCCTTCATTTCCGGCCGCGGCCGTGAAGACGAAACCTTGGCGCCGAAGGCTGGCGATGCGTGCCCGTATGAGCTCGTCGTCCGCGCCCGTCAGGCTCATGTTCACCAGCTTCGCGCCGGAGGCGTCTATCCAGTCCAATGCCTTGAGAAGGGACACGGTGTCGGTTACGGGTTGGCCGTCTTCCCCGGCAAAGAAGACGCTCGCGACAAAAAAATCCGCCTGGTTGATGAGCCCGGGGGTGCCGCTGTCCGGCCGGCCGGCAAGAAGTGCAAGCACGCCCGTTCCGTGCCAATTCGGCGAGGGGCTTCGCCCATGCGGCAGAAAGCTTTTATGCGTGATCTTTTGGCCCCGGAACGTCGGATGACCGAAATCGATATCCGTATCGATGACACCAACCCGCACACCGACCGCGCAAGCGGCAAAATCATCCCTCCACCCGATAGCGGACTCTGCGTAGCATCGGTCCTCGAGACATTTCGTGGCGGCATTCAAACTGGCGGCCTGGGTTCGTTGTCCTTTGTCGGCATCGTCTTTCATCGCCGGATGATACAGGCGATAGAGATGGTTCAACTGGAAGCGTTCACCGGGCAGCACCGCGTCGAGAAGATCGATCGCGTCCAAGACGTCCATGCCGGTCGGGAGGGTGAGAATCGTGACCGCATCTTCGCCTAGCCCAGTGGAAGCGCCGATCGAGAATCCGAGCCTCCGCAAGTGCGCGACGGGCGTGGAAGACAGATTGATCGCAAGCACTTCGCGCTGCGAATAGAAGCGCAGGTCAATTGCGAGCCGGTTCGACGGCTGGACGCTTTCCTTTGCTGACGGCACCCCAGCGTCATCAAGTTTCCCCTTCCTGTGCAGGCCTATAGCCTTACCCTTCGGTTCGGGGCCGGCCTTAGCCGAGGGATGGTCTGGGGCAGCGATCTTACCGGGGTAATCGATTTTCCCAAGATATTCAGACAAGTCGTTGTTGTTTTTGCCGAGTTCGATCTGCTCGCTGATGGGTATGCCAAGGTCGATCTTTACGCCGTTGACCCATTTATCGACCGCGTCATCTCCATCGCGCTTTTCCTGGCCAGGAGGTTCCACGCCGTTGTCATTGAGCGGGTCGGCTGCTGAAAAGCCGGTGCCATCCTGGTCGAGGGCACGGTCAGCGTTACCGTTACCGTTACCGTTACCGTTACTGGCGCCGTTGCCGTGGTTGCCATGGGCAGCATGCCCCTCCGCAAAGGCGGAGGGAGCCAAGACGAGATCGGCAACGGCATCTGCAGCAACGATTAGCCCAACAATGGTTGCTGAAATCATCAGCCCCGACAACGCTTTGCAGCCACTGGCCGCAAGCCGTCGCTGCAGCCGCCAGGCACTTTCGATTGCCCGCCCATCTTTGCGGCGAAGCCGTATCCAGCCGCTAGTCATGCCCCCCTCTCTCGAGAGATCAACCGAGGTCCACCGGGATTGCGCTAACAGACGCCGACGTCGCTGACCCAGATCGGCCTGGCAATCAAACAGATCCCCTCTCTGTCGCTCACGCGGAATAGACATAACGAGTCATAAACAAAAGCGGGCCCGCGCGAAATCGACTTTTTATCTCCCGTCACCGTTGCCTGTGGCTCTGCAATCGAAGCCACAGCCCGCGCTCTGCCGCAAGCCGAGGGATGGAAATCGCAAGATCGACGTTATCGGATGGATCGCGGCAACCATCGTTTCGGCGATGGTGGTCGGCGTTGTCAGGCATCGCGCCGGCTATCGGGACGGCGCCGAGGATCGCAAATTCGGTCGGACGGAGGATGAACTGTGTGCGACACAAGAGACCGCAACAATTGCTGCCATTGCGCCATCAGTCGGGCGATCAACGAATTCAGCGACGCGCATAGCCCGCTGAATGTCGATCAGATCATCGATGATTTGAGCGCTTGCATCTGTGAGCTGATCGCCTCTTACGGCGACGCCGGACAACGCTGGCACGTCGCGCAGCGCACCGCGGAAATGATCCCCGAACGCGTTCGGCATTTTCGGGCGATCGGCCGCTATCCGGGCGGGTCAAACTCCGCCTTGCCGCAAATCCTTCAATGAGGTCAGGGATCAGCCAATGCCGAAGTTCGTGGGCTGGCCGCGATCATTGCGCGCCGCGATACCCCCCGCCTTGCACGCAAGCACGGATCGCATGGGCAATCGGTATGCGCTCCGAGCGGACCGGGAAGCGGCAGCGGGAATATGAGGAGATCGGAGCAGACCGATGAAAGGCATCGAAGCGGCCATGTGCGGCAGCGCTCGCGATCCGATCTCATTCAAGCCGTTGTCGGAGCTGATCGGGTCGATTTACGACTGTGCCCTTGAGCCTGACCGCTGGGATCAAACGCTTGCCGACATCCGGGATGCGCTCGACGCCCAGGCCGCAGTTTTGCATTTAAATGACCTTCGCCGGGATCGCGTATTGATTCAGAAGATTGTCGGGATCGAGCCGTTCTGGCAGGAGCAGCATGCCCGGTATGTCCCCGCAATGCATCGGCTGCTTCCACCGCGGCCGACGCTCGACGAGCCGCATGTGCTCTCGCGTCACGTCAGCCCCGCCGTCATCGCAGCTTCTCCATTCGTCCAAAGTTGGCTCAAACCGCAAGGCTTGATCGATATTATGCAGCTTTTCCTGATGCATACGCCATCGCACTTCTTGGGGCTCGGCATCGTCTGGCACGAACGTCACGGCGTCGCCACCGACCGCGACATCGAGCTTGCGTGTCTGCTGTTGGCGCATCTGCGCCGCGCGGTGGCGGTGAGCAACGTGCTTGACGCTCGCGCGATTGCGTGCGCCGGGATCGCCGAAGCGCTCGATGCACTCCGCTGCGGCGTCGTGCTCGTCAATGATGACGGCATCATTCTGCATGCCAACCGCGTAGCCGTGCAGATGCTAATGAATGGCCATCCCATTCGGAGCGTCCAAGGTATGCTTGGCGCCCAGGCTCAAGCAGCTGCGAAGGAATTGCAGACCGCCATTAGGCTTTCGGCCCGGAACGAGACCCGCATCGGCAAGGCCGGCATAGCCATCCGCCTCACGGAGCCCGACGCGCCGCCGGTCTTTGCCCATGTCCTGCCGATGAGCGGCGGCGATCGGCGCATGCGGCTGCAACCCAAGGCCGTCGCTGCTGTGTTCGTCCCGGCGACGTGGGACGAGCAAGATGAAGCTGCCACCATGGCAGCCACCTTCGGACTGACGCCGGCCGAAACACGGGTGCTGGCCGGCCTCCTCGCAGGCCGCACCTTGGCGGAGGCGGCGGCCGCCCTCAGCGTCGCAGTCACGACGGCGAAAACGCACCTTGAGAACATCTTCCAGAAAACCGGGGTTAACCGCCAGGTTGAACTCATCGCTCTGGCAAGCCGCGTCGCGCCGCCTGCGAGATCCACAACGTGACGGCGCGGCCATCACCGATGGCCGACGCGGCCTCGCCGCCTGGTCGGTAAGGTGATCGGTTTGATCCGCAATCGCTCCAGCAAATTAATGACGTGGCCGCGTGTCGGCCCAGAACCACTCTGCTGGTCAGCAGATCGAACCTCAGCTCAAAAGCTTGAGAGATTTTTTCGCAATTGTCGCGAGGACGACATCCTGGTCGCCCCTCACGTGTTATTGCTTCCAAAATACCTGATATGCAACAGCTTCACCTCGGACAGCCGGGAAGGACTGATATGGTCAGCGTATTACATGGTCACGGCGATCACACTTCCGAAGTCGCGCCACTGCGAGCCAGGTCTGGATGGATCGTGGCCCTAGGCGTCGTCTATCTCATTGCTGGATTGATCGCTCTTTCCAGCATTGTTTTCGCGACGGTTGTCAGCGTGTTCGTTGTCGGCATCATGATGGTGGTCGCCGGCATCGCGGAAGTCATCAATGCGTTCCAACTGAAATCCTGGAGCAAATTCCTGCTCTGGCTCATGCTTGGCGGATTGTATATCGCAGCCGGTTTCCTGACCTTCGAGAATCCCCTGCTCGCCGCCACCCTCTTGACCTTGATGCTCGGCGTGGCGCTGGTTGTCTCGGGCATCACGCGACTCATGCTGGCCTTTAGCCTGCAGGAGGAGACGCCCTGGATTTGGGTGGCCCTCTCCGGCGCAATAACGATCCTCCTCGGCATCGTGATCTTGGCACATTGGCCGGTCTCGGGTTTGTTCGCCCTCGGAATTTTCCTCGGCATCGATCTCGTCGTCGCCGGCGTCGGCTGGATCTTCATCGGCTTGGGGCTGAAAAGCCACGCATAGCGCCGGAAGCGAAATGCCGCGCCCTCTAGGGCGGTTGGGGGGCCTGCCAAGTGCCGAAGGAGGTTTACCCATGAGACGGAGAACGTTTTTAATTGGCGGGTCGGCTGCGGCCGCTGGAATGGCGATCCATCCCGCTGCTTCCCAATTACCTCCTGCCGCCGGTCAGCCGCTTGCGCCCGGCGATATTGAGTCAGCCGTCGCTCGCTTGCGCAAGCAGTTCCGTGGGGAGTTCGATCCTGCCTACGTTGAGAATGCCATCATCCCGTATTTTTTGGTGAGCATGTACGGGGGCGAGCGGCTGTCCCTTCCCATGATTGACGTAAAGTTCACCAAAGAAAACGCTCTGCCACGCGATCTCTGGGGACTGCTAAGCGAGACTTGGAAGCCTGCTCCGGAAGATGGAGTCACGGTCTTTCTCCAGAGCTTGGAAAAGCGCGGACCGGATAACCGGCGAAAGCGGATTTACATCTCCGCTTTAACGCCGGATTTGTACCATCCGATGTACAGCGACAAGGTGGTGCAGTTTTTCGATAAGCTTTTGCACGAACGCAATGCCGGCAAGCCTCTGATGAGGCCGTATCTTGAAAGCTACTTCGACCTCTACTGGGATCTGCACCTGGGAGTTAAGGGCGACGCCATTCCGGCGAGCGTTCGTGAGATCGGCCAAAGCTTCAACACAGTGCTCGCCTACAGAGACCCTACTCAGAAGATTGTCTACGACAATTACATGACGGTGCGATCGCATCTCGCTTCCCTGAAGCGATGGATCGACGACAGAATCAGCGATCTTATCAGTGGAAAGACGCCGAGCCCCGAGAAGACGTTCGTTTTCTGGTGGATCAAGAACGGCGGGGATGGACAGCATTTCGCGCACAAGGATGTGGTCTTTGAGGTCTTTCACAACTTCGTCGCGCTGAGCCAGTGGGGCAACACGATGTACAACATCATGCTCAAGCTGGCGAAAGACACGGGCGATCCTGACACCCGAGCTTGGTTTAATAAAACCATGGAAGGCAATTATGACAACGCCTCGGGCGATGCTTTCACCCCGCTCGAGCGCTTCGTCATGGAACTGTTCCGCACGATTTCGCCGAACGGCGGCAGTATTTCGGCCTTGGAGGAATTAACGACGCCGCCCTACCAAAGATTCGGCTATATCATCAGCCCGCACCCGGAGACGAGCTTCGACCCAACCCACTGGAAGGACCCGGAAAAGTTCGACCCGGATCGCTACAACAAAGTGCCGACGAGCCACCAGATCGACGAAGCCAGGTGCGAAGAGATCGGCTTTGCCAAATGCCCCTTCGATCGAACCTCTTTCGAGGTAACGGACGGCCGGAAGGCGGTCATCCATAATAGCGGCTTTGGCACCGTTTACGGCATTGTCGAGGGCAAGCCTCTGCCGGTCTGCGATTATGCCGGTTTTGCGCCTTTCGGCTTCGGCTATCGTCGCTGCCCGGGCGAGCAGCTGACCATTCAGGTCTTCGAGGACTTCTTGCGCAAGGTCTGGAAGAACAACATCGAGTTTGAAAAGCTCAATGTCGCCAGTGCGGAACCGCTTCCCATCGGACCGTCGACAGTCATCGATGACAATGTCGGGTTCACCAGGGTAGCATAGCCGAATAGGCTGGCGGAACGGTCGGTCGGAGCCGGCGACGCTGGTTTGCGATCGACCCCCTCTCGCACGCCTGAGCGTGAGAGAGGTTCTGTCTCGCGGTTGAAGCTCACAATTTTCCAATTCTACGACGCAGAAGCCACAGGATCGCGAGCACCAGCAGCGACCCGAGAACTGCCGCCACGACATCTCGTAGGGAAATCGCGATCTTATCAAGTTGAGGGAAAAGCCCGAACAGGCGGAACAACAGCCCACCCACCAGCGCACCAGCCAGGCCCAGCCCGAAATTGACGGGCACGCCAAAGCCCTTGCGCCTGCGCTTAACGACCAAGCCTGCAAGGCTCCCCGCAAGGAGACCAATGAACACCCACACGATAAACTGAGCCAGGGAAATCGGCATCGTGGTTCTCCTGAGGTCCGTCAGATCGAATGACGGACGCCTGAATTGATAACCCGGCCGCGAAATGCCGCAGTCATCGCACGATTGACGTCATTTCGCTTCGTGACGGAGAGGGGAGCGATCTGGACAGCATGATCGAGGCAAGCCCGGTGCCCAAGAAGTTGATGCCGACGAGAATGCCGAGCGCAAAAAGCGACGTACCCGGCAGCCCTGCGGCGATGAGCAGAGCGGCTCCAAGGCTGATCAGTCCCGAGATCAGGACCCAGATCCAGCCTTGCTTCGGCCGCACGTCGAGTGCGAGCCCGAGTTGAACCGCGCCATCGACCATGAACACCGCCGCGAGGATCAGAGTCTAGCGCGATCATGCCGAAAGCTGGGTGCTTCACCAGAAAGACGCCGAGTGCGAGCTTCAGGAGGCCAAGAAGGAGTTCACCGAGAAAGCGGCCCGTTCCTTCCACTGAAAAGGCGCCGAAGGCGGTTGCTGCTCCTGCAAGAACGAGGAGCCATCCAACCATCAGCGCGACCGAGAAGGTCGTGAACACCGGAAACAAGAGCGCCAAGATTCCAACAGCTGCCATGGCGGCGCCAGACCAAAAGACGTGACTTTTTTCTCCGACAGCCTGTCAAAAACATCCTGGCGCAGCGTTGGACCCAGGGTTAGTTCGGGCTTTTCTGCCATCTTCTCTCCTTTGCCTTCGGCCTGCTTTCGGGATCTGGATCCCATTCCCAGGAGACCATTTCCTCTTGCCAATCATCTGTTAGCACGGATCAATTCGTCTTGATGTCGCCCGCGCGACAATTCAAATCTTGACGTGCGAACGGCTTGATTTTCGGCCGAGGGCCGCGTCACCTTTGAGCTTCGCGTTCGCCGGCTCCTTGCAACGTGAATCCCATAGCCATCCTCGTCGTTCGTCACGGCGTGCCGCTATCGGTCACCTCTTGGGCAGAACCGGCTTCAGCTGCGGCAGACCGGCGTCGTCGATGTCGAAATCCGGGTCGAACAGGGTCTTACCCTGCGCGCCGAGGTAGTTTGGCTGCGCTTTCATCCACTCGCTCGTCTTCTGCTGTTTGGCATAGTCGAGCAGGCGGCTCTCCAGATCGCGGACGACGTCCGGGTCTTGCTCCGCGACGTCCGTCTTCTCGCCTGGATCGGCGGTCGGGTCGAAGAGCTCGGTCTTGCCCGGCAGTAGCGCAATCTTCACCAGCTTCCATTTGCCCTTGATGATCGCGCCGCGGAAGGCCTCGACATTGACCAGGATGTCGTCGTGCGGAGAGGGTGCGCCTTCGGCGACCGTCGCCCAGATGTTCTTGCCGTCGAGCGGTTTGTCGGACGGTTTCGGCTTGGCCCCGGCCAGTGCGAGCACGGTCGGCATGATGTCGACGATGTCGAGGGGTTCGTTGACGATGCGCGGCTGGAGCTTGGCCGGCCAGTTGAAGATGGTCGGCACACGGACACCGCCCTCATACAGGCTGCCCTTGCCGCCGCGCAGATCACCGTTGCTTGCCGGCAGCGACTCCTGCTTGACGCCGCTGGCGGCGCGCTCCTCCGGCGAGTGTGCGCCACTCGCAACCACCGCGCTGCGCGGTCCACCATTGTCGCTCGAAAAGATGATCAGCGTATTCTCGCGCAGGCCCTTCTCGTCCAGCGCGGCGACGATCCGTCCGACTTGGTCGTCGAGCGATGTGATCATCGCCGCATAGGTGCGTCGCGTCGGGTCCTTGATGGTTGAGGCATAGCGGTCTTCGTCGGCCTTCGGCGCCTGATAGGGCGCGTGCGGGGCCAGCGACGCGAAGTAAAGGAAGAACGGCTTGTTCTGATCCTGCTTCTCGATCATCTTGACCGCTTCGTCGCCGATCAAAGGCAGGTAGTAAGTCTTCTCCTGGAAGAATTTCCCGTCTCGCTGCCAGTCCACGATGCCGCCGCGCATCTTGGTGAAATAGTCCATTTCGCCGACGAGGTTTCCATAAAAGTGATCGAAGCCGCGATTCTGCGGCCAGTACTTCCGGTCGGCATGACCCAGGTGCCACTTGCCGACCATCGCGGTGCTGTATCCAACGTCCTTAAGCGCCTGCGGCAGCGTCCGCTCGTCGGTCGGCAGGCCGTAGGTGTGGTTCGGGAAGATCACCAGCGTCTGCAGGCCGTAGCGCATCGGATAGCGGCCGGTCATCAACGCCGCGCGCGCGAGGGTGCAGACCGGCATGGCGTGGAAGGATTCGAGCTGCACACCTTGCTTGGCAAGCTGGTCGATGTTCGGTGTCTTGATGTCGCTCCCGCGATAGCCGAGATCGGCGTTGCCGAGGTCATCGGCCAAAATAATTATGATATTCGGAGGTCGATCCTGCGCATGCGCAGCACCGATGGCGAGCAACAAGGAAAATGCACTGCAGAAAGCGAGTTTCGCGCCGAGTTTCGAACTCATAGTCTTACTCACCTCTGCTACGCCGGCCATGGGCACTGCTGCATCGGGTTCAGCTGCGACTGGATATTGTCGACAGTCTTGCTGAAGTTGCCACTCGGCGAGCCGGGCTCAATTCAGCTTGACGTCGATACTGTTGATCTTCCCGTCGAACCTGAATGGCCGCCGGTCGAAATAGTCGAGCGAGACCGGAGAGCCGAGATCGACGCCGACATCGAAAGTCTCGCTTGCGGTGAAAGCCGCCGGCACGGTGCGTTTGACCGTCGTGTGCGCGACTTCCTTGCCGTCGACCGTGAGCACCACCTCACCCGGAGCGCCGGGCCTTGCGATCGTGGTGTCCACCTCGATCCGGTGCTTGCCGGCAGCGAGCTTGGCGTTCGAGCGCGCGAAGTAACGCTCGATGATCATCATGTTGTACTCGTAGACGAGTTCGCCCTTGTCCATGTAAAGCGTGAGGCCGCCGGAGGCGCCGCCCAGCGCGTAGAGCACACCGGAGGCGTTTTCGCCGAACTCGGCGTCGATCGTCACGCGGTTGCTTTCGCGGCCCAGGCCGGGCGCCGTGAACTCCGGCATCCGCGTGGTCGTTGCGTCGAATTGCCAGCTCTTATACGGCGTCGCGACGCGGTCCTCGGGGTGAAGGCGCAGCCAAATGCCGGCGCCGATCGGGAAAACCTTATTGGCCTTGGCTTCCTCGACGAACAGGGCCTTCATTTGCTCCAGCCGCTGCGGTTCCTTTGCGGCGAGATCCTCTGCCTGCGAGAAGTCGGTGTTGAGGTTGTAAAGCTCCCAGACGTCCTTGCTGGAATCCCATGTCGCAAGCCCCGGACTTACCGTCAGCCAAGGCGTCAGCGGGCCGAATGTGCAGGCATACCAGCCGTCGTGGTAGATGCCGCGGCTGCCGTTGTTGTCAAAGTATTGCGTGTGCTTGCGCCCGGGCGCCTTGGCGTCGGCAAATGTATAGATCATGCTGACGCCGTCGATCGGGTCCTGCTTGAAGCCGTCCACCACGTTCGGCGGCTTGATGCCGAGGATGTCATAGATGGTCGGCACGATGTCGTTGACGTGGTGGAACTGCGACCGCGGCGTCTTGTCCGGCTTGATGCGGGCCGGCCAAGAGATCGCCATCGGGTTCCGCGTTCCACCGAAGTGCGAGGCGATCAGCTTGGTGTATTTGAACGGCGTGTCGCCCGCCCACGCCCAGCCGGCATGGTACATGTTATCCACTTTGGGTCCGCCGAGCGCATCGAGGCCGCCGATCCGATCAAGCGCGGCAAGCTGCTGCTCGATGGTGTTGGGAATCTGGTTCTGCGCCAGCAGCTCGCTGATGCTGCCATTCTGACCTTCGGCGCTGGAGCCATTGTCGCCGAAGATGTAGATCACGATCGTGTTGTCGCGGATGCCGAGGCGGTCCAGCTCGTCGACCACCTTGCCGGCCTGGACGTCGACATGCTCGACGAAGCCTGCGAATACCTCCATTAACCGACGTTGGAACGGCCGTTCCGATTCCGGGATGCTGTCCCAACCGGCCATGCTCTCGGCTCGCGGAGTGAGCTTGGCATCTGCGGGGATCCAGCCAAGCTCCTTCTGGCGCTTGAAGGTGCGCTCGCGCAGCGCATCCCAGCCATCGTCGAACTGGCCTTTATATTTGTCGGCCCATTCCTTGAAGATGTGATGCGGTCCGTGGCCGGCTCCGGGAGCCCAATAGATGAGGAACGGCTTGTCCGGCGCATAGGCGCGATGCTCGCGCATCCACGTGATCGCCTTGTCCGCCAGGTCTTCGCTCAGATGGTATTTCTCATCGTGGGGTGGCTCGACCGGCGTGAAGTTCTCGAACAGCCGGGGCTCCCATTGCGACGTCTCGCCGCCCAGAAATCCGTAGAAGTAGTCGAAGCCGATGCCCTCCCCGGTCGGCCAGAGCGTGAACGGCCCCATCGCCGTCGTCTCGGTCGCGGGCGTGTTGTGCCACTTGCCGAAAGCGGAGGTCTTGTAGCCGTAGGCGCCCAGAACCTTGGCCAAGGTCGCAGATGTCCTCGGGATCACCCCGGTATAGCCATCCCAGTCGACGGCGCGCTCGGCGATCGTCCCCGACCCGACCCGTTGATGATTGCGGCCGGTCAGCAGCGCCGCACGGGTCGGCGAACAGATCGCCGTGGTATGGAATGCGTTGTAGCTGATCCCCTGGTTCGCAATCCGCGAGAGCGTTGGCGTGTGGATCGGGCCGCCATAGGTGTCGGCAAGTCCGAAGCCGACGTCGTCGAGCATGATGATCAGGATGTTGGGTGCATCCTTGGGCAGATGGCTCTTCTCGATGCGCCGCTCGTGCTTGGAATTCTGCAACCTCGGCATGGCCAGGCTCGCCGAAGCTGTGGGCGGGAAAGGCAGCACAGATCCGTCATCTGATTGGGCGATGGCCACGCTCGAAAGGACAAGCGCAGCAAGCACCGATACGGCGCGCACGGAAAATGTCCGAACGTTAACCGAAATCACCGAAATCTCCGCAGGCGGGCGAAAGGAAACCCTTTTTTTGCCCTTGTCGGTCATCTTGACACAGATCAATTCGCCTTGGTGTCGTCCGCGCGACAATTTCGGTTTTGGTAACGACCAAAACACCCTGAACTTCAAATGTTTAACGTCTCGCATGCATCTAGTTTATCCAGTCGGATGCGATGAGCGGCGGACTAACAAAACAGGGCTGTAACCGTGTTGCTGAAGACAGTTGTGACATACGATCCGCATCATCAGGCCTACGAGGTCCTGCGGAGAGGAAAATGGTTCGGGCGTCTGCCCCCGTCACAGGCAAAAGCTCTCTTCGACGCGGGGCGAATGGAAACCTATGAAGCCGGCGAGAGCCTCTATCGTGAGGCTTATGATGCCCCCGGATTGTTCGGATTGCTTGATGGCGCCGTCCATTTCGACAGATTCGACATGAGCGGCCAACGCATCCTCCTCAACATCGCTGGTCCGGGCTACTGGTTCGGCGACATCGCGACCGCCGCGGAGCGCCATACCATCGTCAACGCGACGGCTTTCGGCCCGGTGCGTGCCTGGCGGGTTCCGCCGACATCGGCAAACCAGGTCATGGATCATTCGCCGGAGCTTCTTGCCGCATTCCATGAACTGGTAGCCGCGCGCTTCGACGGTGTTATCGAGCTTGTCTGCGCCCTGCGCAGGTCCTCCGTCTTGGCCCGAGTTGCCGGGCGGCTCGCCCTGCTCGACCGTATCTGCAAGGAGGGTGACTCCGATGTTGACATCTCCGTCATACACATGACCCAGAACGACCTCGCCGACATGATCGGACACGTCCGCCAAACCGTGAACACGACAGTCAAACGCTTGGAACGAGACAAACTCATCAGGATCGGGAATTGACAAATCACGATCCTCGACCCGACACGACTCGAGCAATATGCTATGAGTTGAGGGCCGACGATGCAGCAAAGGTCTCGATGAGGCAGGCCAGGCCAAATGCAGGACAACGGTGAGCCGCAAGGAGGCGCGGGCGTCGGCGGCGATGCCGGGCGTGCCCCGGAATTTGCTTGCAAAATTCCCTTGCCTGGCTCGGCTGACGCGGCGTCGCAGGCTCCGGGGCAGATCATCGCGCAGGCAAAATCCTTGCCGGAGGTCTGATGACGTTGCCCCGGACGCGGACCAAGGCTTCCCGGACAAGGGCCGGCTCGCGAAAGCAATCGGCCGGCGCGTCGGAGGGCACGGAGCCGCAGGACGATGCGCCGGGCAAGGCGCATGCCGGCCTCCTCCCGGCGGGCAAAATTTGGACCGCATTGTCCGCCGCGGCAGCGATCATTGTCCTGACTGGCCTAGCTTTCCAATTCTTGACCGCACGCTTCAGCGCCGGGCCGTTGAAGACGCCTTCGTCCGTCTCCGCCGCCGCTGCGGCCACGTTTGTCGGCAGTGACGCTTGCGCCGGCTGCCATCAGGCGGAAGCTCAACTCTGGCGCTCATCGCAGCACAAGCACGCGATGAATCATGCGACCGACAAAACGGTACTGGGCGATTTTTCCGATGCCAGCTTCACCTATTACGGCGTGCGATCGCGGTTCTTCCGCCAGGGCGGAAAATTCCTGGTCGAAACCGACGGGCCTGATGGGAAGCTCGCGGTCTTCGAGGTCAAATACACATTCGGCGTCGATCCGCTGCAACAATATCTGATCGCGTTTCCCGACGGCAGGCTCCAGGCCTTGTCGCTTGCCTGGGACAGCCGGCCGAAGGACAAGGGCGGCCAGCGCTGGTTCCATCTCTATCCGAACGAAGACATTCGCCATGATGACATTCTGCATTGGACCAAACTGAACCAGAACTGGAATTTCATGTGCGCGGAGTGTCACTCGACTGGCGTGCACAAGAACTACGACGCAGGCAATGATCGCTTCGCCACGACATGGGCGGAGATCAGCGTCGGCTGCGAGGCCTGTCACGGCCAGGGCTCACGCCATCTTGCCTGGGCGCGGGCGCGGCACAGCTGGTGGCCGTTCGGAAACACCGACGACCCGGCCAAGGGGCTGGCAGAGCGATTTACCGAGAGGCGTGATGCCACCTGGTCGCTCAGTGCCGAAACCGGCAACGCCAGCCGCAGCAGCTCACCGCGCGCCTTGCGCGCCGAGGTCGAGACCTGCGGCCTTTGCCATGCGCGGCGGGGGCAGCTCTCCGAGGCATGGCTGCCGGGACAATCGCTATCCGAAACACATATCGTTTCGCCGCTCAGGCGCGGGCTCTATTACGCCGACGGGCAGATGCTGGACGAGGTCTATAATTACGGCTCGTTCAAGCAGAGCAAGATGTTTGCGGCAGGTGTCACCTGCAGCGATTGTCATGACCCGCATAGCGCTAAGCTGCGCTTGCCCGGCGACAACACCTGCTTCCAGTGTCACTCCCCCGACAAATACGCGGCTGTGACCCATCATCGTCACGAGGCAGCGAGCCCGCCGCTCTCCTGCGTCTCCTGCCATATGCCGACCCGCACTTACATGATCGTCGACCGGCGGCACGATCACAGTTTCCGCGTGCCGCGTCCCGATCTATCGGCAAAATTCGGCACGCCCAATGCCTGCAATGATTGTCACACCGACAAATCGCCGGAATGGGCAGCATCCGCGGTCGATCGCTGGCATGGTCCGAACCGAATAGGCTTTCAAAATTATGCTGCGGCCTTCCACGCGGCGTGGACCGACCAGCCCGATGCCGCAAGACGTCTTGCAGCGGTGGCCGCTGACGGCAGCGTGCCGGCCTTCGCGCGCGCGGGCGCGTTGGCGGAGCTGGGCTTGCCCGACCTCGGCCGCAAGCCTTGACTTGGCGCGCACAAGCCTATCAGACCCCGATCCGATGGTGCGCATCGGCGCGCTCGATATGCTCGAAGGCGCTCCCGCCGCACAGCTGTGGCCAATGGCCTCGCCGCTGCTGTCCGATCCCATTCGCGGCGTGCGCATCCGGGCTGCGTCGCTGCTGGCGGCGATTCCGGCCTCAAGGCAACCGGCCGCGGATCGCGAAGCTTTCGAGCGCGCGGCCGCGGAATTCGTCGCCGCCCAACGCCTCAATGCCGATCGGCCCGAAGCACGGTCCGCGCTTGGCAGTTTCTTCATGCGACGCGAACAGCCCGCCGAAGCCGAGATCGAGTACAAGGCCGCACTGCGCCTCAGTGCGCAATACGCGCCGGCGGCGATCAATCTGGCCGACCTCTATCGCCAACTGGGGCGGGAAAGCGAAAGCGAAGGCGTATTGAGAGCGGCACTCAGCGCATCACCGCAAGATGCCGGACTCCACCATGTGCTCGGACTCGCTCTTGTTCGCGCCAAACGTCCCGACGAAGCGCTTGAGGAATTGCGCCGTGCTTCCGAGCTTGCGCCGGATCAGGCGCGTTATGCTTACGTGTACGCGGTCGCCCTGCAATCGGCCGGGCGTGTTCGTGACGCGATACCCGTTCTCAAACAGAACCTCGCCCGGCATCCGCGCGATCGCGACACCCTCTTGGCCCTTATCAACTTCGATCGGGACGTCGGGGATGTTGATGCCGCGCTCATCTATGCCGAGCAATTGGGCCTGATCCTGCCCCAAGACCAGGACTTGGCTCGGTTGATCAAGGACCTTCGGCGCCAAGGCAAGAAGCCCACCACGCAATAGGGGCACCGCAACTTGAAGCAGAAACGCGGGCTAAGCGCTACGCCGAGGTCAGCTTTGACGCAGGTCGTAGACCCGGCCCGGCTTCCCAACTCGCGCGTCCACTCAGTTTGACCGAAATCAAAGCAATCACAGCCCAGGCGGAGCACCTTGCTTCAGCCGCGACCAGAATGGCCCTGCGGCCAATCATCAAATTTCTGGCAGAGGTGTGGCGTGCAGCGTGAATTGTCTCGTCGCTCATTTCTTCAAAGCTCCGCTCTGAGCGCGGCAGGGGCGACGATGGTGGATGCCGCTTCGGCAATTATCGAGCAGGCAGCCGCAGCAACAAGCGACGATCGCGTCGTGGGACCGGAAGCGGTGCCAATGACCGTGACGGTCAATGGTACCGCGCGAATGCTGCGGATCGAGCCGCGAATGACTTTGGCTGAAGCGCTGCGCGGGCCGCTGGGTCTGACCGGCACCAAGATCGCGTGCAATCGGGGCGCGTGCTCAGCCTGCACCGTCTGGCTCGATGGCACCCCCGTCTGCTCCTGCATGATGCTTGCCATCGAGATCGGTGACCGCCGTGTGACGACGATCGAGGGTCTCGCGCATGGCGATGCGCTGCATCCGGTGCAGGCCGCCTTCATCGAGCACGACGCGCTGCAATGCGGCTTCTGTACCCCTGGAATGGTGATGAGCTGTGCCGCTCTTTTAGACCGTACGCCCGATCCGAGCGCCGACGATGTCCAGCGCAGCGATCAGTGGCCACATCTGCCGTTGCGGCACCTATCCGCACGTCGTCGCCGCAACGCTGGCCGCGGCGAAAGCGCAAAAGGTCTGATCATGGCAGTGGACGAGACGCGCACCGAGACGTTTCCCATCGGCATTGCCAGCGTCGGCCTCGGCGAGGTCGAGCGGCAAGTCCCTTCGGACGAGCCGCCACCGCTGCCTCCGAACGCCAAGCTTAAGGTGATCGGCAAGCCGGTCCCGCGGCAGAATGGCCGCGCCAAGGTCACCGGCGCGACACAGTTCACCGTGGACATCAGCCTGCCGGGCATGCTGCATGGCCGGATCCTGCGCTCGCCGCTGCCGCATGCCGAGGTTCGGGCGATCGATGTCGCTGCGGCCGCGCGTCATCCTGGCGTCCGCGCGGTCATAGTCATCGCGCGTCCGGACAACCCGGCGGGCGCGACCCTGCGCTATGTCGGCGCGCCGGTGGCCGCCGTCGCCGCCGTTTCCATGGCCGCGGCGGAAGAGGCGCTGCGATCTGATCCGCGTCGATTACAAATCGCTTCCCTTTGTCGTCGATATGGACAAGGCGCGGCAGTCAACAGCGCCGACGGTCTATGCTGGCGCCTCGCCGGCGCCCGCGGGCCATGTCTCCGGATACCCGGCAGCCGCCAATCTGCCGCTCAACGGCAATGTTCGCGGTCCCGCTGACCAGCAAACGCGGCGACATCGCGCAAGGTTTCGCAGAGGCCGAGATCGTCGTCGAAGGCGAATATCGCACCCAGGTGCAGACGCATTGCTGCATGGAGCCGCATGCCATCGTTGCCGACTGGCGGGCGGACGGATTGACAGTGCATTTGTCGACGCAATTCACCGCCGGTGTGCGGCATGAGCTGGCCGAGGCATTCGGCCTGCCGCTCAACCGCGTGCGGGTGATCGTCGACGGCATGGGCGGCGGCTTCGGCTCGAAATCAAGTCTTGGCAATTATGGCCGCATCGCCGTTGCCTTGTCGCGGCAGGCGAACGCGCCGGTCCGCGTCGTGCTCGATCGCGAAGAGGAGCAGATGGACACCGGTAATCGGCCGGGAACGTGGCAGCGCTTGCGGATCGGCGCGCGGCGCGACGGATCGCTGACGGCGATCTCGCTCACGAGCTACGGCACAGCCGGCGTGGCGCTTGGCGCGCGGCGTCGGCAATGTCGCCGAAGCCGCTTTACACCTGCCCGAATTTCGAAGGCGCACAGCACGACGTGTTCATCAATGCCGGGCCCGGCTGTGCGATGCGCGCGCCCGGCAACGTTGCCCGGCGCTTTCGCGCTCGAGCAGTCGATCGACGAACTGGCCGAGCAGCTTCGCATCGATCCGCTTGCGCTGCGCGACCGGATCGACCCGAGCCCGGTGCGGCGCGAGGAGCGGCGCATCGGCGCCGAGCGGATCGGCTGGCAGCGGCGGCATGCGCCCGGCGCCGATCCCGGTCCGGTGAAGCGCGGGCCTCGGCATGGCGCAGTCGTTCTGGGGCGCCAATGTGCAGATCAATTCCGCCTGCGAAGTGCGCATCCTGCGCGACGGCTCGGTCGAGGTGCTGTCGAGCGTGCAGGATATCGGCACCGGCATCGGCACGGTGCTGGCGCAGGTCGTCGCCGAGGTCCTCGGGCTGCGGCCCGACGAGATCACCGTCCGCATCGGCGACACCGATTTCCCGCCGGGCCGCCCTCCTATGGCAGCCGGACCACGCGTCGATCACGCCGCCGGCGCGCAACGCCGCGTGGCAGTGTCTGCAATCGCTGTTCCGCGAGGCAGCGCTCGCGCCTGAATGCCGGCGCAGACGATCTTGTTGCGCGGGACGGCCGCATCGTGGTTCGCGATGATCCCGGCCGCAGCATCAGCTTTCGCGAGGCGGCCGGCCGGATGCGCACCGACGCATCAGCGCCGTGGCCTCGCGCAGTGACGACTATGGCGGCTTTCGCCGGCATATGGGCGATGCCGCTTTAGCCCAACAAGATCTGGGCGGCGTTCAGTTCGCCGAGGTCGCCGTCGACACCGAGACCGGCATCGTGCGCGTCGAGCGCGTCGTCGCGGTCCAGGATTGCGGCCGCCCGATGAACCCCAAGCAGATCGAGAGCCAGATTCATGGCGGCGTGCTTATGGGGCTTTCGTTCGCCCTCTTCGAGGACCGCATTCTCGACCAGAATACCGGCCGCATGGTGAATCCGAATCTTGGAGCAATACAAGCTGGCGGGCCCGCGCGAAGCACCCGAAATCGACGTTGTCGTCCTGGAGAATTATCGGGG
Organism: uncultured Alphaproteobacteria bacterium; assembly: GCA_963773735.1. GTDB lineage: Bacteria > Pseudomonadota > Alphaproteobacteria > Rhizobiales > Rhodomicrobiaceae > CAVZCK01. The sequence continues at coordinate 253,887 of CAVZCK010000021.1, read as the reverse complement.
CAGAGCGCGACCGATGCCTATGGCATTGCCGAGCCGGCCAACATCGCCACCGCGCCTGCGATCGCCAATGCCGTCTATAACGCGCTCGGCGTCCGCCTTCGCACCTTGCCATGACGCCCGCGGCGGTGCTTGCCGCGCTCGGCAAAGTCCCTTTGAGGACCTGACGACCATGAACCGTTTCGCTTGGGCAAGTCCGCGAACCATTCCCGAGGCTGCGGCATCGGCTTCGGCTATCGTCGCCGATGCGATGACGGCATCCTCGGATGCGAAGGAATACGGCGAGGCGGCAATCATAAAAGCCGGCGGGATCGACCTTCTCGATCTGATGAAAGAAAATCTGCTGGCCCCGGCGACGTTGGTCAGCCTGAAGGAGATTCCGGGCGTTGACGGCATCGTCGAGGGCGAAAACGGCGGCCTGCGCATCGGCGCGATGGTCACCCTTGCCCACCTCGCGGACCATTCGCATCGTGCGGCAGCGCTATCCAGCCGTGGCTGATGCGCTCGGCCGCTCGGCAAGCCCGCAAATTCGCAATGTCGCGACCTTCGGCGGCAATCTGCTGCAGCGGCCGCGGTGCTGGTATTTCCGGGCGGCTGAATATCGTTGCCTGCGCAAGGGCGGCGGTCACTGCTTCGCGATTTCGGGCGAAAACCAATATCACGCCATCTTCGACAACATGCCTTGCGCCATTGTCCATCCCTCCACCGCCGCCACCGCGCTGGTGGCGCTCGGCGCAACGGTGGAGTTGGCTAATGCCGATGGTGCCGTGCGCCGTGTCCTGCTCGAAGATTTCCTTGTGCCGCCAGACCGGGATCTCCAGCGCGAAAATGACCTGAAGCCACAGGAGATTCTGACCGCCATCGTGTTGCCGCCGGCTGCCGGAGAGCGCGCGCATGGTGCATCTGCAGCAGGGCGAAAAGGATTCCTTCGATTGGCCGCTCGCCGATGTCGCCGTGGTGCTCGATATCGCCGCCGGACGGACGCTGCAAGAGCGGCAGCGATCATCCTCGGCGCGGCCGCGCCGGTGCCGCACCGGGCCAAGTCCGCCGAAGCGGTCCTTACGGGCAAACGCATTGATGAAGACGTGGCGAAGGAAGCGGGCCGGGCCGCACTGGCGGGTGCCACGCCGCTTAGCCAAGAACGCCTACAAGCTGCCGCTTTTCGAAACGCTCGTCCGGCGTGCGATTCTCGCAGCCGCGGCAACTGGATGATCCGAGAGGCCGACAGTTGACCGCTCAGAGGTGGAAGGAGTGACGATGATGACGCGACGCCAAGCCACGACGGGCCTTCTCGCCGGGGTGGCCCTTGCTGCAGTGCCAGGCCTCGCAGCCGCGCAGGAGCTTAAGCGCATCGACTTGCCGGCGCCGCGAGCCGAAGGCGGCATGCCGCTGATGTCATGCGCTCAAGCTGCGCCGCTCGACGCGCGACTACTGCGGACCGGCCGCTTGCCGCCGCAGATCTTGTCCGATCTCTTTGGGCGGCCTTCGGCATCAATCGTCCGAGCGGCGATCGCACCGCGCCCTTATTGGCGCCACATCATGGTGATCGACGTCTATGCCGCGATGGCCGATGGCGTTTGGCTCTACGATCCAAAAGCGCACAGCTTGCTGCCGCATCTGAAGGACGACATCCGCGCGCAGACCGGTCTCCAGGACTTCGTGGCGACACGCGCCGCTCAATCTCGTCTATGTCGCCCACGGCGAGCGCATGGCCGGATATTTCGCCCGAAGAGCGCCGACTTTACGCATCCGTCGATACCGGCTTCATCGGCCAGAACTCTACCTGTTCTGCGCCTCGGAGGGCCTCGCCACGGTGTTTCGCGGAGCGGTCGACTATCAAAAGCTCGCTCGAACCATGAAGCTGCCGGATCAGCAGTTTGTGACCTTTGCCCAGACGGTCGGATACCCGCGCGCTTAGACGCTGAATTCAGGCATGCATGCGGTTCCCGCTGCCAAAAGCTACGATGGACGCGGTCCGCGGGCGGTGAAACCTGTCTGGACGTGCCTGAGCTGCTGATGCATCGCGAACGCATGCAACTCATTTGCCTTGCTGAACCGATGCCTCGAGCGCCCGCATGATGTCCTCGCGTGAGATCATGCCGACCAGGCGCCCGTCTCGCTCACTGACCGGGAAGCTGCGAGCCTTGAGGTTGACCATCAATTGCAGAGCCCGCGTCAAGGGAGCGTCGGGTTGAACATCCACGACAGCCTCGGTCATGACCTCGCCGACCGTCCCCGACATCAGCGCATCGTAATTCGGGACCATCTGGCGGGTGGTGAACGCAAACGCCTTGAGAAAATCGAACTTGGTGACGATGCCGACCATGTGGCCATTCGCGACGACAGGGAATGCGTTGAAATCGCGCTCCGCAAACAACGCCCCCAGCTCACGCAAAGTCATCTCGCGCGTCACACTTACCACGTTGCGGGTCATATACTGACCCACCTTGCACTCAAGGAAGCGATACATGCTCGGTTCTCATCATCCTCGGACAGCGAAACATCATCTTGGCCGGCATTAACCGCAGGCCGCATTCGCGCGAAGGAAAATTGCCATGATCTGAGCGCCGGCGGCTTGATGCAGATCATACTGCGCCGCGAAAAGACACGCTACAGACCCCATATGGGGTGAAAGAGCCGGATAGGTCCGCCCTCCGCTCCGCCCGGCAATTGTCTCGCAGTTTGGATGTATTGGCATGCTCGGTAGACCGGGTGATGAAAGTGATCGAACGGACGCCGTCAGGTGGTTCGCCAAACCGCTTGGCTTCCTCAAACCGACGCAGATCTGGAGGCAGAGGCTGCACGCCGCGGCGGCCATTGCCTGGTCCTGGCGTTTTCGCGCGCCTGCACTTCTCGCTGCGATCGCCGCGCTCTGGATCTTCGGGGTCCCGCTCGTGCTTGGCCCGGTGGTCACGGTCGATCCGGTAATCCGCGCCGACTTCGTGCAGAGCGTGGTGGCCAGCGGCCATGTGGAAGCGCCGTTTCGGGTGAACATCGGCAGCCAGATCACCGGCGTCGTGGCCGACGTTCCCGTTGCGGAAGGGCAGTCGGTCAAAGCCGGCGACACGCTCATCGTTCTTGACGATCGCGAGCCACGGGCCGCCGTTATTCAGGCCGAGGGAGCGGTGGCGCAAGCCGAGGCGCGCTTGCGTCAGATCCGCGAGCTGACGCTGCCCTCGGCCGAAGAGGCGCTGGGACAAGCTCAGGCAACGCTCCTCAACGCCCAGCAGGTTTACGACCGGGCGACGCAGCTCGCGAAGAACGGCATTGCGACAAAGGCGACGCTCGACGACGCGACCAAGTCGCTCAACATCGCCCGTGCACAGGTGCGGGGCGCCGAGTTTCTGGTTTTCACCAACCGGCCCGGAGGCAGCGACTATGTCATGGCCGAAACGCTGCTCAATCAGGCCCATGCCAATCTCGCGACGGCGCAGTCAAGGCTCAGCTACACGGTCATCAAGGCGCCGCGCGACGGAATCTTGATTTCGCGGGGCGTCGAGCGCGGCAGCATCGTGCAGCCCTCGAACGTGCTTATGAGGCTGTCGCCCTCAGGAGACACGCAGCTCATCGTGCAGATCGACGAAAAGAATCTCGGCCTGATCGCCATTGGCCAGAAAACGCTCGCCTCGGCCGATGCGTTTCCCGCGGAGACCTTTGAGGCCGAGGTTGTCTACATCAATCCCGGCGTCGACCTCCAGCGCGCGTCCGTGGAGGTGAAGCTGCGCGTGCCGCAACCCCCCGCATTTTTGCGTCAGGACATGACGGTTTCCGTCGATATCGAGACGGCAAAGCGCCCTCATACGCTGATCGCACCGGCGGGAAGCATCCGCGGAATGGCGAGCGGCAAGCCCTGGGTCATGAAGGTCAACGGTGCGCACGCTAAGCGCCAGTCGGTCGATGTCGGACTGGTTGGCACTGGCAAGGCCGAGATTCTCGGCGGCGTCAAGGAGGGCGACCTCCTTATTCCGGCCACCGCCACCACCATCAAGGAAGGCGCAAGGATCAGAGCACGCGTTGCGCCCGCGCGATCGCCATGAACCGCGTGGCACCCTTCGAGTGGATCACCGCGCTCCGCTTCCTGAAGGAAGGGCGGATGCAAACGATCTTCATCATCACGGCGGTCGCGATCGGCGTTGCTGTCATCGTCTTCATGTCGGCTATGCTTGCGAGCCTGCAGGCGAATTTTCTCAGACGCGTGCTGACATCGCAGCCCCATATCCAGCTCATTCCGCCCGACGAAGTCGCCCGCCCGCTTCGCCGGCCGGCGCCGGGCCAGATCGTCGTGCCAATCGTACAGCGTCCCGTTCAGCGCATTCGCTCGATCGACCAATGGCAGAAGATCAGAGCCCAACTCAGCAGGTGGCCCGAGATCACGAACGTCTCGCCAACCATGAGCGGCTCGGCGCTCGCGGTACGCGGCGACGCCAACCGTTCGATCAACCTCACGGGAATCGACCCTGAGGTTTATTTCAAGATCGTGCGGATTCCTGAGTACATCGTCGCCGGCCAGCCGCGCCTGCTGTCCGAAGACATTCTCATCGGCACCGAGCTTGCCAATAATCTGGGCGTTACCGTGGGCGAGAAGATCAACGTGTCCTCTGCGACCGGCGCCTCGCGCGTGCTGACGATTACCGGGATCTTCGATCTCGGCAGCAAGGGGGCCAATCAGCGTACCACCTTTGTGGCGCTGAGAACCGCGCAGGCCTTGCTGAATCTCGTCGGCGGGGTGACGACGATCGACCTGACGGTTGACGACATCTACGCCGCCGAGAGGATCGCTCAGTCGGTTCAGGCGGCCACGGGCGTTGAGGCCGACAGTTGGATCAAGACCAACGCTCAGTTCTTCACGGCGGTCAACGCGCAGCAGACCTCGAACACGCTGATCCGGGTGTTCGTTGGCCTTTCCGTGGCGTTCGGCATTGCCAGCGTGCTCGTGGTGTCGGTTATCCAGCGTTCGAAAGACATCGGCATCCTGCGCGCCATGGGGACATCGCAAGGGCAAATTCTGCGCGTGTTCCTGCTGCAGGGCGGGCTGCTCGGTTTCCTCGGATCGCTGATTGGAGCCGCCGCGGGCGGGTTTGGCCTTGTGTTCTGGCATGGGCTCATGCGCCAGCCGGACGGCCGCGAATTGTTCCCCCTCGTTCTTGAGCCCTCGCTGTTCGTTGGTGCGGTGCTGCTCGCCGCGCTAACCGGGGTTGCGGCCGCAGCCGTGCCGGCGCTCAGGGCTGCCAAGCTTGATCCTGTGGTGGCGATCCGTGGCTGAGACCTTTTACGTCCTGCGTCTCGAAAAGGTGTGCAAGTCCTACAATGTCGACACGCCTGTTGAGGTCGAGGTCCTGCATGACATCGATCTCAGCCTCGAGCCGGGTGAATTCGTTGCTCTGATCGGCCCCTCGGGATCGGGCAAGAGCACGCTGCTCAACATTGTCGGATTGCTCGATCGGCCGACCAAGGGCAGGCTGTTCATCGAAGGTCACGAAACCAGCACGCTGGGCGATGCCGCGATTACCGAGCTGAGGGGCCACAGTATCGGCTTCGTATTTCAATATCACTATCTGATCTCGGCATTCACGGCTCTCGAGAACGTCATGATGCCGCTGCTGGTCGAGCACACATTCCCGACCGAGCAGATGCATGCGGCGGGCGCATGATCTTCTCGCCGAGGTCGGTCTGTCGCCATGGGAGAACAACCTCGCAAACAACATGTCGGGAGGTCAGCAGCAGCGGGTCGCCATCGCCCGGGCACTGGCCATGAATCCCGCCTTGATCCTCGCCGACGAGCCGACGGGCAATCTCGATACCGCGTCCGCAAACGCCGTGTTCGAGATGATGCGTCACGTCAATGAGACAAACCGCACGACGTTCCTGCTGGTGACGCACAATATGGATCTGGCGCGGCGCTGTGACCGCATTGTTGAGGTCGTGGACGGACGGATTCTGGCGCCGGCACCCGCGCCAGCCTGAACATGATGGAAAACCACCCCGCGACCAGGATGATTGCGGCCCCGCCACACCGTCCTGAGCTGGCACGCCAGTCAGCTCAGATGGCCCCGCTTCACCCAGTAAACGGCTCCGGCTCGGGACGCCAATCCGTGCCTGCAGCCAGCCGGGTTGCGCATCCAGGTGCCCGCTGCATAGGATCGCTGCTCGTCTGCAAGGTCGCCGGAGAGCAGGAACAGCTCTTCGCCGCCTGGGCAGTCATAGGCGGGAAGGCTGGCCCCCGCGCCGAGGCGCTCCATCGTAACCTGTTCACCGCCCGGCCCTGCCGAATAGAGCATCACTCGCTCATGTCCGGGCGCATCGCCGCGCTCCCAGCCTGCGGACCCGGTGTCGATGACGACGCGCCGCTCCTCTGTGAGCGGCATTTGCCGCAGCTTGACCAGTATCGTGCAGCCCGGTGCGGTTCGCGGCGAATGCCGGCTGCCGGGCGGGTTGCGGACATAGGTGCCAGCGGGGTAGTCGCCATGCTCGTCGGAAAATACTCCGTCGAGCACGAGAAACTCCTCGCCAAGGGCATGGTGATGCGCGGGGAAAACACTGTCCCGCGCATAGCGGACGAGCGAGGTCGCTCTCGCCACCTCGCCACCGATGCGGTCGAGCAGGCGGCGCTCGACGCCCGCCTGCGGCGAGGGAATCCACGGCAGCTCATCGGTCGCAAGAACCACGCGCTGCGAGAAATCCGCATTGACGAGTTCGTCCGCCATTCCTGCCTCCTTACGCAATCAGATGAGCAGCGCGGAGCTCGCCTCAAGCGTCGATGCCTGCTGCTTCCGGCGCCGCCGCGGCGGGCTCCTTTTCCAGCACCGCGCCCAGCACCTCGCTGACCTCGCTCGCCCAGACGAATTCCAGCCGTGAGCGCACGTCGTCGGAGATGTCTTCGAGGTCTTTCTTGTTCCGCGCCGGCAGCACCACGCGCTTGATCCCGGCGCGCACCGCCGCCGCGGTCTTCTCCTTGATGCCGCCGACCGGCAGCACCAGGCCGCGCAGGCTGATTTCGCCGGTCATGGCGGTGTCGTTGCGGACATTGCGCGCGGTCAGGAGCGACACCAGCGCCGAGAACAGCGCAACGCCGGCACTCGGCCCGTCCTTCGGGATCGCGCCGGCCGGAATGTGAATGTGGATGTCGGTCTTCTCGAATTGCGCCGGGTCGATGCCGATTTCGGCAGCGCGGTTCTTCACCAGGCTCAGCGCGGCCTGGGCGCTTTCGCGCATGACGTCCCCGAGCTGGCCGGTGAGGATCAGCTTGCCGTTACCCGGCGAACGCGTCGCCTCGATGAACAGAATATCGCCGCCGGCCCGCGTCCAGGCGAGGCCCGTGGCGACACCCGGAACGCTGGTGCGCATGGCCACCTCGTTCTCGAAGCGCGGCGCGCCGAGGATTTCTTGAATATCGCCGACATCGATCCGCACCTGCGTGGCGCTGCCCTCGGCGATGCGCAGGGCGGCATGGCGCATCACCTGGCCGATCTGGCGTTCGAGATTGCGCACACCGGCCTCGTAAGTGTAATCGGCGACGATCTTTGCCAGCGCCGCGTCGGTGATCTCCGCCTGTTCGGGCTTGAGCCCGACGGCTTCGAGCTGACGCTTGACCAGAAAGCGCCGCGCGATCTGCAGCTTTTCCGACTGCGTGTAGCCGGCAAGCTGCACGAGCTCCATGCGGTCGAGCAGCGGCTCGGGAATGCCGTCGAGGACATTCGCCGTGGTGATGAAGACCACCTTGCTCAGGTCGAACGGCACGCCGAGATAATTGTCGCGGAAGGTGTGGTTCTGCTCCGGATCGAGCACTTCGAGAAGCGCCGCCGAGGGGCTGCCTTGAATGCCCTGCCCGAGCTTGTCGATTTCGTCCAGCATCATCACGCAGTTGCGCGCCTTGGCCTTGCGGATGCCCTGGATGATGTTGCCCGGCAGCGCGCCGATATAGGTCCGGCGGTGACCGCGGATCTCGGCCTCGTCATGCACGCCGCCGAGCGCGATCCGCGTAAAGGGGCGGCCCATCGCCCGCGCGATCGACTGGCCGAGCGAGGTCTTGCCGACGCCGGGCGGGCCGACGAAGCACAGGATCGGCGCGCGGCCTGACGGAGCGAGCTTGCGGACGGCGAGATATTCGACGATGCGCTGCTTGATCTTGTCGAGGCCGAAATGATCTTCGTCCAAGATCCGCCGCGCCTCGGCAAGGTCGATCGGCTTCTCCTCGGGCAGCTTCCAGGGCAGCTCGATCAGCCAGTCGAGATAGTTGCGGATCATGCTGTATTCGCCGGCAGCCTCCGGCGTGCGCTCCAGGCGGCGCAGCTCCTTCTTGGCCTGCTCCTCGACCTCGGGCGGCATGCCGGCCTCGGCGATCGCCCTGTTCAGCTCCTCGATCTCGGCGGCCTTGCCGTCGCCTTCGCCAAGCTGGCGCTGGATGGCGGCCATCTGCTCGCGCAGCAGCGCCTCGCGCTGGCGCTCATCGAGCGCGGCCTTGGTCTGCTTGCCGATCTCGGCTGACAGCCGCAGAACCTCGATCCGCCCGCCGAGCAATCTTGCAACGCGGTCGATGCGGGCGGTCACGTCGATAGTCTCCAGGACCTCCTGCTTTTCCTCCGACCTCAAGTCCAGATAGGCGGAGACGATGTCGGCCAGCGCGCCTGGTGTTGCGGCCGACTGCACGGCGGCGATCAGCTCCGGCGGCGTCTGCGGCAGCAGCTCGAGCGCTTCGATGGCCATGCGCTGCAGATTGAGATAGCGCGCCTCAAGCTCGGGCGTGCGGTCGTCATGCTCCTCGATGCGGATGACGCGGGCGACCATGAACGGCCAGCCGGTCAGGAATTCGGCAATCCGGAAACGCTGCTCGCCCTGGCAGACGATGTGATGCGAGCCGTCCGGCGTCGTCACATAGCGGACGATATTGGCGACGGTCCCGGTGGTGTGCATGTCGATCGCGCCGGGCTCTGCGACCTCGGCCGAACGCTGCATCAGGATGCCGAGCTGGCGCTGATCGCGCACGGCGCGCTGGGCGGCCTCGATCGAGCCGCGCCGGCCCACGGTGACGGGAAGAATGACGCCGGGGAAGAGAACGGTTTCACGAACGGGCAGGATGATCAGCGCGTCCGCCGGCAAGTCCGGCGTCGGCCGCGGCAGGCGTTCCTCGCCCTGTTCGGCTTTCAATTCGATGCTGTCGGCGCTCACGGATGGCGCTCCTTGTTGTTCTTGCTGGTTTTGCTTCAGATATATTTGCGCAAGGTAATGTAAAGGCAGCCGTCGACGGCTTTCTTGGCGATCTGGTCGTAGCTGCCGCGCGGAAGCGGAATGCGGCGGCGGAAGCGGCCCTGCGGCAGCTCCAGCCGGTGAACCGCGGCGCTCTGCAGCTCGGCGGGCATCATCCGTGCGCCGGAGATAATGAGATCACCGCCATCGATCGCCAGATCGACATTGTCCTGACTGACGCCGGGAAGCGCCACATAGATGACGACCTGGCTGTCGGTCTCGAAGACATCCGCCGGAGGCTCCCAGGCCGGCGCCTGATGGGTTGCGCCCTGCGGCTGAAAAAGCTGGCGGTGCAGGCGCTCGGCGCGCATCAGCACTTCGCAGGCTTCCGACCACATCCAACGATCCGTATCCCTAATCGCCATATCGACCCGCAGATCCGAAAGAAAATTTCAATTGATGGTTTGGCTCTGTGCGGCGCCCAGCCGGCAAGGCGAAGAGAATGCCGCGTTAAGGTGGGATGATGCCCCGCATCCGTTCCACGGGCAATATGTAAGGATCAGCGCAGAAAAAGCCAAGCGTTTGCAGCAATCCGGGCTTGGAGCGGCAACGCGGGTGCCCGGCGCGCTCACGCGCCCTTCGCGCCGAGCCGGCGCATCTTGTCGAGCCACCTGGCGCTTTTGGCGCGATCGGCGTTCCCGACCATGCCGAAAAAACTCTCGCGCACGGGGCTGAAGCCGGCAAATCCAAGGACACTGCGCTCCAGGCCGCGCACGCCATGGGCGAAAAAATAAAAGCGGTAGAACAACGCGGGCATCCCCATCGTCACCACGACCCGCGCCGAACGGCCGCCAAGCAGCTTCTTGGAGAAGCTGCTTTTGCCGTAGGCAAAGGCGACGCCGGGACGGATGAGTTGTTCGAGAAAGGCTTTGAGCAAGGCCGGCATGGTGCCGAGCCACAGCGGAAACACGAAAACGACATGATCGGAGGCGAGAAGCGCGTCGCGCGCCTCGGCCAGCGCAGCAGGGAGCGCGCCGGTCTCGAATTCGGCCTGCGTGCGCAGGATCGGAAAGTCGAGCTTTGCCACCTCGATCCGCAACACCTTATGGCCGGCCTGGCGCGCGCCTTCGGCATAGGCGTCGGCAAGCGCATGGCAGAGATGGTTGCCGGCCGGGTCCGGGTGACCCTGGATGATGGCCATGACGCGCGGCATTCGGGCCTCCGGTTCGGGCGCTGGAGCGTCTCATTTATCGTACGGCATCGGACCGCAAGCCTTGACGCTCATCAAATCAAGGCGAGCCGGCCCCAGCTCCGGTCTTGCAGGGCTTGGGACAACCCCCATTTCCATGATAAACCTTGATGCTGACGGGAGCGGCAAGAGTGGGCGATGTCTGCCTCATTTTAAGCCATCCCTGTCGGACCTTTCGGGCCAGCCGGTCGACTGGCTGAGCGCGTTCCGGGATTTGGGCCAAGGAGTTCCCATGTCGCAGCAGCTCTCCAAGCAGCGCCGCACCAACGTTAAGTCCTATGATCCGATCTGGCACACGATCCGGGTCGAGGCCGAGGAGATCACGCGGCGGGAGCCGGCGCTTGCCAGCTTCATCTTCGCCAATGTGCTCAATCACGCGCGGCTTGAAGATGCCATCTGCCACCGGCTGGCCCAGCGGCTCGGCCATGACGATGTGACCGCCGACCTGATGCGTCAGACCTTCGACAGGGTTCTGGAGGAGGCTCCGAGCCTCTCGGAGGCCTTCCGGGCCGATCTCGCCGCCGTCAGCGACCGCGACCCGGCCTGCAAGCGCCAGATCGAGCCGCTGCTCTATTTCAAGGGCTTCCACGCGCTGCAGACCCATCGCTTCGCCCATTGGCTCTACGATCATGGCGAGCGCGATTTCGCCCTCTATCTGCAGAGCCAGTCCTCCCGCGTCTTCGGCGTCGACATTCATCCCGCCGCCACGATCGGCCGCGGCATCATGCTCGATCACGCCACCAGCATCGTCATCGGCGAGACCGCCTCGGTCGGCGATATGAGCTCGCTCTTGCATGCGGTGACGCTGGGCGGCAGCGGCAAGGAGACCGGTGACCGCCATCCGAAGGTCGGAAAGTGCGTGATGATCGGGGCCGGCGCGAAAATCCTAGGGAATATTACGGTTGGGGATTGCGCGCGGGTTGCGGCGGGAAGTGTTGTGCTCAAAGATGTGCCGCCGAAAACCACCGTGGCCGGCGTTCCCGCTCGCGTCGTCGGCGTTGCCGGCTGCACGGAACCGGGCCGGACCATGAACCAGATGCTCGGACTTGACGCCGAGGAGGCGACGGGCGAAACAGGGCGCTGATGATTTCAGCCGGCAGGAGCATTATGAACCGCGACGAGCTTGCACTTTTGGAAAAATACCTCCGCAAGACCTTTCAAACCGAGGCGATCGAGATTCGCGCCCGACCGAAGAAGAAGGACTCCGCCGAGGTCTATATTGCCGACGAATTCGTCGGGGTGCTCTATCGCGACGATGAGGACGGCGAGGTGTCCTATCAGTTCCAGATGGCCATTCTCGAACTCGACCTCGCTTAGCGGTGGCGCCGTTCCGGCGGCGCGGCGTTTTGCTCGGATAGCTGCTGCGCCCCCTCACCCGCCCGCCTCAGGCGAGAGCCCTCTCTCATAATCGTGAGCCGTTACGACCCGCGCTGTCGGCGCACAAGGAGAGCACACCATGCCGATCTATATGCTGGATGGCATCGCTCCGGACCTGCCCCCCGAAGGCGATTACTGGGTTGCGCCGGATGCGGTGCTGATCGGCAAAGTGCGGCTCGATCGCGACGCGAGCATCTGGTTCGGCGCCGTGCTCCGCGGCGACAATGAGCTCATCCATATTGGCGAGGGCAGCAATGTGCAGGACCATACGGTCATGCACACCGATATGGGGTTTCCGCTGACCCTGGGGCCGGGCTGCACCATTGGCCATTCCGCGATCCTGCATGGGTGCACGATCGCAGAAAATACGCTGATCGGCATGGGGGCAACGGTCCTGAACGGGGCGAAGATCGGCCGCAACAGCATTGTCGGCGCCAATTCCCTGGTGCCCGAGGGCAAGACGTTCCCCGACAATTCGCTCATTGTCGGCTCGCCGGCAAAGCTCCTGCGCGAAATCGGCGACGAGCATGTGGCGATGCTGAAGGAGGCGGCGGACGCCTATTGCCTGAAATGGCGGCGCTACGCCCGCGGCTTATCCATTTAGAGCCCCCGTTCCGATTCTATCGGAACGCGGCGCTAATTGTTTGTGCGAGCACGGTCTTTTCGCAAAGTCGGCGTTCATCCCGGTTTTCACCGGGACAGGCTTTTGCGGATCAAGCTTTAGACGAAGAATTCCTCGCCAATTCGTCCTCACCGATCCAGTGCCCGGAGACGGTCCGATCGATCGTCGAAGCGCACCGGCATGGCGCGTTGCCGGTCTCGAAATGGCGTTAGCGCAACCCGAGTCCAATTGGAAGCGGCCTGCGTTGCTCTAACGCTATAGAACAGATCGACTTTTCTGCGTTTAACCGATTCCGATTCGACGCAGGCCTGGGAAAAGGGGGGCGAGCCGGCGCTGGGGGGGCGACGCCGGCTCGCAGACGAGCCCGGAGGGGCAGGATATGAGGGGCGAGGGGTTCCGGGCCCGAATTCCAAAATTGATGCGCTGTCTCCTATCTTCTGGCGTCTGTTCCGGCTGCGGCAACCGTGGGCGCCGCCTGCAGCGGGATCAGCGAGTCCCAACGGCGAGGATCGAGAGCCGACTGCCGCTTGATGAATGTGTATGGCGTTTTCTGCCACGCCAAGATGCGCGAATGCTTATTGTCCAAGATTAGGTCCCCACCGTCTGTTCTGACCGTCAGCACGGCGTGACCCTCGTCATTTTCATCCCGCACCACGGTGATCAGCAGCGCGCTTTCGGGCCAGCCGAGTTCCACCAATTTGCGCTTCTTCAGCAGCACATAATCCTCGCAATCGCCTTTTCCGCTATCCGGATAGGTCCATTTTTCGATCACGCCGTATTGCACCAGGTCGCTAACGGGCTTTATGGCGAGATTGACCTCACTGTTCACGCGCTCCAGCTCAATCCTGCGTCCTGTCGTCAGAATGACCCTGACATCACCATACCTATCGGGACGGCAGTCAGCCGGGTGATCGGCGCAGAACTGCATGTGGCCGATCGGGGGCTCGGTCGAGCCATAAAGAGGCATCTGCCGCTCTGCGAAAACCCGCCCAGCCCTCACATTGACGCTGCGCGCACTGGCGCCCTCGCAAGCGCAATAGGCAACCGCAGAGATCAGACACGCTAAAGCCCAAAACCTCATCGGCCTCTCCTCGTACTCCGAAGAGACTGTCGCAAAAGAGTTTTGACGGCCCGATAAACGACGGCATCAATTTCTAAGAATATTTGATTCTTATATCGTCTATATGCGAGCACAACTGATTTACCTTAATCTATTCATAAATAAACCAACGAAAATTACTTAAATTTTTAACGCCGCAGCTGGCATCCCCGCGATTGCCTATCTGATCCCGCCGCCGCGGCGCGACGCCTTTGGTGCCAACCATGCGCAATCGCCGCGCCGGATCTGACGCAGGCTCCTCGGCCTCGGCGCGTAAGTCAGCCAACTCGCGCGATCCGCCAGGGTGCGCGGGACGGCAGCTGTCGGTGCCGATTGGAGGGGGTCGTTAATTGGCTGGAAGGGATCGGAGCGGGAGAGTGAGGGCGTCCGGCGCAAGAAATCCGCCTCCGCTCTCAGCGAATTCGGAGGCCGCCATAAACCCCATTGCCGAATTTGTGAACGCCGACACAACATGAGCAACCAGAACTCAACAACCAGAGCGTAACGAGTGCGTGCAACGCAATTTCAGATTGAGATTGTCTCAAACTGATGTCTAAATCAATCTGTGGTTGCCGATATCCTATAATGCAATCGATTTATCCACTGCTCACGATGAACAAGCGAGAGGCCACAGGCATTGCCTTCCGATCCGAACGCTGGCTCTTGCCGGGAGCGTCAACCTGTCGCATCATGCTAAAGAATGAGGCCGCGGCTCGGCCTCACCGGAAAGAGCGGGCGTCGTTAAATTGCGCCGAGTGGAGGAAGCTATGAACGTCGCCAGAATCCTCAAGGACAAAGGTCGCGCCGTCGCGACCGTATCACCGGAAACATCCGTCAAGGACTGCATTCGCCTGCTTGCGGAGAAGAAGATCGGTGCGGCGGTTGTCTGCGATGACGACCGCCGGGTCAGAGGCATCATTTCCGAGCGCGACATTGTCCGAATCCTTGCAGCGGATGGCTCGATCGCCCTGGACGCGCCGGTCAGCGCGCACATGACCAAGGAGGTCATGACCTGCGTCGAGCACGATACGGTGGACTGGCTGATGGAGGTGATGACCTCGCGGCGATTCCGGCACCTGCCGGTCGTCGAAAGCGGACGCCTGTCCGGCATCGTTTCGATCGGCGATGTCGTCAAACAGCGGATCGCGCTCGCCGATCTGGAGGCAGCCTCCATGCGCGAGTATATCGCCACGGGCTGAGCTGTTGACGCTCGAGCCAACAACGGACCCCTTGAGTCTTGCGGGAGCACGCATATTGCGGGCAGCAGTTGCGTGTTGCCTGCGCTGCGTTCTGTTCCCGGCGCCGTGGAACCGCAATCTCGGTCTCCGGTTCATCAATCATACAGAACCAGACGGCGAAAATTGTGCTTCGCACAGGCCGCCGGGCCCGTTCATTGCGGGGCCGGATGGTTGACAAGCGCTGTTACACTTTTTCCGTCAGAACGGTGTCAGAGCCGCTGGTATTGAATGAAATGATGGAGCCAACTCCGCATATCTTCGTTGTCGATGATCACCGCGAAATCCGCGATCTGCTGGCGCGATTTCTGCGCAAACACGCCATGCGCGTGACCACGGCCGCCGATGCCGCCGAAGCCAGGCGGCATCTGAAAATGAGCGCTGCCGATCTGATCGTTCTCGACATCATGATGCCGGGCGAGGACGGCCTTGCATTTGCCCGCCATTTGCGCGAGACCGCAGACATTCCGATCATCCTGCTCACGGCGCTGACCGAGGAGACGGACCGGATCATCGGTCTCGAACTCGGCGCCGACGACTATGTGACCAAGCCTTTCAATCCGCGCGAACTGCTCGCCCGCATCAAGGCGGTCCTGCGCCGCGCGCAAAGCATCCCGCCGTCACGCGAGCCGGATTTCGGAACGAGAATCCGCTTTGGACCCTGGATATTCCATGCCGACAAGCGCGAGATCGTAAGCGCCGACGACGACGTCGTAACCCCTTTATCGCATGGCGAATGCCTCTTGCTTTCTGTCTTCCTTCAGCGCCCCAATATGGTCATGAACCGGGATCAGCTTCTCGATCTGACGAAGGGCCGCACGGCCAATCTGTTCGACCGCAGCATCGACAATCAGGTCAGCCGGCTGCGCCGCAAGATCGAGGATGACCCGAAAAATCCAAGGCTGATCCAGACCGTCTGGGGCGGCGGCTATAAATTTTCGGGGACCGTAGAACAGCTATGACGCGCTTTCTGCCGCGCACCGTCGCCGGACAGCTCATTGCGGTTGCGATGCTTGCCCTCGCCGTCTCGCAGGTCGCACTGCTGGCGATCATGATTCGCGAGCACCAGTCCTCGATCCGGCGGTGGTGGAACGGAATATATTCTCGGCCGCGTCGCCTCGGTGGTCGAACTGCTCGACGAAACGCCGGACGAGCTGCATCAAAAGATCCTCAACGCCTCCGACACGCCGCTCCTCGCCCTCGCCATCACCGACAACGGGCCGGAGAACCGAACCAGTATCGACGAGAAGTCCGCCTATATTCACGAATTGCGGGCAATGATCCCGAAGGATCCCTCCAAGGTTCTGGTTTTTGTCAACGACCCGCCGGGCTGGGTGGAAATCCTCAAGCATTGGGTTGCTGAATGGCGCAACCAGCCCGCCCCAGAGTCCGATCCGTGGCTCGAAGCGTCCGTTCAGCTCACGAACAACAAATGGCTGAATTTGGAGGTCGCGCGCCGGCTCCGGCCGCCCTCGCTCGCGCTCATCCTGGTCCCGGTGGCGATGATGCTGCTGATTTTCGGGTCGATGCTGGTGATCGTCATCGGCCACATCACCCGGCCGATCAACCGGCTCGCGAAAACCGCCGAAGCCTTCGGCCGCGGCGAGGAAGCGCCCCCCGTTCCCACGACCGGCCCGGCGGAAATCCGCCAGGCGATCGAGGCATTCAACAATATGCGCGAGCGCCTGTCTCGTTTCGTGCTCGACCGCACGAAAATGCTCGCCGCGGTCGGCCACGATCTGCGCACGCCGATCACCACCATGCGTCTCCGGGCGGAATTCATCGAGGACGACGAAACCCGGGCCCGCATTCTTGCCTCTCTCGATGAGATGCAGCAGATGGCTGAGGCCGCGCTCGCCTTCGCCAGCGAGGAAGCCTCGGCCGAGCCCACGCGCATGGTCGATCTGAGTGCCCTGGTTCAGACCGTCTGCGAGGACCAGGCCGATATGGACCGCGATGTCGACTACGAGGACAATGGCCGCGTGCTTTACCGCTGCCGCGCACACAGCATGACGCGCGCCGTGCGCAACCTGGTCGAGAACGCCGTGACTTACGGCAAGCGGGCCCATGTCTCGCTCAACGGGCCGGCAAGGCAGGTTTGGATCACGATTGAGGATGAGGGGCCGGGAATTTCCGAGCAGGACATGGCGCGGGTGTTCTCGCCATTCGTGCGCCTTGATGAGTTGCGCGGGCAGGAAACCGGCGGCATCGGGCTGGGCCTTGCCATCGCGCGGTCCATCGTGCGCGGTCATGGCGGCGATATTCTACTGAAAAATCGTCCGGGCGGCGGTCTGGCTGCGACAATCCAGCTTCCGATCAACGCTTAGGGCAAAGCGCGCGCATTCTTAAGCCTTTCGCCCGCAAATGCCTCACCGTGCTTGCCAGAGCACGCTGCACATCCGATCGATTCATCCCGCCACTTGAAGATTTCTTGAGTTTGCCACTTTGCAAAGCTAGTGGTCCTTTTGATTCCGGCATTTGCTCTCAAGCGTGCTGCAAGCGGATGCAATGCCGGAATCGGACCACTAGGTCAGAAATCGCTGGCAATCCCACGCTTTTCCCAATCGCCGTAGCGCGTCGGCTCCGGGCCATCCCGTCCGCCCAGCTCTTTTGGCAGCGACGTCGCCGCATCGGCGGCCTTCCGGCGCCGCTGTTTCGCTTCGGCAAGCGCACGCGCGGCGGGCGTCGACCCGGGCGCCGCATCCGGCCGCTTTTGCGCCGATGCCTGTTTGTCTTTGCCGTCTGTCATTTTGCACTCTGCAGTCTCATGACTATATTTGACCGGCGGGGATCGCCGTCAATCCTTTGCTGGAGCGGCGGAATTCCCGTGGTAAAGGTTTTCGGCGTCGGCTAAGTGAGTTCGCGACGCCTAACGGCACGTCCATTTCGAGGCGTAAGATGAATTATTTCCGCACCACCTTGCTGCTGGCTGCATTGACGGCTTTGTTCATGACGGTCGGCTATTTCATCGGCGGCCAAGCCGGCATGATCATCGCCTTTCTCATCGCGCTCGGCACCAACCTGTTCAGCTACTGGAACGCCGATAAGATCGTGCTCCGCATGAACAATGCGCAGGAGGTGGACGAGCGTTCCGCGCCCGAGCTTTACGATATCGTGCGCAAGCTCGCCGCCAATGCCAATCTGCCCATGCCGAAGGTCTATATCATCCAGGCCGACCAGCCGAATGCCTTCGCAACCGGCCGGAACCCGGAGAATGCGGCCGTTGCCGCCACCACCGGGCTGCTCGACCGGCTGTCCCGCGAGGAGGTGACCGGCGTCATTGCGCATGAGCTCACTCATGTGATCAACCGCGATACGCTGACCATGACCATCGCGGCGACGATCGGCGGCGCCATCTCCATGCTCGCCAATTTCGGCTTGTTCTTCGGCGGCAACCGCAACAGCAATAATGGCGGCCTCGGATTCCTCGGCACGCTGATGATGCTGTTCCTCGCCCCGCTCGCCGCGGCGCTGATCCAGATGGCGATCAGCCGCTCCCGCGAATATGCCGCCGACCGGGGCGGCGCCTACATCTCGCGGCATCCCTTGTGGCTCGCCTCGGCTTTGCGCAAGATTTCGCAGGCGGCCGAGCGCATCCCCTATGACAGCGCCGAGCGCAATCCGGCAACCGCCCATATGTTCATCATCAACCCGCTGCATGGCGGGGGCATGGACAATCTGTTTTCGACACATCCGAACACGGAGAACCGGATCGCGGCGCTGGAGGCAATCGCCCGTGAGATGGGCGGGGACGCAGAAAGTGCGCCGGCCGCGGGACCCGAAGGCCCATGGGGACGCCCGCAAGGCGAGGATAAAGGCCCCTGGGGCTGATCCTTAGGGTTGCGGGCGGCGCCGCCGCGCAGCAAGGTTATGTCCCCTCGTCAATGGCAGATCGGCGAGAAATGTGTTCGGCTCATTATTCGGCCAAAGCGAGGATCGGTTGAGCGCGGAGAGTCGCGCCGGCCTCATGGCGAGGCGTCTGGCCGTCGAGCTGATCACCGCGGTCACCGCCGAGCGGCGCCCATTCGATGAAAGCTTCGACCGGCTGACTGCGGGCGAGCGCTTCCTCGCGATGGAGCCGCGGGACCGGGCCTTTGCCCGGGCGATCGCCGCCACGACCCTGCGCCGCAAGGGCCAGCTCGCCGAAATCGTCAAGCATTTCATCGAAAAGCCGCTGCCCGAGAGGCGCGGCCGGCTCGACGCCATCCTGCTTTCGGCGGCGGCGCAGCTCGTCTTTCTGAAAGCGCCGCCGCACGCGGTCATCAATCTGGCCGTGTTCCAGGTGCGCGAAGATGCCGGCGCCCGCCGCTTCAGCCGCCTTGCCAATGCGGTGCTGCGGCGCATCTCCGAACAGGGGGCGGCCATCGCCCTGGAGCAGGACGCGGGCAGGCTCAACACGCCGGACTGGCTGTGGCAAAGCTGGAGCAAGGCCTACGGAGCCGAAGAGGCGGCGCGCATTGCCGCGCAGCATCTCGGCGAGCCGCCGCTTGACCTCACCGTGAAGTCCGACGCCGAAGGCTGGGCGCGGCGCCTCGGCGGCGTCGTGCTGCCGACGGGCAGCGTCCGGCTCGCCGCCAAAGGGCGCATCGAAGATCTGGACGGCTTTGCCGAAGGCGACCTGGTGGGTGCAGGACGCCGCGGCGAGCCTGCCGGCAAAACTTCTCGGCGAGGTGCGCGGCAAGCGCGTCGCCGATCTCTGCGCCGCGCCGGGCGGAAAAACCGCACAGCTCGCTCAAGCCGGGGCCTTGGTGACCGCCGTCGACAGCTCGGCGAGGCGGCTTGAGCGGCTCAAAGCCAATCTCGCCCGGCTGAAGCTGGACGCCGAGACGGTCGCCGCCGATCTGCTCGACTGGCAGCCCGAAAACCGCTTTGACGCCGTTCTGCTCGATGCGCCCTGCTCCGCGACCGGGACGATCCGGCGCCATCCCGACATTCCCTATCTGAAGCAGCCCTCCGATGTCGCCGAGCTTGCGGTGCTCCAGGAAAAAATGCTGGGCAAGGCGCTCGATATGCTCGCCCCCGGCGGGGTGCTGGTCTATTGCACCTGCTCGCTGGAGCCTCCGAGGGCCCCGCGCAGATCGCCAAACTCTAAGGCGCGCAGCGACCTCCGCCTGATCCCGTCGCGCCGGATGAGATCGGCGGCCGCGCCGAATGGCTCGACGACACCGGCGCGCTCAGGACGCTGCCGCATTTCCTCCAGCTCAGCGATCCCGATCTCAGCGGCATGGACGGATTTTATGCCGCGCGGGTGGTGAAGGAAGGTTAGGCGGAGATTGCCCGGTTTCATCATCCGAGCACCACAGTGCCGGCTCGATCATGCTGAAGGTGGATGATCTATCGTGGATTTGCGGGCGGCTTCAGATTGTATAATTCTCTCCTGTTCGCGCGGAAGGAGAAATTAGCCGTGAGTACGAAACTCCCTTGGGGGTGGCGCAGGCAAGTCAAGGCGTGGATTGACTTGTGTTCGATCGATAGGTTGTACTTGTGTTCGATTGACTGGTCGCCGAATCCGTCGCGGATTGACTTGTGTTCGATTGCAAGGTCGCCGACTTCAATATTTTGATTCGAATATCCCGCAGGTAACGCCTGCTCCTCCGCAGTGACCTCGCTTGACATACTGGCACGCGGGAGTGCATCTGTAGTTCGTGTGGCTGGTGACCAGCTTTTGATTATGAATCTATCACGCGATTCTGCGTCGCCAGCCGACCTCGAGCCTCGCATGTATAGATTTCAGTTCCATCGTCGTTTTTGAGCACGATGATATTCGTAATTCCCTCTTTCTTCCCGATGAACATGAACGTGTTTTGCGGCCCAAAGGCAACATCAGCAATTTCGGGTCACCTACGATAGCTGTGAACTTGCCTTTCTCGGCCCCAGCGACCTTCACCGTCATCGCGAAACCGGTTGGCAAATTCAGCAATTTATCGCCGTGCGCCATTGCTTCGCAAGGAAGCGATGCAAGGGCAATCAGCACGAAGAGGGATCTTTGCAAAGAGGCCGTCATTGAGGGCTCGTTTTCGCCGCATGTGTGACCGTGTGAATCTAGATTAAAACGGCAAGGTTAAATTAGGATTGAATTTCTTTGCAGCACTTGCGGGCGGGCGCTTTTTTGCGCCCGCGATGGGCACGGCGACGCGCTTTCCCCGATCGCGGAAACGCTTAACCTATCGCGGCAAATCCAACGAAGGGTAGAGCGTCTTTGGATCAGATCGGGGAATTCGACTACATCATCGTCGGCGCGGGCACCGCCGGCTGCGTGCTCGCCAACCGGCTGTCCGCCGATCCGCGCAATCGCGTGCTGCTGCTCGAAGCCGGCGGCAAGGACAATTACATCTGGATCCACATCCCGGTCGGCTATCTCTACTGCATGGGCAATCCGCGCACCGACTGGGGCTTCAAGACCGAAGCCGTGCCGGGCCTCAACGGACGCGCGCTCAACTATCCGCGCGGCCGCGTGCTGGGGGGCTGCTCCTCGATCAACGGCATGATCTATATGCGCGGCCAGGCGCGCGACTACGATCACTGGCGCCAGCTCGGCAATGCGGGGTGGGGCTGGGACGACGTGCTGCCCTATTTCAAGAAGTCCGAGGATTCCGCCTTCGGCGCCGACGACATGCACGGCACGGGCGGCGAATGGCGGGTCGAGGCACAGCGCCTGCGCTGGCCGATCCTCGATGCCTTCATCGAAGCCTGCGAAGAGGTCGGCATTCCGCGGATCGAGGATTTCAATCGCGGCGACAATTTCGGCGTCGCCTATTTCCGGGTGAACCAGCGGCGCGGCGTGCGCGTGAATGCGGCAAAGGCGTTTCTGAAGCCGGCGCTCGCCCGCGAAAACCTGACGGTCATCTCCCGCGCCCAGGCGAAGGAGATCAGCTTCGACGGCCGGCGCGCGACGGGCGTCGAGTTCTGGCGGTCCGGCCAGCTGTCCGAGGCCAAGGCGGCGGGCGAGGTCATCCTTGCCGCCGGCGCGATCGGGACGCCGCAGCTTCTCGAGGTCTCCGGCATCGGCGCGGGCGAAGTGCTCGGCGCGGCGGGCATTCCGGTTCGCCATGAGCTGCCCGGCGTCGGCGAGAATCTGCAGGATCATCTGCAAATCCGCACAGCCTATAAGGTGAAGAACGCCCTGACCCTCAATGAGCGCGCCGCAACGCTGCTTGGCAAGGCCGGGATCGCGCTCGAATATGCGCTGTGGCGCTCCGGACCGATGTCGATGGCGCCCAGCCAGCTCGGCGTCTTCACCCGCTCCGACGCCTCATTCGAGACGCCGAACATCCAGTATCACGTCCAGCCGCTCTCGCTCGACAAGTTCGGCGAGCCGCTGCATCCCTTTCCGGCGATCACCGTGAGCGTCGCCAATCTCAGGCCGGACAGCCGCGGCTCGACCCATATTGCCAGCGCCGACCCGCGCGCGCATCCGAAAATCCAGCCGAATTACCTCTCCGCCGAAACCGACCGGCGCGTCGCCGCCGACTCCATTCGCGTCACGCGCTGGATCATGGCCACCCGCGCCATGAGCCAGTTCGAGCCGGATGAGTTTCTTCCAGGCCCCGGCGTGGCGAGCGACGATGAGCTGGCGCGCGCGGCGGGCGACATCGGCACCACCATCTTCCACCCGGTGAGCACCTGCAAGATGGGCCGCGACGAGCGCGCCGTGGTCGATGAAAATCTGCGCGTCCGCGGCATTGACGCCCTGCGCGTCGCCGACGCCTCGATCATGCCGACCATCACCTCCGGCAACACCAACTCGCCGACCATCATGATCGCCGAGAAGGCTGCGGATATGATCCAGGCGGATGCGCGCCGGTAAGCCGGTCGGGCACCGGCTCTAAAACGCCCATCTTGCGGTCATCGCCAGGAACCACAAGCTGGCGCCGATCCTGGCAAGATGCGGGTTCTCGACCTGGACCTGGTCGGTGCTTCGCCACACCGAAAAGAACAGGAACAGGTTCACCGGCAGCGGCGCGTAATTGCACAGCCAGGCGAGTTCGGGCGAGGCCGCCGAGGCGGTCAACAGCTTGGCTCCAGCGGCCGCGGCGATATTCAGCAGCGTCCCGGCAAAGACCATGTCACGCCAGAACACCGTTTCAAGCGGCGCCGCGCCGCGCCAGCGCGACAGCAGGAAAGATTTGAGAGACGAGGGCGGCAGGCCATTCCCGAGCGGGGGGCCATCCCCGTTTGCGGATGCCGGATGCTGATCGGACATGGCGAGCCTCGACTGCCTCACATGACGGAGGCCATGATCATATTCGATGATCGAGCGCCGGGCGAGGCCCACCGCGTTCGATCTTGCCGCCCAGAGCATGATCCGCAAAAGTATGTCCGCGTGAAAACTGGGATGGACGCCGGTTTTGCGAAACGTTCATGCCAAAACAAATGGATAGAGCCCTTCCGATGCTATCGGAACGGAAAAGGCTCTGGAGCAACCCGCATCCAATGGGATGCGGCCTGCGTTGCTCTAGCACTATGGAATAGATCAACGGCAGGCAAGACCGCCGCAACCGGCGGCATCCGCCCTCGCAGGGCGTCAGCTGAGACGCAGAACGGGCCGCCTTCGCAAGCCGATTCTCGGCGCATCGCGCGCAAGCGAAGAGCGGAGCGGTCCAGGCTTCGGCGTGAAGCCGTCACCCTTCAGTGCGGCGCGGGACAATCACTTTGGCCGTGAGCTGCTGCACGACCTCGTTCTTCTGATTGCGCGTGAGGATTCGCACGATGGCCATGCCGCGATCCGGCCTCGACCGTGAAGGCATGATCTCCAGCACCTCGCTCTCAACCTGCAGCAAATCTCCCGGCCGGGTCGGCTGCGGCCAGGCGAGTTCGCCGCCGGCGCCGATGATGCCTCCCGCGAGCGGCAGCCCCGCATCGACGAGCAGCCGCATGGTGATGGCAGCGGTGTGCCAGCCGCTTGCCGCCAGCCCGGAAAACAGGCTGTCCTGGGCGGCATCATCGTCGAGGTGAAAGGGCTGGGGATCGAACTGCCGAGCGAAGGCCTTGATCTGCGCCTCGTCGAGCGCATAGGTAGCGCTGAGGAAGCGCTGGCCTACTGCGAGATCGTCAAGATAGAGCGGGCTGGCGTTGTCCGCCCGAGGGGATGCGGTCATGGACTCATGGCTCCGGTTCGGTTGGCCAGACCGTGGCAAGATCGGGTGTCGCAGCCGCAAATGCAAGGATCCACGCCGCCTGAGGGCATGGATCTAATGGCTAAGGCCTCCGCGAGTAGCCGGTCAGCTCCTCGAAAAAAGGCGGCCCTCATATCGTACGTCCGCCCGGATTTCCGTTTTGCGGCCCTCGACAATCTATTCAACGCGGAACATCCGTTCGGAATTGCCGGAGGCCATTTGCCCGTCGAAGAACCGCGAGACTTGGGGAAGCTCGTACACAAATCGCTGCGGGGCAATATCGGTGGTCCACAAGCTGTCGAGAAGCCCAAGGGCTTCTGTCGGCCTGGTTTCGGCGGTCAGCACGAGCTCATAACGCCCCTGGCCGGGCACGACGCGCTGCTCGACATATTGACGGGCATAGAACAGAACGGTCGAGGTGAGACTGCCGCGCCCGGCGACGGAGAGCGGCGCGAAGGGCGTCTTCGGCCGGCGGAGATTGTTGGCCACGTCCTCCTTCGTCGAGAAATAATCCGGCCCGGCGACATAGCTCGCCTCCAGCGTCTGCTTGGCGCCGGTTGCGACGTTGCGGACTTCAAGCTTGAGCGAGGAGACAATCCCGTCACGCGCGCCGGAATTTGACACGGTCAGAGGTACGGCGAACACCTCGAAGCTGCCGCTCGGATCACGCGTATAGGCAATTGTATCAGGCACGAACACATGCAATTGCGCCTGCTTGATCACGGTCTGGTAAAGGCTCACCCCAGAAAAGATCAGCGCCAGAGCGGACGCCACGATCGCGACCGGATTTCCGCCGTGCCGCGCTTGATGCCTCGCCAACATACCCGACGCCTCGACCAGATTCTCTCTGGCCATCTCGTCACGACTTGCTCGTTCGCGCAACACTACCAAACCGCCCCCCACGCATCACGCCGGCTTCGGAACAAGACGGCCGGCACCCCTCCCATACTGCAGACGGCGAACATGCGCATCCTCCATATGGGGGTCAAGGAACCGTGTCCCATGCCGCGAAATATTTGCGTGTGGCGTGTCCGGCATTCACCGGTTGTGTTATGGAAAGGGGCGATGGCGCCGGCCCCTCACCCAGTGGCTATGATGCGTGCTCCGTGCTGCAGGCCACTTTGTCATCCTGAGTTGATGGTAGGAGTGATCTTTTTCTGATCTTCGGATGGGGCGTGCTATTCGAGGGTTTGGACGGCGTCTTGACGCAGGGGCAGCAGTAAATGCCCCTCCCTATCGAATGGCATCTCCCGCACTTGCAGTCGCAATTATCACATATCCAATCGGCCCTCGCCACTGGGGCCGTGGCGGCGGTTGCGACGACTGCGGCGGCGAGACTGAGGGCGCCGACCATGTTGATCAGGGCACTTTTCAACATTGCGATCTCCTTGGCTTGACCGGTTTCTGCGCTGCTGACACAGCTTTGTCGCGCGAGACGGCAAAGAGGTTCACGAGCCCTAGGATTCGCACAGGTCGAGCGATGCCGACCTCCGTCGCTGACGGACGACACGCGGCGCTGATGGGCATCGGTTTCGGAGATACGGACGGCCTAGGCCGTGGGGCTCTCGTGCCGCGTCTCGCCGTCGATCCGCCCGTCGACGAGGTGGATGCGCCGGTCCATGCGCTCGGCCATGGCCACGTCATGCGTCACGGCAACGACGGTCTTGCCGCGCACGCGGACGAGGGCTTCGAGGATCTCGAAGACCTGCTCGGAGCTTTTCGAGTTGAGGCTGCCGGTCGGCTCGTCGGCGAGAACCACCGGCGGATCGTTGGCAAGCGCGCGGGCGACGGCGACGCGCTGGCGCTGGCCGCCGGAAAGCTGATCCGGCAGCTTGTCGAGATGTCCCTCGAGCCCGAGCGAGACCAAGAGCGAGCTCGCCCGTTCGCGCATCTCCTCGCGCGACAGCAGCGCCAGCTTGCGCATCGGGATCTCGACATTCTCGCGCACGGTGAATTCCGGCAACAGGAAGTGAAACTGGAACACGAAGCCGAGCATGGCGAGCCGGGTCTCGGCGCGCTCGATCTCGTTCATCGGCGCCGTATCCCTGCCGCCGATCAGCAAGGTGCCGCTGGTCGGACGGTCGAGCAGCCCGAGCAGATAAAGCAGCGAGGATTTGCCGGAGCCGGACGGGCCGGTGATGGCGATGAACTCCTTTTCGCGCACGGTCATCGAAATCCCGTCGACCAGCATGACCGGGACCGTCTCGGGCAGGATGCGCACGAGATCCTTGGCTTCGATCAGCGCGGTCATGTTGCGCCCCGGATGATGTCGACGGGGTTGAGCATTGCGGCCTTGCGCGCGGGCAGATAGCCGGCAAAAGCCGCGGATACCAGCGCGAAGGCGGCGGCGATGATGTAGTGCCAAAAACTCCAGGCGAGCGGCAGCTTGCTGATCTCGAATCCGGTCGTGTTGACCTGGAAGCGGACCTGCGACAGAGCGTAGACCAGCGCAAAGCCGATCAGCCAGCCGGCAAGCGAGCCGAGCGTTCCGATCGTCACACCTTCGAGCAGAAAGATCCGCCGCATGTCGACCTCGGCGAAGCCGAGCGACTTCATGATGGCGATGTCGCGCGCCTTCTCATGGGTGATGGTCGAGATGATGTTGAAGATGCCGAAGCCGGCCACCAGCATGATCGCGGCGACGACGGTGTACATGATGACATTGCGGACGACGAGTGCTTCCAGAAGCGACTTGTTCGCTTCCTGCCAGGCGACGGATTTATAGCCGAGCTCGGCTTCGGCGCGATGGGCGATGTCGGGCGCGAGATCGGGATCGCTGAGCTTGATGCGGATGTCGTTGATGGCGTTGGGCCGCTCGCTGAGGATCTGCGCGTTCTTGAGCAGCACATAAGCCTCGCCCTCGTCGCGCACCGTCGTTCCGGTGTGGAACAGGCCGACGATCTTGATATTGCGCGACAGGCCGGTCGAGGACACCGCCGTGATGGTGTCGCCGAGCTTTGCGCCGAGACGGTTCGCCATCGTATCGCCGATGACGACATTGTTGCCGCCCACCGACAGCGCCTCGAAACTCCCTTGCCGGAAATGGCCGATGATCGGCGAAACACCCGTCTCCTTTTGCGGATCGATGCCGACGATGGTCGCGCCGACATCGCGGCCGGCGAAGCGCGTCACGCCCTGCACCTTCAGGCTCGCCGCGATCCGTCCCGGCACCCAGCCCCTGAGCCAGGTCAGAGCCTCGGTCGGATTGATGATGCCGCGCCGGTCCTCTCGCGGACGCAGGCCGTAGATGGCGATGTCGGTGAAGACGTCTTCGGCCGGCTGACGCGGCGGCGAGCGGCGGTCGTCGGTGATCTCCACATGCGGCATCACATTGACGAGCTGCTCGATGAAATCGTTCTGGCTGCCCTGCATCAGCGCCGTCATGGCGATGGAAAAGCCGACGCCGACGGCCACGCCCAAAATCGCCACGATGGTCTGGCGGCCACGGCCTACGATATGGGTGAAGGCGATTTCGAGAATGAGCCGCATCGGCGCTACTCCTTCACCACCCTCACGCGCGCGCCGTCAGCCAGCTTTTCCGGAAAGGGTGAGATCACGCGCTCGCCCTCGCCGAGGCCGGAAAGGATCTCGACGTCGTTGATGCCGCGAATTCCAACTTCGACCGTGCGCAGCCGCGCCCTGCCCTTCTCGGCGACAAACAGCGTATCGCCATGGATGGCGAGCGTGGGGAGAAGAAGCGCGTTCTTCGCCACCTTGGTGACGATGTTCACGTCGGTCGACATGCCGATCCGGAGCGGCGTGTCATCTGGCAGCGCAATGCGTACCCGGTAGGTCTTAGTCACAGGATCGCCCTTCGGCGTGATGCTGTCCACCGTGCCTTCGAGTACCTTGCCGGGGAAGCGTCCGACCGCAGCAGCACGCGCTGACCGAGATCGACGCGCGGAATATCCTCCTCGTTCACGTCGGCGACGACGAGCAGGGGCTTGGGCTGGCCGACCCAGAACAGCACCGTGCCGGCATCGGCGATCTCGCCGACCTCGGCGTCCCGGCGCAGCACCACGCCGGCACTCGGCGCGCGCAGGATGTAGTCGTCGAGCTTGGCCTTCTGGCCGGCGATCTGCGCCTCGAGCTGGGTCGCATCGGCATTCGCCTGATCGAGCGCCTGCTGGCTCGCCGCATTCTTTCCGACGAGGATAGTCAGCCGCGACAGGTTCTCACGCGCCAGGCGCGCCCGCGCCTCCAGGTCGCTCAGGGCAGCCTTCGCCTCGGTGTCGTCGAGCTTGGCGAGCACATCCCCCTGCTTGACGGTCTCGGCCTCGCAATTGCACTGCTCGACGATCCGCTCGCGCACCAGCGAAGTCACTTTCGCCCAGAGGCGCGGCTCGACGACGCCGCTGGCATAGACGATTTCCGCCACGTCGCCGCGCTTGGGCGGCGCGCTCTCGACCACGGCGGGGCGCATGAGGTACCAGCCGGCAACAATCGCGCCGATCACGGCAAGGCCGATCAGGAGAAAATATGGAATCCAAAATGTCCCCCAACAAGAGCGGTCCCGCAAGCCTCAGGCCGCAAGCGCGGAGGCTTACAGCGGATGTGGACGGTTCAATGATCCGCATCAATACAACGGGCCGGCAGCATGGACCAGACGCGCCCGTTCTACGGCAAAACCCGTCCCAATCCGCCGGAACCGTTTGCCGCTCGGCGGTTTTCCGGTCAGGACGCCCCGTATGACACCGGCTCGGGGCGATTTCGACCTCAACCGACAGGCCGATAATCGTTGTCGATCCCCGGTGTCGATGCCATCGATCCGGCAACGCGCCTGACTTTGAGATGCACAGGGCGGGATCGCCGTATTATGGCAAACGCGACGCGTTCGCTGTCTTTTTTAATAAATTTCGACAGGGAAGCGACATCCGCCTGGAACTTGTCGGTATAGATTAGTGTTTCTATGGCGATCTGAAACATTGGAGACAGTCATATGATCCGGGCATCTATTCTAGCACTGGGAGCGCTTTCTGAGTTGTCCGCACCGGCTTTCGCCGATTATTATATTGTCCATGGAAAGGATCGGCATTGCCGCGTGGTCGAGCGTTATGATCCACGAGAGTACGAGATTGTCCGCATCGGGCCGCTGAGCTTTTCAACTCCGCGACGACGCCGAGCGCCAAGTCCGCGTGATCTGCCGAGGTCACGGCTATTATCGCGATCATGATCGCGACCACCGCGACCATGACCGTGACTAGGCGGACAACCGTGGAATTTAGCTAAGCACATAACGGGGTGCGCGCGGCGCACCCCGTCATTTGCGTATGACGTCTTGGGAAGGCCGGCTGCGGGGCCCAGCGTCCCAAAGCCGAAATCAAGCGTTGGGCGTCGTCCTTCCCCCATGCTATCAGTCGGGCACATTTTGGCTGCTTTGGCCGCGCAAGTCACGGAAAGGGGGCGTTGTGCGTCCGTTTGGCTTGCTTCTTATCAGTCTCGGCTTCATCATTGCGGCCTCGGCTTAGCAGGCCGGTCAGCGTGAAGTCCCGGTCGAGGCGGCGCCGGTCGCCGCCGGGCCCTTGTCCGAGCGCGTGACCGCCGTCGGCAGCCCGGCCTCCGATAAATCGGTGATCGTCAGGCCGGAGGTGGCGGGCCGCGGCTATTGACCGGTTGTGGCGATCTCGGGCCGCGACGCAGCCAAGCCTAATTGGCCATTCCCTCGACGACAAATATGCGCGATTTCTGCGATTGTTTGGCGAGCGCATTGACCTCTTGCTGCACCGGCGAGGCGTACCAGGATTTTCGCCTTGTCCATGCCGTCGAAGCCGATGATGACGAAACGTTTTGGCGGCGTTCCGTCAAGTGCGACGATGTTCTCGGTCCGGGCGATCAAATGGCCGCCGGCAGCCGCGACGGCTGGCCCGGCCTTCACGGCAAGCTGCTTCATGAGCTCCGGATTGGTGATTTCACTGATGTCGACAATTGCATAGGCGCTAGGCGCTTTGGCCTGCGCTTGCAACTGGCTGATTGCCACGGCTCCGAGCGCAGTCCCCGCAACCATTCCCAGCCCCAATGCGATCAGTCGGTTGATGAAGACCTCCCTTGGTTGAATGCCAGCACGCAAGACGCTGGTTCGCACCCTCATTTGTAATCCCGCTCGTCGGCGATGACCTTGCCGTCATTCGGCAGCGCACCGAGCGCGACGAACTCGACCGCCCCCTTCAGCCGCGTCACCGCAGTCAGCGTCTCGGCCAGCCGCCCGCGCAAACCCTCATCCGCAACCCCGCATTCGGCCCACAGCACCATCTCGTCCTGGTCGCCGGCCCGGCGCACCGCGAGCCGCAGCCGCCCCAGCTCGGGATGCCGCCGGCGGATCTCGGCCACATCATGCGGATGCACGAACATGCCCTTCACCTTGGTGGTCTGGTCGGCGCGGCCCATCCAGCCCTTCAGCCGCGTCCCCGTCCGCCCGCAGGGGCTTGGCCCCGGCAGCACCGCCGACAGATCGCCCGTCGCAAAGCGGATCAGCGGATAGGTCTCGTCGAAATTGGTGACGACCACCTCGCCGACCTCGCCATCCGGCACCGGATCTCCCGTCCCCGGCCGGACGATCTCGACGATGATCCCCTCACCGACGATCATGCCGCTATCCGGCGCACTTTCATAGGCGATGAGGCCAAGCTCCGCCGTCGCGTAGCATTGCAGCATGGCAACGCCGCGCGACGCGTAGTCCGCGCGCATGGCGGGGAACAGCGCGCCGCCGGAAACCAGCGCCTTGGTAATGCTCGGCAGACTGCCCCTGCCCTTCCGCGAGTTTGTCGAGCAGCACTTTCAGATAATCCGGCGTGCCGACATAGCCGGTAGGCCGCAGACGGATGATCGCCTCGGCCTGCTGCTCGGTGTTGCCGGTGCCGGCCGGGATCACCGCGCAGCCGAGCGCCCGCGCCGCCGCGTCCAGCATGAAGCCGGCGGGGGTCAGATGATAGGCAAAGGCATTGTGCACAATGTCACCCTGCCGGAACCCTGCGGCATGGAGCGCCCGCGCCATCCGCCACGGATCGGGGCCGGCCGGCTGCGGCTCGTGGATCGGCCCCGGCGAGACCATGATCCGCGCGATCGGGTTCCCGGTGACGAAGCCGCCGAAGGGCGGGTGCGCCGTCTGTAAGGCCGGCAGGTCGGATTTGCGCAACAGCGGCAGCGCTGCCAGATCGGCGCGGCAGGCGATCGGCCGGTCATCCTCGATGCCTTCGAGTTGCCGCGCCCAGCCCGGCGCGTTCATCATCGCATAATCGATGAACGGCCCGAGCCGCCGCATCAGCCCGGCTTCGCGCTCGGCGGGGTCCTGGGTCTCCGCCACATCGAAATACTCGCCCGCCATATCGGCCTCCCAGGTTTTTCGGTTTAGCAGGCGTGAAAAAAATGAAGGAAAGCGTTGTCCTGCCCTGGGGGGGGGGGAATTAAATTTAATTTTTTTTTTTCCCCCCTCGGGGGTGACGACAAATCATCACTTCCTGACTCTTCAGCAGCCTGTCGGAGCGAAGCGTAAAGAAGCGCGGCGCGGCGTTCAAGCGTGCAGCGTCCACAATCCGGCCTCGCCAACTCCAACCGGAACAAGGCCGCGGGCGCGGCGTTTAATCGAGCAGCATTCGGCCGGGATGAGCGCCGCCGCGAATGGACGCGTTGCGTTCAGCAAAGCAGCGCCGCTATCCTGAAAGGTACGGCCAGTCTTCACCCGGACCCCTGGAAAGTCGACCGCGATGCCCGACCTGATCAAACTGCTGCTGCGCAACGCGGCCATCGGCTTCGGCGCCGCCGCGATTTTCGTGGCGCTCCTGCTCCTCACCGATACCGGCGGCGTCGGCACGCTGGTGGCCAATTCCGACATGGGCGCCGTCGCCGTGTTCATGCTGACCTTTTTCACCGGCCTCACTTTTGGCAGCGCCCAGATGGGTTTTGCCGTGATGTCGGCGCATAGGCAGGACGACCGTGGCGGGCGTGGGAAAAGGCTCCTGCGTACACGTCCGGCGCGGGCCATGCCCGTCCGCGTGAAAACGCACGGTTGAGGACGTCAGCCCGGGCGATAACCGTGCCGATTTTGTCTACGCTCTTTTCCAGTCAGTGGCTGCCGCGCCCGCATCTGCGTCGCGCCGGAAGCCATGTCGGTGGCTGCCTGCCCCGGCCCGCGAGCCGGGATCCGCGGTGACGAAAGGGGGTGAGGCTGCCGGGAGGGCAACGGAGCAAGTTAGGAAACCGCCCGCGCCCAGCAATCATAGTCGTCGGTCTCATCGACCACGGCGCGGACGATGTCGCCGGGGGCAAGGCCGCCCGCCTCGTCGAGGAACACCGAGCCGTCGATGTCGGGCGCGTCCCAGGCCGAGCGGCCGATGGCGCCCTCCTCGTCGACCTCATCGATGATCACCTCGATCTCCTGACCGACGCGCTCCGCCATCACTCCGGCGCTGACCGCCTTCTGCGCCTCCATGAAGCGCTCATAGCGCTCGGCCTTGACCTCTTCGGGCACCTGGCCCTGCAGCGCGCGGCGAGCCGGCGCCCTCGACATTCTCATATTTGAAGCAGCCGACGCGGGCGAGTTTGGCCTCCTTCAGCCAGTCGAGCAGAAATGCGAAATCCGCCTCGGTCTCGCCGGGGAAGCCGACGATGAAGGTGGAGCGGATGGCAAGCTCCGGCACCATCTCGCGCCAGCGGGCGATGCGCTCGAGCGTCTTCTCCTGGTTCGCCGGGCGGCGCATGGCCTTGAGCACGCTCGGGCGAGGCATGCTGGAAGGGGATGTCGAGATAGGGCAGGATCCGGCCCTCGGCCATCAGCGGCAGCACCGCATCGACATGCGGGTAGGGGTAGACGTAATGCAGCCGCACCCAGGCGCCGAGCGTGCCGAGCGCCGCGCAGAGGTCGTGGAAGCGCGCCTTCAGCGGCTGCCCGCGCCATTCGCTCGCTGCGAATTTGAGGTCGACGCCGTAAGCGCTGGTGTCCTGGCTGATGATCAAGCAGCTCGCGCACGCCGCGCTCGACCAGCTGCTCGGCCTCCTGCATCACGTCGGCGGCCGGCCGGCTGGCGAGGCGCCACGCAATTGCGGGATGATGCAGAAGGAGCATTTGTTGTTGCAGCCCTCCGAGATCTTCACATAGGCGTAGTGGTGCGGGCGTCAGCCGCAGGCCCGCCGGCGGCACCAGGTCGAGGAAGGGGGCGTGCGGCGCGGGGGCAGCCTCGCGGACCGCCTCCATCACCGCCTCATATTGATGCGGGCCGGTGACGGCGAGCACGTCGGGGAAGGCGGCGCGGATGCGCTTGTCCTCGACGCCGAAACAGCCGGTGACGATGACGCGGCCGTTCTCGGCCATGGCCTCGCCGATGGCGTCGAGGCTCTCCGCCTTGGCGCTGTCGAGAAAGCCGCAAGTGTTGACGACGACGACATCGGCGCCGTCATAGCTGGCGGCGATCGCATAACCCTCGGCGCGCAGCCGGGTGATGATGCGCTCGCTATCCACCAGCGCCTTGGCGCAGCCGAGGCTGACGAAGCCGACCTTGGGCGCGGCTTTCTTGCCGGATTTCGATTTGGCGCGGGAAACCGCGGTTGCGTCCATCATAAGCGCAGAGTTCCTCGGAGACTACGCAGCCACCCGCCGGAGATTAAGCATGCTTCTAAGCGCAGCCGCGGCGGCGGTAAAGGCTGGCGTGCGTCATTCGGCTTCGGGCGCCCTGTCTTTCTTCTTTTTCTTCTTGCCGAACAGCGAGTTGATCGCCTTGTCGAAATCGTCCGCCTTGATCTGCCCGTCGGTCAGCTTCTCGACGGACTTGCCGAACAGCTTGGCGGTCCCGGCGATAGAATTGGTGTCCTTGAGGGCGTTTTCAATGTCCGGATAGATGTCCGGCTTGTCCCAGTCGCCCTTGACCACGAGAGGAATGGCAAGGCTGGCGACCTCCTGCTGGCCCGGCTGCGGTTGCTTATCGGCGGGCGCCGCCTCATCCTGCTTTGCCGTGATTTTTGGCTTCAGCCGGTAATCGAGCCGGCCCCGCACAAGATCGGTCTTGCCCTCGCCGGTCGCGGCAATATCGGGCCCGGTCAGCGTCAGGTCATTGGTCCTGGCAAGCCCCTTGTCGATGGTGAAGCTGGCTTCGAGGCGCGTGAACGGCGTGCGCCGCCCCGCCTCGCGCCGCCATTTCTTGAACTCGCCGTTCTTGGCCTCGGCGACCACCAGCGGCAGGTCGATGCCTTCGATGGCGCCGTCAGCGACGGTGAGCTGGCCACTCCCGGTGAGGGTCTGAGCGATAGTCTCGATGCTCTTGCCGCCACCGGCGACTTCGATCTTCGCGGTCGCCCGGCCCGAAAGCCAGTCGAAGCCTGACGCCCCCTTGGCCAGCGACAGGCTGTCGACATCGCTCATTTCGAAGGACCCTGCGAGCACGGCCTCGGGCTGGCGCGCATCGAGCGTCAGCTTTCCCTGCGCCATGCCACCGTGAAGGGCCAGATTTTGCAGATTTGCCCGGACCAAGCCGTCGAAATCCACGAAGACCGCCAGATCGCCCTTGGCCCCCGGCGCGGTCACGCTCGCATCCGACAGGATCAGCTCATCACCCGACAATTCGAGCCGGCCGCCGACCTCGCTTCCGTCAAAGCACGACAGCGCTCCCGCATTTCCTCCCGCCCAGCGGGCGAGCGCCGCTCCCGAACGCATATCGAGCCGCGCCGATCCCGAGAATTGCGGCTTGCCCTGCCAGAGCAGGATGCCGTTAAGATCCGCAAGCACGGCCTCCGACCGCATGGCAAAGCGCAAGGCGGCGGAGCGGTCCGAGCGCTGGGCCGGCGGTGTCGCGGTGGCGCTGAAGCTGATCGGCTCGCCCTGCAGGCTGAGGCCGCCGTCCACGGTGACCGGTCCGTTCCCGCCGCTGCTATGCAGCGCGAGATTGACGTCCGCAATCTGCAGCTTGCGGCGGTGGACATCATCGCTATAGGCGAACGACCCGTTGATGACGTCGATGTCGATGGACGGCAAAGCCGTCGGCCTGACGCTCTCGCCGGGCAATGCGCGGCGATCTTGATGATCTGCGTGCTGTCGCCCAAATCGGCGAGCCGGATCCTTGCTGGCCCGCCGGACAATTCCGTCAGGTCCCAATTGCTCCGGCCGGACGCATCGATGTGAAATTGCAGCGACGGATTTTCGATCGTCACCTTGCTGAGCGCGATCCGGCGCCCGAACAAAGACAGCGGCTTGATCGCGGTGAAGATGCGGTCGGCGCGGATGATCGGCGCGCGGCCAAAATTCGCCGGAAGTCTCGCGCTGACGCCTTCGACGGCGATGCCAAGGCTCGGGAACAGAGACAATCGAAGCCGCTGCGCGTCCTGGAGATAGAGCCCGGTTTCCTGCGCGAGCAGCCTGCCGAGCTGCCGCTGCACATAGCTTTGCGGCACGAGGTACGGCAGGAGGAGCGCGGCGAGAACGAGAACACCAAGAAGCAGGCCAAGGACAGCAAGCAGTCTCTTCATCGAATCGCGCCGGTGGATGTTTGCCATAGGCCCAACCATTATAGCGCAATTTTTGCCGCCTTTGCGTCGGTTGTTGCAAGCGGGGTAAGAGCGCGGTCTTTTCCAGGATTTTCGGTCGATCCGGTAGATCAGCACAGGCACATACCGGCCGAGCTGAACTGATTTCAACCGACCTCGTCCGACACGCCGCATGCCGGCAGCTTCAAGAACGCGCCGGGACGGGTCGTTCGAGGTCCGGCAACTGGCCGCGACAGCAAGCGCATTGCTTTTGGCGAAGATGACGGTAATGAGCGCCCGCGCCGCTTCTGCCGCAAGCCCCTTGCCCCGGTGCGATCGGGCAAGCCAATAGCCAATCGTCGGCGGTCGCCCTTGTCGCACCGCGATACCCGCAACGCCAGCAAAGAGGCGGGTATTGGACCGCAGGGTCAATAGATAGGGGACGTGAAATGCGCCTCGCCGCATGCGGCCGGCGGCCTCCAGCCATTTCCGCCCCATAATAGGCGCGTAAGGGTAGCGGATCGCACCGGTATTCACGGCAATGTCCGGATCGTTGACGAGCCGGCAAATCGCGGGAAGATCGGCGATGACCGGCGGACGAAGAACGAGCCGGCGCGTTTCCACTGGGGCGCGCAGGAAATCCGGTGTCAGCTCGCGCATACTCCCGGCTTCCGACATGCCGGATACTCCCGGTGAACAGCGCTAGGATGCGGCGCCTCTTTGCCAACGACCGAAACGTAAATTCTGCCGCTTGCGCGCGCCTGGAACGCGACCTCGCCCTCCTGAAGTGCGAAAATCGTGTGGTCCTTGCCGATGCCGACGCCCGTGCCGGGATGCCATTTCGTGCCGCGCTGGCGGATGATGATGTTGCCGGGAATGACGCGCTCGCCGCCGAACTTCTTCACGCCAAGCCGCCGTCCGGCGCTGTCGCGACCATTGCGCGAGGAGCCGCCTGCCTTTTTATGTGCCATCTCTCAATCCTTCACGCATCTTTCTTCGCGGGCTTTTTCGCCGCTGCTTTGGCCGGCTTGTCGCCCGTCTCCGCCTCTGGCTTTGCCTTTTTCGCGGCTTGGGCCTTGGCGGGTTTTGCCTCCGCGCCCTCCTCGGCCTTGGCTGCCTTAGCCTTCTTGACAGGCGCCTCCGCCGCGGCCTTCGGCTTTGCGGCCTGCTTTGCTGGCTTTGCACCACCGAACAGAATTTCGGTTATGCGGACGGTCGTCAGATCCTGACGGTGACCTTGCTTGCGGCGATAGTTCTTGCGGCGTCTCTTCTTGAAGATGATGATCTTTTCGCCGCGGTGCTGCTCAACCAGTTCCGCGGCAACCATGGCGCCGGAGACCAGCGGCGCGCCGATCTCAGGGCTGGCATCGCCGGCGATCATCAAAACATCGGTGAATTCGACGGCATCGCCGGCCTCACCGGGAATCTTCTCGATGTCCAGAACATCTTCCGGAGCAACCCGGTATTGTTTGCCGCCGGTTCGAATGACAGCGTACATGATCAGCTATTCCTTATCTTCACGCGCCCATCGGCGCCGTGGCAATGCCACGGACTTTGACTGCCATTCGGATTGACGTGAGCCTGGGGCAGCGCATTAAGCGGTCGAGCGATGCAACCGCGCGCGCAATATAAGGATCGGCGCGATTCCTTGTCAATCCCGGCGATCGGCAATAAAGCTCAGGCCCGCTGGGGAATTTCACTGCAGGAATTTTAGGTCTGAGACCGACAATATGGCGAAGCGACGAGGTCATCAGCCATGCCCATGACGGCGCTTTCCGGCCCCCCACGCGGCCAACGATCATTTCGGTCCTCCGATCATTTACCGCTCGTTTTGCCCGCATGACGGCCGAGGCCTTACCCGGCTGCATCCGAGGATGACGTGCCGCTCGAACCCCATCTCGCATGGTGCGGCGCCGGATTGCCGATAGAAGCGCCGGCCGTTCGGCGCTGACTGCTTGGCCTTGCGGTCTACAACTGGTATCCTGTGTCTGAGGCGACACAAATTGTGGGCAGTTTCGGCACCAGCCTCGTGGGCACGATGGGCCGGCCTTATCTATTGAAGCTATGAAAACGCCAATCGCTCTGACAATCGCCGGCTCTGATTCCTCGGGGGGCGCCGGCATCCAAGCCGATCTGAAGACCTTTTCCGCGCTCGGCGTCTACGGCGCCTCGGTCATTACCGCGCTGACGGCGCAGAACACCCGCGGCGTGAGCGCGATCCATGCCGTGCCGCCCGATTTCATTCGCGCGCAGATGGATGCGGTTTTTGCCGATCTCGATGTCGGCGCCGTCAAAGTCGGAATGCTCGGCAATGAGGGCGCGGTGATTGCCGTTGCCGAGGGGCTTGGCGCCTGGCACGGCGCGCCGGTCGTGCTCGATCCGGTGATGGTTGCGGGGAGCGGCGATCCTTTGCTCGATGAAGGCGCCGAATTCGCCCTGCGCAGCCATTTGCTTCCGCTCGCGGATCTCCTCACGCCCAATCTGCCGGAAGCAGCCAGACTGCTCGGCGCGACCCAGGCGGTCGATGAGACGATGATGGTTCGTCAGGGCGAGCTGCTTCTGTCGCTCGGGCCGAAAGCCGTGCTGATGAAGGGCGGACACGCAAGCGGTCCCGAAGCGGTCGACATCTTTTTCGACGGCACGAACATCGTGCGTCTCGCTGCCGACCGGGTCAGAACCAAGAATACCCATGGCACGGGCTGCACGCTGTCATCCGCGATCGCCGCCAATCTTGCCACCGGCATGAGCATGCTCGATGCCGTGAGGGAGGCAAAAGTCTATCTGACCAATGCCCTGATCAAGGCCGACGAGCTCGCCATCGGACATGGGCACGGCCCGGTTCACCATTTTTATGCTCTGTGGCCAAGAATCACCTGACCGCGGAAATGTTCAAAGGGGCGAAAAACGCCGTTTTCACCTGCGGCCGCGCACCCCAAATCTGATGTATACGAAATTGGAGCGGTAGGGCCGCCATGTCTTTGCTGAGGTCATTGCCGCCAACCGTGAATTGGTTCAAGAAAAATGGGCACACCGAGCACGAGAGCGAATACAGGCAGGGGACACGTCATGAAGCTTTTATCTACGACCAAGGTTTTTTCGGCCCTCTCGGGGGTTGTTATTCTGGCAGTTGCTGCCAGCGCAAGTCCGGCGACCGCGGCTTGCGATATTCAGGCGCAATCGCTGATCAATAATCTCAAGGGCGCCTGGCGCGGCTCCGGCACCGTAAAACCCATCGGCGGTGCCGAAGAGCGGATCGCCTGCCGCGTGCATTACAATACATCGGCAGCACGGGTCGATCAGAAGATTTCCTGCGCCGGAACCGACTACAAATTCGATGCCGGCGCTGATGTCTCCTGCGACGGCAATGATGTTTCCGGGATCTGGAACGAGAAGGTCGCGAACAATACAGGCCAGATCAAAGGCAAGATCAGCGGCGACCATATGAATATCGAGGTTGACGGCCCCAATTTTCAGGGGCGCTTCGCCGTTAAGGTCTCCGGGTCGTCGAGCCATTCGCTGACGATCACCCAGTTCGATCCTGCCGCCGGGCGTTTTGTTCCGGTCGCGACGGTGGCGCTCACACGCTAGGCCAAATACCGGCGCCGCGGCGCCGAGGCGACGAACGCGAATGCTCCCCATGGCTGGAATTGATGAAACAAAGCCGTTCAAGCCCGTGCGCATCGCCGTGCTCACGATTTCGGATACGCGCAAGCCGCCGGACGACAAGTCCGGCGCTGCTGCTAGCCGGGCTCTTGACCGGCGCCGGCCATCATCTCGCCGACCGCGCATCGTCAGGGACGAAATTGCCGAGATCCAGGCCGTGGTGAGCCGCTGGGCGGCCGATCCGCAAATCGATGCGATCCTGACGACCGGGGGCACCGGCCTCACCGGCCGTGATGTGACACCGGAAGCTGTCAGGCCGCTGTTCGAGAAGGAAATCGACGGCTTCTCGGCGCTGATGCATATGATCAGCTTCCAGAAGATCGGTACCTCGACCATCCAGTCGCGCTCCCTTGCGGGCGTGATTTCCGGCACTTACGTGTTTTGCCTGCCGGGCTCGCCCGGAGCCTGCCGGGATGCCTGGGACGGCATCCTCAAGGCCCAGCTCGATTTCCGGCATGGGCCTTGTAATTTCGTCGAGATCATGCCGCGGCTTGAGGAACATCGCAACAAGTGAGACCGCCGCCGCTCATTCTGCGGCTTTGGCCTTGCCCATCCAGCGCGCCGCCGCCTCGTCATCGGCGCCGCTGGCGTGCACCCAGGCGCTTTCGCCGCCCGCCAGCTCCTCCTTCTTCCAGAACGGGGCGCTGGTCTTCAGATAGTCCATCAGGAAGGCGGCCGCCTCGAATGCAGCCTGGCGGTGTGATGAGGCGGTGACAACCAGCACGATATTGTCGCCCGGCACCAGCCGCCCATAGCGGTGAACGATGAGGCAGGCGCTGAGCGGCCAGCGCTCCCGCGCCTCAAGCTCGATGCGCTCCAACTCCTGCTCGGTCATGCCCGGATAGTGCTCCAGCGTCATGGCGCAGATCTCGCCGGCTCCGCTGCCGCGCCGGACGAGTTCCGGTAAAGCTGACGACGGCGCCGATGTCGTCACGGCCGGCCGTCAGCGCGGCGATTTCCGCGCCGGCGTCGAAATCCTCGGTCTGAACCCGGATCACGGTCTTCCTCCACGGTGAAATCCTTTGTTAAGCCCCGCCCGCCTCTTTCGCAATCCCAGGCCGCCGGTCTATGCTGGCGGGTCAATCACAGGGAGAGCGTCATGCCGAAGGGCTATTGGATCGCACACGTCACAGTCAACAACGCCGAAAACTACCCCAAATATCTGGCGGCGGCAAAGCCAGCCTTCGAGAAATATGGCGCCCGCTTTCTGGCGCGCGGCGGCCGCTACGAGGCGATGGAGGGCCCTGCGCGGCCCCGCAATGTCATTATCGAATTCGACAGTTTCGAGAAGGCGGTCGCCTGTTACCGGTCACCGGAATATCAGATCGCGGCCGCCATCCGCCAGGCAAATGCCGATACCGAACTCCTCGTCGTCGAAGGCGTCGACTGACCGGGCCAGGCTGGCGAGATCAACATGGGTAGACTTTCGGGCCGGAAGGCCCTGGTGACCGGGGCGAGCCGCGGCATCGGCGCGGCAATCGCCATCGGGCTGGCCGAGGCGGGCGCGGATGTCGGCTTCACCTATTTCAGCTCGCCGGACAAAGCCGCCGAGACCGCCGCCGCCATTCGCGATCACGGCGTTCGCGCCGAAGCGATGCGCGCCGATGCCGGCGATGCCGCCGCTGTCCGCCATGCGGTCGCTGAGGTGCACGAGCGCCTCGGCGGGCTGGATATCCTCGTCAATAATGCCGGCCTGTTCCTGCGCCGCCCGCTGCACGAGGCGAGCGACGAAGAGTTCGACCGGGTGATGAACGTCAATCTGCGCGGGGCCTTTATCGCCATCAAGGCGGCGGTCCCGCTCATGCCCTGTGGCGGGCGGATCATCAACCTGTCGAGCACGTTCGGCGCGCGCGTCCCCGCGCCCGGCATCGGCCTTTATGCCATCAGCAAATTCGCCGTCGCCGGCATGACCAGGGCTTTTGCCCGCGACCTAGCGCCGCTCGGGATTACCGTCAATGCTATCCAGCCAGGGCCGATCGCTACCGACATGAACCCCGATGACAGCCGCCATGCCAGGCTCATGACCATGATGACCGCGCTCGGGCGTTACGGCGCACCGGAAGATGTGGCCCATGCCGCCGTCTTTCTGGCGAGCGAGGAAGCCGCCTATATCACCGGCGCGACCCTGAATGTCGATGGCGGCTTCGAAACATGAGCCGCCCGCGCCCCGAATTGCCGATTGTCTCAACCCGGCGCCGATCCGTTTCCGATCGGTTTCGGACCGGCGGGGCAAATGCCCGCCATTTTTGCCGTTCAGGCTACAGTCAGCATCGCAAAGTGATGTTTCACGCAGAATGAACGGAATTGGGCTCTTTCACAGAGCCCGAACGGCGCAAAATCGCACAAGAGAGCGGAGGTTAGGAAATGCCGTGGACAGGCACAAGAAGCACGATTCTTTTGATCGGAACCGCAATTGGGCTCGCCGGCAGCGGCTCGGCGCAAGCGGAACCTCAGGGACGACCAGAGGCATCTTTCGTCCTTGCCCAGAACACACAGCAGCAGACGGACCAGCAGGACGAGGAGAGAAAACGCCGTCAGAAAGGGCAGCAGCAACAGCAGGACGCGCCAGCAGCATCAGCAGGATCAGCGCAATCGCGGGAACCAGCAGTTCAACCAGGGTGACCGCGGCAATGCCGATCGTGATCGCGGAAACGCCGAGCACGACCGCGTGCTCCGAGATCAGGCCGACAAGGAGCGCGAGCGCAAACTCAAGGACCAAGCCGATAAAGACCGCTTCCGCAAGGATGCCGAGCGCGAGGAACGCGAACGCAAGCTTCGCGGAACAAGCCGATAAAGACCGCGAGCATCGTGATGCCGAAAAGGACAAAGACCGCAGAAAGCCGAGCACGACCGCAAGCTCCGAGAGCAGGCCGACAAGGAGCGCGAGCGCAAA
Organism: uncultured Alphaproteobacteria bacterium; assembly: GCA_963773735.1. Classification (GTDB taxonomy): domain Bacteria; phylum Pseudomonadota; class Alphaproteobacteria; order Rhizobiales; family Rhodomicrobiaceae; genus CAVZCK01. Next base: position 212,008 of record CAVZCK010000021.1, on the reverse strand, counting down.
CTCAAGGAACAAGCTGACAAGGACCGCTTGCGCAAGGACGCCGAGCGCGATCATCTTCGTGACCTGAAAGACAAGACAAAAAACCGGGTGGAAGATCACCGCGACCGCGATCGAGGAGAAGATCGAACATCGTCAAGATTTCACACGAGGAGCTCGACGCGCGCCGCAAGGTACGGCACGAATTCTCCCGCGAACACCTGCAAGACATCGCCCGCCAGCGGCATGAGAGGCGCGAGGAAGGCGGCCGCATCGTTATCGAGGAGCCGGATTCGCGGCGGATTATCCGCGACCGCGGCCGGATCATCATCCAGCATAACGAGATCGAGCGGCTGCGAGGCTCGGCCCGCGACGTCCACGTCGAACACGGCCCCGGTGGCGGCAGCCGCACTGTGATCATGAGGGACAACGGCATCCAGATCATTACCATTGAAGACAAGGACGGGCACCTGATCCGCCGGATCAAGCGCTTTCCGGACGGCCGCGAAATCGTGCTGATCAACAATGAATATCGCCGCCGCCATCGCGATAGGGACCATGATCGTGGCAGCTTCGGATTTTACGTGACGCTGCCTTTCTTCGCGCTCAACATTCCGCAGCACGATTATTACCTCTATGCCGATCAGGCCGACGAGGACGAGATCGAGCAAATCCTCTCGGCTCCCCCGGTCGAGGATCTTGATGAGGACTACACGCTCGATGAAATCCGCTACAGCCCGGATATCCGCAAACGCTTCCGCAAGCTCAATCTGAACACCGTCACATTCGAGTTCGGCTCATGGGAAGTGCGTGAGAGCCAGATCGACAAGCTCGCAGTCTGTCGCCCGGGCGATCACGCACATCATCGATCGCAACCCGGATGAGGTGTTTCTGATTGCCGGCTACACGGATGCGGTGGGCTCGGACGAGGACAATCTCTCGCTCTCGGACCGGCGCGCGGAGGCTGTCGCGCGCGTGCTGGCGGATGAGTTCGGCGTGCCGCCGGAGAACCTGGTCACGCAAGGCTATGGCGAGTTGGAGCTGCTGATCGATACGCAAGGACCGGAGGAGCGCAACCGCCGCGTCGAGCTGATGCGGATCACCAACTATCTGGCGCAGAAGGACTAAACTGCGCCTTTTCGGACGTCGCCCCGGCCGTAAGGGCCGGGGCCTATTCGCTTCGCCACAAGGCACAAGCTGGCCGATAGCGGGACTGGCCCCGGCCCGGCCTTCGACCGTCCGGGACGACACCTCGCCTGGACTTTCCCTTTTCGCAGAACCCTCCATAGGAGAGGGGAAGCGAGCGAACCCGTCAGTGGCGCGGCGATTTGACCAGCGCGTCAATCGCCATCAGCTCGCGGAGCAGTCCTTCGAACTCCGCGAGCGGCACCATATTCGGCCCGTCGGACGGCGCGCGGTCGGGGTTCTCATGCGTTTCGATGAAGACCGCAGCGACGCCGACCGCCACCGCCGCCCGCGCCAATACCGGCACAAAACGCCGCTCGCCGCCGCTCGCCGTGCCCTGCCCGCCCGGCTGCTGCACGGAATGGGTGGCGTCGAATACGACCGGACATCCGGTCTCGGCCATGATCGGCAGCGCGCGCATGTCGGAGACGAGTGTGTTATAGCCGAAGCTGACGCCGCGCTCGGTCAGGAGGATGTTCGGATTTCCCGCCCCGAGCAGCTTGGCAACCACATTCTTCATGTCCCAGGGCGCGAGGAACTGACCTTTCTTGACCTTGACGACGCGCCCCGTCTTCGCCGCCGCGATCAGCAGATCGGTCTGGCGGCAGAGAAAGGCCGGGATCTGCAGCACATCGACGACCTCGGCGACCGCCGCGCATTGCTCGGGGCTGTGAACATCGGTAACGATCGGCAGGCCCAAGCTCTCCCCGATTTCGGCGAACACGGCGAGCGCCTTGTCGAGGCCCAGCCCCCGCGCGCTTGAAAGGCTGGTGCGGTTCGCCTTGTCGAAAGAGGTCTTGAAAATCAGCCCGATGCCGAGCCGGCCAGCGATCTCTTTGAGTGCTGCGCCCATCTCCAGAGCATGATCGCGGCTCTCCATCGCACATGGGCCGGCAAAGACGGCAAGCGGCGCGTCGTTGGCAACCACGACCTCACCGATCCGCACCCGCTTGTTCGGCAACAGCGCCCCTTCGCCGGAAATCGCCATGGCCACCCTCCTCTGCCTCAGCCGCCATTCACGCTCAGATTGCGTTCGACATTCGCCTTCTGGCGCTCGAACACCTCGCCGAGCGTGAAGTCGCCTTCATGCACCGCATAGAGATTGATGTAAATCATCTTGCCCGAAATGAAGGCGATGGCGGAAACGTCGACCTGGGTCTTGGGGTCGCCGAACTCGGTTATAATGTTCTGAATCAGGCCGAAATAGCAGGCGTTATCGTCCTGGCCGAGAACACCGAGAAAGCGAACCTCGTTCATCTTCGCGCCCTTCAGCGCCTCTTCGAAGCGCTGTTTGACCTGGGGCGCACTCTTGCTGATGAGCTCGCCGCCGTTTTGGCGCAGCGTGTCGCAGATCGTGTCTACATAAGGCTTGGTTGCCCCATCGACTTTCTTGTCTAGAAAGCCAAGCGGCACCAGAAACTGGCCGTAATCGCTCAGCGTCTTGCGCTGGCCGGTGCGCCAGGATTTGAGCTGAGAGCAGTCGGCAAACGCCCCGAGCATGCGCAGCTCCCCGCGAAAGATCGACTGCAGGAGACCGACAAGCCGGGCATCGCTGGGTTGAGATTCATCGAGGAAGCAATGGCCGGGAGGTGGTTCAAGACCGAGCTCGGCCTCCCCGAGCTTGACCGAAGTCCGGTTCTGCGCATTAGCCCGTGAGGCAGTGATGCGCTGCGCCTTCTGTTCAAGCTGCTGGGGTGTCGCCGGTGCGCCCCGGTTGGCGCCCGGTTTGCCAATCAGCGTCTCCGCGAAGCTGCGCACATCCTCCTGGGTGACAGGGTCGTCGGCGCGGCTGAGGCTGTCGGCGCTTGTCTGGGCACGGCCGCTGGCAATGAGCGCCGCGCCGGTGAAGAAAAGGGCGATGCCCGCGAGAACGAGCGCGCAACGCCCTGCTGAGCCGTAATGGCCTTGGCTGATCATCGAGGATATCTCACCTTCCGCTTTACCGATTGCCTCGCCGCACATTATCCCCGATGCGGCGCGCCGCCAACCTCGTGCTGCGAGGGGCCGGTCAATTGTTCGGAGCATTTTGGATGAAGCAGGGTTTCGGGGCGATTTGCGGCTGGTCCCGACCGGCGCCGGCCCGTAATGCGTCCGATCCTACGAAAGGAAGCTTGATCCTTTAGGCCGTTACGAGTTCACTAGGGGCGGAGGAAACGCAACAGGCGCCTGAATGCCCGAAATCCTTGAGATCCGCGACGTTTCGTTGCGCTTCGGCGGCGTGCGCGCGCTCTCCCATGTCAGCCTTGGCGTAAGGCCGGGCGAGCTTTTCTCGATTATCGGACCCAACGGCGCGGGAAAAACCTCGCTTCTGAACTGCATTTCCGGGCGTTACCGGCCAACCGAGGGCCGGGTGGCTTTCCAAGGCGCCGACATCACCCGCCGCCGGCCCGCCGACCGCGCAAGGCTGGGCATCGGCCGCACCTTCCAGAATCTGGCGCTCTTCCACCATATGAGCGTACTCGATAACATCATGGTCGGCCGCCATCATCTCTTGCGAAACAATTTCGTTACCGGCTCGATCTATTGGCTGACCGGCGCCCGGCGCGAGGAATTACGCCACCGCCGACGCGTCGAGGAGATCATCGATTTTCTCGACCTGCAGCCGGTGCGCAAGGCGCCCGCCGGCACGCTCTCCTACGGTCTGCGCAAACGCGTTGAGCTGGCCCGCGCCATGGCCATCGAGCCGGAGCTGATCCTACTCGACGAGCCGATGGCGGGCATGAATCTCGAAGAAAAGGAGGATATGGCGCGCTACATCGTCGATCTGAACGAGGAGTTCGGCATGACGGTGATCATGATCGAGCACGATATGGGCGTGGTCATGGACATCTCGCACCGCGTCGCCGTGCTGGATTTCGGCCGCAAGATCGCCGAAGGGCTCCCCGAGGAGGTGCTGGCCGATCCTCACGTCAAGGCGGCCTATCTCGGCGAGGAAGACGAGCTTCTGGTCGAGCCTGAAGACCCGGTTCCCGCGGAGCTCAGACCATGAACGCCGAGGTCAAGGCTCTCATCGCCGAAGCCGACACGCTGCCGAAGCTGCTGCGCCAGCACTCCCGCGAGCATGGCGCCGAGATCGCCCTGCGCGAAAAGGATTACGGTATCTGGCACATTTGGACCTGGCAGCGCTATCACGACCAGGTTCGCGATCTGGCGCTTGGACTTATGGCGCTCGGCATCGGCGAGGGCGATGTCGTGGCGCTGATCGGCGACAACCGGCCCGACTGGGTTTGCGGCGAGATCGCGGCTCACGCCATCAAGGCGATGAGCCTCGGCATCTATCGCGACGCGCTCGAGGAGGAGGTCGCCTATCTGATCGATTACGGCGAGGCGAAAGCCGTCTTCGCCGAGGATGAGGAGCAGGTCGATAAGCTGCTCAATCTCGAAGACCGCATCCCGAGCCTTGCCCACATCATCTATTCCGACCCGCGCGGCATGCGCAAATATGACGATCCGCGCCTCATATCGGTGGACGCGCTCATCGAAAAGGGGCGCGAGCTGGCCGCGTCGGACCCGGCGCTCTTCGATCGCCTGGTGGACGCGACCAACCCGGAGGACACGGCAATCCTCTGCACCACCTCCGGCACGACCGCCAATCCGAAGCTTGCCATGCTGAGCGCGGGCGCGCTGATCCGGCACTGCGCCGCCTATCTCGAAGCCGACGCGAAAGGCCCGAAGGACGAATATGTCTCCGCCCTTCCCCTGCCCTGGATCATGGAGCAGATCTATGTCTTCGGCAAAGCGCTGATCTCGCGGATGACGGTCAACTTCGTCGAGGAGCCGGAAACCTTGATGCACGATTTCCGCGAGATCGCGCCGACCTTCGTGCTGTTCGCGCCGCGCGTCTGGGAGGGCATCGCCGCCGATGTCCGCTCGCGGATTATGGATACGACCGCTTTCAAGCGCGCGCTCTACAATTACGGCCTGTCGCGCGGCCTCAAGGCGCTCAGCAAGGGCCGCCGCTCCTGGCTGGCCGACGCGATCCTGTTCCGCGCGCTCAGGGACCGGCTCGGCTTCACCCGGCTGCGCTCGGCGGCGACCGGAGGCGCGGCGCTCGGCCCCGATACCTTCCGCTTCTTCCAGGCCATCGGCGTACCGCTGCGCCAGCTCTACGGCCAGACCGAGCTGCTCGGCGCCTACACCATCCACAAGGCCGGCGACGTCGATTTCGACAGCGTTGGCTTCGGCTTTGCCGATGTCGAAATCCGCATCGACCAGCCGGATGCAAACGGCGTCGGCGAGGTCGTCACGCGCCACCCGAACATGTTCTCCGGCTACTACAAAAACCCGGAGGCGACCGCCGCCGATATGCGCGAAGGCTGGATGCACACTGGCGATGCAGGCTTCTTCAACGAGGCAGGCCATCTCATCGTCATCGACCGTATCAAGGATCTGGCGGCGACGGCGCGCGGCGAGCGCTATTCGCCGCAATTCATCGAGAACAAGCTGAAATTCTCCCCCTTCATCGCCGAGACGGTGATCTTAGGCGCGGGACGCGACTATCTCGCGGCGATGATCTGCATCCGCTATTCGATCGTGTCGAAATGGGCCGAGAAGAACCGCATCGCCTTCACCACCTATAGCGATCTCGCCAGCCGCGCCGAAGTCTACGAGCTCTTGCGCAAGGAGGTCGAGGCGGTGAACGCCTCGCTGCCGCCGGCCCAGCGGATTTCGAAATTCATCCTGCTCTATAAGGAGCTGGACGCCGATGACGGCGAGCTGACAAGGACACGCAAGGTCCGGCGCGGCGTCGTCGCCGAGAAATACGCCTCGATCATCGACGCGATCTATGCGGGCCGCACGGCTATCGACATCGACACGGTGATCCATTTCCAGGACGGCACCACGCAGCGCATCCAGACCACGCTCCCCGTCGCCGAACTCGCCACCGCCGCCCCGTCAACCAAGCCCGCGAAAGCCGCCTGACGCCCATGTACGATCCGCTTCTCCTGCAGTTCATCATCAACGGGCTGATCGTCGGCGCGCTTTACGGTGTCGTCGCCATGTCCTTCGTGCTGATCTACAAGGCGAGCCAGGTGGTGAATTTCGCCCAAGGCGAGTTCCTCCTGATCGGCGCCTGGGTCTGCTGGTGGCTGATCACCTCGCATCAGCTGCCCTTCGTCTGGGCGATGCTGCTCACCTTCGTCTTCATGATGATCTTCGGCGTGCTGCTCCAAATCGTGGTGCTGCGGCCGCTGATCGGCGAGCCGATCATCTCCGTGATCATGGTGACGATCGGGCTTTCCATCGTCTTCCAGGCGCTGATGAAATGGATGTTCGGCGTCTTCGCCCAGCCCTTCCCGCCGGTCTTCGAGACACAGCAGATCGATATCGCCGGCGTGCAGGTCCAGACCATTTACCTCTTGAGCCTCGGCATCTCGCTGCTGCTGATGGCAGGCTTTGCCGTCTTCTTCACCTATTCCAAATATGGCCTTGCGATGCGGGCGACGGCGTTCGACCAGCAAGTCGCGCAGTCGCTCGGCATCTCCATCAAGAACGTCTTCGCCATGGCCTGGGCGATCTCGGCGGTGGTCTCCTCCGTCGCCGGCATCGTCGTCGGCATCGTCAACGGCGTCTCCTCGGCGCTCTCATTCTACGGCATCAAGGTGTTCCCGGCCGTCATCGTCGGCGGGCTCGACAGCATTACTCGGCGCGGTGCTCGGCGGTCTGATCGTCGGGCTTGCTTGAAAATCTGGCCCAATATGTCGATGGGCAGTTCCTGCACTGGGGCAACCTCTATGAGATCGCGCCGTTCTACGTGCTGATCATCATTCTGATGATCAAACCCTACGGGCTGTTCGGCACCCGTGACATCGAGCGGGTTTGATGAGACGGAGCTGATCAGGATGCGCTGCGCTACGACACACTCCGTCGCCCCGGCCCCGGTTCGTGGACCGGGGCAGGCCGTCAGAGCCGGGACCTATTGGTCTAACCGTTCGGCTTTGCTTCGGCGAGAGGCTAATGGACCCCGGCTCGGCGCATTGCGCCGTCCGGGGCGACGACAGTGCGCAAATCTGAAACTTGGCGCGAAGAGCTGATCCATGGCGATGCAGAGCATCATCCCGGCCGGCGAATTCAAGACCAGCTATGCCGCCGACACCACGATCTTCCCGACGGTCACGAGCCGGAACGTCGTCATCGCCTCGGTCATCCTGTTGTGCTTCGCGCCGCTCGTCTTCGACCGCTACATTCTCAGCCTGATGATCCAGATCGGCTATCTGTCGATCGCCGCGCTGGGGCTCAACATCCTCGTCGGCTTCACCGGGCAGATCTCCATCGGCCACTCCGCCTTCTTCGGCTTCGGCGCCTTTTCTTCGGCCTATGTCAGCAACAATTACGGCGTGCCGGTCTTTTTCGCCATCCCCATCGCCGGGCTGATGACGACGGCGGTCGGCCTCGTCTTCGGCCTGCCGGCGGCGCGTCTCAAAGGCCTCTATCTCGCCATCGCGACGCTCGCGGCGCAATATATCCTTCAGGATTTCTTTGCGCGCGCGAACTGGTTCTCGGGCGGCGTCGCCGGCACCGTCGCGGCGCCTTTCTCGATCTTCGGCCAGGCCTTCGACACCGATTTCAGCTATTTCTACGTCGTTCTCGCCTATCTGGTCGTCTGCTTCATCCTCGCCACCAATCTGATGCGCTCGCGCGACGGCCGCGCCCTCGTCGCCGTGCGCGACCATTATCTCTCCGCCGAGATGATGGGCATCAACCTCACCAAATACCGGACGCTTTCATTCGGCATTTCATCCTTCTTTGCCGGGATCGGCGGCGCGCTTTATGGACATTATCTGCAATATGTCTCGGTCGAGGGGTTTACGATTCTCTTCTCCATCCAGTTTCTCGGCATGATCATCATCGGCGGGCTGGGCTCGATCATGGGCACGATCATGGGGACGGCCTTCATGGTGATCCTGCCGGAGGCGATGGAATGGCTGACCGCGAGCCTCACCGGCACGCCTATCGATCACGCGCTCAGCCTCAAGAACAACCTCTCCTTTCTGCGCGAGATGGCGATCGGCGGCGTCATCATCCTGTTTCTGATCTTCGAGCCGGACGGCCTCGCCCATCGCTGGAAGCAGATCAAAGCCTATTGGAAGCTTTATCCGTTCTCGCATTGAGCTTGCGGATGGCGCTGCTCGAGGCGCGGCGCAAATCGCCTGGGGGCAGATCGCGAGACGGCATTGCGCGGGCTCGGCCCGCATGCCAAAACTCCGGCTCGTTCACATGGGGGGTGCAATGTTTGCCAGATTATGCGGCGCGGCGATCATCGCAGCGCTTGTCTCGCTATCATCCGCATCATCATACGCTCAGCAGCAGCCTGGCCCGGGTTCTCAGAACGCAGGCAGCTATCTGCCGCCGGCGCATCTCATCGCCAAGGAAGAACACGCCAAAGCCTCACAGAAGTCCGCGCCTGCAAAGCGGGAGGCGGGTGTGAAGACGATCGGGCTTATTTCGACTGCTCGGCGACGTTGCGACCGTCAAGAAGGTCGGTATCATGGTATTCGGCAACGAGGAGCAAAACTTTCCTATCGCGAATTGGAAAATCAGACGACCAGGTCAGCGGGCTCGTTCAGCAGATGCTTAAGAAGAATTTCAGGATCAAGACCATCACCAGTTCCAGCGGAGGCTTTCGAAAAGTTCAAAGCAGGGAATTTCTATCTTCAAGAGCTTTGAGGACGAATTGCTCAAGTTCGTCTCCCGATACGCGGCGCGCAGCATTGCGATTACTATCTGCTCGTCCTGCCTGCCTACCGCGTCGCACGACAAATCAAGGATTAGCGGCCTGGGCGTGCTGCGCTTGGGAACATTTTCAACTCCGGCCCGGAATATGTCCACGCACTTACAGGCTGGCCGCCTCGATGGCAGTCACAAGCCCGTTGCGCGCCGAATTCGATTTCGACGATCAAGCTCACCCTGATGCCGGATGTGCTGAGAGGACCGAACCACAAGATGAAGGATGGCGAACGGCTGCCCGAAGACGCAAATGCCGCCATCGCGACGCTCGCACCCGCAAGATTGTCTGGGATTTGCTCAAGCAATCCCTCGCCAAGACGCTGCCCAAGCTGTTCGCGACGAACTGACCGCGCGCTTGCGGCAAACCCTATCCATTAATCGCATTGAGCAAGCCATCGCATTTTGCTTTAGTGGTGGGACCATAAGAACGATTTAGGAGGACCTCGATGAGGCTCTCAGTTTTGCTCGGAGTCACGGCCGCCGCCGCCATGGCGGGAACGGCGGCGTTCGCCGAGGACATTGCCGTTGGCCATCTCGCCGATAAGAGCGGGCCGACGTCCGACGTCGGCGTGCCTTATGCGCAGGGCGTGGCTGACGCGCTGGCCTATGTGAATGCGAAGGGCGGCGTCAGCGGCAACAAGCTCGCGGTCGACACGGTCGATTACGGCTACAAGGTGCCGCAGGCTGTCGCGCAATATAAAAAATGGTCGGAAGGCTCCTCGAAGGTCGCCGCGATCCAGGGCTGGGGCACGGCCGATACCGAGGCCCTGATCGCCTTCGTCACCAAGGATCAGATCCCCTATTACTCCGCATCCTACTCGGCAGCGCTCACCGACCCGACCGGCAAGAGCGGCAAGGCAAAACCCGCGCCCTACAATTTCTTCTACGGTCCGAGCTATTCCGACGCCGTTCGCGCTCTCCTGACCTGGGCGGCCGAGGACTGGAAAGCCAAAGGCGGCTCCGGCAAGCCGAAATTCGTGCATATGGGCGCCAATCACCCTTATCCGAATTCGCCAAAGGAAGCGGGCGAGGCGATGGCCAAGGAGCTCGGCTTCGACGTGCTGCCGCCGGTGCAGTTTGCGATGACGCCTGGTGATTACACCGCCCAATGCCTGACCATCAAGGACGGCGGCGCCAACTACGCCTATCTCGCCAATACCGCCGGCTCGAACATTTCGGTCATCAAGGCGTGCAAGGCGGCCGGCGTCAAAGTGCAGTTCCTCGGCAATGTCTGGGGCATGGACGAGAACGCGGCCAAGGCCGCCGGCGAAGCGGCCGATGGGGTCGTGTTTCCCGTTCGCACCGGCATCGTCTGGAATGGCGAGGCGCCGGGCATGGCGACGCTGAAGCAGATCTCGGCAATCTCGGGCGACGCGAACACCTACCGGCCCGTGCATTATCTCGCTGGCGTCTGCTCGGCGATGTACATGGTCGAGGCTATGAACTGGGCCGCCAAGAATGGCGGCGTCAACGGTCCGAACGTCCAGAAGGGCATGTATCAGAAGAAGGACTGGGTGCCGGCCGGCATGGAAGGCGTCTGCCTGCCCTCGACCTGGACGGCGGATGATCATCGCGGACTGATGGATGTCAACCTCTACCGGATGAAGGTCAGCGGCGCGACCGATGCGCCCGTCGCCGACCTGGTCAAGAACGGCGTCATCAAGATCGAAAAGGTCAAGACCGTCAAGCTTGAGCGCAAGCCGGATACGCTCGGCTGGTAAGCTAACAAGGTCGCGGCGCCTGTACCCCTCACCCACCCGCCTCCGGCGGGAGCCCTCTCCCCTTGGGGAGAGGGCAAAATGCCGAGATTGCCGCGAGTACGCCCTCTCCTTTGACGGGAGAGGGCGGCGCGAAGCGCCGGGTGAGGGTGGGGCTAAACGCACCAACCTTTAGAAGACGCTACAATGCAGCTTCAGGCCGCGCCTTCCGCGCCCGAGAAAGACAAAGCCGCGCATGCCTTGCTGGACGTGCGCAATATCGAGGTCGTCTATGACGAGGTGATCCTCGTTCTGCGTGGCCTCAGCTTTTCCGTGCCAGCCGGGGCGATCGTCGCCCTGCTCGGTGCGAACGGCGCCGGCAAATCGACGACGCTGAAGGCCGTTTCCGGTCTCCTCAGAACCGAGAACGGCAAGGTGACCCGCGGCGAGATCCTTTTCGGCGGCGAGCGGATCGACGGCACAGACCCCGACAAGATCGTCCGCCGCGGCATCTTCCAGGTCATGGAGGGACGCCGCATCATCGCCGATATGACGGCGCTCGAAAATCTGCGCCTGGGGGCCTTCACCCGCAAGGATCGCGGCATCGCCGATGATCTGGAGCTGGTGCTCGGCTATTTTCCGCGCCTCAGGGAGCGCACTGGCCTTGCCGGCTATCTCTCCGGCGGCGAGCAGCAGATGCTGGCGATCGGGCGAGCGCTGATGGCGCGGCCAAAGCTGATTCTGATGGACGAGCCCTCCATGGGCCTGTCGCCGATGCTCGTCAAGGAAGTGTTCGGCATCATCGCCCGGATCAATCGCGATCTCGGCGTCACCATCCTGCTTGTCGAGCAGAACGCCCGCGCCGCGCTGCAGGTGGCGAGCCATGGCTATGTCATGGAACAGGGCAAGGTCGTCCTCGACGGCACCGCTAGCGAACTTGCCGAAAACGAGGATGTGAAGGAATTCTATCTCGGCGGCAGCGGCGGCGAGCGCCGCAGCTTCAAAAACCTGAAAAGCTTCCGGCGGCGCAAGCGGTGGCTTTAGGCGCGCCGCGTCAGAATATGAAGCTGATAAAGGACGAGCGCAAAGAGGAGAATCGCGCCGGCCTGATGCGCCAGGGCCAGGCCGAACTGCAACTGAGTCAAAAGAGCGAAAATGCCAAGCGTGATCTGCGCCAGGACCGCCGCGAAAGCCGCAGCCGCCAAAGCTTTCGCCGCACCATGACCATAGCGCCAGCTCAGCAAGAGATGCGCAGCCGCAACGAGCGCAATGGCGTAGGCGGCCATGCGGTGATCGAATTGAACCGTCAGCACATTTTCGAAGGGGTTCAGATACCAGGGCTGCATCACGCCGAGGCCGTCGGGGATGATCGCGCCGTCCATCAGCGGCCAGGTGTTATGCGAGAGCCCGGCATCCGTGCCGGCGACAAAGCCGCCAAGCACGATCTGCAGGAAGACAAGGCATGCAAGAGCGCCGGCGGTCACCTTTAAGACCGCTGGCAGGGGCGATGCCAGTTCGGTCCGCTCACCGGCGCCGTAAGCCACCCAGAGGACTGCGCCGTAAATCAGCACCGCCATGCCGAGATGGGCGGCGAGGCGGTATTGGCTGACATCCGTGCGGTCCGCAAGCCCGCTTTGCACCATATACCAGCCGAGCGCTCCCTGCGCACCGCCGAGCAGGAAGATGCCGATCAGCCTCGGGAAGAGCCGCGGCGGGATCGCGCCGCGAAGCCAGAAGATCAGGAACGGCACAAAAAAGGCCACGCCAATAAACCGGCCAAGCAAGCGGTGAGACCACTCCCACCAATAGATCGCCTTGAAGGCCTCAAGGCTCATTCCCTTGTTGATGAATTGATATTCCGGGATCTGCTTGTATTTCTCGAATGCGTCCTGCCAATCGGCGGCGCTCATTGGAGGGATGGCACCGAGGATCGGCTGCCATTCGGTGATCGAGAGACCGGACCCGGTGAGCCGCGTGGCACCGCCGACAAGCACCATCGCAAAGACCAGGGCCGCCACCGAGAAAAGCCAAAGACGAATGCCGGTAAGGCTCGCCCGGCTCGGATGCGCGCCTGACCGCATGGGGATGGAGCTGTCGACCATCGATGACATATCTGGCCTCGTTCTTGCGCTAGAGCTAGCGCCGATCCGCCCGCCAGGCAATGGGCGCGAATGCCGCGCCGCGCAATCGCCCGCTTGGCTGACGCGGCCATTCCGGCTAAAGCTTGCGCCATGAATGTGCGTCTCAGAAAACTGATCGGCAGCGTCGCGCTTATCGTCTTCTCGCTTGCTTATTACGCCTTCGCGATCTCCGTCGCGATCGCGCGTCTGCCGGACCTGGCCACGCCCTGGCACATCCTATTTTACTTCGTCACGGTCGTGATCTGGTTCATTCCGGCGGCTGTGATCGTACGCTGGGTCCAGATCGGCTGACCGGTTCGGCTCGTGCGGGCGCGGCAATCCGGCCTGCCTTCAACAACCGCACAAGCCGAGACAATTCACAGCCCGACAAGCTCTTGCCGCATAATCGCTTCATCCCAGCCCAAATTGTGGTAAAATTAAGTTGGAGGCAGAGTTATAGGAGGCCGAGATGCGGGGAACGAACGAGGACAACAGCTTTCAGGTCATCGCGAAAGTGTGCGGGGGTCGCGGCCGCGGCTGCCCGACCGTGATGGAAGGCGACAGCCCCGAGGATCTGGTGATTGTCGGCAAGCTCGATGTGACAGTGCTTAACAGCGAATCGGTACGGAAGCACACGGGCGAAGGCGAAATCGCGGTCGTCATCCCGAAGCGCCTTCTGATAGAAGCCGCCAAGGCTCTCGCCTGACGCGTTTAAAACTGCGGCACCCGGCCGGCCGGGGGCGCCGCTCTGCTATTGGGACAAAATCCGGCCGGCGATTCGACCAACCTTTCCCTTATTCCGCCCTGCACCAGCTCTTGCGCCGCTCGCCGTGATAGGGCCGCGCCAGCCCTTCTCCGATCAGGATGTCCCCGACATCGCGGCCATTGGCGGTCAGCGTGCGCGAGGCTGCGGCCATATTTGTCGAGCTTGCCGCTCTCGATGACCTTGACCTCGCTCGTTGCCACCAGCTCCTCAAGCCGCTGTTTCGCGGCGAGGCCAAGCTCAAGCTCGGCGTCGCATTTGGCGAAGTGCGTTTCCGGCGCATCAAAGCCGAGAAGACGGTAGGTGACGCCGTAGGGCGCTTTGACGGTGTCGCCATCGACGACGATCAAGGCCGCGATGGCATAGAGGGCGAAGCGAAGAGCGTTCATGGGTCTGCGTCTCCTGAAGGGCGCCGAGGGCGCGTGGCACGGATACGCATTACTCATGAGCGACTAAGGGATTATACCTATATGTCAGCACGTTAGGAGGGCAAGCGCAGCACGCCATGATTGCAGCTTCGCGCACAGCTTTGATGATGCTGCATTGCAATAAGGCGCGCAACTACCGCAAGAATGGCGTGACCGACCGTCTGCCGAAGGAACACCGCGCCCCTTGTCCAGCCACGCGCCGCTCGTCGATCTTCTGAAGCTGCTCATCCGCAACCCCAGCGTTGTCGGCGCGGAGCACTCCTTTTTCCGCGTGCTTCAGCGCGAGCTCGAGGAGCGCGGCGCCGAGGTAACCTGGTATGAGGGCCTGCTCGTCGCGCGCGGCCAGGCACCGGAAACGGTCATGTTTTCCGCGCATATCGACCGCCATGGGCTGATCTGCACCGGGCCGAACGAATTCCAATATGCCGCCTTCGTCGCCGGCAGCCGCTCCGACCTTCTCGGCAATTCGGTTTCCGAAGAGCTGATGCTGACGATCGCTGACCGTTTCGCCGGTGTCCCAGTCTATGCCTATGAACCTTGGTCAGGCGCCTATCGCGGCGCCGGCACGATCAGCCGCGCCGCGATCTGCGAGCACCGGCACAATCTCATTTTCGAGGTGGAGGGGCTTGAGCATCTGGTCGCCGGGACGCCGGTCGCCTTCCGCGACAGCCTGCATATCGAGGACGGCCATTTTGTCGGACAGCTCGACAATGTGCTGACCGCCGCCGTGCTGGTCTATCTGTTCGAGCTCGGCTTTCGGGGCACGGCGTTCTTCACCGCGCAGGAAGAGGCGGGGCGAAGCTGGCGCTATCTGCTCGAATGGTTCCGGCGCTTCGGCGGCGCGGCCAACCAGCTCATCGTGCTCGATACCAGCCCCTATCCGAGCCGCGAGGAAGCGGCGGCGCAACAGGTCGTGCTGCGGCGGCGCGATGCGAATGCGGCCTTCAACGGACCGCTGACGGCAGCGCTTGAAGCGCTCTGCGGCGCGCGCCATATCGGCTTCAGCTATAAGGACGACTATATCGCCCGGCAGAATGAGCGCCTCGTCGCGGACGGGCTGAAGCCTCGCTCCTTGGGCAGCACCGAGATGGGCCGTATCATCGCGGTATCGAACGGGCTCGTCGACGGCACGACCCTGCAAATTCCGACGACCGGCTATCACACCATGCGCGAGGCGGCCGCGATCAGCGCCTGCGAGGCGTTCATCGACCTATTATCGGACATTGCCGCGATTTAGACCGCCGCGCGATCGATGGTCTCGGGCGGAACGGCCGGCCTCGCCCATCGCGCCTTCACCCCTGAAACACGTCGGCCCATTCGGGATGCTTGCGGCGCTCCGCGTTGAGGTAAGTACAGAGTGGAATGATCTTGACCCGCGCGGCGCGCGCATCCTCGACGAGCCGCATCGCCAGCGCCAGGCCGAGGCCCCTGCCCCGCAGCGCGTCGGGCACGCCGGTGTGGTCGGCGCTGATCAGATGCGGATTGATCTTGGTAAAGGTCAGCTCGGCGACCTCGTCGATCCCCGCCACCCTTGCCACATAGCGGCCCTTGACCGGGCCTTCTTCTCTCGTGATCACCGCATCGCTCATGCGCGTCGTCCCATCCCCCGAAATCTGCGGCGCCCTCAATCCGGCAGCGGGATGAACTCGGCATCATCGCCCGGCGGCAGATGAAAGCGGCCATGCGCCCAGTCGCCCCGCCGCCAAGCCTCCTTCGCCGCCTCGATCCTGTCCGTCGAGGAGGCGACGAAATTCCACCAGATATAGCGCGGGCCGGAAAAGGTCTCGCCGCCGAGCAGCATCACGCGGGAGGGCCGCAGCGCGGTGATGGTGATCGCATCGCCGGGGCGGAACACCATCATCTTGCCCGCTTCGAAGGCTTGCCCGGCAATTTCGATCTCGCCTTCCAGCACGTAAAGCCCGCGATCCTCGTGATCGTCCGGCAAAGGCAGCCGCGCGCCCTGATCGAGCACGGCGTCGGCATAGAACATCTCCGAGAAGGTTCTGACCGGCGGCGTCTCGCCATAGGCCGTGCCGAGGATCAGCCGGACCGTCTTGCCCTCGCCTTCGATGAAAGGCAGCTCGGCCTTTGCCCGATGCTCGAAGCCGGCGCCGGTGTCCTCCGCCTCGTCGGGCAGCGCCACCCAGGTCTGAATGCCGAACAGAGATGATTTCGGCTGCGCGCGGACCTCGGGGCTGGTCCGCTCGGAATGGGTAATGCCACGCCCGGCGATCATCCAATTGACGTCGCCGGGGTAAATTTCCTGTTTCGTCCCCAGTGAGTCCCGGTGCAGGATCGAGCCCCGATAGAGATAGGTCACCGTGGCAAGGCCGATATGGGGATGCGGGCGGACATCGATGCCCTGATCGGTGAGAAACTCCGCCGGCCCCATCTGGTCGAAGAAAATGAACGGCCCGACCATCTGGCGCTTGGCGGATGGCAGCGCGCGACGCACCTCGAAACCGCCGAGATCGCGCGCGCGGGGCACGATCACGGTCTCGATGGCATCGATTTCCGATCCGGTGGGGCAATGCGGCTCCAGGGCGGGGTTCCAGCTCATCAGCTCTTTCCGGCAAGCGTTGCGGCAATTTTCATCGGCTTCAGATAAGTTTTAGCCTAGCCCGTGTTCTGCAGCATCGCCAACCGCATCGCGCGCCGCTTGCGAGCCGGTGGCTTGCGAGGAGGCAGGAAAGAGACTTCAGGACGAAGAGTGATGACCGAGCTCTTGCGGGCCTATGGACGGGCACTGCGCATCCTGCGCAGCGAGCTCGCGCTGACCGTCTTCCTGGTCATCGCCAATGCGGCGCTGGGCATATTGCAGCTCGCCGAGCCGATCCTGTTCGGCCGCGTCGTCGATGCGCTCGCCGGCGGCAGCCGCGCCTTCCCGCTGATCGGCCTCTGGGCCATCCTCGGCTTTGTCGGCGTGCTGACCAGCGTGGTCCTTGCGGTCTGGGCCGACCGGCTGGCGCACCGCCAACGGCTCGCAACACTCGGCGCCGCATTCGAGCGCGCCATCACCCTGCCGATCAGCTTTCATGCCGAGCGCGGCACCGGCCGGATCGTCCGCATCCTGCTTGCCGGCACCGACACGCTGTTCTCGCTCTGGCTGAGCTTCATGCGCGAGCACCTCGCCTCGCTCATCAGCATCGTGCTGCTCGTCCCGACCGCGCTAGCGATCGACGCCCGGCTTGCCGCCATCCTCATGGCCCTTGCCACGCTCTACACCATCGTCAATGTCGTCGCCGTCCGCCGCACCCAGGCCGGCCAGTCGGAGGTCGAGCGCCACCATCAGGACGTTTTCGGCCGCGTCGGCGACGTGATCAGCAACGTCTCGATCGTTCAGAGCTATGCCAGGCTGCGCGACGAGCAGATCGCGCTTAGCGCGCTGATGCAGGAGCTGCTCGCCGCACAATATCCCGTGCTGACCTGGTGGGGACTGCTCACCGTGTTCACGCGCGCCGCCGCCACCATCTCCATGGTCGCCATCTTCGCCGTCGGCGCGCTGCTGGCGAGCCGGGGCGAAGTAACCGTCGGCGAGATCGTCAGCTTCGTCGCCTTTGCCAGCCTGCTCATCGGCAAGCTCGACCTGATTTCCAGTTACGTCTCGCGCCTTTTCTCGCAGCTGCCGACACTGACGGCCTTCTTCGATCTGCTCGACACCGCCAGCAGCATCATCGAGAAGCCGGATGCCAAGCCGCTCAAGGACGTTCGTGGCACCGTCTCCTATGAGGCCGTCAGCTTTCGCTATGGTGAGGGCAATGCCGGCGTGTTCGATCTCACCTTCGAGGCCGAGGCCGGACGCACCATCGCGCTCGTCGGCCCGACCGGCGCCGGCAAGACGACGGCGCTTGCGCTGTTGCAGCGGCTGCGCGATCCCGATAGCGGACGGATCTCCGTCGACGGCATCGATATTCGCGACGTGACCCTGGCCTCGCTGCGCCAGTCGATTGCCGCCGTGTTTCAGGAGGTCGGGCTTTTCAACCGCTCGATCATGGAGAACATTCGTATCGGCCGCCCGGATGCGACCGATCAGGAGGTCGAAGCCGCCGCCCGGCTTGCCGAGGCGCATGATTTCATCATCGCCAAGCCCAGCGGCTATCATTTCATCATCGGCGAGCGCGGCGCGGCGCTCTCCGGCGGCGAGCGCCAGCGCATCGGCATCGCCCGCGCCATCCTCAAGGATGCGCCGATCCTCATTCTCGACGAGGCGACCAGCGCCCTCGATGTCGAGACCGAGGCGCGCATCAAGCGGGCGTTCGACGCGGTGCGCAAGGGACGCACGACCTTCATCATCGCGCACCGGCTGTCGACGATCATGGACGCCGACACGATCCTAATCTTCAAGGACGGGCGGATCGTGGAGAGCGGATCGTATGAGGAACTGCTTCGGCACGGTGGCGTCTTCACGCGATTCGTAGAGGCGAGCGGTCTTGCGAAACGGACCAGCGGCGCAAACATTTAGCCAAATTGCCACGCGGAATTCAGACCGACGATGTTCAGAACAATTCATGCCGGTGGTTGCGCCACCTTGGCACCTGCGCATTGTTTTGTTAAATCCCCGCAGGACCATCAACGCGCTGTGACGCAGCGCAGAGCAGGATGATGAACCGATGAATGTGAAGGAAGCTCCGGTGCGCGAGGCTGGGCGCGATTTTATCCGGGATATCATCCAGGCCGACCTCGACGCCGGGCGCCATAAGACCGTCGTCACGCGCTTTCCGCCGGAGCCGAATGGCTATCTTCACATTGGCCACGCCAAGTCGATCTGTCTCAATTTCGGCGTCGCTCAGGAGTTCGGCGGCCGTTGCCACCTGCGCTTTGACGACACCAATCCCGCCAAGGAGGAGCAGGAGTACATCGACGCCATCGAGCGCGATGTGCACTGGCTCGGCTTCGACTGGGGACGCCACCTGTATCACGCTTCGGATTACTTCGAGCAGCTCTACGACTGGGCAGAGCATCTCATCGAGCACGGCAAGGCGTATGTGGATGACCAGACGCAAGAGGAGATGCGCGCCAATCGCGGCACTCTGACCGAGCCAGGCCGCAACAGCCCGTGGCGCGAACGTCCGGTGCCCGAGAATCTCGACCTCTTCCGCCGCATGCGCGCGGGTGAGTTTCCTAACGGTGCGCGGGTGCTTAGAGCCAGGATTGACATGGCTTCGGGCAACATAAATTTACGCGATCCGGTTCTATACCGCATCATCCATGCTGCGCATCCACGCACCGGGACCACGTGGTCCATCTACCCCAGCTACGACTTTGCACACGGCCAGTCGGACGCCATCGAGGGTATCACGCATTCGATCTGCACGCTGGAGTTCGAGGACCACAGGCCGCTTTACGACTGGTTCCTCGAAAATCTGCCTGTGCCTTCCCGGCCGCGGCAGTATGAATTCGCGCGCCTCAACATCACGCACACCATACTTTCCAAACGCGTGCTGACCGAGCTCGTGCGCGGCGGCCATGTTGCAAGCTGGGACGACCCTCGCATGCCGACCCTCGCCGGCCTGCGCCGGCGCGGCGTACCGCCAGCCGCGCTGCGCGAATTCGTGAAGCGGGTCGGCGTTGCGAAGGCGAACAGTGTGGTTGATGCGGCGATGCTCGACGCCACCATTCGCGAGATGTTGAACAAGACCGCCCTTAGGCGAATGGCGGTCCTGCGGCCGCTGAAAGTGGTGATTGAGAACTATCCGCCCGGCCAGACGGAGGAGCTCGACGCCGTAAACAATCCCGAGGATCCGGAAGCAGGCACGCGCAAAGTCCGGTTCGGACGAGAGCTTTTCATTGAGCAGGAAGACTTCATGGAGAATGCTCCGAAGAAATTCTATCGCCTCTCCCCTGGCAAGGAGGTGCGGCTGCGCTACGCCTATTTCATAAGCTGTCGCGAGGTGGTGAAGAACGCGGTGGGCGAGGTCGTCGAGCTCAAATGCACCTATGATCCCGAGACGCGCGGCGGCAACTCACCGCCTGACGGACGCAAGGTGCAGGCCACGCTGCATTGGGTTTCTGCGGCCGACGCCGTGCCGGCCGAGATCCGTCTTTACAACCCGCTTTTCAAGCAGCCTAATCCCGATCCAAGTAACTTTGCGGAGGAACTCGACCCCGCTTCGCTTGAAGTCGTGAAGGACGCCCGGCTGGAGCCGCTGCTTGCCAGCGCAAGCCCGGGGCTTCCCGTGCAGTTCGAGCGGCTAGGCTACTTTTGCCTCGACCCTGATTCCGGTCCAGGCGCCCTTGTCTTCAATCGCACGGTCGGGCTGCGCGACACCTGGGCAAAACTATCAGGAGCGACGACATCAAGTGGCTCATCGGGCCAAGCAGGCACCTAGAGCATCGGACCGCAAAGTGCGAAGCGGTTTTCGGACAAATCGATGCCAAAACAAACAGGTAGAGCGGCGCTTCCGATTCCAATTTAGGGTCCGCCGCTCTAATGGTTCGTCTCCAACGTTCCAAGCCATTCGCATCGTTGCTGATGAATGGGATCGATTTGACCCGACATCTTATCGGCTTAGCGCTTTTTTCAGAAGACCCGCGCCGCAATCTTCGATGACGATTTATGGATTGCGGGGAACTGCGGCTGCGGACCGTCGGGAAGCCGGCACGGAAGACGGTGCAATTGCTGACAAACTCGGCATATCGGCACGTATGGCGAACCGTTACGCACGCACTATCGACAAGGCCGCCTCGGGACGCCTGTCGCAATCGCCGAGAGCAAAGAAGGGTTGCCGGAAAACGGGATGCAGAGTAAACGTTTGCCGAACGAATTGGAAAACGCCATCCTAGGATTGAAAGCAGTTTGCGCCTAAGTATCTGATTACCAAGGAAAAATCTTGGGGGATCGTTCAACGGTAGGACAGCGGACTTCTGACTCCGTCGATCTAGGTTCAAATCCTAGTCCCCCAGCCAAGCGATTTCAAAGACTTAGCTGGTTTTTCGTTGGTACTCTGACGAACTTTGCGGGAGTTCTGCGGGACCGCCGTGGAAAACTCCCGGCAAAACCACCAGTTCTGGCTGTCCTTCATCGCAATCACAAACACGATTCGCCGCCTCGATGAGCTTGGCCAGCTCTGCCGCCGAATAATGCGTCGTGATCTTGCCTGAGCGGTGACCGAGCAGGTCCTGCCGGTCCTCGAAGCTGACGCCGGCTGCGCGTCTTCGTCGACCGGATCGCAGATCTGTTCTGCGTGTGACGATCTGCTCTCCAGGCGTTCCGTGCGGGCGGGTTGACCATGCCCGGCGGCGCGGGCTGCAGCGCAATCGGGCCCTTACGTGCGGCGCATGAGCAGAATCCTGAATTGCTATGTCTTCTTGGCCTGACACGGCTCGACGCAAGCCGTCGAAGCGTCACTGAAACGGCGGTTCGTCGAAGGCGCGCAGCTTGCGGCTGTGCAATTGATTGACGCCTCGATCTCGAAGAATGCGTATCGTCTCAAGGCCGATCGTCAGATGCTGGTCGATGCGCTGGCGGTAGAAGCTGTCGGCCATGCCGCGGAGCTTGATCTCGCCGTGAATCGGCTTGTCCGACACGCAGAGCAGCGTGCCATAGGGCACACGCAATCGGAAGCCATTGGCGGCGATCGTGGCGCTCTCCATGTCGATGGCGATCGCCCGCGAACGGTTGAACTGGCTGTAAAGCTCGTTGGAGCGGAGTTCCCAATTCCGGTCGTCGGTCGTCACCACCGTCCCCGTGCGCATGCGGGATTTGAGATCCTGGCCGCCGAGCCCGGTGATACGCGACACCGCATCCTGCAACGCGACCTGTATTTCGGCGATGGGCGGCACCGGGACCGAGACCGGCAGGTCGTGATCGAGCACATGGTCTTCGCGTTGATAGGCATGCGCCAGAACATAGTCTCCGAGCTGCTGTGATCGGCGCAGGCCGCCGCAATGGCCGATCATCAGCCAGCAATGCGGGCGCAGCACGGCCAGATGGTCGGTAATCGTCTTGGCGTTTGACGGGCCGATGCCGATATTGACGAGGGTGATGCCGAGGCGATCCCGGCGCGTCAGGTGATAAGCCGGCATCTGCTGAGACGGGTGGCGCGCGTCTAGATTTCGGTTTCCGGAACCGACATCCGAGACGACGTCGCCGGGCTCGACAAAGGACTGATAGGCGTCTTCGCCGCCGCCCTTGGCGATGATGTCATGGCCATGCGCGATGAAGGCGTCGACGTATCGCTGGTAGTTTGTGAAAAGCACAAAGCGTTGAAAGTGCCTAGCATGGGTTCCGGTGTAGTGATGCAGGCGCTGGATGGCGAAATCCACGCGCTCGGCCGTGAACAGCGAAAGCGGACGCGGCTGTCCGGCGGCCGGGCGAAACGTCCCGTTGGCGATCGCATCCTCGATTGCTGCGAGTTCGGGCATCGCGAACACGGCCTGGAGCGCCCGTATGTCTTCGGGCTGCAGATCGGCGGTCGCCTCCTCCACGACAAAAGGAAGCGGAATTGGCCGGTTCGAGACGCCGACTTCAAAAGGGACACCGTGGTAATCGGCTAACCGCCCGAGTTGGGCCCGATAATAGTCCCGAAAAAGTGCCGGCTGGGTGAGCGTCGCCGCGTAGCGGCCGGGATATGGCAAGGTGCCCCAAGAGGGTCTGGAGTCGTAGACCAATGCATGATGTCCGACCGACATCCTAAGCTCAGGGTAGCAGGCATCCTTGACAGAGTCCCCCGCGCGCTGTCCTTCCAGGTAGCGCTGGAAACGGCGCCTGATCCGTTCGGTCATGTCCTCGTAGATTTCGCAGATGCGCTCGACTGCGGCGGCGGCATCGGCATAGCTCTCGAAGCTGTATTTTTTGCTCACGGACCTCAACCAGCTTTCATCATGGAACACCAAGGGCCGTCGATCGAAAGCCGCCGGCCGGAGATATCGGCGCGGCTCATTCAGGACGCACAGCCGCAACCGTTTCGCGCCAGGCTCGCAAGTCAACAGGCCGGGCGAACCGAGACGCATCTGTTTCAGAAACTCGGCACCCTATAGAACGTGCCCGTCTACTGAACAAGACGCGCAAAGCCGGTTCCACAAGCAAGCGCGCGGCCGCCTCATTGGAATGCACCAGGTTTCGTAAACGGCAGGACCAATCGCGTGGCGTTTGGGTCATCGAAGCAGTCGCGGAAGCGATCGGCAACGGCCACATATATCGGGAGGCGGCAAATTCCGCCCGGCACCGCGCGCCGCTGATCCGTTTAGGATTTTTTCCGATCCTCATAAACCGAGCGCACGTCATGGCTCAAAGCCGCCCGGGACGCCGGTCGCATATACATCATATGCCCGCCGCGATAGACATGGGTTTCAACAGGGCGGGCCGATGCGATGGGGGCGAGCTGGCTGACGAGGAACTGTGAGACGCTGTAGGGCGTGATCAGATCGGTATAGCCGTTCGCAATGAAGACTTTCAGGTCGGGGCTGAGCGTGCGCGCCTCTTGCAGCTCGTCGAGACAGCCGGCATAGCCTTGGGCATTGGGTTTCGTGCCGTAATCCCATTTCTGACTTAAGTCGCGATTCAGCAGCGTATAGGGAAGATCCGTCCGGAAGCCCAGCTCGTCGCGGGCATATTTCACCATCAGCGGCGTCAGCACGGTGACGGCGTCGTCGAGAATGGGATCGATCCACGCATGTCTTGCCGGGCGCGGCAGGGGGATAGTGACCGAGCCATCGTAGGCGCTCATCGCGCGATTCTCGTTACGCCTATATTCATCGCGGAACAGCCCCGCGCTGACCCGGCCGTGATGCTGCGCGATGACTTTGGGGTCAAGTCCCGTCAGGCGCGCAAGCTTGGCGACGTTTCCCTCACCGACCTCCAGACCATGCGCGAGCTGCAGAAGATAGTCGGAATGCGCGAACGTCTCAGCTTCATAAACCGGCTCAAACGGCGCGCCGTAACCTTTCGTTCGTTCCAGATCCGAAGCGGCGATGGAAGGCAGCTGCAGCGCCAGCGGCACCAGCGCATAGTCGTCGCCCCTGATCATCGAGAATTCCAGCGCCGGCGAAATCAGAATCGTTCCCTTGACCTGGATGCCATCCTTGAGGAGCCGATTGCTCACGAGCGCGGCGCGAAAGCCCCCGTAGCTCTCGCCGACGACATAGACCTGCGCGAGTTCGCGTCCGCTGCGCGTCAAATAAAGCCGGGCAAAGTCGGTCATGGAATCGGCATCCTTTTCGACGCCGTAAAACGCCTTTTCCGCTTCGTCGCCACTGCTGCTTGCCCGGCTGTAACCCGTGCCGACCGGATCGACGAAAACGAGATCGGTAAAGGCAAGCCAGCTATCGGGATTGTCGCTGAGCGCGACGGGCGTTTGAGGCGCCGCTCCGTTTGCGGTGAAGTTCAGAACCCTCGGTCCGATCGCGCCCAGATGCAGGAAAGCCGACGCCGCTCCCGGTCCGCCATTGAAGATGAAGCTCACCGGCCGACTGGCATCGCCGGTGGTATAGGCGACATAGAAGATCTTTGCGGCCGTCGCACCCTTGTCATTCGTCAGCGGCAAAGTGCCTGCCGTCGCGCTGTAGCGGAGAGCGCTCTCGCCATTGCCGAGCACATGCTGAGACGTTGCATCGGCCGGTAGCTCGCGGACCAGAGCCGCGTCGGAGGCCTGGTGCTTGTTCGCGGCCGATCCGGCGTCCTCTGCCGCCCGTGCGGGTGACAGCGCCAAAAGGATTGCAAAAACATAAACCGCAAGACGGGCCGGCGTCATTCATCCCCCGTTCTTCTACACGCTCGCTACGGAAGCTGCGGCTGCGATCGCTGTAAGCCAGCCGAATAAGCTGGCCGATGGCATATCATCAATCAAACGACTCTGCGCCCAATTCGTTCGGCGCGGCATCTTGCGTTCAAAGACGCGCCACGGACAAGTCGTTAGCCGATCGACCCCATTGGTCCCGGATAGCTCACTTCCTCGAGCTTGCCGGTATCCACGTCGTAGATAAATCCGCGTACCGTCATCACGTCCGGGCCGGTGGTCGGGATCCAGGGGTGGCTTAGGATCGATGCTATCCCTCGCCGCACATCCCAAGTGAGGCGCTCAACGCTCTTCTCGTCGCGCGGGGCGTCGAGCGGCCCGATTTGGCCGCGGAAGGCGTGGAAAGCGGAGGGCGTCGACGCGCTCGCTTGCAACTCGTAAATGAGCGCCCCGTCGCTTGACCGAGCAATTTCTCCGCTGCCGGATCGCCTTCGAGACCGGCCTTGAGCAAGTCGTCGGTAAAGGCGAGCATGCCGCAGCGCGTATGATGGATCAGGATAATCTCGTTGGTGTCGAGCAGGTGATGTGAAATGATCAGACAGCGGATCACATCGTCGTTCACCACGCCTCCGGCATTACGAATGATGTGCGCGTCGCCGGTTTGCAGACCGAGCAGGTCCTCCACGTCGAGGCGCGCGTCCATGCATGCGACGACAGCAACCCGCTTGGCCGGCTGTATCCGTTGATTTCCCGGGTAGTTGGGTTTGTGGATCGTCTCACCGCCAGCGTATTTCGTATTGTTCTCCAGATACTGGTCCGTCGTCGATTTTGACATGGTGTATCCTCGCTGAAATTTCGGAATCTCAAACAACGCCGGGCGTGGCGGCTGATCCGTCGGCCGCATCGGCAACGCTACGACTCTCGTTCAAGACGGTCAACATGCGAGCGCCTAAGCCGGTCTTGGCGCCTTTGTCATTCGCCGGCGTATTTTCCTTAGCATTTTTTTTATGGGTAAGTTCTAGGCTCAGAAAACTCGGATGAAAATGAGAATAGGCGGTTTTTGCCGGGTACCGGAGGCGCTCTATACACGCCGTATGGCCGTCAAGTGCGCTTCCCGCCTTTGCCTTGGAGCCGCGATTGCTTGAGATAAGGCGGGCAGGTTAAGGCAGGCCGATCCGGACTTCAATGATACCTCGCTTCGCATGAAGAACGATTGTTTTGGTTCGTGGTTGGAGGGACAGAGTTGAAAAACACAGGAGAAGACCATGGCTGAGGATTGGGCCGCCGACGTTAAGAAGTACGTGCCGAATGCGGATGCAAAGGCGATCGCCGGTATCGTCCGCTATTGCGGAATTGCGCTGCAGAGCAAAGACGCATCGCTAATTTCTTTCACTGATAAAAAGGAAGTCGCGCGGGTACGCGACAACTTCCTGAAAAAGAAGCTCGGGCTCATTCAGTCAGATGCTGACCTCGACAAGGCGATCATGGCGGTCGGCGACAAGATGAAGGGCGATCGGACCAGGAACAGGGTCACTGCCTATTACCTGCTGGCAAATCATTTCGGCAAACTGTCGGCATTCAGTTGAGCGCAGTCGATTGGCGACTTGGCGACACTGTTGAACCTGGACAGCGGCCGCAGCGCCCGCAAGCAGTGGGCACCGGCGGAGCCATTTTAACCATCATCGTCGGCTTCCTGAAGACCATGATGGCCAGCAGATAAACGGCCTGTCGCTGGACGCGCCCGCCAAGGGTTGTCGGCGCAACGCGGCGGCGTCAGGCCCGTTTCGCCATAGGCGCCACGAATGATGCCTTAGCTTTTCGTCGCCGCGCTCCTGCCCGTGCACGTCTGTCAACGTCTTTTCAATCTCTGCGTGCGTTATCTATAAGCTCGCGGCGCAATTGAGGCGAAAAAGGCGAATTCTATGACACGATTGACTCCACTGGCCTATCTGGACCGCGCGCTCAAGACTGTGACCGACCTCGGCATCGAGACCAAGCGCACCGAAGACGAACCGATTACCGGCCTGCTCGACCAGATTGCCGATCTCGATCAGGATCGGGTGACGGTCATCGGCCGCACGCTGGCCGAGGCGTCGACCTTTAACGAGATCGTCCGCAACGAGGTCGCCGGAATGACGATCGGGCAGCGCTACAATAATATCGTCGGCGCCTTCAACTCGATCCGCGATGACGCCAAATCCCTCGTCGACCAGCTCGAAGACGGCAAGATCAGCACGCTCGAACGTGTCAGCAATATCTGGATGAAGGTTGCCCGCGGCGACGTCGCCGACCGCTTCGACGACATCCGCAAGACCTATATCATCGTCGCCAAGGAGACCAAGAACCAGATCACGCGCGAGCAGAAGATCATGGACGCCTATCGCGATTACCGGGGGGCGTACAAACAGGCTCAGGTTCTGGCTCTTGAGGTCTATGAAAAAGCCAAGGCAAAGCTTGAAGAGGCGCGGTTGGTGCTGAAGGACGCGTCGGACAAGGTGGCAAACTTTGCCGGAGACTCGCCCGCCGAGCGCGCCCAGCTTGAGATGGAGCGCGACGAAAAGCTGCGCCTGCTGATGAACGAGGACGGTCGCTATCAGATTGCCAAGGATCTCGCCGACAATCTCACCATTGGCTACAACACCTCTGAAGTGATCATGTCGCGGCTGATGCAGACGACCAGCGCCAAGGAGCGCGTCTATGCGCAGGCCGTGAGCTTTTTCTCGACCAACGAGGCGGTGCTGACGGCGCTGAAAGCTTCTTTTACCGGCATGTTCGGCCTGCACGAATCCACCAGACTTCTCGATGCCATGAAGAAGGGCGTATCCGACAGCCTGGAAACACTCTCCGAGGTCGGCGACGTCGTGACGGAAGAGGCGGTGCGGGCCGGCTATGGCCCGACCGTGCGCGCCGACGCCGTCAAGAAGCTGGTCGACAGCGTCACCAACTTCCAGGAGCGCTCGCGCGAGATCAT
The DNA here is from genome assembly GCA_963773735.1 of uncultured Alphaproteobacteria bacterium. Classification (GTDB taxonomy): domain Bacteria; phylum Pseudomonadota; class Alphaproteobacteria; order Rhizobiales; family Rhodomicrobiaceae; genus CAVZCK01. The sequence goes on along the minus strand of CAVZCK010000021.1, from coordinate 184,464 downwards.
CGACGAAATGCGGGTGATGGCGACGCGCAATTCCGAGGAGATCCGCGACGCGGTGGAGAATGGCAAGCGCCGCATGGCCCGTCTTGCCGCCGATATCCAGTCGCTTCCGGCGCCTCCGTCAAGCCAGTAAACGCAAATGAACGCGCCCGCCGAAGGCGTGAAGCTGCCGCTGGACGATGTCATGATGTCGATGGACGTCGTCGACACGATCCGGCAGGACCAGCGCATTGCCGAGCGCGAGATCAACGATGAAACGCGGCGCGGCCAGCTCATCGAGCGGCTGCGCGCGATCTATCACGGTCAGGGCATCGAGGTTCCCGACCACATCCTCGAAGAAGGCGTGCGCGCGCTGGAGGAGCGGCGTTTTGCTTATGAACCTCCGCACCCCAGCCTTTCGGTTACGCTGGCGCGGCTCTATGTGACGCGCTGGCGCTGGAGCAAATGGCTTGGCGGCGGCCTGTTGGCGGTTCTGTTGCTTTGGACGTCCTGGGAGGTCTTTTATGCCGCGCCGCGCACCAGACAGCAAGCCGCGGACAAGGCCGAGCTCTCCCAGCTTCTGCCCGAAAACCTCAACAAACTCTATTCGATCATCGGCGCGGAGACCAACGCGGCCAGCGTTGAGGACAAGGCTCGGCAGCTCCGCGACGCCGGGCTGGCTGCCGCAGCGTCGGGCAAGGCGGGCCCCGCGCGCCAGGCGCTGGCCGAAATGAAGACGCTGCTGGATGATTTGAGGCTCGCCTATGACATCAAGATCGTATCGCGGCCCGGCGAGCAGAGCGGACTCTGGCGCATTCCCAAAGTTAACCCCAAGGCGCGCAACTACTATCTGATCGTTGAGGCGGTCGATAGTTCGGGCCGCGTGCTTGAGCTGCCTATCACGAATGAAGAGACGGGCCGCCTGGAAAAGGTGAAGAAATGGGCGGTGCGCGTATCGCAATCGGCGTTTGACGCCGTCCAGGCCGACAAGCGCGACGATGGCATCATTCAACGGCCGATCATCGGAGTGAAACGGCGCGGTGAACTCGAACCGCAATGGCGCCTTGAAACTCTGGGCGGCACATTGACCCAATGGTAGCGGCGATGATCACTGGGCGGCAGACGCTCGCCTCAATCGAAGAGGCCTTGACGCAGGTCAGTGCCGATGTCGACCGGCTGAACGCCGAACTGGACAAGGCCAATCAGGATAAGGCGCAACTGATCGCCAAGCGGCTGGACGCATTTCAAGATCTTGCCGAGCTCTGCGCTAAGCTTGCCTTGCTCGATGGCGTCATCGATGAGACCGACCAGCTTTCGGGCCAGGTCCGGTCGATCCTGGAGGCGCGCCAGAAGACGCAGGCCGCGCTGCAAGAGCGAGAGGCCGAATCGAACCGCGAGCGCGAACGCCTCATGTCGGAGCAGATCGAGCTGGACCGCCAGGTGGACGCGCTGGAGAAGAAGCTCGATGACCTCGGCGAGGAAGCGCGCAAAACCCTGGCGAGCGACAAGGCCTACAGCGCCAATGCCAAGCGTTACGCCGATTATCTGGGCATGGTTGAAAACGCCACCGAAAAAGCAGCGAAATCGCGCGCTGAAGAAGCCGAGAAAGGCGCGCCCTACCGCAAGGATTCCCTGTTCGTGTATTTGTGGGAGCGCAAATACGGCACCTCCGGCTACGAGGCCACCGGCTTGATCCGATGGCTCGACGGCTGGGTCGCGCGGCTGATCGGCTATCAAGACGCGCGCGGGAATTTCGCCATGCTGACAGCGATCCCGGAACGGCTTGGCCAGCATGTCGAGCGGCTCAAACAGCTTGTGGCTGCACAGAAGGCTGCGCTCGATGCGCTCGAGGCCGGCAAGATCCGCGAACTTGCGGGCGACGACCTGCCAAACACCTTGCGCCAGGCGCATGACCGGCGCGACAAGCATACCGCTGCGGTAGCGGCTCTGAATGCTGAGCTGATCGAGACAGGCAGCCAGCTCAAGGTTTACGCGGAGGGCAAGGACCAATCCTTCCGCGACGCGATCGACAACACCGTGACGTTTCTGGAAGGCCAGAACCTGGACGCACTCGTTCGCGATGCGCGCCGGACCCCCGACGTGCGAGACGACGAGATCGTGGCGCTGATCGGCAAGCTGGCGGATGAAGTTGCGGCGGTCGAACGGCTCACAAAAACGAAGCGCGAGGCGCTCGACGCGGCATTCGCCCGAAAACAGGAGCTGCTTCGCATCGCGGCGGACTTCCGGCGCGCCCGCTACGACGAGCCAGGCTCGGTATTCGAGCCGTCCACGGGCGGCGCCCAGCTATTGGCGCTGCTGTTGCAAGGCGCGATCACCGCGGCCGATTATTGGATGCGCACCCAGAACAGCCAGCGCTGGCGCGATCGCCCGGGCGACGCCTATCGGCGCAGCTCGAACTTTCCCGGCAGCAGCGGCGATCGCGAGTTGTCCGGCCGCGAGTTGTCCGGCCCGGATTTCCGCACGGGCGGCGGCTTTTGAGCCAGGCCCTCCGTTCCGCGCGATCCTGTACTTTCCCTCGTCATCTCGGTATTTTCCTCAGCGCGGTCATGGCTTTCCGCACCACGGCAACAAAGGCGTCGCAACTGCAACCTTTCCGGGCGACATTCTTGCTGAGCATCAACCTCGAACGCGTGTTACGGCGCGCCTTGATCATTGTCGCCCTTGCGGGGCTCGGCCTTGGCCTGCTCATGTGGAGCTTTGGCCGCACGGGGGATGCGAAGTGGATCTGGGCGGCGGGCACCTTCCCGGTCGCTGCGGGTCTGCTGGTCTCGATGATCCGCGATTTCCTGTCGGGCCGCGTGGGCGTGGATGCAATTGCCTTCGTGTCGATGTCGGCCGCTCTCATGCTTTGGCAGACGCTGGCGGGCGTCGTTGTGGCGGTCATGTATGCGGGCGGCAATGTGCTCGAGGACTTTGCCGTTGCGCGCGCCGAGCGCGATCTCAAATCGCTGATCGATCGCGCTCCCAGGGTCGCGCACCGGCGGAGCAAACAGGCTATCGTGGACATCGCCATCGAGGAGGTCGCGGTCGGCGACGCCATCCTGGTACGTGGCGGCGAAATCATCCCTGTGGATGGCGTCATCACCAGCGCGGGCGCCATGCTCGACGAGGCGGCGTTGACCGGAGAGCCGATCCCGGTCAACCGCCGGAAGGGTGAAGCCGCACGCAGTGGCACGCTCAATGCCGGCGAGACATTCGAAATGCGGGCCTCCGCGACGGCCGGCGAGAGCACCTATGCGGGCATCGTGCGCCTGGTTACCGCGGCGCAGACCGCGAAAGCGCCATTCATCCGGCTCGCGGACCGCTACGCGCTTCTGCTGTTGCCCGTCACGCTCGTTGTCGCCGGCGGGGCCTGGCTCCTCGCGGGCGATCCGGTCCGAGGCCTGGCGGTTTTGGTCGCGGCGACCCCGTGCCCGCTCATTCTGGCGGCTCCAGTCGCCTTCATCGCCGGCGTATCCCAGGCGGCGAGGAATGGAATTCTCATCAAGGGCGGCGCCCCGCTCGAGGCGCTCGCTCGCACCCATACGGTCATGTTCGACAAGACGGGGACGCTCACGGTTGGCGGGGCGCGGCTCATCGCCATCGAGGCAGCCCCCGGCGAGAGCCCGGACGAGGTGCTGCGGATGGCGGGCTCTCTGGAACAAGCCTCGCACCATGTGGTAGCAGCGGCGATCGTGGAGGCCGCGCGCGCAAAAGGGCTCGCCCTGGAGCTTCCCGAGGACGCCCGCGAAACCATGGGGTCCGGGCTTGAAGGACGGCTCGGGGGGCACGAGGTCTGTGTCGGTTCCCATCAGCTCGTCTATGGCGCCCGCAAACCCGAGGATTGGGCCTTGCGCGTGCTGAGGCGCGCATCTTGGCGCTCGGCGCTCAGCGTCTTCGTGTCGGTCGATGGGCGAACGATCGGAGCCTTGCTGCTGGGGGACGAGCTCAGGCGCGAGACGCCGCACGCCGTGCAGACGCTTCGCAGAGCCGGCGTAGCGCGGATCGTCATGGTCACCGGCGATCGCGCGGATGCGGCCGAAACCATTGGCGCCGCACTCGATCTCGATGCCGTGCTCGCCGACCGGGTGCCGTCCGACAAAGTTGATGCCGTCGCGATGGAGCAGCGTCTGAACCCGACCGTGATGGTCGGCGACGGCATCAACGATGCGCCCGCCCTCGCCGCGGCGAATGTCGGGATCGCGATGGGAGCGAGAGGTGCCACCGCGTCGTCGGAGGCGGCCGACGTCGTCATCCTCGTGGATCGCCTTGATCGCGTCTCTCAAGCCGTCGTCATCGCCAAGCGGACCTGGGCCATCGCGGTGCAGAGTATAGGTGCAGGCATGGCCATGTCGGGGATAGCCATGGGCTTTGCCGCAGTTGGGCTGGCTCTCACCGGTTGCCGGAGCTCTGACCCAGGAGGCGATCGATGTGGCCGTAATCCTCAACGCGCTGAGGGCCTTGACACCTGGCCACACGTTCTGGCGCACGTCCATGCCCGCCGCGACAGCCACAGCCCTGCGCCATGAGCATGAGCAGCTCGATGCAAGCCTCGATCGGCTGAGAGAAATCGCCGATGGGCTGGACGACGCCGGACCGGAGACCGCGGTCGCGCTGATCGGTGAAGCCAACCAGGTCGTGACACGGCGAATTGTCGAGCATGAGCGCGCCGACGAGACCAAGGTCTATCCGCGTCTCGCCGGCTTTCTGGCGGACGGCCATAGCCTGGGCGCGATGAGCAGGGCGCACCGGGAGATCCTGCATCTGGCCCGCCTCCTCGATCGGGTCGCGACCGACCTCACGCCCGCCGATGCCGATCGCTATCTGATCAGGGATGCCCAGCGCGTGATCGAGGCGATCGAGTCGCTCGTACGCATGCATAACGCGCAGGAAGAGGACATTTACGAGCACGCCGTTGCGGCGTAGCAGAAGAATGCTCCGTGCGCCCAAATCTCCTACCCCGCCGCTGGCGTTTCCCGCCGTCCGACATATTCGGCGATCGCCCATGTCAGCAAGACGGAGGCGATGATCGCCGCGAAAACGACGTCGCTGACCGGAACCAGGCCAAGCAAAGTGCGCAGCGGTGAGAGGACGACCGTCAACGCCTGCAGGGCCACGCCCAAGCCGACGGAGAGATGGATCCAGATATTGGGCAGAGGCACCACGCTGATCCGCCTCGACGGATAGGCAAAGACCAATTGCATCATGGATTCGTACAGGAACAGGGATGTCCGCGTCTCTTCCAGCGAGAAGCCGAGCTGCGGCATGGCGCCAAGGAAGGCAATGCCGCCGGCGGCCTTCGCGGTTCCACTGATGGCGATGAAGCGCAGCGAGGCACCATCGAGCAGTCTCGACCTTGGCGGCCGCGGCGGCTTGCTCATGACGCCCGGGTTGCGGTCGAGGGCCAAGGCAAGCGCCGGCGGTCCGTCGGCGACGACATTGATCCAAAGCAGCTGAGCCGCCGTCAGCGGCAGCAGGAACGTGCCGCCGTCCGGGTCCTTGATGCCGAGCAAGAAGGCCAGCGCTAGACCGACGACCATGAGGACGATGAGAGCCAGATCGGTGGAGAAGAAGAAGCGGATGAACTTCTGGATGTTCTCATAGATGCTGCGCCCTTCCTCGATCGCCGCGACGATGGTGGCAAAATTGTCGTCCAGCAGGACCACATCGGAAACCTCGCGCGAGACGTCGCTGCCGCGCAGCCCCATGGCGACACCGATATCGGAACGCTTCAGCGCCGGTGCGTCGTTGACGCCATCTCCGGTCACGGCAACGATTTCGCCGTTATGCTGAAGCGCTTCGACGAGACGGAGCTTATGCTCAGGCGCCACGCGCGCGAAAATATTGGCTTGGCGCACAAGGTCCCGCAGTTGCTCGGGCGACGTCTGGTCGACTTCGGCCCCAGTTACGACACGCTCCGTCGTGATGCCGATAGCCTCGCCGACCGCCTTGGCTGTCGCGGGGTGATCTCCCGTGATCATCATCACACGGATGCCGGCGGCCTTGGCGCGCTGCAATGCCTCCGGCACTTCCGCGCGCGGCGGGTCCCACAGCATGACAAGGCCCAGGAATGTGATGTCTTCCTCCCGCTCCTCCTCTCGCCAGGCGAGGGCCAGGACGCGATAGCCTTCGCTGGCATGTTCGCACCGCCTTCGCTTCCCAATCGCGCTTCTCCTCCGGCGGCAATGAACTTCGCTGGATCAGGACCTCGGGTGCCCCCTTGAGATAGCTGACGCGCTGACCACTCTCCGTCACGGTGACGCGCATGAATTTGGTGATGCTGTCGAACGGGCGGCTCGAGAGCCTCGGCCGGCTCGCCTCGACATTCGCGGGATCAGTCCCTTGGCTCGCGACATATTCCAGCAATGCAACCTCGAGCGGGTCGCCCGCTCCTGTCGCAATCTCAGCGTCGTTTGCCAGCACCATGGCACGCAGCGCCCGTTCCGCATCGGGGGCGTCGATGGCCCGCACCTGCATGCGGTTCTCCGTCAGCGTGCCGGTCTTGTCCGTGGCGATGACAGTGACCGAGCCCAGGGCCTCGACCGCGCTGAGGCGCCGGACGATGGCTTTGCGTTTGGCCAGACGCTCCACGCCCATCGCCAATGTCAGCGTCAGAACCGCAGGCAAGCCTTCCGGCACCGCGGCGACGGCCAGGGCGACGGAGAACAGGGCAACCTGTCCCAGGTGGCCGATCCCCTCGACCAGCAAACCGCCAATGGTCAGGGCGAGGCCAACCCCAAATATGCCGATCGCCACCTGGTTGCCGAATTCGCCCAGGCGGCGCTCGAGCGGCGTCTTGCCCGTCTCGATCCCACCGATCATGGTGGCCAGCCGGCCCATGGTGCTGTTCGGACCCGTCCGGGTCACCTCCATGTAGCCTTTGCTGCGCACGATCAGCGTGCCGCTGAACAACTCGCCCTGCGGATCCTTGTCGGTTGGAAGCGATTCGCCGGTCACGATCGACTCGTCGGCCATCACCCCCTGCCCCTCGACCAAACGGCCATCGGCCATGACGCGGTCGCCGGCCTCGATGCGGGCAATGTCTCCGGGAACCAGCTCGGTCGCCGGGACCTGCAGCAGAAGCCCGCCGCGCTTGACCCATGCGGACGGCGTGGCGAGCGCCTTGAGGCGGGCCAGAGCCTCCTCCGCCTTGCCTTCCTGGTAGGCTCCAAGACCGGCATTCAGAATGAGAATGAGGCCGATGGTCACGGCTTCGAGCGGCACCTGGCGGGCGCCTTCATGCAGCCAAAGACCCAGATCAAGAGCAAGCGCGAACAGCAGAATATAGATGAGCGCGCTCTTGAACTGGCTGATCAGCCGCTGCCACCGGCTGATCGGCTTGGCTTCCGGCAGCGCATTCGGCCCGTGCGTGGTCAGGCGCAGCCGCGCCTCGGCCTGGGAAAGGCCATGCAGCTTCGGATCGACGATCTTGACACTCATTGCCGCCCCTCAGGAGAGAGTCCTCCCCCTGCATAACACCTCGCAAGATGACCAAGCCGGGACACCGCCCGTCTTGTCCAAGGCTCATGTTCCTCTTATCCACCGCTGCATGGCGAGCGTGGCGAGAAAGCAGAACAGCGCGGCGGTTGCCGCGCGCCTGATCGGCGGCGCCAGCAAGATAGACCGCATCGACGAGCGAGATGCCGGCGATCAGGCCTCATCACCGCCTTCGGGACGTCCCCCTTAGCGCGTCGGCGGAGAAAATGTGAGCGCGACCAAAATCAACGCGGCGAGCGCGGCGACGGCCAGCAAAGCGGGCACGCCGCCCTGATGCAGCACGCCAAGGCCGTAAACTCACCGGCGCCGCAAGGAACAGCAGCGGCCAGAAGCGCGTCAAGCCGATCGAGGCTTTCCTGCTTGGCGATATAGGTCAGGCCGATGAGATAGAGGAGGCTCACCAGAGCGACGAGAAAAAGCCCCGGCGCCGGCGCCGCGACCGCCGCATAGCCGGCCACGAGATAGGCAAGCACGCGGCACAGTCCCATGAAAAACGGGCTCAGCGCGTTGCCCTTATGGTTCCAGTCATAGAACAGGATGGCCCCGGCCAGGAAGAGACCGGCGAGCAGCGGCCGCCAGCCGGTTGGCGTGGACTCCACTGCGTCCGCCCAGAGGATGAAGCCGAGGCCGGCGAGCATCAGGCCGAAACCGATCGCAAACACCGTATCGGCGCTGACGAGCCCGGCCGGTATCGGGCGGTCCGGCCGCTCTGCTGGCGTCGACATTGCGGTCGAAAGCGTCGTTCAGATACATGCCCGCCACGTAAAGCAGCGAAATGCCAACAGCGGCAAGCAGCGTGCAAAAGCGCCAGGGCTCTCCCCCGGCCATGACCGTGCCGGCAAGCGTGTTCGACCAGATGGTCGGCAGGTTCGACACGCGTCCAAGACGGAATGCCACCGAGAGCTTCATGCTGCGAGGCGGTCCTTGACCCACCGCAGCTCGCGCGCGATTGCCGCATCCACCGGGATGTCACGAAGCTCCTCGGGCAGCACGTCGAATGTGTAGGTCTCGACCTCCAGATGCCGGCTGATGGGCGACTGCTTGTGCAATGCGAGAACCTCGCGGAGCACGTCTTGTGTCGTGGCCAGAGCCGGTAACGCGTCCTCGAAGACCGGAACATGGCAATGAACGCGCCATTCCCGGCCGATCGCCTGATCGAGCGAGGCGAAGGCATCGTCAAGATCCAGGAAGCGCGTGAGGCTGCCATCGCCGCGCCGCTCGACCACCTGATGGAGATAGACGCCGTCATTGAAACGCTGAAGTTCCGCGCGCGTCGCCCGGCCGACCGCGGGAACGCGAAGCGCCGCCGAGAGCTGCAGCTTCGAAACGGGAATGCCGGAGCGCGCAAGGCGTGCAAAACCGTCCGCAGGCGTCTCGAACTCGACCGCAGCGTGGCACACATCGACGCAGACCCCGAGATGGCGATGCAGCACCTCTTCGCTGTGCGAGCGCAAGAAGCCGGTGAGCGCGGACAAGCTGGCGACAGGGCTTCTGGAATAAAGCCGGTCTTCGACGAATTGCGCGGCGCCTTCCGTCGTCTCCAGATAGCACATCGGCTCCGGCTCAAGCGCCAGCGCGATCAGCTTGCCGGTCCGCTCGAAGAGATGGGCAAGATAGGCGGTGTGCCGCAGCAAATTCTCCGCGATCGCGTCAGCTACGCCCGGCTCTCTGCCGATCGGGCCGAAGGTGGCGGGCACGGTGCTGATGCTGCCTTCAAGCCCTGCCTCCTCGGGCAGCAGCTCTGCCAGGATGTCGGCGAGGCGATTGCTGTAATCGAGCCGTTCCTTGAACCGCCAATCGGGCTGATAGACCTCTTCCTTGACCCGCGTGCCATGGAACGGACCGTAAGGGAAGCCGTTGATGGTGAAGACATAAAGGCCGCTTGCCGCGAGAAAGTCCTTGAATTCGGCAAGCGCCTCGCCCCGGCAAAGCTCTTCGGCCGCGATCGCCGAAAGCCGCAGGCCGACGCCCATCGGCGCCTCCGGACGCGACCTGCGCCTTGACGCTCGGCAGATATTGCCCGAGCGCGGCACGGGTTTCGCTCCAGCTTTCGCCGCGATGGATGTTGGTGCAGTAGGTAAGATGGCTGCCGTCCGCCAGTTTCATGACCGGCTCTGCCGCGATTTCAGCCACCGGATCGATTGCAGCACGAGCTCATGATCCATCTCGTGGACCTCGATGCCGCAGCCGATCTCCCGCAGCAGCGTGATGGTGAGATCGCCGCCAAGATGCTCGCGGAACTCGCGCAAGCCGTCGAGAACCATATAGTCGCCGTCCGAATGACGCACGTCGAGGGCCGGATGCCAGAGCTTGAAGCCGAGCAGCTCAAGCAGCGCCGCGACGCGATCCTCGACGCCTGGGGCGAGGAGCCCCACCGCCACCGAATAGCGCGTGTCGAGCGCGATGCCGATGGCCACCGCCTCGCCGTGGCGCAAATGATTGCGCGAGAGCGTCTCCAGCTTGTGCGCCGACCAGTGGCCGAAATCGAGCGGCCTGGCGCTGCCGCTCTCGAACGGGTCGCCGCCATGCGCGATCTGACGCATATGGATCTCGGCGCAGCGCCAGATCATGGTGGCCATCGCCTCGCGCTCGAAGATCGACAGCGCGTCGATATTGTGCTCAAGCCAGCGGAAGAAATCGGCATCGCGGATGAGCGCAACCTTCACGGCCTCGGCCATGCCGGCGATTTTTTCGCGCGCGGGCAAGCCGTCGATCAGCTTCAGATCGTTGAGTACAGCGAATGGCGGAGCGAAGGTGCCGATGAAATTCTTTGAGCCTCTGAGATTGATGCCGTTCTTGACGCCGACGCCGGAGTCGTTCTGGGCGAGCACCGTAGTCGGCACGCGGATCAGCCTGATGCCGCGATGGCTGGTGGCGGCGACGAGGCCGACCGCATCGAGCACCGCGCCGCCGCCGATGGCGATGATGAAGGCATGGCGGTCGATGCCGTGCTCCTGGACGAGGCTCTGCATCCATTCGATGTAGAACAGCTCGTTCTTGATCTTCTCGCCGCCAGGGATGACGACAGGGTCGGCGACGAGGTCCATGACGCTGGCGTGGTGCTCGGCATAGAGGCGGATATCGGCGCGAAGCCCGCGATAGGCGGCGTCGACGCCATCGTCCAGAAACGCGAGGCAGCGATGGCGCCTCGCTGTTTCGAGCCGCGTCAGAGTATCGGCAAGGACCGGGTTTCCAGGCGCGAAGACAGAACTCGGTGAAATGAACCGGATATTCATAGGCCACGGCGAAGCGTTGCAGGAGGGCGGCGCTGTTTTCAGGGCGCAATGTCTCTTCAGCCGCGTCCGCGGCGCGATTTGTGACCTGTCACCTAGGGTTTCCGTCCGCGCGAAATTATTGATTGCGCTCAGTGTGTCGCCGGCCCCGCGAAGGCGTCAAGGAAAAATCTCGCGAGGCCAGCCACGCCAGCCGAGCAGCGATCGCGGCTTGCCTTGACAGCATCCCGATGCTTAATCCTGATCCGGCAGCCTCTATCGAAAGTCAGGCGGACAGCCATGAGAAACACGCTGGTTTTGCTCATCGTCGGCCTGACGCCGCGCCTGATCGGCAGCCACACCCCTGCCCTTTCGAAATTCGCTGCAAACGGCGCGCTGCGGCCGCTCCAAACCATCGTGCCGGCGGTAACTTGCACGGTGCAAAGCACGCTGCTTGACCGGCGAGCCTCCAGCGGTGCACGGCGCCGTCGCCAATGGCTGGTATTTTCGCGATCTCGCCGAGACCTGGCTGTGGCGGCAATCGGCCGGTCTCGTTGCGGGCGAGCGGATCTGGGAGGCGGGGCGCCGCCGCGATCCCGGCTTTCACCTGCGCCAATATGTTCTGGTGGTACAATATGTACTCCAGCGTCGATGTCAGCGCCACGCCCCGGCCGATGTACCCGGCGGACGGGCGGAAAATCCCCGATCATTATGCCGAGCCGCCGGAGCTGCGCGATGAGCTGAACGCCCGTCTCGGGCCGTTTCCGCTGTTTCAGTTCTGGGGGCCGATGACCTCGATCGTATCGAGCCGCTGGATCGCGGACGCCACCCTTCATGTCCGCGAAGACGCGCCGGCCGACGCTCACGCTCTGCTATTTGCCGCATCTCGACTATGGCTTGCAGAAATGGGGGCCGAACCCCGACGATCCCCGGATTGCAGCGGATCTTGGCGAGATCGACGGGCTCGCCGGGGAGCTGATCGAGAACGCGCAGCGGCGCGGCGACCGCGTCATCGTGGTTTCGGAATACGGCATCGTCCCGGTGAGGGACGCAGTGCATATCAATCGCACGCTGCGCGAGGCGGGGTATACCCGCGTCCGCAATGAGATGGGCCGCGAAACGCTGGATTGCGGCGCCTCGCGCGCCTTCGCGCTCGCCGACCATCAGATCGCTCACATCTATCTGCAGCATGCCGCCGACCCTGGCGAGGTGCGGCGGCTGCTGGAAGGGCTGGACGGCGTGGCGCAGGTGCTCGACGCGGAAGGCAAGCAGGCGATGCGTCTCGATCACCCGCGCTCGGGCGAACTGGTCGCGCTTGCCGCACCCGATCGCTGGTTCAGCTATTATTGGTGGCTCGACGACGACAAGGCGCCCGATTTCGCGCGCACGGTCGATATTCACCGAAAGCCCGGCTACGACCCGATGGAGCTGTTCATCGACCCGGCGATACGCCTCGCCAAATTCAAGGTCGCGCGCAAGCTCGCGGCAAGAAAGCTCGGCTTCCGCAATCTCATCGACGTAACGCCGATCAGAGATACCTCGCTCGTCAAAGGCTCTCATGGCCTGATCACCAGCGATGCTGATGACGGTCCCGTCGTCATCTCGAATGAAGCGCAGCTCTTGCCTGAAGGCCCGATCGCCGCGACCGGCTTCAAGCAGCTCGTCCTCGACCATGTCTTTAGCGGTTGAGACGCCGCGATTACCCAGGCTGAGGCTAAGCGAGCCGGCGCCGGGCGAAGCTCACAGCATCGTGAAACGGCGGTCGAAAAGGGATCTTATGCCGAGGGTAATGAGTTAGCCCTCATGACAGCTTCAGGCTCTCGCTGCTCCAACGCATTCCAAAAGGAGGCGCGCAATGCCCAATCCCTTCGTGCATATTGAGCTGAACACGACCGATCCCGCCAAGGCCAAATCCTTTTATGGGCAGTTGTTCGACTGGAAGCTTGACGACATGCCCATGCCGGAGGGCACCTACACCGTGATCAAGGTGGGCGAAGGCACGGGCGGCGGCATGATGAAGCATCCCATGCCCGGCGAGCCCTCGATTTGGCTGCCCTATGTGCTGGTTGAGGATGTCAAGACCGCGACCGCCAAGGCGAAATCGCTTGGCGGGAAGGTGGTCAAGGACCTGACCGAAGTCCCGGGAATGGGCTCGTTCAGCATCGTCCGCGATCCGACCGGCGGCGTTCTCGGCCTCTGGCAGGGCAAGATGAGCTAAGCGCCCCGCGCTCAGACGATCTTCAAATCCTCGATCGTGCCGCGCGTTGCCCCGCGCGGCTCTTCGATGCGCGGCGACTGCCCGCCGCGCAGCACCGAATTGCCCATATAGAGCGTGCGCTGATCGATGGCGGGCGGATCGAGCCAATCGCTCTCCTTGATCTGCTCGCTCTGGCCATAGGCCACAAGCGGGTTGGCGTAGGTCACTCGCCGGATCTGCTCCTCCGAAATCCCCGAGCGGCGCATCAGCTCGGCGGTCTTCGGCACGGCGAGCGGATCGGAAACGCCCCAATCGCAGGCGCTGTCGCAGAAGATGCGCTCGACGCCATACGTCCGGACGATCTCGACCATCCTTTCATTGCCCATCTTGGTGAAGGGATAGATCGAGAAGGCGGCCCAGAAGCCGCGGTCGAGCACCTCGCGGACAGTCTCCTCATTATTGTGGTCGATGACCACCATGGCCGGGTCGAGGCCGTGCTCCAGCGCCACCGCCATTGAGCGCAGCGTGCCCTTACGCTTGTCGCGGTGCGGCGTATGCACCATGACCGGCAGCTTCAGCTCCTTGGCGAGTTCCAGCTGCAGACGGTAATATTTGTCCTCAAGCTCGGTCTGCTCGTCATAGCCGATCTCGCCGATGGCGACGACGCCTTCCTTCAGGGCGTAGCGCGGCAGGATCTCGATGACCGCCTCGGCCAGCTCCTCATTGTTCGCCTCTTTCGGGTTCAGCCCGACGGTGCAGTAGTGCCGCAGGCCGAACTGCCCGGCGCGAAAGCGCTCGAAGCCGCAGATCAGCGACAGATAATCGATATAGCTGCCGACATGGGTGCGCGGCTGGCCCAGCCAGAAGGCGGGCTCGATGCAGGCAACCACCCCCGCCGCCGCCATGCGCTCGTAATCGTCGGTCGTTCGCGAGACCATATGCGTGTGGGAATCGAGGAACATGCCCGTGTTCTCCTAACGGCTCATTGCCCGGCCATGGCTAGCGCGGCCCATCCCGGTTCGCCCGCCGCCGCGGCGCGCGCAAGATCGGGCGCCTTGCGCAAAATCTCCTTGGCCCCCGGAGCGGGCGACGCGCTCAGAGCGAGGGCTGCCGCCTGCTGTTCGGCGTCACGCCCCGTCGTCAGCACGCGCTCCAGGTCGGCCAAGGCCGGTCCGTCGGCGAAGGGGCCGACGCATCGCCACAGCTCGGGCGTGACCGGCCGGCCCGCGGCCCAGCGCTCATGGGCGTAATCGCAGAGCATTTGCGTCAGAGCGGGATTGTTGCGCTGATCCAGACCCTGAATGGGGTCGAGCCGGCTGCCGATGAACAGCGCCTTCAGAACCATGTGGTTCCAGGCGTTTTCGTCGAATTCCTCGACAGGGTATGGATTGCGGTGAGCGACGGCTTCGAACACCGGCTGCATGGCGCTGCGCGCCCCTTCGCCGGCACGTGCGACATGCATTTTTGGCGCGGGATAGAGCGGCAGGCCGCGATAGAAGGCGATCAATTCGCCGATATCCGCCGTGCGGAAGAGCTGTTCGAGCCGCAGCTTGAAGCGCATTGCATCGCCGTCGAAGCTCGACAGCACGAAAGCCAGGCGCGCTGCCTGATCGACGCTCCAATCGCGAGGATCCCAGCCCGGCCGGACCGCTTGCGCGGCCGCAATGTCCTCCGGCGTCAGATCGAGATCGCGCTTGCCGAGGCGGCGGCCGGCGTAACCGAGCGCGAGGTAAACATCCTTGTCCGCCGGCTTTTTACCGAGCTTCGCGATTTGCGCGTCGAACCAGGCGAAACCGTCAGCAGAAACGCTTTTGCTGATCCAGCTACGGAGCAGAGTGACGCGTTGCAAGACAGCGTTGATCATCGCTCGATACCTGTTTCCTTCGTTCGGCGTACCGCCCGGCAAGGCACTGCGAGGCTTAAGGCCAAGCCCACAACAATACTCTTCCGATCCAGATCGTCAAAGCCGAGACGCCCTGGCATACAAGAGACCATGGACCCTATCGCCGCCAAAGGCGTTAAGAAGCATTCAAATGCTGACGCGACCCATTGGCATATCGCGAAAGTGTAATTAGTATCGACGGTCCGGCATCTTAGACCGGGGCGTCGCTAGCAAGCGCACCAGAGATGCGCAATCGAAACGACATTTAAGCTTGGGAGAGCGCTCTATGATAATGCGTTACGCGTGTGCTGTCGCAATTGCTGCCTTTGCGGCAGGGACGTGCGCGGTCCCTGTTACCGCCCAGGAGGTCCCGAAAACGGCAGCGGAGGTCGCTCATCCGGGCGGGAAGCTGCCCGGAGACGTGAAAATCGCCATCGTGAAGGTTGCCGACGGCTTCAATGATCCCGTCGGTCTGGCGTCCGCCAAAGACGGCAGCGGCCGAATCTTCGTCGTTGAGCGCGTCGGCAAGATCAAGATCGTTAAAGACGGCAAGGTCAATGCCAAGCCGTTCCTTGATCTCACCAAAAACAGCCCGCTGGGCAGCGAAGTCCAGACCGGTTTCGTTGAGCAGGGCCTGTGGGCCGTCGCCTTCGATCCGAAGTTCAAGACCAACGGATATTTCTACGTCAGCTATTCCTCACTGCCGTTCAACGGCGCGCATATCATCGCCCGTTACACGGTCGATCCGAAGAGCCCGGACGAGGTCACGGTCGAGCAGGCCAATAAGTCCGTCAAGGTGATCATGAACATCCCGCAGCCCTATTACAACCACTATGGCGGGGGCATCCAGTTCGGACCGGATGGCTATCTCTATATCGGCAAGGGCGATGGCGGCTGGGAAGGCGATCCGCTCGATGCCGGCCAGCGTCTCGATACCCATTGGGGCAAAATGCTCCGCATCGACGTGAATACGCCCGACGACGTCGCCTATCGCGTGCCGGCGGATAACCCGTTCGCCACAGCCGGGAAAGACCGGATGATGGTACTCTTCGGCATCAGCGAGGAGGGCTTTTCCCATATCAAGATCGGCTCGAAGCCAGAGATCTGGGCCTATGGCTTGCGCAATCCCTATTCCTTCCATTTCGATCCGGAGACCGGCAATCTGTTCATCTCCGACGTCGGCCAGAACCACTGGGAAGAGATCGACTGGCAGCCGGCAAAATCCAAGGGCGGTGAAAATTACGGCTGGAAGCTCAATCAGGGCTCGCATTGCCATCCGATTCTGGGAGCCAATGACGTTTGTCCCATCGTCGGCGTCTTGCCGGCGGCGGAATATCCGCATCAGCAGCCTTATCCCGGTGCGCCCAAGCTCACGACCGGCTGGGGTTGCTCGGTTCAGGGTCTTGGCGTCGCCAACTACGCCGGGATGAAGGGCGTCTATCTGACCGGCGATTGGTGCTCCGGGCGCGTGTTCGCCACGGGCTGGGACGGCAAGAAGTGGGAGATGCAGGAACTCGCTCAGACCGACCTGCAATTCACGGCAGGCAACAATGACGAGGATGGCACTGTGCTCGCCGTGAACTGCAATTGCTTCTATACGGATGATCGCGGGCCGACGGCGAACCCCGTGGGCGCGCTTTGGCGGGTCGTGCCGGCCGACAAGGTGCCGGCGGGCGCCGAACTCGCCAAGGTCAAGAAATAACCGGCGATTAACCTCAGAACCGAAGGCGTTTCACGATCGAATGAAATGCCTTCGGGCTTCGAACCAGTCCGCTGTTAAGCCCGCTATCAGCCGGAATTGCAGCACAAAAGGGTCCGTGGCATTGATTCTGCTGCATGTTCGCCGTGCGTTGTGCGCCGCCGCCCTGGCTGGCGCGGCATTCTTCGGTGGCGTGACGGCGGCCGAGGCTATCGAATTCCGCGATGCTCTCGACAACTCGCCGCTCGATCTCTCGCCGGTGCCCGGCGAGCAATTCACCGACGCGGTGAAGTCGTTCCAGAAAACCGGCATCAATCCCTACCGGGGCGATCCTGCCGCCATCGCCAGGGGCAAGGAGCTTTACACTGCAAACTGCCAGGTCTGCCATCTACCTGATGGTTCCGGCGACATGGGCGCCAGCCTGATCGCCGACACGCCGATCTATCCGCGCGTGGCAACCGACGTCGGCATGTTCGAGGTCATTCACTCCGGCGCCTCCGGCGCGATGCGCTCCTTCGCCAAACGCGGCATGACGCAGGACCAGATGCTTGCCATCATCGCCTATGTGCGGACGCTGAAGAAACAATGATGCCGCTCGGCGAAGACATTGCCCGCTCACAAACCGCCGATGACGCCCTCGCCGCCATCGTTCGCCACTTCGGTGCCGACAGCGGCACGATACACATGGTCGGCGGCGATGGCCTGCTGCATCTGCGGGCCGCGACGAGCGGCTTTCCCGAACCCGTCCTGGCAGCGATCCGCACCATTCCCGTCGGCAAGGGCATGGCCGGGCTGGCGGTCGAGCGCCGCGCGCCCGTCGACAGCTGCAATATCCAGACCGATGCAAGCGGCGATGTTCGGCCGGGGGCACGCGCGACCGACTTAGGCGGCGCCATCGTCGTGCCGATTTTTCGCGGCGACGATGTCATCGGCGCCTTAGGGATCGCAAACCGCGCCGAGCGGATCTTCGAGGAGTCGGAGATTTCCGACTTGATGGCAGCCGGCCGCCTGCTGGCAGGCCGTGCCTTTTAGCCCAGCCGCGTTTTCTTTAACGGTCATCTGGAGCGGCGAAAGACGACGCACGGGGTTCTTCCTCGCCGACGCTCAATCCGGCACGAGAGCCGTCATCGTCCTCCTTCGCCGACGACCACGAACGGCGCCCAGACTGCCGGATGCGCATTGTCATCCTCCGAGCGGTCATCCATCAGATCGATCATGGCGTGCTGCAAGGCTTCGGCACGGCCCTCCTTCGGGTGGCTTTGAAGATCGGCAAAGGCATGCGTGGTCAGCCGCACCGCGGCATCGGAATAGACCGGCCAGTGCGAAACCAGCAGCGCCCTAGCGCCGGCATAGAAGAAGGCGCGGGCAAGACCGGATAGGGCCTGCGCTCCGACCTTGTCGCCTGCCGCGGTATTGCAGGCCGACAGCACCACCCAATCGGCATTGAGCTTCAGCGCCGCAACCTCGGAAGCCGTGAGCAGGCCGTCATCATCGGCATCGGCGGGCTTGTCGGGCGGCGTCAAGACCAGGGCCGGCTCGCCCTGGCGTTTGGCCATGCGCTCGACATCGCCCGAGAGCAGGCCGTGGGTGGCGAAATGCAAAATCCCGTAGGTGGCGAGCTTGCCGCTGGCGCTCAGCGCCTTGATGTCCGTCTCCTTGGCCTCGCCTTCCAGGCGGATCAGCCGGTCCTTCGCCTTGAAGCGATCGGCGACGCATTTGATCTCATAGGCGGTGTCCGGCAACGGACAGAGCGAGCGCACCTGATCCAGCACCGATCCGGCCGTTGCGCCTTTGGCGAAGATCTCCTCCATCGTGACGCCGCGCCGCCCGCCGACCCCGCGGATCGTCGCGCGGCGGTTGCCGGCCGCCGCGCCGCGCTGCTGAGCCGGAGCGCCGTGCCGAGGGGAGACCTCGGTGCCGGGACAGGTTTGCGGCACTTGCGGCAAACGGCAGGAAGCGCCGTCGCCCTTGAGCAGCGGATCGCCATAGCCAGCATAATCTTCCGACGCCGGCCGCCCATTCGCCGCATGCCGCCGCAAGACCTTCAGGCTGGAGACCGCCGGAAGCGTGACCAAGGCATTGCGCTTGCCGAGCCAAGCGACATTGCGATAATCCTTGAAGGCTTTGGGACGCGCCTTGGCCGGCTTCTTCGTTACCAGCACCTGGAACGGCAGGCTGGTCAGCGGCCCCGACGGCACGATGATCAGCCGCTTGCCCGCGATCAAATCCTCAGCCTCGCCGAACAGCGCCTGATAAAGCGCATAGGCCTTGCCGAGATCAAAGGGCAAGGGCAGCGAGGGATCAGGCACTGCGTTCAGCTGGAGCAGATCGGCGCACCGCCGTGCGCTCGCAGGCGTTGCCCATTCCTCCTCGTCGAGACCGCAGCGCAGCGCCTGGACCTCCTTGGTGAGCGCCGCCGTGCCGAGCCCGGAGCGCAGCCAGCGCAGGCCCTTCCTGGTCACCACCCAGATGAAGGTTTCTTCAGCGACCGGCTTTTCTTCTGCCGTGTCGAGAAAGAGAACCAGAGCTTCATCCGCACCGAGCTGGGCCTGCAGATCTTTCACCGATAGCGGCTCGGGGCTGGCGAGCGCCGCATAATCCGGAAATTCAACGGCCAGCCGCTTGTCGATCCCGGCAATGCGCTTGTCGATCGCCGCCAGCCGATCGCGATTTTCCGCCTCGGCCTTGGCATCGCGCTTCTCGGCGGCCTCGCCGAGCGCGGCACTGCGCAAGCCGTCGCGCTTCTGCCATTCCCCCACCAGATCCTGGCGCTCGCGCGCCAGCGCCGACAGCTTGGGATCGCCGATCGCCCCGCGTGCCGCCATCTGAGCCAATGACCGGGCGGCTTCCGAGTTCAACGCCCATTGCGCGGTCACGAAAGTTTCGCGCGCTGCGGCCAGATCCGAGCCTTTCTTCTGTTTGCCCGCGCGATAGACAGCCTTGACGAGGTCCGAGAATTCCCGGCTCGACTGCTCGATCTCACTCTGCTTGCGTCCCGTCAGATCTTGGCCGGCGTCGACTGCGCCGCGCCTTGTGCGCTCGATCAGGGCGGCGGTGCTGTGCCGCCAATATTGCGCGGCATGGGACCAGTCGCTTTGCTCGAAATAAAGTCCGGCCAGATTATCGATGCTGGTCAGCGTTTGCGGATGCTCCTTGCCGAGCACGCGCGCGCTCGCCTCCACGGCGCGCTCATAGAGCGGCTTAGCCTCGCTATAGCGGCCCTCCTTGTCATAGATCTCCGCGAGGTTGCTGAGACTATTGAGCGTTTGCGGATGGTCCTTGCCGAGCGTCCGCTGGAAAGCCGCAAGCGTCTGCTTATAGAGCGGTTCAGCCTCGCTATATCGATTCTGCATCTCATAGACCGAGGCAAGATTGTTGGCGGTGATGAGCGTGTTTGGATGCTCCTTGCCCACGAGGCGCTCATAACCCTCCAGGGTGCGCTTGAACAAGTGCTCGGCCTCCTCGTAGCGGCCTAGGAGCTGATAGATCGCGCCCAGATTGCCGACGGTCTCGAGTGTGCGGTAGTTGTCCTTGCCGAGCGTCCGTTCGAGTGTGTCAGCAGCGCGCTTGAACAGCCGCTCGGCTTCCTCGTAGCGGCCTTCGACGCTATAAAGATTCGCCAAATTGTTGATGCCGGTGAGCGTTTCGGGATCGTCCTTGCCCCGCACCCGCTCCAAAATCTCCACGACGCGCTGATAAAGCGGTTCGGCTTGACTGTAATGCCCCTCCGAGAAATAGACGCTGGCCAGGTTGCCAGTGTTCGAAAGTGTTTCGGGATCTTCACGGCCGAAAACGCGCTCATCGCCTTCCAGCACGCGGCGAAATAGCGGCTCTGCCTCGGCGTTGCGGCCCGCCAGAAAATAGAGCTGCGCCAGTTTGGCTTCGCTACGTAGCGTGTCGGCGTTGTCCTCACCGAGCACGCGCCGGCGCGTGTCCAGAATGCGCTGCAGCAGTGCCTGAGCCTCATTATATCGGGTCTGCTGCATATAAAAGGAGGCCAGGTCATTGAGGTTATCGAGTGTGCCGGGATTTTCCGGGCCGAGCACGCGCTCGCGGGTCTCAAGCGCACGTTTCATGAGTGACTCGGCTTCCGCGAAACGTTTCTCCGCGCTATAGACCGAGGCCAGGTTCATCAGGCTATCGAGCGTACTGGGATTTTCCGGCCCGAGCACGCGCTCGCGGGTCTCAAGCGCACGTTTCAAGAGCGACTCGGCTTCCGCGAAACGTAGCTGCGCGCTATAGAGCTCAGCCAGCTTGTTGACGCTTACGACCGTGTCGGCTGCGTCTTTACCGAGCACACGCTCGCGCGTCTCTAGAGCACGCTTCGCAAGCGGCTCGGCATCGGCATAGCGGCCCCGGTCCTTGTAGAGGGCAGCCAGCTTAGCGACGGTGGCAATCGTCTCGGCGTGGTCCGGTCCCAGCACACGCTCGCGCGTCTCCAGAACGCGCTTAAAGAGCGGCTCTGCCTCGGCGAAGCGGCTGGTGACTCGATAGAGATCGCCCAGATTATCGACGAGGGTGATGGTAAGCGGCGCATCCGGGCCGGCGAGGTGCTCCTGCATTTCCAGGGCGCGCTTCATCAGCGGCTCGGCGTCGGCGTAGCGTTTCTGGGTGAAATATAAGAGCTCCAGCCTGACGACACGGACCAGGGTTTCCGGATTTTCCTTTCCAAACACGCGCTCACTTGCCTCAAGACCCCGCTTTAACAGCGGCTGGGCTTCCTCGTAGCGCTTTTGGATCAGATAGAAGCCTGCCAGATCGTTGAGGCTGGCGAGCGTGTCCGGGTGTTCCGGGCCGAGCACCCGCTCGCGCCCCTCCAGGGCGCGCCGATAAAGCGGTTCGGCGTCGCTAGGGTGGCCCATATTGTCGTAGAGGGAGGCAAGATTGCTGACACTCAGGAGCGTGGTCGGATTTTCCGGGCCGAGCACGCGATTACGCCCTTCGAGCGCACGCTTGAACAGCGGCTCGGCCTCCGCATAGCGCTTCTCGATCTGATAGAGAACTGCGAGATCGTTGACGCTCACCAGCGTGTCGAGGTGATCGGGTCCGAGCACGCGCTCGCGCGCCTCAAGGGCACGTTTGAACAGGCGCTCAGCCTCGTCATTGCGGCCTTGTGATTGGTAAAGGTCGCCAAGATTTTTCACGCTCCGAAGCGTCTCTGGGTGATCCGGGCCGAGCGTGCGCTCGCCGAGCGCCAGCGCCTGCTCGGCGATCGGCGTCGCCTGCGGATATTTGCCGTCATTGCTGAGCTGCTCGACTTGGCTGTTGAGCGCGCCGACATCGCCCTGGCTTTGCGCATGCACCGGCAGCGTAACGACCGCCGCGACCGCCACCACCGCAATGACCGCCTTCGCCAACATGGCTCTCAGCCGTACCTGGAACATCCGACGCCCCCAATCATGGAACCGGCATTGCCAATCGTTCTATTGCGTCTGCGGCGCGCCGCAAGCGCAATTCACGGCAGATTGAGGGCAGCCGACCACGACCGACCGATCATTTACGGACAAAAAGCGTTGTGATCTGCACGTCTCCGGCGCCGCTCGTGCGCTTCAAGGCGATGGTCCAGGGCCCGCTCTTGGGCTTGTCGATCACGCAGAAAGCGAATTGGCCCGTTCCCTTGTCCTTGCAGGCATTCTCCGAGCTTCCCGGAGCATTGCCGCTAAAGGCGGAGAACTGAAACTGGTTTTTGTGCGAGCCGTTGTCCTCCGCATTCATGGCGACGCGCAGGGCGGTCACACCCTCGGGCACCTCGATCGCAAAGTCGGCTTCGGGGTTTTTTTCGCTGAGGCTCAAGGTCTTGAGCGCCGGCGCGTTGCTGCTGCCGTCCCAGAGCGGGCTGCCGCACATTGCGGAAGACAGACGCCCTTCCCCTGCCGCAGTAATCCAGTCGCGATATCGGAAGACATCGACATTGTAGCTGAGATCGTTCTTCATGCAGTCGGCGTCCGTGCCTCCCGACACGGTCCCGAATAGTTTTTCTACGATGCGCGGGCCGTCATTGTCGCGCATGAAGATGCCGCCGCCGGAATCCGCGTTGCAGGTATTTTGCGCCGAGGCGCCCGATGTCACATCGGCATCGAAATGCCAGCACAGCACCTGCGCGCCCGTCAGATTGCCCGGACAGGCCGCGGTCTTGACGCTGCCCTCCCGCTTGATGCCGTAATCGTAGTGCGTGCCGCCGGTCCGCCCGAAGCCGACGATGGTCGCAATGCTGTTGTTGAGAGGCTCGACGCTCATATTGATCGGCATCGGGGCAATGCCCTCGACCGGCTTGGCGAGGGTCAGCATCGCCAGATCGTAAACGGGAAAATTGTATTTCTCCTTCACCCACTGGATCGTCTTGACCTCGAAGAAGCCGAGTTCTTGGAAAAACACCAGATATGAGCCTGGCGAGGGATCGCCAGCGATGCAGTGAGCGGCAGTCAGAAACTTGTCGCAGCCAACCAGCGTACCGGTGCACCAGGCGCCCGCAGTCTGCGGCGAGTTGCCCTTGAGCAAAGCGCCGACCGCCGGATGGTAGCGCGACGGCACCCCGTTGACGATGCGCTGGGAGCCGCTCTCACGCCGGTTGCGCGCCTGCCGGCCCTCGGGCGAGGAGGCCGGCTTATCGAGCGCCTCAAGCGCCTCTTTGGCCTTGGGGGCGGCGGCGGGATCGTTCTTGATGATATCCTGCAACGCCGCACGGGTGTCGGCTTCCTCCTGCTCTTTCGCCGAAGGCCCGGGCTGTGCCGAGGCGGGATTATGGCAAACCGCGGGCGTCAGCAACGCTAGCGTCAATACGGCCCCATAGAACCGGAATCGCCTCATTATCGTCCTCCTTCGCCCACGACCACAAACGGTGCCCAGACTGCCGGATGGGCGTTGTCGTCCTCCGAGCGGTCGTCCATCAGCGTGGTCATAGCATATTGCAGCGCCTCCGCACGTCCTTCATTCGGGTGACGCTCAAGCTCGGCAAAGGCGCGTGTGGTGAGCCGCACCGCGGCGTCTGAATAGACCGGCCAATGCGAGACCAATAGCGCGCGGGCGCCGGCATAGAAGAAGGCGCGAGCAAGACCCGACAGCGCCTGCGCCCCGACCTTGTCGCCCGCCGCGGTGTTGCAGGCCGACAGCACCACCCAATCGGCATTGAGCTTGAGCGCGGCAACCTCGGAAGCCGTCAAGAGGCCGTCATCATCGGCATCGGCGGGCTTGTCGGGCGGCGTCAAGACCAGCGCCGGCTCGCCCTGGCGTTTGGCCATCCGCTCGACATCGCCCGAGAGCAGGCCGTGCGTGGCGAAATGCAGAATGCCATAGCTGGCGAGCTTGCCGCTCGCGCTCAGCGCCTTGATGTCCGTCTCCTTCGCCTCCGCTTCCAGGCGAATGAGAGGGGTTTTTGCCTTGAATCGGTCGGCGACGCATTTGATCTCATAGGCGGTATCGGGCAAGGGGCAGAGCGCGCGCACCTGCGCCAGCACCGCCTCAGGGCCTGCGCCTTTGGCAAAGACCTCATCCATGGTGGCGTTGGCGCTGCGCCGTCCGCCAAGCCCGCGGATCGTCGCACGCCGGGGCTCGCCAAGCGCGGCGATCTTTTCGGGGGCAGAGGAGGTGCCCTCGCGCTGCGCAACGTCAATGGCCGGGCATGTCTCCGGCACCTTCGACAACCGGCAGGAGGCGCCATCGCCTTTCAGCAGCGGATCGCCATAGCCGGCGTAATCCTCGGCGGCCTTCTGGCCGCCCGCCGCATGCCGGCGCAAGGCCTTCAGGCTGGAGACCGCCGGAAGCGTGACGAGGGCATTGCGTCTGCCCAGCCAGGCGACATCGCGATAGCCTCCGAACTGATCGGGGAGCGCGACTTCGGGCTTCTTCGTCACCAGCACCTGGAACGGCAGGCTGGTCAACGCCCCCGAGGGCACGATGATCAGCCGCTTGCCCGCGATCAAATCCTCGGCCTCGCCGAACAGCGCCCGATAGAGCGCATAGGCCTTGCCGAGATCGAAGGGCAGCGGCCGCGAGGCATCGGGCACTTCCGTCAGACCAAGCAGGTCGGCGCAGCGCCGAGCATTGCCGGGCGTCGCCCACTCCTCCTCATCGAGGCCACAGCGGAGGGCTTGCACCTCCTTCGTCAGCGCCGCCGTGCCCAGATCGGAGCGCAGCCAGCGCAGCCCCGTCTTGGTCACCACCCAGATGAAGGTCTCCTCCGGCGTCGGCTCGAATTTGTCATCGATATCGAGGAATAACAGCAGCGCCTCATCCGCGCCGAGTTGGGCTTGCACCTCGTCGACCGATAAGGGTGTCGAACTGGCCAGCGCAGCATAGTCTGGGAACTCAGCCGCCAGCCGCTTATCGATTCCGGCGATCCGCCCTTCGATGGCGGCGAGCCTGGCCGAATTCTCCGCCTCGGCTTTGGCATCGCGCTTGTCCGGCGCCTCGCCGAGTGCAGCGTTGCGCAAGCCGTCGCGCATCCGCCATTCGACCACCAGATCCTGGCGCTCTCGCGCCAGACCCGCGAGGTCAGGATCGCCCTTGACACCGCGGGCCGCCATCTGCGCCAGCGATTGCGCCGCCTCCGAGCCGAGCGCCCATTGCGCGGTCTGGAACATCGCGCGCGCCGAGGCTGCCGCTTCCGGACCCGGATTTCCGCTCCTCTGGCGATAGACCGACTTGACCAGGCCCCAGAACTGCCAGCTCCATTGCTCCGCCTCGCTCTGCGTCCTGCCGGTGAGCCCCGTGTTCAGCACCCCGCGCCGCGTGCGCTCGATGATCGCGGCGGTGCCGCGCCCCCAGAACTCTGCGGCGCCGGCCCAGTCGCGCTGCGAAAAATGCAAGATCCCCAGATTGCCGATGCCCGCCAGCGTTTGCGGATGCTCCTTGCCGAGAACGCGCTCGGACGCCTCGACGGCACGCCGGTAGAGCGGCTCGGCCTCGCTGTGGCGGCCCTCGGCCTCATAGAGCTTTGCCAGATTGTTCAAACTCGTCAGCGTTGCGGGATGCTCCTTGCCGAGCACGCGCTCTCTTGCCTCCAAGGCGCGCCGGTAGAGCGGCTCGGCCTCGCCGTATCGGCCCTGCATTTGATAAAGCGCTGCCAGATTGTTGAGGCTGAGAAGCGTATCGGGGGCTTCTGCGCCAAGCACGCGCTCGGACGCCTCCAAGGCGCGGCTGTAGAGCGGCTCGGCCTCGTCATAGCGGTGTTGGCTCTGATAAAGCGCCGCCAGATTATTGAGGCTGATGAGCGTTCCCGGATGGTCCTTGCCGAGCGCCCGCTCGTAGCCCTCCAGGACGCGGCGATAAAGCGGCTCGGCTTCGTCGAGGCGTCCCTGATCCTGATAAAGTTCCGCCAGATTGCTGATGACCGTCAGCGTAGTGGGATGCTCCGGGCCGTTCAGCTTCTGGATAGCGTCCAGCACCCGCCTGTAGAGCGGCTCGGCCTCGCTATAGCGGCCCTGCTCGCGATAAAGCTCGGCCAGATTGTTGACGGCGGTCAGCGTGAAGCTATCGTCGTTGCCGAGCAATCGCTCGGCCGCCTTTACGATGCGTTCAGTGAGCGCGGAAGCTTCCGAATATCGTCCTTGGGCATAGAGCGCGTCGACTTGCTTGACGAGCGCGTTGATTTCCGCCGCCTCGGGCGTTTGGGCGCGCGCCGGGAGAGCGAAGGCGAGCAGCATCGCAATCAGCAGAAAACGGAATGGCATTCGCGTCCGCCGCCCCCGCCACATGTCGTCCCCCGGGCAATCGCTTGAATGATTTCGCGCATTTTGCACGGATGTTATGGCAATAGCAACTGGCGGCAAGGATAAGTACAGAGCAGCGTTTGCTCTCAGGCTTTCCTTCTGGTATCGGTAAGAAAATTGCATAATTGGGGGAAATTATGCTCAACCGCCGCTTGTTCTTGACGCTCCTCTCGGCAGCTCTGAGTTGTACCACTAGCGGGAAGGCGCTGATTGCCGCCGCGGCCGAATCCGGCGGCTGGAACGCCGGGTCAGCGCCAGCGGATGCGGCACTTGCCGCAATTGGCCAGAGGGCCGCCCGCGCCGGCATCATCGAGCCTCGCTCCGCGCTCCAGCCCCTGCCCGGCGCCGATTACGA
The DNA here is from genome assembly GCA_963773735.1 of uncultured Alphaproteobacteria bacterium. GTDB lineage: Bacteria > Pseudomonadota > Alphaproteobacteria > Rhizobiales > Rhodomicrobiaceae > CAVZCK01. The sequence continues at coordinate 157,939 of CAVZCK010000021.1, read as the reverse complement.
CGTCATTCTGCCCCGGCTGGTCGATCTGATCGCCGCCATGAACGAGCAGCGTTCCCAGGCGAGGGCGCCGGCCGGCGAACTCGACGCCACTTTGAACGACGCGGCCGAGCTTCTGGGCGCGATCACCGAGGCGGAGCGGTCACCCTATGCGGAGGACCAGGAACGGGCGATCACCTATCAATATGAGCCGCTCCGCGACGGCTATCTGACGCTCTATGACGGCTGCACGCTCCGTCCCGAGCGCGCCGCCCTGACCAACTGGTATATTGAGACGCTGCTCAAGCCGGCCAATCGCGGCCAGTATGAGGAAGTCGGCAAGCGCCTGCAGATCCCCTGGTACTTCGTCGGCATCATCCACAGCCTGGAGGCAAGCTTCAATTTCAAGGGGCATCTGCATAATGGCGATCCCCTCCGAGCGCGGACCTGGCAGGTTCCCGCCGGCCGGCCGCTGGTTTGGAACCCGCCCACCGATTGGGTGTCGAGCGCCACCGACGCTCTGGCGATGAAGCATTACGACAATCAGCCGGACTGGAGCATCGCGCAGATGCTGTTCAGATTCGAGCGATATAACGGTTTCGGCTATCGGAGCCACGGCATTGCCAGCCCCTATCTCTGGAGCTATTCCAACCAATATACGAAGGGCAAATACGTCAGAGACGGCAAGTGGGATGCCAATGCGGTGAGCCTGCAATGCGGAGCGGCTCTTCTGGTCAAGGAGCTTGTTGCCCGCGGCGCGGTCACCGCTCCGGCGAGGACCTGAAGCGAAATTGCGGGTAATTCGGATCAGGAGGGCAATGTGCATCGGAGACAGTTTCTGCGGGCTTCATCGGCATTTATAGCGGTCTCCGCGCTGCAGAGCGGCGCCGCCAAGGCCGCCCCGGAAAGCCTTGGCATCGAGAAGCCGGTCGCATTCGAGCCCGGCCGCCGGGTTCCCCGGCTCGAAGAGCTGCTGGAAGGCGAGATGTCGGCCAGGGGCATCAGCTCACCCTATGCGGCCGAAGTGAAGAAGGCCAAGACCATCCTGGCGAAATGCCCCGTGCGCCGCAACCCGATGCAAATCGCGCAATTCTTCGAGGATCTGCGGCACGGCGACCTGAACGCCGATCTCGGCAGCGATGCGTATCTTTATGCCGAGGAATGGCCGGTGCGCGCCAATCCGGTCATCGTTTCCTTCTTCGATGCGACAACGCTCCGCACGCCCAATGGCGATCAGACCGCCTGGTGCGCGGCTTTTGTGAACTGGTGCATTGTGCGGGGTCGGCAGGACCGCACCGGCGCGCAAAAGCTGCTCGCGCCGACGGCCAGCGCCGCTTCAGAAACGTTCAGGACCTGGGGCAAGAAGACCGAGAAGCCGCAACCCGGCGACATCGTCGTGTTCGAGCATAAGAGGGAATCCTGGCGGGGCCATGTCGGCTTTTTCGTCAGCCAGGTGGGCGACAGCATCTATGTGCTGGGCGGCAATCAAATGCCGGCCACGGCCAAGCTTCCCGACGGCACCTATGAGAAGCGCAACACCGGCGAGGTCAATGTCAGCCGTCTGCGTCTATCCGGCGCCGACCTCAAGCTGCATTCCTTCCGCACCGACCCGAGCCTGCACGATCTCACCTGAGCAGCTTCCGTTTGACGGAGCAGGCTCCCATGCGTCAAGGTCGGTGTCACGCCGCCGATCTCGCCGCCAAGCGGATGCATGATGACATCGCGGCGACCGCCAACCCCAAGGCGAGACCATGAGAACAGCAGCTCAATTGCTCGTTGCCGCGCTTGAAAATGAAGGCGTCGCCCGCGTCTTCGGCGTGCCGGGCGAAGAAAATCTCGACATTCTTGATGCGCTGCGGCAATCGCGCATCGAATTCGTGCTGACCAGGCACGAGCAGCCGGCAGCCTTCATGGCGGCGACGGAAGGCCGATTGACCGGCAAGCCGGGCGTCTGCCTGAGCACACTCGGTCCGGGCGCGCTCAATCTGACGACGGGTGCGGCTTATGCCTATCTCGGCGCCATGCCGATGGTCATGATCACCGGGCAAAAGCCGATCCTGACCGCGAAGCAGGCACGCTTTCAGGTCGTGGACATTGTCAACACGATGCGCCCACTGACCAAGATGGCGCGACAAATCGTCAGCACACAAACCATTCCGACGCTGGTCAGGGATGCTTTCCGCGTCGCGCAGGAAGAGCGGCCGGGGCCGGTTCACCTTGAGCTGCCTGAGGATATTGCAGCCGAGCCGGCACCCGATGTCCCGCTCGTCGCCCCGCATGCCGTCGACCTGCCGGTTGCGCCCGCTTCCAGTCTGGAGCGCGCCGCAGAGCTGATCATGAGCGCGCAGCGGCCGCTGATCATGCTCGGAGCGGCGGCGAGCCGTCCGCGTGGAACCTCCGCCATCGGCGATTTCGTCGTCCGGACGGGCATCCCATTCATCACCACCCAGATGGGAAAGGGCACGGTTCGCGGCGGCACCAATCTCTATATGGGCACGGCCGCACTGTCGGAGCGCGACTATGTGCACGAGGCCATCGACCGCGCGGATCTGATCATCGCGATCGGCCACGATACCGTGGAAAAGCCGCCCTTCATCATGGGACCGAACGGCCCCCGCGTCATCCATATCGGCTATCTGCCGGCGCATGTGGAAGAGGTGTTCTTTCCCGATATCGAGGTTGTCGGCGATCTTGGCCCAAGTCTGACGTTGCTGGCAGACCGGCTGGAGGGAAAGCTGCCGCGCGCGAAAGCGCTTCTTCCGCTGCGAGAGAAAATCCTGGGACACATCACGGACCGTGCGACGGAGGCCCGCTTTCCGCTTACCCCGCAACGCATCGTGCATGACGTGCGCCAGATCATACCCGAGGATGGCATCGTCGCGCTCGACAACGGCATGTACAAAATCTGGTTCGCCCGCAATTACCGCACCCATGTCGCCAATACGCTGCTCTTGGACAATGCCCTGGCGACGATGGGAGCCGGGCTTCCATCGGCCATGATGGCCGCGATGCTCTATCCGAACCGGCGGGTGCTGGCCGTCGTCGGCGACGGCGGATTCATGATGAATTCCCACGAGCTTGAAACCGCGACGCGCCTGAAGCTCAACCTCGTCGTCCTGATCATCGAGGACAATGCCTATGGCATGATCCGCTGGAAACAGGGGGTCGACGCTTTTCCCGATTGGGGGCTGACTTTCGGCAATCCCGATTTTGTCAAATACGCAAATGCCTATGGCGCGACTGGCCGGCGTGTCGAGACCGCGGATGGTCTGGCACCCGCGCTTGAGGCGGCATTCCGCGAGGGCGGCATCCAGATTGTGTCCGTCCCCGTGGATTACAGCGAGAATGAGCGGGTCTTGGTGCAGGAGTTGCGGGACAAGGTGCCCGACCGCCTTTAAACGGACCGTCATCAACGCCAGTCCCGTCTAACGGCTGCATCGCAAACGTCCTATATGTTTGCCAGCGGCTCGCGGTCACGGAACCACTGCAAACCGGCCGGGTTAAGAGCGAAGTCTCATCTTCCGGCCGGCGCTCGCCATAAAGGAGACGGTCATGCCCAACCAAGATCAGCACGTCAATCGGAGACCCGGCGCCGGAGCGACATCGGAGCACCCTATCTTCAAGACCGAAGATCCCTCAACCGGCGCGCCCGGCCTTATTTATGAGGGGTATACCAGGCAGGAAGCACTGTCGATCGCCAGGAAGGTGCATGAGGCGTTTCCGGAGTGGCGTAGGCATTCATTCGCCGAGCGCGCCAAGCTCATGCGCGGGGCCGCGTCGAGCTTGCGCAGGCGCGCGCACGAATTTGCCGAGCTGATGACGGCGGAGATGGGCAAGCCCCGCGCCGAAGGCCTCGCGGAGATCGAAAAATGCGCCTTCAATTGCGAGTTCTTTGCCGAGCATGCCGAGCGCTATCTGGCGCGGGAGCCGGTCGATATGGGCGGCCCCAAGGCGTTCGTGACCTTCAATCCGCTCGGCACGGTGCTCGCCATCATGCCCTGGAATTTTCCATTTTGGCAGGTGTTCCGGTTTGCCGCGCCCACATTGATGGCCGGCAACACGGCTGTGCTCAAACATGCGAGCAATGTGCCCGGCTGTGCCCTCGCCATCGAAGACGTGTTCCGCGATGCCGGCTTTCCGCCAAACATTTTCCGCACTCTGCTCATCCCCAGCGCCGACGTCGAAGCGCTCATCGATGATCCGGCCATTGCCGCCGTGACCCTGACCGGCAGCGTGCCGGCAGGGCAAAGCGTCGCCGCCATCGCCGGGCGCAATCTGAAGAAGACGGTCTTGGAACTCGGTGGCAGCGACGCCTACCTCATCCTCGATGATGCCGATATCGAACGGGCCGCTGCGGTTTCCACGGCGGCAAGGATGGTCAATGGCGGGCAAAGCTGCATCGCCGGCAAGCGCTTCATTGTTATTTCCAGCGTCAAGGCGGCCTTCGAAAAGGCGTTCGTCGAGACGATGCAGGCGATCAAGATGGGCGACCCGAGCGATCCGGCCACGAAGCTCGGCCCGATGCAAAGTGTGAATGCGCGCGACGGCGTTCACGCGCAGGTCCGCGCAAGCATCGCCAAGGGCGCCCGGCTGCTTTGCGGCGGCGAGATCCCCGACCGGCCTGGCGCCTGGTATCCGCCCACCGTGCTGACCGATGTGCGGCCGGGCCAGCCCGCTCATGATGACGAGGTGTTCGGGCCTGTCGCCGCCATCATCGAGGCACGCGACGAAGAGGATGCGGTGCGGATCGCCAATGACTCGCAGTTCGGGCTGGGCTCGGGCGTCATCACCGCGAATCTAAGCCGTGGTGAACGGATCGCCGCAGAGATGCTGGACGCCGGATTGAGCTTTGTGAACGACAATGTGCGCTCGGACTCACGGATGCCGTTCGGCGGCGTCAAGCATTCGGGTTATGGCCGCGAATGCTCGCATTTCGGCATCCGGGAGTTCGTCAACATCAAGAGCGTGCTTGTGCACGCCTGATTTCTGCCGGCGCGGGGCGTCATAGGACGGGTTTCCGCTTGTCAGGCGATCAGGCCCTGCATCGGCTTGACGTCGGATGAACCCGGAAAGACGGCTTCGGCAAGGACGGCCGCGGAGAGGCCGAACTGATCCGCAAGCAGGCCCTTGAGCACGGCACGCAGATCCGTGGTCGGTTTGAGATCGCGTCCCTCATAGAGCTGGGCCTCGGCAAGGCCCGGCCAATCTGCGATGACACGCCTGCCCTTGATCGCGCCGCCGGCCAGCAGCGCCACCGTGCCGGTGCCGTGATCGGTGCCGACCGTGCCGTTGATCTTTACCGTCCGGCCGAATTCGGTGATGACGACGATCGCGGTGTCCTTCCACGCCCCACCGAGGCCCTGCTCGAATTCCGCGAGCGCGCCGTCAAGGCCGGACAAGCGATTGGCGAGCTGGCCGGTCGCGCCGCCCTCATTGGCGTGCGTATCCCAGCCATCAAATGCGAGCGCGGCAACCCGCGGCCCATCATCGGCAGCCATGATCTTCGCCGCGCCCATCGCGGTCTGGCGCATGGCCGCGGGCTGAGCCCTGCCGGGCCCGGCCTTGGTCATGTCGCCGGCGAGCCCGTCATGCGCAGCCATCTTCTCGGTCTCAAGACCTTCGCGCAGCGCCTTGGCCAGCATCGGATCGCGATGCGTATAGAGGTCGAGGACGCGGGCCGCGAGATCACTCCCGGCCGTCGGCAGGATCTGCGGTGCCCAGCCGAGTACGGGTGCGGCGCCGCGCATGATCAGCGGCGACACCGGGCCGACGCCGAGACCGCGTCCCGGGTGTATGCGCTCGCCCGACGGCAGAGAAGCAACCGCCCGGTTCAGCCAGCCGCTATCGGTGCGGCCCTGGCGCGGATAGCCGCTTTCGAGCACGTCCTGACCATCGAAATGCGAACGTTCGCGATAGCTCGTCGCCGCCGCATGAACGACGGCGGCCTGACCGGCGCGGTAAAGCCGGGCAAAATTCGGCATGGCCGGATTGAGCGCGAAGAAGCCGTCGAGCGGCAAGGCCGGATGATCGCCGGACAGCGACAAAGCGAGATTGCCATGGAGCCCGGCATAGTTCGGGTCGCCGATCGGGCCGACGGCGGAGAGACCGTCAAGCGCTCCCCGCAGGATGATGACGATGAAGCGCGGATCGCGGGCATCCGCCGCGCGTGCGAAGCGGGGCAGATGCGCCCAGGCGATGAGCGCGCCGCCACCGGCAAGCAGAGCGCGGCGCGAAATGGACGGCGTTTCGCAGAAGAGGGCCATGATTACCTCCGCTGAAATTCTGGCGACATGAAGAGGATGGCCAGCGCCTGCTGACGGGATTCGGCGCGGCCGATGGCTTGGCGCGTCTCCGGCGACGCCGCCCCGCCTGCGACTGCCTCGAGCATGGCCAGCGGCTCCTCCCCGTTCTTGACCTGCTGCGCGGCCCGCCAGGAGATATCGAGACGAACTTTCATCGCCTCGGGCGAGGCCCAGGCGTCGGCGGTGTCGGGAAAGCCATTCGGACCCGGCGGCCCCCAAAGCGCCATGCCCATCACATAGAGCGCGCCCAAGATCGGCTGCGGCTGAGGCGGCACAAAGCCGGTCGCGCGCGCAATGGCCAGCAAAAATTCGGCGGGCGTGCGCATTTTCGTCAAGGGCGGGCGCCAGGCGTCATCGTCCTGGATGAGCGCCAGCGAAACTGCCGCAAGGTCGCCGTCCGTGTCGGCAAACACCTTCGCGATCCGCCCGACGAGCGGCGGCGGCGGATCGTCGGCAACGAAATGCCGGATCAGTTTTGTCGCGATGTGCCTGGCGGTGGCGGGATGGCGAGCCAGATCGGCCAGCGCCGCCTCGCCCTGCGCGAGCCCTTCCTGCGCATAGCTCCTGCCGAGCAGGGTCTGCGGGCCCGGCTCGTGCCAATTGGGCAGAAAGGTGAAGCTGCCGGGTTCGCCGATCCGCCCAAGACGCCCTGCGAAAGTCCAGCCGGTGATGATGCGCGCGAGCGACGTCACGTCCGCCTGTGTGTAGCCGCCATCGACGCCGAGCGTGTGCAGTTCGAGCGTTTCGCGGGCCAGATTCTCGTTGAGTCCCTTGCCGCGATTGCGGCCGGCCCTGGAATTCGGTCCGATCGAGCGCTGATTGTCGAGGTAGAACAGCATGGCCGGATGCTGCTCGACGGCTTTCAGCATATCAGCGAAGCGGCCGAGCACATGCGGGCGGATGGCCTCGCGTTCGAACGACCCCGCTGTCGCGCGCAGGATCGGACCCTTGGCGACCGAAACAGCGAAGTGATTGGACCAGAACGCAACCAGCCGCTCGACGTAGCCGGCCTCGGCCTGCGCCTGTTTCTGAATACGGGCCAGCGCCTCCGCGCGGTATAGTTGCTGCTCAAGAGTAGGCGCGCGCACCCTGCCCTTTCCGTCCGCCATCGGCGTCGGTGCCCCGGCCGGCGCTGATGGAGCGGCGGGCTGTGTCATCCCCATCTGGCTTTGCGGCGAGGCGGCCATCTGCATCGCCGGCGTCTTCTCAGCCGGAACAGCCGCGGCGGACGTCCGGGCGCGCTCCTGCTTCTTGCGTTCCTGGTCGGCAAACACCTGCTGCAGCGCGTTTTGGCTCGTCGGAAGATCCCCGGAAGCCAGGGCGACATCGGCTTTCCTCAGTTCCTGGGCGAGGAAGCCGCGGGGATCGGCCGCCGCCGCGGCGAAATCGCCGGGCCGCGCGCCAAGACCGAAACGATTGAGTGCGATCAGCGTTATCAGAGGCTGCGGACCGATGGCCATCAGCTCCTCCTATGCAGCGGCGCCACCTGCGTCTGGCCAGAATTCAACCTGCAACATGGCCGTTCCATGAACGCGGCATTACGGATCGGTAAAGTCGCGATGGCCTCGGCCCGCGCTGCCGGCATCCGTCGCCGCCGTTGCCGCGGGCTTTCTGCGGGGTCAGCCCCAGCGGTGCAGCGCGTGGGCAGTGAAACCGACATCGATTGAAGATTTCGGCGAGGTCAGAGGCAAGCCCTAAACTGAAAGCTCTCTTTCTTTTTATCGATCCAACAGGCGTGTCGGCGGGCGCTGCCGCGGCCGCAAATCCGTTCGATCGCCAGAATGACTGAGATTAGGGGGATTGGATCGGGATTGGATCTTTATGCTCGATTACCGAACCGCCGCCTCATCGCCGTCGGGCTGGGCGGCGCTGTCGCGGTCGGCATTCGCGTCAGGCGCAACGGACGGAATGATTTCATGGCGCCGATAGGCGTTCGCCCAGGGCCGCCGCCCCCGCACATCCGCGACCGTCCGGACCGCAATGCCGTCTTTGCCGATGCGCAGCGTCTGCGCGCCCTTCTCTTTGAGATCGCGAGTGTCGATCACCATATCCGGATGCGAGCAGCTTTCGGGGATCGGAAAATCGGCGATGAGGATCGCGGCGCGCCGGCAGTCATCGGCAAGCGCCGCAGGGTGGGTCACATGGCTGACGAGCCTGCCCTTGACGAGCGCGATGCAGCTCGACGCATCGCAGTGAAACGCCTTTGACCCGCGTACCGCTTTGACCGGCCTGGCATCCCCATCGGCATCCATCCAGCGCTGCAGGCTGAAGCCGGCCTTGCGGCTATTCGCCGTGGCGATATTGCCGTCAGAATCCCGGATGGCGACAAGCCCGCCGTCGCGATCGATCCAGATGTCGGGGCGCTCGCCGAACGGCGCAATCGCCAGCCCCGCCCCGACCGCGGCCAATCCCAGCCAGCGCCAGCGCCCGCGCCAGGCCGCCAACCAAATGCCGCCAAGGACCATCAACGGAAGGGCACCTTCGGCAAAGGCCGGCACGGCAACCACCGCGCCCGGCAGCGCGCTGGTGAGGCGGGCCACGGCCATCATGCCCTCGATCCCCTTATCCATGGCCAGGAGCGGCCAGTTCTCCAGTCCGAATGGCATGGCGACGAGCGCAACGAGCGCCATCGGCATCACGATCACCGACACGAAGGGCATGGCAAGGACATTGCCGACCACGGAGTAGACGGCGAGCCTGTGGAAGTGGTAGGCCGCCAGCGGATCGACCGCCGCGCTGGCGACCAGCGTGGTGAGCGCTGCGTCCATCACCAGATGCAGCGGCATGGCGATGGCCGCCGGCCAGCCGGCGAAAAGCCGCAAGGAGGGCCGCGCCTCATAGAATGCGATCAGCGCCGCCGTCGCCGCAAAGGACATCTGAAAGCCGGCCTCCGTCAGGCTCTGCGGCATCGCCGCCAGGATCACCAGCCCTGAAAAGGCGAGATTGCGCAGACTGAGCGCCGGCCGGTTCATCATGACCGCGATAAAGACAATCGCGATCATGATGTAGGAGCGCACCGCGGTCACCGCCGCGCCGGAGACCGCAAGATAGATGCTGGCGATGATCAGCGCGCCGACCGCCGCCCAGATTTTGATCGGATATCGCAAGGCGATCGCGGGGAACAGGGCCAGCAGGGCGCGGATGATCCAGAACATCGCTCCGGCGGTCAGCGCCATATGCAGGCCGGAGATCGAAATCACATGGGCCAATCCCGCATTGCGCAGGGCCTGCACCGCGTCCTTGGAAATCTGCCCGCTTTCTCCCATGATCAGCGCTTTGGCGATCGCCCCGCCATCGCCGTCAAGAACCGCGCCGACCCGCGCCGCGATGGCGTGCCGAAGCACCTCGAGGTGCGCGCCGAGGCGCAGATCCCAAGGCGCGGGCGGCGCCTCGGCAAACGGCTCGATCCGTCCGGTGACATAACCGCTCGCACCGAGCCCCATGAACCAGTAAAAGCGCCCGAAATCGAAACCTCCGGGCACAGCGGGCTCCGGCGGCGGCATCAGCGTGGCGTGCAGGCGGATCGCCTCCCCAGGCGCGGGCGGCGCGGTCTTGCCTCGAAGGCTCACCCGAACCCGGCCGGGCGTCTTCTCGGGCGCCAGGCCTTTGATCCCGATCACGCGCAGCGTCAGCCTCGTGCGCTTGTTCAGCCCCTCGGCGTGCTCCACCCAGCCCTCAAGCTCGGCGTAGCGCAAAGTGCGGTCAAGGAATGGCGCATCGACGGCAAGCGCATAGAGCTTGGCGTCGAGGAAGCCGAGCGCCACCATGAGCACGGCCGTACCCGCGATCAGGCGGAATGCGGTCAGGCGGAAAAACAGGCGCAGCACGGCGGCGAGAATGACTGCGGCGGCCGCGAGGGCGAGCGGCGGCTCGGTTGGCGCGCCGAGGTAAAGCGCGATGCCCAGGCCGAAAAGCACGGGCAGCCAGAGAAACCAGCGGCCACGCTCGGCGTCGAGCGCGGCTTCGACGCGCTCGGCCCAGCCGCCGGCCGCGCCCGGCTGTCCGAGCGCAGCGCCGGCGGCTCTGTAGCCGGGCGCCGGCGGGCCGGCTGCCGCTCCCAATGCCGCTTCACTCAACGCCATCTTGCCAAGGCCCGCCTTACGCGCCGCCCCGGCTTATGCTAAACCCGCGGCACGCCCCTTTTCCCCTTCATTATGGACTCTATGGATCTCATTGGCATGTCCGGTAAAGTCGTCACACGCTTTGCACCCTCCCCGACAGGGTTTCTACATATAGGCAGCGCCCGCACCGCGCTCTTCAGCTGGTTGTTCGCCAAGGCGAATGGCGGCCGCTTCCTGCTGCGCATCGAGGACACCGACCGCACCCGCTCGACCGAGGCGGCGATCCACGCCATTCTGGACGGCCTCAAATGGCTGGAGCTCGACTGGGACGGCGAGCCGCTGTTCCAGTTCGCACGGGCCGAGCGTCATGCCGAGATCGCGCATCAGCTCCTTGCCGAGGGCAAGGCCTATCGCTGCTATGCGACGGCGGCAGAGCTGGAGGCGATGCGCGAGAAGGCGCGCGCCGAGGGCCGCTCGCCTATTTATGACGGCCGCTGGCGAGACCGCGACCCGGGCGAGGCGCCGAAAGGCGCGCCGTTTGCCGTGCGCTTCAAGGCGCCGAAACAGGGCGAGACCGTCATTGACGACAAGGTGCAGGGCCGCGTGGTGTTTGCGAACAAGGACCTCGACGATCTGATCATCCTGCGCAGCGACGGCACGCCGACCTACAATCTCTCTGTCGTCGTCGACGATCACGATATGGACATCACCCATGTCATCCGGGGCGATGACCATCTGACGAACGCCGGCCGCCAGTCACAGATCTATGCGGCGCTCGGCTGGGAGATTCCCGTCTTCGCCCATGTGCCGCTGATCCATGGGCCGGACGGCGCGAAAATGTCGAAACGCCACGGCGCGCTCGGGGTCGACGCCTATCGCGCCATGGGCTATCTGCCTGCCGCCATGCGCAACTATCTGGTCCGTCTCGGCTGGAGCCATGGCGATGATGAGATTTTCTCGACCGAGCAGATGATCGAGTGGTTCAATCTCGAAGCGCTCGGGCGCTCGCCGGCGCGCTTCGATTTCGCCAAGCTGGAGAAGTCTGAACGGCCACTATATCCGCGCCGCGAGCGATGCCGGGCTGATTCAAGCGCTCAAGGATCTCTTGCCCCATCTGCCGCGGGAGAATGCCTACGCCGCCGGCCTGTCCGCCGCGGACTGGCGGAAGCTGGAGCTGGCCATGCCGGGCCTCAAGGAGCGGGCGAAAACGCTCGTCGAGCTGCTCGACAACGCGCAATTTCTGTTCGCCAAGCGGCCTCTCAAGGTCGATGAAAAATCCGCGAAACTCCTGACGCCGGACGCCCGCGACCGGTTGGCCGCCCTTCATGAGCGGCTGAGCGGCCTCAATGAATGGACCGCCGCCGGAGCGGAGGACGCTGTCCGCGCGCTCGCCCAGGATCTCGGCGTCAAGCTCGGCGATCTTGCCCAGCCATTGCGCGCCGCGCTCACAGGTCGTACTGTGTCGCCAGGCATCTTCGACGTGCTCTTTGTTCTCGGCCGGGAAGAGGCCTTGGCACGCATCAAGGATCAGGCGCCCGGCCGCTAATTCGCGCCACTTGCCCGCCCGCAAAAGCACTTTGGTCACGATTTCGAGCGTCAGCTCGGACCGGCTGGACGGGCGCAAACCGGCGATCTATTATTGCGTCGCACAAACGACCGGCCATGCGCTGCAGCAAAGGCTCGGCGGGGCAACACGACGCAAACAACGATCTCTCAAGTGAGGAGACGGCTTATGAACCTCATGGGCGCGGCGCCGCTGCCGCAGAAGGACAAGCTGGAGCCAAAAGGTGAGGCGACGATAACGATCAACGGCAGGCCGTATGTTCTGCCCATCTATGGCGGAACGATGGGGCCCGATGTCGTCGATATCTCCAAATTCTATCAGGAGACCGGCTGTTTCACTTATGACCCCGGCTACACATCGACCGCAAGCTGTCGCTCGGACATCACCTTCATTGACGGCGAGGAGGGCATCCTGCTGCATCGCGGCTATCCGATCGAGCAGCTCGCCGAGCAGGGGAGTTTTCTCGAAACCTGCCACCTGCTGCTTTATGGCGAGCTGCCGAACGAAGAGCAATTTGCCGACTTCAAGAACCGGGTGACCTACCACACCATGGTGCATGAGCAGATGAACCGGTTGTATACCGGGTTCCGGCGCGACGCTCATCCCATGGCGGTCATGGTCGGCGTCGTCGGCGCACTCTCGGCCTTCTATCACGACTCCACCGACATCAACGATCCGGTGCAGCGCGACATCGCCTCCATCCGCATGATCGCGAAAATGCCGACGATCGCGTCAATGGCCTATAAATATGCGATCGGTCAGCCCTTTATCTATCCGCGCAACGATCTGAATTACGCGTCGAATTTCCTTTATATGAGCTTTGCGGTTCCCTGCGACGAATATCGGGTAAACCCTGTGCTGTCGCGAGCGATGGACCGCATCTTCCTGCTCCATGCCGACCATGAGCAGAACGCCTCGACATCGACCGTCCGGCTCGCCTCCTCCTCCGGCGCCAATCCCTTCGCTTGTATCGCGGCCGGCATCGCCTGTCTTTGGGGACCGGCCCATGGCGGAGCGAATGAAGCGGCGCTGAAGATGCTGATGGAAATCGGCACCGTCGACCGGATTCCGGAATTCATCAGGCGCGCCAAGGATAAGGACGATCCGTTCCGCCTGATGGGCTTCGGCCACCGGGTCTATAAGAATTACGATCCCCGCGCGCGCGTCATGCAGAAGACCTGCCGCGAGGTGCTCGATGTCATCGGCATCAAGAACGATCCGCTGCTTCAGGTGGCGATGGAGCTGGAGAAGATCGCACTTGAGGACGACTATTTCGTCGAAAAGAAGCTCTATCCGAATATCGACTTCTATTCCGGCATCACGCTGAAGGCGCTCGGTTTTCCGACCTCGATGTTTACGGTGCTATTCGCCATCGCGCGCACCGTCGGCTGGATCACGCAGTGGAAGGAGATGATCGAGGACCCGGATCAGCGCATCGGCCGTCCGCGCCAGCTTTATACGGGGCCGGTCATGCGCGATTACGTTCCGATCTCGGAGCGTTGATCGGGCGCGTTCGTCAACGGCTATTCCCCACCACCGGATACGGCCATCAGCGCCGCGCATCCGGTTTTTTGTATCGGTTCTTGCGCGGAGCCGGCGGAAAGCGCCGGTGGGAGCGCCCGCCGAAAAGCCGCTGACCCGCTCGTCAGCCGACAACGGCGAGGCGTTTCTTGATCCCGAACTCGATCACATCGAGCGCCGTCTCGGCGGCGCGTTCGCTCGGCGTCACGTGCTCGAGAAGCATCTTGCTCGCGATCGTGCCGAGACCGGCGAGCTGACGCTGACGCTCCGGCGTGTCGGAAAAGAGCGGAACGAGCGCATTCGCGAGCGTCTCGGGATTGCAGTCCTCCTGAATGAATTCGGGAAAAACATTCTCCCCGATCACGAGATTGGCCAGCACGATCGAGGGCACTTTCAGCAGGAACCGCAGCTGCGAGGCCAGCCAGTCGACCCGGTAGGCGACGACCATCGGCACGCCCGAGAGGCCAAGCTCCAGCGTCACGGTGCCCGAGGCCGCGAGCGCCGCCTTGGCGAGGCGGAAGGATTTGAACTTGTCGCTCTCGCCGCAAACCAGATGCGGCTTCAGCGGCCAGCGCGCAAGCGCCTCTTCGATGAGCGGGCGGACCGAGGCGACCACGGGGATGATCACCTCGATCGGCCCGAGCCTTTGGGCCAGTATCCCGACCGCTCCCCCGAACGGCTCCATCAGTAGGCGGACCTCGGTCGGCCGGCTCCCGGGCAGCACGACGAGGACAGGCTTGGCGGGATCGAGCGAAAGCCGTGCCGCAAGCTCGCCGGTGTCGAGGCTTCTGATCCAGCCGAGCCTCTCGATCATCGGATGGCCGACATAGGAGCAGGGCGGTCCGCCCAGCCTGCGATGCGCATCCGGCTCGAATGGCAGGATGGCCATGAGGTGATCGACATAGGGCCGCATCTTCGTCGCCCGACCCGGCCGCCACGCCCAGACGCTCGGCGAGACATAGTCGATGATCGGAATCTGCGGTTTGCGCTTGCGGATACGCTTGGCAATCGGATGGGTGAATTCGGGACTGTCGATGATGATGACGCCGTCCGGGTCGGCCTCAAGCCCGGCGGCGACGGCCTGATAGACTCGGCGAACCAGCGTCGGCAGGCGCGCCAGAATGGCAAGCGGGCCCATCACGGCGACGTCGGAGAGCGGAAACACCGAATGCAGGCCTTCGGCCTCCATCGTCTCGCCGCCGACGCCGGAGAACACGATCGGCCATTCGGATCTCGCCTTGAGCGCGGCCATCAGCTTGCCGCCAAGGAGATCCCCGGAGTGCTCGCCCGCGACAATGAAAATGCGGCGCGCTTTCGGTTTCAAGACGCTCTCCTGCGAGGCTGAATGAGTGGCTGAGCGGGCCGGCCCAGCGACCCGCCGACGCTTAAGCCGTTCGATCGATCCCGGTTACGAAAAGCTCGTTGCGGTCCGCAAGGCTCACCATTTCCGCCTGATCCGCGATCATAACCTGTCCGCTCATAACCGCAATCCCCGCAAGACCCGCTTCGGCCGCCAATTCGACCGTCCGCGGCCCGATAACCGGCATGTCGACGCGCAATTCCTGGCCGGGCTTCGGCGCCTTGACGAGAACCCCGGCCCGTCCGCGTCCGCCCCATTGACGCAAAGGCCCGCAGCGCTTCAGCATTTCGTCCGTACCTTCGGCCGCCTCGACGGCAAGGATATGACCGCGCGCTACCACCGCCGCCTGACCGACATCGAAAGATCCGAGCGCATCGAGGACAGCCAGCCCCCGAGCGATGTCACGCTGATGCTCCTCGTTCGGCCTATGTTTGCCGCACGGCCCCACGGGCGCCAACAGCGCCGGTGCGATTTCATGGGCGCCGTGGACCCGGAAGCCCTGCCCCTCGAAAAACCTCACGATCCGCTTCAGGATCGTATCGTCGCCGCCGCGCGTGAGGCCCAGAATCGTCGGCAGGTGCCAGACAAAGCCGAAATCGACGCCGATCCGCCGGAGATCCGGCCGGCGCAGGCTGCCGACGATCACCAGATCCTGGCATTTCGCGCCTTTGAGCGCGCCGAGCAGACCGCCCACTTCGCCAAGCCGGACCCAGCGATGCGGGAAGCGCGAAATCGCCGGATCCGCCTGGCCCCTCAGCGCAACCACAAAAACCTCAACGCCCTGCGCGCGCGCCGCTTCGCAAACGGCGATCGGAATGGAACCGGCAGCGGCGACGACGCCCAGAGGCGAAGGTGGCTGGCCCGCTGCTGCCATTGTCGCGTATCCCCTCTTGCGCCCAATACCGAGAGCCGTTTCCGTTCCGATAAAATCGGACCGGGCTCTAGTGTCCCGAATCCGAAGTTCGCCTCATTCTGCAGCTAGCTCCTTAGCGAACTTCGGAATCGATTGCCGCAAACTGAGACCAATTCCCCGCCCTGGCTCGGACCGAATCCCTGCAAGACTCAGCAGTTTACTAGATGGCCGCCGTCGCGGGCATGGTGAAGCAACGCCTTTCCACCGCAACGGATCGTGCTTTAGCCGCCATTGCGGGGCACACAGAGCGACCTTGAGGAGTCGGCCTTGATGAACCGGACGATACGCTGGACGTGCGGATCGTCATTGAACATCTTTTCGACGTCCTCCAGCCGCTCCAGCAGCGTGCCTTCGGTCGCGAACAGCATCCTGTAGGCCTTGCGCAGGCTGTGGATCTGCTCGCGGTCGAAATTGTGGCGCTTGAGGCCGACGATATTCAGCCCGGCGAGATAGGCCCGATTACCGAGAACCGTGCCGAAGGGGATCACATCGTTCTCGACGCCGGACATGCCGCCGACAAAGGCGAAGGCGCCGATGCGCACGAATTGATGCACCGCGGAGAGCCCGCCGACGCTGGCGAAATCTTCGATGACGCAGTGGCCCCCAAGCGTTGCGTTGTTGACGAGCAGAACATTGTCGCCGATCCGGCAGTCATGCGCGACATGGGCGCTCGCCAGAAACAGGCCATTATCGCCGATCTGTGTGACCAGGCCGCCTTTTTCGGTGCCGGGGTTCATCGTCACATATTCGCGGATGACATTGCCCGAGCCGATGACGAGGCGGCTGTCCTCACCGCGATATTTGCGATCCTGCGGCGCCTGGCCGAGCGAGGCGAATGGGAAGATCTGCGTTCCCTCGCCGATCTCCGTTTTCCCGGCAATAACGACGTGCGAGGCGATACGCACATGGTTGTGCAGCACGACTTCCGGGCCGATCACCGAATAGGCGCCGATCTCGACGCCCGCGCCGAGTACGGCGCCTGGCTCGACGATCGCGGTGGGGTGGATGGTAAGGTCTTCGGACGAAGCGGCGGCGGACGAGGACACGGGCGGAACCATCAGCTTTCCGGGTTCGGTTGGTTCTTGTTCGGATCGATGATCATGGCGCTGATTTCGGCTTCGGCGACAAGCTGCCCGTCGACCTTCGCCTCGCCGTAAAACCGCCAGACCGGGCCGCGATTGCGAATTTTGCTGACATGGAAATGGACGCAGTCGCCGGGCACGACGGGCCGGCGAAATTTGGCCCGGTCGATGCTCATGAAATAGACGATATGAGGCTGATAGGTTCCCCCTAGCGCGGCCACGCAGATCGCGCCCGCGGTCTGCGCCATGCCCTCGATGAGCAGGACACCCGGCATGATCGGAAAATTCGGAAAATGCCCCTGAAAACAGGGCTCGTTGATCGTAACGTTTTTAACGCCGATCGCGGAATTGTCGCCGTCGATCTCGATGATCCGGTCGATCATCAGGAACGGATAGCGATGCGGCAGAAGCTGGAGGACACGGGCAATATCTGCCGTGCCGAGCGTTCCAGAAGAGGTTGCATCCGTCATGCGATGGGCTCCACGCAGCCATGGGCTGTCCAACTCGCTGCCATGTCATTCACCAAGCTTCGTCAATTCTCTCAATTGTTTCCCGCCGAGCTTGTCGACCAGGCGCTTGAGCAGAGCGACCTCGCGCGCCCAGTTTTTCATGGGCTTGGCGGGCGTCCCGCCCCAGCGTTCGCCGCGCGGTATGCTTTCGGCGACACCGGAATTTCCGGCGACCTGGGCGCCCGCGCCGATCGTAATATGGCCGACCGTCCCGCTCTGCCCGCCCATGACGACGAAATCCTCCAGCACCGTGCTGCCGGAAATTCCAACCTGGCCAACGAGAATGGCGTGCCTGCCAACCGTGACGTTATGGCCAATCTGCACAAGATTATCAATCTTCGTGCCCTCGCCGATGATCGTATCACGCAGCGCGCCGCGGTCGATGGCGCTGTTGGCGCCGATTTCGACCCAGTCCTGAAGGATGACGCGGCCGATCTGGTGAACCTTCAGGTGCCCTTCGCGGCCCATGGCAAAGCCGAAGCCGTCCTGGCCGATCGCGGCGCCGGCGTGAATGATAACATTGTTGCCGATCAAGGCGTGGGCGATCACGGCGCGCGGCCCGATATAGCAGTTCCGTCCGACGGCGCAGCGATAGCCGATGACGGCGCCCGCGGCGATCCTCGTGCCTTCGCCGATCTGGGCCTCCGGCCCGATCACGGCGCCCGGTTCGACAGTCACGCCCTTTTCAAGCCTGGCGCTTGGATCGATATGCGCAGCGCCCGGCGCGGCTGGGCCGGCCGCTTTCGGCGTAGCGGCGTCGGGATAGAATGAGGCGAGCGCCTTGGCATAGGCGCGGTAGGGTTCTCTCGAGAGCAGCGCCGTCGTTCCCTCAGGCACGCGATCGGCGAATTTTTCCTGGATGAAGCAGGCCGCAGCCTTGGTCGCGGCGAGCTGGGGCAGATATTTGGGATTGTCGAGAAAGGCGATGTCCGACGGACCGGCGGCGTCAAGCGGCCGAATATCGGTGATCTCGATGTCTGCGCGCGTCTGGTCGACGAGAGCCGCGCCGCTTTCTTCGGCAATTTGTGCCAGACGAAACGGTCCTGCGCGGTGATAGAAGCCCGGATGGTCCATGGTTCTTATTGTTTCTCAAACACAGAAGGCCCCGCTTACCGGGGCCTTCTCAAGACTGACTGATAGCCCGTCTCTAAAACTTAGTCGAGGCACCAAAGCGGAAGAACTGTTCCTTGTCAAAGTCTGCTTTTTGCAAGACATAGGCGAAATCTGCGCGCAGCGGGCCGACCGGCGAATTCCACAGCAGGCTGGCGCCGACCGAGGAGCGCAGCTGGTTGCTGTCGTTGACAACATCCGCACCAGAGAAGTCGGTTTCGTAGAGCGAGCCGGCGTCAGCAAAGACGGCGCCGCTCATCCCAAGTTCCTCGGGTATGAACGGAAACGGGAACCGAACCTCGACCGTGCCGGCATAGAAGATGTTGCCGCCAATCGCGTCAAAGCCGGTGCCGTCGCTCTGCAGAGCCCGAGGCCCAATGCCCGAAGTATCGAAGCCGCGGATCGTCTCACCGCCTTTGAAGAACGAGTTAACAGACAGAACACTCTGGCCGCCCCAGCCGGTGATGTAGCCACCGATCAATCGCCCGACCAGGGTAATCCCCTCAGCGATCGGGTAATAGCCGCGGGCCTCGCCGACCGACTTGATGTATTGCGCATCGCCGCCAGCACCGGCAAAATCCTCGGTCATGGCGAGGTAAATGCCGCGAGTCGGATTGAGACGGTTGTTGCGGGTATCGTAGCTGAGCGTGTAGCCGACCGACGAGATCAGGCGTGCGCCAAAGTCGCCAGCCTGCTGAATCGGGCGGGACGCATTATCAGCCACGTCGAAGACTTCGTCTTGCTGGATCGTATAGTTCGGCTGGAACCAGATATTATCGGTCAGCGCAAAGCCGACCCGAAGCGAGGCGCCGGTCTTGCGCTCCTTATAGCCGGACTGGTCGGTAAAGTCGTTTTCCGTATGGAAGATGTCGAAGCCCGCCGAGATGTTCTGGTCGAGGAAACGCGGCTCGGTGAAACTCAGCTGGGCCGTGCCGCCTTGGAAGCTGCCGGAAAGCGCAAGGCGCAGATACTGGCCTTTGCCGAGCAGGTTCCGCTCGGTATAGGCGATCTCGGCGATGGGGCCGACGCTCGATGAATAGCCGCCCGCCAGCGAAAGCTCGCCGGTCGCCTGCTCCTCGACAATGAAATTCACAATGACGCGATCCGAAGCCGAACCCGGTTCCGTCGTCACCTTGACGCTCTTGAAGAAGCTCAGCTTTTGCAGCCGGACCTTGGCCTGATCGACCAGCAAGCGGTTGTATGCGTCGCCCTCTGCCAGCCGGATCTCGCGGCGCACCACATAGTCCCTGGTGCGGGCATTGCCGATGATATTGATCCGCTCGATATAAACACGCGGGCCTTGCTCGACGACATAGGTCACGCCGATCACGCGTCCGATCGGGTCGCGCTCGATACGCGGCCTGATCTGGCCGAAGGCGTAGCCCTGCTCGGCAACCGCGACCGTCAGCTTCTCGGTCGAGTTGTCAACCTGCTCGGCATTATAGATTTCGCCCTGCTGCGTCAGCACATCGCCGCGCAGCGATTTCGGATCGATCGAAGGCAGCGTCGATTCGACGTCGATCGCACCGAAATGGTAAAGCTCGCCTTCGTCGACGGTGAAGGTGATGAAGAAGCCCTTGCCTTCGCGGTCAAGATCAGCCGTCGCCGATACCACGCGCGCATCCGCATAGCCGTTCTTCAAATAATAACGCCGCAGCAATTCGCGGTCGAGATTGAGCCGGTCCGGATCATAGACGTCGGTGCTTTTCAGAAAGCTCAGGAAATTCGACTCGGTCGTTGTTATGACGCTGCGGAGCTGCGAGTCGGAGAAGGCGTGGTTGCCGATAAAGTCGATGCTGAGGACCTTGGTTTCAGGGCCTTCCTGGATCACGAAGGCGACATTCACGCGGTCATTGTCGAGCTTGATCATCTGCGCATCGACCTGGACGGCGTAGTAGCCTGAGCGGTGATAGAGGTCGAGAATGCGCTGAACGTCAGCCTGAGCCTTGGCGCGGGTGAACACCGCCCTGGGCTTGAGCTGCACCTCGGTCGACAGAGTCTCGTCCTTGATTTCCTTGTTTCCCTCGAAGACGACCTGATTGACCATGGGGTTTTCGTTGATGACATGGACTGTCACAACCCCGCCACTCTGGCTGATCTGAACATTCTCGAACAGCCCGGTCGCAATCAGCGCCTTGACGCTTTCATTCGCCTGAGAGGGATCGTAGTGGTCGCCCTGGTTGAAAGTCAGGTAGCTCCTGACGGTTTCAGGGGCGATGCGCTGGTTGCCGGTGACGCGGATCTCGCGAATGACCGGCCCGCTCTGCGCGTAGGCTTGGTCGGATGCAATGATTGTGGCCCCCCCGAACCACATGCATGCAGCCACCAGCAGACATGCTAGGAATTTCAGTCTGGTCATTGCCGTCCGCAGCATTGGTTATTCTTGCCCCCGTTACGCCGGTCCCCAGGCCCCAGCTAACCCAATCTACAAGCCACGCCTTTATGTCTGCAACGTGGCTGCCCGACACACTCCCAAGATCGTCAACGGATGTGGCCCCCCGGCCACGTCCATTTGATTGCTTCGAACTCTACTCCGGCGGTCACCAGGCTTGTCACCATTAAAGCCTTGAGCAGCCGGCCTTATCCCATTTGACGGATCAGATGAATCACATCGTTCCTCGTCGCGAAGAGCATTAACATGATCACGAGGGCGAAGCCAATTCTAAAACCGATTTCCATCGTCCTCTCGCTCAATGGACGGCCACGTATGGCTTCAATGCCATAGAAGAGCAGATGCCCGCCATCAAGCATGGGAATCGGAAACAGATTGAGCAGCCCGATATTGATCGAAATGATGGCGATCCAACGGAACAATTCGACGAACCCGATCGAGGCCACCTCGCGCGAAAGTTGTGCGATGCCGACGACGCCGCGGACCTGATCCCCCGATGCCTGGCCCAGCGCGAGCTTCTGAATGAAGATGAGCGGCTGCTTCAGCCAGAAATAGGTCTCCGATAGGCTCTGGGAGAAGGCGCCGACCGGACCGAACCTCTTGATGGTGACGTCCTCGTTCTTCCGGCCTATGCCCAAAAGTCCGATCTGGACCTCATTGCCGAAGCGGTCCTTGGTTTCCTTCAGTTCCGGCGTTGCCTTCAGGGTGATTTCCTGGCCCTTCCGATCGACGGTAATGTTCAGCGGTGCCTCGGCACTCAGCATGACGATGCGCTGAACCTCATCGAAGCTCTCGATCGCCGTTCCATCGATGTTTCGGATCACGTCGCCCGGCTGAAATCCGGCATGAGCGGCGGCGCTGCCGGGCTCGACCGTCGCCACGCGCGGCTCCAGAATCGGCTTGCCGGCATACATGAACCAGAAGGTGAGAATGATGATGGCAAGGATGAAATTGGCGACCGGCCCCGCAAGAACGACCGCCGCGCGCTGCCCCACCGGCTTTGCGTGGAAATTGCCCTTTTTCTCTTCCTCGGAAAGCTGATCGAGGTCCTGGCGGCTCGGGACGCTGGCGGCATTGTCGTCACCTTCGAACTTCACATAGCCGCCAAGCGGGACCCAGGCGAGGCGCCATCTGGTGCCGTAGCGGTCGTGAAAGCCCCAGATCTCAGGGCCGAAGCCGATCGAGAAGGTCTCGATGTTGACGCCGAAATAGCGCGCGACGAGGAAATGCCCCAGCTCGTGGACGAATACCACGACGCCAAGCACGAACAGGAAGGGCAGAACCCAGGACAGATAATACCAAGCCGTCGTCCACAGGCCCGTATCGGCAAGCATCGTCATCGGCAATCAACTCCGGTTGTGCGGGAAGAGAAGGCGCTGCGCGAACAGGGACGCAAGGCCAAACTCGTCATCTTCCCATATTTGGCGGCCGGCGCGGCGGCGATGGCGGCCGGCAGGCCAGCCCGTTCCGATCACAATCGATAGGCGCCACGGAAGCGTTCCGCAAGAGACCGTGCCGCGCGGTCGGCCTCGATCACATCATCGAGCGTTGCGGCACGCGCCATGCCGATCTCCGACACCGACGCCTCAAGCACGGCTTCCACCACCTTCGGTATAGTCATAAAGCCGATTTGCCCGGCAAGGAAGCCCTCAACTGCGATTTCGTTAGCGGCATTGAGAATTGTCGGCGCGGTGCCTCCGGCCCGAAGCGCCTCGCGCGCGATCCTGAGCGCCGGGAACCGGACCTCGTCGGGGGCTTCGAAGGTGAGCTGGCGGAGCGCGACAAAGTCGAGCCGCGCCGTCGGCGCCGGCATGCGCTCCGGCCAGGCAAGGCTGTAGGCGATCGGCGTGCGCATATCCGGCGAACTCATCTGCGCCAGCACCGAGCCGTCGCAATATTGGACAAGGCAATGGATGACCGATTGCGGATGCACGAGCACGCGGAGCTGATGAACATCGACGGGAAAGAGGTGATAGGCCTCGATCAGCTCCAGTCCCTTGTTCATCAGCGTCGCGGAATCGATGGTGATCTTGCGTCCCATCGACCAGTTCGGGTGTTTCAGCGCCTCATCGGGCTTGGCGGTCTTGAGGCGCTCGGCATTCCATTCGCGGAACGGTCCGCCCGAGGCCGTCAGCGTGATCGATTCGATGCAGTGCGACGGCGAAGGGTCGATGGCCTGAAATGCGGCGGAATGCTCCGAATCGACCGGCAGCAGCGTTGCGCCCGCCTCTTTCACGGCCGACAGAAACACCTCGCCCGCCGAGACCAGACACTCCTTGTTCGCCAGGGCGAGGCAGGTGCCCTGCCCTGCCGCGGCAAAGGTCGGCTTCAGCCCGGCAGCCCCGACAATCGCCGCCATGATCCAGTCCGCTGGCCGGCGCGCGGCCTCGCAGACGGCATCCTCGCCGGCGGAGACCTCGATATCGGTGCTCGCAAGCAGCTCTTTCAGCCGTTCATATTGCGATGGGTCGGCGAGCGCGGCATGTTTCGCCCTGTGGCGGATCGCAAGCTCGGCAAGTTTCTCGGCGTTGGAGCCCGCCGTCAGCGCCACGACCTCGAAGCGGTCCGGCGAGCGCCCGATCAGGTCGAGCGTGCTTTGGCCGATCGAGCCGGTTGCCCCGAGGATGCTCACCCGGCGCGGCTTCATCGCCCGCCCCTTCTCTCGCAGCGCTTCGATTTCGGAGGTGCAAGCATGATCCTCTCTGGGTCGGGGCTAAGCATTGCCCGGAAAGCGCTTCAAGACCAGAGCAATAATGCGCGGCCGGGATTGGCCGGATCGATGGCCCAGGCCAGCAAAGCCGCGGCGATGGCGGCGAAAATCAGCCCGTCGATCCGGTCCAGCACGCCGCCGTGACCGGGGATGAGGCCGCTTGAGTCCTTGATGCCGAAAAGCCGTTTCATGGCGGACTCGCCGAGATCGCCGAGCTGGGCCATGAGTGCCAGGCCGATTGCGAGGACGCCGAGCCAGCCGCTGAACTCACGCCCCGCGACCTGCGCGAAGACCAGCCCGGCAATGCCCGCCGACAGGGCGCCGCCGATCAGGCCGGCCCAGGTTTTCTTCGGCGAGATGCGCGGCGCGAGCTTTGGTCCGCCGATCCAGCGGCCGAACAGATAGGCGGCGCTGTCGGTGGTCCAGACGATGGCGAAGAGATAAAGAATCGCGAGCCATCCATAGGCCGCATCGCTCCGGATCCAGATCAGCGCGATGGCCGGAAAGCCGGCATAATAGACCCCGGCGGCCGACCACCAGGCCTGCGGCCGTTCGTCCTTCAGCGAACGAATGAAAAACACCGCCGCGGTGCCGATCATTACGGTCAGCAGCGCGCAGGACGGGACAGCCGCGCGCCGTCGCCCAGGACGCACACGGCCGTCGCGGCAAGCTGGACGCCGAAGCAGAGATCGAGGCCGTTGCCGCGAACCAGCCGGCCCCATTCCCAGGCCATGGCGGCGATGAAAAACGTGATCAGAACCGCGAAGCTTTCAACGCTCGTCACCGTCATGAACAATGCGACGGCCACAAGAATGAGCGCTGAATAGACCCTGACGAGGAGCTCTGTCGGCACGCGTTTCTTGAATCGATCCTCCTGCCGTGACAGAGCGGGCCGCACCCTCACGCGCTGCATTTCGTATTCAGCCCGCCAAAACGGCGTTCACGATTTTGGAACTCGGAAACCGCCTGCACCAGCATCTCTTTGCTGAAATCGGGCCAATAGGCGTCGAGGAATACGAACTCGGTATAGGCGCATTGCCAGAGCAGGAAATTGCTGATGCGCTGGTCGCCGCCGGTGCGGATGAGCAGGTCCGGCTCCGGCAGCCCCACCGTGTCGAGATGGGCCTCCAGGCGCTCTGAGGTAATATCGGAGGCCGCGATTTCGCCGCGCTCGACCTCCAGCGCAAGCGCCTTCACGGCGCGGACGATTTCGTCACGGGCGCCGTAATTGAAGGCGGTGGTCAGCACAAGGCCGGTGTTATTCTTCGTCAAATCGACCGCATCGCGAATGAGCGCGACGACCTCGCGGTCGACCCTGTCTTCGGTGCCGATCACCCTGATCTTGACGTTCTGCTCGTGAAGATCGGCGAGATCGCGGCGGATGAACAGCTTCAAGAGCCCCATCAGGTCCACAATCTCCTCATAGGGGCGCCGCCAGTTTTCCGAGGAGAAGGTGTAGAGCGTGAGATGGCTGATGCCGAGCTCGATCGCGGCGCGGACACAGCGCCTGACGGCCTCGACGCCGCGGCGGTGACCTTCGGCTCGCGGCAGGCCGCGTTTCGAGGCCCAGCGGCCATTGCCGTCCATGATGATCGCCACATGGCGGGGACTGGGAGCGGTTTCCGGCATCGAGATCGCGGTTTCGGGCGGCGTCATCAAGGTTCCAGCATGTCTAGACGTGGCAGCGCGTTTGGCGGTTCAATCGGTGCCGCGTCAGACCTGCATGATTTCGGCATCTTTGGTCGCGAGCGTGGCGTCGATTTCCTTGATCACCTTATCCGTCACTTCCTGTACTTTTGCTGAAAGGCTGTGGTGCTCGTCCTCGCCGATCTCGTGATCCTTCTCCAGCCGCTTGAGCAAATCCATGCCGTCGCGGCGGACATTGCGCACCGAAATACGGGCCTGCTCGGCATATTTGGCGGCAATCTTCGTCAGCTCCTGGCGCCGCTCCTGGTTCAGCTCCGGGATCGGCAAACGCAGATTCGCGCCGTCGACGATGGGATTGAGGCCGAGATCGGACTCGCGGATGGCCTTGTCGACCGCAGAGACGAGGCTCTTGTCCCAGACCGAGACGGTGATCATGCGCGGCTCGGGCACGGAAATCGTCGCCACCTGATTGAGCGGCATTTTCGAGCCATAGGCATTGACCATGATCGGCTCGACGAGGCTGGCGCTGGCCCGGCCCGTGCGCAGGCCGCCGAATTCCTGTTTGAGGACCTGGACCGCGCCGCGCATCCGTTTTTCAATATCCTTCAAATCGAAAGTCGCACCCGCCATGGATTTGTTCCTTATCGCTACGATCTTGCCGCCGTCATCCTCGTCCTGTCGTAAATCGTTGCAAGGCGGAGTGCAACATCATCCAGGAGGCCCCGCGGCTTTTGCGCATGAGGGCGGCCGCAGGCCTGTCTAGGCCGATCCAGCCGTGACCAAGCTCGAAAGACCCTCGCCGGCGAGCACCCGCGCGATGCTGCCCTCGCCTTCGGCGGAGAAGACGAGGATCGGAATGCCGGCGTCGCGCGCCAGGGCGAAAGCGGCGCCGTCCATCACCTTCAGATCGCGCGCCAGCGCCTCGTCGTAGGTGAGGCGTTCGTAGCGGACGGCATCGGCATGGGTTTTTGGGTCGGCGGAATAAATGCCGTCCACCTGCGTCGCCTTCAGGATGACATCGCACCCCATTTCGGCGGCGCGCAAGGCGGCGGTGGTATCCGTGGTAAAGAACGGGTTGCCGGTGCCGCCGGCGAAAATGACGATCCGGCCGGAGCCGAGGTCCGCCACCGCCTTGTCGCGCTGAAAGCGCTCGGCGACCGCCTCGACCGGGATGGCGGAATGGATCACCGCCGGGCAGCCGGCGCGGTCGAGCGCATTGCCGAGCGCCACCGCGTTCATCACCGTGGCCAGCATGCCGATATAGTCGGCCTTGACCCGGTCCATGCCGTTCGCGGCGCCGGCAAGCCCGCGAAAGATGTTGCCGCCGCCGATCACCACGCAGATTTCGGTGCCGCCACGTCTCGCGGCGTCGATCTCCCGGGCAATGCGCGCCGCCGCCTCCGGATCGATGCCGTAGGCGCGGCCGCCGAGCAGTGCCTCGCCCGAGAGTTTGAGAAGCGCCCGTTTATAAAGGGGTATGCGGGGCGGGTTGGCGGCCATCTGCCGATCGTCCTTGGAGGAGCCGCAGGCCGGACGCGCGAGGCGCCGCTGGCCCGCAATTGACCTTCGTCCCGCCTCAGCCTGCGGCAGCGGCCGCGACTTCGGCGGCAAAGTCGGTCGCGGCCTTTTCGATGCCCTCGCCGAGCGCGTAGCGGACGAAGCCGGCGACCTTGATCGGCGCGCCGGCCGTCTTCTCCGCCGCGGCGATCGCCTGCTCGACGGTCTTGTCGCTGTCGACGACGAAGACCTGCTTCAGGAGCACCAACTCCTTGAAGAATTTCTGCAGGCGGCCATCGACCATCTTGGCGATGACAGCGTCCGGCTTGCCCTTGCCCTGCTCGCGCGCCTGCTCGGTCAGAACGGCGCGCTCGCGCTCGACCACCGCAGGGTCGACCTCCTCGGCGGTCACGGCAAGCGGGCTGGTCGCCGCGACATGCATGGCGACCTGACGGCCGAGCTCCTTCAGCTTGGCTTTGTCGGCTTTCGAACTCGAGCGCGACAAGCACGCCGATCTTGCCGAGATCCGGAGCCACCGAATTGTGCACATAGCTGACCACGACGCCATTCGCCGACCTTGAGAAAGGCGGTGCGGCGCAGGCTCATATTCTCGCCGATCTTGCCGACCGCCTCCTTGATGAAGTCTGTCACCGATTTGCCGTCCGGCATTTTCGCGCCGCCGAGCTTCTTCGCATCGCCCTTGGCCTTGAGGCCGAGCTTGGCGATCTCCTTGACCATGGTCTGGAACTCGCCGTTGCGCGCAACGAAATCGGTCTCGGAATTGACCTCGACGACCGTCCCGGCCTTCTCTGCCAGGGCGACGCCGATCAGGCCTTCCGCTGCAACCCGGCCAGCCTTTTTCGCGGCCTTGGACAGCCCCTTGGCGCGCAGCCAATCGATCGCGGCCTCCATGTCGCCGCCGGTCTCGGTCAGAGCCGTCTTGCAGTCCATCATGCCCACGCCGGTCTTCTCGCGCAGGTCCTTAACCGTTTGTGCCGTGATTGCCGTCATGTCCGCCTCTTTCAAGCGTGAATATGTGTTCGCCGGCCCGATGCGAAAGCCTCGCTTCGAAATCCCCGCGCGCGGGGATCCCGTACTCCCAAGAGCTTCCGGCCTTTACTGGCCTCCCGCCTTCCGCGGGAATTCGGCAGAAATCGGAGCAGGCGCCGAAATCGCGTCTCGGATCTGTTTAGCCCCGACCATGTGCCCGTATCATCGGAGCCGCGTCAGGCCGTTGCTGCCGCCACTTCCGGAGCCGCTTCTTCCTTAAGCTTTTTGGCTTCCTCGATCCAGCCGCTCTTTGCAATTTTACCCTTGGCATTCATCGCTTCGTCGAGCTCTCCCAGATTCTCCGGGGTCAGCTCGGCGATCTGCCAGAGATGATAGATGCCGTGCTCGTTGAGCTTGCGCGCCCAGCCCTTGCCGACGCCGCCGAGCTTGGTCAGATCGTCGGGCTCGCCGACCGGCGCCGCCAGCGGCGTGAAACCCGAAAGCTGAGCCGGCTCGCTGCCGGCCGTCTCGGCCCTGGCGCGGCTTCTCCGGCGCGGCGGCTGCTCGGCGGAAAGGTCCTCCGCCATCGGCTCGGGCGATGCGCCGATATCGGCGCCGCCGCGCGTTGCGCCGCGCTCGATGCCGTCGATCGCCGCACGCGCGACGAGATCGCAATAAAGCGTGATCGCGCGGCCCGCATCATCATTGCCCGGCACCACGAAATCGATGCCGTCCGGATCGCTATTGCTGTCGACCACCGCGATCACCGGAATTCCGAGCTTCTTCGCCTCGGCGACGGCAATCGCCTCCTTGTTGGTGTCGATGATGAACATCATGTCGGGCAGGCCGCCCATGTCGCGAATGCCCCCCAACGCCCGTTCGAGCTTGTCGCGCTCGCGGGTAAGCTGCAGAAGTTCCTTTTTGGTGAAGCCGTGGGCGCTGCCGGTGAGCAATTCGTCGAGCTGGCGGAGCCGCCTGATGGAATTGGTGATGGTCTTCCAGTTCGTCAACATGCCGCCGAGCCAGCGGTGATCGACGTAATATTGCGCCGAGCGTTTTGCCGCTTCGGCGATCCCCTCGGAGGCCTGTCTCTTGGTGCCGACGAACAGCACCCGCCCGCCGCGCGCGACGATATCGCTCACCGCGACGAGCGCCTGATGCAGCAGCGGCACGGTCTGGGCGAGGTCGATGATGTGGATCTTGTTGCGGTCGCCGAACAGGTACCGCTCCATCTTCGGGTTCCAGCGATGGGTCTGATGGCCGAAATGCACGCCAGCCTCAAGGAGCTGACGCATAGTGAATTGTGGCAGCGCCATTGGCCTGCTCTCCTCTTTTCCGGTTTGTCCTCCGCGGAAGTTTGTCGCCGGAATTTTGGGATCCGGCCACCGGAGCGAATGAATAAAGCCTCTCGCGAGGCCCTTCATGCGTCAATTCCGCGTGTGTGATGGATGGGTTATAGGGTGCGCCGGGAGAATTGGCAAGATCATGGTGATGAGTTATCGCCGACCCTGATCGCTCCTTTAGCGGACGCGTAAACCGCTCGCCTTTCAGGCATTCACCCACGCCTACAGGTTGATCGCAAAGCCCGACACCGATAAGCAATGGCACCGTACCGCAAAATCAGCTCGCATTTCGCGCCAGCGGCTGTTATGAGAAAAATCAAGGTTTTGACTGTGATGGCGCAAGATCGCCAGTTTGATACCCAACGAAGTATTTCTGATATTGCTTGAGCTCGATGAGGCATGCGTAACGCCAGAATGTAAACCTACAGTCGCATAGCGTTTGGAGCTGCACCGATTGCGTGCCAATACATCTGAAACAATTCTTGGCATCCAATTTCTTCGGGGCCTTGCCGCCTTGGCGGTTGTTTTCCACCATTTACTGGAAGAGTCGATCATCCTTTTCCAGCACGGCACTATTCCTCGTTCACTTATTGTTTCTGGGGCGAGCGGTGTCGATCTTTTCTTTGTCATAAGCGGCTTTATCATGCTCTACACGTCCGAGCACCGGTTCGGCAGGTCCGGCGCGGCCGCCGATTTCGCCGTCCGCCGCATCATCCGCATTGTCCCGCTCTATTGGCTTTGCACGCTGGCGATCGTTGCATTCGCGCTGACCGGAATCTTTTACAAGAATAAGATCATTACTGCGGATTACATTGTCAGCTCGCTCTTTTTTATGCCAACTGACGGTCTCATCCTTGGCGTCGGATGGACATTGCAATATGAAATGTATTTCTATCTTATTTTCACACTGTGTCTGCTGTTCGGCACTGCGAGATTGACCATCTTCGCCTTGCCGCTTGTCCTTTCCGCGATGATCGGTCTTAGCCAGCTCTTGCCCGCAAGTCCGGCGCAACGCTTCTTCGCCAGTCCTCTCGCCCTGGAATTCGCATTCGGACTTTGGCTCGCCTATGGCTTCTCACGAGGGCGGCTGCCGAAGCTCGGCCCGGTGACGGCGGCGGTGCTGGGCGTGACGATCATTGCCATGAGCTCAATGCTCGTGCCGAGTCATGATACGGCCGGCCTGTCGGGAAGCATGCGCTTTCTGCTTTGGGGTGTCCCCGCCAGCATGCTTGTGTACGCGTCACTGTTCATCGCTAAAATCGAGGGGCCCGTTGGCCGCATGCTCTATCTCATCGGCAAGGCATCCTATTCAATCTATCTCACCCATGACATCGTCATGACCTGCTATGCCAAGCTCATCAAGACCGAGAGCGTTTCCCGGCTCCTGCCAGCGGCGATCTGGATGGCTTTGGCGGCCGGCGCTGCAATTGCCGTCGGGCTCCTGAGCTACAAGCTGATCGAACACCCCGTCAATGAATGGCTGAAGCGGCGCTGGAAGGCGCGCGGGCAAAAGCCAGCCGCCTATCAGACACCGGCTTCGGTCTGAGCTGAAGCGGCGCGCGGCGCAGCGCGGCGCGGCGATCCGGCCGCCGATCATCGCCACACCGCCTGCCGCAAAGCCGCTCCGAAGGAGGATGCGGTGTGGCCGTCCGACTGGCTCGCGCCAATGACGTAAAGCACCATCAGCAGCACGAGAATGGGGATGCCCGCCACGTGCACGACGCCGAGCGCCTTGTCCAGCCGCGGCACCCGATCGATCACCCGGTTCACGCGCAGGATCGAGATGCCGATCATCAAACTGATCAGCATGTAATCGAACAGAAACATCTTGTCGGAGATGGTCGCCTAGTCGCTGTTGACCTTGGGGATGGCGATATAGAGCGCCACCGCCGAGAGCAGCGCCGTGACCTGGATGGTGACGATCGCCTCGAAATGGCCGCCGGGGATGAAGATCGCCAGATAGGCGATGATCATGATGAAGGCGAGCGGTATGACGACGGTGAGGAAATAATCGGTGGCCTCGCGCTTCATCACCCAGACGAAGCTGCCCTTGTAGAACGGCACGACGCTGCGCTCATGGCTCTTGGCGTCGATGACGGGCAAGAAATCCTCGTCATAGCCGACATATTGATCGCGCAGGGTCCAGCCCTCGGCGTCCACGATCTGGTCGCGCAGCTCCCTGGGCGAAGGCTGGATGATGAAGGGGGCGTCGCCGCTCTTGGAGCGGATGTCGATCGCGAAGCGCTGCGTGTCGAACGGGTAGTTGCCGAAATTCGGATTGAACATGAACTTGCCGGAGACGGCGTAGATCTTCATGTCGCTCGGATAGGCATTGCTTGGCCCGCCCTCATGCATGGGCCGGATGGTGACCTGCCTGCTGTTGGTCTGCGGGTCGAGAAAGGCGTTGGCGAATTCGATCTGGTCGATACTCTCGCCCTTCTGCGGATGCATCGACAGATAGAACTCGGCGACGAAGCTTTTTTCCCGGTCGTCGATGTGGAAGGCGCGGGTCAGGTCGATGTCGAGATAGAGCGTCGAGATCTGCCGCAGCCTGTCGTTGCGCAAGGTCACATACTGAACCGGCGCGAGCTGCTCGCCGCCGAGGCTTTTCGGGTGCATGATGATGAAGGGCGTGCGCGCCGCGGCCCGCGAGGACGGCCGGAACGACCAGTTCTCCAGCCTGCCCGGAAAGGCGCCGTGGCCTGCGGCATAGGTCTCGCGGAAGCCGGTGATGAGCCGCTTGCGCAGCGTGCCCAGATCGGTCGCGGGCTCGGAGGATTTCAGCACCTCTGCGGTCATGGCGATCATATCGGCGAACTGCATACCGGTGCTGATGGCCCTGAGATTGGCGCTCGACAGCACATCCGGCTCCAGCCGCACCGGGCGCTCCTTGCAGGTCCCGTTGGTCCAGCCAGGCGCCGAGGAAATGCGGCGGCCCTCGAACATCAGCTCGCTGGCGTTCGACTGAAACACCTGCCGCCGCACCCGGTCGCTATAGGCGTCGGGCAGCCCGTCCCAGGCAACCTGATAGAGGTCACCCGAATAGCTCACATCCCCCGAGGCGAACAGCGTCTCCAGCCGTCCGCCGACCAGGATCGGCGGATTGAGGCCGGCTTTTTCGAGTTCTGCGAGCACGGGCGCGACGCGACTGCCGCCGATGTTCAGAAAGATGAAATCGGGACGCGCCTGCTTCAGCGTCTCGATCAGGGCGGAGAGATCGGCCGGGTCGAGTTTGTTGTCCTTCAACGACAGCCGCTGGTCGGTGACGAAGGACATCGGCGCCAGCCGCGCCTTCAGCCCGTCGGCGAGCGCCGTGATGTAGACGAAATCCTTGATACCGACGAACGCCGGGCGGCTCGCCTTCATGTCCTTCATGAACTGGGCCATCACCGGGATGCTGTCATCCTCCTGCGCGCCGCGCATGGTGAAGACGCTCGGATAGGGCGCGAACAGGCTGTTCACGGCGATATTCGACATCCAGGGCACGCCGGCCGCGGTGATCTCGGCGCCGGCAGTGTCGAAAACCTCCTTGGCGCGGCCCGAATGGGTCAGGCCGATCATCGCCAGCATGCGCTCATCGGCGAGCGCGGCGCGGACATTGGCGACGGTCTTCTTCGCGTCGGCCTGATCGTCGAGAAATTCGAGCGCCAGACGCCGGCCGGCGACGCCGATGCTCTGATTGAGGCGGGCCTGCTCGGCGCGGGCAAAATGCTTGATCGCGGCGACATCGCCAAAGTCGAAGCAGACATCATTGCGCGAGGTGACGAGCACGGCGATCTTCAGCGCCGGGGTCTGCAGCGCCGCGGCATGCGCCTTGGCGGCAACGGCCCGGTTTGCCGGGGCGAGCGCGAGGGCAAGGCCCGCCAGCAGCGCGGCGGCGAGCGCCGCAAGGCGAAGCGCCCTCCGCTTCGGATTGCGCGCTATCCAGGCTGAAACGCTGCGATCAGAAACCGTCCAGGCCACCTTGTCCCCCCTCGGAACGCGCAAAACGGTCTGCTATAGCAAGAAGATAACGAAGTGGAAAGTCTCAGCTCGCTTCGCCCCGCGCGCCGCGGCCGCTTGTCGAAGCCGCTCCGCCATTTTATCCGCAA
Source organism: uncultured Alphaproteobacteria bacterium (assembly GCA_963773735.1). GTDB lineage: Bacteria > Pseudomonadota > Alphaproteobacteria > Rhizobiales > Rhodomicrobiaceae > CAVZCK01. The sequence goes on along the minus strand of CAVZCK010000021.1, from coordinate 124,871 downwards.
CTCGCAAGCGGTCTTGCCGGTCGAGACGGCATCTCATCGATCAAGCCGCGTCAAGCTGCGTCAAGCCACGCCAACCCACGCCAATTGCACGACATTTTCGCCGAAATGCGGGCAGCGGGGAGCCCGCGATTTCTGGATTAACACAGATTTGGTGCACCGATTTACATGTATAAGGAAAATATTTTTTGCCTGTGTCCCTTGTAAAGGGAAAAATAATTACCAATTAAGCATGAAGAGAAAAAGAAAAGACAGCACCCGTTAGAGTGCTGAACTTTGATGAATAGAAATAATACTAAGAAACAATTACCATAAGGATTTTCATCATGACAGCAGCACCTCAAGCAAACCCCGCAAACAATCAAGACATTCTTCAGACAGCGGCCAACAACGGAAGCTTTAAGACCCTCCTGGCCGCCGTGAAGGCAGCGGGATTGAACGATACCCTCAAGGCCAATGGCCCGATCACGCTGTTCGCACCGTCGGACGAGGCTTTCAAGCGGCTCCCCGAGGGCACCGTCGACCGTTGGCTCAAGCCGGAAAACAAGGCCGAGCTGATCCGGACCCTGAACTATCACGCGGTCGCCGGTAAGATCACATCCGGCGAATTCAGGGGCAAGAAGTATAACCGCAAGTCGGTCGAAGGCGCCGAGCTGGCGCTTGACGGCACAAATGGCCTGATGGTCAACAAGGCCAAAGTCGTTACGCCCGACATTGCGGCCTCGAACGGTGTCATCCAAGTCATCGACAGCGTTCTGATGCCGCCCAAGGCATAAGCTCGGACTCGTCAGCTCAGAGCATGATCCGCAAAAGTGGAGGCCGGTTTTGCGAAAAGATCATGCTCAAACAAACAGATAGAGCCCCGTTCCGATTCTATCGGAACGGGGCTCTAGTACGGCGAGACGAGGCGGCCCTATTGGCCGTCTTTTCTTTTGGTCAGCGGCAAGCGACCGCGCCGCCATTGATGTGATGATGGTTGAGCCAGAATTTGCAGACGATGATGAAGCTGATCATCCAGGAGAAGAATTTTAGCGCCAGTTCGAGGAGCGCTTCGACCAGCTCGCCGACGCTGGCAGGGTCGGGGGATCGCGGGGACTTCAGCTCCAGCACAAGCAGCGTGACGACGATGGCGAACACGCCGTCGCTGAAGGCTTCGAGGCGGTTGAGGCGGAGATTGCCGCGGGTGAAGCGGGTGAGGAGGTGCATATGTTTGCTCTGTCGGGGTCCGCGTGATGGCAGCGCAATGCATACGTACATAAATGATATCGCCCGAATCACCGCGCTACGTTTAATAAAGCTTTAATAAAGATCCAGGCTGCAACACTGGTAACACTATTTGGTGCCGGCGATGAGGTAGTACATGTCGTCTGAAGCTGCCGCCCGGCCCGAATCTTACCGTCGTATCCTATCCATAGACGGCGGTGGGATACGTGGCGTTTTCCCTGCCGCTTTCTTAGCCCGTTTGGAAGAATACCTCGATCACCCCATCGGTAGGTATTTCGATCTGATCGCCGGTACATCCACCGGGGGCATTATTGCTATTGGCCTTGGTCTAGGCTTAACCGCGAAGGAAATTTTGCAGCTTTATGTTGAAAAAGGTCCGCTTATTTTCAACCAGCACAGACGTCCGCTCGCCAATTGGCTGCATCAGAAATTGCGTGAAATTAAGCAGCTTCTGGGAGCGAAATATAGCTCAGCGGCCCTGCATGACGCATTGAAAGAAGCTTTCGGGGACCGTCGCCTAGGAGACAGTAAGATACGGCTGGTGATCCCGGCTTGGCACCCTGAAACCGAACGAGTTTGGATTTATAAGACGGCGCATCATCCGCGAATCAAACCGACTACAGAGAGTTGGCCTTAGATGCTGCGATGGCAACAGCGGCTGCGCCAACTTTCTTCGCTCCCCACCTAACTATTGATGCAATCGAGTTCATGGACGGAGGTATTTGGGCAAATAATCCCATCGCAATTGCAGCGATTGAAGCTGCCATGGTCCTTGGTTGGCCGGCGGATCGCCTGAAAATTCTTAGTATCGGAGCTAACCGAGGTAACCTGGCCCGAGAGCATGGGTCGCCTCATCATTAATAAAAGATGGATATGTCGCTCGCTTGTTTATGGCCGGCCAATCCCATGCCGCTATGGGCACTGCAAAGATCATCACAGGGGATGTGCATAACCGGAGAGCTATTTGGCGAATTGATCAGCATGCGCCGCAAGGACGATATTCGCTCGACAACACTGCTCGCATCCATGAAATGATCAACCGCGCGAATGTCGAAGCGCGCGAACAGCTTCCAGACCTACGGCGCGAATTTTTCTACGGTCCGGCGGAACCGTTTACTCCCGTGTACAAACTAGAGAAAATGAATGCAACTCGTTGAACACTTCGATGAATTTTTTTTGCGAGGTTGCTGAACCTAAATCAAACCCGCATAGACCTCCTTGTTCAACGTGTGGAATCCATTGAACGGTACCTGACTGGGAGCGAATACGGCACACAGATCATCCGCTTCTCAGCTCAAGGCTCTTGGGCTCACGGGACGATCATTCGACCTCCGGACGCCGATGCCGAATTCGACCGGACTTGGTGGTATTCGTTGAGCGACTTGATGGATGGGACGCCAACAGGTACGTGATTGAGCTGAGACGCGTCTTTCGGACTTCCGATCGCTATCGCGACATGACGTCGATGAAGACACGCTGCGTGACAATTAACTACGTGGGCGATTTTCATCTGGATGTTGTGCCGATCATAGTCGACGACCAGTATCCAAATAATCTCCCTCGATGCTGGGTATGCAATCGTCAGGAAAACGTCTTCGAGGAAACGGACGGGATGGCTACGCCGCATGGTGGCGCGGACAAGACGCCATCACGAATGGCAATCTAAGGAAAGTGGTCCGACTACTGAAATATCTCAGGGACATAAAGTCCAGCTTCTCAGTGAAATCAGTTTTGCTCACGACACGTAGCCGGCCAGCAAATCGTCCCGGTACCAATATCAAAACGCTCATTCTTAATCGACGTGCTAACCACTCTCAAGCTGGTGATTGGGCGACTGGATGAATGGCTGGAGGTGAGACCCGACGTTCCCGAAATAGAAAATCCTGCGTTGCCGGGCGAGACCTTCACGCGCAATTGGGACCCAACAGTACACGAATTTTCGCGAGAAAATCCACCAATACCGTCAGTGGATCGATGATGCCTACGACGAAGCAGACCGTGACGAGAGCATCCGGAAGTGGCGTCAGCTGTTTGGCGACAAATTCGCAAAGGGTGAGGCGATAGAACGGGCGACATCGCTAATGGGTCGCCTGTTCGAAACTGTCAGAGTCGGGGCAGGATCTTGTAGCGGCAGTTCTTGCCTACGGACGCAGCGTGCTGGACCGCATGCCAGAGACTCTTCCCCATGTCGAGCCTTCGCCCTATCGCATTGCATCGGCTATGATTCCTGCGCGGATTGTGGCACACGAAAAGCGAAGGCGAGGCACAGCTAATCTGAGGGAATTGCAAAGCGGCGCTGTAATAGAGCCCAATAGCGGGTTAGAATTCAGAGCGGTGCAAGGAAATGGCCTACCCTTTCCCAGGGAACACGAAGTCCGGTGGCAAGTGGTCAATACCGACAGAGCGGCTGCAGCCGATGATTGTCTTCGTGGTGGCTTCTATGACTCTGACACCCACGGCTCATCGCTGGGAGGCAACAAAATATCGTGGCGTACATTGGATCCAAAGCATTTGTCATAAACAGACGAACCCGAAGGCTCGCCGGCAAGAGTGGGCGTTTCTTCGTGGTGATCACGTAGGGAAAGTCACTCAGGACTGCAATGCAATTAAAACGCCACCACCTCCAGCACCCCCTGCAGCGCCTTCAGCGCGCCGGCTTGGCGTGGCGTGACGTCGAAATTGCCGCCCAGATTCAGCTCCACCTCGCGCGCCGGATCCCCTAGCCGCAGCTTCAGCCGCAGCGCCGTCGCGCCGCCATCGCCGACGGTCTTGATGAGGGTGTCGACCGACAGCCGCGTATCGGCGACGATGCATAGGCCCGAACGCGCGCGGCCCAGCGCGGCGTCGAGATCCTGCGCGGCCCGCACCCGCGTCTTGACGTTCTCGCCGTCCAGCTCGGCCTCGACCTCCAGCAAAACCGCCTTGCCCGGCTCCAGGCAATCGCCCGCGAGCGCCAGCGTGTCGGAAAAAATCACCGCCTCGAACTGGCCGGTCGGGTCGGAGAAGCCGCCAAAGGCAAAGCGGTTGCCGGATTTGGAGCGGCGCTCCTGCTTGTAGGTGACGGTGGCGGCGATGCGCGCCTCGGCGCGGGAGGTGTCGCGCAGCTTGCCTCCAGCTCCGACCAGCGCATGACGCCGAGCCGCATGAGCGCGTCGGAATAATCGTCGAGCGGGTGGCCGGAGAGATAGAAGCCGACCGCCTCCAGCTCGTGGCTGAGCGTCTCCATCAGGTCCCAGGCCGGCACCTCGCGCAAATGCAGCGCGGTCGTCGCCGCCATCGCCGCCGCGCCGCCGCCGAACAGGCTCGACTGGCCGGAGGCGCGGTCCTCGGCGAGCCGGCCGGCGAAGCTCAGGATCTGGTCGCAATTGGCGTAGATGCGGGCGCGGTTCGGCTCCATCCCGTCGAAGACGCCGGCGGCGGCGAGCGTCTCCAGCGCGCGCTTGCCCAGCGCCTTCGGGTTCAGCCGCTCGGCGAAATTGCCGAGATCGCGATAGGCGCCCGCCGCGTCGCGCCCGGCGACGATGTGCTCGGCCGCGCCGCGCCCGAAATTCTTCAGCGCCGCCAGGCAATAGCGGATGGCGCCGTCCTCGGGCAGAAAATCGACGCCCGATGCATTCAGCGCCGGCGGCAAGACGGCGATCTTGTTGCGCCGCGCCTCCTGCACGAACATGTAGAGTTTGTCCGTGTTCGCCATATCGTAGCTCATGGTGGCGGCGAGAAACTCGACCGGGAAATTCGCCTTGAGGTAGGCGGTGTGATAGGCGATCAGCGCATAGGCGGCGGCGTGGGACTTGTTGAAGCCGTAGCCGGCGAATTTGGCGACCAGCTCGAAAATATAGTCGGCGCGGCCCTTATCGACGCCGTTCTTGACCGCGCCCGAAACGAAGCGCGCCTTCTGCTTGTTCATCTCCGCCTTGATCTTCTTGCCCATGGCGCGGCGCAAGAGGTCGGCTTCGCCCAGCGTATAGCTGGAGAGCCGCTGGGCGATCTGCATCACCTGCTCCTGATAGATGATGACGCCGTAAGTCTCCTGCAGCACCGGCTCGATCAGCGGGTGCAGATAGTCGACCTGCTCAAGCCCGTGCTTGCGGTTGATATAGGTCGGGATGTTGTCCATCGGGCCGGGACGGTAGAGCGAGTTCATGGCGATGATATCGCCGAAGCGGTCGGGCTTGAGCCGGCGCAGGGACTCGCGCATGCCCGTCGATTCCAGCTGGAACACCCCGACCGTGTCGCCCCTTGCCAAGAGCTCGTAGGTTTTTCGGTCGTCGAGCCCGAGCGTGGCCAGATCGAGCTCGATGCCGCGCTCCCTGATCAGCGCGAGGGCGCGCTGGATGACGGTGAGGGTCTTGAGGCCGAGGAAGTCGAACTTCACCAGGCCCGCCGGCTCGACCCATTTCATGTTGAACTGGGTGACGGGCAGCGTCGAGCGCGGGTCGCGATAGAGCGGCACCAGGTCGATCAGCGGCCGGTCGCCGATCACCACGCCCGCCGCGTGGGTGGAGGCGTGGCGGTAGAGGCCTTCGAGCTTCTGCGCGATTTCGAGCAGCCGCTTGACGACCGGGTCGTTGTCGCGCTCGTCCTGCAGCTTGGGCTCGCCGTCGATCGCATCTTCGAGCGTCACCGGATTGGCGGGGTTGTTCGGCACCAGCTTGCAGAGGCGATCGACCTGCCCGTAAGGCATTTGCAGCACCCGCCCGACATCGCGCAGCACGGCGCGCGCCTGCAGCTTGCCGAAAGTGATGATCTGCGCGACGCGGCCCGCCCCGTATTTCTCCTGCACATAGCGGATGACCTCGTCGCGCCGGTCCTGGCAGAAATCGATGTCGAAGTCCGGCATCGACACGCGCTCCGGATTGAGAAAACGCTCGAACAGCAGGCCGAAGCGCAAGGGATCGAGGTCCGTGATCGACAGCGACCAGGCAACGACCGACCCGGCGCCCGAGCCGCGCCCCGGCCCCACCGGAATGCCATGCGCCTTGGCCCATTTGATGAAGTCGGAGACGATCAGGAAGTAGCCGGAATATTTCATCTTGCCGATGACGCCGAGCTCGAATTCCAGCCGCTCGCGATATTCGGCCTCGCTGTGCCCCTCGGCGAGGCCGATGATGCGCAGCCGCTCGGCGAGCCCCTCCCGCGCCTGGCGGCACAGCTCCTCCGTCTCCGCCGCGTTGACGGCCTTCTTGCTCGCAGCGCCGGTCTTGGTGAATTGCGGCAGGATCGGCGGATGGGTGCGCGGCCGGAAGGCGCAGCGGCGCGCGATCTCGACGGTCGTCTCCAGCGCCTCGGGCAGATCGGCGAACAGCGCCATCATCTCGGCGCGCGGCTTGAAATAATGCTCCGGCGTCAGCTTGCGCCGGTCGTCCTCCGCGATGTAGCGCCCCTCGGCGATGCAGATCAGCGCGTCATGCGCCTCGAAATCCTCGCGCGCCGGGAAATAGCACTGATTGGTGGCGACCAGCGGGATGTCGAGCTTATAGGCGAGCTTGAGCAGCTCCGGCTCGACGCGGCGCTCCTCGGCCATGCCGTGGCGCTGGATCTCGGCATAGAGCCGGTTGCCGAACATCGCCTTCAGCGCTTCGAGCCGCGCACTGGCGGCGCTGCGATTGCCGTCGCGCAGGAGACGGTCGACCGGCCCGTCCGGGACCGCCGGTCAGCGCGATCAGCCCGGCATTGTGGCGCCCCAGCTCCTCCCAGGTGACATGCGGGTGCCCGGTCTCGGAATGGTCGAGAAAGGCCGCGCTCGTGAGCTTCAGGAGGTTGCGATAGCCCTCCTCGTCCTTGGCGATCAGCGCGATCGAGCCGCAAGTCGGCGGCACCGAGCCATTGCCATTGCCGTTACCCGGCCGCTTGCCGCCGTTGCCGCTTTCCGCCTCCCGCACGCCCAGCGCGATGGTGGCGCCGGTGATCGGCTGAATGCCGGCGCCGGCGAGCGTCTCGGCGATCTCCAGCGCGCCGAAAAGATTGTTGCGGTCGGTGACGGCGAGCGCGGGCTGGGCGTCCTTCGCCGCGAGCTTGGCCAGCAGCTTGACCGGCAGCGCCCCTTCGAGGAGGGAATAGGCGGAGTGGACGCGAAGATGGATGAAGCCGGGTGTGGATGCTGGCATTATCGCTCACCTCATGACGATGCTCGATAAGAGGTTAGCGACATCGCCTGATTCTGGAATGGCTTTGGACAGCGGTGAATGTGCGTTGGCGGCGCGTCGGCAAATGTCTCTTATCAGCGAATCCGATGTGGGAATCCTTGTGCGCCCACCACCTCCAGACAAAAGTTTGAATAGTGGATGGAGAAGTCTTTTTCCACACCCATCGCTTGACAATCAGCACTTGCACGCACCGTTTTCCCGAATCGGTTACATCTAGCTCAAGGCACAGACGAGGTAATTGCCATGAGTTGGATTCCCAATAGCGAATGGCTGACTACACTTGAAAAGATCGGAGCGCGGTCTGGCATGACGCTGGCACTTTTTGGTACAGGGGGCTTAGTGGCCGCAGCCTATGAATGGCCAGACACACCGCCTTCTGGTTTAAAATGGCTGTTTGCGGCATCCGCATTACTCGGTTGCTCAATATTGCTTGCTCGCGGTTGCATTTCCGTCAATGGCCTAGTTGAGAGAGGTGCGGCTAGGCGGAGACGGGAGCAGCAGAGGACGGCTGAGCTTGAGGTCGAGGAGAGGCTACAACAGGAAGTAATTCGTCGACTTGATATCGTCGGCGAAGGCGCGTTGAACACATTGAATTGGTTCGTTGAACGAGGAGAGCAAATCTTCGAGGCGCGCCTGGATCAACCAGAACTGGTCACGCTTGTTACGAGCGGTCTAGTTGTGCGCCGTACTGGACAACACAGTGTTTTGCATTGGCCTCATTACATTCGCGACGCAGTTTGGAATGAGTTAATTAGACGTCGTGCGGAAAACTCGCCTCAAAGGCGATTTCGTCAAACCAGCTAATACCAAGCACCAGATAAAGCAGCTTGGACAAGACGCATCGAAATTCGTACTTTGTTTGATGAAGCCCGCATCGTTGTCGGTAGCGCATATTTGACGCTCGAACGTTTGCGCGATCCTTCAGAAATCGACGCCATAAGAAACATACTCGCCGAGGCAAATGAGCTGCTGGCGAAGACTCAAGCTGGTGCTGGAGCGCCCAACCGAGATATGGCCTCAACGCCATTCTCCCCATGAACATCACGCTGCCGGTAAACCAGAGAAAATGGCTTGAAGCCGAGGTCGCGGCGGGGCGCTTTGAGTTGCTCGATGAGGCGCTCGCCATGGCCGTATCTGGTCTTATGGACCTTGAGACGGATGATCTTACCTGGGCCAGGCCGCAGGTGGATCAAGCACGTGCTTCCCTCACGAAAGGCGATGTTTCGTCCGGTGAGGCGTATTTGAAGCGTCTGGATGCAAAGATTGCCAAGCTGCAGTCCTGATCGGCAGAGAGTCGGCATGCTCCTCTGCGTCGTCCCGGAAACGCCGCAGGCGTTATCCGGGATCCATTCGCCTCTCCGCAATCTCATACGCTGTTGTTATGCGAGTGGACCCCGGATAGCCGCTGGCGCGGCTTCCGGGGCGACGAGTCCATAATCGTTGGGCATTGTCGTTCAAGACAGCAGCGGAACTATGCACAGAACCGCCCGGCAGCGGCTGAATCCCGCGCCGACCGCCGAGCGTTCCACGGCTTCAGCCATCAGCGATGACGGCGTTCGCCGCCCTGACCGCGGCGACCATCAGGATGGCCGCGCCCAGCGCCGCGATGCACGAGGTGATGCCCGTCATGACGCGGCCTGAAATTGCGGTGACCGCCGAGATGCCGGACATGGCGTCCACGATCAAAATGGCGCCGCCGGTGATGGCTGCCGGATCACGTGGCGGGAACGGCGATGATGGCGGAAATCGCTCCGGTTAATCCGGTGCGAGCTCGCATGCCGATGGAGCACGGCGCGATGGTGCTGCGTCTCGTGCCGATGGTGCACGGCGCGATGATGATGCCGGTGATGCACCGCGCGGCGGTGATGGACGCGGCGGTGCCGGTCGCGGTGATGATGGTGGCGCCAGTAGTCGTGCCAATAATGCCGGCGGTGATACCAGGGCCTGCCCCGATAATAATCATCCCAATAGCTGTAGACGTCGAAGCCGATGATCGGCAGATCGATTTCCGCGCCATAGTCGATGATCGGAACATAGCTGTCGTGATAGGGATAGGTCAGATAGTCGGCGTCGACCCAGCCGCGGCTGCCGGCCGAGGACACATCGCACCAGCGATAGCCACGGACGCAGCCATGGACGAGCACGCGTGCGCCCTCATCGATGGTGGCCACCACCGGGAATTCGGTGCTCGGCCCGGCGCGCATATGCAGAGTAACGGTGACTCTCGCAGTGTCGGCAGAGGCCGCCGCCGGAAGGGCGAGACTCACCAGAAAGACGGCGGCGAGAAAAGTTATGTATCGCGGCATTTCGTTCTCCCTTCGAGTGCCGTTTGCTGATGCGCAATAAGAAGACGCCGGCTTCAGCGGGGCTCCGCCCGCTGCCGTCAAAAGCGCATCGTGGTTGATGTACTGTTTGGGGAACAAGATGCGCCGGGATCGGTTCCAAATCGCACCGAATTCGCGGCAATCCCGCATCGCGCTGTCTTCACGCTTTTCTCACCATCCCCGCGAATTCCGGCGGCAAACTTATCCCCGCATCCCTCGCGCCTGCCATACACTCGCCGCCGTCGCTTCCCCGAAGGGGCGCCGGGCTTAAGACCGACTTCTGTTCTGGGGGGATGCGATTGCGGTGCCTGGGAAATCCGCATGGGATGGCCGAGTTGCAGGATAGGCTGGCCGTGCGGTGGGGTAACGGCCCATAACCAGGGGTTTAACGGTGCGACCCACCTGTGCTGGGATGCGCAGGTCTTCCACAGGTTCGACCCGTGCAGGCCGCAAACCGGAAAGTCGCTGCCCCGCCGTCCGCCTCTAACCAAGAGGTCCACGGCGCTGTCGCCGGCATGCGCCATGTCCTTTGGCTGGAGGGCTGGCGATCATACGATGCCGGCGGCGCGGAAATGGAGCGGCTTTCAGCCACGGCTTGGCCGGAAGATGCATGGGCGCGCCAGGTTCGGTAAGAGAGCGGACCGGAGCCATAATATCGCCGCGCGTGGGCAGCCGAGAGGCTGACACTAACCACACGGACCAGCCTCACGGCTGCCCGCGCCGCCCCTATGGGCGAGATGAGAGATTGCCGCAACACCTCGTGGACCACGTCCAGCGAGGGGATTGGTGTTGGGTGGTGGGTCCCTCTCCGACAAGCGAGAGGGTTGGATGCGGGGTCACAGTATCGATTATGAGCTGCCGGTAACGCCAAAACCCCTCGGCCCGGCCATTGGCGCCGCCTTCTCCCGCCGGGAGAGGGCCGTTCGCTGCACTCGGCCGGTGGGGACCACATGGTGAGGGATGGCGTGCAGCGGTCGCGGGTAAGCCAAGGGACCCCGGACACCCTTAGGGCTTCCGGGGCGCCACCCCGGATAGTCGCTGGCGCGGCTTCCGGGGCAGGCGAAGGAGGTGAGGCTCGCGCGGGTTGGATGGCCGCGGCCGCGCAGCACACACTGCGTCATTGCCGGGCTTGCCTGTCCTCGGGCTCGACCCGAGGACCACGGCAACCATGCCGCTGGCCTGTAAATTTGCGCAGGGGCCATTTGCTGCTGCGCGCGGGAACGGACTGGATACCCGCTTGCGCGGCGATGACCAAGGAGACGGGCCGGCGAGGGGCTTGCTGCCGCACCACCGGAGCCGCGCAGGCTCAGGATGCCTCTTTGGCGACGGCGGCGGGGAATTTATGCTCCAGCAGCTTGCCGCCTTCGAGCCGCAGCACCCGGTCCATCTTCTGCGCCAGATCGTAATTGTGGGTGGCAACCAGCGCGACGAGCCCGGCCTTGCGCACGAATTGCAGAAGCTGGACGAAGACGCGGTCGGCGGTTTCGGGGTCGAGATTGCCGGTCGGCTCGTCGGCGAACAGGATGAGCGGGGCATTGGCGACGGCGCGGGCGATGGCGACGCGCTGCTGCTCGCCGCCGGAAAGCTCGCCCGGGCGGTGGGTGAGCCTTTCCTTCAGCCCGAAGATGGTCAACAGGTCGGTGGCGCGCTTGACGGCTTCGCGGCGCTTCAGCCCGGCGACGAGCTGCGGGATCACCACATTTTCGAGCGCCGAGAATTCGGGCAGCAGGTGGTGAAACTGATAGACGAAGCCGATGTCGGTCCGGCGGATGCGCGTGCGCTCGGCATCGCTCAAGGCGGCGCAGTCGCGATTGCGGAAGATGATCGAGCCGCCATCGGCCTTGTCGAGAAGCCCGGCAACCTGAAGCAGGGTCGATTTGCCGGCGCCGGAGGGGGCAACGAGCGCGACCGCCTCGCCCTGATAAAGCTCGGCGGAGGCGCCGTCGAGCACGCGCAGCTCGTTGTCACCCTGGCGATAGCTGCGCCTCAGGTTGATAAGCTTGATGACCGGTTGTCTCAGGCGCTGGTCCACGGCAGCTCACTCATATCGCAAGGCTTCGACCGGATCGAGGCGCGCCGCGCGCCAGGATGGATAGAGCGTGGCAAGGATCGACAGGGTGAGCGCCATGCCGGCGACCGAGGCAACCTCGCCGAAATCCATCTCCGCGGGCATGCGCGACAGGAAATAAATGCTGGGGTCGAAAAGATGGGTGCTCGTCAGCCAGGACAGGAACTGCCGGATCGACTCGATATTGGCGCAGACCAGGACGCCGATCAGCAGCCCCGCCAGCGTGCCGACCACGCCGATGCTGGCGCCGGTGATGAAAAAGACGCGCATCACCGCGCCGCGCGTGGCGCCCATGGTGCGCAGAATGCCGATGTCGCGGCCCTTGTCCTTCACCAGCATGATCAGGCCGGAAACGATGTTGAGCGCCGCCACCAGCACGATCAGCGTCAGGATGACGAACATCACATTCCGCTCGACCTGCAGCGTCGTGTAGAAGGTGGCGTTGCGCTGGCGCCAGTCGGTCACCAGCATGTCCTCGCCCGCCGCGGCGGAAATCAGCGGACGCATCGCATCGATCCGATCGGGATTGTCGATCAGCACCTCGACCACCTGCGCCGCGTTCGGCGTGTTGAAGAATCTTTGCCCCTCTTGCGAGGGGGAGGAAGGCGATGGTGGCGTCGTATTCCGACATGCCGATTTCGAAGATGGCGGTGATCGGATAGCGCTTGATGCGGGGCGCGGTGCCGAAGGGCGTGGCCGCTCCGCGCGGAGCGACGACGGTGATCTCGTCGCCGAGCTGCACGCCGAGCGTATTGGCCAGCCGCGTGCCGATGGCGATGCCGCCGCTCTTGTCGAAGCCGTCGAGCGAGCCGAACATGATCTTGGAGGAGACGCCTTCAAGACGCTTCAGATCGGCCTCGCGCACGCCGCGCACGAAGGCCCCGTTCGAGCCGGCGCTGGTCGTGATCAGCGCCTGGCCCTCGACGATCGGAAAGGCCTCCTTGACGCCAGGGACGTTTTTCAGCCGCCGGGCGACATCGGCATAATCGTTGAAGTCGCGCCCAAGCGGCCGGACGAGCATATGGCCGTTGAGGCCGAGGATCTTGTCGAACAGCTCCTTGCGGAAACCATTCATCACCGACATCACGATGATCAGCGTGGCGACGCCGAGCATGATGCCGATGAAGGAAAATCCGGCGATGACCGAGATGAAGCCTTCCTTGCGCCGAGCCCGCAAATAGCGCAAGGCAAGCATCCACTCGAACGGCGCGAACGGCCGGGTTTCGGCGGCGTCAGCCACGATGTTTCGCTCTCCCTAATTCTGCCGGGGCTAAAGAGAGCTTTTTTTGGAGCGTTTTTAAGGCAGTTTCGGCTTTCAGTGCTTCACGCTCGCCGGTGGCGCGGTTTTTCAGCTCGACCTCGCCTTTTTCGAGCGCCTTGGGGCCGACGATCACCTGCCAGGGCAGGCCGATCAGGTCCATGGTGTTGAACTTGGCTCCGGCGCGTTCCTCGGTGTCGTCGTAGAGCACCTCGATGCCCGCGGCGATGAGGCCGTGATAGAGCGCCTGGCAGGCCCGGTCGGTGGCGGTGTCTCCCACCTTCAGATTGAGCAGGCCGACCTTGAAGGGCGCAACCGAGGTCCGGCCAGATGATGCCGGCATCGTCGTGGCTTGCCTCGATGATCGCGGCGGCGAGCCGCGACACGCCGATGCCGTATGAGCCGCTTTCGACGAAGCTGAGATTGCCGTCCGGTCCCTGGATCTGCGCCTTCATCGGCTTGGAGTATTTGCTGCCGAAGAAGAAGATGTGGCCGACCTCGATGCCCCGCGCCGAAAGCCGGTCGGCTTCCCGCACCTCCTTCTCGAAGCGCGCCGCGTCGTGCATGTCGTCCGTCGCCGCATAAAGGCTCGTCCATCTGTCGATGATGGGCGAGAGATCGCGATCATAGTCGGTGTCCTCGCCGGGCACCTCCATCTCGATGAGGTCGCGATGGCAATAGACCCGACTCTCGCCGGTGTCCGCCAGAATGATGAATTCGTGGCTGAGATCGCCGCCGATCGGGCCGGTCTCGGCTTTCATCGGAATGGCCTTGAGCCCCATCCTGTGAAAGGTGCGCAAGTAAGCGACGAACATCTTGTTATAGGAATGCCGCGCCCCTTCCTGCGTCAGGTCGAAGGAATAGGCGTCCTTCATCAGGAATTCGCGGCCGCGCATGACGCCGAAGCGCGGGCGGATCTCGTCGCGGAACTTCCATTGGATGTGATAGAGATTGCGCGGCAGGTCGCGATAGGATTTCACATTGTCGCGGAAGATCTGGGTGATCTGCTCTTCATTGGTTGGACCGTAGAGCATGTCGCGCTCATGGCGGTCCGCGATCCGCAGCATCTCGGCGCCGTAATCATCGTAGCGGCCGCTTTCGCGCCAAAGATCGGCCGGCTGGATTGTCGGCATCAGAAGCTCGATAGCGCCGGAGCGATCCTGCTCCTCGCGGACGATCTGCTCGATTTTCTTCAGCACGCGAAAGCCAAGGGGCAGCCAGGAATAAATGCCGGCGCTCGACTGGCGGATCATCCCAGCCCGGAGCATGAGCCGGTGCGACACGATTTCGGCTTCCTTCGGATCATCGCGCAGGATCGGAAGAAAATAGCGGCTCATGCGCATCGCCAGCGCCTCCAGGGTCTATGCAGATTCGTGCTTGTGAAGGGGCTCTTAGCGGATCGCGTCACGAGAGGCAATGTCGGCGTAAAGGATTTTACACCGGGGGTATCGGTGCCTCGCATAACGAGGCACAGTTGCCCTCGCTTCAGATTTGCGAGAGCGCGCTAAATCGCCACCTGCGTTCCGATCTCGATCACCCGGTCCCGCGGGATTTGGAAATAGGATGTCGCGTCCTCGGCGGCGCCCGCCAGCCAGATGAAGATGCGCTTCTGCCAGCGCGGCAGGCCGTTCTTCGACGCTGCCCTAAGCGAGCGGCGGGATACGAAGAATGACGCCTCGTTCATTTCGACGTTGAGACTCTTGCGTTTGCAATGGGTGAAGATCTTGGGGACATTCGGCGTCTCCATGAAGCCATAACTGGCGATCACGCGCCAGAAGGTACTGTCGAGCTGCGTCACCTCCACGCGCTCAGCGCGCGGCACCCGCGGGACATCCTTGGTGACGATGGTCAGGATCACGTTCCGCTCATGAAGCACCCGGTTGTGCTTCAGATTGTGCATGAGCGAAGTCGGCGCCAGCTTGGCGTTCGCGGTAAGGAAACATCGCCGTGCCCGGCACGCGATGCGGCGGGCTGGCCTCGAGCTTCCGGGACAGCCAGTCGAGGTCGATTTCGCTTCGTTGCGTGGCCTTCGAGAGCGCTCGCGCGCCCCTGACCCAGCTAACCATCAGGCTCGCAACCGCAGCGGCCATCACCATCGGCAGCCAAGCGCCCTCCAGGATCTTGATCGGCGTTGGCCGCAAAGAAAACCTGCTCGATGAAAAGGAGCGGCACGATGATCATTGCCGCCTTCCAGAGCGGCCATCGCCAGCCCACGCCAGAGCAGGAAAAACGCCAGGCATGAGGAGATCATCATGGTCGGCGGTGACAGCGACGCCATATGCGGCCGCAAGATTGCTGGAATTCTGGAAAATCAGCGCGACGACAGATCACCGTCACCATCAGGAGCATATTGACGCGCGGGATATAGATCTGCCCGGCCATTGTCTCAGATGTGTGCAGGACGTTGAGGCGCGGCAGCAGGCCGAGCTGGATCGCCTGGCTGGTCAGGGAGAAGGTGCCGGTGATCACCGCCTGGCTCGCGATGACTGTCGCCACCGTCGCCAGAAGCAGCATCGGGAACCAGCGCCCAGCTCGGATAGAGCCGGTAGAAACAATCCTTCAGCGCGGCGGGATCTGCGAGCACAAGCGCACCCTGCCCCAGATAGTTCAAGGCAAGAGCCGGCAAAACCAGGCTGAGCCATGCCGTCTGGATGGGCTTGCGCCCGAAATGGCCGAGATCCGCGTAGAGCGCCTCAGCGCCGGTAACCGCCAGGAAAACATAGCCCAGCGTCCAAATCCCACTCAGCCCGTTCGTAGCAAGAAAGCGGATGCCATAAAGCGGATTGATCGCGTTAAAGACATCGGGGCTATCGACAAGATGGATGAGCCCGCCGATCGCTAATGCAGCGAACCAGACTAACATGATCGGACCGAAAAAGGCCGCAACCCGCGCCGTCCCGAAGGGCTGAACGGCTAGCAATGCCACGAGAATGATGAGCGCGATCGGCAGCACGGCAGATTCCAGACCCGGCTCCAAGAGCGTGAGCCCTTCTACCGCCGAGAGGACGGAAATCGCTGGAGTAATGACCGAGTCACCGTAGAAGAACGATGCGCCAATTAGCCCAAGCCCGAGAATCAAGGTTGAGCTGCGACGCGCTGTTGATTGAACCAGCGCCATCAGCGCGAAGATCCCGCCCTCGCCCTTATTGTCGGCACGCAAGAGCAGCAGCACATATTTGCCAGTAACGATGATGAGCAGCGCCCAAATGATGAGTGACAGGACTCCCAATATCGCGGCGCGCCCGGTCAGGCCGCTTTGCTGCGCGGCCAGGACGGCTTCACGAAAGGCGTAAAGCGGGCTTGTGCCGATATCGCCATAGACGACGCCGACACTGCCGATGATTAGCGCGGCAAGCGAACCCGGATGAAGCTCGTTTGGCGTCTGCGCGTCACGAGCCACACCTGTTGAAACAGAATTGGAAGAAGTCATGGTGCCTAAGGAAATTCTGTCGACCTTGCCAGGCGATTACGTCAAGGGCGCACGGCACACCGCAATAGGCGTGGGCGGTGGTCCGATCGGCCACAGAAGTCTTCTATCCCGTTCGCGACGGTTTTTGAAGGCCCGCTAGTCATGCTACGTTCATATTTGCTGAGTTCCGTATCAGAACAGCCTCCGCTGGTGCATGGCTGCCATCGCAAGACCGCAGGAGCCGCAAGACGACAAGGAGGGCAGGCCCGGCCGAGCCGGGCCCTCTTCTGCATCTACGCGATCGGTGCTGACTAAGGCACCCTAAGCGGATGAAAAAGCGTAGCTTTTACACCAGGTATTGCCTTATGAGCTGCCGCTTACAGCTTACGCATCCGCCGTTGGCGTTGAATGGGATCCTCGAATATAAGAGGCCAATCGAGGGCACAGGATTCGCCGTCGTGACTGCCAAGCGGCACGACCTTGACGGTCTGGGACCACAAAGGCTGCGGGCTTGCAATCGCACAGCCTCCGTCAACATGCGAATGCTCTCGCCATCATCGTCTGTCTCCCATTGATTCTCTAACCGCTGTGCCGCTTCGCAGGCTAAATTCGCGTCAACTTGCCAGCGGGAGCATCTCGCCGCAATGGTCACGAAAGCTCGGCACCGCGGAAATCGACCTCAATGCCCTGCGAATGCGATGAGCGAGTGACAGGGTACGCCGCGCGCGTGCAGCCTGGCGGCGCCGCCGAGATCGGGAAGGTCGATGATGAAGGCGGCTCCCACCGTGACGCCGCCGACGCGTTCGATCAGCTTGTGCGCCGCTTCCGCGGTGCCGCCGGTTGCAATCAGATCGTCCACGATCAGCACGCGCTCGCGCGGCTTGATCCCATCCTCGTGGACCTCGATCACGTCGGTGCCGTATTCAAGCTGGTACTCCTGGCCGATCGCGCGCCAAGGGAGCTTGCCCTTTTTGCGTATCGGCACGAAGCCCGCGCCAAGCCGGTCCGCGACCGCGCCTCCCAGGATGAAGCCACGTGCCTCGATCCCGGCGACGGCCTCGACACCCGCAGTCCGGTATGGCTCCGCCAGCAGTTC
Source organism: uncultured Alphaproteobacteria bacterium (assembly GCA_963773735.1). Classification (GTDB taxonomy): domain Bacteria; phylum Pseudomonadota; class Alphaproteobacteria; order Rhizobiales; family Rhodomicrobiaceae; genus CAVZCK01. The sequence goes on along the minus strand of CAVZCK010000021.1, from coordinate 107,349 downwards.
GATGCAGGCTTTGAAGCCCGACGCGTCTTTCAAAAGCGTGGTGACATCGCGAAACATGATGCCGGGCTTGGGATAATCAGGGATGGTGCGAACCAGCGATTTCAGATCCAGATCGACGCGCAAATTCATTGGCGACATCCTCAAAATTGGATGAGATCGAATTCTTCAATGCAAGCCAATGACGAGCCCGGCATGTTTTGCAGTTGCCAGCCTCATCGTTTTAGCACCCGCCCGGCGACCGCATCGAGCTTGGCCAGGAGCGCGGGGTCGCGCGCTTCGGGTGCCGTAATGATCGCAAATTCGAGCGCCTTGTCCGAGCCGATCGGGCAAACCTCGTGCTCATGTGGAAAATCCCGAGCGAGGCGCGCGATCAGCCGCGCGGCCTTTTCCGAATTCTCGCCCATGATGCGCAGGATTTCGGTGATGTCCACATCGCGGTGCTCGTCATGCCAGGAATCGAAATCCGTGACCATGGCAATCGTCGCGTAACAGAGTTCGGCCTCACGCGCGAGCTTGGCCTCGGGCATGTTTGTCATGCCGATCACGTCGCAGCCCCATTGGCGGTAAAGGAAAGATTCGGCGCGGGTGGAGAATTGCGGACCCTCCATGACAAGATAGGTGCCACCACGCCGGCAAGGAATGCTTTCGGCCTTTGCCGCGTCCTCGACCCTTGCGGCAAGCCGCGGGCTCACAGGATCGGCCAAAGCGACATGCGCGACGCATCCAGGTCCGAAAAAGCTTTTCTCTCGCGCAAAGGTCCGGTCGATGAACTGATCGACGAGCACGAAGGTGCCGGGCGGCAGCTCCTCGCGAAAGGAACCGCAGGCCGAGACCGAGATGAGGTCGGTGACGCCGGCGCGCTTCATTGCGTCGATATTGGCGCGGTAATTGATCGCCGAAGGCGGAAGCCGGTGACCCTTGCCGTGGCGCGGCAGGAACACGACGGGGAGCCCAGAGATTTCGCCGTAATGCAATTCGCTTGACGGCTCGCCCCAGGGCGTTTGCATCGGCGCCTGACGCTTGTTTTCCAGCCCCGGCAGATCATAAATGCCCGAGCCGCCGATAATTCCCAAAACCGCCTTTGTCATCTGCTCGCCTGCCCTTTCTCGCACCGGGCGCAAGAGCGCCTCCGGCGCAATTGCATCATGGGAGATCCGTGCCTGTAGAATAGCCGCGAACCGGCCCGCCGTAAGTGCCGATTTGAGATCATCCAGCCAAGAAAAAGCCCCGCAAGCGGGGCTTTTCAAAATTCTTCTGCTGCTTGCCTACCCTTTAATGCTCGACATCGCGCCAAAGAGCACGCTTCGAGAGATAGAGCAGTGCGGAGAGGATCGCCAGGTAGATCATGACCTTGAGGCCCATCCGCTTGCGCTCCTCCAGCTTGGGCTCGGCAGCCCACATCAGGAACGCGGAGACGTCGCGCGCATAATTCTCGACCGTGGCCGGTGTCCCGTCATCATAGGTGACAGCACCATCGCTCAGAGGCGGCGGCATGGCAATCTGATGGCCCGGGAATATGCTGTTGTAATACATGCCGGACAACACGGTCACGCCCTTCGGCGGGTCGGTATAGCCGGTCATCAAAGCATGAATGTAATCCGGTCCCTGTTCCTGATAGGCGGTAACGATGTCATGCAGCCAGTCGAACGGTTCCAGATACCACGCTTGCGCTTGCTCGATCGCTCTCGCCTTGGCCATGAGCGAGAGATCCGGCGGCTCGGCGCCGCCATTTGCCGCTGCCGCAGCCTTCGCATTCGGGAATGGCGAGACAAAATGATCTGACGGCTTGCCGGGCCTGGTGAACATCTCGCCGTTGTCGTCCGGCCCATCGGTCACCTGGGCGTCGGCGGCGAATTGCTTCACGCTCGCCTCGGAGAATTCCGGCCCTCCCGGCTGGGAAAGGTTGCGGTAATAGAGCAGTCGCATGCCGTGACAGGCCGAACACACGTTCTTATAGACCAGATAACCTCGGCGAAGCTGCGCCTTGTCGAAATAGCCGGTTACGCCTTTGAACGTCCAGTCCTCGCGCGGAACGGCCGGTGAGTTTTCGGCGGCCCAGCTTGCCCCCGCGGCCCCGATGACCGTGACGGCGACAAGACCAGCGAGCATTTGGCGACGGGCGCGGACCGATAAGATGTTCATGATCTCCACCCCCTCGCTAGCGCTTTTCAGCAGCTGCCGGCGCCGGCTGAGGCATCCGCCCGCCGCCATGGCTGCTGCTTCCAAAAATGGAGTTGGCGATTGTTCGCGGCCTAGGCTTCGGCGTTTCGATGATGCCCACGATCGGCATAATGACCAGGAAGTGAATGAAATAATAGGCCGTGCAAATCTGAGCGACGATCAGATATCCACCCTCTGGCGGCTTCGAGCCAAGATAGCCCAGCCCAATGCAGTCGATAACCAGGAGCCAGAAGAACCATTTATAGATCGGGCGGTAGCGGGCCGAACGTTCTCGGGATGTGTCGAGCCAGGGCACGAAGAAGAGCACGAAGATCGCTCCGAACATCGCTATCACGCCGCCCAGCTTTCCGTTGATCACGGGAAGAATGCGGATAATCCACAGATCATCGGTGACCGAGCGCAGCATGGCGTAGAAAGGCAGGAAATACCACTCGGGCACGATATGCGGCGGCGTCTGCAGGGGGTTCGCCTCGATATAGTTGTCGGCGTGCCCCAGATAATTCGGCATATAGAAGACGAAATAGGCAAAAAGCAGTGTGAACACCGCCATCGCGAACAGGTCTTTAGCTGTGTAAAAAGGATGAAACGGCACGGCCTCGCGCGTCGGATCACGCAAGATCGACGCCAACGGGATTGTTGTTTCCCGTGACATGCAACGCCCAGATGTGCAGGCCAACGAGGCCTACGATGACGAAGGGCAAAAGATAATGCAGACTGAACAGGCGATTGAGCGTTGCGTTGTTCACGGAGAACCCGCCCCAGATCCACTGCACGATCGTCGTGCCGAGACCCGAGACGATCTGGTCGAGCGAGGAGAACAGGTTGGTGATCACCGTCACCGCCCAGAAGCTCATCTGACCCCAGACCAGCGAATAGCCCATGAAGGCCGTCGCCATCATGGCGAGGAAGATCAGCACACCGATGATCCAGAGGATCTCGCGCGGCGCTTTATAGGAGCCGTAATAAAGGCCACGGAAAATGTGGAGATAAACGGCAAGGAAGAACATCGAGGCGCCGACCGCATGGGTATAGCGCATCAGCCAGCCGTAATTCACATCGCGCATCAGATGCTCGATGGAGTTCGAACGCGATCGACGTATCGGCCGAGTAATGCATGGCCAGCACGACGCCGGTGGCGATCTGGACCAGCAGGCAGAAGGTCAGGATTCCGCCGAAGGTCCACATATAGGTGAGATTTCGCGGCGTCGGAAAATCGAGAAGATTGTCGTAGGTCATCCGGATGATGGGGAGACGATTGTCCAGCCACCTGGTAAATCCGGTCTGCGGCTCGTAAGTCGATTGATGCGCCATGGTGTTATGGCCTCGCGGGCTTAACCGATCTTGATCTTGCTGTCTGATACGAACGCGTAGGGCGGAATTTCCAGATTGCGCGGCGCCGGTCCCTTTCGGATGCGGCCCGCCGTATCGTATTGGGAACCATGGCAGGGGCAGAACCAGCCGCCATACTCGCCCCGTTCATCCCCGGGCTTCTGGCCCTTCGGTATACACCCCAGATGCGTGCAGATGCCGATGGCGATCAGCCAGTTTTCATGGCCGGCCTTTGTCAGCTCCTTGTCGGTCGCGGGCAGCTCCTGCGTGACACCCATGATGCGGGCGATCGGGTCCTTGAGCTGGTCGAGCGGCACCTCCTGCGCCGACTTGATCTCCGCGGGCGTCCGGTTGCGAACGAAGATCGGCTTGCCGCGCCACATCACCGTAATCGCCTGGCCCACCTGGACCGGGGCAAGATCGACGTCGATGCTGCCGAGCGACAGGGTCGAGGTATCAGGGTTCATCTGATCGATCAGCGGCCACAGCGCCGCCGCGGCGCCGATGGTGGCGAATGCGGTGGCGGCGATATGAATGAAGTCGCGCCGTGCTACCGGTTCATCCATTGTCGTGGCCATAGGTGAGTGTCCCTTTTTGCCCGCGCCAAAGACGGAGATTGGCAGACTGGGTGCCTGATCCTTACACGCCGTGATGAGAAGAAAACCGCGTCGCGGTTTCTAAGGCGAACATGGCCTATTGTCTACCCCTAGCTGCCAGGATGCCGTAAGGGGACAAATCGGCGCAATCCTGTGGCAAATGCGCCTCAGCCCAATGGAGCAAGCCTTTGCGACTGGCGCTCTACCAGCCCGACATTCCGCAAAATACGGGCACGATTTTGCGTATGGCTGCTTGCCTTGATGTCACGGTCGAGGTGATCGGCCCGGCGGGCTTCGAGATGTCCGACCGCGCCTTGCGGCGGGCCGGGCTCGACTATATCGGCGGCGTCGAGATCATCCGTCATGGCTCATTCACCGATTTCGAGGCAGAGCGCCGCGCGGCAGGGCGCCGGCTCGTCCTGCTGACGACCGCCGCGACCCTGCCCTATGCGGATTTTACGTTCCACGCCGGTGATAGCCTGATGCTTGGCCGCGAAAGCGCCGGCGTCCCGCGGTCCGTCCACGAGGCGGCTGACGCCCGGATCCTCATCCCGATGAAACCGGGATTGCGTTCGCTCAATGTTGCAGTCGCCGCGGCGATGGTATTAGGAGAAGCGCTGAGGCAAACGGACCGGTTCCCGCGTGTTGGGAGGGGGCGGAGGATTAATTCATGACGGCGACCCCATCGGCTGCCAATAACACAGCCGGCCTGGTGCAGAGGCTGCAGCCTGAGAAAGCCAAAGCGGGCGACTGGTTTGCTGCGCTGCGCGACGAGATCTGCACCGAACTGGAACGTCTGGAGGACGAGGCCGCGATCGGAAGCATGGCGGCAAGGCCGGCTGGCCGTTTCGAGCGCACGGACTGGCAGCGCACCGGCGATGACGGCTCGGATGGTGGCGGCGGGGTGATGTCCATGCTGCATGGCCGGCTGTTCGAGAAGGCCGGCGTCCATGTATCGACCGTCAACGGCGAGTTCTCCCCGCAATTCCGCGCGCAAATCCCCGGCGCCGAGCAAGATCCGCGCTTCTGGGCCTCGGGCATATCGCTGATCATCCATCCGCTCAGCCCGCATGTGCCGACCGTGCATATGAACACGCGCTTCGTCATCACTACGAAATCCTGGTTCGGCGGCGGCTCGGACCTAACGCCCATGCTCGATGCGCGCCGAACCCAGGACGACCCTGACACGGTCGCCTTCCATGCCGCGATGAAGACCGCCTGCGACAAGCACGCGGTCGCCGACTATCCGCGCTATAAGGCGTGGTGCTACGACTATTTCTACCTCGCCCACCGCAAGGAGCCGCGCGGCATCGGCGGCATTTTCTACGACTATCTCAATTCGGGGAACTGGGCGGCGGATTTTGCCTTCACCCAGGATGTCGGGCGCGCCTTCCTCGGCATCTATCCGCAGATCGTGCGGCGGAATATGGCGACGCCATGGAGCGAGGCCGAGCGCGAGGAGCAGCTTGTGAGGCGCGGCCGCTATGTCGAATACAACCTGCTCTATGACCGCGGCACGATTTTTGGCCTGAAGACCGGCGGCAATGTCGACAGCATCCTGTCTTCCATGCCGCCCGTGGTGAAGTGGCCTTGAGCCCCGCCGGCGCCGATTTCCGCATTGGCTACCGGATTGCCGCCTTCGCGGGAATGACGTCGATCGGGCCGCCCGTATGGCCCCTCTACTCGCCATCCCAATAATCGAGGCTGCTTTCCGCGCGGCCGACAAACCAAGTCCGCCGCGCGCCCTTGTCGCCGCCTGGCGCCGAGCCAGAGATCACCGCGAATTTGCCGCTATCGGGATATTCGGCGATTTCCGGCGTTTGCATGGTGCTGATCGCCAGATAGCGCAGCTTGGCATCGCTGGTGTTGACGAGCTGATGCGCCATCTCCGCCCCGCCCGCCGGGCAGGCGATCACGTCCCCCGCCCTGACGGCATGCTCCGCTCCACCGAGACGCAGCGTGCCCGCGCCTTCGAGGATGACGAACATCTCCTCATTCACATGATGCGCATGATAGGGCCAGGCCTTCTTGCCAGGCGGCACGACGACCAGCCGGCAGCCGAGCTGCTTCATGCCGATCAGCGGCCCGAACTGGCCGAGTTTGGCGGCGAAGCCGTCGCCGTGGCCGTGGTCGGTGAGGGGGATGTCGGAGATGTTGAGGATGGGGGTCATAGCTCGCATGTTCCACAATTTCTCAAAAATTGGACTGCTTCTTATGTAGCATTTGATTCCGAAGGAGAGTGTCATCCAAATTGATACCAACTGACTTCGACTCGGGCTTCGATTAGTACACCGTCAATCCAGTCCTTCCCGACAAGTTAAATCTAGTAAAATACGTGAGCACTCTGCAGCGTTTCGGAAGAATGCAATGAATATTAAGCCAATTGACATGAGGTTCATGGATGAACTCTTAGAAATGGGGGACGGCTATGTTCTCGATTTTAGCATCAGAACTTTCTCAGAGTTTTTTCGTTATGAGGTTGGCTTAAATATTGACGATCCTCGCTATTCCGCAAATGGCACTTCTAAAGCGAAAAGATTGCGAACATTCTTACGAACCGGCCCAAAGGATGATGTGATAAAGGCACTGTATGCGCTTTGGGTTACTATCGTGAACGAATTCGTCGTCGCTAAGTAAGCAGGAAGTTCAAATTGACGCCCGCATAACTGTCGGCCATTATCCAACGTTTAGCAGCGGAAAACTATCTCTCAGCCGCAGGGTACGCCGGTAAAAAAAGACCGCCCCCGATCGCAGTCGCGTTTCGAAGCTGCACAGATTTCGCCAACCTGCACCGTCAGCCTCCCCAACCGCGCGGGTATGCATTCGAAATCGAAGACTTGTTCGACGCCTATGGCCTTGAAGCAGAGAATGCGTTCAGACTAACCGGAGAGCAATCGACGGAAGTTTCCAGCTCGGCAATGAACACCTTTTGGAGCAAGTGGCAAGACCGCAGGTTGAGGGCTTCTTTGCGTGCCTTTCACTGTATTGCTTGGCTCGCTGGATTGTCAGTACGCGACACATTGGATCAATAGGGCTTGTTGCATCTTGCCGTGAAAGCGGATTGTCTTAATGGATGCTCTCGATCACACGATACTCTACGTCGCCATCTTTCCGTTGCCCAAATATCATTGCGCGAAAAGTGCGACGTTGCGGCAGAGACAGACCGGAGCCTTATCGTTTACAGGATATCCGCATGAGAAATTCCATAGACTGATCTTCCTCCGATTATCTAGTGCACGATCGATTTGCCTCAGTTCTTACGCCCTTCCCCTCCCGGAAAAAATCATAAATCGTCTGCGCCATGGCGGCGCTGATACCCTCGACCGCCTGCAAATCCTCCACGCCCGCCCGGCTGATCGCCTTAGCCGAGCCGAAATGCTTTAACAGCGCCCGCCGCCGCTTCGCCCCGACGCCGGGGATATCGTCGAGCGGATTGGCGGCGATGGCCTTGGAGCGCTTGGCGCGGTGGGTGCCGATGGCGAAGCGGTGCGCCTCGTCGCGCAGGCGCTGCACGAAATAGAGCACCGGGTCGCGCGGCTCCAGCATGAAGGATGGCCGCCCGGCCTGGAAGAAATGCTCGCGCCCGGCATTGCGGTCGGGCCCCTTGGCGATGCCGGCCAGCGGCGACGTCGGATATGCCGAGTTCGGCGAGGACTTCGCGCGCGGCGGCGAGCTGTCCCGCCCCGCCGTCGATCAGCACGAGGTCGGGCGCGGCCCAGCTCGATTTCTTGCGCGTCGGTGCTTCGGTGAGATCGTCCGTCCGTCCTCGGCCCGATGTCGTCTTCCTCGTCATGCGCGCATCCGCCGTCCAGCGTGCTCGCGCGGCATTCGAGGCGTCCTCCTTCTCGCCACGGGAGGCGAGGGTTGGGCTGTGAGGGGGTTGGGAGTCGAACATGCTCGAGGCTGTATACCCCTCACCCGGCGCTGACGCGCCGCCCATCTCGCCCTCAGGGAGAGAGCGCAGGGTATGCCACGCCTCCGGCGCTTCGCTCGCTGGCCAGCCGCGAGAAGCGCCGCGCGCAGCACCTCGCGCATCATGGCGTAATCGTCGCCGGGGGTGAGCGTGTCCGACTTGATGTTGAACTTGCGGTACTGGTTCTTCACGAAGCCTTCCGGCCCGGCGACGATCATCGCGCCGACGGCATTGGCGCCCTGGATATGGCTGTTGTCATAGACCTCGATGCGCGCCGGGCGCTTCGGCAGGCCGAAAGTCTTGGCGACGCCGTCCAGGAGTTTCGCCTGGCTCGACGCATCGGCGAGTTTGCGGCCCAGCGCCTCCCTGGCGTTGGTCAGGGCATGAGCGACCAGCCCGGCCTTCTCGCCCCGCTTGGGCACGGCGATCTCGACCTTGCGCTCGGCCTTGATGCTCAGCGCCTCGGCCAGCAACGCCCGCTCGGGGAAATCATGCGAGATGTAAATGCAGCGCGGCACCGGCTTGTCGTCATAGAACTGGGCGATGAAGCTCTCCAGAACCTCCTCTGGCCCGAGCGAGCGATCGGCGCGCGGGAAATAGGCGCGGTTGCCCCAATTCTGCTCGGCGCGGAAGAAGAACACCTGGATGCAGGTCTGCCCGCCTTGGCTGTAAGCGGCGAAGACGTCGGCCTCCTCCACGCCCGCGCGGATTGATGCCCTGCACGGCCTGGACATGGGCGAGCGCCCACAGCCGGTCGCGATAGCGGGCGGCGCGCTCGAATTCCAGCGCCTCGCTTGCCTCCTCCATCAGCGCGCCCAGCTTCTTCTGCACGGCGTCGGTCTTGCCCTGCAGGAAGCGCACCGCCTCATCGACCAGCTTGTTGTAGCCTTCGAGGCTGATCTCGCCGGTGCAGGGCGCCGAGCAGCGCTTGATCTGATAGAGCAGGCAGGGCCGCGTGCGGCTCTCGTAATAGGGGTCGGAGCAGCTTCTGAGCAGAAAGGCGCGCTCCAGCATGTTGATAGTGCGGTTGACCGCGCCGGCCGAGGCGAAGGGGCCGAAATACTCGCCCTTGATGTTGCGTGCGCCGCGATGCTTCATCACCCGCGGCGCGGCGTGCTCGCGCGAGATCAGGATGTAGGGGAACGATTTGTCGTCCCGCATCAGCACATTGTAAGTGGGCCGGAAGCGCTTGATGAGGTTGGCTTCGAGCAGCAGCGCCTCGGACTCGGTCGCGGTGGTGACGAACTCCATCGACGCCGTCGCCGCGATCATGCGCGCGATGCGGTTGGTATGGCCGCCGAGCCGCGTGTAGTTCGAGACCCGCGCCTTGAGGTTGCGCGCCTTGCCGACATAGATCACCTCGGCCTTCGCATCCAGCATCCGGTAGACGCCGGGGCTGGTGCCGAGATGCTTCAAATAGCGCGCGATGACTTTCGGCCCGGTTTCCTTGGTCCCGGCCTTGCCGTCCGTCTCCTCGCCGGCGATGTCCTTGCTGTCGTTCAAGCTCATCTGTCGTCATCGATCTCGTTTTTTTATCGCTCGATTTTACCGAAAACCGGTTCCCATCCCCGTTTTCACGGGGACAGGCTTTTTCGGATCTCGCGATTAGTCCCATGGGCCGGGCTGCACGCGGTCGGCGCCCGGCTGAATGGGAGCAAAGAGCAGGAAAAACGGCACCAGCACAACCCCCGCGACGAAGCCGCCAATATGCGCCCACCAGGCGATGCCGCCGCCTCCCCCCGGCCCGAACACGTCCCACGTCCCCTGCAGAAGCTGGATGCCGAACCAGATCACCGCGAATGCCAGCGCCGGAATGCTGAAGATCAGCGGGATAATGACCACCGGCACGATCAGCGTGATCCGGGCTGTGGGAAAGCGCACCGCATAGGCGCCGATCACCCCTGCGATCGCACCCGAGGCGCCGATCACCGGCACATCCGATCCGGCATTGAAATAGCCATGCGCATAGGTCGAGGCAACGGCGCAGCAGAGATAGAAGACGAGGAACGGCAGCGCGCCCATGCGGCTTTCCAGCGTCGAGCCGAACAGCCAGAGCGTCCACATGTTCAGGATGATATGCAGCCAGCCGCCATGCATGAAGGTCGCGGTCAGAAAAGGCAGGAAGTCCGTCGGGCCGAGGCCCGGGCGCAAGGCGCCGCTCGGCTCGAAGAATGCCTGCGGCACAAGGCCGTAAGTATAGGAAAAGTCGACCGCCTGGAGCGGGCCGAGGCTCTCCTGATAGAAGAACACCAGCGCATTGGCGGCGATCAGGCCGTAGACAATGACCGGCGTTTGATATTTGGGTACGGAGTCACGGATCGGGAACATGGGGCTTTCGTCCGGCGGTGGCGGCTCTTCATCGGCGCTCGTGTCTTACTGGAAAACCGGTGCCGCTTCTGCTGATCGCGCTTGATGGCCTTAATGGCCACGCGCGCCGGCACTTGCGAGCCGCATCGCCGCGCCCTGTCCGGTAATTTAGGCGCTTCCCCGTAAATCAACCAGGGCTGAATGATGCCCAGCCCCTGCGAATCCTCAACGGAGTGGCCGCGTCCGGCTCAGCTCAGGCCGACGCCGAGCAGGCGGCCGATCAGGTAGGTCGCCGCACCCGCGGTCGCCCCGATCAGCAGCATCCGCAGGCCGCCGGCGAGGGCACTGCGCCCCGAAAACAGGCTGAGAGCCGCTCCGAGGACAAACAGCGAGGCGCTGCTCATCACACAGGCGATGAGCAGGGCCGATGAGCCCGCGCCGAGCGCAAAGGGCAGGAGCGGCACGATGGCGCCGACGCTGAAGGCGAGGAACGACGATGCCGCCGCGCCGATCGGCGAGCCGAGATCGTCCGGATTGAGGCCCAGCTCCTCCCTCGCGAGCGTCTTCAGCGCTTCCTCGCGATTGGCGATCATGGCGCGGGCGATCTTGCGCGCATCGTCGAGCGAAGCGCCTCTTGCCGCATAGATCAGGGCGAGTTCCTCGGCCTCTTCCTCGGGATAGCGGTCGAGCTCGGCGCGCTCCTGGCCGATCTGATACTCGTAGAGCTCGCGCTGCGAACGGACCGAGACATATTCCCCCGAAGCCATGGAGAAGGCGCCGGCTAGCAGTCCGGCGACGCCGGTGATCAGCACCGTGCGCGGATCGGGCGCCGCGCCCGCCACTCCGAGAATCAGCAGCGTATTCGAGACCAGCCCGTCATTGGCGCCGAAAACGCCCGCGCGCAGCGTTCCCCCGCCGCCGGCACGGTGCTCCTGGCCGAAATCGCTGACGCTCCTTGGCATCGGATGCGCTGCATCGGCAGGCGGCGCGGCATAGACCGACAGGCCGCGGATTTTGGCGGCGGCAAGCAGCGGGCGCGCCGATCTGATGCCGACGAGGCGGGCGAGCACGGCAATGAGGCGCAGACGCAGATTTCGGCGCGAATGCCGGCGCGCCGCCCAGATCGGCCGCAAGGATCGAAGCCTGCTTGTCGGCGGCGGCGGCGAGATCACGGAACAGCGCCTGTTTCGCCGGATCGTGCTCGGTTTCCGCCACGACCCGGTAAAGCCAGGCCGAGGCCGCCTCGTCGCGCCAGCGTTCAATCGTGGTCATGATGATGCCCCGCTAATGCGTACTGATTCCGGTCAACATACGCTTTTTTCAAATCTCAGCGAGCGTTGTCATGCGCGCCAAATGCTGTGATGCGCGATGCCGGCAAACTTGAAGCAGAAAATCGCGGTTGGATGCTGGGGGTGCTCCGCGGGCGACCCCCTCACCAGATCATGCGCCCAGAAGACCGCGGCCAGGACCAGTATAAGACCGAGGAAATACGGCCACATCGCAGGGCCGACGAAAAGCACGTCGACGACAAGCAGCAGAACGAGGGCAATGCTTCCAAGGCAGCCGCCGAGCAGCAGATTGTCCTCACTGCGGCTATGCGCGCAGATTTGCGCCAGCTCTTCATCGCTCAGAGATTTCGGATCGGCTCGTCTGGTGATCGGGAAGTCCCCTGCGTTGTTGCAGCAAGCACTTTTAGGGGACTTCCCGATCTCAAACCACACGAGAACTCTTAAAGTTGCTCGCATCCCTTTTGAATCCGAAGTTCGCTGCGGAGCAAGCCGAAGAATGAGGCGAGTTTTGGATGCGGTACACTCTGCGCAACGCAACCCAACGCGCCTGATCAAGAGCCCCTGGCAGTGGCTCAGTTGGAATTTCGGTTGTGGGGTGGTGAGCGGCTGTCGAGGATCGAACGGCGCATTTCGGCAAGCGCCGCACAGCGGCCGAACCGTGCAAGACGGCTTTCAGACTGCAGCGGTCCGAAGGCTTCGACCAGGCGCTTCGCAACGATTGCTCGCCTATCGTACGTGGTGTGCTTTCCAGGCTTTCACAAATGTAAGAGCGGATTGGATATGGCTGCCCGCGTCTTCTGCTGTCAGGACCGACGCGATCTTACCGTCGGGCGTAATCACGTAGGATGTTCGGCTGGCGAAGATGCTGTCGCCTTCTTTCCAGGCCAGGACGGCATAGGCCTTTACAATTTTCCCTTGGGGATCGGCAGCAACCGGGAATTTGTCGCGACATTCCGTCCGTGAGAACTCACGCTGGGTCTCAATTGTATCGGCAGAGATGCCGATGACCGAGGAGCCAAGTTTTTTGAACTCCGGCATGGCCTCCGCAAAGAGGTGAGCCTCTTCCGTGCAGACCGATGTGAAGCTCTTTGGGTAGAAGTACACAACGACTGGGCCCTTCTTGAGTGCCTCAGATAGCGTGAAGGTTAGCTCCTTACCGCCTAGCGCCGCTTTCGTGGAGAATGCAGGCGCACTCGTCCCAACCGTCAGCTCGGCCCACGCGAGGGATGGCAGCAGGTCTACAAAGAAACAGCTCAGAAGCAAGCGAGCGAGGAGTGTCATTAATAGCTCCAGATTGCGGGCAGCTACTCCAATAGTGCCTTGCATGCGTAGGACCTGTAGTGCGGCCAGCGCAATTCGAGGCTCTACACCCACGTGCATCCTTGAAGAGCCAGCATCCCGCAATCCGGGGGCAGCCCATCGCTATGAGTACCCGCCATCGCCAATATCTTTATTTTGTGACCGGAATTGGCTCGGAGCTGACGCTAGGATGATGGGCAACGCCGGCTCACACCCGCATCTCGGAAAGTCGGGCAACGTCAATCAATTTCCGCGCTGGGTCGTGAGCCGAGATTCAAGCTGAGACGCCACGAGGGCCTCAGAGCCGGTCGAGCACGCCGAAAACGCTGATCAGCTCAGGCGCCGCCAGGCCGCCATGATGGCCGTAAAAGCGGTTCCCCAGCAGCCCCGGCTCACGCCACCAAATGAAATAGCCGTCATGCGGCAGGATGAGAATATCGCCGAGGCGGCGCCGCAGCTCCTCGGTGACCGGCGCCGGACCGAACAGCCCCAGATTCAGCGCTTCGTCGATGGTCAGGATCTCGGCGATCGCGCCCAAACTCTCGCGCAGGACGCCCAACGTTTCCGCACGCCGCTCCGGCCGAACATGCAGGAACATGTCGCGCGGCGCGCCATTCGGGTAGATCACGTTCCCCGTCGGGCTCTGCGGCAGAATATCGGCAAGCGCCGGCAACTGCTCATTGATGTAGATCGTCTCGTCGCGCTTGGCGAAGACCTGATCGTGATCGGCGGTAAACAGGAACAGCGTGTCGGGACTGTCGAGGCCGCCGAGGATGGCATCGAAGGCCGACCAGAACGCTGCGATCTCGGCATCGTGATAGCGGCTGCGGGGTCCGTATTGATGGGCAATGGAATCGATGCTCGCCCAATAGAAATTCAGCCAGGCCTTGCCCTTGACCCCCGTCACCGCCTCTTTGAGCTGGACCATCGCCTCGGCAAGCGTATTGTGCGGAATGAGGTCCGCCCCTTTCGAGACGATCCGATTGTAGCTCGAATCCGCGTGATTGCGGTGGGTGAACTGCAGCGAGCGCACGCCGTGGCGGGCCAGCCGCTCATGCACGGTTTCATGCACCGTGACCAGCGCCGCCGGATCATAACCCTTCTTCAGACAGCCCTCGCGCGTGTGCACGCCGAGAGGGGTGAAGGGCAGCGTCTGGATCACCTCGCCATAGGCCGGGATATAGACGTTCCACTCATAGAGCGAGTGCTCGGCCGGCAGGACGCCGAGGTTGAGCGTCGTCACGGACGCCGAGGTCGTGCTCGGGAACAGCGCCGAGATCGGCGTCAGCATGCCCTCCTCGATCACCCGCCGCGTCACGCCGAAACGCTCGGCGTGGTCTTGCCAGCAGCGCCAGCCGCAGGCATCGATGAAGAACAGCACCACCTTTTCCGGGCGCGGATAGCTGCCGCCGAAACAATCCTCCGGCAGGAGATTGCCGAGTTGTTCGCCGGTCAGCAGAAAGTGGATAGTGTTGGCGATATTGCCGAAGGAATAATCGGCGTAGATCGGCTTCAGGAGAGCAGGACCGAGCGGCTCGAACCGGGCCAGCGACGCTTCATTGATCATGTTCGCAAACTACCCTCTCCTGGACATTCGTCTGGAGCTACGCTCACTCAAACTGGCCTTGGCTTTCGCGGAGCGGCATTGCCGGCCAGACCCTAACCGTCCGGCATCAGCACTCGCCCCGATCTGCGCTCGCTCTCCGACAGGCGGTCGATAAGATAGTGGGTTGACCGGTGCTCGTAAATCAAACGGCCGTCGTCCTCGATCCAGAGCCGCCAATATTCATCATGGCCCTCATCGTCGATCCGATGCTGATTGATGCGGAGCATCGCGGCCTTGCGTGTCTCGAACTGTCCCAGCATTTCGACACGGCCGCTACGATGCTCCAAGACCACCCGATAGGTCATCTCCGTGCCCCGTTCTCCGGCGCGTTGCGCTTGCGTCTTTCCCGAAACCTGCCCGGTTATTCGCGAAAAATCCAGTGATGTTTGCGTGTGCGCGGCCGGAACGGCGCGCCGCGAGCACCCGCCCGGCTGGCGGAGACGCCGGAGGAGCCTATTGCGCCGGAGCTGCGGCCTGCGCGGGAGCTGCAGCCGCCGTCTCGGCGGGCGCCAATTCCTGGATGATGTCGCGCAGCACGCAGCGATTCGCCATCAGGCGGTCAACCAGCTTCTGAAACGCCTCGGGAATTTGCCCTGCCCCCGGCGCCGCAAACAATTCCGCATCGCGAGGCGCAAGACGGCGCGCGCTCTGGCATTCATCCGGCAGACCGATCTGGAAGGCGATCGCGGTCTGGGTATGGTCGGACAATTGCCAGCCCAGCGGCATGACGAAATCATCGTGCTGCAGCCTGATGGCATAGGCCTTGTCGAAAACCTCGTTGGCCCGCGCATAGGCCAGCCGGCCGCGCAGCAGACGGGCCTGGTTGAGCGCGCGCAGCGGCGCCCCCAGCTCGTTCAGGCCGTCGAGCTCGGGGCCCGGCTCGTAATTCTCGCTCAGCATGATGATGCGGAAGTCGAAGCCGGGGCCATAGGAGCGCGGCGGCGAACGCTGCCCCACGCTGCGCTGGGCGACCTCGATGGGATTCGGCTCGACCTGCTTCTTGATGTCGATCGCCGTCTCGATGCCGGAATTCTCGAAATAGCCGCCATCGGCAAGACGGTATCCCAGGATCGGCGAGGACCAGTAAAGGCCCGGCGGCAGCACGAAGGGGAAGCGCGAGCTGAGGCCGACGGCGGTGGCCAGCGAAATGTCCTTGGTGATCTCCGGCTCTGCTTCGGTGGCAAGCTGGTAGAGCGAGATCGGCGTCAGCGGCTCGCCGGAAAACAGGACCGGCGTGACCAGATAGCGGTTGCCGCTTTCGACGCCCGTGGTGTTCAAGACCAGGAGCGGCGCGCCGACCGCCGGGCCAATGCTCGCCTGCGAGAACTCGACGAAGCGGCTGGTGAAGGGATCGGGCCGTGCCGCGGGCTTGCCGGCGAAAGTTGAGCGCCACGCCTGGCTGAGGCCGGCCTCGAAGGCGCGCGCCCGGTCGAGCCGGCTGAAACCAGGGGCGAAAAAGCTCTGCGAGAAATCAGGGAACAGCGCACCGGCGGCGAGCGGCGCCAGGAAATCATTGGCGAGAAAGGCCTTGACCCGGTTCTCGAACGGCTCGGCGTCCGGGCCGCCGACAAGACCGCAGTCAAATATCGGATCGGCGGCGTCCTTGGCCGCCGGCTGCGACGCATTCGCCGGCGCGCTCGGGCGCTGCGCCCGCTCCGACCACAGGGCGTCGAAGACGCTGGCGCCGAGGCTCCCGCCGGAGACGCCGCTGATGGCGAAGACATGATATTTCAAGGCCGGGCAGCGAGCGTAAAGCCGCGCCAGCGTGATGGCGGCAAGATCGGCCGCGTAAAGCCCGCCGCCTTCCGCCGCGACGAAATAGACCGGATATTTCAAGCCGCGCGAGGCATAAAATTCCTTGCGGGCGGCCGGCTGGGCGTCGAACCAATTGTCGAAACGGTCCCGCAGCGTCTCGATCTTGAGCGGCGTCTTAGTCGGCCTGAAATGCAGCGAATGGTCGTCATTCAGATTGAAGTAGGAGAGCAGGAAGGCAACGACCGCCATCACACTGATCAGGGGCACGCCGGAGCGCTCATAGAGGCGCGTTGCCCCGCCGGCGAAATAGGTCAGCAGGATCAGGAATAGGCAGATGATAAAGACCGTGCCGACCGTCATGTAGGCCTGGGTGATAATCTGCGAGCCGCCGACGACGATTTCTCCCTGCAGAACCGCCAGCACGATCAGCATCGCCGTCACCACCGCGGCGATCGCCAGCTTCCACCAGGCATAGGGCGAATGGCGAACGAGGCGCGGCACCAGGCGGCTGTCGAGCACGAACAGCACGATCAGCCCAGCGGCGACGGCAAGGAGGGCGATGAGCGCGGAATTGAGCATGGCGGTCGTGGCGTCGGCATTGCGCACGACCTCGGCGATGCTGGCCTCGAAGCCGGCCGGCAGGCCGGTCATTTGCGGATACCAGCGTAAGAGCCGCGTATGGTCGTCGCCGAGAAGCTGCGCGACCGCGAGCGTCACGCCGGCAAGCGGCAGCAGCGCAATGATGGCTGAATAGACCATCGACAGAGCATGCTCGCGCGGCGAGGCACCCGGCACGGCGTCGGGCCTCGAAACCAGCCACAGGGCGCGCGAGACGCTCCAGAGGGCATAGCTAAGCGCGACGATGCCGATAAACCCGAACAGCGCCGGCCAGGAATAGCCGTCCTTGGCGAAATCGGCGGCGATGGCGCGGTAGATCTCTTGAATCTGGTCGGGCAAATAGAAGATCGCAAAGCCGATCAGCCCGACGACGAGCGGGGCGCGCAGCGCCCAGACCATCTGGTTGACGACGTCGAGCAAGCGCGTCTCAACGCGCGGCGGCCGCCGTGCACCCTGCTTGGAATTGTCTTGCGGCGCGTCCGCGCCAGACCCGTTGCTCATCGCAGCCCTCTCGACGGCGCCGGACGCGCCGTCCCCCAACTACCGCCCTAGAACGTGCAATTCTTCCGCCGGAGCTGATCCAGCAGGGCGGTCAGCCGCGACACCTCCTGCGGCTGCGGCTGAGCGCCCGTCACCACATTCGTCGCCTTGCCGGTCAGGATCAATTCCTCCACCTGCGACTCGCGCAGCGTACTGTTGCAGCGCGGCACGGCCTCACGGTAAAGCTGAACGTAATAGCGATCCGAGGGGCAAAAGCCGTAATTGATCAGCATGCCCTTGCGCAGCTCGGCGAGCAGCGGACAGTCGAGCTTGGAGAAATCCTGCGCTGGCGCCGGCATAGCCGCGACGGCCGGCAGCAGCATCGCCAAGCCGGCCCAGAAATGGCGCCACCCAGCTGGTCTCATGCGCTCGCCTCCCTTATTCCTCGAAATTTTGCTGGAGTATCACTGAATTCAAGCTGAATAGGAAGTCCTTCGGAGCACCGCACGCCAATTGCGGCCGCCGATCGCAGGAAGCGGCGTGGTATGCAAGAGGCGGCCCGACGGCCGCCTCTCACTATGATGTCACCTTATCACTGGCTTCGCCGCTCAAGCGAGCTGATCGCCGATCGGCAGATCGCGGATGCGCTTGCCGCTGGCGTTGAAGATCGCGTTCGTCAGCGCCGGAATGAAAGGCGGTACGCCCGGCTCGCCAATGCCTGTCGCATGCACCGAGAAGGGATGCGGCACGATATGGGTGTGCACGACCTCTGGGAAGTTGTCCGACCGGGTCATCTCATAGTCATTGTAATTGCTCTCCTGGACCGCGCCGTCCACGAAAGTGACGCCGAGATAGAGGGCGGTCGCCATGCCGAAGACGCAGGCGCCCTGCATCTGAGACTGGATGCGCTCCGGATTGGCGGCAAAGCCGCAATCGACGGCGACATGCACTTCGGGCACCCGCACCTTGCCCTTCTCGACCTTGGCGCGTACCACCATGGCGATGTAGGAGACAAAGCTGCGATGCACGGCGATGCCGAGGCCCTCGCCCTTCGGCAAGGTCTTGCCCCAGCCGGCCTGCTCGGCGGCGATGCGCGCCACATTGGCGAGGCGTCCCGTATCGAAGGGAAACTCCTCATAGGGCTCGTACTGGTTCCAGAACTTGCCCGGCAGCCCGCAGGCCTTGGCGTCGAGGATGCGCGGCGGGCCGATCAGCTCCAGAAGGTAGTCCTTCTGGTCCTTGCCGAGGGCGGCGGCAAGCTCCGCCGTCGCCGACTGTACGGCGAAGGCGCGCGGGATGTTCGACACCGAGCGATACCAGCCGACGCGGGTGTGGGCGAAAGCCTTGCACTGCTCGGCGCTGATATTGGCGATGTCATAGGGCAGATTCTCCAGCCCCATGCCGATCTCGATCTCGTGCTGCACGCCCTTGTCCGGGGCAAAGGTCGACAGGAACGAGGGCGCCGCGCTGCGGTGGCGCCAGGCCACCACCTTGCTGTCCTTGTCGAGGCCGACATCGATCCGCTCGACCGAGGTGGTGTGGTAGTAGCTGTGGCGGATGTCGTCCTCGCGGGTCCACTGCACGCGGACCGGCGCGCCGACATCCTTGGAGAGGAAAGCCGCTTCTGTGGCATAATCGGCTTTCGATTTGCGCCCGAACGCGCCGCCGAGCAGCGTCACATGCAAGGTGACGTTCTTTGGATCGAGGCCGATATATTCCGCTGTGTCCTTGCGGGCGACGTCCGGGCTCTGCACCGGTGCCCAGATCTCGCATTTGTCGCCTGTGACATTGGCGATTGCCGCCGGCGGCTCCATCGGCGCATGGGCCACATGCGGCTGGTAGTACTCGTAGGTCATCACCTTGGCGGCGCTCTTCAGCGCCGCTTCGGCGTCGCCCTGATTACGCACCGACGACCCCGGCTTGGCGACCGAAGCACGCAGCTCCTTCTCATACGCCTTGGTGTTGAACGAGCTGTGCTCGCTCTTCTCCCATTCGATCTTGAGCGCGTCGCGGCCCTGAATCGCCGCCCAGGTGTTCTTGGCGACGACGGCGACGCCGCCGAGCGGCTTGAATTTCGAGCCGAGCGGCGTGACCGGGAGCTGGACGATGTGCTCCACGCCCGGAACGGCGCGAGCAGCCTTGTCGTCCACCGACTTGATCTTTGACCCGACGACGGGCGGGCGCGCGATCACGGCGTATTTCATGCCCGGCAGGCTGACATCGGCGCCGTAAACCGCCTTGCCGGTGGTGATGTCATGCAGATCGACGATCTGGACATTGCCCTTGCCGATATAGCGAAACTCGCCGTCCTCCTTGAAACGGAGCTGGTCGCGCGGCGGCGTGTCGAGCGCCATGGCTGCCTTTGCCAGCTCGCCATAGGAGAGGCGGATGCCCAGCGTCTTATGCGTGACGTGATGAGCTCTCGCTTCGACCAGGCTCGGATCGGCGCCCCATTGCTTGGCGGCGGCCAGTTCCAGCATCTTGCGCACTGCCGCGCCCATCTCGCGGGCCGGCTGGATATGATGGCGCAGGCTGCGTGAGCCGTCGGTGTCCTGATTGCCGTATTTCGCCTCGTCGCCATCCGCCTGCACGACCTTCACGCGGTCCCAGTCGGCCTCCATCTCGTCGGCGATGACCATAGGCAGCGTCGTTCTGATGCCCGTACCCATTTCGGAGCGGTGGGCAACGATCGTCACCTCGCCGTTCGGGGCGATCGACACGAAGATATGCGGGTCATTGCGCAGGCCGTTGGGCATGCCCGACCCGTGCGTCGGATAGGCCGGAAACGCCTCGGCCTTGCCCGGCAGCAGATACATGGCGAGCACGAATCCGCCAAGGCCCTGCAATACGGAACGGCGGCGAAGCTCGGCTTTCTTTACCTTGCGGATGAGCGTGTGGAACGCGCTCGCGGGAAGCGCCTCGGAGGTTTGCGAGAATTTTTCGAGTTGGTGCAACATGGCTCACGCTCCCGTCGACGCTTCACGAACCGCAGTGACAATGCGCTGGTAGCAGCCGCAGCGGCAGATATTGCCGCTCATGGCCTCCAGGATCTCCTGATCGGTTGGCTTCGGTTTTTGCGTAAGAAGCGAAGCGGCCTGCATGATCTGGCCCGCCTGGCAGAAACCGCATTGCGGCACATTCTGCTCGCGCCAGGCGACCTGAACGGGGTGATTACCGTCCTTGCTCAGGCCCTCGATGGTGGTGACCGCCTTGCCCGACAGCTCGCCCATGCTCGTCTGGCAGCCGCGCACCGCAACGCCGTTGACGTGGATCGTACAGGCGCCGCATAGGCCGACCCCACATCCGAATTTTGTCCCGTTGAGCCCAAGCTCGTCGCGCACATACCAAAGCGCGGGCATGGACGTATCGCCGTCGAACGTGCGCTCGACGCCATTGACCGTAAATTTCATAGGAGACCTCCCCATATGGGCGCCGCCTTCGCAAGTAATCAGTACCCGGTTACTTGTTGGGAGATGCCGTCATTTAATCGCGCCACAAGCCAAAAGCTTGGTTTTTGCGCTATCGTCCTTTTTCACGACAGCAATGAGGATAGCTCAACTCAGGGCGCCCGGCAATGAGAGGCGTGTGTCAGGAATATCGTGCCGATCGGATGAAACTGGCGGAAGTGCGGGCCGCGGGCGAAGTGACGATCACGGGACGCAGTGGCCCGCATGAACGCTGTGAAGAAGCTGATAAGGCTCGAACTTTATAGAATATGCGGCGACTTTTGACTACGTGGCGGCCAGGACCACTGCGGTGGTCGGAGTGCATCCGACCTTCTTCCGCGGACAGAAGTCGCGAACAGCCTCGACCACATCGGTCGGGGCTTTTTCATATAACCTCACCGCTCGCGTCGATCGCTGCACCTGCCATCCGCTACTTCAGCGGCAGCACCACCGGCCCCGACACCGGGTCGCTGACGCCGAGACCGCCACCGAGATCTTCAAGCGTGTCGCGGAAGCTGTCGAGCGCCGCGATCATGCTCGGCCGCGCCGCCACGATCGAGTCCATGTCGGCCCATTCGGCGATGATGCAGTAGCTGCGGTCGCCGGTCTTGATGACGTTGGCGTGCTGGAGGCCGGACCAGTTGGCCGCAATCTTCTTATGGGCATCGAGGAACTCCTGCTCACGCCCAGGCTTCACCCGGAAGCGCACGGTATTGAATGCAGTCATGGTCTGCCTCCTTGTCTTTATAAAGTTGTTGGCCGTCATCATGCGGCAGCGCCGGCTAGTGGCGGAACGTCTCTATCACCGGCACGGCGATCGCGCAATGCGGGCGGCGCCGCCTTTCCGCGCGCCGCCGAGCCGGCACTGGCGAGCGCGGCGTCAGCCGGTCTTCACCGGCTCGACCGGCACATTGTCGATCAGCCGGACATGGCCCAGATAGACGGCGCCGAGCACGCGGCCCGGAACCGTCACATACTGGCCGACGGGCATGAGATGCACGGCGTCGCGCACTTCGAGATAATCGACCTTGAAGCCTGCGCCCTCCAGCCAATCGCGCCCGAGAAATGTGGCTTCGTGGACCGGGCGGCCTTCGGATAAATCCTTTGAAACCTCTTCCAGAACGGTGTGAAAGCGCGGGGCAATGGCCCGCGCCGTGGTGTCGAGATAGGCGTTGCGCGAGGACATGGCGAGACCATCCTCCTCGCGCACGATCACTCCCGCGATGATCTTGATCGGCAGGTCGAGATCCTTAACAAGCTGGCGGATAACGAGGAGCTGCTGGTAGTCCTTCTCGCCGAACACGGCAAAGTCGGGCAGGCATTGCAGAAACAGCTTCGTCACAACAGTCGTAACGCCGGCGAAATGCCGTGGCCGGCTTGCGCCTTCGAGCCCCGATGTCAGGCCGATCACCTCCACGCGCGTCGAAAAATCGTCCGGATAGATTTCCGCGATCGGGGGCGCATAGATCAGGTCGGCTTTTGCAGTGGAGAGTCGTGTCCAGTCGCCGCGCTCATCGCGCGGATAGGCAGCGAAATCCTCATTTGGCCCGAATTGGGTGGGATTGACAAAAATCGAGACGACGGCGCGCTTTGCATTTTTTTTCGCCAGCTTCACGAGCGCGACGTGCCCTTCGTGCAATGCCCCCATCGTCGGAACCAGAGCAACTGTCCGGCCGCTCCGGCGCCAGCGCCGGACGACAGCCCTGAGTTCCCGCGTTGTTCTGACGATCGGCAGGCCCGAGGCCATCTTGCGTCTTCCCCCAGCAAATCCGACGGACCATATCAAGTTGGAGCGAAAACGGAAGCCCGGCTAATACCTTTCGCAGCTTTCTTGGCGCAATCCACTTATCGCCTTAGAATAGACCGGGAGAGATTCAACCTATGGCTGCCGACAAGAAGACACCGGCTCCAGCATCGGACGACGGATCGTTAGAAGAACGGTCCGGCGATCGCGCTGTCGCCGATTTTCTCGAAAAGATGAAATCCGTGGCGCCGCCCGCATCCGAGGGCACGCGCGGGCGTCTCATCTTTGCTATGGACGCCACCATGAGCCGTCAGCCGACCTGGGATATGGCGCTGAAGCTTCAGGCCGACATGTTCATCACCGTCAAGGCGATCGGCGGGCTCGACGTGCAACTGATTTATTTCCGCAGCTATGACCAATGCCGCGCCTCACGCTGGGTCAGTGATCCCGAGGCGCTGGCACAGCTGATGACCGGCATCCGCTGCCTCGGTGGTTTCACCCAGATCCGCAAGGTGCTGGCCCATGCGCGCCGGGAAACCGCGAAACAGAAGGTCAATGCCCTCGTCTATGTCGGCGACTGCATGGAGGAGGACATCGACCACCTCGCGGCTCTCGCCGGCGAACTCGGCATTCTCGGCGTTCCCACGTTCATGTTCCAGGAAGGCCACGACCCGAAGGCCGAAACCGCCTTTCGCGAGATTGCCAGATTGACGAAAGGCGCCTATTGCCGTTTCGATGCCGGGTCTGCCCAGCAACTGCGCGAGCTTTTGAGGGCCGTCGCCGCCTATGCCGCCGGCGGCCGGCGGGCATTGGCGGACCTCAGCAAGGACGGCGGGCGGAGCAGGCTCCTGCTCGAACAATTGAAATCCTGAACTATGTGGTGATCGGGAAGTCCCCTATGGTATTTCAGCAAATGCTTTTAGGGGACTTCCCTATCTAAAACCGCACTAGATCTTATCGCTGCTAGTGTCCTTATTGAATCCGAAGTTCGCAACGGACCCAGCCGCAGAACGAAGCGAACTTCGGATTCAGGACACTAGGCACGATGCAATTTCTCCTCCTTGGGCTTGCCCTCCTCGTAATCGTGCTGCTGGGCGGCCGAGCCTTCGCCAACGCCGACACCAAGCTCCTGGCCAAGCTCCTTCGCCGGGTGGGCGGATGGGGGGCTCTCGCGGTCGCCCTGCTGTTTGCGGTCACCGGGCGGCTCGCCATCGCCCTGCCGCTCGCCATCGTCGGCTTCTCGCTGCTGGGACGCTCCTTTCCCTGGCGCGATGCTTTCAGTGGCGGGACGAAAAGCACCGGGCAGCGCTCGTCGGTACGCACCGACATGCTCGAAATGACGCTCGATCACGATACCGGCTGGATGGACGGGGTGGTGCTCAAGGGCCAATTCGCCGGGCAGCGGCTCTCAAACCTGTCCGCCGGCCAGCTCGACCAGTTGCTCGAGGAGGCGAGGCGCCTCGATCCGCAGGCCGCGCAATTGCTGGACGCTTTCATGGAGCGGGCAGGACAAGCGCGCTCAGGCAGCCAGCAGCAGCGGTCGCGGCAGGGACCGCCCGGATCGGCCGCGATGACCCTCGAGGAAGCCTACGCAGTGCTGGGGCTCTCACCGGGTGCAAGCCGCGAGGACATCCATCAGGCGCACCGTGCGCTGATGAAAAAATACCACCCCGATCAGGGCGGAACGACCTATCTTGCCTCGAAGATCAACGAGGCGAAGGACGTTCTCATGCGGCAGGTGCGGCAGTGAGCCAACGGTAGCCCCACGGTCTCAGATTCGAAGGTCGAATTCGCGCCTCAAGCCTGAGCGCGGTGGCAATGAACGGCCCTGAAAAAAGGCAGATTTCGCCGGCTCGCGGCCACAATCATTTCGGCGATAATTTCGGCGAGCGGAAAGGCTGAGCCTTTGAAGCTGCGCCCCGCCGGTCCCTCTCATATTCTGCATATCGCATTTTTGCCGAAATTATGGCGCTTGGTTAGCTGGTGATTTCTACTTAGCGGCATGTTGAATACGTAAAATAACGGGAATGACAGGGAAAGGAACAATCGGGATTTTTTAAGTAACCTATTGGTGCATTTT
Organism: uncultured Alphaproteobacteria bacterium; assembly: GCA_963773735.1. Classification (GTDB taxonomy): domain Bacteria; phylum Pseudomonadota; class Alphaproteobacteria; order Rhizobiales; family Rhodomicrobiaceae; genus CAVZCK01. The sequence continues at coordinate 82,706 of CAVZCK010000021.1, read as the reverse complement.
GAGGAGGCTGTCAGATGGGGCATTTCACCCGTAGAGAGTTCGTTTTGAGCGCAGCCGTCGCTGGCGCGGTTTTCGGTCTGGATCGGCATCTAGCCATCAGCGCGCCTGCGCTTCGGCAAAAATCGCACGATCCAAGCCCTGGGGTCCATCGTTACAAAGTCGGGGCGGCGGAAGTGATCGCGCTTTACGACGGCATCTGGGAAAAGGCGCATGACTCGGCCTATTTCGCCAATGCCAGCGTCGCGGAGACGAAACGGGCCTTGGCCGCGGCCGGCCAGCGAACCGATTTCGTGCCCATCCCGATCACCGCATATGTTGTGAAGATCAACGGCAAGATCATCCTGTGCGACAGCGGGGGCGGCGGCCAGGTCCAGGCCTTCAATCCAAAATCGGTGTTCGTGTCGGGGAAGATGCGCGCCAATCTGCGGCGGGCCGGGATCAATCCGGCTAAGGTCGAGACGATCCTCGTCTCGCATTTTCACCCCGACCACATTTTCGGTCTTCTGACCCCCGACAACAAGCCCGTCTATCCGAACGCCGAGATCATCGTTCCGGCGGCGGAATATAAATGGTGGACGGACACATCGCTCATTGAGCGCCTGCCAGTGGCGCGCCGCCGGCTCGCCCGCCGCATCCAGGCCGTCATTCCGAATTGGAAGAATGTGCTGCCGGTTGCCGGCGAGGATGAGGTGGTGCCCGGCATCCGCTTCGTCAAAGCACCGGGCCATACGGTCGGCCATACCGCCTTTCACGTCAGTTCGGGCAGCGAGCAGCTCATGATCTCCAGCGACGCTGCCTATGTGCCGGCGCTGGTTGCCGCGCATCCGGGCTGGCACGGCGCCTATGACCAGGACGGCAATATGGCCGAGGAGACGCGCCGCACGCTGCTCGACCGCGTCATTGCGGAGAAGATGCTGATCTGCGGCTCGCATTTCCCCTGGCCGGGGATGGGCAAGATTTCGAGGGACGGCGCTGGCTACGCCTTCATCATTTAAAGAGACGGGGGGACGGGGACGGGTTACCGGCCGCCGGACCGGCGGACGGCCAGCCCGGAGTCTCTGGCGGATCTTGCATGAGCCAACAACAATGAAAACACATTACGACGTCCTTGGCGTGTCGCGGGACGCAGATTACGAGACGGTCAAGGCCGCCTACCGCCGGGCCATGAAGGCAGCCCATCCTGACGTCCATGACGGTAGCGAAGCCGCCGAACAGCACAGCCAGCAGATCATCGCCGCCTATGCCGTGCTCAGAGATCCCGGGCAGCGGTCGTGGTACGATCACAATTTGCAGAACCAGCGGCGCCGACTTCGGCTGCTGGTCATGATCGGCGTGATGAGCGCGTGGCTCGTCAGCGCGAGCACGCTGTTCGTGCTCAATTTCCTGCTCAGCTCCGAAGGAAAGACGCCGCTCGCCCTCACCACCGGCTCGGGAGCGTATAAGGCGGCCGGGACCAAGGAGCCGGCGGCGGAACCCGAGACGCCAGCAACACCGCGCGCTGCATTGGCGCAGAAGCGGCTGCCGAGAAGCCAGCCACCACCGCGGCGCTGCCGAATGAAAACGGCGAAGCCTCACCTGCCGAAGCTGGTCCTACCACCCCAGCCAATGCCGCCGCTGAGCCCGCGCCGCAAACGGCCCCGACGGATCAGCGCGACGGAGCGCCCGCCAATAGCGAGCCGGCCATTCCCAATCCGCCCGCTCAGCTGACCGCCGCCGAACAGCCGCCGGCTGCTCCGGCTGCGGATAGTCCCGATCCCGGCAACGCTTCGGCCAACGACTCGATCCCCCTCATCGGCAACGACGCCGAAGCCTATCTGCATCGCGCCGCGCTTTGGGTCGAGAAAGGTCAACTCGACAGGGCGCTGGCCGATTATGATGAGGCCATCCGACTCGACGACAGCAATATTGCCGCCTTTCACGGCCGGGCGCTGTTGCGGATGCGGCGCGGCGAGGTCGAAAGCGCCCTCGCCGATCTGGATCACGCCATCCGGCTGAGCTTTTCCGACCCAAAGATCTACCGCGACCGTGGCAGCATCTGGCTGGAGAAGACCAGCTATGACCGCGCCATTGCCGACTTCAACCGCGCGATCCAGCTCGATCCGCGCTTCGCCGACGCCTACTTCCTCCGCGGCGTCGCCTTGCGGCGCAAAGGCGACTTCACACATGCTATCGCCGATCTGAATGAGGCGCTGCGGCTCGATTCCTCGATCAGCGGGGCGGAACCCAACCGCGACATGGCCCGGACGGGACAGCGCGATGCCATCGAGAAGGATCCGAAGCCGGATGAGGAGACGTCGAAGCCGCCGCTGAGCAGCAGCCGCCCGGTTTCGAAGGAGGAAGAAAAGCAAATCCTTGCCGAGGGCGAGGCGCAGCTCCGCAGCGGCAACATCGTTTTCGCGCGCGTGCTGTTCGAGAATCTCGCCTCGCATGGCAGCGCCGAGGGAGCGTTCGCGGTGGCGCAGACTTACGATCCGACCGTTCTCAAGCAAATCGGCGCCGTCGGTGTTCAGGGCGACGTTGAAAAAGCGAAATTCTGGTACGGCAAGGCCGCAGAACTCGGGAAGGGCCCGGTCACCGATATCCTCGGCGCGGTTAAGCAGGACGGGCAATAGGGAGGATAGACGCGCCATTTAAGGCTTCCTTCATTGAGGAGACTGCGTATGTTTACGTTCAGGCTGGGTGGGAAATTGCTCGCCAATGCCGTTTTGTTGACCTCGTTTTTGGCTACATCGCATGCGGCAATGGCCGTTCCAAGCGAGCGGCCGAATACGAGGCACGCCCTGACGACCGTCCGGGCGGCGCAAGGAACGGAATCGATCCGCCACCGGATGAATGATTGGATGATCGGGCTGGCGGCCGGCCTTCCCGAGGGTGCGCCGCTCCGCTTCGCGACCGAGCTTGCGCGCATCGTTGACGATGGCGACCAGATGCGGGTCGTTCCGCTGATCACGCGCGGCATTTCCGACAATCTGAACGATTTGCTTTATCTGCGCGGCGTCGATGCCGCCATCGTCTATGGCGATTCGCTCGGCGAACTCAAGGATCAGCCGGAAATCCGCAGGAAGGTGAACTACATTGCCAACCTCTTCCCGGCCGAAATGCATATTTTCGTCCGGCCCGAGATTCACTCTCTCGAAGATCTCAAAGGCAAGGTCGTCAACTTCAACACCAAAGGCACCGCCGCCGCCTATACCGGCCCGATCATATTCGACCAGCTGCATATCGGCTCGATCAACAAGTTCATCCCTCATCCCGTGGCGATGAAGCAAATGTCGGAAAGCCCCGATATTGCTGCCGTGGTGTTCGTTTCGTCGAAGCCGCTCGACGCTTTTGTCCGCAGGAAGTGGCCGGCAGGCTTTCATTTCCTGCCTCTGCCCTACAGCAGCAAGCTGGGCGAATATTACTTCCCGAGCATTCTGAAGGACTCCGATTATCCGGACCTCATAGCAAAGGGCCAGGAGATCCCGACCATCGCTGTCCCCGTGGTGCTGGCCGCCTTCGACTGGCCGAAGACAAGCGACCGCTACCGCCGTATGGAGCGCTTCGTTCAATATTTCTTTGCCAGGCTGCCGCTGCTGCAGAGCCAGCCGAGCTATCATCCCAAATGGAAGGACGTCAATCTGGCCGGCACTGTGCCCGGCTGGGAAAGGTTTCCGCCGGTGCAAGCGGAACTGGACCGACTATCCTCGCCAGATACCCTCAAACGTCTGCGCACCGAGGCCGCCAAAGTGCTTCCCGGTAATCCCGAGGAACAGGACAGGCTGGTGCAGGAGTTCATTAAATGGGCGAATACGCCAGAGGTTCGCAGTCAGATCCGGAGATAGAAGACCGCCGGTCTCGTCCCCGGCTGTATATTGACTACTTCTAAAAATGAAGTATTCGTGCATCATGTCTGTGACGGTCGATCTGCTAATGGGCAGAATAGCTTGGAGAGAAATATGTCAAAGTTCCGTGCAATTGCATTGTTGCTTGTCGTAATCACGAGCCTTGTCCCGGTAAAAGCTTCTGCGGAGGAACAAACCGCGGTTGACAAAGTCGTTGTGCAGGTCGATGAAAATGATCCGAAAATCATGAACCTGGCTTTGAACAACGTTCAAAATCTTCTTGCCTACGAGAAGCAAAACGGCAAGAAGGTACAGGTTGAGATCGTGACCTATGGGCCGGGACTGAACATGCTGCGCGCCGATACCAGTCCAGTGAAGGACCGCATCTCGGCGCTTGCCCTCGAAAATCCGGACATCCAATTCTCGGCCTGCGGCAATACTCTGGAGGGCATGACCAAGCACGAAGGCAAGAAGCCCCCGCTCGTGAGCGAGGCCAAGCTAGTACCCGCCGGCATTGCCCGGATCGTCGAATTGGAGAAGCAGGGCTACGCTTACATCAGGCCGTAACCGCCGGTTATCCTGCTCCTGCCGCCAGTACGCGATTGCCCTCACCGCCGCCCGGCCGACAAGATAATTGCCGACGCCGTCATTCAGCGCGCGCGCATAGACCTGGCGAGCGCCGTTGATGCCTCGATCGTCTTATCGATGTCAACGTCTGTATGCGAATAGCTGACCGCCAATGACGGCATGATGACACCACGGCGGATGGTCTTTTGCCGAAAGAGCGTGCGAGGCCGGGCTCGGATTGCCATCAGCATCGCGTGACCCGTAGAGAAGGCAGCAGGATCGGCCCATCAGCGGAACCTGCGCCTCGAGCCCGCGGCGCGCCACCACCTGTCCAATCCCGGTCCGCAATCTGTCGCCTGCGTGGTATAGGTGCTCGATAACGGGCTCGTTCTTATAGGTCCTTATCATTGCGATGGCGCCGGCAAGCGCGTACGTTTCCGCGCCGCCCGTCGTCTGCAGCAGCGCCCCCGAGATCGTCCGGCGCCTGAATGAGACGGGGGCCATACAGCCCTCCGAATGCGGCAGCAGAATAAACCTTTTCCGAGACGTGTTGGAGATAGAATGGGTAAGCCATAACAAAATTACACGCATTGTGCGCGCCCCTTAACTTTCTAAGGCCGCATTTCGGAAACTTAAACTTCTCGCCGCGCTGAGCGGTGCCGAGGATATAGCGGAGCTGGCGAGATTGTCACCCTGTAGGAGCCTGCCTAATGTATGAAGCGGCCGCTCGTCAGCCGAGCCGATCCAAGGCTTCCGGACCGAATTTGGACGTCAGTCTGTTGTCCGTCGCCACTGCGACACCGCCGCATCTCGTCACCCAGGCCGAGGTGATTGCCGGCACGAAAGAGGTGTTCGGCCACCAGTTCAACGATTTCGACCGGATCGCTGCGATGTTCGCCTCGGCCGGCATCGAGGAGCGCTATACCATCCGGCCGTCCGACTGGTATTACGGGCCGCACGGCTGGCCCGAGCGGATGGCCGCTTACACAGAGGGCGCGCTGGCTTTGTTCATTGAGGCGGCAGGCAAGGCGCTCGATGCCGCCGGCGTCGCGGCCGAGGAGGTCGATACCATCGTGACGGTCTCCTCCACCGGGATCGCCGCGCCCAGCATCGAGGCGCGCGCCATGCGGGCGCTCGGCTTTCGCAGTGATGTCCGGCGCGTGCCCGTCTTCGGGCTTGGCTGTGCGGGCGGCGTTGCCGGCCTCGCGCTCGGCGCCGAACTGGCGATGGCCCGCCCCGGCAGCATCGTCCTCATGGTCACCATCGAGCTCTGCTCGCTGGCGGTTCGCCGCGACCAGCCCAACATGGCCAATATGGTGGCGCTGGCGCTGTTCGGCGACGGCGCAGCGGCGGTCGTTCTCAGCTCGGCGGTCGCCGGTCATGCGCGTATTGTCGAGGCGGGACATCACACCTGGCCGAACACGCTCGACATCATGGGCTGGAAAGTCGATCCGGTCGGCTTCGGCGTCATCTTCGACCAGTCGATCCCTGCCTTCGCGCGGGCGCGTCTCGGCCACGCGGTCGACAAGATCCTCACCGCGCAATCGTCCACACGCGAGGATATCGGCCGCTTCGTCTGCCATCCCGGCGGCCGCAAAGTTGTGGAGGCCATTGAAGGCGCGCTTGCACTTGAGCCCGGCAGCCTCGATCACGAACGCGAAGTCTTGAGGCGTTTTGGCAATATGTCGGCGCCGACCGCATTGTTCGTGTTGGAGCGCGCGATGACAGGCAAGCTGCCGGAGCGCTCAGTGGTGATGGCGCTCGGTCCCGGATTCACGGTTTCCACCGTAACGCTCGCTTGAGGCAACACGTGGGTGCATCGATTTTGGACGGACTTGCCGAACTCAATCCCATATCGGTTGCCGTCCTTGCCTTGGTGACGCTGCAGCGCATCGCCGAGCTGGTGCTGGCCCGCCGTCACACCAAGCTATTGCTGGCAAGGGGCGCCTTCGAAGTTGCCCCCGAGCATTATCCGGCGATCGTTGCGCTGCATGGAGCATGGCTTGCCGGCCTTTGGATACTCGCGTCGGCAAGAGAGCCAAATCTTGCGCTTCTGGCGCTGTTCGGATTGCTGCAGGCAGGCCGCGTCTGGGTGCTCGCTACGCTCGGCGAGCGCTGGACCACCCGCATTCTCATCCTGCCGGGCGCGCCGCTGATCCGTTCGGGGCCATACCGGTTCCTGTCGCACCCGAACTATTGCGTCGTCGCCGCCGAACTTTTCCTGCTTCCCCTCGTCTTCGGCCTCATCACATTTGCGCTGATCTTCACGGTGCTGAATGCCCTGGCTCTCTGGGTGCGGATCCGGGCCGAAAATACGGCGCTTTCGGGCGCGTCCCGATTCGGACCAACACATCCATGACGATCGCGCGATGTTCCCATATGCCGGCGCGGCCCCGCCGCTCGCCACCTGGATCGCCTTCTCGGCCATGTGCCTCGGCATGTTCATGGCGGTGCTCGACATCCAGATCGTCGCCACCTCGCTGCCGACGATCCAGGAGGCGCTTGGCATCCGGCAGGATCAGATGAGCTGGGTACAGACGAGCTATCTCATCGCCGAGGTGGTCGCCATTCCACTCACCGGGCTCCTGACCCGCTCGCTGACCATGCGCTGGCTGTCGGTCGCGACCCTCGCCGCATTCACCGTCGCCTCGGTCGGCTGCGCCATGAGCGGCTCGTTCGCGGAACTGCTCGCCTGGCGCATCGTCCAGGGCTTTGCCGGCGGGCTGCTGATCCCGCAGGTCTTTGCGGCCGGATTTCGTGCTTTTCCCTGATCGCGGACAAGCCTCGGCGACCACCATCGCCGGCGTCCTCGCCGTGCTCGCCCCGGCGATCGGCCCCTATATTGGCGGCTGGATCACGTCCACTTATGACTGGCCCTGGCTGTTCCTGATCAATACCGGGCCTGGCGTGGTCGCGGCGACGATCGCGGCAACTCTGCTTCCCCGCGAGCGGCCCGACCTCGGCTTACTGCGAGATCTCGACCTTCCCGCACTCGCGCTGATGGCGATTGCGCTGGCCTGCCTTGAAATCGGCTTGAAAGAGGCGCCCGCTCGCCGGCTGGGCCGCATTTCACGTTACGGGCTTGTTTGCCGCCAGCCTGGCGGCAGGCACCTTGTTCGTCGCCAGATCGCTCACCTCGGCGCGGCCGGTGGTTGACCTCAGAACGCTCGGCCGCCGTGATTTCGCGCTCGGCGCCACGCTGAGCTTCATTCTCGGCGTCGGGCTCTATGGCTCCGTCTATCTCATGCCGGTCTTCCTGGCATTCGTGCGCAATCACGATGCGCTTGAGATTGGGCAGATCGTGGTCGTCACCGGGGCGGCGCAGCTCGCCATGGCACCGATCGCCATCTTTCTCGAACGGTACACCAGCGCGCGGGCGTTGACTGCGCTCGGTTTCGGTATCTTCGCCGCCGGCCTCGCCCTCAGCGCATTTGAGACCCGGGCCACCGATTTCGCCACGATGTTCGGGCCGCAGGTCATCCGCGGCATCGCCATCATGCTCTGCCTGCTGCCGCCGATCCGGCTGGCGCTCGGCGGGTTGCCCCAGGAGGCCATCGCCAATGCCAGCGGCCTTTTCAATCTGATGCGCAACCTCGGCGGCGCCATCGGGCTCGCCCTCATTGATACTGTGATCTACGGCCGCGCGCCCGTGATCGGGGACGGTCTTGGCCAGGCTCTGGCGCATGGCGATGTCGAGGCGGCCAAGACCGTCGGGCTGCCAATGGCGAAATTCCTCGCCCATGTGCCGGGCACGCCGGTCGATCCGTCCGTCGAGGCCTATGTGCGCGCCGCGGTCGAGCGCCAGGCCCTGACCCAGGCCATCAATGAGGCATGGGCGCTGGTCGCCCTGCTGACGCTCGCTGGTGCGCTCGCGGTCTGTTTCGTCCGGTCGGGCGCAAATCCCGCACGAGCAACCGAGCGGCGGAACTAAAATTTCCGGCGCGGCGGCCGAACCAGCGCCGGCCCGATTGCAGACGCATTCGCTTGCGCCGCGTCAATTCCAGCCGGGTGAGATTCTATGAGCGCGATATCCGTCTGGATTTTTGCGCGGTGCCGCAGCACCCGGCGATTTCGCCGGTCCGCCCCGCATGCGCATTCGGCGATTAATCGAGCGCCGCACGTCCGGCAGCCGCTACTCCGCTCTCACCGCCAGGCAGTCGATCGACAGCCGCTTCAGCTTGGTGCACGTGCTCGCGGCGTCCTTCTCGGAGAACTGCCCGAAGCGGGCGCGGTAATAGGACTTGCCGTGCACCTCGCCGGTCACGGTCAGATCGCCGTGCCCTTTGAGGAGCCCAGCCGCCTTCTCCGTCACTTCGACCAGCCTCGCCTTGGCGCTGCCGATATCGAGATAGGAGCCGACCTGGACGTGGTACGGCCCCAGCGCCGCGCCGTCATTGGAAGCGACGTTCGCATCGGTATCGCCTTGCTCCTCGGCGTGGTCCTCGTCTTCTTCGCCCTGGTCCTGCGCGCCGCTCTGAAGTCGCCGGCCTGCCGCCCGCCAGGGTGGCGGCGGCCATGCTCGGCTGTGCAGGCTTCTCCGTGCGATCTTCTCGGCCGCCCGCGCTGGCACTGGCAAGAGCCGCCTCCAGCACCCGCTCGGAGGCCGTGGAATGGAAGGCAGGATTGCGCTCCGGCATCATGTCGTCGTCCTGGAGCGCCTCGGTGATCGCCACCGGCCGATCAGTCCCGCGCTGCTTCAAATCGTTGAGCGCAACGGCTTTCCGCCAGGACTGATCGAGCAGGGTGCGCATTTTCGCGTTACGCTCACCACTCGACCGTCCGCCAAGCACAACCGCGATCAGATGCTTATCGTCGCGGTGGCATGAAACGAGCAGGTTGAACCCGGACGCCTGCGTGAAGCCGGTCTTCATCCCGTCTATGCCTTCATAGCTGAACAGCAGGCCATTGTGATTCTTGAAGCGCGCATCGCCATATTGGAAATAGCGCGTGCGGAAGATTTTGGCGTCCTGCGGAAAATCGGTCAGCATGCGGCGCCCGAGCGTGACCAGATCGCGCGCCGTCGTCGTCTGCGCTTGATTGGGAAGTCCGGAGGCGTTGTAGAAATTGGTGTTGGTCATGCCGATCTCGTGTGCCTTATGCGTCATCATTCGCGCAAAGGCATCCTCCGATCCGGCGATCGTCTCGGCGATGACCGCAGCGACGTCATTTGCAGATTTCGTCACCAGTGCATACATAGCGTCGCGGACGGTGATGGTGCCGCCGGCCTCAAGGCCGAGCTTGGATGGCGGATGATCGGCTGCTGCGGCGCTGACCTTCATTTCGGTGTCGAGGCTGAGACGGCCGGCATGGATCTGCTCGAACAGCAGATAAAGCGTCATCACCTTGGTGATCGAGGCGGGAAAACGCGGCTTGTCCGGATTTTCCTGATAGAGGATTTTGCCTGAATAGCCGTCGATCACGACCGCCGATTGCGGCGGCGCGTAATGGCTGCGCTTCAACGGCCGCTTCTTTGCGTCGGCGGGAGCGGCGGCGAGAGCGACGGCGAGGATCAGAAACAGGACGAGCCGGAAAAGGCCGCTAAGCCAAGCGCGCCGAAGGCCCAATTCGCGATGATCGGTCGAAATGCCGATGGAGACGACCATCAAGAACCCTCCCGTGCCGGCGCAGCGAAATCGTCAACCCTGATCCGCGAACTTACCGGGACAGCCCTAGCAAAGTGTTAATGGCTGCCGTGGTCTGTCGGGATGCCCGCGGTCGGGGGCTTTGGTTGACCTCGATTGACGCCGGATTGACGAACCGATCCGCAGAGCCGGAATTGCCGGCGCGGCGAGTTGGGGCAGGACTATCACGCACTCATTTTGGCGCCGCACTATGGCATGAAGCTGGCGGCGCTTCAAACGCCTCGTGGTTGTGATTTGCTCACCGCCGGCCGACAGGCGGAGAGGCCGTTCGTGGACGCCGCGAAGCGGTAAAGTTTTATCTTCACTTTCTCTTTTAAGGAGGGGGGAACGCAGTTTTTTTTTGACAAAAATGTCCTACTATAGTTTGAGCTTCGCCGCCGTCAGCGAAACGGTCTCCGGTTGTGGCTGATGCGGGGACTTTCGGATGCCGTTGCGACAATGCTATGGTCGCGCCTAGCGCGGTATCGAGCCGGCGCATTGAAAGTGATGGCACCGAAACCTACTCTTTGTGAGGCGGCGCGGCGGCTGAGGCAGGGTCTGGCATCATCATTGCATAGTTTCCATGTGGCACAGAGGCGAACATAGGGTGAGCTGCGAGGGCGAGTGGCTGAGGGGCGAAAGCACGTCACGCGTCTTCATGGCGAAAAAAGGTAACCACAGCGATGATGGAGATCAGCGTGGCGGAATCGTCACGAAAACCGAGCCAAAGACCAAGCGGCCGAGCCTCTATAAGGTGCTGTTGCTCAATGACGACTACACGCCGATGGATTTCGTCGTTTACGTGCTGGAGCGGTTCTTCAACAAGGCTCATGACGAGGCGAACCGCATCATGATGCACGTGCATCAGAAAGGCGTCGGTATTTGCGGGGTCTACACTTACGAGGTGGCGGAGACGAAAGTCGCGCAAGTGATGAACTTTTCGCGCCAGCATCAGCATCCACTACAATGCACCATGGAGAAGGAATAGGACACCCGTGCCCTCGTTTTCTTCCAGTCTTGAAGAGTCTTTGCATCGCGCCCTCGAATTCGCCAATGAGCGGAGTCACGAGTACGCGACTTTGGAACACCTGCTGCTGTCGCTGATCGATGATCGCGACGCGGCTGCGGTCATGCGCGCCTGCAATGTCGATCTCGACCTGTTGCGCGGTAAGCTGATCGATTATCTGGACAACGATCTCGACAATCTCGTTATCGACCGCGGCGGGGAAGCTCAGCCTACGGCTGGTTTTCAGCGCGTCATTCACCGCGCCGTCGTGCATGTGCAATCCTCGGGCCGCGAGGAGGTGACCGGCGCCAATGTGCTGGTGGCGATTTTTGCCGAACGCGAGAGCCACGCGGCGTACTTCCTGCAGGAGCAGGAGATGACGCGGTTCGACGCAGTCAATTACATCTCCCACGGCATCGCCAAGCGTCCAGGCATGTCGGAGCCGCGCGTCGTGCGCGGGGTCGACGACGACGCGGCGACCGTTGAGGCCGGAGAGGACAAGAAACGCTCGGGCGATGCACTCGAGGTCTATTGCATCAACCTCAACGACAAGGCCCGCGACGGCCGGATCGATCCGCTGATCGGGCGCGGCAAGGAAATCGACCGCACCATCCAGGTCCTGTGCCGCCGGCAGAAGAATAACCCGCTGTTCGTCGGCGATCCCGGCGTCGGCAAGACCGCCATCGCGGAAGGGCTGGCGCGCAAGATCGTGCGCGGCGAGGTGCCCGAGGTTCTCGCCAATTCGACGATCTTCCAGCTCGACATGGGCGCCTTGCTTGCCGGAACGCGCTATCGCGGCGATTTCGAGGAGCGGCTCAAAGCCGTAATGCGCGAGATCGAAGCCTATCCGGGTGCGATCATGTTCATCGACGAGATCCACACGGTAATCGGCGCCGGCGCCGACCTCCGGCGGGGCGATGGACGCATCCAACCTTTTGAAGCCCGCGCTGCAATCGGGTACGCTGCGCTGCGTCGGCTCGACCACCTATAAGGAGTATCGCCAGCATTTCGAGAAAGACCGTGCGCTGGTGCGCCGATTTCAGAAGATCGACGTCTCCGAGCCGACTGTTCCGGATGCCATCGAGATTCTCAAAGGTCTAAAGCCCTATTTCGAGGACTTCCACAAGGTCCGCTACACGCAGCAGGCGATCAAGGCCGCCGTCGAGCTGTCGGCGAAATACATCCATGACCGCAAGCTGCCGGACAAGGCGATCGACGTCATCGACGAGACCGGCGCCTCGCAGATGCTGCTTCCGGCCTCGCGGCGGAAGAAGACCATCGGCCTGCGCGAGGTCGAGACGACGGTGGCGACCATGGCCCGGATTCCACCGAAAACCGTCTCCAAGACCGACTCCGATCTCCTGCGCAATCTGCAGACCGATCTGAAGCGCGTCGTCTTCGGCCAGGATCAGGCGATCACGGCGCTGTCCTCGGCGATCAAGCTGGCGCGGGCGGGCCTGCGCGAGCCGGAGAAGCCGATCGGCTGCTATCTGTTCTCCGGCCCGACCGGCGTCGGCAAGACCGAAGTGGCACGGCAACTGGCCAAGCTGCTCGGTGTCGAGCTGTCTGCGCTTCGACATGTCGGAATATATGGAGCGGCACACCGTGTCGCGTCTAATCGGCGCGCCGCCCGGCTATGTCGGCTTCGACCAGGGCGGCCTCCTCACCGACGGTGTCGATCAGCATCCGCATTGCGTGCTGCTGCTCGACGAGATCGAGAAGGCGCATCCGGATCTGTTCAACGTGCTGTTGCAGGTGATGGATCACGGCAAGCTGACCGACCATAACGGCAAGCAGGTCGATTTCCGCAATGTCATCCTGATCATGACCACCAATGCGGGCGCCGCCGACCTTGCCAAACAGGCCTTCGGCTTCAACCGCACGCGGCGCGAAGGCGACGATCACGAAGCGATTCAACGCATGTTCACACCGGAATTCCGCAACAGGCTGGACGCGACCATCACCTTCCAGAACCTGCCGCGCGAGGTGATCAGCAAGGTCGTCGAAAAGTTCGTCTTCCAGTTAGAGGCCCAGCTTGCGGACCGCAACGTCACTATCGAGCTGAGCCCGGAGGCCATGGATTGGCTCATCGAGCATGGCTATGACGACCAGTTCGGCGCCAGGCCGATGGCCCGCGTCATTCAGGAGCACATCAAGCAGCAGCTCGCCGAAGAGTTGCTGTTCGGACGACTGGAAGGCGGCGGCACAGTGCGCGTGATCGTGGAAGAGCAGGAAGGCGTCAAGCGGCTTGGCTTCGAAATCGTCGAAGCGCGCGAAAAGCCGAAGCCGGCCTCCACTGATGGCGATGGCGAGGACAGCGTGGAAGCCAAGGCGAAAACCGCCAAGGCCGTCAAGCGCCCCTCGTCGGACGGTCCGCCGCGGCGGCGCCCGAAAAGGTCGCCAGCATCGCGCGGCGGCAGCAAGACGAGCCTGGTGCCCAAAGTGCCGCTCATTCCCTAGCTGAAATCCTTCGAGAGGCGGTGCCGAACACTTCGCCTCTCGACATTCGGCACTCAGCCATCGTCCGAATGCCGGGCGTGCCATGCAGATCTGCTATGCGGCCTACGCAGAAGCAGCATTTGTCTTTTTCCAGCTTTTCCGTAAATTCGGGTCGCGTCTAACGCATGTGGTGACGCGGCCTTCGTCCGGCGAAGCCGCCATGCTGCACCGAACTCATCCGAAGAATGGACTTGATCGATGGACGGCAGCGGACTCAATCCGATTGATCCATCCTGGTCGCCCGAACCGACCCGGTTGCAGGCCGCCTTGCGCGGCGCGCGCGAAACGCCGCTCGTTCCGCCCTTCATTCTGTTTTCCACCTTCGTCGGCTTCGGCGCGCTGACAAACGCCACCGGCTTCTCCGCTCTCGACACCTTTTTCATGTCGGCCTTCGTCTTCGCCCTGCCCGGCCAGGTCGTGCTGGTCGACCAGATGGCGCGTGGCGCCTCGGTCCTTACCGCCGCGATCGCCGTGGCCGCGACCGGTGTTCGCCTCTTACCGATGACGGTTTCGATCCTGCCGATGATCCGCGACCGGCGCGTGCCGAAATGGATGGAGTTTGTGCTCGCCTATTACTGCGCTGTGACCGTCTGGGTGGAAACCATGCGGCGCGCGCCCGGCGTTCCCAAGCATTTGCGCGCGCCTTATGCGCTCGGCGTCGCCGGCCTTATGCTCGTCGCATCCAATGCCGGCGCGCTGCTCGGTTTCGGGCTGGCCTCCGGCGTTCCCAAGAGCATCGCCGCCGCGCTCTTGTTCATGACGCCGATCTATTTTCTCCTCTCCATGCTCGGCAGCGCGCGATCGGCGCAGAGCCTTGTGCCCATTGCGCTCGGCCTCGTGCTGGGCCCGATCTTCCATCTCCTGACGCCAGACCTCGACCTCATTCTGACTGGCCTCGTCGGCGGCTCGATCAGCTGCGCGCTGACCCGCTATGGGCTGAAAGGGAGCCGCAAATCATGATCGCGCCGGATAGCGCCGTGCTCTATATTTTTGTTGCCGGCGTTGCCGCCACCGCGGTCTGGCGTTTGGCCGGCGTGGTGCTGTCCACCGGGCTTTCCGACGACGGGCCGATCATCAGCTGGGTAAAGTCGGTTTCCACTGCTCTGGTCGCCGCGCTCATTGCTCATATCGTGATCTTCCCGCCCGGCGCGCTCGCCAATGTAACCTTGACGGTGCGCCTCGGGGCCTTCGGCCTGGGAATCGCGGTCTATTTTCTGGCCCGCCGCCATCTGGGCCTTGGCGTCCTGACCGCCACATTGGCATTGCTGGCGGCGCATGTGAGTGGCCTCTGATCGGGCTGGCCGTCCGTTGCGCTTCAGACCGGCCGAACCGATTTCTATGAATTGGTCCCGCGAATCCGGGCAAAGACGCAACATGGAAATCAAATCCCCCTATCTGATGTTTCTCGGCGACGTGCCGGACCAGCTTGCCGCCAAGACGGCGCAAGGCATCGTCGACTGGCGCCGTGATTGGTGTCTCGGCCAGCTCCGTCTGCCTGGTTGCGGGGCCGATCTCGGCATTCCGGATATGAGCATCGATGCGGCCGCCGAGGCCGGCGCGAAGACAATGATCATCGGCGTCGCCAATGCCGGCGGCGTGCTGCCCGATCACTGGACGGCGCGCATCGTCGCGGCGATCGAAGCGGGGTTGGACGTCGCCAGCGGCCTGCATATGCGGCTTGGCTCGAAGCCGGCGATCCGTGAGGCGGCGGAGCGGCATGGCCGGTCCCTCTTCGATGTCCGTCACACCGACCAGACCTTTGCCACCGGCAAGGGCACCAAGCGCCCCGGCCTGCGGCTCCTGACCGTCGGCACGGATTGCTCAGTCGGCAAGAAATATGCCGCGCTGGCGCTGGAAAAGGCGATGCGGCGCCACGGGCTCGATGCCGATTTCCGCGCCACCGGCCAGACCGGCATTTTCATCTCCGGCCGCGGCATCGCCATCGACGCGGTGGTGGCCGACTTCATTGCCGGTGCTGCCGAGTGGCTGTCGCCGGCCGCTGCCCCCGATCACTGGGACGTCATAGAGGGCCAGGGCTCGCTGTTTCACCCATCCTTCGCCGGGGTTAGTCTCGGCCTTCTGCATGGCGCGCAGCCGGATGCTTTCGTCGTCTGTCACGAGCCGACCCGCAAGACCATGCGCGGCGTCGCCCATCCTCTGCCGACCATTCGGGAGGTCATCGACCTGACGATCACTTGCGGGCGGTTGACCAACCCTGCAATCCGCTGCGTAGGCATTGCTGTGAATACGCAGGCGCTGGACGAAAACGCCGCGCGGGCGCTACTCGAAGAGACCGCCGCCGCTTATAAGCTGCCAGCCACCGATCCGGTCCGCTTCGGGGGCGACGCCATCGTCGACCGCATCGTCAAGGAATTCGGCTAGGGTCGTGCCGAATGCTCCTCATCTTTTCGTCATCACCGGGCGAGCGGAGCCAGACCCGGTGATCCATTCCGTCCGCCTCGGAGGGAGTAGGGTGGTTTGAGCGCGAGCGAAACCCACCGTATAGGCGCCGCCATGATGGGTTTCGCTCACACTCAACCCATCCTACAGACTCAACGCTATGGGTCCGCGGGTCGAGTCCGACGCTCATTCCGCCGCGATCGTGACCGGGGCCTGCATGCGCGCGCTCCGGGGCACGAAGCTGTCCGCCTGCGCAACCTCCCACGGATCGCGGAACTGCGCCGGAAGTTCGGCGCCGCTCAAAAGAGCGCCGGGGCTGAGAAAGTGGTAAAGCTCGGCATAGGTCACCACCCGGTCGGGCGCAGCGCGATTCATGAAATGATAGGGCCGCAGCTCGCTCGGATGCTCAAGCCCGGCGGCGGCGATCAACTCGGCGAGCGCCTTCAGTGTTTCGCCATGATAGTTGGCGACCCGCTGCGCCTTGTCCGGCACGACGATCGCGCGTTGGCGCGTCTTATCCTGCGTGGCAACGCCGGTCGGACAGCGGTCGGTGTGACAGCTCTGCGACTGGATGCAGCCGACCGCGAACATGAAGCCGCGCGCCGCATTGCACCAGTCGGCGCCGAGCGCGAAAACGCGCGCCATGTCGAAGGCCGTGGTGATCTTGCCCGAAGCGCCGAGCTTGATGCGGTCGCGCAGATTGACGCCCATCAGCGTCGAGTGGACGAAGGTCAGCCCGTCCCTGAGCGGCATGCCGACATGATCCATGAATTCGAGCGGCGCCGCGCCGGTGCCGCCTTCGCCGCCATCGACGACGATGAAATCCGGCGCAATCCCGGTCTCCAGCATCGCCTTGATAATGGCCATGAATTCCCAGGCGTGGCCGATACAGAGCTTGAACCCGACCGGCTTGCCGCCCGAGAGCTGGCGCAGGCGGGCAATGAAATGCATCATCTCGATCGGCGTCGAGAAGGCGGAATGGCGGGCAGGCGAGATGCAGTCGCGACCCGGCGCGATCCCGCGGATCTGCGCGATCTCCTCGGTGACCTTGGCGGCGGGCAGCACGCCGCCATGGCCGGGCTTGGCGCCTTGCGAGATCTTGATCTCCACCATCTTCACCTGCGGGCTGGCCGCAGCCATCTCGAACTTGTCCGGGCAGAAGCTGCCATCTTCATTGCGGCAGCCGAAATAGCCGGAGGCGACCTCCCAGATGATGTCGCCGCCATTCTCCTTATGATAGGGGCTGATGCTGCCCTCGCCCGTGTCATGGGCGAAGCCGCCGAGCTTCGCCCCCTTATTGAGCGCGCGGATCGCATTGGCCGACAGCGAGCCGTAGCTCATCGCCGAGATGTTGAAGACCGAGGCCGAGTAGGGTTGCGCGCAATCCGGCCCGCCGATGGTGATCCGGAACGGCTCGGCGGCCGGCATTTTGGGCATGATCGAGTGATGCAGCCACTCATAGCGGCCTTCATAGACGTTGTATTCGGTGCCGAAGGGACGCTTGTCGAGCACGCGCTTGGCGCGCTGATAGACGATGGCGCGCTTGTCGCGCGGGAATGGCGCGCCGTCCTTGTCGCTCTCGAAGAAATATTGCCGCATCTCCGGGCGCATGTCCTCGAACAGAAAGCGCAGATGCGCCGAGATCGGATAGTTCCGCAAGACGGCGTGCTGGGTCTGGAAGAAGTCGCGGATGCCGATCAGCGCCAGGATCGCAAAGATCGCGAATGGCAGCGCCAGAGAATCGAGCCGATCCGGAAACGCCCAGATCAATGCGGCAAGGAGCAGCGTTCCGGCGAGCGCGATGGTGAGGACGATGAAGCGCGGCGAGAATGCCAGCGAAATGTAGCGCATGAGGTTGCTCTTGGCATAAAGGACCGAAGCCAGCTCATATACCCCATATAGGATGAAAGTTTGAAACTTCTGCGATCGGCGAGCGGCGGAACGGCAGTTTGCCCGATTTTCCGGCATTAAACCGCAGGCTTAATGGCTTTTCCTCGCAGTCTTTGCAAGCTACCCTCGGCGCCAATGACGATTGACGGAGCGATGCCAATGTTCGCGCTGACGAAGGATCAATTGCGGCTGCAGGCGGCGGCGCGCGAGCTCGCCCGATCTGAATTTGCCCGCCGGGCCGCCGAGATCGACCGCACGGAGCAATATCCCTGGGACAATGTCGCAAAGCTCACCCAGGCCGGCTTCATGGGCATGACCATCCCGCCGGCCTATGGCGGGCGCGGGCTCGGCGTGCTCGACGCGGTCTTGGTGATCGAGGAGATGGCTAAGGTCTGCGGCGTCACCGGGCGGATCACGGTCGAGGCGAATATGGGCGCGATCGGCGCCATCATGAAATACGGCACCGAGAAGCAGAAGCGGCGTGTGGCGCCGCTCATCCTCGCCGGCGACAAGCCCGCGATTTGCATCACCGAGCCGCAGGCCGGCAGCGCCGCGACCGAGATGACCACGACCGCGGTGCGGAAGGGCGACCGCTATGTCATCAACGGCCTCAAGCACTGGATCACCGGCGGCGGCGTCTCGAAGGTGCATCTGATCTTTGCGCGCGTCGTCGAGGATGGGGCATCGCGCGGCATTGGCGGCTTCATTGCCGTGCGCGGCGAGGATGAGGGCTTGCGCATTGGCCGCCGCGAGCCGGCCATGGGCCTGCGCGGCATCCCGGAGACCGAGGTGATCTTCGAGGACCTGGAGGTGCCGCTCGATATGGCGCTCATTCCGCCGGAAGGGCTGGAGCGCGGCTTTGCCAGGCTGATGACCGCCTATAACGGCCAGCGCGTCGGCGCGGCGACCGTCGCGCTCGGGCTTGCCGAAGGCGCCTATGAGCTGGCGCTCGATCGCGCCAAGAGCCGCCAGCAGTTCGGCCGGCCAATCGCCGAATTTCAGGGGCTGCAATGGATGCTCGCCGATATGTCCATCGCCCTCGCTGCCGCGCAGGCGCTCGTCTATAAGGCCGCCGCTGGCGCGGTCGACGGCTTCCCGGACATGCAGCAGGCGGCGCAGGCAAAGATCTTCGCCTCGGAGATGGCGATCAAGGTGACGAATGACGCGCTGCAGATCCACGGCGCCTCGGGCTATTCCCGCAACCTGCCCCTGGAGCGCATGGCGCGCGACGCCCGGATGTTCACCATCGGCGGCGGCACGGCGCAGGTCTTGAGGACGCAGGTGGCAAGCGCGCTGCTCGGCATGAAGCTGCCGCAGACGCGTGACGGCTATGCCGAGGCGATCGCGACAACGGCTGAGACCTGATCGGCTCAATCAGGCGGCATTTGCGATCCCAACATCGCGGCCAGGCCGAGAACCAGCGCGCCCAGGATCAATTCGAGACCGACGTTCCGCCGGATCTTCTCCAGAGTCCCGGAGCGTGCCGCGGCCAGCGGCATCAGCGCGAAGCGGTTGATGCCGGCGATGGCGAGCATGATGGCGAACAGGCCCAGCTTCGCCAGCAGGATCCGGCCATAATCCGTGTCCAGAAAATCGGCCCACGAGGCGATCCGCAGCGCGGTATTGATGATACCGCTGGCAAGGATCGCCAGAACCGCGACCATCCCCATCGATGAAAACCGCCGAAGCACGCCGCGCGCTTCCTCCATCCTCTCGCCCCCCTGCCCTCGCCCCAGCCGCGCGAGTTCAGAGCCAAGCGGCACGAGCCCGCCGATCCAGGCGCCCGCGCCGAGCACATGGATCGGCATAAGCCGCAATCGCCACAGGCCCCAGCCAGCCTTCGACCGCCGCGGCGTGACCGAGCCATGCCTGGCTGACGAGGAGCAGGCTCGCGAACGCGGCCACGAGTGCGGATCGAACAGGGCCGGGCCCCGACCGCGACGCGAGCGCGACCACCGCGGCCAGAATGGCGAGGCGGATTAGCCAGACCAAGCCGAAGCCAGTTTGCAGGAAGAAGGCTGAAAGCAGCTCGGCATCGAAGAGGCTGCCGGGCTCCCCGGTCACGGTGATGATCGAGAAAGCCAGCCAGGCCAGCCCGGAAATTGCCGCGGCAAACGATACATAACGCAGCGTGGCCGCATCAGGCGCGTGCCAAACCGCCCGCCCGTCGCGCAAGGCACAGAAGCGGAACAGCGGCGCTCCAAACAGGATCGTCGCCGCCGTAAAATGCGCCCAGCGCGCAAAGACAAGCGCCTCGGCAACGATCATGCGCTCACGGCCTGACGGTGAAGCTGAAACTGCCTTCCGTGTGATGCGTGTCCACGGAAACGGCGCTCCACGCCACCTTATAGACGCCCGGCTTTAGCGCGCCCACCATTGTTACGATAAGAGTGCTCTTGTCGTTGGCCTGCGTCCGCAGACTGCCGGTCAGCACAGCGCCGCCGCTGCCGGTTACGGTCACCCGGCAAAGCGCAGCTTCGACGCCTTCGCTGAATTTGAGCCGAATGAGCTTCGGCGACGTTTTCACGGTAGAGCCGACGCCCGGGACGGCATATTGCAGCATGGCGTGAGCGGCGGCGCTTCCAGCGCCGAGCAGGCAGATCAGGCCGATCGCTACGGCCAGCTTTATCATGCGCTGCATGTCTTCCTCCTAAAATAGCGGCTTGCCCAGCGAGTTCGGAAAGATGTCATCGAGGAAGAAGTGCAATTGCACGATCCCGCCGACATGCTCGCCGCTTTCCTGATTGATGGGAATGATCGCCTCGGCGGCAAGTTGCCAGCTGTCGGCGCTGTAGATCAGGCCGGGATTAATGGTGCCAGTGGTCGTATTGTCGCCGCCGGTATTGCTGACCGGCGTGCTGAAGGCGAATTCGACGACCGGCGTGAGATGCCTGAGAAACTCCGGCCCGTCGATCTGGCGCACATTGGCGTTCATATAGGGCAGGCTGTATTGCAGGCTGAAGCCCCAATCGAAGACTTTCGGATTGGCTTCGACATCGAAGCCGCCTCCGCCGAGCGCCGTCCTGCTCTTGGACTTCGTCGGCACATCGAGGCCGAACTGGCCGGTAATGGCGAAGGGGCGCAATTCACCGAGCGTATCGGGCAGATCGCCAAAACCCTTGCCGAAATAGAGCTGCGGGGTCACGACGGAAAAATCCTCCGCGCCGACCCGATCGGCACCCGTGCCGCCCCATTCGATGCTGGCCCCGGTCGAGAGCATGAATTCGCTCGGCGCATCGGTAAAGAGCAGATATTTGAAGGTGGTCTCAAGGTTCTGGAAGCCACTGCCGTCGGGCTTGATATGGCTCCACTCCTCCTCGAAGGAAATCCCGAAACGGTCGGTGAGCCGCTTGGCGAACTCGACGGAGACGGCGGTCTCGCGCGACCCGTCGTCCTCCTGGGTATGCGTTACAGTCGGCAAGGACAGCTCGTCCGAGACGGCGGGATCGTCAATGGCGAGCGTCACCGGAAAGACGCGGGCGCCGACGATTCCGTGCGCGAAAGCGGGGGAAAGGCTTGCCGCAGTGAGCGAGAGTGTCGCCACGGCCAAGCACGGCAACTGCCGGTAAATCTGCATGAGAAAGCTCCATCTGAACTTGTCTGAAATCGCAGTCGGACGCGGCGCTGCCCTGCGATCGAGGGCGCGCGGCGTCGGCATGTGGCGGCTCAGATGGAGACGGGAGGCGCCCTGGAGCGGGCGAGGATAAACTGCGCCTCGGCCAGGATCAGATCTTGCGCGGCCGGCTGAACCATGCCGGTCGGCGCCGCGAGCACTGTGCCGACCCGGGCCGGCAGCACGGCGCTGAGCTGGCCTGTGGCACAGCACATCAGGCAGGAGAGGCAATCGTCCACCTGCCTGTGATCAGACTTGTCCTTGGAGGCGTGGTGGCCTCCGCAAATCGAAAGCTCAAAGCCTGGGAGCGGGTTTAGCCGCGCGAGATCGGCCGCCTTGCTCAGTGTCTGATAGACGCAGCAATGAAACGGGCTCGCGAGCTGTAGAAGCAGCGCGGACAACGCCAGCCACAAGCCGAGCGATCCACGGCGGCCGAACATCGCTTTCGGCCGTGCATATGGCCCTGTCCTGGCGAAATTCCCGCGTGTTGACACGGCCCACGTCCCCAGCGTCAGCGGATTCATTATACGATGAAACGAAAATGCAGAAGTTGAAGCGTTTTCACGGCTTCGTTCCGAGCGACGGCGTCACTTTTCGGTTACAGATGATCGACGGCGGCGGCAGGGCATCCGCGTGGTTGCAATTGCCGCTGACCAATTGCACCCGCAGATCGAGGTCTGCAGCTGCTGCCGACGGATTGACCTGATTGTGATTTCATCGTTCCATTGACAATCTTGCATACAATAGGCGTTCGCCGAAATGACGAATGCTACGTAAAGGAAGGAAAACATGGCGTCTTCGGCACGGGGCATCGCCGTTGGAGCGATGGTTGCGTTGAGCGGGCTCAGCGCCGCCGCGCAGGATTATCCCAGCAAGTCCATTAAGATCAACGTGCCGTTCGCGGCGGGCGGCCCAGCCGCCGGCTGAGTTCAAGACCTATCTGGAGAGAGACATCTAGAAATGGGCGAAGGTGCAATGACGGAGGCGGCAGCGGAAGAGGTGCAATTCACGGTCAACGGCAAGGAAGTGCGGGTCGTCGGCGATCCGAAGATGCCGCTTCTCGCCGCGTTGCGCGGCGAGCTCGGCCTTACCGGCTCGCGTTTCGGCTGCGGCGCGGGCGCGTGCGGCGCGTGCAATGTGCTGGTGGACGGACACGCCGTCACCTCCTGCGACATGCCGCTTTGGGCGGCGGCCGGCAAGTCCGTCACCACGGTCGAAGGGCTCGGCACGCCGGAGCGGCCGCATCCGCTGCAAAAGGCGTTTCTCGCCGAGCAGGCCGCGCAATGCGGCTATTGCATCTCCGGCATTCTGATTTCCGCAGCCGCGCTGCTCAGCCAGAATCCGAAGCCGACCGAGACGGAGGTGTGCGCGGCGCTCGACCGCAATCTCTGCCGCTGCGGCGCGCATAACCGAATTGTGCGGGCCGTGATGAAGGCGGCCGAGGAGATGAGCCCAGCATGAGCACTCCCGCAAATCAAGACGCCTCGCCCGATCTGCGCGGCAATCTTCGAAGCAATCCGGTGCTGTCGAAATGGGTCCGGCTGCGTCCGGAGGGCGTCGTCGAAATCCATCCCGGCAAGGTCGAGATCGGCCAGGGCATTCTGACGGCGCTCGCGCAGCTCGCGGCCGATGAGCTGGACGTCGCGCTGGAGCGTATCCGCCTGGTCCCGGCGAATACGGTGTCCAACCCCAATGAGGGCATGACCTCGGGCAGCATGTCGATCCAGGATTCCGGCATGGCCGTGCGGCAGGCTTGCGCCGAGGCGCGGGCCATCTTTCTGGCGGCGGCGGCCGAGCGGCTCGGCGTTCCAGCGGAGACGCTGACGGTCGAGGACGGCATCATCCGCGGCCAGGGCAATCTTTCGGTTTCCTATTTCGACATGGCCGAAGACGGCCTGCTCGACCGCAAGGCAACCGGCGCGGTCGCGCCGAAACCTGTCGCGGCAAGACGGGTCGCCGGCCGATCCGTTGCGAGGCTCGACCTGCCCGACAAGATCTTTGGCGCGCCCCGCTATATTCACGATCTCGTCCTGCCCGGCATGCTGCATGGGCGAACACTGCGGCCGTCGGCTCCGGGCTCGAAACTGATCCGGCTCGATGCGGATGAGGTCCGGCAAATGCCCGGCGTCAGGGCGGTCGTGCGCGACGGCAGCTTTGCCGGCGTCGTCGCCGACACGGAATGGCATGCGGCCGAAGCACTCGCCCGGCTGCGCAAGCTCGCCATCTGGGAGGAGCCGGCACCGCAACTGCCCGATGAGGCGCAGCTGCCCGCCTGGCTGAAGGCCGCGCGCGACGAGCCGAATGTCGTCGTCGAGCGGAACGCGCCCAGCACGGCCGCCATCGCGCGAACCGTGCGGCGGGATTATTCCAAGCCCTACATTGCCCACGCCTCGATCGGGCCGTCCTGCGGTATCGCCCAGTTCGACAAGGCGGAGGGCGGCAAGCCCGTCCTGCGCGCCTGGACGCACAGCCAGGGTATCTTCAATCTGCAGAAGGATCTGACCGTCCTGCTCGCCATGCCGGCGGAGGACATCCTCATCGAACATCGCGA
Organism: uncultured Alphaproteobacteria bacterium; assembly: GCA_963773735.1. Lineage (GTDB taxonomy): Bacteria > Pseudomonadota > Alphaproteobacteria > Rhizobiales > Rhodomicrobiaceae > CAVZCK01. The sequence goes on along the minus strand of CAVZCK010000021.1, from coordinate 58,735 downwards.
GGGGGCCGGCTGCTACGGCCATAATGGCGCCGACGATGTCGTGCTGGACGCCGTGCTGCTCGCGCGCGCCGTGGCGGGGAGCCCTGTCCGCGTGCAATGGTCGCGCGAGGAGGAGCTTGGCTGGGCGCCTTTCGGGCCGGCCATGACCGTCAGCATCGAAGCCGATCTCGACGAGACCGGCGCCATCCTGGCTTGGCGCCACGACGTCTGGAGCAACGGCCATACCAGCCGCCCGGGCCGTGGCGCAATACCGACGCTACTCGCGGCTTCCGATCTGGAAAAGCCCTTTCCCAGATTGCCGGCGATCTTGATCCCGTTCGCCGGCGGCGGCGGCGCGGAGCGCAACGCCGTTCCGCCCTATGACATCCCGTCGCTGAAGGTCACCAACCATTACCTCACCGACATGCCGATCCGCACCTCGGCGCTGCGTTCGCTCGGCGCCTTCGCCAATGTGTTTGCGGCCGAGTCCTTCATGGACGAGCTTGCCGCCGAAGCCGGCGAAGATCCGGTGGCTTTCCGTCTGCGCCAGCTCTCCGACCCGCGCGCCAAGGGCCGTGATCGAGGCGGCAGCGGAGCGTTTCGGCTGGACCGGCAGGCAAAAACGCGAGGGCGTCGGCCATGGCATCGGCTATGCGCGCTACAAGGGCCGTGGAGCCTATTGCGCGGTCCTGGCAGAGGTCGAGGCCGGGCGCGAGGTGCGGGTGCGCCGCCTCGTCATCGGCGTCGATGTCGGCGAGGCCGTCAATCCGGATGGCCTGGCCAACCAGATCGAGGGCGGCGCGATCCAGGGGACGAGCTGGGCGCTGAAGGAGGCGGTGCGTTTCGATCGCACGCATATCATCAGCGACAATTGGGAGGCCTATCCGATCCTGCAATTCTCCGAAGTGCCGGCGGTCGAGGTGGTGATCTGCAATCATCCCGAGGAGCCGGTGATGGGCGCGGGCGAAGCCTCGCAGGGACCGACTGCGGCGGCCATCGCCAATGCGCTCTACGACGCGATCGGTGTGCGCGTGCACGAGCTGCCGCTGACGCCGGAGCGCATCATTGCGGCGATGGGTTAGGAGCGCCGGACATGAAACTCAGACTTCTGAGCGGCGGCGCGGCCCATGCGCTGGTGAGCGCTCTTGCCCCTCACTTCAAGGCGGAAACCGGCTTCGAGATCGACGGCAGCTTCGGCGCGGTCGGCGGAATGAAGGCCCGCTTTCTGGAGGGCGACCCCGCCGACATTCTGATCCTGACGCGCGCCATCATCGAGGAGCTTGCCGCCGCCGGCGAAAGGTCGAGCCGGGTCGATCGCCGACCTCGGTCCGGTCAGAACCGCCATCGCGGTGCGCGCGGGCGACCCTGCCCCTCGGTCGCCGATGCCGCGCGCCTTGGGCGAGGCGCTGCGAGCGGCCGACGCGATCTATTTCCCCGACCCCAAGCTCGCCACCGCCGGCATCCATTTCGCCAAAGTCCTCACCAAGCTGGGCATCGGCGATGACGTGCCCGGCCGGCTGCGGACCTTCCCCAATGGCGCGACTGCCATGCGCGAGCTGGCGGCATCGACGGCCGCCCGTCCCATCGGCTGCACCCAGGTCACTGAGATTTTGGCCATCCCCGGCCTTGCAGCTTGTCGGCGTGCTGCCGCCGGAATTCGAGCTGACGACGGTCTATACGGTCGGCGTGACGGCGCACGCCGCCAATCCCGAGGCCGCCCGCAAGCTTGCCGCGCTGCTCACCGCACCGCAGGCCGAGCCTATCCGGCGGCAGGTCGGCTTCGGACGCTGATCGCGTAAATCCCCGTGGGCACCGGCGCCCGCCAATGCGCGTCATAAACTGTTCGTTGAATCGGACGCTTGATCCCGGTAGACCGGTGCAAACTCTTGCCGCCGGACGTCAGATCGTTTGCGCAATACCGCGACGAAGATCGGGAATGCAACGCATGGCTGATCGCGATAGTCCCGAACGGGAACGTTCTCCCAGCTTTTCTACGAGAGTAATTAGCGGATTTGGCGCCGCTCTGAAATTTCCATTCAAACTGACTGCGACCCTGATCGCGCGAACCGCGCAGGTCCTGCTGGCGATATTCATCCTTATTCTTCATCCTCAGTTGAAATGGCTTTTGAAGCTTGTTCGATGGCTTTTAAGGCTCATCGCCAGATCCCCGTTCGTACGGCATTATATAACGCCGGCAATCCAACGAATTTCCACCGCGCTTTACGACCCTTATTTTGCTTTTCTGCGGACGCTGCCGCCTTTTTGGGCGACGCTGAGCATCGCCTTGCCGCTCGCTATTCTGGAGCCCGCCAAGCTCTATGCGACGATCCTCATCGCGGAACATCCGAAAACCGGCATCCTATTTTGGCTCTTCATGCACGGCTTGAGCTTTGTGCTGATCGATACGACCTGGACCGCGGTGCGCCCGCAGAGCCGCAAGATTTGGCTCGTCAGCCGCCTCCATGCCTGGGGATGGCTCAACTTTGCTTACGGCAAATATTGGATCACGCAGTCGCGCTCCTATCGGACCGTCAGACGCTGGATCGAGGAGCTGCGCGCCGCGGCACGGGCGCTTTTGGCGCAGCTCACAACGCCTCGCCGCCGCACGCGGCCGTAATTCCGCATTGGCGCTTCAGCCCTGAAGATAGACGGTCACGCCCTGGGCGATGTACACCGCACCGACCCCCATGACGAGACGTCTCGTCCATTGGCGGAACTGAACGTCGGTCATTCGCTCCAGCACAATGCGGCTTACCGAGGTGCCGATGATGGCCATTGACGACCGACAGCGCGAGGACGGTCCAGCCGAGTTCGGTATCGGCACTTGCGGCCAGCCCTCCGAAATAGATCAGCTTGGTGAAGTGCGTGACGACCTGACAGCTGGCCTTCGTGGCGACCACGGCGCGGCGGTCCATCATCGTGCGCACGAAGAAGATATCCAGCATCGGTCCTGAGACACCGGAGATGAGTTGCAGCGCCGTGCCGACAAAGCCGGAAAGCTCAGCGCCTCCCGGCCGGTCGGCACGCGGGGCCAGCCGGTCTGGAAATCATCACCGCAACGAACGGCATCACGCCGAGGATGATCAGCACCAGCGCCCGGTCGGGCACGATCCGCACAGCCGCGAAGATGGCGAGTGCCGCCAGCAGGCCGAGCGTGTAGCGCGCAAAAATCCACCAGTTGGCGTAGCGCATCCACAGCGTCGCGCGCCAGCCATTCGCGCTCATCTGCGAGATGGCGTGCAGCACCATGGCCGTTGGCACTGGGAGCACCGGAAGCAGCGCGCCCATCAGGATCATGCCGCCGGCCATGCCGAAGATGCCTGACAGAAAGGACGTGCCAAGCACGATAACCGACAGGGCAAGGGTGAGCGCGGCAGACATCAGCGTGATTTGCGATCCGGAGGGGCGTTAAGGGTGGACTGAGGCATCCTCGTCAGATGCCGAGAAGATTCTGGCGCACATGGCGCAGATGATTGAGAACCGCCGTCTCGGCCCTTTCCGCGTCGCGGGCGCGTAGGGCGGCGACGATCTGGCGATGCTCCTCGCGATAGGCCTCGCGGCGCTCGGCGGTCAGGCTCTTACGCTTCAGTTCGCCCCAATCGGCCTGGTCGCGGGCGCCGGTGACAGCGGTGTAGAGCGCCACGATCAGCCGGTTATGCGTGGCTTCGGCGACGGCTTGATGGAGAGCCGCGTCCCAGTGCTCGAAGGTCTCGAAACTGTCGCTGGCTTCGGCATTCCGGTTGCACAATTCCATATGCTCGAAATCGCTCATCGACGCATTGGCGACGGCGAGCGCTGCGATGCGCGGCTCGATCAGGAGCCTTGCTTCCATGATCTCGGTCGGACTCGCATCGCTGACCGTGACGAGAGCAGGCCGCGTTTCCGCTTTGGACGAAGCCGCCGGCATGCCGACGAAAGTGCCGCTGCCGATCAGGCGCACCACCAGGCCCTCGGCTTCCAGCGCCGCCAGCGCATTGCGCACGGCGCTGCGCGGAACCGCGAGCTGGGCCGCCACCGCCCGTTCGGTCGGCAGTTTGGCGCCGGCGGCATAGCGGCCCGATGCCAACATATCCAGAAGCCATCGGCGCACATGCTGGCCGCCGCGCTGGCCGAGTGTGGAGGTTTGTGTTGAGACCATGCTGAATTGGTAGACCAATCTGTTGTCAAAGGCAATCGGGCGGTCATCACCGTTAATCGTCGCGGATTGGTTGACTGCTACAGAACCATTGGCCTAGGATTTGCCCAAATTGGTAAACCGATCGGAACGCCATGAAGTTTGCGTGTTTTGCCGGCGAAAACGGGCCGCGGATCGGAATGATCGATGCATCAGGCGAGATGATCCGTCCGCTCGCCGACATCGCCGATATGGTCGATCTCATCACGCAGTATGATGAGATCCGGCCAAGCCTGACCGCGGACGGCGCTGCGGTCATCCCCCTCTCTTCGGTCAAGCTCTTGGCGCCCGTCCCCTTCCCGCGCCGCAATGTTTTCTGCGTCGGCAAGAACTACCGCGACCACGCCAAGGAATTCGCCGGCAGCGGCTATGAGGCGGGCGCGGTGAAGGGCGCCGAGATCGACGAATATCCGGCCGTCTTCACCAAGCCGGCCAGCGCCGTCATCGGGCCGGGCGCGACGGTCGATCTGCATCCAGGCGTCACTTCGGCGGTCGATTACGAGGCGGAATTGGCGCTGGTCATAGGCAGAGGCGGACACGACATCGCCCGCGAGGGCGCCTACGCCCATATTTGGGGCTATACGATCATCAATGACGTGACCGCGCGCGACCGCCAGCGCAATCACAAGCAATGGTTCATGGGCAAGGCGCTCGACACCTTCTGCCCGATGGGGCCGTGGATCACCACCGCCGACGAAGTCGATCCGGAAAATCTCGACGTCAAATGCTGGGTCAATGGCGAGCTCCGGCAGAACGCCAATACGCGCGACCTGATCTTCGACATCCCGACCCTTGTCTCGACCATCTCGGCCGGCCTGACGCTCCAGCCCGGCGATCTGATCGCGACCGGCACGCCCGCAGGCGTCGGTCTCGGCTTCAACCCGCCGAAATTTCTCAAGGCAGGCGACGAAGTGTCGATGACGATCACCGGATTGGGCACCCTCAGCAACCGGTTCGCCTGATGGCGGCGCCCGGCATCATGGCTGAAACCGAGCGGGACAAGGCCGCCGGTCACCGCCTTGCCGCCGGGAGCGCAGGCCGAGGGAGCTGGCGCGCGCATCTCAGCTTCGAGAACGCTGTGATGGGCGCGGCGGTTCTCTCCGTCGTCATCCTCATCGTGCTGCCGCTGCTCTCGCTGCTGATCGGCAGCGTGCTCTCCGAGACCGGGCTCAGCCTGCAGAATTTCCAGGAAGCGCTGTCCAGCCGGCTCTACACGCAGCCCCTCATCAACTCGCTGATCCTGGGCGCCTGGGTCGGCCTGTTCAGCATTCTCATCGGCGTGCCACTCGCCTGGGCGGTCAGCCGCACCAATGTGCCCGGCAAGGGCCTCATCATCGCCACCGCGACGCTGTCCTATCTGTCGCCGCCCTTCCTCACCGCCATCGCCTTCGTCAATCTGCTGAGCCCCAATGCCGGCCTCATCAATATCTTCCTGCGCGATGTCGCCGGCCTGCCCTGGCTGACCTTCAACATCTTCACCATGGCCGGCCTCGTGCTGGTGACTGTGCTGCACACCTTTCCCTTCGTCTATCTCTTGACCTCGACGGCGCTGCGCTCGGTCGATGCCTCCTTCGAGGAAGCCGCGCAGATCCTGGGCGCCAGCAAATGGCGCACGGCGCTCGTCATCACTGGACCGCTCGTCGCGCCCGCCATCCTCTCCGGCACGCTGATCGCTTTCGTCAACGCCATCGCGCTGTTCGGCTCGCAGGCGATCATCGGCCTGCCCGGCCGCATCGTCACTTTGCCGACGCGCATCTATGCGCTGTTCGACTATCCGCCCGAATATGGCCTCGCCTCGGCACTCTCGCTGATCTTCGTCGCCATCACCATCGCCGCCCTCTATCTGCAGCGCGCCTTTCTCGCCCGCCGCTCCTATGTGACGCTGGCCGGGAAGGGCGCGCGGCCACAACTGGTCGATCTCGGCACGGCGCGCTGGGCGCTGTTCGGGTTCTGCGTGCTGGTGTTCGTCGTCGCGATCGTGGCGCCTTATGCGACGCTGATCGCCGTCTCGCTCAGCAAGAGCTGGGGCATCAATTTCTGGCAGACCCTCACCCTCGCCAATTACAAATTCATCCTCTTCGATTATGACGTCACCCAGCGGGCGATCCGCAACAGCCTCATCCTGGCTGTCTTCGCCGCCAGCATCGCGGTGCTGCTCGGCGCGGCGGTAAGCTGGATCGACCTGCGCACCAGGCTCGCCGGACGGCGGCTGCTCGACTATGCCGCCCTCATCCCGCTCGGCCTGCCCGGCATCGTCATGGCCGTGGCGCTGATCCAGTTCTGGCTGCGCATGCCGGTTGCGCTCTACGGCACCATGGGCATCCTGCTCCTCGCCTATGTGGCCCGCTATGTGCCGCTCGGCGTGCGCTCGGCCAACAGCGCCCTGCGGCAGATCGATCCTTCGCTGGAGGAGAGCGCGCGCATTCTCGGCGCCTCCTGGGGATTCACCATGCGCGAGGTGACGCTGCCGCTGATCCGGCCAGCGCTGTTCGCCGGATGGCTGCTCGTCTTCGTGCCTGTGATCCAGGAGCTGAGCGCCTCCATTCTCCTCTTCAGCTCCAACTCCATCACCCTCGCAGTCGCCGTCTACAATCTCTACGAGACAGGCTATACCGAGCCGGTCGCCGCGCTCGCCATGATCAATATGGCGATCATCAGCACGGCGATCTGGCTGGCCTCGAAGCTGGGCGGCAGCGGCACCGAAAGCGCAGGAGTATCGTCCTGATGGCTGGCATCACGATCGCGGACGTCTCGAAAAGCTATGGCGGCAAGGCCGAAGACCTGGCGGTGAGCGGGCTCAACCTGGAGATCCGCGACAACACTTTTGTCACCCTGCTCGGCCCGTCGGGCTGCGGCAAGACCACGACCTTGCGCCTCATCGCCGGCTATCTGGTGCCGGACGCCGGAACCATTCATGTCGGCGGCCGGCTCATCTCCTCGCCGGGGAGCGTCGTGCCGCCCGAGGCGCGCGGCATGGGCATGGTGTTTCAGAATTACGCCGTCTGGCCGCATAAGACGGTGTTCGAGAATGTCGTTTTCGGCCTCCGCGTCCGCAAGGTTCCCGCGCATCAGGCGCGCGAGCAGGTGGGCAAGGCGCTCGCCCTGGTCAATCTTTCCGGCCTGGAAAGCCGCCTGCCGGGTGAGCTGAGCGGCGGCCAGCAGCAGCGCGTGGCGCTCGCCCGCAGCCTCGTCGTCGAGCCGGACATCCTCTTGCTCGACGAACCGCTCAGCAATCTCGACGCCAAGCTGCGCGAGAAGATGCGCGGCGAGCTGAAAGAGCTTCAGCGCCGCACCGGCATCACCTTCGTCTATGTCACGCATGATCAGGCCGAGGCGCTCGCCCTCTCGGATCAGATCGCCGTGATGCATGGCGGCATGTTGCAGCAATTCGGCACGCCGCAGGAGGTCTACGCGCGGCCGGCAAACCGCATCGTTGCCGATTTCATGGGGTTGGTGAATTTGCTGCCCGGCCGGATCGAGGCTGCCGCGAATGGCGAAGCGCGCGTCGCGACGCCGGGCGGCCTCAGCGTCACCCTCGCGCTGCCGGAACGGCATGGCGCAAGGCGATGAGGTCGAAATCGCCATTCGCCCGGAGAATATCACCATCGAGCCGGAAGGGCCAAGCGCGGCATCGTCTGCGCGGCCACGGCACCATCCGCGATCACACCTTTCTCGGCAACATCAACGAATATTTCGTGACGCTCGGGGCCGGGGAGGAATTGCGCGTCCAGACGCATCCGTCGCAGCAATTCGCTATCGGGCAGCGGGTCGCTGTCTCGGTCGCCGCAGAGCATTGCAATCTGTTTCCGCGCGCGGACCTCAAGAGCATGGCCGCCTAGCGCACATCGATGGAGAAAGACATGGTTCACGAGGAGGACCCTATCGAGGGACGCGAGCATTGGACGATGAAGGGCGATGTGAAGCTCTTCCTCTGGGAGAAGCGGGCGGTCACGCCGGAAGACCGCGGCACGGTGCTGTTCGTGCACGGCTCGTCCATGGCCTCGCAGCCGACCTTCGATCTCTCCGTGCCCGGCCGGCCGGATTCTTCGGTCATGGACTGGTTCGCCAAGCGCGGCTTCGATACCTGGTCGGTCGACATGGAAGGCTATGGCCGCTCGGATAAGCACCGCGACATCAATTGCGATATCGCCAATGGCGCCGATGATCTGGCCGCCGCGAGCAGCTACATCCTGAAGACGCGCAATACCGGGCCGCTCATGATCTATGGCATCTCCTCCGGCGCGCTCCGGGCGGCAGCCTTCTGCGAACGGCATCCCGAGCGCGTGAAACGGCTTGCGCTCGATGCTTTCGTGTGGACCGGCAAGGGCTCGCCGACGCTCGCCGAGCGCGCCAAACGTCTGCCGGAATTCAAGGCGAAGAACCGCCGTCCCGTCGATCGCGCCTTCGTGCATTCGATCTTCAATCGCGATCATCCGGGTACGGCCGAAGAGAAAGTCGTCGAAGCCTTCGCCGATGCGATCCTCGCCCTCGACTCCTCCATGCCGACCGGCACCTATGTCGATATGACCTCAAAGCTGCCGGTTGTCGATCCGGCTAAGATCACCGTGCCGACCCTGATCATGCGCGGCGAATATGACGGCATCGCCAGCTTCGACGACCTCGTCGAATTCTTCAAGCTGCTGCCGAACGCGGACAAGCAGTTCGCCGTGATGCCGGGCATCTCGCACGCGAGCTTCCAGCAGAAAAACTACGAGCTTGTCTATCATATTCTCTATAGTTTCTTCACCCAGCCGGAGCCGGTTTATCGCGGCACGCAGTGAACTCGAAAATTGGCAGCGGCAAAGTTGCGGCAAAATGGAGGAAACGAATGATATGGGTTTCAAAGCGTACATTCGTGCTGGGGCTGGCGGCGCTGGCTGCAGCCGCATCGGGGCAGGCTCGGGCGGCGGACGCTACCGATCCCGCCGCGGCTAAGGCGGAAGGCAAGGTCTCCTGGTACACCTCCACCCCGATCGAGACGGCGAACCACATCGCCAAGCTGTTCGAAGAGAAGAGCGGCCTCAAGGTCGAGATGTTCCGCTCGGGCGGCACCGCGATCCTGCGCCGTTTCATGCAGGAATATGACGCCAAGCATGTCGCCGCCGACGTGCTGACGACCTCCGATCCGGCCGCGGCGAACCAGCTTGCCGAGAAGGGCGTATTCGTCGCCTTCAAGCCGGAGGGATTCGACAAGATCCCCGCCGATGCGAAAGACGCCGAGGGGCGCTGGATCGCCCAGCGCCTCAACATGATGACGATCTTCGTGCGCACCGATAAGGTCGCCGAAGCCGACCGGCCGAAGACCTGGTCCGACCTCACCGACCCGAAATATAAGGGCAAGCTGGTGACGACCGATCCGTCCTTCACCTCGCTGCAGGTTTCCGTCGTCGGCATGCTGTCGAAGACGCTCGGCTGGGACTATTACGAGAAGCTGCGCAAGAACGACATCATGATCGTGCCCGGCAATCAGCAGGTCACGGACAATCTCAAGCGCGGCGAGCGGCTGATCGCCGCCGATGCTCTCGATTCCTATGCGGCCGACGCCCGCAAGGCTGGGCATCCGATCGCGACGGTCTACCCGACCGAGGGCACCTTTATCATCCCCTCGCCGACTGGCGTGGTGAAAGGCTCGCCCAACCCGAATGCGGCCAAGCTCTTCGCCGCCTTCATGATCACGCCGGAGGTGCAGAAGATCTTCCCGGAAGATGGCGGCTATGCCGCGCGGACCGATGTGGCGCCGCCACAGCCGGCAGCCCGAACCTCGCCACGTTGAAGACGATTCCGGTCGACTATAAATTCATCGAGAAACAGACGGCGGCCATCAAGAAAAAGTTCAGCGAGATTTTTCAGTGAGGTCTGACGATCTGAGCGCGTCTACCGGCCGGCGCGCCGCCCATCCTGCGGGTGGCAGTCCGGCGGCGGTGGGGCCAGAGGGCATCATAAATCTTGATATCCGACAGTATGAATAATGATTTTTGCGCTCCCCGGCCCACTCATAGGATCGCTCAAGCAACAGATTTTCCTGGGAGGAACAGGAGCGGTGCCAACTTGCTTTCGCACAACGCCCGGCCATCTGTGCGCCAGCCGGCATGGGCGGTGCGCGGCGACGAGCGCCGTCTCCTTTCTCCTCGTCAGCGAGCCGCGCCCTGCAGGACCTTCAGGGCGCGGCCGCAAGCGATCGCACTTTGCCCTTCCCAGACAATCCGAGGCATGGACATGACCGCTCCGATCACCGTGGATCGCGGCGGCTTCCGCCTTGCCGCCTATATCGACGGACAAGGCGAAGGCGCTCCATGGATTATTTTATCGAATTCGCTGGGCGCGGCGGCGATGATGTGGGAGCCGCAGCTTGAGCTTCTGGGCAAGCGCTACCGGATCCTGCGCTATGACACGCGGGGCCATGGCGCCTCGGACGCGCCGACCGGCCCCTACAGCTTCGAGGATCTGGTCGGTGATGTCATCGCTCTCGCGGACCATTTCGGCATCGCGCGGGCGAGCTATATGGGCCTGTCGCTCGGCGGCATGACCGGGCTCGGCCTTGCCATCCATCATGCCGGCCGCTTCGAGCGCGTCGTCTGCTGCGATGCCCGCGCCGACAATCCGCCGGCTTTCGTGCAGAGCTGGGACGACCGGGGTGCCGCGATCGATAAGGGCGGGCTCGCGGCGATTCTCGGCATGACCATGGAGCGCTGGTTCGTCGAAAGCTGGCGCCAGGCACATCCCGAGGCGCTGCACCGGTTTGAGGATGCCTTCCTCGCCACATCGCCAACCGGCTACCGCGGCTGCGCGGAGGCCTTGAAGACGGCTCAACTATCTGAAGGATCTCGGCTCGATCACCATCCCCATGCTCTATGTCGGCGGGGCGAAGGATCTCGGCGCGCCGGCCGAGGGCATGCGCGCCATGGCGGCGGCGACGCCTGGTGCGAGCTTCGCCGAAATCCCCGATGCCGCGCATCTTTCGAACGTCGACAACACAAAGGACTTCAACGCCGCCATCAGTGGATTTCTTGGGCTTAGCTTAACTGAAGCGGCGACCGAATAAGACCGGGACAAACCGGCGGCACTGGGAGGACAAAGCATGACGCGCCGCACCGTCCAGGAGGGCATGGCGATCGACTGGGACGTCGAAATCGCCATGGATGACGGTCTCCGGCTGCGCGCCGACATCTTCCGGCCGACCCATGAAGGCCGCCATCCGGTGCTCTTCAGCTATGGTCCCTATGCCAAGGGCCTCGCCTTTCAGGATGGCTATCCCAGCGCCTGGAACCGCATGATCGCGGAACATCCTGACGTCCCTTACGGCTCGACCAACAAGCATCAAAACTGGGAGGTCGTCGATCCGGAGAAATGGGTGCCGCACGGCTATGTCTGCGTCCGCGTCGACTCGCGCGGCACCGGTCGCTCGCCCGGGCTTCATCGACCATTTCTCGCCGCGCGAGACCAAGGATTTCTATGACTGCATCGAATGGGCAGGCGTGCAGCCCTGGTCGAACGGCAAGGTCGGCCTCAGCGGCGTCTCCTATTATGGCATCAATCAGTGGCACGTCGCCTCGCTGCAGCCGCCGCATCTCGCCGCCATGTGCATCTGGGAGGGCGCCGCCGACTGGTATCGCGACATGACTCATCATGGCGGCATCCTGTCGACCTTCTGGGCCAATTGGTACGACATGCAGGTCAAGACCGTGCAATACGGCCTTGGCGAGCGCGGGCCGCGATCGAAGGTGAGCGGGCTGCTCGTCTGCGGCGACGAAACACTGTCCGATGACGAGCTGGCACGCAACCGTTGCAGCTTTGGCGATGAGATCCTCGCCCATCCGCTCGACGACGAATACCACAAGGCCCGCTCGCCTCTATGGGACAAGGTGACGGTGCCGTTCCTGTCGGCTGCCAATTGGGGCGGCCAGGGCCTGCATCCGCGCGGCAATTTCGAAGGCTTCCTGCGCGCAGCCTCCAGGGAAAAATGGCTCGAAGCTCATGGGCTCGAACATTGGACGCATTTCTATACCGATTACGGCCGCGAGCTTCAGCGGCGCTTCTTCGACTTCTATCTGAAGGGCGAGCGGAACGGTTGGGACGAGGAGCCGAAAGTGCGGCTCCAGATCCGGCATATCAGCCATTTCGAGGAGCGCCTCGAGGAGGCCTGGCCGATACCGCGCACGCAATGGACGAAATTCTACCTCAATCCGGAACACCAGACGCTCTCGTCGGCGCCGCCGGCAAAGCCCGGCAATCTCACCTATCGCGCTTCTGGCGACGGTCTGACCTTCCTCTCCGAGCCTCTTGCCAAGGAAACCGAGATCACCGGCCCCCTCGCCGCGCGGCTGAAAATCTCCTCATCGACCGAAGACGCCGACCTATTCCTTGTCTTCCGCGTCTTCACCGCCGATCTGCGCGAAGTGACCCTCGTCGGCGCGATCGATCCGCATACGCCGATTGCGCAGGGCTGGCTTCGCGCCTCGCATCGCAAGCTCGATCCGTCGCTGTCGAAGCCCTGGCGGCCCTATCACACCCATGACGAGGTCCAGAAGCTCACCCCGGGTGAGCCGGTCGAACTCGACATCGAGCTGTGGCCGACCTCCATCGTCGTGCCGGCCGGCTATCGCCTGGCCCTTAGCGTCCGGGGCAAGGACTATGAATGGCAGACGATGACCGGCGCGAAACTTTCCAATTTTAAGAATGAATTGAAGGGTTGCGGCCCCTTCTTGCATAATGATCCGCGCGACCGTCCGGCGACGGTCTTCGACGGCCACGTCAGCCTGCATCTGGGAGGTGAGGATACCAACTACCTGCTGTTGCCGATCATAAACTGAAGACAGCCACAACGGCCGAATAATGATAAGCGGCAGTAACGCCAATGAGAAGAAACGCTAGGAGGAGCCAAAGCCATGAGGATCTCACGTCGTACTTTCGTCAAGGGGATCGCGGGGGCCGGTCTTGCAGCCGCCGCCGCGCCCGCAGTGTTTGCGCAAGGAACGGAGGCGGCCCGGGTCGGGTTGCTGACCGTCAAGACCGGGCCGCTCGCGTCCGGCGGTCTCGACATGGAACGCGCGCTTATCATGTTTCTCAAGGACCGCAACAACGCGCTCGCCGGACGCAAGGTCGAGCTGACCGTCGCCGATACGGCCGGCGTCCCAGCCACTGCGCGCTCCAAGACTCAGGAACTTGTCGAGAAGGACAAGGTGCAAGCCCTGATCGGCCCGCTGGCGGCTTTCGAGGCGCTGGCGATCGATGACTACATTCGTGCCCAACAAATGCCGACGCTCTCCGTCGCAGCGGCGGAGGACATGACCCAGCGGAAGCCGAATCCCTGGTTCGTGCGCGGCACTTCGACCTCCTCGCAATGTGCGCAACCGCTCGCCGATTATTGCGCCAAGGAGCTCGGCTATAAGCGGATGATCACCATCGCCGACGATATCGCCTATGGCCATGAGATGATCGCCGGCTTCCAGCGCGTTTTCGAGGATAATGGCGGCAAGATCATCCAAAAACTGCTGCCGCCGCTGACGGCGCCGGACTACGGCACCTATATCGCCCAGCTCAAGAAAGCCGACGCCATCTTCCTCGGCTTTGCCGGCTCGAACGGCTTCCGTTTCGTCCGCCAGTTCAACGAATACGGCCTCAAGGGCACCATCGCGCTGGTCGGCGGCATGACGGCGCTCGATGAAGCGGTCCTGCGCAATATGGGCGATGAGGCGCTCGGCATCATCACCACCTGCTGGTATTCCGCCGAGATCGACAATCCGCTCAACAAGGTCTTCGCTGCGGCCTTCCGCAAGCAATTCGGCTATGATCCGGGCTTTTACGCCGCCGCCACCTATACGGAAGGCGCCGTGCTCGAAGCGGCGATGAAGGCCGTCGGCGGCAAGATCGAGGACAAGCAGGATCTGATGAAGGCGCTGCGCGCCACCAATGTCGAGACGGTGCGCGGGCCGGTCAAGTTCGACGAGTACGGAAATGTGGTCGGCAACGTCTATATCCGCAAGGTCACCCGCAAGGAAGGCCGCCTCGTCAACTCGATCATCAAGACCTATCCGAATGTCAGCCAGTTCTGGACCTATGATCCGAAATGGTTCCTGGCGCAGCCGGTCTATTCGCGCGACTATCCGCCGGCCAAAAATTTGGAGAATTGAGCGGCGTTATGCGACGCCAACGAGGCCATCAGTCTCTGGCCTCGAAACTGGGCACGAAATAGCCCTCTCCCATAGGGAGAGGGTTGGGTGAGGGGATCAGACCCAACGGTGAATCCATAACCCCTCACCCGGACGCTGCGCGTTCGCCCTCCCCTATGGGAGAGGGCGAGACAACGGCACTGCATGGGTTCGAGCGGCAGGCGATGCAAATCTGGATCATTCAGACGCTGAACAGCCTCGCATTCGGCGGCCTGCTTTTTCTTCTTGCTTCCGGCTTCTCCCTGATCTTCGGGCTGATGCGGATCGCCAATCTGACCCACGGCGCCTTTTTCATGCTGGGGGCCTATGTCGGAGCGAGCGCCATCCGCAGCATCGAGGGCGTCGACCTGTGGTCGGCCGCGGTGCTCGCCGGACTGACCGTGGCCGCGGTCGGCGGCTTGCTCGAACGCTTCGTGCTGCGGCGGCTCGGGGGCAATCCGCTCGGCCAGGTGCTGGTTACGCTCGGTGTTGCCTTCATCATCGCCGATGCCTGCCTGATGATCTGGGGCGGCGATCCGATACCCGTGCCGACGCCCGAAAACCTCCAGGCGCCGGTTCGCGTCGCCGGCATCGTCTTCCCGACTTACCGGCTGGTCGTCGTCGGCTGCGCCATTGTCGCGGCGATGGCACTCTATCTGCTTCTGGAGCGGACGCGGATCGGCGCCATGATCCGCGCCGGGGTCGACGATATGGACATGGCGCGGGCGATCGGCATCCCGATCTCAAAGCTGTTCACTGCCGTGTTCTGCCTCGGCGCCGGCATAGCCGGGGTTGGCGGCGTTCTCGGCGGCCCGATCCTGTCCGCCTATCCCGGCCTTGACGCCGACATGCTGCCGCTGGCACTGATTGTCGTCATCCTCGGCGGCGTCGGCAGCCTGCTCGGCGCGTTCGTCGGCAGTTTCATCATCGGTTTCATCTACACCTTTGGCACGGCACGCTTTCCCGACCTTGCCTATATCATCCTGTTCCTGCCGATGATCGTCGTCATCGCCTTCCGCCCGCAGGGCCTGTTCGGCAGGAGAGGCGCATGAGGCGCCTTGCCGCCATCCTGCTCGCCGCCGCGCTGATCGCGTTTCCGTTTTTCGCCGGCGAATTCTACGTCAATCTCGGCAGCCAGATCCTGATTGCGGCGATTTTTGCTCTCAGCCTCAACCTGCTTGTCGGCTATGCCGGCCTGACCTCGCTCGGCCATGCCGCCTTTCTCGGCTTTGCCGCCTATGCCGCCGCCTGGACGACGACGCGGCTCGGCATCGCCGCGCTGCCCGCCGCCGCGCTGGCGATCGCCGCGACCGTCGTGATGGCCGCCTTCTTCGGCCTGATCGCCCTGCGCGCGACCGGGCTCGGCTTCCTGATGATCACGCTCGCCCTGTCGCAGGTGCTCTGGGGGCTCGCGTACCGCTGGGCTTGGCTGACCGGAGGGGACAACGGCCTGCCTGGCGTGCTGCGGCCACGGCCCTTCGGCATCGCACTGACCGAGGCGGAGCCGTTCTACTGGTTCACGCTGATCGTCTTCGCCATCGCCTTTGCAATGATGGGCGTGTTTGTCTCCTCGGCCTTCGGCTCCGCGCTGAAGGGCACGCGCGATCAGGCGAACCGCATGGCCGCGCTCGGCCATAATGTCTGGCTGATCCGCTGGATCACCTTCGTCTATGCCGGCTTCTGGGGCGGCGTGGCGGGTCTGCTCTATGTCTACTACCACAAGTTCATCCACCCCACCTCGCTCTCCATCACCGTCTCGGCCGAGGGGCTCCTGGGCGTGATCGCCGGCGGCGCGGGGACGCTCGGCGGCCCGGTCGTCGGCGCGGCGCTGCTCGTTCTGCTGAAGAACTATGCCTCGGCCTACATCGAACGCTGGAACATGCTCTTGGGCTTCGTCTTCCTGTTCATCGTGCTGGTCATGCCGGAGGGCATCGTGCCGGGGCTGCAGCGGCTCTTATTCCGCAAGCGGGCGGACGAAGCTATGAGCATCGCCACGCCCGCCCTCGAAATCGTCAAGCTGCGGAAATTCTTTGGCGGCATTCCGGCGACACAGGATGTCTCGCTGAAGATCATGCCCGGCGAGCGCCGGCTGATCATCGGCCCCAATGGCGCCGGCAAAACCACCCTCTTCAATCAGATCACGGGCGATGACCGGCCGACATCGGGCCGCATTCTGCTGTTTGGCCGGGACGTGACGCGCCTGCGCCCGCACCGGCGCGCTCATCTGGGCCTGTCGCGCACCTATCAGATCATCACGCTGTTTCCGAAGGACACGCTGGAGCACAACATCACGCTCGGCCTTTTGGGCCTGAAGGCCGCGCGCTGGAATATGTTCCGGCCGCTGTCGTTCTATGCAGGGCTGCATCGCGAGGCGCGCCGCATTCTCGACCTGGTGGGCCTGGCCGATCTTGCCGGCGCACGTGTCTCTGAAATTGCCTATGGCGAGAGGCGCCGGGTTGAAATTGCCATGGCCCTTGCGCAAAAACCCCGCGTGCTGCTGCTCGATGAACCGCTGGCCGGCCTGTCGAGCGAAGAGCGAACAGCGATCAAGGCGCTTCTGGCCGCCATCCCGCATGAAACCACTGTCGTCATGATCGAGCACGACATGGACACGGCCCTCGACCTCGCCGAGACCGTGACCCTGCTCCATTATGGCCGGGTAATCATCGACGGCGAGCGCGACGCCGTCATCGCCGATGCAAGAACGCGGGAGGTCTATCTTGGCCCCTGACGCGCTGCGTCTCGACCGGCTCGAAGCCTATTACGGCGACAGCCATGTGCTGCATGGCGTGGGCTTCGGGCTGCGTGCGGGCGAGGTGCTGGCGCTGCTCGGCCGCAACGGCGCCGGCAAGACCACCTGCATCTCCAGCATCATGGGCCTGCTGCCGCCGCGGGGCGGGAGCATTACGCTGTTCGGCCGGGAGATCGCCGGTCTGCCGCCTGAGAAGATTTGCCGCGCCGGCGTGGGCCTCGTGCCGCAGGGGCGTCGCGTCTTTCCTTCGCTGTCGGTGCGCGAAAATCTCGCGATCGCCGAACAGCGGGCAGGCACGACGGCGCGGCCCTGGACCCTCGATGGGATTTTCCAGCTCTTTCCACAATTAGCGGAGCGGCGCGGCCAACTTGCCGGATCGCTGTCCGGCGGCGAGCAGCAAATGCTTGCCATCGGCCGCGCGCTGATGGGCAATCCGAGCGTGCTGCTGCTTGATGAACCCTCCGAGGGCCTGGCGCCGCTGATCGTCGCCGAAGTCGGGCGCACCATTGCCAAGCTGAAGACCGAGGGGCAATCGCTCGTTCTGGTCGAGCAGAACAGCCGATTGGCGCTTGCGCTTGCGGATCACGTGGTGATCCTGAACACCGGTCGCGTCGTCTTTGACGGCCGGGTTGAAGAAGTCACCGCCAATGAAGAGCTAATTACGCAGAATCTTGGTGTTTACCAGGCGTCTTGCGCGGCGTAATTCGCCCATTAACGAAACCCCTGCACTGCTTAGATGAGGAGGCGACATGAAAATCGGTATTTGCGGAATGGGCCGGATGGGCTCGGCGATGGCACACCGGCTGTTGGGATTGGGCCATGCGGTGCTGGTCTGGAACCGCGATGCGGCCAAGACCGCGCCGCTGATCGGCCTTGGCGCGACGGCCGCGCAGTCTCCCGCTTCGCTGGCGGCACCGTGCGAATGCATCATCACCATGCTGCTCAATGACGCCGCCCTCGATGCGGTCTATCGCGGCGCGAACGGTCTTCTCTCCGCCGATCTGTCTGGCAAGCTGGTGATCGACATGAGCACCGTCATGCCCGAGACCGAAGAGAAACTTGCCCGCGATGTCGCCGCGTGCGGCGGGCGCTTCGTCGAATGCC
This sequence comes from uncultured Alphaproteobacteria bacterium, assembly GCA_963773735.1. Classification (GTDB taxonomy): domain Bacteria; phylum Pseudomonadota; class Alphaproteobacteria; order Rhizobiales; family Rhodomicrobiaceae; genus CAVZCK01. The sequence continues at coordinate 40,578 of CAVZCK010000021.1, read as the reverse complement.
CGGTCGGCGGCACAGTCGGGCCGGCGCGCGAGGGCAAGCTGCTCGGCCTTGCCGGAGGAAGCGAGGAGGATATGGCGGCCGCGCGGCCGGTGCTCGAACAGCTCTGCCGCCGCGTCGAGCATGTCGGCCCGGTCGGCGCCGGGGCAGAAGATGAAGCTCGCCGTCAATCTGCCGCTGATGGTCTATTGGCAGGCGCTCGGCGAGGCGCTGTCGCTTAGCCAAGCCGCTCGGCCTGCCGCCGGCGCGGCTGATCGACATCCTCTCCGACACCTCCGGCACGCCGACGGCCATGAAGGGCCGCGGGCCCGATCTCGCCAAGCTGCTCGCCGGTGAGGACCGCAAGACGCCCGGCTTCAGCATCGGCGCCGCGAACAAGGATCTCGGCATCATGCTGGCCTTCGCCAAAAGCCTCGGCGTCGAGGTGCCTGTCGTCGAAGCGACCGCCAAATGCTACGCGCAGGCGGAAGCGGCTGGGCTTGGCAGCGGCGATCCGATCCATCTGCCGGTCTTCTGGCTGGATCGCGGCAAGCACACCTAGACCCGCATCAAATTTTCTAATCAAGCGCAGCACAACATATTATTGGGCCAGTGCTGGCGCCGCACGTACTTTCGATTGAGGGTGGGGCGGGCCGCGCGCCGCCCGGGGATCGGGAGGAAGCGGACAGGAATGACGGTGCATATGCCGGAGACGGTCAAACAGCCGATCGACGAGCGCCATTTGCGCAATGCGCTCGGCCGCTTTGCCACCGGCGTCACGGTGATCACCACGCGCACCCCTTCGGGCAAGCTCGAAGGGCTGACGGCGAACTCCTTCGCCGCCGTCTCGCTCGACCCGCCGCTCGTCTCCTGGAGCCTGAAGCGCGCGGCGCCCTCCTTCGCCAGCTTCCTTGCCGCCGAGCATTTCGCCGTCAACATCCTCGCCGCCAGCCAGCATGGGCTCTGCCGGCATTTCGCCACGCCGCGGCTCGACAAATTCGAAGACATTCCCTTCGAGCCAGGGCTGCATGGCGCGCCGCTCCTCACCGGGTGCCTCGCCAGCTTCGAATGCCGCACCGAGACCACCATCGAGGGCGGCGATCACATGATCTTTCTCGGCCGGGTGATGCGCGCCAGCTACCGCGAGGGCGAGCCCTTGATCTTCAGCGCCGGCCGCTTCTGCCTGCCCTCGGCGATCGAGGAGCCGGGGGCGAAGGACAGCGCCAGCTGGTCACAGGATTGGGAAGGCCTATGAAACTCGGTTTTTTCACCATGCCGATCCACCCGCTCGGCCGCAAGCTCACCGAGGTGTTTCGGGAGGACCGCGAGCTGGCGCTGATCGCCGACCGGCTGGGCTTCACCGAGGGCTATTTCGGCGAGCACATCACCGATGCCGCCGAGACCATCACTTCGGGCGCTGATCTTCATCGCCTGGGTGCTGAACGACACCAAGACCATCAAGCTCGGCACCGGCACGGTCAACCTGCCCAACCACCATCCGGCCATGGTCGCCGCCGAGGTGGCGATGCTCGACCATATGGCCGAGGGGCGCTTCCTGTTCGGCATCAGCCCGGGCGGCCTCTCTCCGACGCCGAGCTGTTCGGCAATCTCGACAAGGACCGCACGGCGATGTTCGTCGAGGCGATCAACCACATCCTCGCCATCTGGGCCGGGCGAGCCGCCCTATGATCTCAAAGGCGACTATTGGACCATCTCGATCGCCCAGCAGACCATCAAGGACATCGGCCAGGGCTATATTCACAAGCCCTATCAGCGTCCGCATCCCCCGATCATGGTGACGGCGGTCGCCCCCTTCTCCAAGGGCGTCACCGAGGCCGCCGCGCGCGGCTGGGAGCCGATCTCGGCGAATTTCCTCTTGCCGATCTGGGTGAAGTCGCATTGGCCAAGATATGTCGAGGGCTGCGAGAAGGGCGGGCGCAAGGCCGATCCGGCCAATTGGCGCATCGCCAAGAGCATTTTCGTCGCCGAGGATCTGGCAACGGCGAAGCGCTATGCCACCGAGCCGGGCGGGCCCTATTACCACTATCACAATTCGCTGGTGACCAAGCTGGTCAAGAACGGCCGGGCGAACCTGTTCAAGGCCGACCAGAAGGCGCCGGATTCATCCGTCACCACCGAGGGCGCGGTGGGCGACCTCGTCATCTGGGGCACGCCGGACAAGGTCGCCGACGATCTCCTCGCCTTCCGCGAGACGGTCGGAGATTTCGGCACGCTGCTCTATGCCGGCTTCGACTGGGTCGACAAGGGGCTCGGCATCCGCTCGATGGAGCTGATGGCGGAAAAGGTGATGCCCGCCGTCAACCGCGCCATCGGCGAAAAAAGCCAGGCGGCGTGAGAGGATATGCCTAAGTTGTCACTTTCGACATCCCCCGACGTTCATGCGCTCTGCCCCCGGCGTGGCAGGGAATTGCCCTCTCCCAGGGGGAGAGGGCAATGCGTCAGCACTCCGGGTGAGGGTTACGATCACCGATAGACCCTATCCCCTCACCCCGACCCTCTCCCCATGGGAGAGGGCGTCTCCGCGGGCAGAGTCCGTCGAGCGCAACACATTCAGTGTACGGGGGCAAAGTTAGAGTATGGTCGTACGTGCTGCAGTTGCCGGCCTTGGCTGGTGGGGCAAGCATATCGTCCGGCGGCTTACGGGCTCGGAAGTGGTGCAGATTACAGCGGCCGTTGAAATCAATCCGGCGCTCGCCGCCTTCGCCGAGGAGCATTGCCTTGCCTTCCGCTCAAAGCTCGATGAGGTCTTTGCCGACCCGGAGATCGACGCCATCCTTCTCGCCACGCCGCATTCCATGCACACCGGCCAGGTGCTGGCCGCCGCTGCCGCCGGCAAGCATGTGTTCTGCGAAAAGCCGCTCGCGCTGACCCGCGCCGACGCCGAGCGCAGCGTTGCCGCCTGCCACGAAGCCGGCGTGGTGCTCGGCATCGGCCATGAGCGGCGCTACGAGCCCGGCATGGTCGAGATCGCGCGCCTCGTCCGGGAAGGCGCGCTCGGCACGATCATGCATGTCGAGGCCGATTTCAGCCATGACAAGCTGGCCAACGTCCCGCCCGGCGACTGGCGCACCGCGCCGAAAGACGCCCCAGCCGCCGGCATGACCGCCATGGGCATCCATCTGACCGACGCCTTCGTGCATCTCTTCGGCCCGGTCGCGGAGGTTTTCACGATGACCGCCGCGCGCGTCACCTATCCAGAGAATGGCGATGTGCTCACCGTGCAGCTCCGTTTCGCCTCCGGCGCCACCGGCCATCTCAATGCCATTCTGGTGACGCCGCTCTATATCGATTTCACCGTGTTCGGCTCGGAGGCCTGGGCGGAGTTGCGCAACCACACCCATCCCGACACGCCGGGCCCGGCGACCCTCACCGTCCAGCATCGCGACGGGCGCCGCGATGTGCGCGATTATGAATGGACCGATACGGTGCGCGCCAATATCGAGCGCTTCGGCCGCGCGGTGAAGGGCGAGGCCGAATATCCGTTCACGGACGCGGAGAAGATCGGCAACATCGCCACGCTGGAGGCGATCTGCCGCTCGGCATCGAGCCGCCAGCCCGTGGCGATCGAGTCTGCAATAAAAGCTAAGGCCTGTTCAGCTAACACCGAAACATAAGGCGGCCAAATGTAAGGTCGTCATCCCCACGAAAATGGGGATCCAGTAAACACGGGAAGCGCTGCGGAGTACTGTATCCGCGCTTGCGCGGGAATGACGACAGAGGGTGCTTTCGCACCCCGCCTTTCACTTTCGGCTGAATGATCCTGCATCAAACGCGCCCGAGCGTGGTTAAGATAAGTTCCGGCGTCAGCGGGATCTCGGTGATGTGCGCGCCGAATGGCGCAAGCGCATCATTGACTGCATTCGCCACGCATGCCGCAGCGCCCGCAGTACCGGCCTCGCCGGCGCCCTTGGCTCCCAGCTCGCCGTCCTTTGTCGGCGTGACGACATGACCGACCTCGATATCCGGCATCTCGCCCGCCATCGGCACGAGATAATCCGCCATCGTTGCATTGGTGAGCTGACCGCGCTCGTCATAGATGCAGTGCTCGAACAGCGCCGCACCGAGCCCCTGCACGACGCCGCCGCGGATCTGCTCGTCCACGAGCTGCGGATTGATGATGGTGCCGCAATCCTCGACGGCCCAATGCTTCAGGAGGGTAATGAAGCCGGTCTCGGTGTCGACCTCCAGCCAGGAGGCCTGAATGCCGTTGGTGAAGGCGAAGGGGAATTCGCGCGGCACGAAATGGCGGACCGCCATCATCTCGGCCTGAAAGCCGGGCGGCAGCGTATCGGGGCGGAAATAGACGATACGGGCGAGCTCGGCGAGCGGCATGCGCTCATTGCCGGTCGAGGCATCGACGATCGCGCCGCCAGTGATGTCGAGCGCATCCGGCTCGGCCTGCAGGATGGTCGCCGCAGCGCGCGAGAATGTTATGGCGCAGCTGCTTGCCGGCCTGAAGGGCAGCCTCGCCGCCGATCCCTGCCCCGCGCGAAGCCCAGGTGCCGCCGCCATAGGGCGTCATGTCGGTATCGCCGAGAATGACGCGCACTTGGCTCATCGGCACGCCGAGCGCCGTCGCCACCACCTGCGCTGTAATCGCCTCGGAGCCCTGGCCCTGTTCGGTTATCGAGGTCTGGCAGATGATGGCGCCGGTTGCATCCATTCGCACCGACGACGCCGTCCTGCGAGGAGATGCGCGCGCCGCCGACGCCGTAAAAGGCCGGGCTTGGATTGGTCACCTCGATGAAGCTGGCGAGGCCGATGCCGCGATGAATGCCCTTCTCGCGCAAGCGCCGCCTGCTCGACCCGCAGCCCCTGTAGTCCATCATCGCCAGAAGTTTATCGAGCGCGGCGTGATGCGACAGCGCCTCGAAGCGCAGCCCCGAAGGCGAGGCGCAAGGATAGGCGTCGTCCGCAATCAGATTGCGCCGGCGCATCTCCGCCGGGTCCATGCCGATGGCGCGCGCAGCGAGATCGACAAGCCCTTCCGTCACCGAACAGGCGATCGGATGGCCGACGGCGCGGTACTGGCACATCACATTTTTGTTCTGGAACACGACGCGCGCGCGGGCGCGATAGTTCGGCGTCTTGTACGGCCCGCCGACCAGGTTGACCACCTGATTGGCCTCGATGGCGCTGGTGCGCGGATAGACCGAATAGGGGCCGATGCCGGTCAGATCGTCGATCTCGAACGCGGTAATCGTGCCGTCGGCCTTCACTGCGGCGCGGCCCTTGCAGCGATGGTCGCGGGCGTGGATATCGGTGTTGAAGCTCTCCAGCCGGTCGGCGACGAATTTCACCGGCCGGCGCAGCATTTTCGACAACGCTGCGACCGCCATCTCGTCGGCATAGACATGCACCTTGATGCCGAACGATCCGCCTACGTCCTTGCAGATCACCCGCACCTGCGCTTCCTCAAGCCCCAGATGCTTGGCGAAAATGTTCTGCATCATATGCGGCGCCTGGGTGCCCTGATAGACGGTCAGGCGCTCCTCGCCGGGATTCCAGTCGGCGAGGATGGCGCGCGGCTCCAGCGTCACGCCGGTATGACGGCCGAAGACGAATTCGGCCTCGACGATATTGTCAGCCTCGGCGAAGGCGGCATCGACGGCGCCCGCATCGAGCTTGCGCTCGAAGGTGAGATTGTCGCCAAGCTCGGGATGGATGACCGGCGTTGCCGGATCGAGCGCCGTGCGCATGTCGGTGACCGGCTCCAGCTCCTCATAATCGACGAGCACGCGCTCGGCCGCGTCCTCGGCTTCAGCGCGGCTGTCGCCACGATGGCTGCGACCGCCTCGCCCTGCCAGCAGGCACGATCGACGGCGATGGCGTGCTGCGGCGCGGATTTCAGGCCCTTCAGATGTGACAGCACGCCGACCCAGGGCGTGCAGACTTTCGCCAGCTCGGCGCCCGTGACGACTGCGATCACGCCCGGCATTGCGCGCGCTTCGGCGCTGTCGATGCCGAGAATGTGTGCATGGGCGTAAGGCGAGCGGACGAAAGCGACATGGGCCATGCGCGGCAGCACCATGTCGCTGACATATTGGCCGCGGCCTTGCAGCAGCCGGCCGAGATTGGGACGCGGCACGGTGCGGCCGATATAAGAGTTGGGGCGGTCGAGCGCGCTGAGGCCGGAGCGAGGCCGGATTTCGTCGGTCATGATTTGGCTCCGGCGCGGGCGCGGGCCGTCGCTTCGACCGCATCGACGATGGCGTGATAGCCGGTGCAGCGGCAGTAATTGCCGGACAGATGCTCGCGAATAGCGTCGCGGTCAGGCGTGGGATCGTGCTTCAAGAGATCCTGCGCGGTGATCAGCATGGCCGGTGTGCAATAGCCGCATTGCAGCGCGTTGCGATCGCGGAACGCCGCCTGCAGATCGGCGATCTCGCCGCTGTCGGAGAGGCCCTCGATGGTCTCCACGCTCTTGCCATCAGCCTGCACGGCCAGCACCAGACAGCGCGCGGACGATCTCGCCATCGAGCCGCACGGTGCAGGCGCCGCAAACGCCGTGCTCGCAGCCAATATGGGTGCCGGTGAGGCCGAGCTGATCGCGCAGGAAGTCCGCCAGATGCGTGCGCGGCGCAACTCGGCGCCTCACGGTCTCGCCATTCACGGTCAGGGAAATCGGAATGCTTCGCGGTCATGCGGAGCGCGCCTCCGGAAACGCGGGCTGGCCGGTGAGATCATGGACGCAGCGCGCGAGCAGCGTCCGGGCGAGATGCAGGCGCGTTGCAGCGGATGCCTGCTGATCGTTCTGCGGCTGGAGATCGCGCGCCAGCGCGGCCTGCGCTTCGGCGAGAATTGCGGGCGTCGAAAGGTCGCAGCAGGCGCTGCGCGGCGGCGGCAGCGAGCGTGGCGCGCTCGCCGACGCCGAAATAGGCAAGCCGCAATGCCTCGATGCGCCCGTCCGAGAGCTTTGCCTGAGCGGCAAGCCCGATAATGGCGTAATCGCCCCTGCGGCGCGACATATTCCTGAAAAAAGCTGCGCTCACCCGGCTGGGCAGCGCGGAATTCCGACGCCGGTCAGCATCTTCGTCGGCGGCGAGCGCCGTCTGGTAAAGCCCGGTGAAGAAATCGGCCGCGCGAACGACGCCGCTCGCCGCTCGGGCCTGCACCAGGCAGCGTCGCGTCGAGCGCCAGCATGCAGGCCGGAAGTTCGGAAGCCGGATCGGCATGGGCGAGATTGCCACCTATCGTGCCGCGATTGCGGATGGCGGGATGCGCGATATGAGTGACGGCCTTGGCCAGAAGCGGCGCCTGTTCCGCGATCTCCCGCGAGGCCAGCAGATCGGCCTGCCGCGTCAGCGCGCCAATCCTGACGTACCAGTCGCGACGCGAATGCCGCGAAGGCTCGCATATGCCGGAATATCGATGAGAAGCTCCGGCGCCATCAGGCGCATATTCAGCGCCGGCATAAGACTTTGCCCGCCAGCAATCAGCTTCGCGCGCTCCCCATGCCGCGCCAGAATGCCCGATGGCCTCCTCGACGCTCGCCACGCGGACGTAATCGAAAGCCGCAGCCTTCATTGGGCGCTTTCCTTCCCGTAGCAGCTCTTTCACCGCTCTTTGCTTGCCTTCACTACATCGCGCCGAGCCACCCTCGTCAAGCTTGTTTATCGAGTGATTATTATTGCGGCAGCTTGCGATATGGGGGAGTCTGGCATGGTGGCAAAGGGCTTGGACTCGGCTCAATTTATCATTCGACCATGGAATGGGAAAAACGGGATTTTCGGTGCGATGGAAAAGACAGTTGGCATAGCCGGGCTCGGCATCATGGGCGGCGCCATTGCCGCCAATCTCCTCGATCGCGGCTGGAGCGTCGTCGGCTATGACGTTGAGCCGGAACGGCTGAAAGACGTGGCGAAAGCCGGGCTCGTTCCGGCAAGTGGTATCGCAGACCTCGCGCGCACCGCTCCGATCCTGCTGACCAGCCTGCCGAACCCCGATGCCGCGCGTCAGGTCATCGCGGAGATCGCGGCAAGCGGCGCGCCCGCCCGCATCGTCGTCGAAACGAGCACGCTGGCCATCTCCGACAAGCTCGCCCTTAAGGCGCTGCTTGATCCGGCCGGCCATATCGCGCTCGACTGTCCTTTAAGCGGCACCGGCGCTCAGGCCAAGCTGCGTGACCTCGTCGTCTATGCCAGCGGCAATACCGAGGCGATCGCGCGCTGCCAGCCGCTCTTTGCAGATTTCGCCAAACAAAGCGCCGATCTCGGCGTCTATGGGAATGGCAGCCGGATGAAATTCGTCGCCAATCTCTTGGTCGCCATCCACAATGTCGCCGCTGCCGAAGCCATGCTCGTCGCGGAGCGTGCCGGGCTCGACCCCGCTCTGGTCATCGAGATGATCGGGCCGGGGGCCGGCGGCTCGCGCATGTTCCAGATGCGGGCGCCGATGATGGCGGAGGGTGTCTATGAGCCGGCGACCATGCGGCTCGCCATGTGGAAGAAGGATATGGACATCATCGGCGCCTTCGCCGACGACCTCCATTGCCCGACACCGCTCTTTACACGGACGAAGCCGATCTATACCGAGGCGCTCAGCATGGGCCTCGGCGACAAGGACACCGCCGCGGTGTTCGAAGTGCTGAAGCATTCGGGCGAATAGGGCGTCTCGCCAAGCGTCGTCCGCGAGCGGCTCGGCCCGCGGACCCAGGCCGCTGACGTAGATATTCGCTCATTCGCTTCGAGGTAACGGCGTGGGTCCCCGGGTCTCGCTACGCTCGCCCGGGGATGACGACAGAGAAGAGGCACTCTCGCTTCGCTTCTCATGCGCAATCGCGCGCCGTCCGTAGACGGAGCGCATCTTGACCGGCGTGGCGAAGAGCCGGGAAATGCCCTCCAGGAAGACATCGAGCGCATTGGCGATGGCGCGGGTCTTGTTCTCCAGCACGGCCAGGCCGTAAACATGCTTGCGCACGCCATAATAGAAGATGCCGCCATGCAGCAGCCAGGCGAGTTCCATCTCGGCGGCGGCAGGTTCCGCCCGCGGCGGCAGTCCCGCCTCATGGCGGTATTCGGCGATGATGCGGGTCAGGATGCGGTCCTGCAGCAGCCCGATATAGCGGCGGTTGAGGTCGAGCCCCTTCAGTCCCGCGAACAAATAGATGCGCATCCATTCGCGGTTGAAGATGGCGTCGGTATAGGAGTGGTAGAACAGCTCCAGCCGCTGCCGGATAGGCATTGAACGGTCGGCGAGTAGCGACTCCCATTCGAAGTTCCAGCGGTCGAGAAAGACCGAGCGATAGACCGCCTCGATGAGATCGTCCTTGCTCGGAAAATAACGGTAGAGCAGCGGCTGGGTAACGCCGAGTTTGCGGGCCAGTTCGCGCGTGCCGCCGCCAAAGCCCTCCTGCGAGAACAGCTCCGTTGCCTTGCGGATGAACTCATGCCGCCGCTCCTCGGGAGACAGGCGTTTCCGCTTCGGCCGGCGCGGCGCAGCTGCTTTGGGCAAGGAGGTCATAAGACCGGGTTCTCATTCGGCAGGCCGAGCGCGGCGCGGCCATAATCGCCGCCGACCGCGTCGAAGCTGAAGGAGATATGCGCGGCGGCGGCATGCGCATCACGGAACCGCCGCTGCACCGCGCCGGACATATAGAGCCCCTTCGCACCGCTCGCGCCGAAAAGAGAATCGACCGCCTCCGTACACAGATTGACGGCAAAAGCGCCGTCGCGGCGGTAGCGCGTCTTTTGCAGAACATCCGGCACGCGGCCTTCGCTCGCGTCCTGCTGCGCCTCGATGCAGGCCTGGCGCATGATCAGCCGGGCGCAATCGATCCTCGCCGCAGCGGCGGCGATCTTGATCTGGATCGATTGCAGGCCGCTCAGCCGGGCGGCGTTATAGGTTGCGCTGCGGCTGCCGATGGCATCGACGAACTCGTCGAGGCAGCCCTGCGCATTGCCGAGGCCGGACCGGAAATCAGATAGGGAAACAGCGCCATGACCGGGATCTGATAGAGCGGCGCCGGATTGACGGCGCTTCCGGGCGTCGGCCCGCCCGCGATCTCGCTCGCCGCGACCGTCATATGCTCCGGCACGAAGGCTTCGGCGATCGCCACGTCATGCGAGCCGGTGCCCTTCAGGCCGAGCGCATCCCAAGCTATCGATGATCCGATAGTCCTCTTTCGGCACCAGGAAGACGCGATAATCCGGCGCATTACCGCCCTCCCCCGCAACGATCCCCGCGAGCATGTTCCAGCCGCTCGGATCGACGCCGGAGGAAAACGGCCAGCGGCCCGAAAGCATATAGCCGCCCGGCGCCTTCCTGGCGCGCCCGGCGGGGAAGACGAAGGAGGAGGCGATCAGCGCATCGGGGTTCTCGTCCCAGATGCGGTCCTGCGCCGCCTTGGCCCACATGGCCAGCATCCAGTGATGGCTGGCGAGGTTGGCGAAATTCCAGCCCACCGACGCATCGCCCCGCGCGAGGATGTCGCCAATGTCGATCAGCGCCACATAGTCGAGCTCCGCCCCGCCGACGCGGCGCGGCTGGAGAACGCGGAACAGGCCCGCCTCATGCAGATCGCGCTCGGTTTCCTCCGGCAGACGGCGCAGTTTTTCCGTCCTGACGGCGCGCTCGCGCAGCGCTGGCACCAGCGCCTCGGCGCGGGCGACCGCCGCCTGATAGTCGTCGCTCATCCCAGCCCAAGGCGGGCGACAGGCATTTGACGAGGCTTCGGACATCGCTGCCTCCGCATAATAAGGAGCTACGTTGCCAGCGTTGATTATCGACCGATAATTTACCGTGCATAGCGACGGGCGACAAGCGCAACGAGCCGCCGATGCTGATAGCAAGGCGCAACGACAAATTCGGCGTCGCACCGGCCGCAAGAGCCGGTGCCTATTGGCTGTCCTGCAAATTCCTATTGCGCGGATAGGCGAGTGGGCCTCGGACAGCCCTTCGGGCGCCTGTCCCGGCCCCCGAGCCGGAATCCGAGAGCGACGCAGGAAGCAATAGCGACGCTGCTTGGTTGGCTTCACCTTACGCATTGTCCGAGGGTGGATTGGCGCTGCCGGGCGGAGGGAGGAATGTGCGCCCGGCAGCCAGCCTCCGCTTCGCTATGCCGAATATTCCCGGGACTTGAAGGTGAGATGTTTCACGCCTTCCGGAGCATCCGAGATCTTCCGGATGTTGGCCCAGGTCTGCTTATAGTTCGGAATGACGAGCTCATTGACGCCATCGCCGTTGATGACGTTGCCCTGCACGCCGGTCGGATAGCCGAACAGCATGAAGGTCTCGCCTTTGCGGGCGGTCTTGGTCGGATAGACCATGGCCTGCGTCGACCCCGTATCGTTCCAGACCTCGACGAGATCGCCCTCTTTAACGCCAAGCGAGGCCATGTCGTCCGGGTTCATCTCGATGAAAGTGTAGGGCCAGCGGTCCATCACCAGCTCTTCCTCGACATCGAGATAGGCGGACTGCCAGACCTGATTGGCGCGCCCATTGTTGATGAGGAACTTGAATTTCTCCTTTTGTTTCTCCTTGCCGGGCGCTTCCAGGCCCCGCCATTTGGCGTCGAAGAATGTCGCCTTGCCGTCCTTGGTGCCGAACTTGCCGTCCGTATAGAGCCGCTTGCTGCCGACGATCTTGCCATCCTGGAACCCGGTCGCCGGCTCCTGGAAGCCGTTCGTTCCCATCGCCCGCAGCCGCTCATAGGTGACGAACTCGCCGCCCTTGGCGTTCTTGTTATAGCCGTCCATGAAGGCGTCTTCTTCGGTCTTCCAGTCGAAGCCTTTGAACTGGTCGGCATATTTCGCGTCGCCCATGCCGCGCAGCACGCGCTCCATATGATTGGCGATGCGCGCCGCGATCAGGCAATCCGGCATGGCCTGGCCGGGCGGGTCCATATAGCGCTCGGTGAGACGCATACGGCGTTCGCCGTTCATCGAGGTCAAGTTCATCTCGCCCGACGTGGCCCCAGGCAGCCAGACGTGGCAGGCCTGGCCGATCTTGGTCGGCACGATATCGACATCGACAGCGAACAGACCGCCTTTTTTTATCGCCCCGAGAATGGCTTTGACCATCGCGGCGCGGTCGCCGTAGGGCACGCTGTTCATCGCGTCCTTCACCTTGTCGGTGCGCTCTTTATAGACGCGCTTGAACTCCGTCCCATTGAGCGTGGTCTTATAGTGGTCGCAGGCCCAGATGTGATGGACGCCGCCTTTGCCACTGATCAACAGCCGGTCGATGTAAGGCGCCGGGCGGGGTCCAGGGTAGTCGGGCCGCACATAGCCCTCCTGATGGCCGCCCATGCGCACGGCGCCGCCGCCTTCGCGGCCGACATTGCCGGTGGCGAGGGCGAGGTTCACGATCGCGGCGATCGTGCGGTAATTATCGTTGCCCCAGATGATGCCCTTCTCATAGGCGAACATCGTCCGGCGGCGCTTGCCCTCTTTCGGCTCGGCGATCCAGGTCGCGGCTTTGATGATATCCTCACCTTTGAGACCCGTGATCCTCGCTGCTTCCTCGATCGAGGTCTTGTTGGTATTGAGCGCCTTGTCGAAGTCCTTGGTCGAAGCCTTGATGAAGTCCTTATCGATCCAGCCCTTCTCCGCGACATAGGTCAGGATCGCATTGAACAAGGCAAGGTCTGTTCCGGATTTGACGGCCAGATGCAGAACGTTCTCCTTGCCGGCTTCGACCTCGCAGGCATTCACCGTCACCGTCCGGCGCGGATCGACAATGATGATACGGCCTCGTGCGTGAGGCTCGCCCGGCAATTGCGCCTGCTTCTTCTGCAGGGACGTGCCGCGCAGATTGGGGATCCAATGATTGAGGAAATAGTTGGTCTGGGTCTCCAGCGAGTTGCAGCCGGTGGCGACGATGGTGTCGGCCAGCTCGGCGTCCTCATAGCAATTGTTCAGCTCGCCGACGCCCATGTCGCGCGTCGAATGCACCTCGGAATTATAGGCCGGGCGGTTATGGATGCGGATGTTCTTGATCTTCATCGCGCCGAAATAGAGCTTGCCGGTGCCCCAGGTGTTCTCATAGCCGCCGCCGGCGCCGCCATGGTCGAAGGCCGAGACGAACAGGCCGTCCTCGCCCTGGTCCTTGATCACCGCGACCGTCACCCTGGCGACGAGATCGAGCGCATCGTCCCAGCTCGTCGGCATCATCGAGCCGTAGCGCCAGACCATTGGGTCGGTCAGCCGCTGCTGCTGGGTCTGCCGGGCCTGCGAATAGCTCATTTCGGCGATGCGGGCGCCGCGGATCGAGCCGAGTCCGGAATTCACCTCGCAGGCCTTGTCGGGCTTGATGACGATGTGAACGTCCTGACCGTCCTGTTTGACGATGTTGTACATCGACGGCGAATACCAGGCGGCGGTCTGCAACTCCTGCTGTTTCGACAAATCGACGCCGAAAGCGTTGGCGCTCGGGGCCGTGCCGCCCTGCTGGTTCACCGGCCATGTATAGGCGTGATAGCCGCAGCCGACGATGCAGTAATGGCAAACGACATTCTGCTTCTTGGCGTTTGCCGGGATGATCGGCAGGCGGTCGATGTTGCGTTTGTAAGCCATGGTCCAATCCTCCCTTACGACAGTACGTTGCTCAGACGTCCATAGAGCAGCTCATCCAGCCCTTCGGCATAGATGTCGCCCTTGTCGTCCACGCGGAGGCTGTATTGTGGGAGGTTCTGCGTCGCCTGGCCCCAGATCTCCTGGCCGCCTTTTTCCACGTCGAAGCGGGAATAGTGGCCGGGGCAATTCAGACTTCGATCGGAGCTGTTATAGGTCAGGGGAAAGCCCTTATGCGGACAGACGGTCGAGAAACCGACCACATCACCGTCGGGACCGGCGCCGCCTTCGACGCGATGGCCAAGCTTCAAGAGCACGCCCGGCGCGTCGGCATCCGGATAGCTGACGTCGACGGGTTCGTTGACTTTCAGATCCTTGATATTCGCCAGGCGGTTCGAGGGATAGGACACCCTTGCGAGCGACGGCGCCGCTTTGGCTTGCTGCGGCAGCGTCGCGGTGGCGGCGAGCCCCGCGGCGGCGATGCTGGTTCCCCGCAAGAACTGACGGCGACCGACATCGACGAGATTTCGGCAACGTTTCATGCGCTTCCTCCCCTTTTTTGGTCCGTTGCAGTACGGACATGAAGAGCAAGCGCCGTACCAGAGGAGAGGACTATATTTTATCGTTATGTTTCAATAACTTCGCCCTGCACCAGGTAGATCCGTGTTCGGTTTTCCTAACACTGGCGGCAACGGAATGTTCGGGTTTCCGAACATGGCGACGACTGCCGCGCCATGATGGTCAGTGTTCGGCAATGCTATAACGCTTCATCTTCTCCCAGAGTGTCGTCCGGGAAACGCCAAGCACCTCGGCGGTCTTGCCGATCTGTCCATCATTGTCCGTGAGCGTCAGCATGATCTGCTGCTTCTCGGCGGCTTCTCGCGCGTCCGCGAGCGATCGGGGAGGCGTTTGCGCGGTCGCCGCGAGGGATCGCTTCTCGGGGAACAGATCTTCCGGCGAGATCCATCCGCCGACATTCAGCGCAACGGCGCGCTCAACGCGGTTTCTCAGCTCTCGCACATTGCCTGGCCAGGGGTGGGCAAGGGCCGCCTGTTCGGCCGGATCGCTGAAGCCGCGAATTGGCCTTTCGCGATCGCCGGCGAAATGGGCAAAGAACTGGCCCATCAGCCACGGGATATCCTCCGGCCGCTCGCGCAGCGGCGGGATCCTGATCTCGACGACGTTGATGCGGTAGTAAAGATCCGAGCGGAACCGTCTTGCCTCCATCAGCGCGTTAAGATCGGCGTTGGTCGCGGAGACGAGACGCGCCGCAAACGGGATCGGGCTTTCGCCGCCGAGACGGTAGAAATGCCGGTCCTCGACGAGCCGCAAGAGCTTGGCCTGGAGCGGCAGAGGCAGATCGCCGATCTCGTCGAGAAACAGCGTTCCGGCGCCAGCGCGCTCGGCATATCCGAGATGGCGCTTATTCGCGCCGGTGAAAGCTCCCGCCTCATGGCCGAACAGCTCGCTTTCAAGCAGATCGGCCGGGATCGCCGCGCAGTTGACGGCCATGAACGGTCCGCGCCGTTTCGATAGCTGATGCAGGAAGCGGGCGCAGACCTCTTTGCCGGCACCGGTCTCTCCCGTCATCATGACCGGGCTTTCGATCGTCGAGACAATGCGAACGAGCTTGTCGACGTCGCGCATGGCGGGCGAGACTCCCGAGCGCGGCGTCGCCGCTCGCGCTCGATACGGGCCGAAGCGAGCTTTGGACCTTGCGCAGGAAAACCGCCATCTCGAAAGGCTTTGTCAGATAGTCGGCCGCTCCCTCGCGCATCAGCGCCACGGCCTGGTCGATCTCGCCATAGGCCGTCATGAACAGAAAAGGCGGCGTGTCTGAATTGGCGCTCAGATGCCGGAACAGGCTCCGGCCGTCCATATCGGGCAAGCGGATATCGCAGACGATCAGATCGAGATCGCGGAGGAAGGCGCCATCTCCGACCGCCTTCGCGCACGGATAAAGCCTGACCTTGGCGCCCTCCAGCCCCAGGCTTTGGACGAGAGATTCGCCCATGATCGGATCGTCTTCGATCACGGCGATCGTTCTGCCTTCAAGCAACATCGCGCACATCCTCCCTGGCAAGCGGGAAGCTCAGCCGAATTCTCGTGCCGCCGGCGTCTGCCGCAACGCTTACCGAGGCGCCGGCCTCATCTAAAAGCCGGCGCACCATCCAAAGCCCAAGCCCATCGCCTTGCTTGAGCGGAACGATCCCCGGGCCGCCATTTTCCAGAAAGCTTCGATAAGGCTCTGGCAGACCGCCGCCCTCATCACCAATCTCGATCTCGACCGCCTGATCGCTCGTCCTTGCGCTGAAGGAGACGCATGCGCCCGCGGGCGATGCAGCGCAGGCATTTAGAAGAAGATTGAGCGCACTATCCCTGACGCTCGCCCTCGACAGTTCCAGATCGCTTTCGATGGTGTTCTCCCATGCCAGCACGAGGCTTTTCTGCCGGAGCGCTGGCCGAATGAGAGAACGCAGGTCCTCTATATCCGCGCGACCCAGAGTGCTGCGTTCATGCGACTGCCGGTAGGTCACGAGCGTCGCACTCACGACATCGCGAATGCCGCTCAGCCCTCGCTCCAAAAGACTGATCGACGCGCTGCGGACCGCCTCGCGATCACCGTAGCGCTTCAGCGAATCCAGCGCGTTGAACAGGCCGCCCAGCGGATTGTTGATCTCATGCGCCATGCCGGAAGCGAGCCGCCCCAGGCTCGCAAGCCGCTCCTCTTTGGCAAGCTGGTTTGCCAGCTCAAGGCGTTCGTTGGCGGCACGCGCCATGGCATTGTAGCGGCGGAAAAGCCGCTCGAATTCGCCCTTCGCCGAGCGGAGCTGCGCATCGGGGATGATTTCCATCGGCCGTCGCTGCCGCGATCGAGATAGGCTCCGAGCGTCCGCACCGGTTTCACCAGGCGCCGAACCGCCCAATAGCCGATGGCGGTCAGGATCAGCGTAATCACCGCGTTCGTCAGAACGAGCTGCCAGAGCACCGTCTGCCGTTCCGCGAGCAACGCCGAGACATCGAGCTGGGCGTAGATGCTGCCGACCCGCTGGCCCTGTATGTTGACGGCGCTCAAGAGTCTTGCGGTGCGTTTGCTTTCGTTGATGTGAATGGTGCCATCGCGATCGAGACCTTGCAGGACCTCCGGCGCCACCGGACGCGAAGTCGGGAAGGACTTGGGATCGCTTGCGGCGATCACGCGGTCCGAGGCGTTGAGCACGATCGTATTCAGCGCGTTCAGACCCGGATAGGCGGAACGCGCGCGGTCAAGCGCGTCAAAGACATCCCAGACATCTTCATGCAGGATGTAAGGCAAAAGATTAGCGCTGAGCCCGTCGAGATAGGCGCGGCTCAGCGTCTGCAGCTGGCGCTCCTGCGTGTCTGCGAGCCGCGAAAGCACCGTGTTGGAGACAACCAGGCTGATCCCCAGCATCAGCGCCATCACCAGGAGCGGCACCTTGATGGTGATCGGCCATTCCGATGGCTTGAGCAACATCTGCATGGCGGCTTCATCCAAAGCGCCTGACGAGATCGGACTTGGCCGCGATCGCGTCGAACAGAGCCGGCTCGACCCGCTCAAATCCGTCAAGGCGCAAGAGGCGCAGCACAAATTGTCCTTCGCGATTCTCGGCCATATTGACGAAGGCCTGCTGGAGGGCCTGCACCTCAAGCCGGGCCAGACGCGCCGCGCGGCGTTGCAATCGGCGGAAAGCCAAGCCATTCCGATTTGCGCACGATCCGCGTCGCGCGAGTCAGCTCAGGATCGGTCTCCGTCATGACTTCCCAGACATAGCCATCGACGCTGCCGCAATCGGCAAGGCCGGCCGCGACCGCGCGCACGACATTGCGATGGCCGTAGGTGAAGAAGATGCGGCTGAAAAAATGCTCGGGCCGAAGCCCCCGTTCGGCGAGGAGCGCCGTGGTCACCAGATATCCGGAATTGCTGTTGGGGTCGGAAAACGCATGGACGCTGCCTCGCAACTCGTCGATCGAGGCGGCCGCGTTATTGCTGCCGGCGATGATGTAGGACTGATAGAGCGGCCGGCCCCGCCAGACCGGCGCAGCGAGGAGATCCAGGCGATCGCGAAAGGCGACATAAGGATAGCCGCAGATCCAGGCCGCATCGAGCTGGCTCGAAACGAGAAGCGTGGTGATGTCCTCATAGGTCCGCCTGAGCACGAGCTTGATCGATCGCCCGACCGCGGTTTCGAGATAAGCCTTTAGCGCCGACAGAAGCTCCAGATCATTGGTGAGGAAGACGGGCGTGAGGCCGAGCGCAAGATCTCCGGACGAGGATTGGGCACGCTGGACCCAGGGAGCAGCAACGCCGACCATGCCGCTTCCGATGAGTCGCAGACAATCCCGCCGCCGGATGGTCTCGAATCAGGCGGCGGGGCGCAAGATGTTTCAGCATTGCGCACTCCCTGACTGGCGTTTCCGTCGATTATGTTTTTTCCATGCAGATTTGGCTCAATTCCTGTCCTTCTTTCACGTCGACAAGGCCTCTCTTCACGTCATTCCGCTGGCGTTCGAGCGGCTTCGGTCGCCCGCTCCGGCGAACTTGTCAGCCACCGGCAGAGATAAAGCGCGGCAACCGCTCCCAGTATCTGAGCGACGACAAAGGCCGGCGCATCGGCCGGGCGAATGCCGGCAAAGGTGTCGGAGAAGGCGCGCGCAATCGTCACCGCCGGATTGGCGAAGGAGGTCGAGGCGGTGAACCAATAGGCGGCGGTGATGTAAAGGCCGACGGCCATCGGAATCGCGGACGCTCTCGCCCTGAGGGTCAGGAGGATGGTCGTAACAAGCCCGAAAGTTGCCACCCACTCGGCGAACCATTGCGATGGGCCCTCTCGGAGCTTCACGGAGAGCTGAAATACCGGCACCTCGAACATGAGATGGGCGACAAGCACACCGATAAGCCCTCCGGCAATCTGCGCCGCAACATAGGCCGCGCCTTCGCCGGCACTGATGTCTCCGCGAAGAACAAAGACACCGGTCACGGCCGGATTGAAATGTGCGCCCGAGATCGGCCCCAGCATGGTGATGAGCACGACGAGGATTGCGCCGGTCGGCAGCGTATTGCCGAGCAGCGCGATCGCCACATTGCCGCCGGCGAGCCGCTCGGCCATGATGCCGGAGCCGACGACGGTGGCGAGCAGAAAGGCGGTGCCGAGAAACTCCGCACCCAGCCTTTGCGTAAGGCCGTTCGCGTTCATCGCTCAGGCCGGCTCGCTTTGGGAAGACGCCGATTGGGTCCGGCCGATCGCGTCCAGCTTCTTTTGCAGAGCCAGCTTGTCCAGCGAAGCAATTGGCAGGTTCACGAAGATGCTGATGCGCTGGTAGAGCATCCGGTGGGTATCGGCGAAGGCATAGCGCTTTTCGGCTTCGGTGCCTTTCACCGCGGACGGATCGGGAATGCCCCAATGGGCGGTCATCGGCTGTCCCGGCCAGACCGGGCACACCTCATTGGCGGCGTCATCGCAAACGGTGAAGACAAAGTCCATCTGCGGCGCGCCTATTTGAGCGAATTCATCCCAGGATTTCGAGCGCAGCCCGCTGACGTCGTAATGCTGGTTGCGCAAGAGATCGAGCGCATAGGGGTGGACGCTGCCGCGCGGGGCGCTGCCGGCGCTGAAGCCGCGGAATCCTCGGACGCCGAGCCGGTTGATGATGCATTCGGCGATCACCGAGCGCGCCGAATTATGCGTACACAGAAACAGCACGTTATAGACGCGGTTACTCATCGACCAATGCCTCCCTTGGCCTGCATTTCACCTTCGCGAACAGATCGCCGCACAGTTCCGGCCGGCCCTGACAGCAATCCTCCATCAGAAAGGCAAGCAAATCGCGCATGGTCTCGGCGTTGAAAGCATAGCGGATGAAGCGCCCCTCCCGCCGGGCGCTGATCAGCCCCGCGCGGGTGAGCTCCTTCAGATGGAATGAGGCGCTGGTCGGACTGATGCCGATCCGCTCCCCGATTTCCCCGGCAGGAATTCCGGGGCTGCCTTGGCGGACGAGCAGCCGGAAAATTGCCAGCCTGTGGTCCTGCGCGAGCGCGGCAAGCGCTCGGATTGCCATGTTGGAATTCATGAATTCAATGATGAAACAAGTTTTGAAATAATACAAGCGGCACGCACAAGCCGGCCATTGCATAACGATTGGAGTTTTGAGCCGCCGCCTACTCGAATGGTGTCGCCGGTGACGCAGCGCGCAGCGTCGGATGCAGGGAAGGCGACAATCTCGGCTACGTCATCCGGCTGGCTGATGCGCTTCAGCGCCTGGCGCGCCAGGGCGACTTGGCGCGGCTGCGCACGCTCGTTGATGCAGGCCGTCTCGCAGTGATCCGCGTGGCATCAGGGCTGCGATTGACACAATTCCTTAAATGAAATCAGCCGCCGCCGGGTTTCGTCCCAGAGCGTAAGCCGAACGCAGCCAAAACTCTGGAGAAGCGTCAACCGCCCCATGCCCTTGAGCTCGGGATGGTCGCGCAGCACCTGCGGCAAACGATAATACGGTATTCGGCTGCAAAGGTGGTGCACATGGTGCACGCCGATATTGGCGGTGAACCAGCGGAGGACGCCCGGCAGATCGTAATGCGAACTGCCGTGAAGGGCTGCCTCGTGCAAGCTCCAGCTGGCGGGGCTCAGTCCAAAACGTATCCTCGAACTGGTGCTGGACGTAGAACAGCCAGACCCCGATCGAGGCGGCAAGCAGGGTGATCGGGACATGCACGAGCAGGAACGGCCCAACGCCGACGAGCCACATTGTCCCGACGATGATGAACGCAATGCCGGCATTCGTGGCCATGGTGCTGAGCCAGGGCTGCCAGCCCTTGCCCATCATGCCGACCGGGAGCCGATGCTGCAGGATGAACAGATAGGCGGGACCGACGCCGAACATGACGATGGGGTGGCGATACAGCCGATAGCGGAGCCGGCCCCACCACGACAGGCTGAGATATTCACGAACCGTCAGCGTGGCAATGTCACCAATGCCGCGACGCCCGAGATTGCCGGAGCTGGCATGATGGACCGCGTGGCTATGACGCCAGAAACCGTAAGGCGTGAGCGTCAGCGTGCCGATCACGCGCCCCACCCAGTCATTGACAAGCCGGTGGCGGAAGAAGGCGCCGTGGCCGCAATCATGCTGGATCATGAACAGGCGGACGAGAAAGCCGGCCGCCGGCAACGCGATGATCAGGCTGAGCCAATAGCCGACATCGAGAGCGATCCACATCAGCACCCAAAGCAGCACGAACGGACCCACGGTAATGATCAGTTCAAACAGGCTGCGAGCATGGCTTGGCTCGCGATAGCGGCCGAGAATCTTTGTCCAATCACGCGCATTCATCGTCTGGGCAGGCACCTTCGCACTTTCCTAGATCAGCTTGATTCGCTCCGCATGCTGGGCGCGGCATGGCCGACCCCCTCATCAGTATACCACTTTCTAGGTTAAACGCGCCGCTCGGTTGCTAGCATTTTTGCTGGCCGATGCTGTGTTCCGCCCATGCCCGAACGCTGCTGCCGAGATGGTTTCTGGCGCCAGCGAGCGATAGAAGGGGACGCGGCGGTGTCATCGATCCGGGCGCCACGCTGCTGGTTACCGCGGTTCCGCTTCTTTGCGCTGCTTGGGAGGGCTTTGCCATGGACGGGCTTGCCGCGTCCTGCTTCGGCCGGCTCGCCGCTCGCCACGTGCACTCTCATCCCCATCAGTTTTTCGATATCGCGGAGCAGGCGGATGTCCGCAGGCCCGCAAAATGCGACCGCCTCACCGGCCGCCCCGGCGCGGGCCGTGCGTCCGATCCGGTGAACGTAATTTTCCGGCACTTCCGGCAAATCGAAGTTGTAGACGTGGCTCACGCCGGGAATGTCGATGCCGCGCGCGGCGACATCCGTTGCCACCAGCACGCGGATCTCGCCGCCGCGAAAGGCCTTGATTGCGCGCTCCCGCTGGCCCTGGCTCTTATTGCCGTGGATGGAACCGGCCGCAAATCCGGATTGCACCAGGCTCCTCATCAGCTTTTCGGCGCCGTGTTTCGTCCGCGCGAAGACGAGCGAAAGATCGTCCCGCCGCTCGGCGAGGCACTCTTTGAGCAGATCGACCTTGCTGCGTGGGCCTGTGAAATGAACCGACTGACGGACCTTGTCGACCGCGCGTCCGGGCGGCGACACCTCTACGCGCACCGGATCTTTCAGATAGGCGCGCGACAGCTCTTCGATCTGTTTCGGCATGGTGGCGGAAAACAGCAGCGTCTGGCGCGGCGTGCCGACGAGCTTGGCGATTCGGCGAAGCGCATGGATGAAACCGAGATCCAGCATCTGGTCGGCCTCGTCCAAAACCAGAAATTTCGCCTTATCGAGAAAGACCGCCCGGCGATCGATCAGATCGATCAGACGTCCGGGTGTTGCGACAAGAATATCGGTCCCCCGCGCCAGGGTCTTGATCTGAGCATTGATCGAAGTACCGCCGACGACCAGGGCGATATGCAGCGGCTGGCGCCAGGCGAAGGCTCGCAAATGACTGGCGATCTGGTTGACCAGCTCGCGCGTCGGCGCCAGGATCAGTGCACGGATGGTTTTCGGCGCGGGCCTGGTTTTGTCGGCAAGGAGCTGCTGCACCAACGGCAAGCCGAACGCCGCCGTCTTCCCCGTACCGGTCTGGGCGAGCCCCATAAGGTCGTGACCGCGAAGAACGTGGGGGATCGCCTGGCTCTGGATCGGGGTCGGCGTTTGAAAACCGAGCGAATGGATCGATTTAAGGAGAATGGGAGAAAGCCCGAGGGCTTCGAACTGCGTCAAAGGAAATGCCTTTCTGTAGGGCGAGACGGAGCTTTGCTTGATGCCCGGTCGCCTCATTGAACGATTTGGACACGCAAACACCGTAATAACGAAGGAGCGTGCGGCATGCGGTTACGATCACGCGTTCACCCCGGACCGGATTGTCCTGTCGGGCCGCAGATCGTTAGACCCCCGCGTGAAATGGGAACTTATGAGACTGCCTTGCAGCGGAGAAAGCGCCTGACAGGCTGGTGACGTGTCTTGCACTGGAGAGAGCGCGATGCTGTCAGACCGCGTAACGTTCAAAGTGCGGGCTGCTCACGCGGCAGCCAAGCGACGTACTCAGCTCATATCCTCTCTCACCGTCAAAAAGTCAAGTGTTCATAGTTGCAGAGCAGCAGAGCATTCGGTTCAGCGAAGATCAAAGCTGACAAGAAGGACGGGCTTGCCTAGCCGAGTTGCGACGCAGAAAGCTGCACCTATTTCGGCCGATCGCAACGCCGGCGCGCCGGGACAAGAGAGAACCTATCGCCGGACGAATTAAAACAGGCGCTCATCCGGAAAGCCTGTATAATGGGGTCTGGAAATCCAGTGCCTTGTCTGTCCGAGGTGACGCCGTGAACGGGGCGGTGGTGCGGTCGCCACGCCACCATGAGAGGTGCCCCGGCACTTCCGGAACCGCCGGGCGCCTTATCCAGGCAGCGCTGTTCGGGATCTGGCCGCTCCTGCCTGAACGACATGAAACGACCGGCGTCGCGGCTCCACCGAAAAGCGCATGCGTGAGTGGTCTTCGTCTGACGGGGAATCAACGCTGGCCGTCATTGTAAAGCCATGAGGCCGAGGCCATGGCGGGCGCAGGTTGCGCCTGGCGACACGATCCGGCGCCTGCAGGCCCAAGACGGCGCAAACACATCGAGGTGGCAATGATCGAGCACGGTTATGTGGACGCAACTGTCGATGACATGGAGCGCGCGCTCAATACGCTTGTCAGCGAAATCGTCAAATTCAACGATACCCTTAGCCCTGCGTCCGCCAAAGCACTGGATCACGCGCTATATGCGCGCTCAGGACCAGCCCTGACACGGTTCAAGGTTGCCATGGACTTGATTGCCGGGTCCCCGATCGACGGCGCTTTGCGGCTGTCTGTTAGGCAAATCGGCGAAGGGCTATTCCGTACCTTGCACAGCCCGCAGAAAATGATGCGCGTAGCAAGGCGCGTGTGCAGCCAGGACGAAGCACACTGGTCCCGGCGCATGACGGTCATCGACGCGGCCTGGGAAGGCATCGGTTCGGATGCCGATGGCTATTGGGGCTAAAGGCCTGACGATCGTCAGTCGCAAGCGTTCGGATCGCGCGAACGGCCTGCGCGAAGACATGAGTTTCCTCGATTTGTCACGAAACCCGCTGTGTCATGGCAGTGACGCCGTTTCAAATAAACTCCTAAGCCCTTCTTACATCTCGCAAAGAGGAGCCTTATTTGCCGAGAGCACTCAATTGTCTAGTGTCGTGCGTCCGCGACTGAACGGCTCGGCAAGCCGCTTCTCGGCAATTTATCCCAACTGCGCTCGGCAAATCTGCGGAGCGATTATTGGATAGTCTCGGTTGTGTTAACAAGGGACGGTTTAGAGAAATGCCGATGAAGCTGACTTTTCCAAATGCAAGCCGAAATTATAACGTGATGCAGCGCAGCATCCGCTTTGTCGGGGCACTTCGCGATTTTCGAGATCACGTTTGATCTGGACCAGGATGCTTTGATCCGCATGAGCCCGCGCGCGGCTTCGGACGAAGCTTCTCTGCTAGGTGTCTTCGATGCCAATCGTCCGCGAATAGAAGCGGTCGCAAATACCGTCTATTGGCGAATCCGAAAGGATTACTGCCGATTATCTGCGCGGGATTTCTAAGTCAAAAATCGAACAGGAGGCATGTCATGGCTAAGGAACGCCGAGGCAATCGCGAGGCGAAAAAACCGAAACAGATCAAGCCAAAAGCTTCAGAGCCTGCCTCACCATTTAAGTCCGCGAAAAAGCCGGCCTGGGCACCCGCAAAGCCAAAGAAGAAATAACCGGCGGCCTTTACCTCAGATACCCTACGGCCGCCCTCAATCCTCAAAATCAGAGGGCGCGAGGTGCTGCGCGCTGATGAAATTTCCGACGCCAATTTTCAAGACTTAGCAACGGCCTTCTTCTTCCGCGGTGTTTTGACGGCGGCCGGGCTTTCGGGCGTCGCTGCTTCAGCCGCCTTAGCGAGGCGGAGTGCGCGCAGACGCTGCGTCTTAGCCTGTTCGGCGTCCCGCATCGCCTGCTGCGATTTAAGCGCTCTCACAGCATCGACTTTGCGCTTTTCTGCTTGTTCGGCCCGCACTTGCGATCGGCGCCGGACTTCATCCTTTGAAATGCCGTGTGAAGACATGAGGTACACTCCTTGCTTGGACCAAACAGCCCTAAAGAAGGTTGGGGAAATTTGGGCGTGACGACGTAACATCTGCTGAAGGCAGCATAGTCCCGTTACGTTGCCGATCGAATGGCTTCCTGTTAGGCGTGAACGGACCGAGCCGCGGCGGCCATAAGGCGAATAAATTTCGAACCGATGATCTTTTTCCTCTGAATTGCTGGCAGCTTCACCATCTTAAAATGGCGACTATAGTCTTAAGATTCCAGTTTTTTTAAAATGCGCACTTGTAATATTTTTTTCCAAGGCCCCACTTCACCGATGTGACGAATTTGGCGCTCCCGAAATAATCATTTCTTCCTAGGCGCCTTTATTCCTTCTGCACAGCCAGAAATATTCGTCTGTGAACGTCTAGCGATCATCGCTTCCTGTGCATCAACCGGGCCGGCTTCCGCAGCTACGGAAGTGCTGGCAATGCGAATTCCTCGCCGATTGGCAGGCAACCGTCCGAGCCGATGTGTTGACCTATGCACAAGCATCGATTTTCCAGGAATGGAAAACGATCGGCTTTTGAGAAGCAATGCATAAGATGCGAATTCCTGCCATCAGCGTTGGCTCGCTGCATAGCGTCGCTTCAGGTCACGCTGCTTCTCGTAGGCTCCAGGGCGCAATCGGGAAAAGTCACGTCGCAGCGCAGACGTGGGGGATGGCGATCGGCTTTCCCGAAAAATTGCGCGCAAACAAAAAGATATGGACCATGGGCAATTCGGCATGACGCGATCATAGTTTGACGTTTCGGCCTGCCGCGCGATCGGAACCGAAACGCCTTGCCAAGCCTTTGCAACTCACCCCACCCTGCGATCGGGAAATAGGGGCGTATTGCGTTTCGATGCAATATTGGCAGGGCAATCATGGCGCTCGACAAGAACGCTGAGCTTTTGGGCTGCGTGCCCCTTTTCGAGGGCCTTGCGCCTGAGCAGCTTTTGGCGATCGTCATCAAAGCAAAGAAGACGTTTTTCGAAGCCGGTTCCACGATCGTCGCAAGTGGCGCGTCGGGGCAGACCGGCTATCTGATCCTCAGCGGACGCGCCGTCACCCAACCGCCGGAAGGCTCCGCGCTGACGGCAGAGACGCTGGGACGGGGTATGCTCGTCGGCGAAATGGCAATGCTGACCGAGACGGTCTACACACTCGACGTCGTTGCCGAAGCGCGGGTGCGCGCGCTCGCCATCAGCCGGGAGGAGCTTTTCGCGGTCATGGAGACCGACCTCTCCATCGCGCAGCACTTGGTTGATAAGATCACCGAGCGGCTGATCTTCTTGGCCCGCGATCTACGCGAGGTTGACGTGCGTTTTGCGATGGTGGAAGCCTCGCTCGACGATGTGATCGCCTCGGTAGGTTGAGCCGTCTGGGCCTCTCGGAGAGGATCCGATCGCAGCCGCCTTTTCGTTTTCGTGGCCCGGTGAATGCTTGCTCCGGCCAGACTGTCTGCGGTCGCCTTTCTCTTGCAACCGGCGCCGGATCGTCTTAATTTCCCAGCGAACCTTCATGAGGCATATGAGCCGCCGTAGCTCAGTTGGTTAGAGCACCAGATTGTGGATCTGGGGGTCCCCCGTTCGAGCCGGGGCGGCGGTACCAAAATTCTCAAGAAAATCGCGAACTCCTGTATGGACGGCCGGTGGCCGCAGCCAATCTGCGGTCACGCAAGGCGAGACTTTATCCGGCCAGCAGAAACAGAAGCCCAGCGGCCACAGTTCCACGAAATTTTACATATCCTGAAGACACGGCACCGCGAGCGTTTGACGTGCTCTAACGCGGCCCGTAAATCTTTAATCAAATTATGTGCATCAAGTTTTGAGAAATTGGGGGTCGTTTCATGCAATCGATAATGTTTAGGCGTTCGATTGTTCTTGGCACCTTGCTGGTTGCCGCCGCGCCTGTGTCGGCTCAGAGCTTCAACCAGGCCATCGTTTTCGGCGATAGCACCGTCGATAGCGGCTATTACAGAGAGCAGACAATCTTACAGCCCGGCTTCGTTCCCGGGGGGGGCACGAATTACAACAACGATTGGCCGACCGGCGTCGCGCATGGCGCCGGCAAGCCGACTACGAGCCCTGGCGGCATGTATTCGGAGGCGCTCGCCTCGTTCTTTGGCCTTGAGGCCCTTCCTTCCAACACGCCCGGAGGCGGCACCGATTACGCCACCAGCGGTGCCAAGGATGCTCTGGACTTCGCGGCGACGGGGGATGATTTCAAGCAAGCAATTCCGACGACAACGCAGATCGAGACCTACCTTGCCGCAAATGGCGGGCGGGCAAATCCCAACGCTCTTTATTTGATCAGCTCGGGCGGAAACGACGTTGCCCACGCCTTGGGATTGGCTACAGCGGATCAAATACCCTATTTGGTCAATGACGCCATAAACCCCTTGGTGGACGAAGTTAGTAAACTGCATCAGCTCGGCGCGAAGTACATCGTAGTTCCGGACCTTCCCTACTCCCTTAACAACAATCCGGATGTGAACGCGCTGCGGAAGTTTTACAGCCAGTCGCTGTGGTCCGACCTCGCGACAGCCGGCGTGAACTTCGTCCCCGCGGACATTAACGCTGTGCGCCTTGCCATCAGGGACGATTTTAATAGTGGCGTACACGCCTTCGGTTTCGACTTCATCGATACCGGCCACCCGGCCTGCCAATTCAACCCTCTCTACACTGGCGACCCCGTGATTAAGCCAGTAAGCTCCGCTTCAGCCTTGCTCTGCTCCTCTGATCTCCAGGCGCCCTATACATTCGCGCCGGGAGACGATCTCACCCATCTGTTCGCCGACGATCAGCACTTGGCGACGGCCGGCCAGAAAATCATGGCCGACTATATGTACAGCCTGATCGTGGCGCCGAGCGAGATTTCCTTCCTGCCCGAAAACGCCGTCAAGGCGCGCACGCAGTCGATCTTTACCATCCGCAACCAGATCGAGGCTTCCCAGCAGCAGCGCGGCCCGCTCGGTCTGAACTCCTGGGTGACGGGCGACATCTCCCGCCTGAAGATCGATAACCCGTATAATGGCTTCCCGGACGATCCAGGTAACCCGGCCGCACTCACCGCAGGCGTCGACTACAAATGGCCGAACGGTGTTGTGACCGGCGTGGCCGTTGCCTATGAACGGCAGAAGTCGGATTTCAGTCTCGGCGGCGATTTTACGCAACGCGATGTGGCAGGAAGTCTTTATGCAGCTTATGCGCAGGGGCGGTTCTGGGGCAGCGTGATCGGCACTTACGGCAAGCTGGATTACGATGTGAACCGCCTTGTGCCCATCGGCATTACCGTGCAGGCGAACGACGGCAGCACGGATGGCCACAACCTGTCGGCCGCGCTTGAAGGGGGATATAAGTTTACCAATGACGGGCTGACGCATGGCCCCGTGCTGGGCTTCACCTGGCAGCGCGCGGAAGTCGGTGGCTTCACCGAGAGTGGCAGTTTCACGAGTCTTTCGTTCGGAAATCAGACGCGCGGCTCGGAGATTAGCGAGCTGGGCTACCGGGTGAGCGCCAAGATCGACGAATGGCATCCTTTCGCGCAACTTGTCTGGAACCACGAATTCAACGGCGAGGATCGTTCCGTGACCGCCTCCCTCACAACGGTCGATTTTGCCCCATCTTTTTCGATGCCGGCATTGCCTTGGGCCGCGACTGGGGCACGGTTCAACTTGGCACTACGATCGAGCTTATGCCAGCGGTGACGGTGCTGGGCGCCTTTACGTCGGAGTTCGCCGAGCACGATGTCGCCACCTATGGCGGACAACTGGGCCTAAAAATCGCATTCTGATCGAAGCGCAGCATCCGGGAGACGGATCTGCTTCAAGCTTTCCATCAGAGTGCGCTCCTTCAGCTCACCGGTCGGTCGCTACCTGCGGCCAACATCGGTTATCGCATCGAGCGCTTGCTGCAGGAGCATGCCTCGCCTGGTTGACTCTTCCTTCGGGTCGAGCATATGGGGTCGCCCGTTCGAGCCGGGGCGGCGGTACCATTGCTAAATCACCCCTTGTCGCGCCGCCCGGCGAACCCCGCGCCGATCGCATGGCAGCCGCTTGTCTACCGCGTTGAATGGCGGTGTCCACGCGGCTGCGGGACCCGCTCACGAGGTTTTGTAGCGCCTGATCAAATATCTACGTTATCCTTATGGCTCCCATTTGAGCGACGAAAATCCCTTCATGGCGCGGCCGAAAGCCTTTGACGAAAAACAGGTGCTTGATGCGGCGATCGACTGTTTTTGGCGGAATGGTCTGAAGTCCTCGTCCATCCGCGATCTGGCTGACGAGATGGGGATCGCCGGACCAAGTCTCTACAACGCTTATGGCTGCAAGCGGACGCTGTTCGTGCAGGCGCTCGAGCGCTATGCCGAGGAGCGAACCCGCGCGCGCATCGCTCGCCTTGAACGCGACCTTCCGCCGAAACAGGCGATCCTCGCCTTCCTGCGGGAGACCATCGATCAGGCGCTGACTGTGCCCGACGGCCGCGGCTGTTTGCTCGTGAACACGGCGATGGAGGTCGCCGCCTGACGATCGTGAACTTGCGGCGCTCATCTGGCGTTATTTCGAGCGAAATCCAGAGTTTTTTCGAGCGCAGTCTGATCGCCGGGCAATCGGCGGGCGCAATATCCCAGGAGCTGAATGCGTCCGAGACCGCCCGGATGCTGCTCGCCGTCATTCTGGGTCTGCGCGTTCTTGCCCGAACGCGGCCAAAACGCGAATTGCTGGAAGGGGCGGTCAGACCGGTTCTGGCCCTGCTCGACATGCGGTCGACATCAACGAAAGAGGTCTTGAGATGATCGAACTCCATTATTGGACAACGCCCAACGGCCACAAGATCACGATGTTCCTGGAAGAAGCCGGACTGCCTTACAAAATCGTGCCCGTGAATATCGGCAAGGGCGATCAGTTCAAGCCCGAATTCCTCGCCATCGCGCCGAACAATCGGATCCCCGCGATCATGGATCACGAGCCAAAGGACGGTGGTGCGCCGATTTCCGTGTTCGAATCCGGCGCGATCCTGCTTTATCTCGCCGAGAAGACCGGCAAGTTCATGCCCACGGACATTCGCGGCCGCGTCGAGGTCCTGCAATGGCTGTTCTGGCAGATGGGCGGGCTCGGGCCGATGGCCGGCCAGAACCATCATTTCGCGCTCTATGCACCGGAAAAGCTTCCCTATGCCATTAACCGCTACGTCAACGAAACCAATCGCCTCTATGCGGTGCTGAACAAACGCCTCGCCGACCGCGAATTCGTCGCCGGCGAATACTCGATCGCCGA
Organism: uncultured Alphaproteobacteria bacterium; assembly: GCA_963773735.1. Classification (GTDB taxonomy): domain Bacteria; phylum Pseudomonadota; class Alphaproteobacteria; order Rhizobiales; family Rhodomicrobiaceae; genus CAVZCK01. The sequence continues at coordinate 10,600 of CAVZCK010000021.1, read as the reverse complement.
CATGGCGAGCTATCCCTGGATCGTGCCCTATAAGCGCCAGGGCCAGAATCTCGACGATTTCCCGCATCTGAAGCGCTGGTTCCACGCCATCAAGGAGCGCCCTGCAACGATCAAGGCCTATGAACTGGTTCAGCAGGTGAACCCGAATGGCGGTGGCATCAGAACCGAGGCGGAGCGAAAGCTGCTCTTCGGCCAGACGGCAAGCGTCGTGAAAAACTAAAGCATCCCCGTTAAATTCGAACGCATCCGGTTCCCTTGGCCTCGTCATCCCGGAAAAGCCGAAAGGCCTTGCCCGGGATCTTGTGAGGCGGTGCACGTCGCCTATTTCCATCGAACTGCCTCATCCTTCGGGATGTTCTCGCGCAAGTTTGATGTCCGAAGCCGTGCCCGATGCATAAGAAAGCCTGCACCGGCGAAAAATCGCTTGATTTTGACGCTGCAAGCGGACAGCACCTAAGCAAGAGACAGCGCCTGAGACCGCCCTCCAGAAGCTGCCGCCGCACGAGTGTCTCGAATCCGAAGTTCGCCTCGTTCTGCCGCCTGGTCGCTAGCGAACGTCGGATTCAAGAGGGACACTCGTAACTATCAGTCTCTAGGGTGGTGATCGGGAAGTCCCCTAAAAGCGGTTGCCGAGACACTGTAGGGGCTTCCCGATCACCACACTGGCCCGCCTTCGGCATGCAGGCCCCGCGAAACCGCAACGCCGCAACCGAGGTTGCAGCCTCTCTCTAGATCAACCTGCGTATAATCGGAGTCCATTAAACGCAGAAAAGTTGATCTATTCTATAGTGTTAGAGCAACTTAACCGCGTCGAATTGGACGCGGGTTGCTCTAGGAGGTAGAGCAATGATCACGGCTTATGTGCGCAAGAATGGAAGCCTGTCGCCGGTCGCGGTTCAAGGGACCAGCCTTTGCCGGCCGATGCGATCTGGATCGACCTTCTGGCGCCGACGAAAGAGGAAGAGGCGCTCGCCGAGGCCGGCCTCGCCGTCGAGCTGCCAACCCGTGAGGAAATGCGCGAGATCGAAATCTCCAGCCGGCTCTATCAGGAAAACGGCGCCTTGTTCATGACCGCGACCGTCATGACCCACGTCGAAGCGGAAAGCCCCGAAACCGAGCCGGTCACCTTCGTGCTCATCGGCCAGCGTCTGGTGACGATCCGCTATGCCAATCCGCTGCCGTTTCGCGCCTATGCCTCGCAGTGCCAGCGCCAGGCTGATCTCGGCGTTTCGGGCGAGACGATTCTCGTGGGGCTGCTCGACGCGATCATCGACCGCGTCGCGGATGTGCTGGAGCGCGCGCAGCATGAGATGAACCAGGTGTCGCGCACGATCTTCTCACGGGGCAAGACCGACTATGAAGAGGCGCTGCGCACAATCGGTCACGCCGAGGGGCTGACTTCGCGGACTCGGCGAATTCTCGTCAGCATCGGGCGGGTGCTGTCCTTTCTCAGCCGCCCGAGCGAGGCGAAGCCGAACAAGGCGCTCGCCCGATCGCTGAAAACGCTTTCCCGCGACGTGCTGGCGCTCAGCGATCACTCCAGCTTCCTTGCCAACAACATCAATTTCATGCTGAGCGCGACGCTGGGCATGTCGAATATCGAGCAGACCGACGTCATCAAGATCTTCTCGGTGGTGTCCGTGGTGTTCCTGCCGCCGACACTGGTCGCGAGCATTTACGGCATGAACTTCAAGTTCATGCCGGAGCTCAATTGGTGGATCGGCTATCCGCTTTCGATCGTGCTGATGATCGGTGCTGGCGTTCTGCCATATCTTTATTTCAAGCGGCGCGGCTGGCTGTAACGGTCTTTCTCCGGCGATATGCAGTGTTCCGCAGGCGCCGATCGTGGACGCACCGTTGCCGCGGGCATTTCGCAATCGCGGTTGCCATATTTTCAGCAGTCACCCAGCCTTCAGATGTTTGTGCGACCATCGTTCGATCGAACGTGAGGCAGAAAGCCGCTAGATAGCGGAGCGCATTTTCTGGAGTTGCGCTGTTTCAAAGGTCATTGCAGGGCAGATCGATGCAGCTTGAGCTGTTGTCCGCCGTCCCCGCGAGCCGGACGCGAAAGATGAGTATCCTTCTCGTTCATGGCATTTGCCTTGGCGCCTGGGTCTGGGAGGACAATTTCCTTCCCTATCTCGCGGATGAGGGCTTTCCCAGCTATGCCCTCAGCCTGCGCGGCCACGGCGAAAGCGATGGCGGCGACGGCACGCGCTTCTGGCGCCTGAAGGATTTCAGCGAGGATCTCGATTGGGCCGTGCGCCAGATCGATGGCCCGATCGTCATCGTCGCGCATTCGATGGGCGGCGGTGTCGCACAATATTACCTGCGCCAGGGCGGACGGGTGGCAGGCCTCGTGCTCATGGCGTCGGTGCCGCCGTACGGGCTGATGCGTGCCTCGCTTTCGATGTACAACCGCAATCCCTCGCTTTGGGACGAACTCTATAAGGCGCGGAGCGGGCGGATCGGCGATGTCGATCTCGGCATCCTCGAGCGCGGGCTGTTCTCAAAGCCGATCGCGCCGGGCGATCGGAAGCAGCTCATACGCCGCCTCAGTGCGCCCGCGCTGCGGGCGAGTATCGAGCTGATGGGCTGGCCGCCGATCGCACCGCTCGCCTGGCTGGCGCCGCCGCGGCTCATTGTCGGCGGCGAGCGCGACAATCTGGTTCCGCTGGCCGATGTCTATCTTACCGGCGCCTATTACGGTGTCGCCCCCATCATCATTCCGGACTGTGCTCACGCCATCATGCTCGAGTCGCAGTGGCAGCAGGCAGCCGAGCAGATCCGCGCCTGGCTGATCCGCTGCTTTGAGAGCTGAGAGTGTCGCTGATGGGCGGCTAATTCGCCACCGTGAGCGCGGGCACGACATCGACGGCGACGTCGACCTGATGTGTGCCGCCACCGAGCAGGACGCCGGTCACCGGGCTGACGTCCTGAAAATCTCGGCCGTAGGCGATGGTGATATGCTCGTCCTTGGGGACGATATTGTTCGTCGGATCGAAATCCACCCAGCCAACGCCAGGCGACCAGACCGAGACCCAGGCGTGCGATGCGTCGGCGCCGACGAGCTTTTCCCTGCCGGCCGCCGGACGCGTCAGCAGATAGCCGCTGACATAGCGTGCGGGCAGGCAGAACGCCCGCATCGAGCCGGTCAGCACATGAGCGAAGTCCTGGCAGACGCCCCGCCGGATTTTGAGGACTTCGCCGATTGTGGTTGCGACGTCGGTTGCCGAGCCGTCATAGACGAAATCCGCATGGATGCGGTTTGTGAGCGCTCGCGCGCATTCGAGGATCGGGCGGCCGGGCGTGAAGAACGGTCTTGCGAAGTCGATCAGCTCGTCGGTAATCGCCGTATAGTGCGACGGCATCAGATATTGAATGACCTGAATGTCGTAAGGCTTCCTGGCCGGGGCAAGCTGGGCGGCCACCTTGTCCCAGGGCTCCGATGCGGCGAGATCGAGCGGCGCCGGCGCGCTCACCTCGATCAGGCTGCGCGAATGGATCAGCAGCTCCGAATGGCTGCTCTCAATGGCGACGGTCGAGGCCGGATTGCCGAAATAATCGACGAAATCGTTCCGCGATGCCGGTGCGGGGTCAACCACAAGCGTGTGCCGGATGATACGCTGGCGTTGATGCGGACGGGGAGCAAGGTGAACGAGATGATGGGCCTGCGCGACAGGAGCTGTATAGCGATAGACGGTCTTGTGGCTGACCTCAAAAATCATGGCCTTGACCCGAGGCGCGGCTGAATGCGCTTCATTTCGTCTTCGGTCAAACTGAAATACCGCCGGGTAATTGCTGCGGAGAGTTTGGGCAGCTCTTTGATCAGCAGCGTGAACAGCGCCTTGAATGCCTCTCGCCGATCGTTCGCGTCAGCTTTCGACAGCTCGTGCACATCTGCAAGCCTGACTCTGCGTCAGCAAATCAAGGATAAGCTTGCGTTCCTCGCTCTGCGGCACGTCCTGCGGGCTTTGCGGGAGATCGTCCAGATGCCCCGAGACGGCCGCGAGCTGGAACGCGACGCTGCGCGGATTGGTTTCGTCCGCGAGCAGAAGATCGAGAACCAGCGGCAGTGCCGGCGCAAAAAGATAGCGCGAGCGGTAGGTCAGGATGCTGTCGGCGACTTCGAGGGCAAAGGTGAGGCCCGCGGCTTCGGCCGCTTCATCCTGGCGCTTGCTGAACAATGCGTTCAGCAGCTCCGAAAGGTTTAGCGCCCGCTCCATGCGCCGGCCGATCTCCATAAAGGTCCAGCCGTAATTGCGCGTCATATTCTCGGCGGCCATGCCATTGAAGGCAGCGAGCGTGGCAATACCCTGATCTAAATAATCGAGCGCCTCGGGGAGGCTCTGCGGCTCGGCGTCGCCGCACCAGATGGAGGAGGTCTGGAAGATCTGCAAAGTCCGCCACAGCTCCACCGAAAGGCGGTCGCGGATGAGGCCGGCGACACGGTGCATATCGGCAAGCGTTTCGACGAGACCATAGCTGCGGCCGCGCCCGGACATCAGAGCGCGGGCACGCTGCTCGATCGCCGCATCCTGACGCTGCAGCGCAATGAGGTCCTCGTCTTTCGCAAGCAGCAGATCCAGCGCCTTGACGACGACATCGCGATGCTGGAAAGCCGCCGTGTCCGGATCGAGCCGGCTCAGCGCGCCGCGCAGGAGGCGCATGATCCAGTCGGCACGCTCGGCGTAGCGGCCGAGCCAGAACAGATTGTCGGCGATGCGGCTGCGCAGCCCGGTGCCGCCGCGGCTGATCTTCGGCGCATCGAGGCTCAGCCGCAGCCGGCTGACATAGGGCGCAATATGGGCGTCCGACGATACCCAGACATCCCAAGTGCGTGCGGCGGCGCCATAAAGCGCAATGCCCTTTGCCGTGTCGAGTTCGAGCGCGATGCCGCCCGGCATGACCTGGTATTCACCATCGACCAGCGTTGCGAAGAGGCGCAGCGCGAAACTCTTCGGCTTCAAGCCTTCGGGCGTCCAGGACGGCAGTGTGGCGAATTTCGACATTTCCTCGGCGAGGTAGCTGTGATCGTGGATCTCGATGTCTCGCTTGAGCCGGTCGCGATCGGCAGACGACATTTTTGCCGGCAGCATGGCGCGCTGCGGCCGTCCCGGGCGTCCGGTGCCTTCCTGCACGGGTCTGATCGCAATCTTGTCGAGATTGGCGAAGGCGTGCTCGCGGGCGGACGCCTCGCCCAGCCAGGAGCGGGTATGGTCATGAACCGCCAATTCCTCGCGCAGCAGTTCCTTGCAGAGTTCGGGCAGATAAGGCCCGAGGCCGCGATTCTCGACGATCGCCGTGCCGAGCCCATTGGCGGCAATATCGGGATTTGTCCTGAGCGCTTGGACGAAGCCGACCGGCCCCAGATAGCCGGCGGGATCGAGCTCAAGCGGATCGGATTCCGCGCCGGCGACGCAGCGCAGGACCAGATCGATCGGGCGAAGGCCCTCCAGCGTTTTCATATAGATGCGGTTGCCGACCACGCGCAGATCGCCGCCCTCGACGAGCAGCAGGCTGAGATAGCGGGCGAGATAGGCGTGGCCGAAATAATCCTCGTGGCAGCGCCCGGGGTCAAGAGCGCCATGCTGGCGTTGTCACGTCCGGCGCGGGCGAGCAGTTGCCCGTACATGGCATTAAAATAGGGCGCAAGCCGAAGCGCGTTGGATTTGTGAAAAAGGTCGCTCGAAATGTGAGAGTGAACGATCCGGTTGGCGAGCGCAAAGCCAGCGCCGGCAATGGTCTCGGCATGATTGTCGAGAATGCGCCAACGCCCGTCGGCGTCACGCGTGAGATCGGCGGCATAGAATGCGAGCCGGCCTCGCCCGTCCGGCGTGCCGCTCAGCGGGCGCAGAAAGGCGGGATCGCCGAGGATGAGCTGGGGCGGGATGCGGCCACTGCGCAGCAGCGCTTGCTCGCCGTAAACATCGTTCAGAATCCGGGAGAACAGCCGGGCGCGCTGCACCATCGCCCGCTCCAGGCTTTGCCATTCCGAGGGCGAGATGATGAGCGGCATCAGGTCGATGTTCCAGCGTTCATCGGTGCTGTGCGCCTCGGCGAGCAGATCCTGCGCGATGCCGTTTTCACGGACGAGGCGCCGCAGCTTTTCGGATCGGGCCGCCTGCTCAGCCCTGCTAAAACTCCCGAACTCTCGCGCCAATGGCAGCCAATGCGGACGCAGGCGTCCCTGTCGGTCGATCATCTCGTCGAAGCGAGTGCCATCCGCAGCATAGCTGACGAACGGATCCTCGCTGGGCGTTCCGATCCCTTCGATCATGGTCATCATCGTTTGTGGGGAATCCTGTGTGTGCGCCGCCTAATGTTGTTCGCCCGGAAAAGCACGAGCTGAAAGGATTTTGAAAACAAAAGCCAGCCGAGTACATGCAAAGCATCACGCTAATTATGCGGTGTTTCAATGATATCACCGGCGGCAAAGGCGCGCCAGCGCCGTCGCTTTCCGGCCATGGTGCGGCGGATCGCTTGTTGGTATGCCGAAACCTTGTTTTCATCGGCGAGCTTTAGGCGCTGAGGCGTAGATCCAGCGTGAACGGATATTCAGGATTGATTTTCGCTGGCCCCGCTCTGACGCTCCCGGGACTATGGCCGAGGGCTTCGAAGCGGGCGAGACGGCGGCCTTCGGCCTCGTAGGCGTTGACCGGGAACGTATCGAAGTTGCGGCCGCCGGGATGGGCGACGTGATAGCGGCAGCCGCCGATCGAGCGTCCGGTCCATGTATCGATGATGTCGAAGACCAGCGGCACATGCGGCGGGATGGTGGGATGCAGCGCCGAGGCCGGCTGCCAGGCGCGGTAGCGCACGCCGGCGACGACCTCGCCTGAACGCCGGTCGAGGTGAGCGGCAGGGTGCGGCCGTTGCAGGTCACGACGTAGCGGTCCCGGTCATGCGGGCCGTGCGGAGCTGGACACGCTCCAGCGAAGAATCGACATAGCGCGCGGTGCCGCCGTGACGCCTTCCTCGCCCAGCACGTGCCAGGGCTCAAGCGCCTGACGCAGCTCCAGCTCGAGCCCGACATTCTCGATCGCGCCATAGAGCGGAAAGCGGAACTCGAAGTGCGGCGCGAACCATTCCGGCTCGACATGAAAGCCGGCCAGCTTAAGGTCGTCGATGACGCCGAGGAAATCCTGCCAGACGAAATGCGGCAGCATGAAACGGTCGTGCAGCGCCGTGCCCCAGCGCACCAGCTTGCCCTTATACGGCGTCTCCCAGAACCGGGCGACGAAGGCGCGCAACAGGAGCTGCTGGGCGAGGCTCATGCGCGCATGCGGCGGCATCTCGAAGGAGCGGAACTCGACGAGGCCGAGCCGCCCGGTCGGCCCGTCCGGCGAATAGAGCTTGTCGATGCAGATCTCGGCGCGGTGCGTGTTGCCGGTCACGTCGACGAGCAGATTGCGGAAGAGCCGGTCGACCAGCCATGGCGGGATCTGGCCGCTGGCGGGTCGGGGACCTGCGCAAGCGCGATCTCCAGCTCGTAGAGCTGCTCGTGGCGGGCCTCGTCGAGGCGCGGCGCCTGGCTGGTCGGGCCGATGAACAGGCCGGAGAACAGATAGGAGAGCGAGGGGTGGTTCTGCCAGTAGGCGATGAGGCTGCCGAGCAGATCGGGGCGGCGCAGGAACGGGCTGTCGGCCGGCGTGATGCCGCCGAGGACGATGTGGTTGCCGCCGCCGGTGCCGGTATGGCGCCCGTCGATCATGAATTTCTCGGTGCCGAGCCGGGTGAGATGCGCCTCCTCGTAGAGGGTGGTGGTGATGTCGACCACCTCGTCCCAGTTCGGCGCCGGATGGATGTTGACCTCGATCACGCCGGGGTCGGGCGTGACCTTGATGACGTTGATGCGGCTGTCATGAGGCGGCGTATAGCCCTCGAGTGGACGGGCAGGGCGGTTTCGGCGGCGGCGTCCTCGACCGCGGCGACGAGCGCGGCGTAATCCACCGCGTCCTCGAGCGGCGGCAGGAAGACCCACAGGTGGCCGTCGCGCGGCTCGACCGCGAGTGCGGTGCGTACCGAGCCGACGACCTCCTGCGGCGCGTCCGGCGTAGCCGGCGGCACCTAGCGTGACCGCGCGGCTGTTCTGCACCAGCGTTCGCGGCGGGGCAGCGGCGCGAGCTGCTGAGCCATCGGGTCGGACGGCAGGACGTGCGGATAGTTGATCGCGCGTTAGGGCAGGCCGCCGATCGGCAGGCGGAAGCCGGCGGGCGAATCGCCCGGCATCAGGAACAGCTTCTCGCGGCGGAAGGCCCAGCGCTCCGTGACCCAGCGGCGGCCGCGGTCCGGCGACTGCCACACCTGCACCGGCAGGACGTAGCTCGCCGGCTCGGCGAGCCCTCGCTCGAAGATGCGCACGATGCGCGCCCGCTCGGCCGGGTCGTCCAGCTTGTTGGTCCCCCGCGTCGCGTTGATCGGCAGCTTCTGCTCGACCAGCACGAAATAGGCGGGGTCCTCGTAGGCCGGGATCGCGCTGTCCTGCGGCAGGCCGAGCTTGCTCGACAGCGCCTTCGTGAAGCGGTCCGCGTCCGCGATCGTCGGCGCCTTCGCGCTGACCTCATCGTCGATGAGCTCGTTCTGCCACAGCGGCTCGCCGTCCGCGCGCCAGTAGACGGCGAACGCCCAGCGCGGCAGCGGCTCGCCCGGATACCACTTGCCCTGGCCGTAATGCAGGAGACCGCCCGGCGCGAAGCGGTCGCGCAGCCGGCGGACCAGTTTCCGCGTAGCGGCGCTTGGTCGGGCCGACGGCGGCGGTATTCCACTCGGCGCCGTCCATTCGTCGACGGAGACGAAAGTCGGCTCGCCGCCCATGCGAAAGCCGCACGTCGCCCGCGTTCAGCCGCCGGTCGACCGCGTCGCCGGCGGCGAGGATTGCGTCCCACTGCTCGTCGCTGTAGGGCTTGGTGACGCGCGGGGTCTCGGGGATGCGCGTGACCGTCATGTCGAAGGAGAACTCGACCTCAGCCTGCTCGTGGCCGCCGGTGATGGGCGCGGCGCTGATCGGGCTGGGCGTCGCCGCGAGCGGGATATGGCCCTCGCCGGCGAGCAGGCCGGACGTCGGATCGAGGCCGATCCAGCCGGCGCCGGGCAGGTAGACTTCGGCCCAGGCGTGCAGGTCGGTGAAATCGGTGGCGGCGCCCGCGGGGCCGTCGAGCGGCTTCACGTCCGGCCGGAGCTGGATGAGATAGCCGGAGACGAAGCGCGCCGCGAGGCCGATGGCGCAGGATCTGCACCAGCAGCCAGCCGCGAGTCGCGGCAGGAGCCGCTGCGTTTCAGCGTCTCCTCGGGCGTCTGCACGCCGGGCTCCATGCGGATGAGATAGCTGATGTCGGCTGACCTGCCGGTTGAGCAGCACGAGGAAATCGATGGTCGTATCGGCCTTGGTCGCCAGACCGCGCGAAATAGTCCTTGAGCAGCGGCCCGATCGGCACGGGCTCGAGATAGGGCGCGAGCTCCTTCTTCAGCTCCGGCTCGTAGGCGAACGGCCATCCTTCGCTAGTCCTCGACGAAGAAGTCGAACGGGTTGATGACCGCCATGTCGGCGACGAGATCGACCGTCACGGTGAATTCGTTGGTCTTCTCCGGGAAGACCAGCGCGCGCCAGGTAGTTGCCGAACGGGTCCTGCTGCCAGTTGATGAAGTGCTCTTCGGCGTCGATCTTCAGCGAATAGCTGAGGATCGGCGTGCGGCAATGGGGCGCCGGCCGCAGGCGGAGACCTGGGGCCCAGCGCGATGACGCGGTCGTACTGGTAAGCCGTGCGGTGGGTGAGCGCGACGTGCAGGGTCATCTAGCCCCTCTTCGCAAGCCGCTTTGCTGGCGCTGTTTTACTGGACCCTGATCGCTGCAATCGCCTAGCCCTGGGTTTGGGTTTGGCTCGACCCGCTGGATTGCGACTGCGACCTGGTGCGACCGGAAGTCCCACTGCCGGGTCTTTTTCCGGGCTCGCGGGTTCAGGCTGCCGGCCGAAGAAGGCGGAGCCCAGTTCCAACGTCAGGGCCATCAGCTCGGACTGCACCCATTCATTGAAGCCATGGAGCCCGTCGAGAAGGCTGCCATTCTTTGCGGCCGCCTGCAAATCGCTCTGGAAACGCTCGACGCGCTCGAACGAGCGCTGCGCGTTGCGCAGATGGAATTCGCCGCGAAGCTGGCCGACCATGCGCTGGATTTCGTTGGCGCAAAAGGAGATCGAACGCGGCAGGCGTGTGTCGAAGATGAGAAAGCGGATAACGTCGCCGGGGTCGAAGCCGCTGTGATGGCCGCGCCGGTAGGAATGGTAGGCCGAGGCCGAGCGCAAAAGCGCGTTCCACAGGCCCTCCTGCTGCTCCGGCTTGGCGTCCTTCATTATGCCGGTCGTCCGCCGGGCGAATTGCACGTCGAGAAGCCGGCTGGTCTGGTCGGCACGCTCGATGAACAGGCCAAGCCGGAAGAACGGCCAACTTTCGTCGCGGTACAGCGTGCTTTCGGCGACGCCGATCTCGGCGTAACAGCCCCGCTTGATCGTGTCGCAGCTTCGCGTCAAGCGGGTCTCGGAGAAGTCGGCCTCGGTCAGTGCCAGCAGGCGCGTGTAAAAATCGTTGATCTGCAGCCACATAT